>CAVUNL010000004.1:0-37532 GCA_963742795.1 uncultured Actinomycetes bacterium
CCACCCGTGCCGGATGACCATGGTTGGGTCATGGCACGGTGGCCCGGTCGTTTACGAGAACAGCCGCCCCGTCGAACAGGCCGGCCTTGAGGTCCTGTAGCGCCTGCTGTGCTCGTGACATCGGGTACACGTGGGTGGTGGCCCGGACGTGGTGGCCGATGGCGAAGGCGAGGAACTCCCGGCCATTGTCACGCGTATTGGAGGTGACGCTGCGTAGTTCCTTCTCATAGAACAGTTCATGCTCGTAGTTCAGCGACGGTATATCGGTCAGATGGATCCCGGCCACGGCGAGGACTCCTCCACGGTCGAGTGCCCGCATCGCGACTGGCACGAGATCCCCGACTGGCGCGAACAGGATCGCGCTGTCCAGGGGTTCGGGAGGGGAGTCATACGCGCCCCTCGCCGACGCGGCGCCGAGCTCGAGCGCCAGCCGCTGGGACGCCTCGCCGCGGGTCAGGGCGTGGACGGTCGCACCTTGCGCCAGCGCTACCTGAGCGATCAGGTGGGCGCTGTCGCCGAATCCGTACAAGCCGAGCCTGCCGCGCTCCGGCAGCGATGCGCGCAGCAGGGCCCGGTAGCCGATGATCCCGGCGCACAGCAGCGGCGCCAGCTCGACATCGGTTACGTCGTCGGGTAGCCGGTAGGCGAAGGCCGCCGGCACCGTCGTGTACTCTGCGTAGCCACCGTCGGCATCCCAGCCGGTATAGAGCGAGTTAGGGCACAGATTCTCGTTGCCGCGGCGGCAGTAGACGCAGGTCCCGTCGACGTACCGCAACCACGCGACGCCGACCCGGTCCCCGATGGCGTAATCGGAAACGCCGTCGCCCAGTGCCGCTACCGGGCCCACGACCATGTGACCAGGGGTGACGTGCTCACGGTGCACCGGCAGATCGCCCTCGCTGACGTGCAGGTCAGTGCGGCAGACGGCGCAGGCTAGGACCTGAACCAGCAGTTCGCCGGGAGCTGGGGCCGGCACAGGTTTCTCCACGTACCTCAGCGGATTGGTCTCGATCGGTCCCGGCTGGCTGACCACCCACGCCTGCATCGTTTTCGAGCTGCCAACAGTCATCCCTTAGCCCTATCACGCTCGTCCTGGCGGGCCTTGGGCAGTGGCCGGAACGGCGATCGCGCGGCCCGCGCTGCTGTGAGCAGATCTGCTTACGGCAGCGGGCGAGGATTTCCAGGGCGGCCATGGCGCAGGCTGGAGGCATGGCTCATGACGAGAAGAACCCCCTGTTCAGCGAGCGGGTCCGGGAGCAGCTGCTGGTTCAGCGGATCCTGGTGCTGGACGGGGTGCTTGACGACGACAACGGGACGCTGCTCGCGACCCAGCTGCTGACCCTCGCGGTGGAGGACCCGGCCGCCGACATCGCGGTGTGGATCAACTCCCCCGGCGGATCGGTCCCGTCCATGCTCGCCATCCGGGACGTCATGCAGCTGGTACCGTGCGACGTCTCCACGCTGGCGCTCGGGCTGGCCTGCAGCGCCGGGCAGTTCCTGCTCTCGGCCGGGGCCAAGGGCAAGCGGTTCGCGCTGCCGCACGCGCGCATCTTGATGCACCGCGGCTCGGCGGGCATCGGCGGTAGCGCGGTCGATATCGAGGTCCAGGCCGACGACCTGCGGCACACGGTCGACACGGTGCTCGGGCTGATCGCCGAGGACACCGGCCAGCCGGTGGAGCGCATCTTCGACGATTCGCTGCACGACCATTGGTATACCGCCGCCGAGGCCCAGGAGTACGGCTTCATCGACGAGATCGTCGGGTCGTTCGGCCAGGTCATGCCGGCCAGACGGCACCGGATCGGCCTAAAGGGACAGGCACTGAACGGCCCGGAAATGAGCACAGCATGAGCAGCTACACGATTCCCAACGTCATCGCCCAGCATCCGCGGGGCGAGCGGATCATGGACGTCTACTCGCATCTGCTCACCGAGCGGATCGTCTACCTGGGCACCGGCATCGACCCCGGCGTGGCCAACGCGCTCATCGCCCAGCTGCTGCACCTGGAGGCGGAAAGCCAGGACCTGGAGATCAACCTGTACATCAACTGCGAGGGCGGGGACCTGCCGTCCATGCTCGCGGTGTACGACACCATGCAGTACATCCAGGCGCCGGTGGCCACGACCTGCGTGGGCCAGGCCATCGGCGTGGGCGCCGTGCTGCTAGCGGCCGGTACCACGGGCCGGCGGGCCCTGCTGCCGCACGCCAGGGTGGTGCTGCACCAGCCGGCCGCGCGCGGCCAGGGACCGATCCCGGACCTGATCCTGCAGGCCGACGAGCTGGTGCGGATGCGGGCCGACATCGAGGCGATCCTGTCCGCGCACACCGGCCAGTCCGTGCCCACGCTACGCGCGGATACCGACCGGGACCGGGTGCTCAACGCCCAGGCCGCGCTGGCCTACGGGCTCGTCGATCAGGTGCTCGGGCAGCGGTCGGCGGAAGCCGAGGGGCATCTGGTTAGGCCGCGAGCGACAGCATGACCGGGCCGGACGCACGCGACGCCCAGGCCGCTTCCTGGCGGCGCAGATCGTCGGCCACCCGCTCGGTCAGCCCGATGAGCGTGATCCCGAGCGCGCCGGTCAGGGCCGCGATCATCTCGCTCGACGGCTCCTTGCGGCCACGCTCGACCTCGGACAGGTACTGGGGCGAGATCCCGGCCCGGCCCGCGGTCTCGGCCAGGGTTTCCTGCTGATCCAGGCGCAGCGTACGCAGACGCTGACCGAGCGCCTCCCGCCACAGAGGCTCTGGACGGGGTTCTCGGGGCGAGCGGTCTCGCCGCAACGGATAGACCTTCGCGCGCTCGGCCATAACTCAGCGTACGGGCGGGATCCCGCCCGTACGCTGAGATTTCGCTGCCAGCGGACCTACTGGGCGGCGATGGCGGCCAGCACGTCCAGCTTGGCCGCCCGGCGGGCCGGCCAGCTCGCCGCGACCAGTCCGAGCAGCGCGGCCAGGATCAAGAAGATCACGAGCCTGGAGTAGGGCACCACGGTGTCGGAGATGCCCTGATTCTTCAGCGACGAGACCAGGGCGATGCCCATCCCGGTGCCGATGACGATCCCGATGATGGCACCGAAGATGGCCAGGATCACCGCTTCGGACCGGATCATGGTCCGGACCTGACGCCGCCCCATGCCGACCGCGCGGAGCAGGCCGATCTCCCGGGTGCGCTCGAACACCGAGAGCATGAGCGTGTTCACGATCCCGATCGCCGCGATGAGCACGGCCAGCGCGAGCAGCGCGTAGACCAGGCCGAGCACCTGGTTGATGGCCGACACCTGGGCCTGGTCGTACTGGGCCCTGGTCTGGACCTGGACGTTCGGGAACGGCGCCAGCGCGTTGGTGACGGCGGTGTCCACGGCGGTGCTGCTGGTGCGCAGCAGCAGCGCGCCCGGAGGCTGGGCCGGGTAGTGGGACAGGAAGAACGCGGAGCTGACCACGTAGCTGCCGATCAGGGCGTTGGCCTGGTAGATCCCGCCGATGCGCAGGGTGGCCGGACCGGTCAGGGCGAACCTGGCCGGGACAGTGTCGCCGACCGCCAGGTGCTTGTTCTGCGCGGTGGTCGAGTCGATGAGCAGCTCACCGGAGTCCAGGGCGGCTGGGGTGCCCGACGTCATGCGCAGCATCACGGTGCTGGCCAGGTTATTCGTGGATACCGCGGCGAGCTTGGACAGCGTGTCCTGGAACTCGAACTGCCCGCCGTAGACCGTGGTGGTCGCGGTGACACCCGGGACGGCCGAGGCGATCGAGGTCGCCGAGTTGCTGAGCTCTCCCGCGCCGGTGGGTGTCACGATGAGGTCGGCGCTGACCGCCTGGTCCACGCTGCTGGTGGCCGACCGGGAGACCGAGGCGCCGAACACCGATATCGCGGCGACCAGGGCCAGGCCGACCATGAGCGCAGCGGCGGTCTGCGCGGTGCGCCGGGGACTGCGCATGGAGTTCTCCCGCCCGAGCTGGCCCGGTTCCCCGAGCACCCGGGCCAGCGGGCGGCCGATCACACTGGACAGCGGGCGGGCGATGGCCGGGGCCAGGGTGGCGGCGCCGAGGAAGATGGCCACGGCGCCGACGCCGACGAGCGCGATGGCCGGCTTGGCCAGCCCGATGGCCAACAGGATCGCGCCGACCAGGGCCAGCGCCGTGCCGCCGATGAAGCGGCGCCGGAGCGAGGCGGTGGGGACGGACCGGCGGTCATCGAGCGCGGCGACCGGCGGGATGCGCACGGCACCGCGGGCCGGGCCGAACGCGGCCACGACCGTCACGCCGACGCCGACCAGCAGCCCGACGATCGCGGTGCGCGGCTCGAAGACCAGCGATCCGGGCGGCAGGCTGATCCCGAACCCGCGCAGTAGCGCCTGGAGCCCGAGCGCGGCCAGCACGCCGAGGCCCAGGCCGATCACCGAGGACACGAGCCCCGTGAGGGCCGCCTCGCCGAGTACGGAACGGAAGACCTGGCGGCGGCTGGCCCCGACGATCCGCAGCAGGGCCAGTTCCCGGGTCCGCTGCCCGACGATGATCGAGAACGTGTTGAAGATGGTGAACGCGCCGACGAAGAGGGAGATGAACGCGAAGACCAGCAGCGCCGTGGAGAAGAAGCCCAGCGCCTGGTTGACCGAGTTCGTGCTCTCGTTCACCACCGTCTGCCCGGTGACCACCTGCACGCCTGGGGGCAGGACCTTGGCGATGGCCGCCTGGACCGCGGACTTGTCAGCGCCGGGAGAGGTCACCACGTTGATGTCGTCCAGCTTGCCGGTTTCCTGGGCGATGGCCTGCGCGGTCGGGAGCGTGAACGCGGCCAGGGTCGCCCCGGCCAGGTTGTTCGCCGTCCCGAACTCGGCGATGCCGGTGATGGTGAACGTCTGGGTCGGCCCGGCGGTCAGGACGCGGACCTGCTGACCCACGGTGAAGTCGTACTTCTGCGCGGTCCCGGCGTCCATGACCACGTCCTGGGAGGTGGTCGGCGGGCCGCCCGCGATCAGGTGCAGGCTGGAAAACTGCGGATTCGGGTTGAAGCTCACGGCGAGAGTGGGCGCGCCGCCGGTCTGGATGGCCTTGCCGTTGTGGCCGATGAACTGGGCGTAGCCCGTGACCTGGCCCTCGGCGGCCGCCACACCGGGCACGCCGCGGACCGTGGCCAGCAGGGACTCGGGCAGCTCGTTGCGGACCGCGTTGCCGCCGCTGCCGAGCTGCGCAACCCCTCGGACCTGGAAGTCAATCTTGGAGTAGATGTTGGCGAACAGCTCGGTGAACGTGTTGTGCAAGGTGTCGGTCAGGACGAACGTGCCGGAGATGAACGTGACGCCGAGCACGATGGCCAGCGCGGTGAGCGCCAGCCGGAGCTTGTGGGCCAGCAGGCCCTTGATCGTGACGTTCCACATGTCAGGCCCCCAGGGTCCGCATCCGCTCCAGGATGGAGTCGGCGGTCGGCTGCTGGAGCTCACCTACCACTTGGCCGTCGGCCAGGAACACAACCCGGTCCGCGTACGCGGCCCCGCGCGGGTCGTGGGTCACCATGACGATCGACTGGCCGAGCTCGGTCACCGAGCGCCGCAGGAACGCGAGCAGGTCACCGGAGGCGTTGGAGTCGAGGTTGCCGGTGGGCTCGTCGGCGAAGATGAGGTCCGGCTTGTTGATCAGCGCCCGGGCGCACGCCACGCGCTGCTGCTGGCCGCCCGACAGCTCATTGGGACGGTGGGTCAGGCGGTCGCCGACGCCCAGTTCCTTGACCAGGTAACCAAACCACTCCTGGTCGACCTTCCGGCCCGCCAGGGCGGCGGGCAGGGTGATGTTCTCGGCTGCGGTCAGCGTCGGGACCAGGTTGAAGGACTGGAACACGAAGCCGATCCGGTCCCGGCGCAGCCGGGTCAGCCCGGCGTCGTCCAGGGTCCCGATGTCCAGGCCGCCCACAAACGTCTGCCCGGACGTCGGCCGGTCCAGCCCGGCCATGCAGTGCATGAGCGTCGACTTGCCCGAGCCCGACGGGCCCATGACGGCCGTGAACCGGCCACGCTCGAACGTCACCGTGATACCGGCCAGGGCGTGCACCGTCGCCTGGCCGACCCCGTACGTCTTGGCTAGGGCGACCGAGTTCGCGGCCGGGACGGCCTGCGTCTCCTCGGTCAACGCCGCAGATGTGGGTTCCATGTTTCCCCTCGTGTTTCCCTGATAGTTCTGAAGCTGCTTAGTACCGATAGCGTCGCAATGGAGTACCTGGGCGCGCATCGACCGGCCAGCCAGTTTCCGGGCTGAACCGCATGATGGTCCGGACGGCTGAAACCCATCCACCGATCGGCTGACCGCAAGCCGCCGACCAGGGCAGCGAGAAACGAGACGGCTCGCCCCTGCCTTCGCACGCGGCCCCCTTGCCCGCTTGCTTGTCCCCAGGGATGACGATAGCGGCACGCAGGCCCGCAAGCTACGGCAATTTAGGCTGCTGCCTGTAGACCGCAGCGACCTTCCCGCGGACAGGCACGGCGTAGCCCCGGCGAGCGGGAAACGTGTCCGAGGTCACGCACCCAGCTCCGTTCGGCAGAAAATGTCTAGTCCGTTCGGGGGGCAATAATAGGTAGATGAGAGCCCAGGGCGCGGCCGACCGGGTTCGCGGCCGGATCGGCGCGGCGATCGTCGAGCGGGTCGTCGGCCCGCAGGCGAGGTCGCGCCCGCGGCCGCCTGCCCGGTCCCCCGGCGAGTGCTGGTTCGCCGAGGACCGGCCGATCCGCGTGGTGCACAGCGATTCGGCGATGTTCATCGGCGCGATCCGGGCTCTGCTCCTGCAGTCGCTGCACCCGCTGGCCATGGCCGCCGTAGCCGAGCACTCCGATTACCGGGGCGACCCGTGGGGGCGGCTGCAACGCACCAGCCATTTCATAGGGGTGACCACGTTCGGCCGGACCGTAGAGGCGCAGCAGGCGATCGCGCGGGTCCGGGCCGTCCACCAGCGGGTCACCGGGATCGCTCCCGACGGGCGGCCGTACGCGGCGTCCGACCCGCACCTGCTGGCCTGGGTCCACATCGCCGAGGCGGACAGCTTCCTGCGGGCCCACGCGTGCTTCGGCACCCAGCCCCTGGACCAGGCCGGGCGCGACGGGTACGTCGCCGACATGGCCAGGATCGGCACCGAGCTCGGCGTCCCCGAACCGCCCCGGACCGAGGCCGAGCTGGCCGAGCGAATCCGGGCCTACCGGCCGGAGCTGGCCGCCACCGCCGAGGCTCGCGAGGCGGCCCGGTTCCTGCTGCTGCGCCCGCCGCTACCGGTGCTCGCCCGGGCCCCGTACGGAGTGCTGGCGGCGGCCGCGGTCTCGCTGCTGCCCGGATGGGCCCGGCGGCCGCTCTACCTGCCCAGACTGCCGGTGACCGAGACCGTGCTGGTCCGCCCGGCCGGGCAGGCCATGGTGCACGCAATCCACTGGGCCATCACGGCTCCCCGCTCCGCCCCGGCGGCTTAGCCGCCCCATGAGCCACCTATGGTACGCAGATAATTACGCAGATAGTCCAGATGCCGGGACCGACGCAGGAGAAACAACGATGTTCAGCGCAGATTTTCCCGATAATCAAGAGAAAACGAGCCTTCCTGAGCTAGCCGCCTGGGTCCGCGAGATCGCGAAGCTGGCCAAGCCGGACGCTGTGGTCTGGTGCGACGGCTCGCCGGAGGAATGGGACCGGCTGACCACCCTGCTGGTAGAGAACGGGACGTTCACCAGGCTCAACCCGGAGCTGCGCCCGAACAGCTTCTGGTGCGTGTCGGATCCCGGTGACGTGGCCCGGGTCGAGGACCGGACGTTCATCTGCTCCGAACGGGAGCAGGACGCGGGGCCGACCAACAACTGGGTCGCGCCGGCCGAGATGCGCGAGACGTTCGCGGAGATCTTCGACGGGTGCATGCGCGGCCGGACTATGTACGTGATCCCGTTCTGCATGGGGCCGCTTGGCAGCAGCATCTCCCAGCTCGGGGTGGAGATCAGCGACTCGCCGTACGTGGCGGTCTCGATGCGGATCATGACCCGGATGGGAACGTCCGCGCTGCGATCGATCGAGGAGAGCGGGTCGTTCGTCAAGGCGGTGCATTCGGTCGGGGCGCCGCTTTCGCCCGGTCAGGCGGACGTGCCGTGGCCCTGCAACTCGCTCAAGTACATCTCGCACTTCCCCGAGACCAGGGAGATCTGGTCCTATGGCTCCGGCTACGGCGGGAACGCGCTGCTGGGCAAGAAGTGCTACGCGCTGCGGATCGCCTCGGTGATGGCGCGGGACGAGGGCTGGCTGGCCGAGCACATGCTCATCCTCAAGCTCACTCCCCCGGCCGGGTCGCCGCGATACGTGGCGGCGGCGTTCCCGTCCGCGTGCGGCAAGACGAACCTGGCCATGCTGCAGCCCACCGTCCCCGGCTGGACGGCGGAGACCATCGGGGACGACATCGCCTGGATGCGGTTCGGGCCGGACGGGCGGCTGTATGCCATCAACCCGGAGGCCGGCTTCTTCGGCGTGGCGCCGGGCACCGGGATGAAGACGAACGCGAACGCGGTCGCGATGATGTGGGGGAATTCCATCTTCACTAACGTGGCGCTGACCGACGACGGCGACGTGTGGTGGGAGGGCCTGACCGACCCTCCGCCCGCGCACCTGACCGACTGGAAGGGCCGGGACTGGACCCCGGACTCGCCCGAGCCGGCGGCGCACCCCAACTCCCGGTTCACCACCCCGGCCGACCAGTGCCCGATCATCGCGCCGGAGTGGGAGGATCCGGCCGGCGTGCCGATCTCGGCGATCCTGTTCGGGGGGCGGCGGGCTACGACGGTGCCGCTGGTGATCGAGTCGTTCGGCTGGGATCACGGGGTGTTCCTCGGGGCGAACGTAGCCTCGGAGAAGACCGCAGCGGCCGAGGGGACGGTGGGCGAGCTGCGCCGGGACCCGTTCGCGATGCTGCCGTTCTGCGGTTACCACATGGGCGACTACTTCGGTCACTGGCTGGCGCTCGGCGCTGCGGCCCCGGACCCCGGCAAGCTGCCGCGGCTGTTCTACGTCAACTGGTTCCGCAAGGACGCTGACGGCCGGTTCGTGTGGCCCGGCTTCGGCGAGAACAGCCGGGTGCTGAAGTGGATCGTCGAGCGGTTGTCCGGCGACGCGGAGGCGGTGGCGACACCGGTCGGGAACCTCCCGGCGCCGGGTGCGCTGGACCTCGACGGCCTGCGGCTCAGCCAGGCCGACCTGGACCTCCTGCTCACGGTGGACCCCCACGATTGGAAGCTGGAGGCGGACCGGATGCCCGAGTTCTTCGCGATGTTCGGCGAGCACCTGCCCGAGCGGCTGTGGGAACTGCACCAGGACCTGATCGACCGGCTCAGCTCGAGCTGAGGTTCCTCAGGAGTCCCACTGGCAAAGCCGCTAATCCTGGTCTGATATATCAGGATTAAGTTATGGTTTGAGTGGATACGTTCCAGCGAGGCCAGATCCGTGCTCCCCTGGGAGGAAACCGTGAGCAGCACCGACACCTTCGTGGCCAACGCCGAGCGGTACGCCGCGGGCTTCGAGGCGGGCCGCCTGCCCATGCCGCCCGCCTCGCACGTCCTGGTGGTGGCCTGCATGGACGCCCGGCTCAACGCCTACGGGCTTCTGGGCCTGTCCGAGGGCGACGCGCACGTCGTCCGCAACGCGGGCGGGGTGGTGACCGACGACGCGATCCGGTCGATCGTCATCTCCCAGCGCCTGCTCGGCACGAACGAGATCATCCTCATCCACCACACCGACTGCGGCATGCTCACCTTCCACGACGACGACGTGAAGGCCCAGATCGAAGCCGACACCGGCCTGCGGCCGCCGTTCGCCCTGGAGTCGTTCCCGGACGTCGACGCCGACGTCCGCCAGTCCATCGCCCGGATCAAGGCCAGCCCCTACATCCCGCACAAGGACTCGGTGCGCGGCTTCGTCTATGAGGTCGAGACCGGCCGCCTGCGGGAGGTCAAAGATTGACTCACCGTTGCGTACCATGCTGTCGTGGAGGAGTTCGCGGTAACTAAAGTGACGGCCGATGACCATGTGCTCGGCCGGGTCGACGCGCCGGTGACGGTCCTGGAGTACGGCGACTACGAGTGCCCGTACTGCCGGGGCGCGGCCCGGGACGTACACGAGATGCTGGCCCGGTATCCGGACACGGTCCGGTTCGTGTTCCGGAACTTCCCGATCGTCCAGTTGCATCCGCACGCGGAGCAGGCCGCCGAGGCGGCCGAGGCGGCCGGGGCGCAGGGGAAGTTCTGGGAGATGTACGAGCGACTGCTGCAGCCCGCGTCTCGTCTCGACCTGGACTCCCTGCTGGACTGCGCCGCGGACGTGGGCCTGGACGTCAGCCGGTTCCGCGACGAGGTCACCGGCCACGCGTACGCCGCGAAGATCGAGCGCGACGTGCAGGAGGGGGTCACGGACGGCGTGAACGCCACCCCGAAGTTCTATGTCGACGGCGAGCGCATCGACGGCAAGGTCCCGTTGGAGGGGCTGGAGGACGCGATCCGGGCCGCGGTGCGGGCCGTATCGACGGACTGACGTTCCCTGGTCCAGACCCGTACGTGGGCGGGCTCCAGCGCGGTCTGCACCACCGTGGCCAGGTCGGCGCGGACCGTATCCAGGTCGACCGCGTCCTTGAGCCGGGCGGCGAACGCGGCGACCGTCCGGTCCGCGTCATACCGAGCCCGGTTGAAGCGCCGGTCCACCCGGCGCTGCACCCGCCGCCGCACGGGGTTGAACAGCGCGGCGGCGGTTAGGGTGCCGACGGCCACCGCTACCGCGCTGTGGATCCCGAGCACCTCGGTGGCCAGCAGGACCAGGCCGGCGTAGATCCCGATCAGCAAGCCGGTGACGATCGCGTAGGCCAGGGTCCGGGAGATGATCCGGTCGATGTCGTACAGCCGGTAGCGCAGGACGGCGACGCCGATGGCCAGCGGGACCAGCGCGATGGAGCCGGTGCTTATCGCGTTCTGGAGGTTGTTGGCCGCGGTGCCTGTGCCCATGATCTTCTGGAGCAGCACCTCGGCGACCAGCGCCGCCACGATCAGGGCGCCCGCGTAGACCAGCCACTTCAGCTGCGCGCGTTCGGCCGTCCCGGCGCGCCGGTAACGGAACACCAGCGACGCGATGGCGGCCAGGCCGGTGACGGCGATCAGGAGCCCGCCGCCCGCCGCCACGACGTAGAGGATGTCCCCGGCCGGCGTGGGCACGCCGACCGGGTTCGGCGGCGACGGGCTGTTCGTGAAGATGGTAGGGGCGAACGAAGCGCCCACCGCCCACCCGGCCAGGCCCGCCCCGGCGGCCCAGGCCACCGGCCGCCAGCGGCGCGAGGGCAGGTGCCCGGTAGGAAACAGCAGCACGACGAACACGCACAGCCCGATGCCCAGCAGGAAGGTCCAGCCCAGCCAGATGGCCAGGGTCAGCGTCCGGTGAAAGTGCAACAACAACACGTTGAAAGCCCCTGCGGCGTAGGCCACTCCGGTCGCCGACAGCAGCCATCCGATGGGGTTCCCCGGCCGCTTCCACGCCAGCAGCGCGCCGACCGTGGCGAAGGCGGCGATGAACACGCCCCCGACTACCCCATCCAGTCCGCTCCCGGCCTGGATGGCAAGGTTCGCGGGCAGCGGGTACAGGACGTTGGACACGAGCGCGGCCGCAGACGCCGCCGCCGTGACGGCCCAGATCGACCACGCGCGCCAGAACGCTGCCATCGGTCACCCCTCGGGCCTTCGTCTGCTCCGAGAGCCATGTTACGGTCTGACCGTTCCCGCATCGTTACGGCGGTTACGCTATTTGATGACGACTGCGTTGGCGGGTGAGCCGATCCCGCCGGGCGCGTTCAGCGGCGCGCTGACCAAGAACATCTCGTAGACGCCGTCGGCGGCGCAGTCGTCGGCCAGGTCAGCGAGCCACCACAGTTCGCCCAGGGCCATGCCGAACAGGCCGATGAGCACGTGGTGCAGGAAGCCGAACGGATGCGTCCCCGGGCTGTAGTCGGCCGGGAAGACCTCGACGGCGAAGTTGTCGGCGGCGATGGCCGCCGAGTGGCTATTCCACAGGTACTCGCAGATCGCCTCGGTGTGCGCGACGCCGGGCGCGATGACGTTGCCGTGCAGCCGGCGCTTGACCTGGTCGGGCTGCTCGACGTACCAGGCGGCGAAGCCGGTGTGCAGCAAGATGATGTCGCCCGGCGCGTATTCCACCCCGGCCTGGCGCCGGGCCAGTTCCAGGTCCTCGACGTTTATGGCGACGGGGCCGCCGGGATCGTAGGGCCGTCCGGCAGCCCGCATGGCCCGCCCGACGTCCAGCAGGACCGCGCGGCCGGCCAGCCCGTGCCGGGCCCAGTGGTCGATGGTGTTCCGGGTGCCGGCCAGCACCTCGGCCTCGGTGGCGCCGTTGTACAGCTGGTCGGGCGCGTAGCCGTAGTGGGCCAGAGAATCCCACTGGCTGGAGGCTTGCGGGTAGAAGTTGTCGTAGACGTCGTCGAAGCCTGCCGTCCCGGGCGTGTGCAGCACATGGTGCCGGGGCGGCCCGCGGAACGTGGCCAGGGCCGGGGAGATGCTGCCCAGCGGCATGTCGAGGCAGAACACCTGCCCTCGACGGACCAGCCTGGCGGCCGCCGCGATCCGGTCTGCGGTCATCAGGTTGACCAGCCCGAGGTTGTCGTCGGCGCCGAACAGGCCCCAGGCGGACCGGCCGCCGTGCGCGGCGGCCGGCAGGTCGGCGTAGTCCGGCAACTCGGTACCCTCACGCGGCAGCTCGGTGCCCTCATCGGCCATGAGCAGACTGTAAGGGCTCGGCGGGCGCGGACGCAGTTGGTATCGTGAGCCGGTGACGGCCGTAGCGGAAACGAACGGACCAGGCGGGGACGCCACCGCCCGGTCCGCGCGGCTACGGCACCTGATCGTGACCATCTACGGGCTTTACGCCCGGTCCGACGGGGGCTGGCTGTCGGTCGCGGCGCTCATCCGGCTGCTCGCCGACCTGGGAGTGGACGAGCCCGCGGTACGTTCGGCTATCTCCCGGCTGAAGCGGCGGAGCATCCTGGAAGCACGGCGACAGGAGGGATCGGCGGGCTACCAGCTGTCCGCCGAGGCGCTGGCCATCCTGCGGGAAGGTGACGCGCGGATCTTCCGGCGACGGCGGGCAGTGCTCGCGGACGGCTGGCTGCTGGCGGTGTTCTCGGTGCCGGAAGCGGAGCGCCACCGGCGGCACGTACTGCGGTCCGAGCTGACCCGGCTGGGGTTCGGGATGGTCGCGCCCGGGGTGTGGATCGTGCCGGCCCATCCGGACGACGCGACCGCCGAGACGCTGCAACGGCTCGGGCTGGACTCCTACGCTGACCTGTTCCACGCGGATCACCTGGCCTTCGGGGACCCGGCGGACAAGATTGCCCGCTGGTGGGACCTGGACGAGCTCGAACGCCGGTATTTCGTGTTCAGCCAGGCCTACGAGCCGACCCTGGCGCAGCTGAAGCGGACTGGCCCGCGCAGCGGCGAGGAAGCCTTCGCCCAGTACGTACGGGTACTCACCGACTGGCGGCAGCTCCCCTACCTGGATCCCGGCCTGCCGGCCGAGCTGCTGCCTGCGGGGTGGATCGGGATCCGCGCCGCTGAGGAGTTCTTCGCCTTGCGGTCGATGCTCGAGGAACCGGCGCGGGCCTACGTGACAAGCGTCATGGCCAGCTGACCGCCGCGATGCCCTGGATCTCCACCAGGGCCTCCGGGTCCCACAGCCGGGTCACGCCCACACCCGCCATGGCCGGGTACTCGGCGCCGGCCCGCCGTCGCCAGACCGCGCCAATCTCCCTAGCGTGGGCCTGGTAGTCCTCCAGGTCGACGATGTAGATAGTCGCGCTGACCAGGTCGGCCGGCTGGCCGCCCGCCGCGGCCAGCGCGGTGAGCAGATTGACCAGGGCCTGCTCGAACTGGGCCACCACGCCGCCGCCCACCAGCTTCCCGTCCCGGTCCATTCCGACCTGGCCGGCCAGGAACACCGTCCGGCCCCCGGTCGCGGCCACGGCATGGGAGAAGCCTGAGGGCCGGGCGAGCTCAGCCGGGTTGATCCGCTCCACGTCCATAAGTGCACCCTAGTGAGGGAGGCAGATGAATGCATGCCTGCTATCATAGAGGCATGGAACAGATGACGTGGCGAGCGCCAGCCGACCTCATCGAACGGGTCCGCCGTGCTGCCCGGCGGCAGCACCGCAGCATGAATGACTACGTGACCGCCGTACTCGACGCCGCGACGAATCCGCGCCTGGCCGGCAGCGAGGCCGAGCGCCTGCGGGAACGCCTGGACCAGGCCGGCTTGCTGGTCGAGCCCGGGGAACGGCGCAGGCGTCCGCCGCGCGAGGAGGCCGCTGGCGCCCGTAGGCGCGCCGGCGCTGGGACGGCGCTATCACAGCTGGTCAGCGAAGACCGTTGAGTACGTTCGCCGACTCCTCGGCGCTCGTGAAGCTTTACGCGGATGAGGCAGGCCACGAGCAGGTCCGCGGCCTAGTGAGCATTGCTGTCGCGCAGCTGGCCAGGGTGGAGGTTCCGGCGGCGTTGTGGCGCAAGCAGCGCATGGGCGAACTGTCCGCTGGCGACGCGAGATTGCTGACTGCCGATTTCGAGGCCGATTACTTCGGGACCGACGCTGAGCCCCCGCGTTTCGTCGCCGTCGCAGTCACTGGGAGTCTCTTCGACGAGGCGGCCAGGCTGTGCGCATCGCATGGCCTTCGCGCTTATGACGCAGTCCAGCTGTCCGCCGCCCTGGCGGTACGCCGGGTCGACGAAAACTGTACGGAATTCGCGGCCTTCGACCGCACTTTGCGTACTGCGGCAGCAACCGAGGCCTTCGAGCTCGTGCCATCGGATCTGCCTGACCCCGAGACAGCCTAGAAACGCGTTCGCCGCCCGCTAGCGCGCCGAGGTCCACAGCCAGGTCTTCATCCCGGGCACCTGCCCGAAACCCGCCTCGCCGGCCGTGCCGGCCGCTGTGATCACGACGACCAGGAGAACCAGGACGAAGGGGGTCACGTACGGGCGACCAGGGTGCGCGGGGCCGCGCGGGCCACGCACCGGCATCCCTGGGGTCCCCGTCGGCCCCGGCTCAGGGAGGTCATCGAACAGCCCGCTCAGGTCCCCGCGGGTCTTGGCGTTCATCGCCTGCGCGACGCGCTCGTCGAGCTCGGCCTGGTTGAGCCGGCCTTCGCCCAAAAATCTCGACTACTCCCAGTGCCATACGGGAGCGGCCCGACCATGGCAAGCTGCCTCCATTGCATCGCGCCCCGCCGCCAACTGCTCAGAACATGGACGTACCTGTCCCCAAAGGGGCAAGCGGCCACCGCGATGAAGTCTGGCGGTTCACGGCCTGGCTTCTATGGCTACGGGCGGGGTGGTTCCGGTGGAAGCCGTAACGTTCCCGGAACGGTGGCTGGGTAGCGTTTTACCGGTTCCAGACCGAGACTGAAACGGCGCCGGTAGATCAAGGGAAAACGATGACCGTGGCCGTAGGCATACGTCGAGCCGGCGTGAAGCCGCGTCTGGCCGCAATGGCCTGGGTGATCGCCGCGGTCAGCGTCGCCGGGTTCGCCGCGGCGCGGGTCCTGGCCGTGCGCAACCGGGACCTGGCTGATGTCACCGCCGATTTCGGGCCCGACCGGTTCCTGGTCGCCTACGCGGTCGTCGGCGCGGTAGTGGCGTCTCGCAGGCCATCCAACCCCATCGGCTGGCTCTTGCTTGGCATCGGGCTCGTCGCCGCGTGCCGCGGCCTAGCCGGGGAGTACGCGCGGCATGGGCTCGCAGGACCGTCCCATCCCGGCGCGGCGGTGTGGGCGGCGTGGTTCGTCAACTGGTCGCTGATCCTGCTGTTCCCCGGCGGCCTGCTGACGTTCTTGCTGCTGCTGTTTCCCAACGGTCGGCCGCTGACCCGGCGGTGGCGAGTGGTCATCTGGATCGGCACAGGGCTGGGAGTCTTGTTCCTGCTAGTCAACTGGCTTACTCCCGGCGCCCTCACGGTGACGGGACTGCCCAGCGTCCCCAATCCGACCCGCATCCAGAGCATGATCGACTTGTCGCGGGACAGCAAGCTGGGCAACAGCGCATGGTTGCTGTCATGGGCGTTCCTGGCCGCCGCGGCGGCGAGCGTGTTCATCAGATACCGGCGGTCAGCAGGTGAGGAGCGGCTGCAGCTCAAGTGGTTCGCTTACGCCGCGCTATTGAGCCTGGCCCTGCTGGTCGTGCTGCTACCCGTATCCGTCGTGACCAGGAGCGGGCAGATCCTGTTCGACGCGGCGGTGGCGGCTGGCATCGGGCTGGCCCTCCCGCTGGCCATCGGCATCGCCATCTTGAGGTACCGGCTGTATGCGATCGACCGGATCATCTCCAGGACCGTGGCCTATACGATCATCACCGGCCTGCTGGTCGGGGTGTACACCGGATTGGTGCTGCTGGCTACCCGGGTGCTGTCGGTCCATACCCCGGTGGCGGTGGCGGTAGCCACGCTGGCCGCCGCGGCGCTGTTCAGCCCGCTGCGACGGCGGGTGCAGCGGGCGGTGGACCGCCGGTTCAACCGGGCCAGGTACGACGCGGACCAGACCGTGGCCGCGTTCGCGGCCCGCCTGAAAGACGCGATCGACTTGGACTCGGTCTGCGATGACCTGGCCGGAGTCGTGCAGCAGGCCCTGGAACCGGCCCACATGTCGGTATGGGTCGGTGGGCACACCTCGGGCAAGCCGCTATCTGGCCCGCCAAGCATGCCTTGATGACAGCCTGACCAGCACGTCGCCGCGCATCTATGCGACTGGGCACGTCTGCAAACGCGCGCCAGCTCCCCGGCCGCACGTCACCGCCCAGCCACGGCGCGCTGTAGCGTCCCGCGGACTAGAGCCATGTTGGATAAATCCCCCAACCATCCGACCAAGCCACCGCGCCGACTCATGATCGAGGCCACCTTCACGCTGTGACACATCGTCATGAGCATAATGTTGACACTGGCCTGCTGGTCAGAATCCACCTGCTGCTGCGGATACAGGTCATCCGGACCGAGATGCAGGCGAGGGTCGCGCTTTGGTGGCGCGAGACGCAGGGTGGCCGCAGCATTGGCCGGTTCTGGCCTGGCGTGTCATCCGCCCTCGTTGAGCTACGGCACAAGGTCTCGGCGGAATCCATTGTCCGCTGGCGACCAAGAACCCGGCGCCCGGCGTGGTCGGGCGGGCGTCCCCGACCCAGCGCCCGCCCCTCCTATCGGCGTTGCCCGTCAGCCCAGGATCACTGCGTGGTAGGCGACGCGGAGCACGGTTGCGCCGTCTCCCTTGACCACGATCCTCGCCGTCACCTGGATGTTGTTGCCGTCGAGGACGCTGTCTGCGTTGTCGATGCCCCACCCCACCCGGTCGTCGGGATCATCGTTCTGGATGGTCGCCGGGACGACCGTCACCACCGAGTCCGCGAAGTTGGGAATGGCCAGCGGCGGCGGATTGCCAACGCCGGGCTGCTCACTGGGCACGGTGAACACCAGGTCATCGCGTCGCCAGTCATCACCAGTGCCGGTGTAGTTGACTAGGGCGACGCCGGAACAGAAGAACAGGTTGAGGCGGTCGACCTGCGGCACTCGCATTACTTCCGGGTTGTCGAAACTGAGCACTGTGACGGCCATGACTGGGCCCCCCTTTGTCTCGGAATGAACCTTCTACCGGTCGGAGGCCAGATGTTCCCTATTAATACACTCGCCCCGGCGGCCAGTGTCAGCCAGCGCAACGACTGACCTCGATACATCTAGTGGCATCTGCTCCGGCTGGGACAGCGCGAGCGTATCGGGACGGGGGCTTTGCGACCTCCGAGGCGCATGAGGAATGAGGCCCGTGGTCCACAAGCCTCGGTAGAGGGGTCTTGTCTAAGTCCCACATCAGTCCAAGCAACCTGGCGCGTCGGCTGAGGATCGAAGCGTCGGCCCGCAAAGTGAGCCCATGACCGGTGACCTTGGGCTCTTGCCAACCGTGCCTTCGGCCCTTGCGGGGCCGCCGACCGGGCCGAAAGCCTGAAAATGGCGCAGTCTTGGCGCAGCCCGAGATGCGCGGGTGAAAGGGGGTTCGCCATGTCTTTCTTTCTGATTGGGCTCCTCGTCCTCGCGGCAGCGGCAGGCGGGTTCTACTTCTGGGCGCAGCGGCAGTGGCCGCCCACCGGCTACGGCCGGGACCGCGGCCAGCCCACCCCGACGGGGATGTACCTGGACCAGCAGTCCGGCCTGATGCTGCCGCAGGGCACCCAGCTGGCCACCCCGGGCCGCCGGATCGGGGCCTTCTTCCTGGCCATTCCGCTGGTCATCATCACGCTGGGTATCGGCTACCTCATCTGGGGCCTCATCGTCTGGCCCAACGGTCAGACCCCTGCCCTGCAGGTCCTGGGGATGCGGTGCTTCCGGCCGGAGGACAACCGGGTCGCGGGCTTCTGGTGGATGGCGCTGCGCGAGATCGTCGCCGGCTTCTCCGAGGGGACCACGTGTCTGCGGCAGCACCCTCGGCGACGTGCTGTGACGCAGCGAAGCCGGCCTCCCGCTGGCCGACCACCGCATACCACCAGAGCGGGTCGAGGACCTGGCCGCGCGCTCCAGCGCACTCAGTATCGACCCGACGCGCCACCCCGCAGCTAACCAGCGCTGATGGCACCGGCGAAGACCGGCATACCGCGCCAAGCCGCCTAGACGACCTATTCCAAGCGGTCAGTGATCGTAAGCCACCAAGGAGCGCATGACGGCCTGGCCGGTGCGGTCGTTGTGCCAGATGGCTGCAGTCAGGGCGAGGATGCGTTGCAAGATACGGGCGAGTACGCCGGGCGTGGTGTGCCCACCGCGGCGTTCCAGGTCAAGTTGCCCCTTGAACGTGTCGTTGACCGACTCGATGATTTGGCGCGCGGTCGCTGGCTAGATCCGCTCCCGGTATGGGCGCTTGATCGCCCTTGCCGGGCTTTCCGCCTGCCGACCATGCGGGACACCTGAGCTGCGCGCTCTGATGTCCCGCACATGTCAGCGACGTGACTATGCAACCTCAGTCCGCCCGCGGGCCTCACTCAATCGGCTGCCTGGCGATCAGCGGCGGCTCGCGGCCGGCCAGCAGCCAGCCGGCGGCGGTGGCGATCAGCGGCAGCCCGATCAGCAGGATCAGCACGTCGGTCAGCGGCACGTCACCGAACATGACGGACAGGCTGCTGCGGGCCCAGGCCAGCCCGGCGATCACCGCGCCGGCCATGCCAAGGATGGCGCCGAGCAGGCCGAGCGCTGCGGCGGTCGCGGCGGTGATCATCCGCCGGGTCGTGCCGCTGGCGCCGGTCGCGGTGAGCGTGCGCAGGTCCTGCGCGGCCTCGCTGCGGATCAGGCCGACCGACATGGCCAGCACGCCGAGCGCGATGACGATACCGAGCGCGGTGGCGCCGTCGGCGATCTCGCCGGGGCCGAGCGAGCCCGACTCGGTCTCGACCGTCGCCCCGTAGGTGAGGGCGAATTGCCGCGCGGCGTTGATCTGCGTAGCGGTGAGCGGGGCGGGTGCCTGGATCAGCCAGCCGCCCAGCTGAGTCTGCAGCTGGTACTTGCTCACCGCGTACTCGGTGATCACCGTGTTCGGCGCGGAGGTGCCGCTGGGCAGGCTGCTGACCGTCTGCATCTTGGGGCTGGCCAGGCAGTCGCTGCTCAGCGTACAGCTCGGCAGTACGCTGTCTTTGCGGACCAGGCCGCCGGGACCTTGCTGGACGCCGTAGTTTCCCCAGGTCAGCTCTATGTGCGGCAGGCTGGCCATGCCTGGCCGCATGGTAAGGACATCGGTGCCGGGAGCGATCTGGCCGGCCGTGATCCCGTATGTGGCGAGCAGTTGCGGGGTCGCCACGTACACGGTGCCGGTGAAGTCCTTATGGGCCTGCGCACCCGCCTGATGCAGCGTGGCGCCCGTGGATTCTAGTGGTACCGCGGACTGCGCGTGCAGGCTGGCGGCGAGACTGCTGACGTGCCTGCTCACTTCGGCGAGCTGGGTGCTGGTGAGCGGCGTCGCGGGGGGGGCGCCCTGCGGGGGCTGCGCGTAGACGATCAGCTGGCTGCTGGACAGGTTGGGGCCGGTCCAGGCGAGCACGTTCTCGAACTGGACGCTGGTGACGACGCAGATCCCCATGGCCAGGAACACGGCGAACGTGGTCGCCGCCAGCGCGGCACCGGACCGGGCCCGGTAGCGGACCAGGTCGCGCAGTGCGATCCGGATCGCGACCGGCAGCCGGGAGCTGGCCCTCAGCATGCTGATGGCCAGCGGGGCGAGCAGGACGATGCCGACGATCACGGCGACCAGGCCGGCCACCAAGTGCAGCGCGGGACTGGCCCCGTTGCCGCCTGCCCCGGCCAGCCCTCCGGCGGTCGCCAGGCACACGACGCCGCCCGCGAACACGATGACGCCGGGCAGGACGGTGCGGTGCACCGCCTTCGGCAGTGGGGGGCGGCCGGACAGCGCGGCCACCACCGGGACGGCGGCCATCGTCTTAGCCGGGCGGCGGGACGCCAGCACCGACGTCGCGACCGCGAATACGACCCCGAGCGCGAACGCCCACCACGGCAGGTTCGCCGCGTCGACCACGTGGCCGGTGGCCTGCTGCAGCGTCGGCACGTAGGCGAACCAGGCGGCGAAGCCGAGCACCGCCCCGGCCAGCGCGGCGGCCACGCCGACGACCAGGCCGCTGACGATCATGACCAGGCGGAGGTTGCGTTCGGTCGCGCCGATCGCGCTGAGCATGCCGAGGGCACGCAGCCTGCGCTGGGCCATCACCGAGAAGCCGGCCACCGACACCAGTCCGATGAACACCAGGCCGAGTACCTCCACCACCAGGATGACCGTCGCCGGCGGGGGCCCGGTCCGGGAAGCTGAGGGAAACACGAACGTCGCCGCCGGGACACCGGGCAGCGTCCCATTGCCGCCGCTGATCGCCTGCTGGACGGCTGGGGAAGAGCCGAGCAGCATGATCACCTGGCTGGGGTGCGTGACCTGGCCCGGGGCGACCAGCGCGAACTCATCCGCCAGGTTGCTCGGGTCCTGCACGATGCCGGTCACCCGCCAGGTCGTCCCGGCCGCCTGCCAGGTACCGCCCGCGTGCGCGCCGTACAGGCTCGCGACCTGGCTGGTCAGCGCGACCTGACCGGGCCCGGCCGGGTAGGTGCCGCTGACCAGGCTGAGCAGCGGAGAGCTGTAGTGCCCGTGCGGATTCTCGGCGCGCAGTTGCACGGGCTGTGTGGTGCCGGTCGTGATGTTCTGATTCTCGATGAGATCTGCCGGACCCCAGCGGTCCTGGATGGCGGCGATGTCGGCGGCCAGGTGCGGGTCGGCGCCGGGCAGCGTGACCTGCGCGGCAGCGGTGCCGAACGTCGCGTCATTGGGGTTCGGCAGCTGCGCGTTCGTGACCACGCTGGTGCCCCAGATCGTCGCGGCGACCGCCACTGTGAGCAGGCCGAGCACGAGCAGCTGCTGGCGCCATTCGCGGCGGAACAGCCGCCAGCCCCAGCGGACCACCGCACGACGGGCGACGATGCCGCCGCCCGCGCCCGCCAGGTCGGGTGGGTCGCGCAGTGCGGTGCTCACCGGATCTCCCTGGGCGTGAGGAGGGATTCGGGGCCGGGCGGCCGGGTGGTCTGGCCGGTCATTCGCCCGTCGCGCAGGAATACCACGCGGTCGGCCCAGGCGGCCAGCTGCGCGTCGTGGGTCACCACCACCGCGGCCACGCCCCGCTGGCATGCCTCGTGCAGCAGCCGCATCACCTCGTCCGCGTTCACCGAGTCCAGGGCGCCGGATGGCTCGTCGGCCAGCAGCAGTCGGCGGTCTCCCACCACCGCGCGGGCGATGGCGACCCGCTGCCGCTCGCCGCCGGACAGCTGATCGGGGAACCGGCCCGCCTGCCCGGCCACGCCGAGCGCCTCCAGCGCGGCCAGCCCGGCCGCGCGCGCCTTCGGCACCGCGACGCCGTCCAGTTCCAGCGGCAAGGCGGCGTTCTCGGCGGCGGTCAGCCCGGGCAGCAGGTTGAAATCCTGGAACACGTACCCGATCACCCGGCGCCGCAGCCGGGCCTTGCGGCCCGGCGGCATCCCCGCCAGCGCCATGCCGCAGACCAGCACCTCCCCGCTGGTGGGGTCCTCCAGGCTCCCGGCGATGGTCAGCAGCGTGGACTTGCCCGACCCGGACGGCCCCATCACCGCCACCATCTGCCCGGCCTGCACCGACAGATCCACCCCGCCAAGCGCGTGCACCGCGGCAGGCCCCTGCCCGTAGGTCTTGGACACGCCGCGCAACTCCAGCACGCTCACCGCGCTCCCGCCTTCCCCGCCCCGTCCCGGCCGGCTCACCGCCGTGCCCCCAGCCGGCGAAGCTGCGGAACCGCAGCGGGGACCGGGGCGGGCCCGGAAGGCTCGGCAGCGGCCCGTTTAAGCCGCGTATCGGCGGCATCCAGCCACCGGGTCACCGCGTCCAGCCGGAACAACTCCGCATCCACCACCAGCGCCAGGCCCAGATCATCCCGGGCCTCGCCCTCCTTCAGCCGCGTCCACTGCTGCATCAGCTCGACCAGGTACATGCGGTGCGCCTGGATCACCTCATGCGCGTCAGTACCGGGCACCCGCGCGGCCACCAGCACCTTCATCACCAGCTCATCGCGCGGCGGGGAGGTCAGGTCTGGCGGCGTGCGCAGCCAGGCAGCCAGCGCCTCCGCGCCCCGCGGCGTGATCCGGAACCGCTTCTGCGGCCCGTCCTGCCCGGTACCGTCGGATTCAGCCAGCCCGTCGCGTTCCAGTCGGCCCAGGGTCTTGTACACCTGACCCACGTTCAGCGGCCAGACCTCACCGGTCCCGGCCTCGAATTCCTCCCGCAGCTGCAGCCCGTACTTAGGTCCTTCGGCCAGCAGCGCCAGGAGGACGTGCGGGATACTCATGACCTTACCATGCCAAGCATCATGCCGAGCATAATACTCGGCATACTTGCCTCGGGCAACACGGGCTTTGCACAGCCGGATGCGCGCACCGGGCCGTCGGCTGCCACGGCGCGCGCTCCCGAGCGCTCATCAGCAGGTCATTCCCCGGCTCGACGTTGGGTTCAACGCCGAGCCCGGGCGCCTATCGGCACAAACGGGGGCGCAAACGCTGGATTGGACCCTTGGAATAGGTCGTCTAGAGCCGTCAGAGTGCCGCATATTGCGTTCTGTTGACGATCGTAGAAGATCCGGCATAACATCGGGGTCTAGGCAGCGGGGCGGCAGGCACGGAAGGAGTGAGCACCGTGCGGATCGCGGTTCTGGGCGCCGGCCCGGGCGGGCTGTACTTCGCGGCGCTGGCCAAGCAGCTCGACGTCCGGCATGACATCACTGTCTGGGAGCGCAACGCCGCCGACGACACGTTCGGCTTCGGCGTCGTCTTCTCGGACGAGACCCTGGGCGGCATCGAGCATGCCGACCTCGAGATCTTCCAGGCCATGCGCCACGAGTTCGCCCGCTGGGACGACATCGACGTGCACTTCCGGGGCACGACGTTCACCTCGGGCGGGCACGGCTTCGCCGCGATGAGCCGCAAACGGCTGCTGGCCATCCTGCAGGCCCGCTGCGCGGAACTGGGCGTGCGGGTCCTGTTCCACACCGAGGCGCCGGACGTGGCAGCCCTGGCCGCGGACTACGACCTGGTGGTAGCCGCCGACGGAGCGAACTCGCTGACCCGGGCGACGTACGCCGCTACGTTCGGCCCAAATCTGGAACGGCGCCGGTGCAAGTACATCTGGCTGGGCACGGACCTGGTCTTCGACGCGTTCAAGTTCTACATCCTGGACACCCCGGCCGGGATCATGCAGGTGCACGGGTATCCGTACAGCGACCGGGCCAGCACCTTCATCCTGGAGATGCACGAGGACGTCTGGCAGCGGGCCGGGTTCACCGAGGCCGCGGGGCTGACACCGGGGCAGAGCGACGAGGCCTCGATCGAGCGCATCCGGGAGCTGTGCGCCGACATGCTCGGCGGGCCCGGTGGCAAGCACAGCCTGGTGGCCAACAACTCCCGCTGGACCACGTTCGGCACGGTCCGGTGCCAGACCTGGCGGCACGAGAACGTGGTGCTGATCGGCGACGCCGCGCACACCGCGCACTTCTCCATCGGCTCGGGTACCAAGCTGGCCATGGAGGACGCGCTGGCCCTGGCCGCGTGCCTGCATGAACAGGACAGCGTCGACGTCGGCCTCGCCGCCTACGAGGCCGAGCGCAGGCCGGTGGTCGCCTCGACCCAGCGCGCCGCGCAGGCCAGCCTGGAGTGGTTCGAGAACCTCGGCCAGTACGCCGGGCAGGACCCGCACCAGTTCGCGTTCAACATCATGACCCGCAGCCGCCGGGTCACCTACGACAACCTGCGGCTGCGCGATCCGGAGTTCGTGGCCGCGATGGACCAGTGGTTCGCGGCCAGCCAGGAGGATGCCCGCGAGGCGGGCCCGCCGATGTTCCAGCCGTTCCGGATCGGCCGGCTGGAACTGGTCAACCGGGTGATCGTCTCCCCGATGGACATGTACTCGGCCGCCGACGGCGTGCCCGGCGACTTCCACCTGGTGCACCTGGGCAGCAAGGCGCTGGGCGGCGCGGGACTGGTCATGACCGAGATGGTCTGCGTCTCCCCCACTGGGCGGATCACGCCCGGCTGCACCGGGATCTACACCGCCGAGCAGGAGGACTCCTGGCGCCGGATCAACGCCTTCGTGCACGACCGGACCCGGGCCAAGATCGGCATCCAGCTCGGGCACTCCGGCCGCAAGGGCTCCACCCGGCTGATGTGGGAGGGGATGGACGTCCCGCTGCCCGAGGACAACTGGGAGGTCTGCGGGCCCTCGGCCCTGCCCTACTCGGCACGGAACCAGACCCCGCGCGAGCTGACCACCGCGGAGCTGGCCGAGATCAAGGACCAGTTCGTCGCCGCAGCCCGGGCCGCGGCGCGGGCCGGGTTCGACCTGCTCGAGCTGCACTGCGCGCACGGTTACCTGCTGTCCTCGTTCCTGTCCCCGCTGACCAACCAGCGGACCGACCAGTACGGCGGATCGCTGGCCGCCCGGCTCCGTTACCCGCTCGAGGTCTTCGACGCGATCCGCGCGGTGTGGCCGGAAGAGCGGCCGATGACGGTCCGGGTCTCGGCCACCGACTGGCACCCGGACGGCATGGACATCGACGACACGGTCGAGATCGCCCGCGCGTTCGCCGAGCACGGCGCGGCCGGCATCGACGTGTCGACCGGGCAGGTGGTCAGCGACGAGAAGCCCGCGTTCGGCCGCAGCTACCAGACGCCGTACGCAGACCGGATCCGGAACGAGATCGGCACCAAGTACGGCGTGGCGGTGATCGCGGTCGGCGCGATCTCCTCCTACGACGACGTGAACTCGATCATCCTGGCGGGCCGGGCCGATCTGTGCGCACTCGGCCGGACCCACCTGTACGACCCGCAGTGGACTCTGCACGCCGCCGCCGAGCAGGACTACACCGGACCGGGCGCGGTCTGGCCGGACCCGTTCGCCGCGGGCCGCCGGCGGCCCCAGGGCGGGCGCACCGACGGCCCCAGACCCCGGCTCGAGCTGATCCGAGCCGGGACGCCGCGCACCGCGCACGCCCGCTGGCGCCCAGGGGCGACAGCGGATGACGCCACAACCGCGGAGAACGCCCGATGACCGCGTTCGCGCTGACCGAGGAGCAGCGGGCCTTCGCCGGCCAGGTCCGGTCGATGGCTGCTGAGCAGTTGCGGCCGCTCGCGGAGGCCGGGCCGCCCGGCCACGTGAACCGCGAGCTGATCAAGGCGATGGGCGAGCTTGGCCTGCTCGCGCGGCTGTTTCCCGGTATCGGCTCGTCTGTCCCGGGAGGCGGCTGCTACGGACCTGTGCCTGCTGCGGGAGGCGCTGGCCACCCAGAGCACCGAGGCGGAAACCGCGCTGGCCCTGCAGGGCCTGGGCGCGTACCCGATCCTGCAGTCCGGCCAGGAGGACACGGTCCGGCGCTGGTTGCCCGCCATAGCCGCCGGGGACGCGGTGGCGGCGTTCGCGCTCACCGAGCCCGAGGCCGGCTCGGATGCCGCCGCTCTGAGCCTGCGCGCCGAGCCGGACGGCGACGAGTGGCGGCTGACCGGCGAGAAGACTTGGATCTCCAACGCGCCCGAGGCCGACGTTTACACCGTCTTCGCCCGGACCACGCCCGGTGCGGGCGCCCGGGGTGTGAGCGCGTTCGCGGTGCCCGGCGACCGGGCTGGGCTGCGCGGCGAGCACCTGGACATGATCAGCCCGCATCCGATCGGCAGCCTGGTCTTCGACGGTGTCCGGGTGGGCCGGACCGAGCTGCTCGGCGAGCCGGATCGCGGCTTCCGGGTGGCGATGCGCACGCTGGACCTGTTCCGGCCCAGCGTCGGCGCGTTCGCGGTGGGCATGGCCCAGGCCGCTCTTGACGCGGCCGTCCGGCACGCGGGGAGCCGGATGGCGTTCGGCGGCCCGCTGAAGGATCAGCAGGCCATCTCGCACCTGCTGGCCGAGATGGCGACCCGGACCGAAGCCGCGCGGCTGCTGGTCTACGCGGCCGCGGCGGCCTACGACGCGGGCGAGGCGCGGATCACCGCGAGGTCGGCCATGGCCAAGCTGTTCGCGACCGAGGCGGCCCAGTTCGTGGTGGACGCGGCGGTGCAGATCCACGGGGCGCGGGCGCTGCGCCAGGGCCACCTCCTCGAGCACCTGTACCGCGAGGTGCGGGCGCCGCGCATCTACGAGGGTGCCTCGGAGGTGCAGCGCTCGATCATCGCCCGTGAACTGTACCGCTGAGCTCGCTACCCGGCCTCGAGGATGGACCGGAGCTTGCTGAGGTCCTTGCGGTTGGCGCGTCGCATGGCCGCGGACATGACCGAGCCGGCCAGCTGATGGTCCACCCCCGGCGAGGGAAGCCGGCGATCGAGGCGATGGGCGTGCTCCCTCATTCGGCGGGTCGCTGTGCACGACGCCTGGGCGCCGCATGATATCTACACCGCGGCGGGCCACCAGCTGTGCTGCGCATGCGCGCCGGGGAACTGCAGGCCGTCACCGACCTGGCCCCCGAGGGCCAAGGGTGCTGGGCCACCCAGGCCGCCGAAGCGCTCACCGCAATGCAAAACTGGTCAGCGAGACGATCAGCCAGGGCCGCGACACAGTGGACCCGGCCGCGATAGACGGCAAGGTGATAAGTACTAGGCATGACGCTGGTGAACAATCCGCTCTTCGCGCGGTACTTCGCCCGGTTCGGCGGGCGGAACGAGGAACGCGGTAACAGGGAGCTCAGGCGGGAGATGCTGGCCGGGCTGTCCGGCCGGGTGCTGGAGGTCGGCCCGGGCAACGGCTTGAACTTCCCGCACTATCCGTCTTCGGTGCAAGAGGTCGTCGCGGCGGAGCCCGAGCCGTACCTGCGCAGCCGCGCGGTCGAGGCGGCCGCGGCGGCTCCGGTCCCGATCCGGGTCGCTGACGGGTCCGCGGACGAGCTTCCGGTGCCGGACGGCTCGTTCGACGCCGTGGTCGTGTCCGGGCTGCTGTGCTCGGTGGCGGACCCCGCGGCGGCGCTCACCGAGTTTCGCCGGGTTCTGCGGCCGGGCGGCGAGCTGCGCTTCTACGAGCACGTGCGCAGCCGCGACTTCCTGTTCGCCGGGTTCCAGCAGGCCGCCGACCTGGTGTGGCCGCGGCTGATGGGCGGGTGCCACCCCCAGCGTCAGACCCGGGCGGCCATCGATCAGGTCTTCACCATCGAGAAGATCCGTGGCTTCCGGTTCCCGCCGGACGCCTGGGCCTGGCCCGTGGCGCCGCGGATCCTCGGGATAGCGCGGAAGACGGAGTAGCCGACCTCCTGGTCACATCCGGGGCGGGCTGGCGGTTCACGGCGCTATGAACGGCCGACACGGGAGAATGTGACCGATGGACGAGACCGACTGGCTGGCCGAGCGCTTCGAGGCCGTCGCCGTGCCCGGCGAGTAACGCTCAGTCCAGGCCCCAGGTCGTCCAGTCCGACGGCGGCGTGTCGGGGGTGATGGCCAGCAGCACCCGGCCCTCGGCTTCCAGGGACCGCAGGTGCTCCTGGTCCTCCAGGATCTTCATCCCGTGCTTCGCCCGGATGGCCCGGAAGCGAGGCAGCTCGGCGGCGATGTCCTCGCGGATCTCGACGGTGGCCGGGACCAGCACCGCGCGGAAGCCAGTGGAGTCGTCGATGAGCAGCTGGGCCCGCGGGTCCCGCCGGAAGATCGCGTACTTGGCCCGGCTTCTGGTGGTCGAGACGTAGAAGCGCTCGCCATCCCAGTAGAACCAGTTGGGGCTTAGCTGCGGGCGCCCGTCGCGGCGGATCCCGGCCACGACGACGTTACGCGGTTCGGCGAGGAACGCCTCGATCTTCTCGGTCGATGCCATGAGCCTCCGAACCTAATCGACCAGTTCTTCGAACGGTACCGCCACCTTGAAGGGGTGAGACAGCACCACCCCGTGCTCCAATAGTCCTTCCATCCGGTACTGGAGTGTGGCAGCGTCCAGATGAAACTCCCGTGCGTCGATGATGTCTCCCGCAGCTGACATGCGCACCACTAGGTAGGCAGGTATCCCGGCGGCAGCGTACTGTGCCATCTTGTCGACTCGATCTTCCCGGTCGGTCGACGGCGAGGACACCTCGACGACTAGGAGCAGATCCGCGGCCTCCGGCTCGGCGTTCCTGTCTTCCTTGCAGCGATAGACACTACATCGGGGCGCCTAAAGGTGTACTTGGGCACATGCCAGAGGACGACATCGGTCTCCATCTGCACGCGCGTACACGGGTGGCTGGGCCGGGCAGCCTCGAACGCGTTCGCCAGTCGGCGAGCGACCTGCTGATGCTGCGGCGTCGGCGACTCGCAGACGATCACGTAACCGTGAACGACCTCGATGCGGCGGGCGACGCCCTCAGGCAAGGCGTCATACTCGCTCTCGGACATGGTGTTCGGCAGCCCCATGTCCGGCAGAACGCTCATCGGATCTCCTCGCGTCACGGCGTTCCCGTCCTCCGTTATCCGGTGCCAAGCGTAATCCCAACGTCAGCGCACCGCGTCGTGGCGGGCCGGGATGGCGTTAGCGCGGGTCCTTCTGGGAAGCCAGGTCGAGCATCTCATCGGAGGTCAGCGCCAGGCCCCGGGCGTAGTCCCGTTCGGACTGC
This sequence comes from uncultured Actinomycetes bacterium, assembly GCA_963742795.1. GTDB lineage: Bacteria > Actinomycetota > Actinomycetes > Streptosporangiales > Streptosporangiaceae > Palsa-504. The sequence continues at coordinate 29,169 of CAVUNL010000004.1, forward strand.
TCCTGGCCGAGGTGCGCGCGAACCTGCGCAAGGCTTTCGCGTCGATACCCGGCTTCAGGCTCTTGCCAGGCTTCGCCGGTCCGGTCGAGGGCGGCCTGCGCGATGCCGTGGAGCAGGCAGGCCTGCGACCACTCGCCCGCATCCGCGGCCAGGCACGCCAGGCCGAGCACGGCGTAGGCGATGCCGAAGCGCTCGCCGCTGCGGCGGCTCATCCGCAGCGCGTCTTCGAAGCTGGACCGCGCGCCGTCGTGGTCGCCGTCCAGGCGCCGCACCCAGCCCAGGTTGACCGCCATCTCGTAGCTGTTCTGCCCGTTCGCCCGCGAGGCCTGTACCGCCGCTTCCAGATGGGCCCGGGCGGCGGAGATGTCCCCGACGCGGAGCGCGTGCACGCTGGCGTCGTTGTGCAGGAAGCCAGCAAACAGCTGGTCACCCGATCGCTCGGTGCAGGCGATAGCCTCGTCGAACAGCTTCCCAGAACGGACCGAGTCGACCAGGTCGATGCACAGCAGGTACCCGGACAGGGCCTCGGCGAGCAGGACGTCATCGGCCAGCGACCGGGCCCGCTCGACGGCTTCCTGGCCGAGCGGCAGGCCGCGCTCGGCCTCGCCGGCGAAGTAGCAGACGGAGCTGAGCACCGCCAGGGTCTCGATGAGCAGCCGGCCGTCGTCCAGTTGGCGGGCGAGTTCGACCGCCAGTTCGCCGTACCGCAGCGCCGACGCAATGTGGGAGACGCGGGAGACGATCGCGGCCACGTTCAGGGCCCTGCCGAACAGCAGCGGGTCCGTCCGGGCATCGGGCCGCTCGAGCACCGGCGTGAGCAGGGCCAGGCCATCCCGGTCCCGGCTACGCACTATCCAGTGACGATCGAGGGCCACGGCAAGGCGCAGGACCTGCTCGGTCCCGCCCCGGACGCTGGACGCATACCAGGCCGCACGCCACAGGTTCGCCTGATCGGCGTCCAGCCTGGCGAACCAGTTGCCCTGGTCCGATCCCCTCAGATGAGGGGCCGCCGCCTCGGCGACGGACAGGTAATGCCGGCCGTGGGCCGCCGCGACGGCGGCGGCCTCGTCCCCGCCTGCCTCGGCGAGGCGTTCCGCGGCGAACTGGCGGATCGTCTCCAGCAGGCGGTAACGCAGGGAGCCTCCGGCTGGCTCGGCCACGACCAGGCTCTTGTCCACCAGCGCACCAAGAAGCTCGGCGACGTCGAACGCTGCGATGTCACCGAAGCCGCAGACCGCTTCGGCCGCGTCGAGATCGAAGGTCCCGGCGAACACCGACAGGCGCCGCAGAAGCATCTGCTCGGCGCCGTTGAGCAGTGAATGGGACCAGTCGACGGTCGCCCGCAGCGTCTGCTGCCGCGCCAAGGCGGTACGGCTCCCGCCGGTGAGCAGGCGGAAGCGCTGGTCGAGGCGGTCGTGAAGGCCGTCCAGGGACAGCGAGCGCAACCGGGCGGCGGCGAGCTCGATGGCCAGCGGCAGCCCGTCCAGCCGCCGGCAGACCGACACGATGACCGGGACCGTCTCCTCGCTGACCGTGAGCCCGGCGCCCTGGGCCCTGGCCCGGTCCACGAACAGCGCGACGGCATCTGAAGACTCGGCCGCCACAGAGCCGTCGGATGCGGGAAGCGACAACGACGGCACCCGGTAGATGGTCTCTCCGGAGATGCCGAGCGGCTCGCGGCTGGTGGCTACGAGGTGCACCCGCGGGCACCGCCGCAGGAGGGCATCGGCGGTCTTGGCGCAGGCGTCGATCAGGTGCTCGCAGTTGTCCAGCACGATCAGGATGTCCTGCGGACCCAGGGCATCGAGCAGGGCCTCTAGTGCTGCCCGGCCGCCCTGCGGGGCAATCCCGAGCGCCCCGGCGATGGCCGACGGCACGGCGTCCGGATCGGAGACCGCGGCCAGCTCGACCAGCCATACCCCGTCGCCGGCGCCGTCGAGCATCTCGGCCGCCACCTGCAGGCTCAGCCGGGTCTTGCCGCACCCGCCAGCCCCGGTCAAGGTGACCATGCGGGAGGACTCCCCCAGGGCGCGGACTTCGGACAACTCCCGGTCACGTCCGATAAACGTCGACAGCTGGGCCGGGAGGTTGTTTAGCAGCGCCGGGTTGCCGAGCGAGCGCAACGGGGGGAACTCCGCCTGCAGGCCCGGGGCCTGGAGCTGGAAGATGCGTTCCGGGCGTCCTAGGTCCTTCAGCCGGTGGACGCCGAGATCCTTGAGCGCCGCGTCGGCCGGAAGGCTGTCGCGCACCAGGGCGGCGGCCGTCTCGGACATCAGGGCCTGGCCGCCGTACCCGACCGCGGCCACCCGGGCGGCGCGGTGGACATCCAGGCCGATCAGTCCGGTGGCGGTCTGTGACGCTTCGCCGGTGTGGGTGCCCATCCGCACCCGGACGTGCTCCCCGCCGGGCCAGGCGTGAGTCTCCAGGGCATTTTGCATATCCATGACCGCGGCCAGGCAGGCGCTCGGTGAGGAGAACACAGCGAACAGCCCGTCTCCCTGGGTGTCCACTTCCCGGCCGCCGTGAGCGGTCAGGCCCGACCGGATGAGCGAGCGATGATCGGCGAGAACCTGCGCGTAAAGGCCTTCTCTCAGGCGCCGCAGCAGGGCGGTCGAGCCCTCGATGTCGGTGAAGAGGAAGGTGAAAGTCTCCACGGACATAGCCTAGGTCGGCACCGGTCAGCGGCCCTGCCACTGGGGCTGGCGGCCGGCGGTGAACGCGGCGTGGAACTCGGCGTAGTCCTGGCCCTTCATCAGCAGGGCCTGGGTCATCGCCTCCAGTTCGACCGCGGCCGACAGGCTCATGTCCTGTTCCCTGGTCAGCAGCGCCTTGGTCTGCGCGTAGGCCTGGGTCGGCCCGGAGGCCAGCCGGCGGGCCAGCCCGCCGACCGCCTCCTCGAACGCGTCCGCCTCGGCCAGCTCGGAGATCAGCCCGATCCGGAACGCCTCGTCCGCGTTGACCGTGTCGCCGAGCATCAGCAGCCGGGTCGCGTGCCCGAGCCCGACCAGCCGGGGCAGCAGGTAGGCCGCGCCCATGTCCGCGCCGGACAGCCCGACCTTGGTGAACAGGAACGCGAACCGGGCCGCCGGGGTGCAGACCCGGAAGTCCGCGGCGAGCGCGATGACCGCGCCGGCCCCGGCCGCCATGCCGTGGACGGCGGCGATGATCGGCACCGGGCACTCGCGCATGCCGCGGATGACCTCGCCCGTCATCCGGGTGAAGGCCAGCAGCCGGTCCGGGGACATGGACAAGGTGGCGCCGATGATCTCGTTGACGTCCCCGCCCGAGCAGAACGCCCGGCCGCTGCCCCGCACGACCAGGACCCGCACGTCGCCCCGCTGCGGGAGCTCGGCGAGCAGGTCGCGCAGGTCGGCGTACGCTTCGAACGTGAGCGCGTTGAGCTTGTCCGGGCGGTCGAGGGTCACGGTGGCCACGCCGTCGGCCAGCGCGAACCGGAAGTGCTGCCACTGGCTGGTCAGCGGGGCCGAAGCACGGAACGGGCTCATCTCGGGCGCTCCTGGTATGGCGATCTCTTGACTCCCGTCACAGAACGTAAATACTGTTGACCTACCCTACGGGACACAAGGAGGTGCGGCCAGATGTGGCTCTCCCCTTCGGCGTACACCGACACCTTCTGCCGTGACCGGCTGCCCCCGCAGGATCAGTGGCCGGAGTTTCTCTACGACCTCCCCCAGCTCAGGTACCCCGAGCGGCTGAACTGCGCCGCCGAATTGCTCGACGCGACGGCCGTCCGCGAAGGCGAGGACCGGCCCTGCCTGCGCTCCACGACGCAGACGTGGACCTACGGCGAGACGGTCCGCCGGACCAACCAGCTCGCCCAGGTGCTGACCGAGGACTTCGGGCTCCAGCCCGGCAACCGGGTACTGCTCCGCGGCCCGAACAGTCCGTGGCTCGCCGCGGCCTGGCTGGCCGTGATCAAGGCCGGCGGGGTGGCCGTCACCACGATGGCGCTGCTGCGCCCGAAGGAAATCGCCACCATCACCGGGCTGACCGAGCCGAGCCTGGCTATCTGCGACTACCGCATCACCGAAGACCTGGCCCTCGGCGCGCCGGGGCTGCCCGCGGTGTGCTACGGCGGCGACGGGCCCGATGACCTGGCCGCCCGCTGCGCGGCCAAGGACGGCGTGTTCACGCCGGTGCTCACCGCGGCCGACGACGTGGCCATGCTGGCGTCGACCTCGGGGACGACCGGCCAGCCCAAGGTGGCCATGCACTTCCACCGGGACATCCTGGCCACCTGCGACACGTTCTCCCACTACCTGATCAAGCCGCACCGGGATGACGTGTTCACCGGCACTCCGCCGCTCGGCTTCACCTACGGGCTGGGCGGGCTGCTGCTGTACCCGCTGCGCGCGGGCGCGTCCACGCTGCTCATCGAGCGCGCCACCCCCGCCGAGCTGGCCGACGCGATCGCGGCCCACGGCGTCACCGTGCTGTCCACCGCTCCGATCGCCTACCGGGCCATGCTGGCCGCGGGGAAGGCGTCCTCGCTGAAGAACATGCGGCGCTGCATCTCGGCCGGGGAGCACCTGCCCAAGTCGGTCTGGGAGGACTTCCGCGAGGCCACCGGCATCGCGATCATCGACGGCATCGGCTCGACCGAGATGCTGCACATCTTCATCGGCGCCGCCGACGGCGACATCCGCCCCGGCTCGACGGGCAAGGCCGTACCCGGTTACCGGGCGACAATCCTGGACGCCGACGGCGCCGAGGTTCCCGACGGCCAGCGCGGCCGGCTCGCGGTCAAGGGCCCGACCGGCTGCCGCTACCTGTCCGACCCGCGCCAGCAGGTCTACGTGCAGCACGGCTGGAACATCACCGGCGACACCTACACCCGGGACGCCGACGGCTACTACTGGTACCAGGCCCGCAGCGACGACATGATCATCTCGGCGGGCTACAACATCGCCGGGCCCGAGGTGGAAGAGGCGCTGCTGGGTCACCCGGACGTGCTCGAGGTGGCCGTGATCGGCGCGCCGGACGCCGACCGGGGCATGATCGTCCAGGCCTACGTGGTGCTGCGCGAGGGAACGGCCGCGAGCCAGGACAAGGCCGCCGAGCTGCAGGACTTCGCCAAGCAGTCCATCGCCCCGTACAAGTACCCGCGGGTGGTCGAGTTCGTGGCCGAGCTGCCCAAGACCATCAGCGGCAAGACACAGCGCTACCGCCTGCGCCAGCTTGCGGAGGACAAGCTCCGGTCCTCGCCGCGGTAAGCCACGGTCCGTTCGGATAAAAAAGAGATTTTGACCGAACGGAACGTGGTGCGCGCGGCCAGGAATGAGCACAGCAATGAGCGGGAGCTCAGCCGCTGGGTTTGGGGGCGGTGCAGGAGATCTTCGGGTTCAGGCCGATGTAGTTGAGCGGGCCCGCGGCGATGGTCACGGCTATCGTCGCGCCCTGGGTGCAGCCGAAGGGGGAGGCGCTGAAGTACCCGCGCTGACCAGCGGCCGCGGCGCCGATGATCAGCCACAAGAACAGGATCAGCGTACTCCTGCGCATAATCTCCTCCGCCGGCGGGGGGACAAACCCGGCCCTGCATTTACCGAGATAGTAGCTCGTACGCTGCGTCCGGGGGCCGGCGGCGCGCCGGTCAGGGGCGTTCGAGGAAGGCGCGGACGGCGGCCTTGTAGGGCTCGCGGTCGTAGCTGGCCACGTACGCGCCCGCCATCCGCACCGGGTCGCCGAAGAAGTAGTACTCGTACAGCGCCTGGCGGCTGGCGAAGGCCGAGATGCAGGTGTCCCAGACCAGCCGGAACAGCCTGACGCGCTCGGCGCCGCCCAGCGTGGCGGCCTGCAGGTAGGTCTCGATGTCGGTCGCGGCGGGGCCGGTCACGTCGGCCTCGGTGGGCGTGGCCATCAGGCCGGACGCGCCGAGCTTGCGCAAGATCTCGGGAAACCGCTGGTAGAGCCGGGGGTACAGGTTGCGGGCCGCGTTCAGCGGGGCCCAGGCCGGGGTGAGCACGCCGAACTCGTTCGGCTCGGCGTCGGCCAGCGCGCGCGCGGCCGAACGCGCGGAGCATCTCCAGCGTGGTGATGACCTCGGCGACGTCGGCCTGGACGTGGCCGAACTGCTCGATGCCGATGGCCTCGGTGAGCAGGCTGACCAGGCCGAGGATGTACTCGGTCTTGGCCGTGGTGCGCTCGATGACCTGGTGGGTCATGTGCACCACGGCCGAGGTCCGGGTGTAGAAGCCGTTGCACAGCTCGGGGTCGCCGAGCACGAAGCACCGCTCATAGGGCACGTGCACGTCGTCGAACACCACGACGGCGTCGGACTCCTCGAACCGGGACCCGAGCGGGTGATCGTGCCGGGGACGGCCGTAGTCGAGCGGCTCCCGGGCCAGGTAGCGCAGCCCGGGGGCGTCGTTGGGGATCGCGCAGGCGAAGGAGTACTGCTTGTCCTCGGGCGTGTTGCGCAGCAGGGTCGAGGGGAACACGAGCAGTTCGTCGGCGAACGGCCCGATGGTGGCCAGCAGCCGCGCGCCGCGCACGACGATGCCGTTGTCGTCTTCTTTGGTGATGTGGGCCATCAGCGCGCCGCCGGCCTGCTGGCTGGCGGCCACCGCCCGGTTGGCCTGCGGCGGGACCAGCGTGTGGGTGCACAGCAGGTCGTCCTCGCGGACCTTCTCGTAGTAGGCGCGGATGTTCTCGCCGAAGGCCGGGTCGGCCTGGGCGAACCAGTCAGCGGCCGAGGCCAGTGCCATCAGCGCGCTGTTCAGGTAGTCCGGGGTCCGGCCCAGCATGCCGAGCGAGCGGTCGGCCCAGACCTTGAACGCGCTTTGCCGCTTGTCCAGGTCTTCTGGCGTCCGCGGGGCGAGGAAGGAGGTGGCGACCGGGTCGCCGGTCTTCGGGGACGGGTAGGTGAGCACGTCGCGGTAGGCGGGGTCGTGCTGCATGTCGTAGAGGTCGGCGTAGCTGGCGATGACGTTGCGGAAGGCGGGATGATCGTTGAGGTGCCCGGTGACCGTCTCGCCCTGGATCTCGACGTGGACGCGGGCGGCGGATAGCCGCTCGAGGAACTGCCTGCCGCTTCGCGCCGCCATACCGGGGACGGTACCTTCTGCCCATGGGCGCGCGTCAAGCTTGGGCCCGGCGGTGCACCTACTGGCTGGAGCCGAAGAACTGGCTTATCGTCACCGTGGTCGCGATCGGCTGGCACGCCGACGGGCGCGCGGGGATCGGCTGGGGGCTGCTGGCCGCGCTGTTCACCGCCGTGCTGCCGACCGTGTTCATCTCCCGCGGCGTGCGGCACGGCCGGTGGAGCGACCGGAACGTGGGGGCGCGGCGCCGCGGCTGCTGGTGCTGGCCTTCATCACCGCGTCGGTCGCGGTCGGGCTGATCTTGCTGCTGGTGCTGGGCGCGCCGCGCCTGCTGACCGGCTACCTGGCCTTCATGCTGGCCAGCGTGGCGGTGCTGGCCGGCATCACCACGGTGTGGAAGATCTCCATCCACTGCGCGGTGGCGTCTGGTTCGGTGACGATCCTGGCTTTGACGTACGGGCCGCTGGTGCTTGGTGGCTACGTGCTCGTGGGGCTGCTCGGCTGGGCGCGGGTGGCGGTGAAGGACCACAGCGTGGCGCAGGTGGTGGCCGGCTCGGTGCTCGGCGCCGCGGCGGCCGCCGTGGCCTATGCGTTGCTGGCCTGGTTAACCTCCCGGGCCGGGACGGGTACCCTGACCGGGAGGTAGCAGGACAGCACCACCGCCAGCGGCCAGGCGGCCTGGGCGCCGCCCATGACCCGCTCGGCCAGCCCGACCTGCCTGCCGCCAGGATCAGCTCGGTGCCGAACCAGGCGAGCAGGGCGAACTGCACCGCGACGGCCGCGGCCGCCGGGACCGGCCGCAGGGCCCACGGGACCGCGGGGCCTCGCTTGGCGGCTGCGGCGGGCCAGAGGGTCAGCCCGGCGAACCCGAGCGAGGCGAAGACGAAGTGCGGGACCGAGCCGAAGCCCCCGGCGTGCTCCGGGTTGGCCGCGACCATCATGCCCGCGATCGCGCCCGCGATCAGGATCAGCCGCCCGCCGGTTTTCGCTGGCCGCAGCGCCAGCGCGGTGACGATGTAGCAGACGCCGACCAGGACGAACACTAGGGACATGACCCACCGGTCGGTCGCGCCGATCGCGGCCAGCGCGCTGACCGTGTCGGCCACCGGGTCGAACTGCGGCTGCAGCCCGGCGGCCACCGTCCACCCGCCGATCAGCAGGACCGGAGCCGCGACCGCAGAGACTACTCCCCACCATGCGACGCCCCGCATGACACTACGGTAAACCCGCCTGACTGGCTCGGTCTTGGTCAGGGCCGGCGTTGGCGAGTGCGGCGGCGAGTTCTCGAGTGCGGTCGAGCAGG
>CAVUNL010000005.1:0-505000 GCA_963742795.1 uncultured Actinomycetes bacterium
CGCTGTCGCAAGTGAACGATCGCGGCGAGCCGCCCAAGGTCATCGATCCGGCGCCCGGCTGCCGGTTCCGCTGGCGTTGTCCGCTGGCGATCGAGACGTGTTCGGCCGTCACCCCCGCTCTGGCGGAATTGCAACCGGGCCATGAAGTGGCCTGCCATGTAGCCCAGACGGGCGCGGAAGTGAGGGCCTTCGCATCATGAAGCTCGCGGTGATTGGCGGCGGGTCCACCTACACGCCGGAACTGGCCGACGGCATCGGGCGGCTGCTGCCGTCCGTCGATGAATTGGTCCTGGTCGACCCGGACCCTTCGCGGCTGTCCGTGGTCGGTCCGGTCTCGGCCCGGATCATGGCCGCGCACGGCCATCCGGCCCGGGTCCGCTGGACCGCCAGCCTGGACGACGGCGCCGACGGTGCCGACGCGATCTTGTTCCAGCTGCGGATCGGCGGTCAGGCCGCCCGGCAGCGCGATGAGACCTGGCCGCTGGACTGCGGCTGCGTCGGGCAGGAGACGACGGGGGCGGGCGGGCTGGCCAAGGCGCTCCGCACCGTACCCATTGTCTTGGATTTGGCCGAACGGGCCAGCCGCCGGGCTTCGCCCTCAGCGTTCATCATCGACTTCACCAACCCCGTGGGGATCGTCACCCGGGCGCTGCTGTCCGCCGGTTACCGGGCCGTCGGCCTGTGCAACGTGGCGATCGGATTCCAGCGTCACTTCGCTGCCCTGCTGGGTGTGCCTCCGGAACAGGTCCGGCTCGGTCACGTCGGCCTGAACCACCTGACCTGGGAACGCTCGGTACTGGTGGACGACAAGGACGTGCTGCCCGACCTGCTCGCCACCCAGGCGGACGAGATCGCGCCGCACACCGGGATGCCTGCGGATTTCATCCGCGGGCTCGGCATGGTGCCGTCGTACTACCTGCGCTACTACTACGCCCACGACACGGTGGTGGCCGGGCAGCGAGAAGCGGTGACCCGGGCCGAGGAAGTGGCCCAGCTGGAGACCGAACTGCTCGCGCTGTACGCCGACCCCTTGGTCACCACCAAGCCGCCCCAGCTGGCCCAGCGCGGCGGCGCGTGGTACTCCGAGGCAGCGGTGGACCTGCTCCTCTCGCTGACCCGCAACCGGCGCGATGTCCAGGTGGTCAACACGGCCAACGGCTTGACGCTGCCGTTCCTGCCCGCCGACGCGGTGATCGAAGTGCCGGCCGTGATCGGCCGCGGCGGCGCGGTACCGGTCCCGGTCGATCCGGTTGAGCCGCTGCTGCGCGGCCTGATCGCGCACGTGTACGCGTATGAGGAACTCGCGCTCGACGCGGCGATCCGCGGCGGGCGCGACCGGGTGTACGACGCGCTGCTGGCGCACCCCCTGGTCGGCCAGGCCGAGACGGCGCAGTGCCTGACCGACCGCCTGATCGCCGAGAACGCGCACTACCTGTCGTGGGCGTGAGGAGAACCACCGATGAGACGCACCTGGCCGACGATCCTGGCGGCAACGGGCATCACGCTGGCTGCCGTTGTTCCCGCTGTTTCTGCTGCCCCGGCCGCTTCCGCGGCCTCGGGAGGGACGCCAGAGGTCCGCGTCAACCAGGTCGGCTATCCGTCTGACGGGCCGAAGACTGCCTACGTGATGCTGGCCGGGCCGGTTCGTTCGGTGAGCTTCGAGGTCACCACCCCGTACGGCGTGTCCTACCGGGGGACGTCAACCGACGACGTCGGGTCGTGGAACTCGGCGTACCGGGCCGTGTACCAGCTCAACTTCTCGGGCCTTCGTGTGCCCGGCATCTACCAGGTCAAGGTCACCGCTCCGGCCGCGGCGGCCTCCCCCGCGTTCGAGGTGGGCACCGGCGCCGAGCTGTACCGCCAGCTGGTGGACAACGCCGTGCGGTACTTCACCTCCGAGCGGGACGGCCCGGACGTCGTTCCGTCTGTCCTCGGCCGCCAGCCCGCCAACCTGACCGACGAGACCGCCTCGGTCTACGCGAAACCGTCCTACGACAGCAACGACAACCTGCTCGGCACGCTGAAGAAGATCGGCGGGCCGGTGAACGTGGCGGGTGGCTGGTTCGACGCCGGCGGCGGGTACGAGAAGTTCGCCTACACGGCCAGCTACACCGACGCGCTCATGCTGATCGCGGCCCGCGACTTCCCCGGCTCCTACCCGGCCCTGCAGCCCGAGGCCGAGTTCGGCCTGCAGTGGGTCACCAAACTGTGGAATCCCATGCTCAAGGTGCTGTACGCGCAGGTCGGGATCGGCAACGGCAACGCCAGCAACACCATCCAGGGCGACTACAACTTCTGGTTCCTGCCCCAGGACGAGGACCGGATGAACGTTAGTCCCGGCGGTAACCCGGGCCCGACCGCCTACTTCGTCAAGTACCGGCCGGTGTTCGAGGCGGCCGCGCCCGGCAAGCCGGTCAGCCCGGACCTGGCCGGCCGGTTCGCCGCCGACTTCGCGCTCGGCGCGCAGTTGTCCGCTGGCGCCGACCCGGCGCACGCCCAGGGCCTGCTCGGCCTGGCCCGGGGCGTGTACGCGATGGCCAAGACCACAAACGTCGGGCAGCTCGTCACCGCGTTCCCGCACGACTACTACCCGGCCACGCAGTGGAAGAGCGACATGGCATGGGGCGCGGCCGAGATCGTCCTGGCCGACGAGGCGACCGGCGCCCCGGCCGCGCAGCTGAGCGCGGACCTGGCCACCGCGGCCCGCTGGGCTCGGGCGTACATCGCCCAGGGTCATCCGGCCGATGGGGACACGTTCAACCTCTACGACGACGGCGCGGTGGCCGAGGCCGAACTGCTGCAGGCCATGCAAGCCGCGCCCGCGGGGACCGAACCGGCGATCGCCCCGGCCACGCTCCTGGACGACATGGCCGCCCAGCTGCGGACCGGCGAGGACTGGGCTAAGACCGACCCGTTCGCGCTCGGCACTCAGCTGGGCGCGTCGGACGCCTCGCCGCACGCGTTCGGCCTGTTCATCACCGACGCCCTGTACCAGAAGTACGGCGGTTCGAACGCGTTCGAGTCCTTCGCGCAGCAGCAGCTGAACTTCGCGCTGGGCGCGAACGCCTGGGGCAGTTCGTTCGTGGTCGGCGCGGGCACAGTGTTCCCGCACTGCATGCAGAGCGAGATCGCCAACCTGGCCGGCTCGCTCACCGGACGCGGCGCCATCCAGCTGGGGGCGACCACCGACGGCCCGAGCAGCATCGGCAACTTCACCGGCCTGGGCACGGTCCAGGGGATGCGGGCGTGCAGCGCGGGCCAGTTCGCGCCGTTCAACAACGCGACCGTGGGCTATGAGGACAACGTGGTCTCCTGGCCCTCAGTGGAACCCGCCGACGACTACAGCGCCGCATCCCTGTTCGCGTTCGCCCTGGGCGGCGCCGGCCTTGGCTGAGTCCTTTTCCGGCAATCCGCTGCTGCCGCGGTCTCGGCCGCGGGAACTCAAGCCGGCCGTGCTGGCCATCGACGGCGGGAACAGCAAGACCGACGTGGCCCTGGTGGCCGGCGACGGCACGCTGCTCGCCTCCGCCCGCGGGCCCGGCATCAACGCCCATGACGTCGGCGTCGACCAGACCGTGCTGATCCTCGACGCGGTGGTCAAGCAGGCCGCGGCCCAGCTGACCGGGCGTTACCGGACCGACGGGACGGGCTGGATCGCGATGCACACGGTGGCCTGCCTGGCCAACGCCGACCTGCCAGAAGAAGAGGCCGAACACGCCGCGGCGGTCCAGGCCCAGGGCTGGAGTCCGACCGCGACCGTGGTCAACGACACCTTCGCCATCCTGCGGTCGGGCCTGGCCGACCGCGCTGAGCCTCACTGGGGCGTGGCCGTGGTGTGCGGCGCGGGCATCAATGCCGTCGGCGTGGCGCCGGACGGGCGGGTGACCAGGTATCTCGCCCTGGGCACGATCTCCGGCGACTGGGGCGGCGGCTACGGCCTCGGCCTGGAGGTCCTCTGGCACGCGATCCGGGCCGAAGACGGCCGCGGTTCGGCCACCGCGCTGACCGGCTACCTGACCAGCCACTTCGGCGTGGAGCAGGTGGAGGAGATCACGATCGGCATCCACAAGGGGAAGATCGAGCACGACGAGCTGATCAGCCTCGCGCCCCTGCTGCTGCAGGCCGCGGACGAGGGCGACCGGGTCGCGCGGGCCGTGGTGAGCCGGCTGGCCGACGAGATCTCGGTGATGGCCATCACCGCGATGCGGCGTCTCGACCTCACCGGCCAGGCCACCCCGGTCATCCTCGGCGGCGGCGTCATCACCGCGCGCAACCCGCTGCTCATGGACGGCATCACCCGGCAGCTGGCCGAGGCCGCCCCCCGCGCGCAGGTCCGGGTAATCGACGTGCCGCCGGTGGTCGGCGCCGCCCTGCTCGGCCTGGACCACGTGCACGCCCCGTCCGCGGCCGAATCCCGCCTGCGCGCCGCGTACGACGGCTCGCCGTCCTGATCCGCGGTTCCGGCACGCACGGGTTAGTCCGCCGCCGCGGGCTGATCAGCCCGGCCAGTAGGAGCAGCGGACGCCGGTATGCACGGTCTGCCGCAGATGGCCGCCGAGGATCGGGTCTGCCTCGGTGATCCGGACCAGGGCCCGGCGGATGGCGTTGCCGACGGCCACGCGAGCACGCTCGCCCTGATCGGGGAAAGACCGGACGCGGCCCCCGAACCCCGCCGCGCTAGCCAGCTGAGCGACCAGCCAGTCTCGCTCGGCGCGGGCTTCGGTGTCCCCAGGCTCCCGCTCGTCCCCGGGCTCCCGCTGGTCAAGCTCGGCGTCCAGGCCCTTCAGACGGTTCCGGTACTCGGTGATGGCCGCCTGATCCAGCACGGGATAGGCCGAGCCGCCCTCGCCGGCGGCACCGAGCGCGGACAGTCCGGCGGCCAGCTCGGCGGCCAGGATCTCCTGGCGCGGGTTGGCGACCAGCACCGCCAGGTAGGTCATCCCGATGCTGACCTCCATCAGGACGCTCCGGTCTCGCCAGGCCAGACGCCACTTCCGGCCAACCCGGTGGCATTCTGCGACCAGGCCAGCTGGCCCGGGGGCATCCTGGTTGGGGACGGGCAAGCCCAGCGCCGCCGCCTCGCTCGCGGCCGTCGCCAGCTCACCCCGCGCGGCCTCGGTATCTCCCGGCTGACCGCGGCGCTGGTACGCCTGCGCCAGCAGGCGTCTGGAGGCCACGACCGCGGGCCAGTGAGCTAGGGCGAGATTGCGCTGAACGGCGGCTCGCAGATGATCGATGGCCTGGTCCAGGTGCCCAGACGTCAGTGACGCGACGCCGAGGGCGTGCTGAACCGAACCGAAGCAGGTTATGCCGAGACTGCCGACCATCGGCAGGTCGGCGTACGGGCGGAGCAACTCGTAGGCCCGGTCCGATACGTCGGCGTCGCCGAGCAGGGCCGCGGTCTCCACGATGCCGTTCATCGTGCCGAGCCAGCTGCTGGATCGCGGCAGGCCGAGGAGATCGCTGCCGCACAGGGCGCCCAGCGAACTGGCGGCCGTCCGCAGGTCCCCGCCCTGGGCCGCGGCGACCCCCAAGGCGGCGACCGCGGAGTTGTCCACCGCGCTGAGGTCCGGGGAGTGTTCCCGGTCGCGCAGGGCCGGGAGTAGTTCCGCGAGCCGGCCCTGATACCAGCGAATCGTCACCAGCTGGGCGCCGGACCACCATTCATGGTCGATGTCCCCCGCGGCAGCGCCGTTCACGGCGCAGGCGTGAGCCAGGGATTCCGCGTCGTCGAGACGGCCTGCGCGGATGGCCAGCATCACGTCGATGGCACTGACCACGAACGCGACGGCCAGATGGTTCTGCTGCTCGAGCTGAGCGCGCAGCTCGCCCAGGTGCCGTCCGGCGTGCGGGTCGCCGGCGGAATACGCGTCGACCGTCTGCCACAGCAGGCCCATCAGCAGATCGCTACGCCGTCTGGTTGCGAAGCGCCAGCGAAGAATGCGGATCGAGCAGTGACAGGACGTGCTCGAGCCGCGACTCCAGCAGCGCCGCGCCGGTGACCGTCCGGCGCTCGGAGACCCACAGCCCGGCCAGGCCCAGCGCGGCCAGGGCCATGGCCTGCACGTGTGGCCCGGTCCTTACCGGGCGGGATAAACCTGGCTGGGTTCCTCTATATTCACGTCGTTGACCCTCACCGGGAAGGCGGATCGATGTCGGGCGACACCAGGCCAGCGCAGGAGCGGCGGACCATCGATACCACCGTGGCCCCGGGCCAGCCGGCGGGGCCGGCCCGGGAACGCTTGCCACTGGCGGATCTACGCCCCCGAGATGTCGCTCTGGGAGAGCTTGATCACGTGCCACGCCCCGTCGAGGCCGTTGCCCTTCGTGCTCAACGGCGGTGCGCCGACGTAGGTGTACAGGGGGTAGCCGTTGTAGGTGATGACCTTCTGCCCGCCTGCCCCGGTGACCACGCCGAAGCTGCCCGGGAAGGTGTCCGCGGGCCCGGCCTTGGGCATGCCGGTGACCGGAGCCCACACCGAGGCGCAGGATCCGGTGCAGGTCGGCGCTCCGTCCTTGCTGTCCTTGGCGTAGGTGTACACGACGTAGCCGGCGGCCTTGGCCATCACCCAGCCGAGGTTGGAGTGCTGCACGATGAGGACGGTCGTGCCGACCGGCGGGAACGTGACCCCCGCGTTGGTGCTGGGCTGGGCCTCGGCCGTCTGCTTGGCTGCCGAACTCGACTGCGTCGCCTTGGCGTTCGCCGTCGATGTGGGCGAGGACGTAGACGAGGACGACCCGGTGCTGACCGACGACACGGCCGTGCCCTGGGTTGCCGAATCAGAGGCTGCGCCCGTGGTCGAGCTCGAACTCGACGATCCCCCGCACGCGGTTAGCAGCAGTACCAGCGAACCGAGCCCGGTAGCTACCGTCCACCCGCTCTTGCGCATATGTCTCTCTCTCCTTACCGCAGGACCCGGTGACCCGGTCCCGTAGCGACATGCCGGAAACTCAGAAGCTGGCCGTGACGTCCTTCGCCGAGAGCTTGATCACGTGCCACTTGCCCTCCATGCCGTTGCCCTTAGTGCTCAGCGCTCCCGCACCCTTGAGCGTGTACAAGGGGTAGCCGTTGTAGGTGATCTGCTTGCCGCCGTTGGGCATGGTGACCGTGCCAAGCGTGCCAGGCAGGGTGTCAGCCGGACCGGGCTGCGGCAGGCCGGTCACCGCGGGCCAGAGCGCGGCGCACGAACCGGTGCAGGTCGGCGATCCGCCCTTGGTGTCGCCCCCGTAGGTGTACACAACAAAGCCGCTGGCCTCGGCGAGCACCCAGCCGAGCTTGGAGCGCTCCACGATAAGGACCTGAGTCCCGGGCGAAGGCAGGTCCGTCGCACCCGCGGAGGGCCCGCCCCCGGTGTTCGGGGTCGAACCCGAGGTACCCACGGCTGACGACGATGACGACGACGATCCCCCGCACGCGGTTAGCAGCAGCACCAGCGAGCTGACCCCCGCAGCAGCTACCGCCCACCCGCTCTTGCGCATAACGTCTCTCCATTCAAATGTTCCATGGGGTTTCACCCGTTCCCGATACGCCGGAAACGTACCAGACCGCCGGCCTCGCCGGTGGCTACTTAGCCGCTACTTAGTCATCCGGGCGCACAGCCAGGCGAGCGACTGCGGATAACGGTATTCGATGCTTCCGTGCCCCGCGTTGAAGAGCTCGAAATGTACTAGTTCGTCGGCTACGCCCACGTCCCGGAGCGCGGTGCGGAAGGCCTCGGCGCCGAGGTCGAGATGGTACTCATCCCGCGTTCCGGCGTCGATCCAGATGGCCCGGAGCCCGCGCAGGGCCTCCGCGTGTGCTGGCACCATCCGGACCGGATCCCAGTCCAGCCATCGTTGCCAGACGGCGGACCGGAGTACCCCGGTCACCGGGTCGAACGGCAGTTCTACGGTACCGTCCGGTTGCGCGGAGAAGCACGCCGCCACGCCGAGCACCTCCAGCAGGGCCACGTCCTCTTCCTTGGTGAAGGCCACCCGCGAGGAGAAGTCTGCCCACCAGCGCCAGATGTCGCCGTCGTAGTGGCGCAGGTGCCGGACGGCGTCCGCGAACGCGGGCAGGTAGCCGTACTCGTACAGCGTGTCGCCCGCGTGCGTGGCCAGCGCCCCGAACAAGTCGGGGCGGAGCATGGGCGTGATCATCGCGCCGAATCCGCCGCTCGACTTGCCCATGATGGCCCGGTGCGCGGGATCGGGGAGGGTCCGGTAGCGCGCGTCCACCCAGGGCACGACCTCGTCGCACAGGTAGGAGTGGTAGCGGCCGGTGCCCGGTGAGTCCACGAACTGGCTGCCGCCGTATTTGCTCCACGCGTCGACGTACACCACGATCGCGGGCGGGGCGTCGCCGCCGGCGAACACCGCGTCGGCCGCCTCGGGGAAGGGCAGCCGGTAGGGCGATCGGTTGCGCCACATGGCCACGTTGCCGGTGTAGCCCTGGATCACGTACACGGCCGGGTACCTGCGCCCGGGATCCTCGTCATAGCCCGGCGGCAGGTAGACCAGCAGCGGTCGCTCGTGCGGGTCACCGAGCGGGTTGCCGCGCAGCAACTCGCTGCTGATGACCCGCTCGTCGATGCGGCCGACGAGGTCGGCGGACCAGGGCAGCACGGCGCTCCTTCTTTCCCAAGGGGGGTCTGGGGGATGGGCCCACCAGAAGCAGTCGGATTCCTAGCCTACGAGGTGACCGAGGATGGCCGCGGTGACCGGGCCCGGGGTCTGGTAGGGAGCCAGGTGAGACGTGCCGCGGATGACGGTCAGCCGGGAGTCGGTGATGCTGAGGGCGGTCCGCGCCCCCTGCCAGGGCGGGGCGGCCGGGTCCTCCGCGCCCGCCAAGACCAGCGTCGGGGCCTTGATCGCGCCGAGCGCGGGAGCCAAGGGGTCCAGGTCCAGGTCGGCGATGGCATCCGCGCAGCCCGCGTAGCCCCGGGGATCGGTGCCGAGCAGCATGTCCAGGACCGCCGAGACGGCTGCGGGCTGACGCGCGATGAAGTCCGCGGTGAACCAGCGCGGCGGGGTCATCTCGCTGATCGCGGCCATCCCGGCCGAGCGCACCAGGGCGGCCCGGTCGAGCCAGGCCTGCCGGGACGGCATGGGGGTGATCGCCGCACAGCAGACGACGAGTGAGGAGATCCGTTCCGGCGCGTTGGCGGCCAGCCAGAGCCCGATCATGCCGCCGATGGAGATCCCGCAGTAGGCGGCCGTGGTAACGCCGTAGTCGCGCATGAGGCCGAGCACGTCGGTGCCGAGTTCGGCGATCGAGTAGGGCCCGGGCGGGGCAGCCGAGCGGGCCCCGGGTTCGCCGTGCCCGCGCAGCTCGAACCTGAGCAGGCGGAAATGCCGCTGCAGTACCGGGACCTGCGCCGCCCAGATGGCCCGGGTGGTACCGATCGGGTTCGCGAGCACCAAGACCGGCGCGCCGTCCGGCCCGTCCAGCGAGGCCGCCAGCCTCGCTTCAGACATCGAGCTCAGACATCGAAGAAGACCGTTTCGCGCTCGCCCTGCAGCCAGATGTCGAACCTGAGCTCGCCTTCGGGCTCGGGCACGGCGATGAGCGTGGCCCGGCGGGCCGGCTCGCTGATCGAGCACAGCACCGGGTCGACGGCGTTGGCGGTCTGCTCGTCCGGGAAGTACAGCCTGGTCACTACCCGGTCGAGCAGGCCGCGCGCGAACACGGACACGTCCAGGTGCGGCGCCTCGATGCCGCCGTCGGGGGTGGGCAGCGGGCCGGGCTTGAGGGTGACGATGCGGTACGAGCCGTCCGGCGCGGTCGGGCACCGCCCGAAGCCGCGGAACCCGTGGTAGCCGCCGGGCGTGGCGCCGCGCGGGTCGTCCGGGTGGGCGAACCGCCCGTCCGGGCCGGCCTGCCAGGTCTCGACCAGCCCGTCGGGGATGATGTTCCCGGCACCGTCATACATCCGGCCCACGATCGTGATCGCGCCGGGGGTGCCCTCCGGCACCACGTACGGGCCGTCGGGCCACGGCAGCCGCATCGCGAAGTAGGGGCCCACGGTCTGCGAAGGAGTTATCCCTGGCACGCGCCGCTCCGCTCTGTGTGTGGTCGGGGCTGGATCAGGGGTGTATCGGTCATTCGAACACCGACGCGGCCCGGCCGCGCAGCACGATGTCCCAGGTGTAGCCGAGCGCCCACTCGGGCTGGGTCAGGTCCATGTCCAAGCCCGCGATCATCCGCTGCCTGGCCTTCTCGTCGGGCACCGAGTTGAAGATGGGGTCTAGGGGCAGCAGCGGGTCGCCCGGGAAGTACATCTGGGTCACGAGCCGCTGGGTGAACGCGCGGCCGAACAGCGAGAAGTGGATGTGCGCGGGGCGCCAGGCGTTGTAGTGGTTTCCCCACGGGTAGGCGCCCGGCTGAATGGTGACGAACCGGTACCGCCCGGCCGAGTCGGTGATGGCGCGCCCGATCCCGTCGAAGTTCGGGTCCAGCGGCGCCGGGTGGTGCTCGCGTGAGTGCCGGTAGCGCCCGCCCGCGTTGGTCTGCCAGATCTCGATCAGCGTGTCGGGCACCGGCCGCCCGTCGGAGTCGAGCACCCGCCCGGCCAGGATGATCCGCTGTCCCTGCGGCTCGCCGGCGTGCTGGGTGGTCAGGTCGGCATCGGTGGCGGTGATCAGCTCGTCGCCGAGCAGCGGCCCGGTCACCTCGGTGAGCCGGTGCGGCAGCAACACCAGCGGCCGCTCGGGGTGGCGCAGCGCGGTCGAGCGGTACCCGGCGAAGTCCAGCGGCGGGTGCACCCCCGACGGACGCCCGTACGAGGGCAGGGCGAGCTCGCCGGAGCCGGTAAAGGCCGTCGTCGAAACCTCAGTGGTCATTCGGAGCTCCTTTGGAGATTACGCAACGCGTCGAGCTCGGCCGGGCTGGGCCCGGCGATGATCTCCGGATCCGCGGCGACGGCCAGGTCCCAGCCGGTCCGCTCCTTGGCTGCCACCGCGGAGACGCCCGGGAACAAGCCGGTCAGGGTGAACTCGAACGTCACGGGGTCGGGCTCGAGGACGCCCAGGTCGGTGATGATCTTCTTCGGCCCGGCTCCGGTGAGCCCCAGCCGCTCGCGGTCCCCCGGGCCTGACCCGTAGCCCACCGAGGTGACGAAGTCCACCCGCTCCACGAACGACCGACTGCTCTGCCGGACCACGACGATCACCTCGCGGCACGAGGCCGCGATCTCCGGTGCGCCCCCCGCGCCGGGCAGGCGCACCCGGGGGTGCTCGTAATCTCCGCCGATGACGGTGGTGTTGATGTTGCCGAACTTGTCGATCTGAGCGGCGCCCAGGAACCCGATGTCGATGCGCCCCGGCTGCAGCCAGTAGTTGAAGATCTCGGGCACGCTGACCACGGCGTCCGCGGTCTCGGCCAGGATGCCGTCGCCGATCGACAGCGGCAGCTGGGACGGCTTGGCGCCGATCGTGCCGGACTCGTAGATCAGCACCAGCCCCGGCGCGTGGGTGGCGCGGGCCAGGTTCGCCGCGGCGCTGGGCAGCCCGATCCCGACGAAGCAGGTCATTCCCTCCCGCAGCACGCGGGAGGCGGCCACGGTCATCATCTCGTCCGCGGTGTAGGTCAGCTCGCTCACCACCGCCGGGTCGACGCTCGCCTGGCCGGTCATGACTGCCCCGCAGGCACGGCGTACACGCGCTCGTCCAGCCAGCGGGTGAACGCGTCGCGATCGCGGCCGATCGCATCCCAGGCCACGTAGTAGTCATTGTCCCGGACCGAGTAGCCGAGCGCATAGGACGGTTGCGCCCCGCCCGGCGCGTGTGCCACATAGCTCACTGTCCAGCTGGGCAAGACCACCGCCCCGGGCCGGGGGTCGAACTGGTCCACGATCTCCTCGACGGTGACCACCGACCGCTGCGATGCCAGTACTGCTTCCTTCTGCACGCCCGCGATCCCCCAGAACTGCACGTTTCCCGACCGGTCGGCGCGCTGGGCGTGGATGACGGCCACGTCGGGCCGGATGGCAGCCACCGCGGTCAGCGTCTCGCCTGTGAACGGGCAGGTAATCGGCTTGATCGTGGGGGCCACGTCATGGTCGCCGTTGAGCGACTCCAGGCCGGTGCCGTTATATCCGCGCAGCACCGCGAACGGCAGCCCGGACGCGCCGGCCACGTAGCGGTTGGCCATCCCGGCGTGGCTGTGCTCTTCGATCTCCAGGGCGGCCGGCCAGGCGTGCTCGACCGCATCCCGGAACCGGTGCAGCGACCCCACCCCGGGATTGCCGCCCCAGGAGAAGATCAGCTTCCGCGCGCAGCCGGCCCCGATGAGCTGGTCGTAGATGAGGTCCGGCGTCATCCTGATCAGGGTCAGGTCCCGGCGCCGCTGCCTGATCACCTCGTGTCCGGCGGCGAACGGGATCAGGTGCGTGAACCCCTCCATGGCCACGGCGTCTCCGTCGTGAATCGCCCGCTCCACGGCCTGGGCGAGTGAGACGATCTCCGCCATTTGACTCCAGTTCTGTTCGCTTAGCAGAACGATACCGTCTCAGCGGTCGCCAGGAGTACAGACGTTCGCATGTCGGACGGCTAGCTGTGATCCGAAACCAACTTCCCAGCTAGCGAGCCTATGCCGGGGAACAAAACAGGTCCACACCCGGAATATGGAGCCGGGTCCGGTCAGCCGGAGCGCGCCGGGCCACAGGCAGCGGCTGAGCCTGTGCACGCCACGTAAGGCCGGGCGCGCCGGATCCCCGTCACTAGCCTCGAGGCCTCATCCATCACGTAATTCGCTCATAGATTTCACGATGCGGAAGTTATCGTGGAGGATTTGGCTTACGTGGTCGATCTGGGCAACTGGGGTTGCCCAAATACTCCACGAAAGCCGGAATCACCACGCAAATGGGAGGGGGCGGACAGGTGGGGCGGTTGAGGCAGCAGTGCACGTATTGGGGCCATGCACCGGGATCGTTAGGTCAGATCGCTCTGCCTGGGCTGGGCCCGTTCAGCCTGGGCGCGGTTACTCGCCGGCGCCGACCTCGGACAGGACGCGCTGGGCGACGGCGAAGGCACGGTTGGCCGCCGGGACGCCCGCGTAGACGGCGACCTGGAGCAGGATCTCTTGGATCTGCTCGGGGGTCAGGCCGTTGCGCAACGCGGCCCGGACGTGCATAGCCAGCTCGTTCTCGTGCTGCAGGGCGGCCAGCATGGCCAGCGTGATCATGCTGCGCTCGGCGCGCGATAGGCCGGGACGGGACCAGATATCGCCCCAGGCGTAGCGCGTGATGAAGTCCTGGAAGGGCTCGGTAAAGGAGGTGGTCGTGGCCACCGCCCGGTCGACGTGCTCGTCCCCGAGCACCGCTCGCCGGACCGTCATCCCCTGCCGGGCGCGCTCGGCGTCATCCATGGTTATCCCCCTCGGATAGCTGGGTGTCTAGCGCCTCATGGGCCGCCAGGGCGGCGGTGACGAAGGCGTCGGCGGCGCCCAGGTCGCCAGCCGGCTCCAGGGCCGACTCGATCTGCTCCGGCGTGATGCCCGCCGAGGCCAGCCGGCCCTCGAGCTTGGGCACGGCCAGCAGCACGTCGCGCAGCGGCAGGCCCGCGCTCACCGCCCGCTGGCCCGCCTCAGCCACCAGGTCGTGCGCCTGGACCCCGCCGAGCACGCCGGCCAGCAGCGACGTGACGTGCTCGGCAAGCGGCAGGTCCTTGGTCGCGGCCAGGTTGGCCGCCATCCGCGAGGCGTCCACGCTGAGCCCGGACAGGAGCTCGGCCGCCCAGCTGGCCGCCGAGCCGGTCAGCCGCAGCAGCGCGGTCAGCGGCTGCCATTCGGCGTGCCACGCCCCGGCGGCGCGCTGCAGTTCCTGCTCGGCGGACGCGACCAGGGTGGCCAGCAGGCCCGGGGCCTGCCTGGTGCAGCCGAGGATGGCGATCGACGCCACCGGGTTGTGCTTGTGCGGCATCGCGGAGGAGCCGCCGCGGCGCGGGGACGCGGCATCGCGCGGGGCTGGTTCGCCGCCGCCCTCACTGACCTCGGCGATCTCGGACTGAGCGAGCAGGGTGACGTCCCGGGCGATCTTGCCCAGCGCCGCCGTGACCCGGGCCAGCGCGGTAGCCAGGTCGATGATCCGCAGCCGGTCGGTGTGCCAGGGCAGCACGGGGCGGGCCAGGCCCAGTTCCTCGGCCAGCAACGCCACCACCCGGGGGCCGTCGTCGCCGAGCGAGGCGAGGGTGCCGGCCGCGCCGCCGAACTGCACGGCCAGCCGTTGCGAGCCGACCGCGTCCAGCCCGGCGCGAGCCTCGTCCAGGCTGGTCAGCCAGCCCGCCGCGACCAGGCCGAAGGTCACGGGAACGGCCTGCTGGAGCAGCGTGCGGCCGATCATGATCGTCGACCGGTGCACGTCGGCCAGCCCTGCCGCGGCCGCGGCGGCCTGGGCCAGGTCGGCCAGCACCACGTCGATGACCCGCCTGGCCAGCAGCATGGCGGCCGTGTCCACGATGTCCTGGCTGGTCGCGCCCCGGTGTACGGCACCCGCCGCGGTCTGCGGGACGCGGCGGGCCAGGGCCCGGGCCAGGGCCGGAACCGGGTTCCCGGTCAGCGCGGCGAGCTCGCCGAGCTCGGCGACGTCGAAGTTGCCGGCCTGGGCCACCTCGGTGACCGCCGCGCCGGAACCCGCGGGCGCCAGCCCGGCGCGTTCCAGGGCCCGGGCCAGCCCGGCCTCGGCGTCCAGCATGGCCTGCAG
Source organism: uncultured Actinomycetes bacterium (assembly GCA_963742795.1). Taxonomy (GTDB): domain Bacteria; phylum Actinomycetota; class Actinomycetes; order Streptosporangiales; family Streptosporangiaceae; genus Palsa-504. Next base: position 14,679 of record CAVUNL010000005.1, read on the forward strand.
CCACGCGACGTCGCTCGTGTCGGCGCCGCCCTGGGCGAAGACGCCCCCGAACAGGCCCCGCGCGTTCGGCTCCTCATGGTCGGCCATTTCCGGAATTCAGTCCTTTCTTCCCGGGGGGACTCCCCCTGGCTGTCCCCGGCCCCGGCACACCACGATAGACCCCGCGTTCGGTCCCATCCCGGACATCGCAGGTACCGCCCGATCGCACTTCAGCCGTCCGGCCCGATGATCTATGGTCTGAAATATGACCGAGCATGTACCAGCGGAATCCCGCCTTGCCCAGCGCCGCAACCTTGTCACCGAGATCCCCGGACCCGCCTCACGCGAGCTACAGGCCAGGCGTGAGCGCGCGGTGGCCCGCGGGGTCAGCACCGTGCTGCCGGTGTTCGTCACGGACGCCGGCGGCGGCGTCATCGTGGACGCCGACGGCAACTCCCTGATCGACTTCGGCGCCGGGATCGCGGTGGTCTCGGTCGGCAACGCCGCTCCCCGAGTGGCCGCGCGGGTAGCCGAGCAGGCAGGCCGGTTCACGCATACCTGCTTCATGGTGACCCCGTACGAGGGCTACGTGGAGGTGTGCGAGGAGCTGGCCCGGCTCACGCCCGGGACGCATGACAAGCGCTCCGCGCTGTTCAACTCCGGCGCCGAGGCGGTCGAGAACGCGGTGAAGATCGCCCGGCACGCCACCCGGCGCCAGGCCATCATCGCGTTCGACCACGCCTATCACGGGCGCACCAACCTGACCATGGCGCTGACCGCCAAGAACATGCCGTACAAGGACAAGTTCGGACCGTTCGCGGGTGAGATCTACCGGATGCCGATGGCCTACCCGCTGCGCTGGCCGGGCGGCCCGGAGGCGTGCCGGGCGAACGCCCTGGACACGGTCAAGACGCTGATTCACACCCAGGTCGGCGAGGACAACGTGGCCGCGGTGATCATCGAGCCGATCCAGGGCGAGGGCGGGTTCGTCGTGCCGCCGGACGGGTTCTTGCCCGGGCTGGCCGAGTTCTGCGCCGAGCACGGGATCGTGTTCATCGCGGACGAGATCCAGACCGGGTTCTGCCGGACCGGCGACTGGTTCGCCTGCGACCACGAGAGCGTGGTCCCGGACATGGTCACCACGGCCAAGGGCATCGCCGGCGGGCTGCCGCTGGCCGGGGTGACCGGCCGCGCCGAGATCATGGATTCGGTGCACGCGGGCGGCCTGGGCGGGACCTACGGCGGTAACCCGGTGGCCTGCGCGGCGGCGCTCGGCGCGATCGAGACCATGGTGGCCGAAGACCTGGCCTCCAAGGCCCGCCGGATCGGCGAGGTCATGCTGCCCCGGCTGCACAAGCTGGCCGAGACCTACCCGGTGATCGCTGACGTGCGCGGCCGCGGCGCGATGCTGGCCATCGAGCTGACCACCCCAGGCACCCTGGACCCTGACCCGGCCACCACCTCGGCCGTAGCCAAAGCTTGCCATCAGGCCGGGCTCGTGACGCTGACCTGCGGTACCTTCGGCAACGTGATCCGCTTCCTGCCGCCCCTGGTGATCGGAGAGGACCTGCTCGACGAGGGACTGTCCATTCTCGAGGACGCCTTCGCCTCCGTCTGCGGGTGAGGACGCAGGAGGATCAGTTCAGCCGCCTGGTCATGGCGGCCGAGCCCCGGCCGTTCTGGCTGGACCAGCCCGGCGCGCCACCGGCCCGGGCGCCGTTGCGCGGTGAGGCCACCGCCGACCTCGTGGTGATCGGCGGCGGGTTCACCGGCTTGTGGACCGCCCTGCTCGCGAAGGAACCTTTTCCCGAACGGTCCGTGGTGCTTGTCGAGGGCCACCGAGTCGGCTGGGCGGCCAGCGGACGCAACGGGGGGTCCCTGGCCCGGGCCGACCGCCACGACGGCCACCAGAACCTGTGGCTGCGGGCCCTGGACGCGGCCGGGCTGGGCTTCGACTCTTAGCTCTGCCCTCCCAGCTGGCGGCCTCCTAGCTCTCGGGCTCCGGGGCCGGCTCGCGGGCGGCCCGGCTCAGCGCCTTGGCCCGGACGATGTCGGTGTCGCGCGGGTCCAGCGCCAGGAGCTCCCTATCGGCTCGATCGCGACGGTACTTGGGCTTCTCGACCCGGATCTGCTTCATCGCTTACCTCCCAAGAACGTGCCTGCCTGGGATGTGCACACGAGCCAATGAGGGTGTCTTCAGCGTTCGTGCTCAGGATCTCCCCCTGCGGGCCTCGGGCTAACCTGATCCGCGCCCGGTTCTGCGCGCCCGCGGTGTCAGCACTGGTGACGGCGACCAGATGGAGGCGACATGCGATATGCCCTGCTGATTTGCACCGACGAGAGCGCGGCGGTCGATGCCGGGGAGCGAGCGCGGCGGGCTACGGCCCTGGACTCGTTCACCGAGCGGATGTCCACACGCGGCACGCTGCTAGCCAGCGAGCAGCTACATGGCACGGAAACCGCGGCCACGGTGCGGTGCTGGGACGGCGGTGACGTGATGATCACCGAGGGCCCGTTCGCGCAGACCAGGGAACAAGTCACCGGCTTGTTCATCGTGGAGTGCCAGGACCTGGCGGAGGCGACCCAGGTGGCCACCACCGTCCCGGCCGCGTGGTATGGCACGGTCGAGGTCCGGCCGGTCAGACAGGTACAAGCCGCGACGAGAGCACCGCTACCGTGAGGCCATGACGCTGTTGAGCTACGACCGCTACTGCGACGAGATCGTCATCCAGGCCGACCTGCTGGGCTCATGCCTCAAGGACGCGGACCTGGCCGCCCCGGTGCCGTCCTGCCCGGGCTGGAGCGCGTCAGCTTCGGGTAGCGTCCCGTCGCTGGGCGGCGAGCAGCGGGATGGCGGCGATCTTCTCCTCGGTCAGGTCCTCCCAGCAGATGACGATGGCCGGGCGCGGTCCGTGCCGCTGGCGGCAGTCGATCACCCGGTCGGGCGTGACGATGAGGTCCACCGGCACGTCGTGGCTGGTGAGCGGGATGGTCCCGGCCTCTACCACCTGAAGCTCGTGTACCGTCGTGACGCAGAGCGTGTCCGGTCCGATCAGGCCGGCCGCGGTGGCCAGCGCGAACTCCAGGTCGGCGAACCCGCCGCCCTTGCCCAGCCGCGCGCCGTCCGCCGCGGCGGCGACGCTGCCCATCACCACCAGGTCGACCGGGGACAGGTCGGCCAGAGCGACCCGCCGGGCGGAGCGCGACGCGCCGCTGATGGAGGCCGCCTTCCGGGGCGGCTCGCTGAGGTGGTCCGGATCCAGGGCGAAGAACGGCTCGGCCCCGGCGAGCCGGGGCACGGCCATGTACACGGTCTTGCCGTCTTCCAGCGCGCGCTGGCGCACCGGAAGCTGTGCGGAGTCGGGATTGGCCTTCAGCGTGCCGGCCGCCTGCCAGGCCGGGGTGGCGCGCAGCCGCTCGGCGGCCGCCTCGGCGCCGGTGAAGTTGGGGATCCGCCCCACGGCGCCGGGGAACCGGGCCACCTTGGCCGCGCGCATCGCGGACCATACCTCCTGTCGCAGGGCGGCCTTCGCGGCCAGCACCTCGGCGGGGCCGCCAGCATCGCGATCATGACGGGGAACAGGACGGGCCATGCCTTCATCCTTCCCTAGCTTCACGGCCTTCTTATAGGGCCTGGAGGAGGACGGATTTGAGGTCGGCGTGACTCAGGGGGACGGGATTGCCTTTCATGCTGCTCGAGACCAGCGCCTTGGCGGCGATGTCATCGGCCTGCTGCGGGCCCAGGCCGAAGGCGGCCAGGCCGGGCACGTGAAGCAGGGCCAGCGTTTCGCGGATCCAGGCCAGGCCGTCCTCGACGGATGCATCCGGCTGCGCGGTCAGCAGCCGGGCCGCCTCGGTGTAACGCTCCAGGACGTCGGCATCGGAGGGTGACAACCGCGCGGCCCGCACGTTCGCCTCGATGACGGGGGCCAGCAGCGCGGCGCAGGCCAGGCCGTGCGGCACGTCGGCGGTCCCGCCGATGACTCCGGCCAGCCCGTGGACGGCCCCCAGCTTGGCGTTGGCCAGCGAGATCCCGCCGAGCAGGCTGCACATGGCCATGTCGGCCCGCGCGGTCAGGTTCCCGCCGTCGGCGTAGGCGGCGCGCAGGCCCGTGCCCGCGCGGCGCAGTCCCTCGCGGGCCAGCCCGTCGGTCAGCGGGGTGGCCTGGACCGACACGAACGGCTCCAGGCACTGGGTGAGCGCGTCCAGGCCGCTGGCCGCGGTGACCGGCGGCGGGCACGAGACGGTGAGCAGCGGGTCGACCAGGGCCACCCGCGGGATCATCAGCGGGCTGCGCAGGCTGGCCTTGACCCGATGCGACGGGACGGCAAGCACCGCGTTCGCAGTCACCTCCGCCCCGGTGCCCGCGGTGGTGGGCACCGCGACACAGGGCACGGCGGGCCGGGTGATGGCCTGCCCGGACCCGACCACCTCAAGGTAGTCCAGCGGGTCTCCGCCGTTACCCAGCAACATCGCCACGGCCTTGCCGGTGTCAATGACGCTCCCGCCGCCGATTGCCGCGATCACGTCGGCACCCTGCACGCGGGCGACGGCGACCGCCGCCCGGACCAGCTCGACGGTCGGCTCGGCGGCCACCGGGAACACCGCAGCCGCCCCGTCCAGGCTGGCCAGCAGCGTGTTATGGCGGGCCGGGTCGGCGCCGGTGACCACCAGGACCCGGGATCCGAGCCCGGTCAGGATGCCCGGCAGCTCCTGGGCCCGGCCCGGACCGACCATGATGCGTCCGGCGGTGGCGAACTCGAAACTCACTGCCACGGCGAGTCGCTCGCCCAGCCCTGACTGCTCACCGGGAACACGACCGAGTAGCGGACCGACTGCCGGGGCCGGCCATCATGTCGGCCACCGTATCCCGCCACACCGCATAGTGCGGCGTCGCCTTGTGCGCCGCCGAGGCGTCGTCGTCCCGGTAAACCTCGGTCAGCACAACGTGCGCCGGGTCGGCCTGATCCTGGATGACGTCGAACCGCAGCACGCCGGGCTCGGCCAGTGACGCCCGGGCATTGATCACCGTCGCGGCCAGGAAATCCCCGATCCGTTCCGGCCAGATCCGAACATGAACATGAACGACCAGCATGTGCCCATCCTGCTACGGTCATCAGCGTGACGGCGATCGACTTCGAAGAACGGGACCTTGAGGCCAGCGTGCCCGATCTGGCCGCGGGCGGAGCCTGGACCCGGGTGCGGCTGCGCTGGCGGCGGGATCCGCTCACCGGGGCGAGCGCCCGGATCCTGACCGGGGTGAAACTCCAGCCGTCGACCCGGCCGGACCTGACCGAGCTCACCGCTAAGCCCGCGTTCTGCCCGTTCGACAGCGAGCACCTGGAGCGGGCCACCGTGCCGTTTCCCGCCGAGCTCACCGCCGAGGGTCGCATCCGCGTCGGGCAGGCCGTGGTGGTGCCGAACATCATGGCCTACGCGACCCACAGCGCGGTCGGCATCTACGACCCGGGGCGGCACTTCCTCGACCTGGACGAGCTGACCCCCGCCCTGGTGGGCGACGCCCTGACCGCCATGGTCCGGCACGCCCAGGCGGTACGGCGGATGGATCCGGCCGCCCAGTGGAGTTCGATCAACGCCAACTACCTCCCGCCTGCGGGCGCCTCGCTGGTTCATCCGCATCTGCAGTCCGCGCACGACGCGCACGGCCTGACCGGCCAGCGCCTGCTGGTCGAACGGTCCCGGGCCTGGAAAGAGCGGTACGGGTCGTACTGGACGGCGCTGGTCGAACAGGAGGCCGGCGGTCCCCGGTGGGTCGGGCAGATCGGGCGGGTGGCCTGGCTGACCCCGTTCGCGCCGACCGGGTTCGGCGAGGTATGGGGTGTGGTCGCGGACGCCGCGGACGTGACCGAGCTGACTGACGAGGACTGCCGGGCCTTGGGGCAGGGGCTTTCCCAGGTCCTGGCGGCCTACCGGGCCCAGAACCTGGCCTCGTTCAACTTCGGCATGGTCGGCGGCGGCCCGCACGCGCACCAGGACGGACATCAGGTCGTGCTCAAGGTGCTCAGCCGGTCGAACCCGGAGCCGGTCTACCGCAGCGACGCCACCTACTTCGAGCGCATCTGGGGTGAGGCGTTGATCGACCTGAGCCCGGAAGAGGTGGCCGAGGCCGTCCGGGCCAGGTTCTGACGGGTCAGGTTCTGATCCGCGCACAGGCGGGCACGCACCATGGCTCGTTCGGCGAAAAGCATTTTGACATACTGCACGCATGAGCAGTCTGAGTTACGCCGAGTCCATTATGGTGGCCCGCTCGCCGGAAGACCTGTACGACATGGTCTCCGACGTGACCCGCATGGGCGAGTGGAGCCCGGTCTGCACGGCCTGCTGGTGGGACGACGGGCTGGGCCCGCAGCCGGGCGCCTGGTTCACCGGGCGCAACGAGCTACCGGAACGGACCTGGGAGACCCGCTCTCAGGTGGTGGCGGCCGACCGCGGTCGTGAGTTCGCCTTCGTGGTCGGCGGCTCATGGGTGCGGTGGGGCTACACCTTTACCCCGGTCGACGGGGGGACGCAGGTCACCGAGTCGTGGGACTTCCTCCCGGACGGCGTCACCAGGTTCCACAACCGGTTCGGCAGCGACGCCCCGGCCCAGATCGCCGACCGCACCCTGGCCGCGCGCAACGGCATTCCCGTCACTCTCGCCGCGCTCAAGAAGTCCGCCGAATCGGCCTGATCTCAGCCCGCGGATGAGCCCTCGGTAGCCTGAAGGTATGGACTATCGAACTCTAGGGAACAGCGGCTGTGCGGTGTCGAGCCTGTGCCTGGGAACGATGACGTTCGGCGCCGAGGCCGATGAAACCGTCGCGCATCAGCAGCTTGACCGCTTCGTCGAGGCGGGCGGCACGCTGGTGGACACGGCCGACGTGTACGCGGACGGACGCTCCGAGCTGATCATCGGCCGCTGGTTCGCCCGCCGCCCGGCCGAGGTCACCGAGCCGGTCGTGCTGGCCACCAAGGGCCGGTTTCACATGCCGGGTGACAACTCGCCGAACGGTGCCGGGTTGTCTGCGCGTCACCTGACCCGGGCGCTGGACGCCTCCCTGCGCCGGCTCGGCCTGGACACGGTGGACCTGTACCAGGTCCACGCGTTCGACGCGCTCACGCCGATGGAGGAGACGCTGCGGACGCTCGACCAGTTCGTCCGGGCCGGCAAGATCCGCTACTACGGACTGTCCAACTTCACCGGCTGGCAGCTGACCAAGGCCGTGCACCTGGCCCGGGCCCTGAACGTGGCCGGGCCGGTCACCCTGCAGCCGCAGTACAGCCTGCTGGCGCGCGAGATCGAGTGGGAGATCGTGCCGGCCGTGCTCGACGCGGGGATGGGCATGCTGCCGTGGAGCCCGCTCGGCGGCGGCTGGCTGTCCGGCAAGTACCGCCGTGACCAGCGCCCGACCGGCGCGACCCGCCTCGGCGAGGATCCCGGCCGCGGCATGGAGGCCTACGGCCGGCGCGGCACCGACCGGACCTGGCACGTCATCGACGCGGTGCAGAAGGTGGCCGAGGACCGCGGCGTGTCCATGGCCGAGGTCGCGCTGGCCTGGGTGACAGCCCGGCCCGCGGTCAGCTCGACGATCCTGGGCGCCCGGACGCTGGACCAGCTCGAGGCCAACCTGCGTTCGGCCGGACTGCACCTGACCGCAGCCGAGACGGCCGCGCTGGACGCCGCCAGCGACCCGCATCCCGTCGACTACCCCTACGGTGAGCTGGGCGTGGACCAGCGATCGCGCAACCTGGGCGGGTAACCTCTGCCCGAGCCCGGATGCCCGCCCGCCGCCGGGCGGGCATCCGGGTTCTCCTAAGAAGGGAACCGGGTCAGCCGTTCCCGCCCAGGCTGGGCAGGACCTTCGTGCCCTCGATTCGCACGGCCTGGAGCTCCTTCGGGCTCAGGCCGAGCAGAGACAAGATGGTCGGGGCGATCTGGGTGGTCTCGACCGGGGCCCCGATGACGCGGCCGTTCTTCAGGCCGGGCACCACGACGAGGATCGGCACGTCGCGGTCCTGCGGGTTGTCCCCGCCGTGCTCGGCGATCTTGGCCTTCCCGCCGGTGTAGACGACGCCGTACTGGACGATGCCGGTGACGTCGGGATGGCGGGGGTCGCCGACCGGGACGCCGTAAAGAGCCGCTGAGGCGGCGCCCGCGTAGACCTTCGTCAGCCCGGACGCCGAGACCGTGATCGGGTTCCCGCTGATGTTGTTCCCCGCGGCCGAGTGCGTGAGCAGGTAGTTCTTCACGAAGTCGGCGGCTGTCTGCGAGCGGTCGCTCAGCCACAGCAGCATCCCGTCGTCATCGGTGGAGAAGATGACCAGGTCACCCGCACCCGGGTGCGCGGCCTTCCATGCGGCGTTGATCGCGCTGATGATAGGTGAGTCCGGGACGCGGGCCAGGGCGTTCGGGTCGGTCGGTGACTGGCCGTGCTTGGCGGACAGGATGATGGCGGTGCTGCCGGCCAGGCCCCGCTTCTGGATCTCGGAGACCATCAGGCCGACTTCGGTGTTGATGTAGTTGAGCGCGCGTACCAGCAGGGGGCCGGGAACCGTCCCGCCGGGCAGGTACCCGCCGGTCAGCCCGTCGGACGTGGGCAGCTTCTGGGCGGTCGATACGGTCTGGAAGTTCATCCCGAAGATGGCCGGGACGCCGACGTGGTTCGACCTGCTGTGGTCGTAGCCGTCGATCTCGTTGAGGATCGCCTGGACCTTGTAGGAGTCGTACTGCATGGTCAGGGCGTTGTCGGTGGTCCAGTCTCCGCCGCTCGAGTTCGCCACGCTGTTGATCTCGGGCGTGAAGTAGTCCTGGACGCCGGTTCCGTTGGGTCCGTTCGTTCCCGTGGGCCCGTTGAACATCTGGTACGCGGGGTGCTTATCCGACCAGGCAGTGCGCAGCCCATGAGCCCTGGCCACGTTGAAGATGGTGTTGACCTGCAGGTACTGGTTCGGGTAGATCGGCTTGCAGGTCTTCGGGTCGACCGGCAGATTCGCCGGGTTGATGACATCCACCGGGTTGCCGGTCATCTGCAAGATGCTGCCCGGCAGGCCGGCCAGGCCCTGACCCGCGTCGAGCGCGTTGGAGTTCTTGTCGATGAACTCCTCGTAGGCGGCCTCGCCGCCCGGGACGGGCCCGGAGCAGTTCGTCGTTCCCGCGGGGAACACGTCGTGATTCCACGTGTCGTCGTAGTAGAGGCCGGTAGCCCGTGGGTCGCCGCCCGTCACCTGAGCTGTCATCCCGGGAGTGGAATCGGATGGGAAGGGCGTCTGGGCGTTGCTGTACTCCACGCCCTTGTTATCGAGCGAGGCCAGCAGCGAGTTCGGATTGTTCTGGACGTACCAGGTGAGATCCTGCTGGTGCAGGCCGTCCACCGAGATCAGCAGCACGTGCTGGATGCCTTTTTGGTGACCGTGGCCACCGTTGGCGGGCCCTGACGTCGCCGCGGAGGCCACAGCAGCACCCGAAAGTGCTGCCGCCAGGCCCGCCACCACGGCCACGGTCCGCCGAATGAGTGTGGAATGCATTGAGGTCCTTCCTGCCGGGCGCGGCCGCCCGCCGACGCCCCTCGCTTGTCATTTCCCGGTCACATGGTTTCCGGCAAAAGCCATGCCCTGTTGACGGTGACCTGAACAGTAAATGACGCTTCCCAACAGGATGATGCTAGTGTGGAGGGAGACAACTAACGAGGCAGCAGAGCTCTCAGCGCCCTGCCTGCCGGGTACCGCCGCCTGTCACGCCAGGTTGCCCGTCGCCACCCGTGTCATTTGGGATATCGGCTTTCATCGTGGCTGGCGTGGTCTGCGTCAGGACGACCACCGCGGCGCACATGACGGCGAAGCCGAACGCCGCCACGGCCAGCACGGCGCCGTCAGTGGTAAAGCGCTCGCCGAACAGCCACACGCTCAGGACGATGCTGACGATCGGATCGACGATCACCAGGAACGGCTGGGAGGCCCGCAGCGGCCCGACGTGCAGCGCCGCCTGCGTCAGGAACAGGGCTGCCACGCTTCCGGCGGCCAGGGCGTAGATAGGCCAGTGGGTGAACATCCCGCCCACGCCGAACTGGGTCAGCGTGTCCGTGGTGGCCTTGATGAACGTCGCCACCAGCGCCCACATGACCGCGGAAGCCGAGCCAAAAAGGGCGGCGCGCACGCTCGGGGATCCCCACTGGGCCAGGACCGCCAGGACCGCGGCACCGGCGCAGCAGGCCAGCACGGCCCCGATCCAGTGATGGCTGGTCGGGGTGGGCTGGCCACCTCCGGGCTGTCCCGCGACGATGAACAGGGTCAGGCCTGCGCAGGTCACGGCGGCGGCGGCCCAGGTGATCGGGCGGATGCCCTGGTGGATCCAGATCCGGCGCAGCGCGAGCATGAAGACCAGTTCGGTGGCCAAGAGCGGCTGCACGATCGAGATCAGGCCGTCGTGCAGGGCGAGTGCCTGGAACACGAACGCCGCGATCAGGGCCACCCAGCCGAACAGCCACAACGGATTGCGGAACAAGTAGACGACCAGCCGCCAGCCTGAGGACCGGGATGGTGCAGCGGTGCTGGCGATGTGCTGGGTGGCCTCATTGACCGCGTTGGACAGCGCGGCCAGCAGGGCGAAGACGACTACCACCGTCCGCCCCTTCCCAGGCCCGGACGCTCGGGGCACATCTGCTGGATCTCCGGCTAGTGGTTTGTATCCTGCGGCGTCGCAGCGGCGCGCACATCACCCGGCCAGGATGACTCCTGCCCCGGTCAGCGCAGGCCCATGGTGGAGTCGGAGACCGAGCAGGTTCCAGGCACCCCTCGTCTTCGCCGCCGACCAGAAGGTGGCCGAGGACCGCGGCGTGTCCATGGCCGAGGTCGCGCTGGCCTGGGTGACCGCCCGGCCCGCGGTCAGCTCGACGATCCTGGGCGCCCGGACGCTGGACCAGCTCGAGGCCAACCTGCGTTCGGCCGGACTGCACCTGACCGCAGCCGAGACCGCCGCGCTCGACGCCGCCAGCGACCCGCATCCCGTCGACTACCCCTACGGTGAGCTGGGCGTGGACCAACGGTCCCGCACCTTGGGGGGCTAACCCCCGTTGTGAAATGGTGGGTGGCCTCATTGGATCCCCTCCGCCTTTCCGGCAGGCTCGGGTTAGGGAGAAACCCTGGCGCGAGGAGGCCCATGATGTGGCCAGCACAGCACCCACCCAGCATCACTGCCTTCGGGGCCGACGCCCTGTTCGTCTCGGCGCTGCAGCGCTCTGAAGCGCCGAGCCTTGGTCAGGTCCGGCAGGCCATCGACGCATCCGTCCAGGCGTTCGGCGCCTCGGGCTGCGCGGCACGGGTCGCGCAGGAGTTCGGCGACCATCCTGAGACGGCGGTCGCCCGGATGCGCTGGGCCCGTGCCACGGCCCGTTCGGCGGTCGGCGACCTAGTGCCGGAGCCCCGCCGGAGCCCGGAACTCGTCGCTCTGCGTGCGGCGTGACGTCCTGACCTGCGATTCGTAACGCGTGCCTCAACGGTGGGGCCAGGTCACTCCCGTACCAAGTGCCCGGGAATCCTATGGGAACGTTTAGGCTTGTGGGAACAATTTGTGCATCATAGACCCCCTAGCGCTCCCCTAAGCCCGAACACTCCCCGATAATTGTTCGAATTACGGTAACGGTGTGCTTGGTGTGATCTGAGGTCGCAGTGGTGTCGGGGAGAGCTAGGCCGACGGTCAGCGCAGGCCCATGGTGGAGTCTGAGATCGAGCGGGGATCGCGGGGGTGCCAGGCGCCGCGGGCCACGGCGCCGAGGAAGCGGTCGACGGCCCTGTTGAACACGTCGGGGTCCTCCAGGTTGGCGGTGTGGCCGGTGCGGGGCAGGACGGCCAGGCCGGCGGTCGGGATCGTCCGCTTGAGCATCAGCGCGGGTTCCAGGCAGCCGTCGTCCTCGTCGCCCACCAGGACCAGGACCGGGATCCGCACCTTGGCCAGCTCGTCGGTCAGCGCGTACAAGGACGGCCGGGCGGCCTGGACGCCGCGCATGGTCAGCGCGCTGCCCAGGTCCGAATGCCCGGCCAGCGCCGCGGCGAACTCGGCCCAGCCGCGCGGGTTCTTGTTCTGGAACTGGACGCGCGCCGGGCCGACCGCGTACCGCTCGGCGACCTTGGCCGCGCCCTCGGCGGCGAACGCCGCAGCGGTCAGCATGGACTCGGTCCGGAAAGCGTCGGCGCGCTCGGGCTGAGCGCCGTACCCGGTCCCGGCCACCACCGCCGACAGGATCCGGTCCGGATGCGACAGGAGTAGGTGCAGGGCGGTGAACCCGCCCATCGACAAGCCGACCAGGTGGGCCCGGGCAATGCCGAGGCCGTCGAGCACCGCGATCGCGTCGGCGACCGCCCGAGCCTGGGAGTACGCGGCCGGGTCGGTGGGCACGTCCGAGGGCGGATAGCCGCGGGCGGCGTAGGTCACGCAGCGGTAGGCCGCGGAGAAGAACCGGACCTGAGGCTCCCAGCTGCGGTGATCGCCGGCGAACTCGTGAATGAAGACCAGCGGCTCCCCCTGACCGGCTTCCTCAACATGCAGCGCAGCACCGTCGTCGGTCACGACCGCTGCCATGGCAGCTCCCACTGGTAGCAAAACTACGGGCCCGTTCCCGTCTCTTTTACCGGATCTGCGCCCGTGGTGTGCTGGTATGTCCGCGCGAGCCGCGACGGTGAAGCCGCGGTGAGTGTCGCAGACCAGCAGGCCCTCCGATTGAAGCCGCCGCATGGCCTCCCGGACCGGGGTCTGGCTGACGCCGAACCGCTGGGCCAGGTCCCGCTGGCGCAGCTGCTCCCCCGCCGCGAGCTCGCCGGTGATGACCAGCTCGCGGATGAGCGCGGCGACCAGGTCGGTCTTGCTGACGTAACCTCCGGCCGTCATGACGGGCCTCCCATAGCTCCCGGACCCGCGCGGGAGTCAGTGGCAGCTGGCCGACGCTGCCGGCCAGGCCGAGCGCGTCCCGGACCGCGTTGGCCACCGCCGCGCCGGCCGCGCTGACGCCGCCCTCGCCCGCGCCCATCACGCCCAGCGGGTTACCCGGCGACGGGGCGTCCTGGCAGACCAGGAGGTCGACCGGCGGGATTTCGGCCGCGGTCGGCATCCGGTACTCGGTGAACGAGATCGCCTGGGGCTGGCCCGCCTCGTCGTAGCTGAACTCCTCGAACAAAGCCCCGCCGATGCCCTGGGCCACGCCGCCCCGCAGCTGGCCCTCGACCAGCATCGGGTTGACGGCCCGGCCGACCTCGTAGGCCACCAGGTAGCGCAGCACCCGGACCTGGCCGGTGCCCGGGTCGACCGCCACCACCGCGGCGTGCGCGCCGTACGGGTAGGTCATGTGCGAGACCTCGAAGCGGCGGCGGGCGGACAGGCCGGCCGGCTCGCCCGGCCCCAGGTACCGGCGGCCGGGCTCGGCGGCGCGGGCGATCTCGGCCAACCCGGCGCGGGCGCCCGGGTCACCGCGGACGACGACCATGCCGTCGCTCATCTCCAGGTCCTCCTCGGCGGCCTCCAGGATCCGGGCGGCGAGCTGGACGGCCCGCTCGCGGACCGCGGTCGCGGCCTGGTGCACCGCGCTGCCGCCCACCACCGTGGACCGGGAGGCCCAGGACCCCGCGCCGAACGGCTGGGCGGCCGTATCGCCGGTGATGACGCGGACGATCCCGGGGTCGACGCCGAGCGCGTCCGCCGCGATCTGGGCCAGCACGGTCTCGATGCCCTGGCCGACCGAGGTGCCGCCGGAGTACACGTGGACCGCGCCGGACTTGCTCACGGTCACGTCCGCGGTCTCCTGCGGCCCGAGGCCGCTCTTCTCCACGAACAGCGCCAGGCCGAAGCCGTACAGCGTCGGTCCCTCGTCGGCCGGCCGGGCACGGTAGCCGAGGCGGTCGGCCTCGGCCACCAGGGCGGTGAGCAGCGCCGGGTAGTCGCCGGTGTCCAGGATCAGGTCGGTGCCCAGGGCCGCGATCGGGCGGCGGTGCGGGATCTCGTCGCGGGTGAGCAGGTTGCGGCGCCGCAGCTCGATCCGGTCCAGGCCGAGCCGGTCGGCGGCCACGTCCAGCAGGTGCTCGCGGGCCGCGGTGCCCTCGAACCGGCCCGGGGCCCGGTAGGTGCCGCACGGGGTCTTGTTGGTCAGGACGACCCGGATCCGGCCCCGGTAGGCGGGCACCCGGTAGGGCCCGGGCAGCATGGCCACGGTCAGTTCGGGCACCGCGACCCCGTGGGTGCGGCAGTAGGCGCCGTTGTCGTGCGCGACCTCGTCGTCCAGGGCCAGGATCGCGCCGTCTGCGTCGAAGGCGGCGGCGATGCGGTGGTGCTGCTGGCGGGAGTGGTTGACCGCGACCAGGTGCTCGGCCCGGTCCTCGGCCCACTTGACCGGGCGGCTCATTCTCAGCGAAAGCCACGGGATGAGGAAGTCCTCCGGGTAGAACTCGCCCCTGACCCCGAACCCGCCGCCCGCGTCGACGCCGTGCACGTGGATCAGCGTCTCGTCCAGGCCGAGCAGGCGGGCCAGCAGGTCGCGGTTGAACACCGGCACCTTGGTCATGCCGAAGATGTCCAGCGCGCCGGTGTCCGGATCGGGCACCGCCAGCAGGCAGCGGGGCTCGAGCGGCACCCCGCTGTGCCGGCCGATGGCGAGCTCGATCCGGACCACGTGCGCGGCGGCGGCGAAGGCGGCGTCCACGTCGCCGTAGCCCCGGGTCAGCTCGGCCGCGGGCGGGCAGTCCGCGGTCCGGGCGTCGAGCACGACGGTCCGTTCGGAGATATCGATTTCAATCAGTTCAGCGGCGTCCTCGCAGGCGTACGGGTCCTCGCCGACTACGACCGCGAGCGGCTCGCCCACGTAGCGGACCGTGGTCCGGGCCAGGACCGACTGCAGGCAGCCGCTGAGGTCGGGGCCCGGCACGGCCAGGCGGACCGGGATGACCAGGCCCGGGGGGAGGTCGGCCGCGGTGACCACGGCGGTGATGCCCGGCGCCTTGGCGGCCAGCGTGACGTCCACGTCGTTGAGGTCGCCGTGGGCGCTGGGCGAGCGGACGACCCGGGCCCAGAGCTGGCCGGGGACGCTGATGTCGTCGCCGAACCGGCCCCGGCCGCGCAGCAGCCGGGGGTCCTCCTTGCGCGGCAGCCGGGTGCCGATGGAGCTCACGTGGTGTCCTGCTGCGCGCGGCGGGCCCGCGCGGTGGCCACGACCGCCTCGACGATGCCCTGGTAGCCGGTGCAGCGGCACAGGTTGGAGGCGACGAGTTCGCGGGCCTGTCCGGGTGAGAGCTGCCCTTCCCGTCCCTCCTCACCGAGGTAGGCCTCGATCAGCATGAGGAAGCCCGGGGTGCAGAACCCGCACTGCAGCGCGTGGTGGTCGCTGAACGCCTGCTGCAGGTCCGACAGCCGGTCCCCGTCGGCCAGCCCTTCGACCGTGCGGACCTCGGCGCCGTCGGCCTGGACGCCGAACACCAGGCAGGCCCGGGCCGGCTGGCCGTCCAGGATGACCGTGCACGCGCCGCAGATGCCGTGCTCGCAGCCCAGGTGGGTGCCGGTGTAGCCCAGGTCGTGGCGCAGCATGTCGGCCAGCGTCCGGCGGGCCTCAACGGTCAGCTCGTGGTGGCGGCCGTTGACCCGCAGGGTGATGTGGTGCAGGTCCTTCACGGGCCGGCTCCTGCCTCGGATGAGAGCGGCGCTGAGGTCCTGGGGCAGCACCGGGATGTGGTCGAAGCTGACCCCGGCCTGCGACAGCGCGTCGTTGATGGCGCCCAGGACGGCCGCCGGGGCGCCGATCGTGCCGCCCTCCCCCATCCCCTTCGCGCCGGTCTCGCTGAACCGGGACGGGGTCTGCAGGTGGACGATGTCGATGTCGCACATCTCGGCCGCGGTGGGGACCAGGTAGTCCATCAACGTGGTGGTGACCGGCTGACCGTCCTGGTCGAAGCAGAGCCGTTCGGCCAGCGCGGCCGCCGCGCCCTGGGTGACGCCGCCGCGCACCTGCCCGTCCACCACAACCGGGTTGATGACCACGCCGCAGTCCTCCACGACCAGGTACCGGTGCAGCCGGATGGCGCAGGTGCCGGGGTCGATGACGACCATCGCCACGTGGCAGGCGTTGGAGAACGTGCCGGGCGGGTCGAACGTGGCCCGCGCCTCCAGCCCGTAGCGCAGGTCCTCGGTCAGCCGGTAGGCCTGGAAGTGGACGACCCGGGCCAGCTCGGCGATGGGGATGGCGACGCTGGCGTCGCCGCGGATCCGGGCGGTCCCTTCGGCCAGTTCCACGTCGGCCGGGCTGGCCTCGAGCAGGTGCGCGGCGACGTGCTTGAGCTGGCCGGCCACCAGGTCCGCGGCTCGGCCCGCGGCCCCGCCGCCGATCACGACCGAACGGCTCCCCCAGGTCCCCCAGCCGTAGGAGCACAGGTCGGTGTCACCCTGGCGGAGCCACACGGTCCGAGGGTGCACGCCCAGGCGGTCGGCCACGATCTGCGCGAACGTGGTCTCGTGGCCCTGGCCGTGGCCGCAGGTCCCGGTGGTGACGATGACCTCGCCGGTCGGGTCCATCCGGACCAGCGCAGTGTCGTAGCCGGGAGTCATCCCCATCCGGCGCTGCGACATGGTGGGCGTGCCGTAGGCGGTGCGTTCGGAAAAGCACGAGTACCCGATGCCCGCGAGTTGTCCCTTGTCGCGGAGCCTGTCCCGTTCGCTGAGCCACGCCTTGTCGCGCACCTGCGTTTCCGCGAGGTCGAGGGCCTCGCGGTAGCTGCCCTCGTCGTAAGTGATCTTGTTGACCCCGGTGTAGGGGAACTCGCCGGGGCCGATCAGGTTGCGCCGCCGGACGTGCAGCGGGTCCAGGTCGAGGGCGGCCGCGGCCTTCTCCATCAGCCGCTCCATGACCAGCACGATCTGCGGCCGGGATACGCCGCGGTACGGGGCGGCGGGGGCTTTGTTGGTGGCGATGGCCCGGCCGCGGGCGCGGTAGGCGGGCACCTTGTAGACCCCGGGGAGTTCGGTCGCGGCCATCAGCGGCTCGACCGCGCAGGTGAACGGGAACACCGAGTACGCGCCGGTGTCGCAGTCGATCTCGGCGTCCAGGGCCAGGATCGCGCCGTCTGCGTCGAAGGCGGCGCGGACCCGGTACCGCTGCTCGTGGCCGTGGAACGCGGCGGTCAGGTTCTCCTGCCGGTCCTCGGCCCAGCGCACCGGGCGGCGCAGCCGCAGCGCGGCGGCGGCCACCGCTACCTCCTCCCGGCCGACCACGCACTTGAGCCCGAACCCCCCGCCCACGTCCGGGGCGATCACTCTTATCGTGCGTTCCGGGATATTCAGCGCCTGGGCGATCCCGGACCGGACCTGGTGCGGGACCTGGGTGGAGACGTGCACCACCAGCTGGTCGTCGCGATCGTCCCACTCGGCCAGGCAGGCGCGCCCCTCCAGCGGCAGCGCGGCGACCCGGGCACTGGCGAAGGTAGCGGCCACGGTCAGCGCCGCCTCGGCAAAGATCACGGAGAGGGCATCGTCGTCGAACATCAGCAGGTCGACCAGGCGGTTGCCGTCGGCCTGCTCGTGCAGCCGGGGCGCGGCCGGGGCTTGCGCCTGCTCGACGCTGGTCACCGCGGGCAGCGGAGCCCAGTCGATCTCGACCAGTTCGATCGCGTCCTCGGCCTGGTAGGGGTCATCGGCGATCACCATCGCCACCGGCTCGCCGGTGAACCGGACCGTCTCAGCGGCCAGGATGGGCATCCGGGTCGGGACGAACTCCTCCCGCTCCAGCGTCGCGAGCAGGTAGGGATGGCCGAGGCTGGCCGCGGTGAGGACGGCGGCCACGCCGTCGGCCTTGAGCGCGGTGGCGGTGCCGACGGCTCCTACGCGGGCGTGGGCGTGCGGGCTGCGGACGAACGCGGCGTGCAGCAGGCCGGACCGGGTCTTCGGGTCCAGGTCAGCCGTGAAGCGGCCCCGGCCGAGGAGCATCCGGCGGTCCTCCTTCCGCGGCATCGCGGCGCCGACCCACTGGCTCACGTGTTACTCCGGCTGCGTCCGCTGGCCTCGGCGAGGGCCCGGGAGACCAGGGTCGCGGTCAGCCTGCGGCGGTATTCACTGCTGCCGTGCGTGTCGTCCGGCGGCTCGATCGCAGTGGCGGCGTGCTCGCCCATGGCTTGCCAGGTATCCGGGACGGCGGGCTGCCCGGCCAGCACGCCGGACTCGACCTGAACCGGCCGCGGGCCGACGCCGCCGAGCACCACGCGGCCGGACCGGCAGACGCCGCCGCGCGCGTCCAGGGCGACCGCGGCGGCCACCACCGCGAAGTCCCCCTGGCGCGGGGCGAACTCGGTGAGCACGGCGTGCGGCTCCGGGCGGGGGAACCACAGCTCGGTGATCATCTCGTCCGGGCTGGCCACGGTGGTGTAGTAACCCTGGAAGAACTCCGCGGCCGGGACGTTACGGCGCCCGCCTGGCCCGGTCAGCACCACCTTGGCCTCGTCGCCCAGTTCGGCGAGCAGCGCGACCGCCTCACCCACGCTGTGCGCTCGGTGGTAGGCGAACGGCGCTGGCTTCACCACGTGCTCCCCAGGGACTCCGGTTCATTTGGTATACCATATTTCAAACGTTCGGGAGCCCTTCGCCCGCGAGCCAAAGGGCCGCGGCGCTTCCTGGACTGAGGAGCGAGGAACGAGCGACGAGGGCCCGCCGCCGCGCGCGGCCAGACCAGCAAGGGAGCGCCTCCCAGGCGGCCCGGAGGCGAGCGGGGAGATAGAGCCCCATCCTCAGCTGCTGGTCGAGGATCATCCGGCGGGTTACCGCCGGCTGCGCCTGAACCGGCCGGAACGCCGGAACGCCCTGGACCCGGGCCTGACGGCCGCGGTCAGGGACGCGCTCGCGGCCGAGCCCGGGACACTCGCCGTACTCGGCAGCACCGACCCCCAGGTGTTCTCCGCGGGGGCCGATCTGACCATTTCTGATGCCGAACGGGCCGTGGTCTCAGATCTGGTCTACGACTGCTGCCAGACCATCGTGACCCGGCCCGGACCGGTGATCGCGGTGATCACCGGAGCGGCGGTCGGCGGCGGTGCGCAGCTGGCCGCGGCGGCGGACTTCCGGATCGCCGGACCGGGCGCGCGGCTGCGGTGGATCGGCCCGCCGGGCCTGGACCTGGCGGTGGGCGCCTGGGTGCTGCCCGACCTGGTCGGCCGCGGCGCGGCCCTGGATATCACGCTGACTGGCCGCTGGGTGGAGGCGGCCGAGGCGCTCGCCCTCGGGCTGGTGCACCAGGTCACCGGGAACGCTGAATCGGCCGCCGGGCAGTTTGCCGCCGACCTTGCCGCCCGCGGGACCGCGGCCGGGGTCAAGCCGGTGATGGCGGCCGGAGGCCTGCTCGACCGGCTGCGCGCCGAACGCGAGGTCAACCGGGCGGCCTGGGCGCGGGTGACCGGCATTGGCCAGCGGTTACCGGGAGTGGAGCCTGGGCGGCTGGCGGGAGCACCTGCCGGGGATGCCGGACGTGGCGTCGTTCGCGGCCGGACTGAGCGGCGATACGATCCCGGCGCTGGCCGCCGCGTCGGCCGCCGCCGCGCCGGTAAGGGTCGCGGTCACCGTGGACGGCGAGGCCGTCACCCACGCCGAGCTGGACGAGGGGGCGGCCCGGGTGGCGGGCTGGCTGGCCCGTCGGGTGCGGCCCGGTGACCGGGTGCTGCTCGCGGCCGCCGCGAGCGTCGGCTTCATCCGCTGCTACCTGGGCACGCTCCGGGCCGGGGCGGTAGTCGTGCTGGCCAACCCGGGCTACACCGCGGCCGAACTCGCTCCCCTGGTCACCGATTCGGGAGCGGCGCTGGCCTTCGCCGATCCCGCGCCTGGCCCGGATCCTGTCCGGGCTGGGTTCAGTGCCGACGGCCGGCGTCGGGGACCTGCCCGGGGGCGGTTCCATGGCTTCCGGCATGGCGGCTGGTCCGCGCGATACCGCCGTGCTCGCTTATACCTCGGGTACCACGGGACGTCCCAAGGGCGTACCGCTGACCCACGGTCAGCTGACCGCCTCGATCCGGTCGGCGATGGCGGCCTGGCGGTGGAGCGCGGACGACGTGCTGGCGCACGCGCTGCCGCTGTACCACCAGCACGGCCTCAGCGGTCTGCACGCGGCGCTGATCGCGGGCGGCACGGTCCATATCCGGTCCCGGTTCTCCCCCGCCGAGCTGGTCCGCACGATCGGGAACACCGGCGCCACGGTGCTGTTCGGGGTGCCCACCAGCTACCAGGCCCTTCTCGCCGCGGACGTTGATGTCGCTCCGCTTGCAGACCTGCGGCTGGCGGTGTGCGGCTCGGCGCCGCTGAACCCCGCGCTCGCGCAGCGGCTGGCCGGGGCGCTCGGGCGCGCACCGCTGATCAGGTACGGCACGACCGAGACCGGGCTCAACGTCTCCCATCCGGTCGATGACCGGGTGGGAGACACGGTCGGGGTGCCGCTGCCCGGCGTGCTGGCCAGGATCGGCGGAGAGAGCGGCGAGAGCGGCGAGGCCGAGCCGGGCACGGACGGCGAGATCCAGCTGCAGGGACCGCAGGTCTTCGCCGGCTACTGGCACGACCCGGCCGCCACGCAGGCCGCCTTCACCCCGGACGGCTGGTTCCGCACCGGTGACATCGGGGCCGTCGACCCGGCCACCGGGCACCTGAGGATCCGCGGCCGGACCAGGGAGATGATCATCACCGGCGGGCTGAACGTCTACCCGCGCGAGGTGGAGATCGTGCTCGAGGAGCACCCGTCGGTGGCCGAAGCGGCGGTGGCGGGCGTCCCGGACGAGCGGTGGGGTGAGCAGGTGACCGCCTGGGTGGTGATGCGGGACGGGCACGCGTTCGACGAGCCCGCTCTCATCGCCTACGCCCGGGAGCGGCTGGCCGGGTACAAGTGCCCCAAGCGGGTGTTCCGACGGGCCGCCCTGCCCCGCAACCACGTGGGCAAGATCGTCCGCAGCGAGTTGCGTTAGAGCGCCGTCACGAAGTGGCGGTGCTCATCGTCCTCTTACGCAACTCCCGCCCCATTTGCGTGGTTGATTCGGGCTTGGCGGTTGATCCGGGGGGCTATAGCGCAACTCACGCGCGACAGCAGGCAACGGCAGGACACTAGGGCGCGTTCGGTGGATGTCCCCGCCTTCGCAGCTCGCGGGTCGCGGCAAGAATGCTTTTCTGCAGGTCGTTGAGCGGGCGGTCGGCTGGTCCCGGCTGACCGGGCCGGGGCTGGCTGGTTTCGGCTGATGCAGCTCTGGCCGCGGCTTGCTGCAGCAGCGCGTCGCGGGGCGGGGCGGGTCGTGGCGTGCTGCGGGTCAGGAGTTCCCCGAGATGGCTGGCCTGGGCTACACGCAGGCCCGGGTACTGCGGGCCCAGCCTGGCCCGGTTTGCCCGGGTTGGCTGCCGCTCGTTCAGCGCATGCGGACAGAACCGCAGCAGGATCGTCTTGATGATCGAGGTGTGATCGAACACGGTGCTCGATACGGTGCGCGGCTCCGTCCACGGCGAGACGATGATCGCCGGCACGCGCACGCCGTAGCGGCCGAACATTTCGGGCTCATCATCGGCAGCGTGCGGCGGAGGGACGTGATCGTAGAAGCCGCCGTGTTCGTCGTAGACGATGACCAGAAGCGACGCCTCCCATTGCGGGCTCGAGGCCAGCGCGTCGTAGGCGGCCAGGACCAGGTCTTGGCCGTCTTTGATGTCGGCTGGCGGGTGATCGTCGTTGACGGGGAAGCCGAGCGGGTTGAAGTTGGTGAACGCCGGGTCGATCCAGGACACCGGCGGCAGCATGCCGGCCGTGGCGTCGCCCAGGAAGCTGGGAAGCTTCTGGTTGACGGTGAGGTCGAGAGCCGTCCGCCAGGGCAGGCCGTTCTTGCTGAAGTAGCCGAACCGGCGGTGGTGTCCGAGCAGGTAGTGGGCGTCGGCCAGGCGCAGCGTCCCAGGGTCGAAGGAATACCAGCGCCAGGGCACGTGGGCAGCGTCCAGGTGGCGGACGAAGGACGGCTGGTGATACAGGGGAGGCACATGCCCGGGCCGGTCATCCCTGCTGCCAGCGGCCGCACCGCACAGGCCGTACAGGCGGTTGGGCAACGTAGCGCCGGGCACCGAGCTGAACCAGCGGTCGCAGACCGCGAACTCCTCTGCCAGGTGGTCATAGACGGGCACGTCGGCAGCGTCGTAATAACCCATGACGCAGGCCGGGTCGCCGTCGCCGGCCCCGGGCTCGGCAAGGGTCGCGGCCGCGCTGGCGACGAAGCCGCCCATGCTCCCGCCGGCGATCTGCTGGTCGATCGCGCTCGAACTGTGGTCAGGGTCCATATCCAGGGCCGTGGTATCGAGGTGGTGAACCGGATAGCTGCGCCCCTGGTACTCGTTGGCGAACTCAGGACGCAGGCCGTCGATATCCGGACGCCTCCCCGTCAGGGACAGGTACCCGAGCATGTGATCGAAGGCTCGGTTTTCCAGCATCATGACCACGACATGGTCGACCTTATCTAGGTTGCCGTCGGCCCGCTCGCTCCCATCAGCTCCCATGACACCTCCTAACTCCTCCGCCGTCGGCAGCCGGGAATATCGGCTCAGGCTGGCCGACCGGAGCTAGGTCGATCATCGACCTTGCTTGCATTCTGGCATCCGGGCATCCGGGCATCCGGGCACCGTCATCCCGCTGCGGGAAGTCAGCTGTCTCCCGTGTCGGCTCGGCAGGATTCCCTGGTCACTGGCTGGACTGTTAGATTTGTCCTGCAGCGGCCAGCCGGCTGGCCGAGATTCCCGGGAAGGAGCCAGGTATGACAGCGGCATCCCAGCCAGGATCAGACGACGAGCTGGGGCCGGTCGATTTCCTGGCGATCGAGTTTCCGGGGGGCCAGCTCACCGCTCCGGGCTTTGAGCAGCTGCTTTCGCTGGCCGACCAGGGCGTCGTCCAGATCCTGGACATGGAGTTCATTGCCAAGGACGCTGACGGCAAGAGCAAGAAGGTTGACGTCTGGGAGTTCGCCGTTCCCGAGGGCGTCGAACTGGGTGCCTGGGCTGGGGCGTCATCGGGCCTGCTCGATGACTCGGACGTCGGTGAGATCTCCGCGGCGATGCAGCCCGGCAGTGTCGCCGTTGTCGTTATCTACGAGAACCGGTGGGTCCTCGGCCTGGTGGACGCCTGGCGACACGACGGCGCGCGGCTGATCGCCGAAGGCGGCCTGTCCGCGGACGACATCGTCGCCGCCCTTGACGCGACCGAGCCGTCCTGACCCCAGCGGCACTCCTTACGGACCCAGCGACGAAACCACCGATGAGGAGGTCACCATGGGCCTATTTAAGACCGCCGCCACCGTCGCGGTCGCCAGCTCCGTGCACGGCCGGATTCAGCGCCGGCAACAACAACGGTGGGCAGCGCAGGGCCAGGCCGATGCGGCAGCTGTGCCCGCCCCGCCGCCAGCGCACCACGCGGCCCCGGCACAGCCGCAGCAGGCCCACGCCGAGCCGGTCCCGCCACCGCAGGCACCGGCTGTCCAGGCGCAGTCATCCGACATGAGTGACCGGCTCGCCCAGCTGAAGCAACTCGGCGAGTTGCTGTCGGCGGGCGTGCTGACTCAGGCCGAA
Organism: uncultured Actinomycetes bacterium; assembly: GCA_963742795.1. Classification (GTDB taxonomy): domain Bacteria; phylum Actinomycetota; class Actinomycetes; order Streptosporangiales; family Streptosporangiaceae; genus Palsa-504. The sequence goes on from CAVUNL010000005.1 coordinate 38,230, forward strand.
TTCGAGCAGCAGAAAGCCCTCATCCTGAACAGCTGACCTCCGGCCGCTGCGGCCCGGAACCTTCGACGGTAAGCGGTCCGGAACAAGCTCGGCCACGTCGTGGTGAAGCTTCGCCATGGCCTGGTCGAACGTAGCGAGCCGGAATCCATGTGCCCGCGCGAGCTGTGCCAGATAAGCGTCGGTCACCTGGCGGTGACCGATGATTCCCTCGGTAGGGACATTGGTGTACGGGACATCGTCAGGGCAGAATTCATGCCGCGGATCGGCAGCGGTGCCGTTGAGGATCTCTCGTCCCGCGCTGGCCGGCTGGCCTTCGCGGATGAGCAGTCGCATCAGGCTGCCTTGAGTGATCGGACACGTCGCGAAGTTTCCGCTTATGCCCGCGAACCAGTTCTCGGCGGCATCATGGTGAACATGATCCTCAACGAGCAGGGCGATGAGCACGTTCGCGTCGAGGAGAACGGTCACTTATCGTCGTCCTCCAGCCGCCGCACATCCTCGCTAGTGATCGTCCTGCCGAGATGCGCGACCGGGAGGCCCGTGCGGGCGCTTCTGCCTATCTCACCCACGCTGCCCGAACTGAGTCCACGTCGGATCAGCCCTGCCACGGCCTGACTCAGCGTCTGATGGGTATCCCTAGCAATCGCGACCGCCTGAGCGTGAAGATCCTCCGGGAGGTCGATGGTAGTCCTCATGCAGGCAGTATAACATCACTGCATCATGATGCGATGATGAATACTTCCCCGCCGCGAATCCACGGCAGAGCTCACTTGAGCAGTTTCTGCACCTCGCGGAACCTGGGGTGCTGCGAGTCGCGGAGCCATTCGAACAGCACCATCTCCGAGGTCACGATCTCCGCGCCGTGCTGCCGGGCCCGGTCGATCGCGGCGGTCCGGTCCGCCGGGTCGCGTGAACCGACCGCGTCCGCGACCATCAGCACGCGGTGGCCGCCCGGAAGCAGGCTGAGCACCGTCTGCAGGACGCAGACGTGCGCCTCGCACCCGGCCACCACGATCTGGCTCACCCCGGCGGGCATCAGCGCGTGAAAACCCGGATCTGCCGTCGCCGCGAATGCGGTCTTGGCCAGGATCGCCTGCGGATAGTCCGCCAGCGGCGGCACCGTCGGCCCCAGGCCGGCCGGGTACTGCTCGGTCGCGCGGATCGGCACGTCCAGCAGCCTGGCCGCCTCGGCTAGGCGTACGGCCCGGGCCACCACGACCTCGCTGTCGTGGATGGCGGGCACGAGCCGCTCCTGCAGGTCGACCAGGAGCACCACGACACTTTCGGCGGTGAGCAGCACACCACCGACGCTACTGCATGCGCAGGCCGGATTCGCCGCCCGGCGCCGTCCTCAGGCGTCGACCAGCGGTACCGCCTTGTGGTGATGGGCTTCGAGGTACCGGCGGGTCATGAGCAGGGCGGCGATCCCGTCACCGACCGCGGAGCCCAGCTGCTTGGTCGACCCTGAGCGGACGTCGCCGGCCGCGAAGACGCCCGCCATGGACGTCTCCATGGTGGGACTGGTGACCAGGAAGCCGCCGGCATCTCGTTCCAGCGCCTCACCCAGGAACGCGTTGTTGGGCTTCAGCCCGATGAACACGAAGGCCGCGGCGGCCGGGAAGCGGAGCATCTCCTTGCTGTCCCGGTCGCGGGCCACCACGGCGGCGAACCGGCCCCGCCCGCCCTCGAGCTCGACGATGTCGACCCCGGTGCGGATGTCGAACTGCGGGTCGGACTGTACCCGTTCCTGGAGCACGGGTGAGGCGGTCAGGCCGGAGCGGGCGAGTACCCGGACCTTCTTGGCGAACTCGGACAGGTGCAGACCCTCCTCGAGGGCCGAGTTGCCGCCGCCGATCACCAGGACCTCGTCGGCCCCCTTGTAGAAGGGCCCGTCACAGGTGGCGCAGAAGTGGACGCCGGCGCCGATGAGCTCCTCCTCGCCGGGGACGTCGAGACGGCGGTACGTCGAGCCGGTGGCCACGATCACCGCGTGGGAGGTGAGCTGCTGACCGGAGGACAATGTGGTGATCACGTCGTCGTGATCGTGCTCCACGGCGGTGACCGACACCGCGGAGACGAGCTCCACTCCGTACCGGCGGACCTGAGCTATGAACCGGTCGGCCAGCTCGCCGCCGGAGATGCCGTCGGGGAATCCCGGATAGTTGTCGATCCGGTCGCTGATCCCGGCCTGCCCGCCGAGGGCGCTGGCGTCCACGACGATCGCGTCGATGCCTTCCCGGGCGGCGTAGATGGCGGCCGCCAGCCCGGCCGGCCCGCCCCCCACGATGACCAAGTCGTAGGCCGACCGATCGGCCTTGAGGGTAAGGCCGATGCGGCGGGCCAGCGCCTCGTCGGTCGGGTTCACCTCGTGGGTCCCGTCCGGGTACACCACGGTGGGGATGATCTGCCCGCCATCTTGCAGCTCCTTGAGCCGCTCGACGGCCTTGGGGTTAGCGTCGATGTCGACGTTGGTGTAACGGACCCGGTGCGCGGCGAGGAACTTCTTGACCCGCTTGCAGTGCGGGCACCACGCGGCCCCGTACACGGTCATCACCGGCATATCCGCAGAGATCATCGCCCCACCCAGCACCTGGACCCAGGCCTCCGGCTTCGGAGGCTGGGAGCATGCTAACCGAAGCGTGGCACTAGTCGATTTTCTCTAGTCATCCCGGGCGAGCGGGTTAGGCGAGCGCAACGTTTCGTCGAAGAAGAAGGTAAACTGCCAGCTTCCGCTTGCCCTGGTGCGCCGCTGTGCTTGCGAGGTGACGTGTGACAGGCGCCGATGCATCGCTACCGGCCGCCGCGGTTCCGGGGCTCATCCGCAGTGACCCGCACGGTCCGGGGATCAACCGCGAGCCGACGAGCGGGGGTTTCCGCTATCGCGATTCCTCCGGCGCCGAGGTCAGCGATCCCGAGACGATGCAGCGCATCGCCGCGCTCCGCATCCCGCCGGCCTGGACCGACGTCTGGATCTCGGCCGATCCGCTCGGCCACATCCAGGCCACGGGCATCGACAGCCGAGGCCGGACCCAGTACCAATACCACCAGGTGTGGCGGGAGCAGCGCGATGCCCAGAAGTTCTCGCACATGCTCCGGTTCGCCGACGCGCTGCCCGCGCTGCGGTCAGCCACCGTGCGGGATCTGGGCAGCCGGCGTCTCAACCGTGACCGGGTAGCCGCGGCCGCGGTCCGGCTGATCGACCGGGGCCTGTTCCGCATCGGCGGGGAGAAGTACGCCGACCTCGATCACCACTACGGCGCGACGACGCTGCAAAAACGCGATGTCACGGTGACGCCGGACGGCGTCGCGTTCGACTACATCGCCAAGGAAGGCAAGCGCCGGACGATCACGGTCACCGACCAGGCGGTCCGGGCCGTAGTCCGGGCACTGATCCGCAGCGACAACGGCCTGGACACGCTGTTCGGCGTCGAGCAGGACGGCATCTGGCGGCCGCTCCGCTCTCACGAGGTCAGCAGCTACATCGCCACCCACGCCGGCGGCCACTTCACGGCCAAGGAATTCCGCACCTGGAACGCCACCGTGCTGATGGCTTTGCTGCTGGCCAACGCGGATCCGGCGCCGACCGCGCGCGGCCGCAAGAGCGCGGTTATCGCCGGGGTCCGCGGGGTGGCGGAGTGGCTGGGAGACACGCCAACGGTGGCGCGCAGTTCCTACATCGACCCCCGGGTGATCATCCGGTACGAGTCCGACGGGCAGCTCACCGCGATCCCCCGGCTGCCCGCCGTGCTGCCCGGCCGACGCCGAAGCAGAGATCGCCGTGGCCGCGTTGCTCGCGGCCGACGGGGTCGACCCGGGGGCCAGACCCCGTCCAACGTGATGCCGTACTCCACCACCATCCGCTTCTCGATCTGGGCTGGCTCGCCGCCGCTCGTCATCGCCATCTCCCGGTCGGCATCAAGGCAGTGCTAGAGGGGTAACGCCACGTTCCGTTCGGATAATTCAAGATTTTTCCCGAACGGGACGTGGCACTTGTCACCGGACCGGAGGTGGCGTGCCGTCCGCGGTGGCGGCCAGGTCGCTGTCCCACGCGCAGGCCAGGCAGGCCTGGCGGAAGGCCGACCGGGCGAACTCCAAAGCCGCGGCATGCGGGTCCGGCTCGGACCGGATGTCGTCCCAGTCCAGGATGTACTCCCCCAAGGCCGGGTCCCAGTGCGCTGCGGCTGGCGCCACGGACAGGCCCGAGATGCCTGGCGGGGCGGGGTAGGCGAAGGCGTAGAACGCGGCCTTGGGGTAGCGGGCGTCGCCGGGCCACCAGCCGACGGCGATCTCCTGGGAGTCCATCGCGTTGCGCGTGATGAAGTCATCGGAGGGCGGATCGGCCGAGGCGCCGGAGAACAAGCTCACGGCCAGGTCGAACGAGCCCCACCAGGCGTTCACCGGTGTGGAGCGGCCGCGGTACGGAGCGCGGTAAGCGGCCAGGACCAGCGCGGCCCGGGTCGCCGCACCGAAGTAACGGGCCACCTCGTCCGGGTCGTAGTGCGCGTGCTCGGTGTCTTCGTCCAGCGGCACGCTCCACGGGACCTCCTGCGGAGTCGGGTCGATCTGTACCGGTCCGCCGAGACGGCCGACGGCGGCCAGCACCTCCTGCGTCACGTCGCCGACCGGCCGGTTCAGGGTCAAGGCAACCTGGTCGGAGAGCCCGGCGCTGTGCTCGATCACCGCATGATGGCGGTGCAGGTCGAGCGCGACGACCAGCGCGCCCGAGCCATCGGGCGCGGGCAGCGGCGCCGTCTCCCAGCCGCGCGCGGTCAGGCGCAGCGCGGCATGCTGCAACTCGGGCTCGGGCGGCGCGAGCTTGACTGCCAGTTTGCCGAGCACCTGGGTGTGCGCGTGCAGCGTGTCACATGTCGCGCGCCAGTCTTCATACGAAGCCGCCGGCCAGGCTGAGACCATAGCTGGCAGGCTATCGGGCCCTGATCGCGTGCTCGACCCGGCCCCGATAGGTTCGATGGCGTGGAGGAGGACCCATGGTGATGCCGATGGCGGCCCGCGTGGTGGCGGCGGTGGTTGGCGGGCTGCTCATCTTCACGTCGGCGTCCAGCGTCATCGGGACGATGGTCGTGTCCCGTTCGGTCAGCAGCCGGCTGACCCAGTGGGTGGACCGGGCGGTCGACTGGACCTACCAGCTGGCGGTGGCCCGATTCGCCGATTCCCCGGGCGACGGCGATGAACGCCGCCAAGAAGCGTACCGACGGCGCGACCAGTTGCTCGCCACCCAGGCGGCGGCGATCTTGGTCACCCAGCTTGCGGTGTGGCTCATCGTGGCCTACGTCGGGTTTGCCCTGTTGTTGTGGCCCTTCGCCGCCCGGGGCGTGGCATCCGCCTTCGTCGACGCCGGGTCCTCGCTGTTCACGCTGGGCTTCGCCGTACCATCCGGGGCAGTGCCGGCCGTGATCGTGTTCCTGGCCGCCGCCGCAGGCCTGGTGATCCTCACGCTGCAGATCGCCTACCTGCCGACCCTGTACGCGGCGTTCAACCGCCGGGAGACCGAGGTGACGCTGCTGAACGCACGGGGCGGCTTCCCGGCCTGGGGCCCGGAGCTGCTGGCCCGAACCTACTACGCGCTGGGCTCGGGCGCGTCGACCCTGGATACGATGCCCGCGCTGTACGCCCAATGGGAACGCTGGGCCTCCGACGTGGCCGAGAGCCACACCACGTACCTGCAGCTGGTGCGGTTCCGCTCGCCGCAGCCGCTGTCGTCGTGGGTGACCTCGCTGCTGTCGGTCCTGGACTCGGCCGCGCTGTTCCTGGCGCTGTCCCCCACGGCCGCGCCGGTCGTCCCGGCCCGGCTGTGCCTGCGCAGCGGGTTCCTGTGCTTCAACCGGATCGCCCGGGCGATGGGCTTCGACATCCCCCAGGAGCCGGACCTGGCGGCCGGGATCAGCATCAGCTACGACGATTTCCTCGAGGCTGTGAAACGGATGCGAGAAGTCGACTTCCCGATCGAACGTGATCCGGAGCAAGCCTGGCCGGACTTCGTCGGATGGCGGGTCAACTACGAGCAGGCCGCCTACTGCGTAGCCGCCGCCGTCTACGCCGTGCCGGCCAAGTGGTCCGGTCCGCGCAAGCACCCGGTGGAGCAGATCGCGCCCATCCGCCCGGGTGCTGGCCGCCCGCCCAAGTAGGCAACCGGAGCCAGCGGACGCTACGGCATCAGCCGATCCGCCGGCGCGGCCGTACCGACCAGTGGTGACTGTGCAGGATCATTTTGCCGGCAGATGCTGAACGTCTTTTTACTATCGCAGGCACCACGATCGCGCGGCGAACCATGCATGGTTCGCCGCGCGCTTAGGGTTTACTTCGCCGTTGAGCCGTTCTTCCTGGCCAGGGTGTCATCCTGGCCGGTGAGCATCGGCGCGGTTGCCTTGAGGAAATCCTCGGCGAACTTCCGCTGGCTGGCCAGCAGCTGCTCGGCGAAGTCGTAGGCGCTCGCGATGAGCTCCTGCGGCTTGGGCAGCTGTTCGGCAAATGGCACCTTTGCATCCGGCAGCGCCGGCATGATGGACTGGACCGTGCGGGTCCAGGCCTGGATCGCTTCGATTAGTGCTGACTGGCTGCTGCGAACCGTCTTCAGGATCTCTTCCTGAACTTGCTCGCCCGCAGTGTGGGTGTCGGTCATGACTCCTCCTCAGGATTCTTTTGCTAACTATACTTAGCGTTTGATTGATTTGTCAAGCGCGCGAGCCGTTCCGGCCCGCTGGAAACACGAGCCAGGCAAGAGGAGGAGGACGTCGCGTGTGCGTAGGCACTATGGCGGATCACCCGCCGGGCGGCCCACCCGGATCGGCCATCCGTTGCTGCCCGCAGGCTGGGAAACGCAGAGCGCGCGGACACTGCTGCTGGCCCGTTGCATCGCCGCGGCTCCTGAACGTACCATCCATATAGATGGTTAGGAGATGGTGAGGGATGGCCAGGGGTGAGAGCGAAAAGACGGAGAAGATCACTATCAACCTGGGCCTGGTGGACCTAGGGCAGATCGACCTGCTAGTCGAGGAAGGCTTCTACACGAACCGCACCGATTTCATCCGCACGGCCATTCGTACCCAGCTCGCCGCCCGGGGCGAGGCGCTCGACCAGACGGCTGCCCGGCGCACCCTCACTCTGGGCAGCTCTCACTACACCCGTCGCGACCTGGAGGAGATCCGCGACGCCGGGCAGATGATCCACATCCGGGTGCTCGGGCTGGCGAGCATCGCCGCCGACGTCTCCCCCCAGCTGGCCCTGGCCACGATTGCCTCCGTGGAGGTGCTCGGCGCCTTCCGGGCCCCCATAGCGGTGAAGGCCGCCCTGGCGCCGCGCACTGCCTAAGCCATCGTGCTCACACGGCTACCCTGACCGGCCGGCCCCAGCGACGTACAGGCCGCCGGCCAGGAAACCATCCGCCGGCCAGGAGACCAGCGGAAGACGACCACGAGAAGGGACACCGCCATGCATGCGCGTCAGATGACGGCGATGGCTGAGGCCACCCGCCTGACCCGCCAGGGCCGCCTCGCTGAGGCAACCGCGCTGATCCAGCAAACACTGGCCAGCCCGGCGGTGACACGGCGGACGCCAGATGCGCCATCCGCCGGGCAGGAGACCGGGAGTACGCCTGGCCGCTACCCCGCCCCCCCGCCAGCGCTGGCCGCCGGCCAGGGCACCCGACTGAGGCGGACCCTTCCCGGCTGGTTTACCCGCCGCCGCACTCTCCCCAGCCGAGACGGCCGGGATCTGCGCCGCCCGGTCGAGCCCGCGGCCCCGGCCTCAAACCGGCCGGCGGCCCGGTTTGAGGCCTTCTCCTACACCAACGCCGCCGGCACCCGCGCCTACCGGCTCTACATCCCCGCCAGCCACGCCGGCGGTCCCCTGCCCCTGGTCGTGATGCTGCACGGCGGCACCCAAGACGCGGCGATCTTCGCCGCCGCCACCGGCATGAACGACCTCGCCGAGCGTCAGGGATTCCTGGTCGCCTACCCGGAACAGCCCCCCTCGGCGAACGCGGGCAAGTTCTGGAACTGGTTTGTCCCCGGTCACCAGCGCCGCGACGCCGGCGAGCCGTCGCTGATCGCCGGGATCACTCGCCAGGTCACCGAGCGCTACGGGGCAGTTGCCACCCGGGTGTACGTGGCCGGGTTTTCCGCCGGGGGCGCGATGGCCGCGGTGATGGCCGCGGTCTACCCCGATCTCTACGCCGCCGCCGGCGTGCACTCCGGGCTGCCCTATGCCGCCGCCGGCAACGTGACCTCCGCGTTCGCCGCGATGAAGCAGGGCCCGTCACGGCCGGGCCGGCCCTGGCCCGCCCCGTGCCGCTGATCGTCTTCCATGGTGACCGGGATGCGACCGTGGTCCCAGCCAACGCCGCGGGTCTCATCGACGACGCCCTGGCGGCGGCCCGCCCGGACGGCCGCCCGCGCACCCCGCTGACCGCGGTGACCACAGGGCAGGTGCCCGGCGGGCATGCCTACACCCGCACCCGCTACCAGGACCCCGCGGGCGCGACCCTGGCCGAGCGCTGGATCATCCACCAGGGCGGCCACGCCTGGTCCGGTGGTGTCCCGCACGGCTCCTACACCGACCCCCGCGGGCCGGACGCCAGCGCCGAGCTCATCCGCTTCTTCGACGAGCATCCCGCCGTCCCGCCGATGCCGTAGGCGATGCGGTCAGTGATGCGTGGCTGGTGAGAAACTCCAGCCCCTCCGTCTTCATTGGACACAGTTTTCTAGAAAAATATTGCTAGTTTTTCATTTCAAGCGTAACGTAGGGCAGATATCGGGAATCAGTTGCCAGTTCGGCCCCGTAGCGACGGCTTGCCTTGCTGGTCGTCACTGATCCCCTGAAGGAGCCATGAGATGAAATACGTCCCGCCCGGCCTGCCCGGCAGCATCGTCTCCGTCGAGCCGAGGTATGAGAATTTCATCGGTGGCAAGTGGTTGGCGCCAACGCACGGCAAGTACCGCGTGGACTTGGCCCCGGCGACCGCCGGTCCGATCACCGAGGTGGCCGACTCCACGCCGGAGGACGTCGAGCTCGCGCTGGACGCTGCCCACGCAGCGAAGGACGCCTGGGGCGAGGCGTCAGCAACCGAGCGAGCGAAGGTGCTCAACGCGATCGCTGATGCGATCGAGAAGAACCAGGACATGCTGGCGGTCGCTGAGAGCTGGGAGAACGGCAAGCCGGTCCGCGAGACGCTGGCGGCCGACATTCCCCTGGTAGTCGATCACTTCCGCTACTTCGCCGCCGCGGCGCGTGCCGAGGAGGGACGCTCGACTGAGATCGAGAAGGATCTGGTCGCCTATCACTTCCGGGAGCCGCTGGGTGTCGTCGGTCAGATCATCCCGTTCAACTTCCCGCTGCTGATGGCGGCGTGGAAGCTCGCGCCGGCGCTGGCGGCAGGCAACTGTTCGGTGATCAAGCCTGCCTCGCCGACGCCCTGGTCGATCCTGAAACTGATGGAGACGATCGAGGACGTCCTGCCGCAGGGCGTGATCAACGTCGTGACCGGTCCCGGTGCGGAGATCGGCAAGGCGCTGGCGGCGAACCCGCGTATCGCAAAGGTGTCCTTTACCGGTGAGACGGTAACCGGCCGGCTGATCATGCAGTACGCGGCGCAGAACCTGATCCCGTCCACCGTCGAGTTGGGTGGCAAGTCGCCCAACATCTTCTTCAACGACGTGATGGCTCATGACGACGAGTTCCTGGACAAGGCGATCGAGGGTCTGGTTCTGTACGCGTTCAACAAGGGCGAGGTGTGCACCTGCCCGTCGCGGGCACTGATCCAGGCCGATATCTACGACGAGTTCATGGCCCGCTGCCTGGAACGCATCGCCCGCATCAGGCAGGGCAATCCGCTGGACACTGACACCCAGCTCGGCCCGCAGGTCTCAGCGCAGCAGATGGAGAAAATCGCCTCCTACGTCGACATCGGCCGCAACGAGGGTGCCGAGGTGCTCATCGGCGGCCAGCGTGCCAGCGTGGCGGGGACGGAATTCGCCGACGGCTATTACTACCAGCCGACGGTGCTGAAGGGCGACAACAAGATGCGGGTGTTCCAGGAGGAGATCTTCGGCCCCGTACTGGCGGTCACCACCTTCACCGACGACGCGGACGCCCTGGCGATCGCGAATGACACCCTCTACGGGCTGGGCGCCGGCGTCTGGACCCGAGACGGCACCCGGGCCTACAAGATGGGCCGCGGCATCAAGGCCGGTCGCGTCTGGACGAACTGCTACCACCAGTACCCGGCAGGTGCCTCCTTCGGTGGCTACAAGATCTCGGGCATCGGCCGCGAGAACCACCTCATGATGCTGGATCACTACAGCCAGACGAAGAACTTGCTCGTCAGCTACAGCACCAAACCGCTCGGGCTGTTCTAAGGCCCGTGATGTCCGAGCCGATGGTGCTGGCCCGCATTACCGCAACCCCGGCCGCGCGCGAGGCGATCCGTCTCCTGCGCGCCGCCCGGGGCGGCCCGGTGATGTTCGTTCAATCCGGCGGCTGCTGCGCGGGCAGCACACCGATGTGCTTTCCCGTCGGAGAGTTCCTCATCGGCGACATCGACGTCCTGCTCGGCGAGATCGACGGATGCCCGTTCTACATCGACAAGCGCCTGGACCAAGCCTGGCACCAGGAGCAGTTCCTGCTCGATGTCGCCTCCGGCGAACCCGAAGACTTCTCCCTGCCAGCCGGGGACGACCTTCACTTCGTCACCCGCTCCCCGGCCTGCGCCCCGCCGAGTGCACCCGACGTAAACGTCCTTTCCGCCACCCCTGACAGGAACACTCCATGAGAGCAGCAGTTGTCACCGATTTCCACTCGCCGTTGCAGGTGCAGGATCTTCCGGTCCCCGAGCCCGGCGCGGGTGAGGTACTAGTCCGGATCGAGACGAGCGGCCTGTGCCACACCGACATCCACGCCGCCCACGGCGACTGGCCGGTCAAGCCGACGCCGCCGTTCATTCCCGGGCACGAGGGCGTCGGTTACGTCGAGAAGCTCGGCACCGGCGTGAGCACCCGCGCGATCGGCGACCGGGTCGCGATCGCGTGGCTCGGTTCCGCGTGCGGTGAGTGCCGCTACTGCAACAGCGGGTGGGAGACGCTGTGCGAGAAGCAGGAGAACTCGGGCTACTCCGTCAACGGCACATTCGCCGAGTACGCCGTGGTCCCCGCGGCGTTCGCCGCGCCGGTGCCAGAGAGCATCTCCTCCCGGGACGCCGCGCCGCTGACGTGCGCGGGCGTAACGACCTACAAGGCGATCAAGGTCGCCCGGGTCGCTCCCGCCGAGACGGTCGCGATCTTCGGCGTCGGCGGACTCGGGCACCTCGCACTGCAGTACGCCCGCATCGCAGGCGGGTTCGTCATCGCCGTGGACATCGAAGACCACAAGCTCACGATGGCCACCGAACTCGGCGCCGACCATGTCGTCAACGCGCTGACCACCGATCCGGTCGAGGCCATCCAGGCCCTCGGCGGCGCCGACGTGGCCGTCGCCCTCGCGGCGTCGCCCGGGGCATTCGACCAGGCCTACCGGTCGCTGCGCCGCGGCGGGCGCCTGGTGTGCGTGGCGCTGCCCGCTGACAATGCGACGCTGAGCCTGCCGATCTTCGACACCGTCGTCAACGGCAAGACCGTCATCGGCTCGATCGTCGGCACCCGCAACGACCTCGCCGACGTCTTCGCCCTGCACGCCGCCGGTCGCACCACGGTGATCGCCGTCGACCGCAAGATCGACGAGGTCAACCAATCCATCGACGACGTCCTCGCCGGCACCGTCCCGGCCCGTGTCGTCTTCCAGTTCTGATCGCTGCCTCTTTCGGCGGTGTGCGGTCAGGGCGTTGCCGGGCCGGTCAGGCCGACGGCCGCTCGTGTCCGGTCCGGCGCCAAGCGCCGCTATGCGCGTGACTGGATGGCGGTGAGCGCCAGGGTGTAGACGATGTCGTCCACCAGGGCACCGCGGCTGAGGTCGTTCACCGGCTTGGCGAGGCCCTGCAGCATCGGGCCGATGCTCACTACCTGCGCGCTGCGTTGCACAGCCTTGTAGGTGGTGTTGCCGGTGTCGAGGTCCGGAAAGACGAAGACGGTGGTGCGCCCGGCCACGGCGCTCCCTGGCCGCTTGTTCTGCGCCACCGATGCGATGGCGGCCGCGTCGTACTGCAAAGGGCCATCGACGGCCAGACCGGGTTCGCGTTCACGCACGATCCGGGTCGCCTCGGCGACCTTGTCGACGTCGCTGCCCGTCCCCGAGGTGCCGGTGCTGAAGCTGATCATCGCCACCCGGGGCTCGATGCCAAAGGCCCGCGCCGAGGCCGCGCTCTGGATGGCGATGTCGGCCAGGTCCTCGGCGTCGGGCCGGGGGTTGACGGCGCAGTCGCCGTAGACGACGACCTCGTCAGGCAGGCACATGAAGAACACCGACGACACCAGACGGCTGCCTGGCCTGGTGCCCAGGATCTGCAACGCCGGGCGAACCGTGGCCGCGGTGGTGTGGACCGCGCCCGCGACCATGCCGTCGACCTCGCCCTGCTGGAGCATCATGGTGCCGACCATGATCGGATCGGCGAGATGATCGCGTGCCATGTCCTCGGTCCAGCCTTTGTGCCGTCGCAACTGGGCCAGCGGGGCGACGTAGCGCTCGGCGGCGGCCCGGGGATCGACCACGGTGACGCCGGCGGGCAGCTGTAGCCCGAGGCCGCGGGCCAGCCCGGCGACCTGGTCGGGCGGTCCCAGCAGCACGCTGCGGGCGATGCCCCGCTCAGCGCACGCGACCGCGGCCTGCACGATGCGAGACTCGGTGCCTTCGGGCAGCACCACGCACGCGTCCGCGGCGCGGGCGGCCTCGACCAGCTGGAAGCGGAAGGCGGCGGGGCTTCAGCCGGCGAGACCGAGAGGAGGTGCGCAGCGACTCCAGCCAGGACGCGTCCAGTGCATCGGCGATGCTGTTTACCACTCCCTCGATTCGTTCCAGGTCGTCGATCGGCAATCCCGGGTCGAGGCCACGCACCCGCGTCGCGGTCTCGTAACTGTTGTCGTCGACCACGAGAACGGGCAGGCCGGTGTCGCATGCCGCCCGGGTGAGCTCCCATACCCGCGGGTCCGGCTCGGTCCCGGCGGTCAGGAGCAGGGCGGCCAGCCGGGTGCCGCTGAGCGCGGCGAGGCAGGCCGCCATGATCACATCGTGGCGGTCTCCGGGGACCACGACGAGCCGGCCCTCGGTGAGCATCCGAAGGCCGCCAGGGATGCCCTGGGCGAACACCGCCACCTCTTTGATCCGCCGGGACAGGTCGCCCTCGCTCAGTACCCGCGGGCCTAGCTCGCGGACGAGGTCGCGGACCCGCAGCCAGGTCAGCTCGGGACGGTGCGGCACCGCGGCAATAAGGCGGAGCCCACGCTCGGCCAGCGCTTCGCCCAACTGCGCTGCCGCCGACGGATCCCCCGCAGGTGTGCCGTTGACCACGCAGCCGACCACGCGTGTGTGCTCACCCGACCAATACCCGCCGGCCGTGATAGCCAGCGACTCGGCCAGAATCTTGACCGCGTCCCCGGCCAGATCTGGTCCAGGCTTCGCCGCGCCGTCTGCCCGGTCCTCGCCGCTCACCGCGCCTGCCGCCGGCCAGCTGGCAACCAGCAAGACGTCGGCGTCAACCGCTTTGGCTAGCGCCTGGTTGAGTCCGCCGGCGTACAGCTTGGCCGGGCCCGGGCTGAGCCCCTCGACGACGACGACATCGGATCGGTCATGGACCGGCTGCCAGGCCGCAACGATCTTCTCGAGCACGGCGTCGAGTCCACCCGATCCGAGGTGCTGCTCCAGGTGTGCGGTGGACAGCGGATCTGGAGGACGCAGCGTAGTAGTGGCCGTGGCCAGCGCTATCGACCGGTCGGGGCCACCGTCGGCCCGAGGCTGGGCCACCGGCTTGACAAAGGCGACGTTCACGCCCCGTCGGTCGAGGGCCCGAACCAGGCCGAGACAGGTCCTGGCCAGGCTGGCGCCAGCGGCGGTGGGCACGACCAGCAAGGTCCGGCTCATGACATCACCGGAGTCGCGTGGGCGAAAGACCGTCGACCGGCGGCGATGACGCGGGCAGTGTCGCGGGCGATCAGTAGCTCCTCGTCCGTCGGCACGACGAGCGCCAGGACCGGGCCGGCCACGCTGATGCGCCCCCCGGTCCGCCGGCCATGGTCGGCATTGGCCTGAACGTCCTCAGCCAGGCCGAGGAAACCCAGCTGGCGGAGCACCAGGCTACGGACGACGGCGCTGTTTTCCCCGATCCCGCCGGTGAAGACCAGCGCGTCGAGCCGCTGCAGCCCGACCACCAGCCCGCCGATCGCCTTGGACAGCCGGTGCACGAAAACCTCGAGTGCGAGCCGGGCCCGCTCGTTTCCGCCCGCGGCCGCGGCTTCGACGGTGCGCATGTCATTTCCCACGCCGGACAACCCTTCAAGCCCGCTCTCCAGGTTCAGCGCCCGGGTGAGCTCGTCGACACCCATACCGGTCCGGCCGGCCAGGTAGCTGAGCAGGCCCGGATCGACGTCGCCGGAGCGGGTCCCCATCACCAGCCCGTCCAGCGGGGTGAGCCCCATGGTCGTATCCACCGACACGCCGTCCCGCACCGCCGTCGCGCTGCAGCCGTTGCCCAGGTGGGCGGTGACCAGCCGGAGCTCGCCAGGTGGCCGGCCCAGCACGACGGCGGCCTGCTCGCTGACGAAGCGGTGACTGATGCCGTGGAACCCGTAACGCCGCACCCCGTACCGCGTGTACCACTCCTCGGGTACCGCGTAGCGAAAAGCGTGCGGCGGCATCGTCTGGTGGAACGCGGTATCGAATACGGCGACTTGCGGCAAGTCGGGCACGACGGCCTGCACCGCCTCGATGCCGGCCAGATTCGCCGGGTTGTGGAGCGGCGCCAGGTGACTAAACGAGCGCACCGCGGCTATGACTGCGTCGTCCACCCGGATCGAAGCGGTGAACCGCTCTCCGCCATGCACCACCCGGTGACCGGCACCGAGCAAATGAGCGCCGGAATGCCCGGCCTCGGCCAGGTGATCCAGCACCCGGGCCACCACGGCCTGGTGAGTCCCTCCGGGAAGCCGTTCCTCGACCGCTGCCCCTGGAAACCACTGGACCCGCAGCAACGCCTCGGGCGTACTGAGCCGCTCGCCGATCCCCCCCATGAGACGCTCGCCAGTTCCGGGGACCAAAAGCGCAAACTTGACCGACGAACTGCCCGAGTTGAGCACCAGCACCAAGTCGCCAGAACCGCCCGCGGCGGCCTGGCCCTTCGCGGCCGGCCCGCGCCCGTCAGCTACGGTCCGCAGTGCTTCCGAGACCTCGGCTTCCCGGTGACCGATCATTTGGGATCGCCCCATGTCCAGTTCAAGATTTCCGGCATGTCCTGACCGTGCTCGGCGATGTACCGGCCGTGCTCGACGAGCTTGTCCTGCATCATCTGCTTGAGGTAGGCGCCCGTGGCGCCGAGCTGCGGCAGCCGGTCGATCACGTCCTGGACGAGGTCGAAGCGGTCCAGGCGGTTCTGCACCCTCATGTCGAAGGCCGTGGTGATGGTGCCCTCTTCGTTGTACCCCCGCACATGCAGGTCGCGGTTCGCGCGGCGGTAGGTCAGCCGGTGGATCAGCCACGGGTAGCCGTGGAAGCCGAAGATGATGTGTTTGTCCTTGGTGAACAGCGAGTCGTAATCGGTGTCGCTCAGGCCGTGCGGGTGCTCGCTGCTGGACTGAAGCTTCATCAGGTCAACGACATTGACCACCCGGACCTTCAGGGCGGGCAGGTGTTCGCGGAGGATAGAGACGGCGGCCAGCACCTCCAGGGTGGGCGTGTCCCCGCAGCAGGCCATCACGACGTCCGGCTCGGCGCCCTGGTCGCTGCTGGCCCATGGCCAGATGCCGATTCCCTCGGTGCAGTGCACAACGGCCTCGTCCATGGTCAGCCACTGAGGCATGGCGCGTTTGCCCGCGACGACGACGTTGACGTAGTGCTTGCTCCGCAGGCAGTGGTCGAAGACCGACAGCAGGCAGTTCGCGTCGGGCGGCAGGTACACCCGGACGATGTCGGCTTTCTTGTTGACGACGTGGTCGAGGAAGCCGGGGTCCTGGTGGGTGAAGCCGTTGTGGTCCTGCTGCCAGACGTGGGAGGCGAGCAGGTAATTCAGTGAGGCGATCTTGCGTCGCCACGGCAGTTGCGCGGTGACCTTGAGCCACTTGGCGTGCTGGTTGAACATCGAGTCGACGATGTGGATGAATGCCTCATAGCAGTTGAACAGGCCGTGCCGCCCGGTCAGCAGGTAGCCCTCCAGCCAGCCCTCGCACTGGTGCTCGCTGAGCATGGAGTCCAGCACTCGCCCATCGGGCGCGAGGAATTCATCGTTCTGTTGGGTCCGGGCCTCCCACTGGCGGCTGGTGACCTCGAAGACCGCGCCCAGCTGATTCGAGAGCGTCTCGTCGGGACCGAAGATCCGGAAATTCCGTTGGGCCTCATTGAGCACGGCCACGTCACGCAGGAACTTTCCGAGCACCAGCGTGTCCTGGGCGGTGACAGCGCCGGGCGATGGCACCTCTACGGCGTGCACGCGGAAGTCCGGCATGCGCAGGTCGCGGAGCAGGACGCCGCCGTTGGCGTGCGGATTGGCGCCCATCCGCCGGTCCCCCTCGGGGGCCAGCTCGGCTAGGTTGGGGATGAGCCGGCCGTCGGCATCGAACAACTCTTCCGGCTTGTAGCTCTTCATCCAGTTTTCCAGCTGCCCGACGTGCTCAGGGTGATCGGAATCGACCAGCAGCGGCACCTGGTGGGAACGGAACGTGCCCTCAACTTGCAGGCCGTCGACGACCTTCGGGCCCGTCCAGCCCTTGGGCGATCTCAGTACGATCATCGGCCAGCGCCGCCGGGTCGCGTCGCCGGTGCCGCGAGCGTGGTCCTGCATGCGGCGGATGCCCTCGATGGCCTCTTCCAGCGCGCCGGCCATTAGCTGGTGCATCTCCTCCGGGTCGTCACCTTCGACGAACAGGGGCTCCCAGCCGCAGCCGCGCAGGACCTGGTCCAGTTCCTCCTCCTCGATGCGGGCCAGGACGGTGGGGTTGCTGATCTTGTAGCCGTTGAGGTGCAAGATCGGCAGCACGGCCCCGTCGCGGACCGGGCTGAGGAACTTGTTGGAGTGCCAAGCGGTGGCCAGCGGGCCGGTCTCGGCCTCGCCGTCACCGATCACGCAGGCGACGATCAGGCCAGGATTGTCGAACGCGGCCCCGAAGGCATGGCTGAGCGAATAACCCAGCTCACCGCCTTCGTGGATCGATCCCGGCGTCGTGGGCGCGACGTGACTGGAGATCCCCCCGGGAAACGAGAACTGGGTGAAGAGCTTCCTGAGCCCGGCTTCATCCTGGCTGATGTCCGGATAGATCTCGCTGTAGGTGCCCTCGAGGTAGGTATGGCCCACCAGCGCCGGGCCGCCGTGACCGGGACCAGCGATATAGAACATATCCAGGTCATACTTCTTGATGACCCGGTTCAGGTGAACATAAATGAAATTCTGGCCCGATGTCGTACCCCAGTGCCCGACCACAAGCGGTTTCACATGCGACAGTTCGAGTGGCTTTTTCAGCAGCGGATTGTCGTAGAGATAGAGCTGGCCGACCGATAGGTAATTGGCGGCCCGCCAGTATGCATCCATGCGGTGGAGCAGTTCCGGAGAGAGAGGTCCCGTCAGCACGGGATTCATGGTCTTTATTAGTCAGTCCTCCATTGTGGAGCCGCGCGAGATCATGGAATGCCGGTGTGGCGAGCCACCGGGCAGTCGCTTCGCGGTTACTCGACGTCGATGAAATCGGCGGAGCAGGTACCGGACGCTCATCGGGGCTCTTCCTTGGTGCTTCACTACGTCACCAAGGTCTGGAGCGACGTCCCCTGGGACTGGCCCAGGGCTACAACCGCACGCAGGCGGTCAAACGGCTACATCTCGACCATACGCTTACCGGAGGCCCCGAGCAACGTCACGGCCCGGTGCTTGCCAGGCGCGGCGGGCCCCGGCATAATCCTGGCGGGCTACTCGGGCCGTCCGCCGGAAAAAGCTGACGGGCCTGCTATCGGCACGGCAGAATTGACCCGCACCGGATCCGGAAATTCGCGAATGAGGGGAATCCGGGAAGTGTAGTAATGTCGAAATGTTGCTCCGGACTCCGGGCGGCCGCACCCACGTGAAAGTCACGGCTGGGTACGGGACCCGGATTTTTCGTTATACGCGGCAGCGCCCGGCCAGGACACTGTAGACCGAGGATCGGTGAACCTTGGGAGAACAATTCTCCCCGCCGGCTTCCCGCGGCCGCGATATGGGCGCCATACACGGTCCCGATCACGCCCGCGCCCGCGCCCGCGATGAGCGTTTTCATGACGAGCTCCCATAACCTGGCTTGCGATCGGCAGTGCGCTGGGTCATGCGTTCTTAGGGGAGACTCGGGGCGGAGGGGACGAGGGAGGACCTGAATGAAGGCGATTGTGCAGAACGTCTACGGATCCGCCGACACGTTGCGGTTCGGGGACATCGAAATGCCGGCAATCGGCGACGACGAGGTCCTGGTGCGGGTACGGGCGGCAGGCGTCGACCCAGGGGTCTGGCATCTCATGACCGGTCGTCCCTACCTCGTACGCCTCATGGGGATGGGTGTGCGCCGCCCCCAGGTGCCCGTGCGAGGCCGTGACCTCTCCGGTGTCGTCGAGGCTGTGGGTAGCCATGTCACCCGATTCCGTCCGGGCGACGAGGTCTACGGCGTGACCACGGTCGGCTCGTTCGCCGAATACGCGCGGTCGCGGGAGAGCCATCTTGCCCGCAAGCCCGCCAATCTGAGCTTCGAGCAGGCTGCGGCGGTGCCCATCTCGGGCATGACCGCGCTGCAGGGCCTGCGCGACGTCGGACGTGTGCAGCTAGGCCAGCGCGTGCTGGTCATCGGCGCGGCAGGCGGCGTCGGCTCCTTCGCCGTTCAACTGGCCCACGCGTTCGGCGCCCGGGTGACGGGCATGTGCAGCACTGCGAAGATCGACCTGGTCCGGTCCATCGGAGCCGACGACGTGATCGACTACACCCGCGAGGAGGTGGACGCGCGCGGACCGCAGTTCGACCTGATCCTCGACACTGCCGGGCGCCGCCCCGTGTCGTTGCTGCGCCGGGGCCTCACGCCGCACGGCACCCTGGCGATTGTCGGCGGCGAAGGAGGCGGCCGGTGGCTCGGAGGCTTCGACCGCCAGATCCTGCGAGCACCCGTTCGGTCGGTGTTCTCGAGCCAGCGGCTGCGAGCCGTGACCGCAAAGGAGCGCTCCGAAGACCTGGAGTTCCTGACCACGCTGATCGAGGAGGGGAAGGTCACACCAGCGATCGACCGGACCTTCCCACTGCGTGAGGCGCCCGAGGCCATCCGGTACCTGGCGCAAGGTCATCCCGGCGGCAAGGTCGTCGTCACGATCTGAGACCATCGACGTGCAAACGGGCGAGGGCCCATTCGCCGCCGCGCCGATCGGATACGGCGCCCGAATGCTGCTTCAGCAAGCTCAAGCAATTCCGCGCCGTCGCCAGCCGTTACGCCCGAACCCGGCGCCCAGCTGCGGGATGTCGCCCTTGTCCGGGAACCAGGCCAGGCCGAACAGCGCCTGCCTGTAGCAGCCGAGCCTGCGGGTTCCCTTCCGCGTCCCGATCTCGCGGCGGTGCGCGGCCAGCAGCCCGGATACGAACAGGATCACGTCCCTGGGGACGTCGAGCATGACACGGTAGGAGACCACGCGGAGCCTCTCCCGGTAGATGGGCGTTCTTCAGCGAGACCTCTTCCACCGGGCTCCGCGCCTATCAGCGGATCACTGCATATGTCCGCGTGTCTGCCTTGATGTCCACTATGCACGCTTGCCTGATTCACCCTTAGTGAAAAACCTCAATGAAGTCTCTCTGAAGGATGATGCGGCGAATGTCTTCTGGGTGGACGATGAATAGGTCACCGCGCGGTAAGCGGTGCGGGCTGTTCTGGGTCGTCCGATCGGAAGGGCGTGCAGGATGATCGTTCAGTTGTGGGGCCCGGTATTCGATCTGGTCGGCGACGGTGGTTTCAAGGCTTTCACTTTCAGCTGGTTCACCCTCAAGTACGGCAACGTTATCGAGATAATCCTGGTGGTGCTGATCTTCGTCGCCGGGATGTTCATAAACCTCCCGGGCGGGAAGGCCGAGACGGGCAGGCACCAGCGATGACGGGCCTGGCAGACGCGTCGCGGATCCTGGCCGTACGGGGTGTCCGGTGAGTGCCCAGGGCGCGGCTCCGGGCCGGCCGGACCGGATCCGGTGACCAACGCCACCGGGGCGGAGCAGTTCTCGCTGTCCCGGCCCAGCCCGTGGCTGCGAGGCTACCTGGTCCGTAACTACCCGCTGCGCAAGCTGCTGCCCGACCGGGAGCCGGCGTACGTCTCCTCGGTGCTGTACACGATGGGCGTGCTGACGCTGGCGGCGCTGATCGTCGCGGTCATCAGCGGGGCGATCATCGCGCTGGGCGGGGTCTCGTTCTGGCACACGAACTCGTTCGGCGCGTTCATGAACAGCATTCATTTCTGGAGCGTGCAGGCCATGTTCTTGTTCATGGCCGTGCATTTCATCACCAACTTCTTCACCCTGGGCTGGCGCGGCGGGCGCGGCTGGACCTGGATCACCGGCGTGCTCGCATTCATCGTGAGCATCCTGACCGCCTTCACCGGCTTCTTGATGATGACCAACTGGGACAGCCAGTGGATCGGCCAGCAGGCCAAGGACGCGTTCAGCGCGCTCGGCATCGGCGCGATCTGGAACGTAATGGACGCGGGCCAGCAGATCACCATGCACGTGGTCTTCACCACGGCCCTGCTGCTGTTCATCGTTTCGGTGCACGTCGGCCTGATCCGCCGCCGCGGCGTGGCCCCGCCGCCTGGCGCCGAGGCGCTCGAGGTCCCCGACGATCAGCTGGCCCCCCGGCCGGGCGGATAACAGGAGGCGGAGATGGCAGCACGCACCAAGCGGCATCCGCTGCGCACCTGGCGGGGTCCCGAGCGCCCGTACGACCTGATCACCGAGGGCACGATCGCCGTCATCATCGTGGCTCTGCTGTGCATCCTGGCCGCCAGCTTGTGGGGGTCCCCGGACGGCGGCCTGACCTACCCGGGCGGCCCCAAGTCCCCGCCCGGTCAGGCGTTCAGCGCCAGGTACTGGGATACCAACGACCCCTCGGACCTGGCCCAGACGGCAGTACAGGAACTGGCCGGCGGGACCACCACCGCCGGGTACGGGCCGCCGTTCAACCAGACCACCGGGGCCTCGCAGGAGATCATCGGGATCAAGCGGGCCGAGATCGCCAAGTTCATCTTCGGCCTGACCCTGCCGATCAACACCGCCAGCGACTTCGTGCTGGCCCCGGTCGCCCAGCTCGCCGCGCCCTCCAGCCCGGCCGTCGCCGCGGCGGTCAGCTTGTACAAGGCAGCCGGCGGCGACCTGTCGCCCGGCGCGGCCGGCCGCAGGTCGCCTCCTCCCGGCAGATGACCTGGCTGAACAACTACGCCACGGCGCTGGCCGCCGCCAGCGCGAAGTTCACGCCCACCTCGATCACGGTCAAGGCAGGCAACTACGGGCCGGTCCCGGTCATCATCGCCGCCGAACTGGCCATCGCGGCCAACGGGAGCCTGGACGGCTACTTCCAGGGCAGCCAGCAGCAGCTCAGCACGAACACCACCCCGGCGACGATGTTCTTCAGCGACGGCACGCTGTGGGAGACCATCGCCTCGGCCCAGGGCGTCGCCGGCGACCAGTGGGGCGTCATGAACGAGCTGTGGAACTTCCCCGGCCAGGTCTGGCTGTGGCTGTACTCCGGGATGTACCAGATCCCCGCGCTGAACCCGTCGAACAACGCCAACCTCGACCTGGACGTCGGCCTGCTCATGATCTTGTTCGGGTTCCTGCTGCCGATGTTCGCGCCGTGGATCCCGGTCATTAACCGCATCCCCCGATGGATCCCCCTGTACAAGATCATCTACCGCCAGTACTACGCCAACACGGCAGGCGGGCAACAGCCGCCAACCGAGCTCCAGGGCGAGCCAGCCCCGCCACCGCCCGCACCGCCAGACGGATCACCGACGCCCGGACGTTGACAACTCCCTCGGGCCTGAACGGCCCCGTTTCCGTCCTAGACGCGCCGGTCAGCGCGGCCGCGGCGGGAACGTACACGATCGAGGTCGGCGCGGCGCGGGCGGCCAGAGCCGAGCCGTCGAGGTCCTCGAACAGGGTGCGCAGCGGCTGGATCAGGTTGGGCCGAGCATCTCGGGCGTGCAGATGCGGTCCAGGATGAACGCCCGGCCGTCGGGCTCCCTGGAGGGTCTCGCCCAGGAGCTCGCGACCAGGACTTACCGGCATGCCCACGGCCGACGCCGCGGGCGTCGTCCGGTCTGGCCCAGACGGCTGGCTAATGCCGCATAGGTCGCCTGGAAGTGAGAGCCGTTCGGGCCGCTTGTCCGGGACCTTGGTCCTTAACACGCGCGGGCAGACTGCCTAGAGTTGACGTGACCGTCAGACCCTGCCCACATGACTATCCGGGCCCGCGAACGTCAGGAGTTACGGTGACAGATCCAGCGAGCGGTCCCGCACCAGGCGACGAAGCCAGGAAGCCGATCGCGGTGTTCCTCCTGGATGACCACGAGATCGTCCGCCTCGGTGTCCGGGACCTGCTGGAGGCCGAGCCTGACATCACGGTGGTCGGCGAGGCCGGCACCGCCTCCTCGGCGCTGGCCCGGATCCCCGCGCTCAAGCCGGACGTGGCCGTGCTGGACGTCCGCCTGCCGGACGGGGACGGGGTATCGGTGTGCCGGGAGATCCGGTCCCGGATGCCCGAGGTCGCGTGCCTCATGCTGACCTCGTTCGGCGACGACGAGGCGCTGTTCGACGCGATCATGGCCGGGGCGGCGGGCTATGTGCTCAAGCAGATCCGCGGCACCGACCTGGTCGGCGCGGTGCGCACGGTGGCCTCCGGCCAGTCGATGCTGGACCCGCGGGCGGCCAGCCAGCTGATGGCCCGGCTGCGGGATCAGTCGGCCAAGCGCGATCCGCTGGCCGGGCTGTCCGCCCAGGAGCGCAAGATCCTGGAGCTGATCGGGGAGGGGCTGACCAACCGGCAGATCGGCGAGCGGATGTTCCTGGCCGAGAAGACGGTCAAGAACTACGTGTCTGCCCTGTTCGCCAAGCTCGGCATGGAGCGCCGCACCCAGGCCGCCGCGTACGCGGTCCGGGTGTTCGACGACCAGCACGAGGGCGACCGCGGAGGTCCCCGCGAGTAGGGACCTTGTTCCCTTGGCCCAGCGCTAGCGCCCGGGCATCCTTTGGTACATGTACTCCGACGGCTCGGCTCTGAAACAACTGTCCCGGGACGAATGCTTGCGGCTGATGGCCTCCGTGCCCGTCGGCCGGATCATCTACACCCGGCAGGCACTGCCCGCGGTAGAGCTGGTTAACTTCGCGCTCGATGACGGCGACATCATCATCAGGGCTGACCACAGCGGAAAGCTGGCCGCCGCCACCCGCGGGGCCGTGGTGGCGTTCGAGGCCGATAGCCTCGACCCGGTCTGCCGTTCCGGCTGGAGTGTCACCGTGGTCGGCCAGTCGAACGAGGTCACCGACGCCGGCGAGATCAGCCGACTGGAACAGATGGGCCTGCGCACGTGGGTTCCCGGAGAGCACGAGCACTTTATCCGGATCTCACCTGGCATCCTCAACGGCCGA
The DNA here is from genome assembly GCA_963742795.1 of uncultured Actinomycetes bacterium. Classification (GTDB taxonomy): domain Bacteria; phylum Actinomycetota; class Actinomycetes; order Streptosporangiales; family Streptosporangiaceae; genus Palsa-504. The sequence continues at coordinate 61,991 of CAVUNL010000005.1, forward strand.
GCACTCTCCGCCCTGACGCTGAGCTGAAACGAACGGGTCCTGGTGACCACCGGACTGGCTCGGATGGAGAGCGAGATCGCCATGTACATCCGGGCCAGCGACAATTCCCCGGGCTGCTCGTAGCCGAGTCCCGCAGGTCAGGCCCTACCCCGAGCCACGGGGCACGCGCCATTCGAGCCTGGTCCCGGGTGCGGAGGCGGCTGGATCGGCCGGGCCGAGCCGGAGCTCACCGCCGAGCTTCTCGGCGCGGGCGGCCAGGTTGCGCAGCCCGCTGCGCCTGCCATCGGGCGGCAGGCCGATTCCGTTGTCAGTGACCTGAACGGCCAGGATGCCATCCGGGTCGACATCCACGCTCACGTCGACCTGACTGGCGTCCGAGTGGCGGGCCGCGTTGGACAGCGCCTCGCGCAGCGCGGCGAGCGCCTGCTCGGTCACGTCTGGGCCGACCGGCCCGCCGAGCCCGGACCCCAGCCGCAGCGACGGCGCGAAGCCGAGCACCGGCGTCAGCTCCTCAACCAGGGCCACGATGCTTTCGCGCAGGTCTGACCGGTCGGCAACATCCCGGGCCTGCAGCCCGAAGATGACGGCCCGGATCTCCTTGATGGTCTCGTCCATCGCGTCGACCGCATGGGTGACCCGGCTCGCCACCTCCGGCCTGGTAATCATCGGCATCGTCCCCTCCAGGGACATGCCGGTGGCGTAGAGCCGCTGGATGACCAGGTCGTGCAGGTCCCGGGCAATCCGGTCCCGGTCCTCGTACAGGGACAGCCGCTGGGCCTCGGCCCGACTCGCGGCGAGCTCGAGCGCGACCCCGGCCTGCGCGGCGAACGAGGCCACGACGTCCGCCTGCGCCTGAGGGAACGGCACCGCGCCGTGACGGCGACCAACGGTGAGCACCCCGCGGACGTTGCCCGGCGCACCGAGCGGGAACACGATGGCAGGTCCGATCTGCCTCATCGCGCCGCGGGCGGCGTGAGCTGCCCTCTCGTCGGCGGCGAAGTCGCCAGACGACACTGGCTCGCCAGTAGCCAGCACCCCCCCGGACAACGACTCGCCTGCCGGGAGTACCAGGCCGCGTACGGCGTCTGCGCCGTCTCCGTCGGCGTAGGTGATCGTGAGCCGGCGTCTTTCCTCGTCGGGCAGGGCCAGCATGGCCAGGTCCGCGCCGGACAGCTCCAGGGCCCGGCGGGTGATATCGGCGAGCACGTCTGCGGGCTCGGAGCCGGACAGCAGCCGGGTGGTGACCTCGGCGCTGGCCTGGATCCAGCGCTGCTGGCGGCGGGCCGCCTCGTACAGCCGGGCGTTCTCGACCGCGACACCCGCCGCGGCGCCCAGGGCGACCAGGACCGCCTCGTCGTCCTCGGTGAACTCCCCGCCGCCCCGCTTGCCGGTCAGGTACAAGTTGCCGAACACCACATCCCGAACCCGGACCGGGACGCCCAGGAAGCCGTGCATCGGCGGGTGGCCGGCCGGGAAACCCGACGACGCGGGGTGCGTGGATATGTCGGCCAGGCGCAGCGGCCGGGGATCGTCGATTAGCAGGCCGAGCAGGCCGCGCCCCTCCGGCCAGTGGTGGATCCGGCCGATCTCCTCCTGGGTCAGGCCCACCGGGATGAACTCGGCCAGACGCCGGTCGTCGCCGATCACGCCGAGCGCCCCGTAGGTCGCGTCCACCAAGCCGACCGCGGTCTCGACGAGCCGCGCCAGCGTCGACTCCAGGTCCAGGCCCGAGCCGATCGCGACGACCGCCTCCAGCAGGCCACGCATCCGGTCCCGGGTGCCCAGCACGGCCTGCAGCCGGGCCTGCAGCTCGGCGAGCAGCGCGTCCAGCTGCAGGTGCGGCAGCAGCTCTGGGCGGCTCGCACCAGATTCCACCAGCAGATCCTTCCCCGCGACGACGCCGTAAGGATAACTGGCGTCCTCAGTCGCGGCCAGCCCCGGAAACCACGATTATTTATGCCGAACGGACCGTGGTGCGTCTGTCCGGCCCAGGCGTGCACGCAAGACCAGCGTGCGTCGCTAGCCGCCGCGGTGCATCAGACCGCTCGAAGATCGCCTCAACGGCCGGCGTGGGCATTGTGCTGGAGCTGCGCGAGCACCGATGGGTCACGCAGCGTGGTCACGTCGCCCGGCTCGCGGTCTTCCGCGATGTCGCGCAGTAGCCTGCGCATGATCTTCCCGGACCTGGTCTTGGGCAGGTCGTCGGCCCAGATGATCCGGCTGGGCCTGGCCAGCTTGCCGATCTGGCGGCCGACGTGCTCGCGCAGCCTGGTCTCGAGATCCGCCTCAGGCACGGCGCCGGAGCCCAGGGTGACGTACGCCACCACCGCCTGGCCGGTCAGGTCGTCGGCGGCGGCGATGACCGCGGCCTCGGCGACCGCGGGGTGCGAGACCAGGGCCGATTCGATCTCGGCGGTGGACAGCCGGTGACCGGAGACGTTGATGACGTCGTCGACGCGCCCGGTGATCCAGAAGTAGCCGTCCTCATCGCGCCTGGCCCCGTCGCCGCTGTACGTCGTCGAGAAGCTGGGCGTAGGTCAGCTCGCGTTCCTCGCCTTCCTCACCCCGCCAGCAGAACGCGACCTGGTCACCGCGGCCGGCCAGCACGTGCCGGTCGAGGCAGTTGTAGGACACGTTGATGGTCCCGTCGGCGAACCAGGTATAGAACGGCGGGTTGGTGTCGTCAAGTGCCGTGGAGAACGGCGTGTCCCAGTGCAGCCGCTCCCGCGCCTGCGTTGCCCACCAGGCCTCCGGATCGGCCGCTGCCTGCTGGTAGACGTCCGGGTCCCGCACCTGGGCCCGGGCGGAAAAGCCGGCGGGCGGCGGGAACTTCTCTACCTGCAGCAGCCCTTCGAGGCGGTCACTAAGCGAAGAGTATGGATCTGACATTGTCTGCCCCTCAGGGACTTTTCGTTTTGGTGGTAGGCCGGAAGTGGTCCAGTTCCTCTTCGGTGAGCAGCCGGGACCTGATCAGGAACCGGACGCCGTCCGGGGCCTCGACGGAGAAGCCGCTGCCTCGGCCGGGCACGACGTCGACGGTGAGGTGGGTGTGTTTCCAGTACTCGTACTGTGACCTCGACATCCAGAACGGGACCGGCCGGTCCAGTCCGGGCACCGGGAGCTCGCCCAGCATGATGTCGGCCTCGCCGGTCTGGAACTCCCCGTCGGGAAAGCACATCGGCGAGGACCCGTCGCAGCAGCCGCCCGACTGGTGGAACATGAGCGGTCCGTGCCGGCCGTCCAGCCGCCGCAGCAGGTCAGCTGCGGCGGCGGTCAGGTCGACCCGGCGTGGTTCGTCGGTGGCCATGGCGTCACGGCTTAGAAGAAGCCGAGCGCCTTCGGGGAGTAGCTGACCAGAAGGTTCTTGGTCTGCTGGTAGTGCTCGAGCATCATCAGGTGGGTCTCGCGGCCGACGCCGGACTGCTTGTACCCGCCGAAGGCCGCGTGCGCCGGATAGGCGTGGTAGCAGTTCGTCCAGACCCGGCCCGCCTGGATCTCCCGGCCAGCCCGGTAGGCCCGGGCGCCGTCCCTGGTCCACACACCCGCGCCGAGGCCGTAGAGGGTGTCGTTGGCGATCTTGAGCGCGTCCGCTTCGTCGGAGAACCTGGCCACGGACACGACCGGGCCGAAGATCTCCTCCTGGAAGATGCGCATCGAGTTGTCACCCGCGAAGATGGTCGGTGTCACGTAGTAGCCGCCGGCCAGCTCGCCGCCCAGGTGAGCCCGCTCGCCGCCGGTCAGCACCGTGGCTCCCTCGGCCTTGCCGATCTCGATATAGGACAGGATCTTTTCCAGCTGGTCGTTGGAGGCCTGAGCGCCGATCATGGTCTGCGGGTCCAGCGGGTGACCCTGCTTGACCGCCTGGGTCCGGGCCACGGCGTCGGCCATGAACGTGTCGTAGATGTCGGCCTGGACGAGCGCCCGGGACGGGCAGGTGCAGACCTCGCCCTGGTTGAGCGCGAACATGGTAAAGCCCTCAAGCGCCTTGTCGTAGAAGTCGTCGTGCGCCGCGGCGACGTCGGAGAAGAAGATGTTCGGGCTCTTGCCGCCCAGTTCCAGGGTGACCGGGATCAGGTTCTGGCTCGCGTACTGCATGATCAGGCGGCCGGTGGTGGTCTCGCCGGTGAAGGCGATCTTGGCGATGCGGCTGGAGGAGGCCAGCGGCTTGCCGGCCTCGACGCCGAAGCCGTTCACGATGTTCAGCACGCCGGCGGGCAGCAGGTCGCCGACCAGCTCCATCACCTTCAGGATCGACCACGGCGTCTGTTCGGCCGGCTTGAGGACGACGCAGTTGCCGGCGGCCAGCGCGGGCGCCAGCTTCCAGACGGCCATCAGGATGGGGAAGTTCCACGGGATGATCTGCCCGACCACGCCGAGCGGCTCGTGGTAGTGGTAGGCGATGGTGTCGGCGTCGATCTCGGAGAGGCTGCCCTCTTGGGCCCGTATGGCGCCGGCGTAGTAGCGGAAGTGGTCCACGGCCAGCGGCAGGTCCGCGGCCAGGGTCTCCCGGATCGGCTTTCCGTTGTCCCACGTCTCGGCGACCGCGAGCATGTCGAGGTTGTCCTCGAGCCGGTCGGCGATCTTGTTCAGGATGATGGCCCGCTCGGTGACGCTGGTCCGGCCCCAGCTGCGCTTGGCGCCGTGGGCGGCGTCGAGCGCGAGTTCGATATCCTCGGCGGTGGACCGGGCGATCTCGGTGAACGGCTGGCCGGTGACCGGGGAGATGTTCTCGAAGAACTCGCCCTTGCTCGGCGGGACGAACTCCCCGCCGATGTAGTTGCCGTACCGGTCCTGCACCGATGCGAGGCTGCCCGGCTGACCGGGTGCTGCGTAAAGTCCCATCTGGATGCCCTTCGCTAAGCTAGTTGTCTGGGCCACCGTAGGAAACGCGATGTTGCAAGTACGTTGCGGCGTGTTTCAGCAGGCGAGGTCGGCGTCGAGCTTCGCGGCGGTCGCCGCGGCGAAGGGCCGCAGCGGCGAGGAGCCGGGGAGTACCGCACACAGCCGCTGCCACATCTCCAGGTCATCCGCGCCCCAGCGTGACCTGGTCCAGCCGACCAGGAATTCGGGCTGGCCCGAGGCGAGGATCGCCGCTCGCAGCGCGCGGTCGAGATTGCCGCGCAGCTCCGCCACGCCGGGCGCCTCGCTGCGCGGCAGCAGCGGGCCTCGGTACAGCCGGAGGGCCTCGGCCAGGTCACCCGCGGCCAGCTGTGCCGATACCGCGGCCCAGTCCGACGTGACCTCGCAGGTGAGCCGGTACGGGCGGGAAGAGAACACATTGCTGCCGAGCAGGGCGCGCAGCCTGACCAGCTCGGCGCGCAGCGTGCTCGAGATCAGGTCGTCGGGATAGAGCAGGTAGGCCAGCTCGTCGCCGGTCAGCCCGGCCGGGCAGGCGGCCAGGATGATCATGATCTCGCTGTGCCGTGGGCTCAGCCGCAGGGTGCGGGGGCCGATCGACACGACGCATTCCGATCTGCCCAGGCCGCCAAGGCTGACCTCCGTGACGAGCTGACGCCGTCCCGGAGCGCCGGGACGGCCCGGTTCCGGGCACCGTGCCGCGGCCACGAGAGCCCGCCTGGCCAGCTCGGACTCGGCCATCCGCGCGGCGGCCCTTATCATCGCGATGGTCTGCGGCGAGTCAACGACACGGCCGCCAGTGATGTCGATGACGCCGAGAATCGCGTCCGAGCCCGGTTCGTGCACCGGCGCCGCGGCGCAACTCCAGCGCTGGACGGGGCGGACGAAGTGCTCCGCCGACTTGATGGTGACGGGGGCGTCCAGGCACAATGCCGTCCCGGGCGCGTTGGTGCCCGCGTGGCGCTCGTCCCACTTCGCGCCCTCGACAAACCCGATCGATTCGGCGCGGCGGAGCACCGCCGGCTTGCCGCGCACCCACAGCAGCTGCCCCCGCTCGTCCGCGACGGCCAGGACGCTGTCGCAGTCCTCGGCGGCGCGGCCGGCCACGTCGTACAGCAGCGGGAAGATCTCGGCCAGCGGGTGCTCGGCCCGGTAGTCGGCGAGCAGGTCCGCCGCCAGCGTGATGGGTGGCGGGCTGCCGTCCGCGTTCACGCCTGCCGCCGCCGACCGCAGCCACGAGTCGGCGACCATCCCTCGCACGCCCACCGGGACTGCTGCCCCCCGCTCCAGCAGGTCCTCGCGGGCCTGGCGGACGCTAGGGACAGCGGCCCGGCGGGACAGTCTGGGCAACTGCGCGGGAGTGACCATGATCAACCTCAGAAGCTTGGTACCGCCCGCTGGCTGCAAAGTGGCATATCGCATTGTCAGCCTGGCCGGGCCGGACGACGTAAGGTACAAGGTCCCGGAAACCGTGGTCATCGGTCACGCCGCCCCGGGTCCATCGGCCCCTGTCGCCGACGGCGGCCTGGCTTAACGTGTGGTCTGGTCCGCGCAGCCGGACCTGACCAGGGCGGTGAGGAACGTGACCGAGGCGAACAGCACCGGCAACGCGGCGACACCGATCCTGGCCAGGCAGGCCCGCTACCTCGCGGGGGTGGCGCGCTGTGCGCCGTCGCTGCACAACACTCAGCCGTGGCGCTTCACCGGCCCGTTCGAGGCCGCGCCGCCCGCTGGGATGTTCGCGTCATGACCTGCACCCTGCACGTGGCCTGGGACGATCGGCTGGCCGGCTACGACTTCGGCCCGGGCCATCCGATGGCGCCGGTGCGGCTCAAGCTGACCATGGAGCTGGCGCGGGCCTTTGGCCTGGACCGGCTGGCCGGGGTGACGGTCGAGATCCCGGCCACGGCCACCGTCGCCGAGCTGCAACTCGTCCACGATTCCGGCTACATCGACATGGTCCGGCTGGCAGGCCATGAGGCGGCTGGTGGCGGGCTTCCGCGAGAACTGACCACCCGCGTGCTGCTTATGCACGGGCTAGGCACCGAGGACAACCCGCTGTTCCCCGGCATGCACGAGGCGGCCGCGATGGTCACCGGGGCCACGCTGGCCGCGGCCCGCGCGGTCTGGACGTCGGCGGCGCAGCACGGGGCTAGCCTGGCCGGCGGCCTGCACCACGCCATGGCCGGGAACGCCAGCGGGTTCTGCGTCTACAACGACCCGGCCGTTGCGATCGCCTGGCTGCTGAGCCAGGGCGCGGAGCGGATCGCCTACATCGACGTGGACGCGCACCACGGCGACGGTGTGCAGGCGGCCTTCTGGGACGACCCGCGCGTGCTGACCATCAGCGTGCACGAGCATCCGGAGACCCTGTTCCCCGGGACCGGGCGGCCGGGTGAGACCGGCGGCCCGCACGCCGACGGGTCGGCGGTCAACGTCGCGCTGCCGGCCGGCACCGGCGACGCCGGATGGCTGCGGGCCTTCCACGCCGTGGTGCCGCCGGTCGTACGGGCCTTCGGTCCGCAGCTGCTGGTCAGCCAGCACGGCTGCGACTCGCACCGGGACGACCCGATGACCAACCTGGCGCTGAGCATCGACGGGCAGCGGGTCGCGCACGCCGCGATCCACGCGCTGGCCCACGAGGTCAGCGGCGGGCGCTGGCTGCTCACCGGCGGCGGGGGCTACGACCACGTGCACGTGGTGCCGAGGACCTGGACCCACTTGCTGTTCGAGGCCGCGGGCGCGCCGCTCGACCCGGCCGCGGCCATCCCGCAGCTGTGGCGCGAACACGTCTCCTGCACGACCAGCCAGGCCGGGCCCGAACGAATGACCGACGGCGCTCCCGGGACCTACACCGACTACGAGTCCGGTCACAACCCGGCCGATCCGGTTGACCGGGCCATCATGGCCACCAGGAAAACCGTGTTCCCGAACCACGGGCTGATGCCCTGACCGCCCGCTGCCATTTCCCGCTCCACAGGTCTACGCTTTCGTGCTAGTCGACCAGGATCGGTGGCAGATGGCAGAAATCGATGGGTCCCGGGCATTCGAGATAACCGCCGACGCACTGTGGGCCGTGGTCGCCGACCCGGCCCGGCTCGCCGACTGGGTACCGACGATGCGGCGGGCCCAGCCGTCGGGCAAGGAGGAGGTCCACGTCGAGGGCGAGTCGCATGGGCACCGCTACTCACTGGACAGCGAGCTCCGCATCGACGAGGGCGACCGGCGCCTGGACTGGGGCGCCAAAGGGGACTACGGCTACCGCGGCTCCCTGCAGGTTGCCGAACGGCCGTCGGGCTCAGAAGCCCATCTTCATGTCATCGTCCCGGACGATCGGCTGGGCCCGTCTCCGGACAGCGCCGCCGCCGAGATCCGGCGGGGCATGGAAGAGACGTTCGACCGCCTGGCCGGGCTGATCGCCACCTGAACCCGTAAGACCTCCAGGCCTCGCCGGATCCGCGGGACACGACGTTAGTCGCGGTCGTCCGGCGGGACGATCAGCACCGGGCAGTGCGCGTGCTGGACAACCTGGCCGGCGGTCGAGCCCAGCATCAGCCGGGTGAATCCGCCCACGCCGCGGGAGCCCAGCACGATCATGTCGGCCTCCTTGCTCGCGTTGATGAGTTCCTCGACCGGGAAGCCGTGCACGGCCTTGACGGTTACCGACTCAGGGTGCGGTCCGGGCAGCCCGGCCAGCGCCTTGTCGGCCTCCGCCTGCACTGCCGCCTGAGCCTGCTCGGTGAGCTCCAGGTCCTGCGGGGAGGTGACGACGCCGCCGTAGTAACCCACGATGGCCGGGTGCACGGTGAGCACGCTGAGCGGCGCGTGTCGGATGGCCGCTTCGTTCATGGCCCGCTCCAGGGCCCGCTGTGAGTGGCCGGATCCATCCACGCCGACGATGATCCCAGGCATTTCAGTTCTCCTTCTCCTAGAGCTCAGTACCGAAGTTAGGCCCGCACGACCCCTCAGCGGCAGGGCCGACTGGTTCGCTGACCAGGGACTTTGGTCCTATATTCCGAACGGACCGGCGATCTGCGGCCGGCGGACCAGCCCGCAGCCCGGCGAAGTCAGCCCCGGCTCACCGCAGCACTTCGCAGGCCGGGTTGATCATCGCGGGATGACCGTCCCCGCCGATGCCGACCATGCCGTGCAGGCGGACCTGGCGGCCTGGCTCGACGCCCGCGATCTGTGTGCGGCCGTAGAACACGGCGGTCAGCTCGCCGGTCGAGTCGGCCACCTCGTAGGCCAGCACGTTGTTTCGCGGAACCGGACGGACCTGCGAAGCGCGCAGGCGGCCCTGCACGGTGGCTTGCCCGGGCTGCCGCAGCGACCCGATCGGGTCGGTACCGGGCGGCGGTACCGGCCACTCGTAGTCCCGGAGGCTGTCGGTCTTGGCCGCCCGGGCCCGCTTCGCATGCAGCGTCTCGACCTTGTGCTGCACGTCGAACGGGATGATGGTGGCCGCCGCAGACGGGACCCGGCTGACCACGCGGGCGATCCGGTCCGCCGTGTGGTCGTGTAGCAGCCGGCTGGCCAGGACCGGGTAGCTGCGGCGCGGCAGTACGACGGTCACGTGCGTGCCGGGTGTGGCCGCCTCGGCCGTGGCCAGCCGGGCCGCGGCGTGGGCCAGCCGACGGTCGGGGCAGTCCGCGAGTTCCAGCGGGACCCCGGTGCCCGCCTCCAGCCACTGCCGCCGCAACTTGTCGGCCCGGGTGCTGTCCACGCTGAAGTGCACCGCCCGCAAGCTCGACGGGTGCAGGCTCTTGGCGTACCTGAGCGCCGCGATGGTGGCCAGGTCGTAGCTGTCGACCAGCACCAGGACGGCGCGGCGGGAGAAGTTCGGTGTATGCGGCCGCAGGTCGCCCGCGTTCGGGTCGTCCAGGATGGCCGCCTCGTGCCGGTATTCCCGGTTGAGCCGGATGAGCAGGTACACCAGGGCCGGGAACAGGATGACGATGAGCCAGGCGCCCTCGGTGAACTTCACCACCGCGAACAGCACCACGACCAGCGCGGTATAAATCCCGCACGCGGCGTTGATCGCGAGCCTGCGGCGCCAGCCCGGCTGCCGGTTCCGGCGGTGGTAGCGGGCCATGCCGAACCCGGCCATGGCGAAGCCAGTGAACACGCCGATGGCGTAGAAGGGGATGAGGGCGTCGACGGTCGCGCCCGCCACCAGCATCAGCGTCACCGACAGCGCAGTGAGCAGGACGATCCCGTTGGAGAACACCAGCCGGTGGCCGCGCCGGGTCAGCCACCGGGGTAGGAAGGAGTCCTCGGCGACGAAGCTGGCCAGGAACGGGAAGCCGGTGAAGCTGGTGTTGCCGCCGGTGAACAAGATGGCGGCGGTCGCGGCCTGGAGGAAGTAGAACATGACCTGCCCGGCCAGGGTGTGCCCGAACACCTGCCCGGCTTCCTGGGCCAGCACGGTCGGGAACCCGGCGGTGTAGGGGGTGGCGTGGGTGACGTGCGCGAGCCAGGAGATGCCGGCGATCAGGAACGCTACGGTCGCGCCCTGCATGGCCAGGATCTGCCGCGCGTTGCGGCCTTCGGGCGGGCGCAGCGCGCTGACCGCGTTGGAGACGGCCTCGATCCCGGTGAGCGAGGAGCCGCCGTTGGCGAAGGCCCGCGCCATGATGTAGATGGCGCCGAACGCGATTAGCCCTGAGTGCGATCCGATGGCGACCGTGCCAGCCCCGGTCTGGACGTGCGGCAGGTCGCCGGCCAGTTCCCGGACCACGCCGGCGACGATCATCGCGATCACCGAGATGGCGAACAGGTAGGTCGGCAGCGCGAAGATCCGGCCCGCCTCGCGGATGCCGCGCAGGTTCCCCAGGCACATGAACAGGATGGCCACCACCGAGATGACCAGCAGGATCTTGGGGCCGATGACCGGGATCCTGGACAGCGCCGGGAATGCTGACACGATCGCCGCGCTGCCCGCGGCGGTCTGCACCGCGACCGTGACCACGTAGTCGATCAGCAGCGCGACCGCGGCGACCTGCGCCACCCGCGGGCCGAAGTTCTCCCGGGCCACCACGTAGGAGCCGCCCGCCCGGGTGTACACCGACACCACCTGGCGGTAGGACAACACGACCAGCAGCACGCCGAACAAGACCAGCAGCGTCAGCGGCAGCACCAGCGTGAACGCCGCCAGGCCGAAGAACGGGAGCAGCGCGTACAGGATCTCCTCGGTGCCGTACGCGGCCGAGGAGAGCCCGTCGCAGGACAGCACGCCGAGCGCGAGCGACTTGGACAGGCGCTGGCTGCTCAGCTGCTCGGTCACCAGCGGCGGGCCGAGCAGCCGACGCTTGGCGCCGTACCAGAAGCCATCCGGCAGCTCGGGCACCTGATGCTGCGCCGGACCGGTCAGGTCTGCCGCTGCCACCATCTGGTCCTCCCACGATCGATTCCGACAACTCGAGGAAACGCCGCGCCGCGGGTCGCGGCCAGAGTCCAAGGTGAGGGACCTTTGGCATATCCAGAGGTGAGCTGGGTGTCTGCCGGGCGCCCCGCCCGCCAGGGCGATGATCAGCCCGCCAGGCGCCGCGCCTGACCGGTAGGGCCGAAGGTCCCGTCTTGAGCGTGCTTCGGGCTCTGGCGTTCCGCATGAGGCAGGACTACAAAGGCCGCGAGGGAAAGGGAAAGTAGTTACCCATTAAGTAGTTGCCCGTCGGTGAAGGGACAGGACCCATGTATGACAGGATTCTGGTCGCCGTAGACCATTCGGAGATGTCCGACCGCGCGGTCCTCGCCGCCCGGGACCTGGCCGTCCTGTCCAAGGGCGAGGTGTGGGTGCTTCACCTGCGGGAACGCGAGATGGGGTTCAAGACCGGCGTGCTGACGATAGACGAGACCACACAAGACGCGAACGCCCAAGTGGCGGCTTCCGTAGAGGTGCTCACCGAGGCCGGGGTCAAGGCGCACGGCGACGTCAGGAACACCATTTTCGGATTGGCCGCGCGCGAGATCGTCAACGACGCCATAGAGGTCGACGCCGACGTGATCGTGATGGGCTCACGCGGCCGCAGCGACATCGCCGGGCTGCTCCTCGGCAGCACCGCGCATAAGGTCATTCACCTCAGCGACCGGCCGGTCCTGGTCGTCCGCTGATCCCTCACTGGAGGAACGATGAGCAAGAACATCGTGCTGGCCGTCGATGCGGCCTCCCACGACCCCGCCCGCCACGTCCGGGCCGCCGCGGACATGACCCGCGACCTCGGCCGTGACAGCGGCGACCACGTCGTCGTCCTGCACGTGCACGAGTTCGCCACCGGCCGCTTCGGCCACATCCAGGTGGACTGCGGCGACGGAGAAGGCGAAGCCGTGGTCTCCAAGATCGTGGCCGACCTGCAGGCGGCGGGCGTCAGCGCGGAAGGCGAGATCCGCGAGGCCAACCTCGGGCACATCGCCCGGGCCATCCTGCACGCGGCCCAGGACCACGACGCGCGCCTGGTCGTGCTCGGCTCGAGCAGCCGCACTGACCTGCCCCGTATTCTGCTGGGTAGCGTGGCCAGCCGACTGCTGCACATGGCCACCCGGCCGGTCCTGATCGTGCCCAGGACGGACGCCCACGCCGAGCCGGCCGAGTCGCCGGCCGTGGCCGCGACCGCCAGTGCGGACTAGTGCAGCTCTGGTGCCACGTCCGGACTCATCCAGGGTTACCGCGCCGACGGGTGAACGACGGCGACCGGGCAGGGTGAATGGTGCACCAGCGCCCCGGCGACCGAGCCGAGGCTCATGCCCTCCACGCCGCCCAGGCCGCGTGACCCCACCACGATCAGCTGAGCCTCGGCTGCGGCCGTCAGCAGCGCCGAGCGCGGGGTCCCGAACGTCACCTGCCGCAGCACCGTGATCTCGGGGTGCTCCTTCTCGTGAAGGGTCATCTGGCGGCTGAAGTCGTCTTCCATTCGCTGCATGCCGCCGAGTCGGCCGGGCGCGTCCGCTAGGGCGCACACCGCGACGAGGGGCACGTCGCGTAGCGCCGCCTCCTCGATGGCGAACGTCAGCGCCTCCTGTGAAGCCGGTGATCCGTCGACGCCGACCACCACCGGGCCAGGGGACCGGTTGACCGGCCGCCACTGCCCGCGGACGACCACGACCCGTCCCCGACCGTGGCATGCTACCCGCCAGGAAACCGATCCCAGCGACGAGTCGGCCAGCCCGCCGTGGCCGCGGGAACCGACCACGACCATCTCGGCGGTACTGCTGCGCTCGCACAGCACATGAGCCGGCGACCCTTCGGCCAGCACGGTACGGACGTCCGGGAGGTCGGGGACCGCCTCGGCGAGCCGCATCCCGCGGGCGAGGACGTCCCCGCCGGGCTGCTGGGCCCGGTCATGGGCTCCCCAGTCACCGAGCTGCAGCAGGTCAGCTGCCGGCCAGGCGAAGCAGATGGTCAGCGCGGTTCCGCGGGCCCAGGCTTCCCTGGCCGCCCAGCGCAGGGCCTCAGCGCTGCCTGACGACCCGTCGTATCCGGCTATGATCCCGTCAGTCATCCCAGTCATGGCGACCTCCTTGCCTACTGGACGTGACCTCAGCGGCCTGTCATTACCCTCAACCTCGCCCCGCCCAGCCGCGGGGTACAGGGGAGAAGGTCCCGCGCAAGGTCCCGCATGGTGAGCCCGCGGACCGCATGACGCCGGGAATGACGCAGCGGGCCGCGCAGGATTGCCACGGCTACCAGGCGGCCCGGTACGCGTAAAAGCGGGACCTTGGTCCCTAGGCGCGCGGCCGCAGGGCGCCATGAAATGAGACCCGTCGCGCCCGTGAAAGGTCCTCAGCCGCTATGTCTACCGCCGACCCGGTACAGGAGCATCAGGCGCGCTGCCTAGCGCCCCTGATCAGCCTACGGATGCTGGCCCAGGGCGAGGCGGGAGCGCCCCTCCCGCGCTGGGTAGTGGTCGAGGTCGCCCAGGCGACCAACACGGTGCTCGCTGAGATCGACGCCGCCGGCCGTGCCGTGCTTACCGCTGCCGGTGCCGGTGCCGGCCATCCGGGGGACGGGACATTCCTCCGGGTGAGGCTGGACCGGCTGGCGACCGCGGCCAGCGACGCGATAGCCGCGGCCCGCGCGGGGGACTTTGGCGAGATGCGCCGGCATCTGTGCAGGTTCGACGTACTGACCTCGGCGATCTGGACGGTGCAGGACGCCGTTTACGGACCACGCCGGGTCAGCGCCGCACCATAAGCGCAGGCTGACCTTGCGCAGGGGCACACTGGGAACATGACAGATGATCACACCGCCGGCGACCCGCAGCCGCAGCCCGGCGTGGCCGACCTCGTTCTCGCGGGGCCGCAGGGTGCCGATGCTGGACCGGGCCTCCGCGCAGATGGATCGTCACCCCTCCAGCAGCCCCAGCTCGCGGCACCGGGCGACCGCCTGGCTCCGTGATGAGGCGCCCAGCTTCCGGTACACCGACATTGCCTGTGACCTGATGGTGTTGCGGGAACGGAACATCTGCGCGGCGATCTCCGGCATCGATAGGTGCGTGGCGAGCAGCGGCAGCAGGCGGAGCTCGGCGGCGGTCAGTGACGACATCCCGGTGACGGGTGTACCGCGCTCCTCGGAGAGCCGGGCCCGGAGCGCCTCGGCCTGGCCGGTCAGGGTGCCGAGGTCTGGCCGGTGCCTGAGCAGCTCGTCCACCTCTTGCATGAGCGTCCTGGCCCCTGCTATGTCAGCGATCGCGATGTGGGCGCCAGCGAGCTCGATCCTGGCCTGTACGGCGAGGTGAGGCAGGGCGTAGGTCAGCATGGGCCGCAGATGCTGGGCCCTGACGAGCTCCTGGCGTACCGCCGTGACGTCTCCCCGGTGCCAGGCCGTGCGGGCATGCACCGCGCAGACAAGGGGGGTCGCATAGCTCTCCTCCATCCCGGCCCGGCGCAAAGCGGTGCGCGCTTGCCCGGTTAGCTCCTCGGCCCGCTCCCACTGGCCGCCTGCCATGGCCACCAGCGCTCGCTCGCACAGCGCGACCGCGACAGTCTCGTGCACGCCGGCCCGTTCCCCGATGCCGACCGCGTCCTCGAAGGACGCGTCGGCGCCATCCAGGTCACCGGACAGCACGCGCGCGAGCCCCTGAGCAAGCGCGGCCACGGGTGCCGCGATGTAGTCAGCTGCGAACCGCCGCACGGCCTCGTCCGCGTCGGCGCGCATCTGCTTGACCCCGGACCGGCACAAGATGGCCCGGAGCGCGGCGGCCCACGCCTCGGCGCCGGGGTCACCGGGCCCGGCCGCGTCCCGCCAGCGGTCGACCATGTCGGCCCATCGTCCGGCGTCGGCTGGCCGCGCCGTCAACGCGGCAAAGATCGCGCCCTGCGCGGCGAGAATCGGGCGCCCCTGGATCACGTCCCGGTCTTCCAGCCATTGGAACCACCGTCGGACGGTTGCGATCCGGCCTTGCTGATAGGCCGGCACCGCCATCTTCGCCACCAGGTCAGCGACCTCATCGACGTCTCCCGCTGCGATGGAGTATTCCAGTGCCGCGTCGGGGAGGCCGTTGCGCACGCACCAAGCCGCCGCGCGCCGCCGCAGCAGGGGCATCAGTTCGGGCTCAAAGCGGCTTAGCTCCGCCAGAAGCATGTCGCGGAACAGGTGGTGGTAGCGGTACCACGAGGTACCGTCGGCTGTGCCGGTTACGAACGCCGTTTACGCCCAGGGACGCGGCAGGCCAAGCGCCTCATTCCACGCCGGCTGAGCGGCTACGTTACGGAAAGATAACGACCCGGGTCCTGTGACAGAGGGACCTTCGTCCCTGCCCAGACCGGCCGGGATCGGGCATGACTTGATCATGACCGAAACAGCCTATGAGGACATCAAGGTCGACGATGAGGCCTCGCTCACCAGGACGATCACTGAAGCCCATATCGTGAATTTTGCCGGCCTTACCGGGGACTGGAATCCGGTTCACGCCGATGCCGAATATGCGGCACAGTCAATGTTCGGGGAGCGGATTGCCCATGGCGTGCTCGTCGCGGGACTTATCTCTGCCGTGCTGGGTACTCAGCTTCCCGGGCCGGATTCTATTTACCTCGGCCAGGATCTCAAGTTCATAGCTCCCGTCAAGATCGGCGATACCGTCAAGGTCGTGGTAACGGTGCTGGAGAAACGTGACGACAAGAGGATCATAAAACTGCGGACGGCCGTGTCGAATCAGCGCGGCGAGCCGGTCATTGACGGCACCGCGGTCATGAAGAAGATAGGCCGGTAAGGCCTGTGCAGTCATCTGTTTAGCGGAGTGATAGCAATGTCTACTACAGAACTTAGCGAAGGCTCAGCGGAAACGAGCCTTCCGGAGCTGGCCGCCTGGGTCGGCGAGATCGCGGAGCTGGCCAGGCCCGAGGCCGTGGTGTGGTGCGACGGGTCGCGGGCCGAATGGGACCGGCTGACCGGCCTGCTGGTCGAGAACGGGACCTTCACCCGCCTGAACCCCAAGCTGCGGCCGAACAGCTTCTGGTGCCGGTCCGACCCCAGTGACGTAGCCCGGGTGGAGGACCGGACGTTCATCTGCTCCGAGCGGGAACAGGACGCGGGGCCGACGAACAACTGGATCGCGCCGGGCGAGATGCGCCAGACCTTCGCGGAGATCTTCGCCGGGTGTATGGCCGGGCGGACCATGTACGTGGTGCCGTTCTGCATGGGCCCGCTGGGCAGCCCGATTTCCCAGCTGGGGGTGGAGATCACCGATTCGCCCTACGTGGTGGTCTCGATGCGGATCATGACCCGGATGGGCACGGCGGCGCTGGCCGCAATCGAGGAGTCCGGGTCGTTCGTCCGGTGCGTGCATTCGGTCGGCGCGCCGCTGTCGCCGGGCCAGGCGGACGTGCCGTGGCCGTGCAACTCGCTGAAGTACATCTCGCACTTCCCCGAGACCAGAGAGATCTGGTCCTACGGGTCCGGCTACGGCGGGAACGCGCTGCTGGGCAAGAAATGCTATGCGCTGCGGATCGCCTCGGTGATGGCGCGGGACGAGGGCTGGCTGGCCGAGCACATGCTCATCCTCAAGATAACCCCGCCTGGCGGCGAGCCGAAGTACATCACGGCGGCGTTCCCGTCCGCGTGCGGCAAGACGAACCTGGCCATGCTGCAGCCGACCATCCCTGGCTGGAAGGTCGAGGCGATCGGGGACGATATCGCCTGGATGCGCTTCGGGCCGGACGGGCGGCTGTACGCGATCAACCCGGAGGCCGGGTTCTTCGGGGTGGCCCCCGGCACGGGGATGAAGACCAACGCCAACGCGGTGAAGGCCATGTGGGGGAACAGCATCTTCACCAACGTGGCGCTGACCGATGAGGGGGATGTGTGGTGGGAGGGGCTGACCGAAACCCCGCCGGCGCACCTGATCGACTGGCGGGGCCGGGACTGGACGCCCGGCTCGGTCGAACCGGCCGCGCACCCGAATTCGCGGTTTACCACCCCGGCGGCGCAGTGCCCGATCATCGCGCCGGAGTGGGAGGATCCGGCCGGGGTGCCGATCTCGGCGATCTTGTTCGGCGGTCGGCGGGCCTCCACGGTGCCGCTGGTGATCGAGTCGTTCGGCTGGGATCACGGGGTGTTCCTCGGCGCTAACGTGGCCTCGGAGAAGACCGCCGCGGCCGAGGGCGCCGTCGGCGAGCTACGGCACGACCCGTTCGCGATGCTGCCGTTCTGCGGCTACAACATGGGCGACTACTTCGGGTACTGGCTGAGCATCGGCCAGACGCACGACCAGGCCAAGCTGCCCAAGATCTTCTACGTCAACTGGTTCCGCAAGAACGCCGAGGGCAAGTTCGTGTGGCCGGGGTTCGGGGAGAACAGCCGGGTGCTGAAGTGGATCATCCAGCGGCTGGACGGCGAGACGGCGGCGACGTGGACCCCGGTCGGCTACCTGCCCGCACCGGGATCCCTCGACCTGGACGGCCTGGACATCACCTGGGCCGACCTGGCCCTGCTGCTCACCGTCGACTCCGCCGCCTGGAAGCTGGAGGTCGAGCACATCCCCGAGTTCTTCCGCACCTTCCACCGCCACCTTCCTGACCGGCTCTGGGATCTCCACCAGGAACTCGTCGACCGGCTCGGCACGAGCTGAGCCCGGATGCGGGCCAGGTAACCGAGGTGCCGGCTCGTGGAGGTTTACGCTGCCGCTGGTTACCGTGGCCCGTAGGCCCGCGTGCCCCGCTCGACGGCGCCGAGGTAGCCGCTCCGGCCGTAGCCGGGCCTGGCCGCGTCGGCCGCCGCGGCGAGCATGCTGTCGACGCCGACCTCGGCCAGGCGTTCGTCCCGATCGGCTTCGGCCCGGATCTGCTCCCAAGCGCACCGGCGGCCTCTACGCCCTGGCCACCATATGCATCGGCGGCGGCCAGGGCATCGCCGCGATCTTCGAGCGAGTCTGACCGGGCCGGGCGGACGACCAGGTCCGGTCCCCCGGACCTGGTCGCCTCCGGTCATGGCGTCCTGACCACGGTCAAGTCCGCGGTCAGCGTCCGGCTACCTCAGCGCGGTGGAACGGGCCAGCCGGGCCTACGGGTCCCGGTAACCCGATCAGCGCGTGCCCACCGGATTGATGGAGGCGCTGATCAGCCTGACCCTGGTGGATTGCAGCCGCTTGGCCAGGACGCGCGCTAGCCGCTCACTGACCACGTGCCCCAACTCGGGTTCCGACGCGCAGGAGGCTCGTACCGCCTGCGCGTCGAATTCGAAGGCCTCGACCGGGCTGGCGGCTACGGCGCCGAAGGCCCACCGGTACGGCGGAAACCGCCACGACCAGCCGAGCAGCTCGCCTAGGCCGACGGTGTCGATCCGCACCCGGCCCTGCCCGGGAACGTGCAGGTCCAGGGCCACCGAGCCGGACTGAAGCAGCCAGAAATGGCTGGCGTTGCCACCCTCCTCGAAGAGCCGGTGCCCGGCCGGGAAGGCGACGTCAGAGGCGGAGCCGGCGAGCATCGCCAGATGGTCGGTGGACATCCCGCGCAGCATCGGATGGGCGGCCAGCGCCGCCGCCGTGACCTCGATCATGAGTTATCACCGTCCAGGTTCTCGACCAGATCCAGGCCCAGCCTGGGGCTGGGCCTGGCAGGTGGCCAGGGCCGGAGGTTACTTCTCGCCGGGACCATCGGCCCGTGCTTGGACGAGGGCTCCGTCTGAGAACGCACTTCTCGGCTTGCGGCAGAGCGCCCTACGCCGGCCGATTACGGTCCCCACTTGGCTCCCCGCGAACGCGGTCCCGGTGGGGGCTAGGTGCCCCGGAAGATGGGCTGGCGCTTCTCGGCGAAGGCAGCAAGGCCCTCAAGGTAGTCGCTGCTGTCGTACGCTTCCCGGCGCAGGCCCTGGACGCGTTCGTACGCCTGTGCCGCGATGGGCTGGTAGTCCGACAGGACGCGAAGCTGTTCCTTGATGACCGCAATCGCCAGCGGCGACTTCGTCGCCATCGTCGCGGCCAGCTCCAAAGTGAACGACTCGAGCCGGTCCCAGGGGACCAGGTGGTTGATGAGCAGCCATTCCTTGGCTTTGCGGGCGTCGATGGGCGCAGCGGTAAAGAACATCTCCTTGATGACGTTGATGGGCAGCCGCCCCTGGAAATGCAGCAGCCCGGTGATGTTGTAGGGCAGTCCCAGGTTCGCGGGGGTGATGGCAAACGAGGCCGTCTCGTCGGCGACGGCCAGGTCACAGCTGAGCACCAGGTCCACCGCTCCGCCCCAGACCGTGCCGTGCACCATGGCGACGACGGGAGCGGGGAAGGTGCGGACGGCGCGGATCAGCCCTTCCAGCGGATCGTTATAACCCAGCGGGTCCCGCCTACCTGGGGGAAGCTCATCGATGTCATGGCCAGCGGACCAGACGTGCATTCCCGCTGCGGCACGGAGCACGATCGCGCGCACCTGCTGGGCCCGCAGGCTCTCGAGCGCGGCGATGACTCCTGTAGCCATCTGAGCACCGATGGCGTTGTGTTTAGGGCGGTCCTCGAGGGTGATGATGCCGACCTGGCCGACCACGCCAGTCAGGACGACATCGCCGGTACGGCCCTCGGACCCGGTGCCAGCAGCGGATGAGTCCCCAGGCGACTGCTCGTCCTGCCCATTGCGGTCACGGGTGGCCAGGGCCACGTAGATCCGGGCCATCGCATCCTTTCCCTCCCCGATGATGGCGTTCAGCAGCCCGAGCGCCTGAACCAGCTGCTCGCCGGCCAGGGCGCCAACCAGATGGCGCCACAGCACCTCGGCCAGGAGGTTGAATGCTTCCTGCACCTCGGCCAGGTCAATGCCCGCGGCATAGCTGTGCGCCGCGATCCGCTCAGACGGCCTGATGATCGGCTCGGCGCGGCCCGCGCGTATGCACCGCAGGACGAGGTGAAACAGCTGCCGTACGTCGCGGCGGCGCTCTTCCGGGCCGGGTGATTGGCGTGCCTCATCGCGTTGCGCGAGGATGGCAACCGCTTCGTCGATCACGCAGTCCTCCGCCTCAGCGAGATGTGCTGATGCGTCCACGAACCGCCACCTCCGTTCGCGGGCGTGGCAGACTGCGGACACTGCGAGCAAAGTGGCGTCTTCCTCGGCCGGGGTGAGCCTGATGTCGGCGTACAGGACCAGGAACAGCGCGCCTTCCGGCCCGGTCACTTCCCATCGCAACGGCCAGATGGCCTGGGCGTGGTTTGAAGCAGACAGTCAGCGGGATCTCCGCGCCGATGAACATGCGGCAACTCAACTAGCCCTAGATCATCCATGCAGCGGGCATAAGTCCCTGCCGACGCGCCGAAAGTCAGCAGGCAAATGCGGAAGCAGGTCCGGGCCGCCTGACCGAAGGTCCCGTGAGCCGGGATCTCGGTCCGTGGCGGACGCTCCCCAGGAGCGGTGGACTGACACCTGCCAGGATCGCCTCGCAGGGCAGCCACCACCGAGCGTGAAGACGGGCGTCCATGCGGCGCTCCACTGCGAGCGCATTCCTTCCGGCGGCCGGACCGTGATCGTCATCCTGCCCGCGGCCGCGCGCCCGAGGGCGGGCGTGCCGACTGCAGTAAAGTATCGGGACGACGACGAGATGCAGCTGACGTGACGCACAAGAACGACCGGGTTCTCTCGGTCAAGGAACTGGCCCGGGTCGAGGGCGAAGGGGCCCTGTACCTGCCCGCCAGTGCGAGCAGGCCATCCGCAACTACGACCCCTGCATCTCCTGCTCGGCTCACTTCCTGGCCCTGACCGTCGAAAGATCATTATTCATACCGAACGGGCGGTGGTACCCGTGTCAGGTCCAGGACCCGGGCCGGTCGTGGTGATCGGCGTCGGCAACGAGTTCCGCCGCGACGACGGCGCCGGTCCCGCGGTAATCGGCCGGCTGCGCGGCCTCGTGCCCGCCGGCGTGACACTGGTGATCACCGACGGCGAGCCCACGCGGCTGATCGAGGCCTGGACCGGCGCGGCGCTGGCCGTGGTGGTCGACGCGGTCCGCGCCGAGCCGTCACATCCGGGCCGGGCCCATCGTTTCGTGGTAGACCGGCCGAGGGCCGACGTCGCACGCGCGGCAAGTTCGCACGGTTTCGGGTTCGATGACGCGATAGCCCTGGCCCTGGCCCTGGACCGGATGCCCGGGCGCCTGATCGTACACGCGATCGAAGCCGCCGACCTGACCCAGGGCCCCGGCCTGACCCCGGCCGTGGACATGGCCGTGGGCGTCGTGGCGGCCGCCATCCTCGACGACATCGGCGCGGACCGCCGGTTATCGGCCGGCTAGCCCGCGGTCAGAGCCGAAAGACCTCCGTTCCCGGGACCTCAGCCCGTTGCCGACGCCCGTTCCGGAGGACCAGCGTCGGTTGCGGCACCCGATCGCAGCAGGGCGCCGCCAACCTTAGCGGAGCGCGAAATGCCAAGGTATCCGACCGATCACGCAGGCCTCGAGATACTGCCGTTCGACCGGTGCCTGCAGCTGCTGGCCACGGTTCCTGTCGGACGGGTCAGTTTCCTCGCCGACGGCGAGATCGTGGTCATGCCGGTAAACCATGTCATGGACGGCTCGAATCCGGTCTTCCGCACGGCCCGCGGGTCGAAGCTGTCTGCGGCCGAGGGCCAGAATCTGGTGGCATTCGAGGCGGACGAGTATGACGAGCGCACCCAGACTGGATGGAGCGTCCTGGTCAATGGCCGCGTGGAGGTCATCTACGAAGAGGCGGAGATCCAGCGCTTGACCCAGCTTGGCCTGCACCCGTGGGTCACCACCGTGAACCGGCCATTCTGGATCCGGATACGACCAAGCTCGATAAACGGGCGGCAAACGGCCGGGCACAGCTATGCGTCCTGATCCAGCACACGAGCCACAGCCTGAACCGGCGTAACGAGACGGACCGGCCGGCTGACCTTGGTCCGGGCTCCGCGGGACCCACGTCTCTAGCCACACGGGGATCGGGTCTGCTGCGCTTGAAGCGACGGTACAAAGGACGTGATCAGCATGCGAGTACTCGTGGTTTACGAATCGATGTACGGGAACACGCACGTCGTCGCCCGCAACATCGCGGACGGCCTGCGCGGTACGTGCGAGGTAACCCTCGTCCCGGTGGCCTTGGTCACCGCGGATCTCGTCGCCGAGGCCGACCTCCTAGTCGTCGGCGCGCCGACGCACATGCACGGACTGTCGACTGCTTGGTCCCGGCAGGCCGCCAGGAAGGCGGTCGCCAATCCGGAGAGCGGGCTGACGCTGGACCCGGATGCCGGCGGCCCGGCGCTGCGGGACTGGCTCAGCGGCCTGGCCGGCGGGCACGCGCTGGCCGCCGCCTTCGACACCCGGCTGGCCGGCGCCCCCGTGCTGACCGGGCGCGCCAGCCGCGGCATCAGCCGGCTGCTCAAGCGGCACGGCTACCGTCTTATCGCGCCGCCGGAGAGCTTCGTGGTCACCAAGCTGAACACCCTGGCCGACGGGGAATCCTCGCGAGCCCGCCGATGGGGTGCGGCGCTCGCGGCAGCGGCCGACCTGGTCGTCCCTACCGCGCAGCAGTAAGGAGATGAGCGCAATGAGAAAGAGCACGTCTATCGCGGCCGGGACCGTGCTGGCCGCCAGCGGCGGGGTCATCGCGTACCCGCTGTTCTTCCGGCGCTGGTGTCTCACCTGGGGCGCGCGGCCCGGCGAGGTATCGATGAAGCTGCCGGGCGACGAACTATTGACCGAGCCGGGCATTGTCTCCACCCGCGCCGTCTGGGTTGATGCTCCGGTCAGCTCTATCTGGCCGTGGCTCGTCCAGATGGGCCCGGGGCGAGCCGGAGCGTATACCTACGACTGGATCGAGAACCTCTTCGGCCTGGGGATGCACAGCGCGGACGAGATCCTCCCGCAGTTCCAGGGCCTCCAGGTGGGAGACGCGCAGCGTCTCGGCAAGCGCGGACCCATACTGCGGGTGGCGGTACTCGAGGCCGAACGGTCCCTGGTCATGCGGTCCGACGACGGTAACTGGGTGTGGGCCTTCTCGCTGGTTCCCGACGATGCGGGCACCAGGCTGATCAGCCGGAACCGGATCGCTACGCGGGGCGCGCGGCTGCCCGGCAGCCTGTTCAACCTGCTGGTCATGGAGCCCGGCAGCCTGATCATGGAGCGCAAGATGCTACTGAGCATCAAGCAGCGCGCCGAGGATCTCGCCCGCCAGGCCGAAACTCAGCCTCTATAGCCAAGGAGGGATCACGATGTCACACGTAACCCATGACTCGCCCACCGACCATAGCCCGGATGCTCCGGCCAACGGCGACCAGCTGGCCCGCCAGCAGGCGATCAGGCAGATCGAGCGCAGGCGCCGCTTCTGGATCAGCACGACCTGGTCCGGCATTGCCATGGTGATCCTGGTGGCTATCTGGGCCATCTCGGAGTACCACAACGCGGGTGGCTGGCCGGTCGACGGGTTCAGCCAGAGTTCCGGGATCCATGAGGTGTGGAACTTCTGGATCGTCTACCCGCTCAGTGCCTGGCTGCTGATCGTCGCGGCGCACGCCTGGGCCGTCTTCGGGAACAAGCCGATCTCCGAGAGCGAGATCAAGCGGGAGATCGAGCGCCAGGCGGGCCCGCGGAGGTGAGTGCCATGGCCGCAAGCCCGCACCCCGATTCAGCTACGAGGCCACCCCGGCCGCCCGTCGTGATCCCGACGAACAAGGTGACCGTCGCCCTGCCGTTTTTCCAAGATCACGATCGAGGAACCGGGTCGGGAACTCGCGGAACGGGCTGCGATCGTGGCAGAACTGGCGAGCTTCGTGGAAGCCGCCGCGACTGAGCCAGAGGCGACGCAGTTGCGACTGCGCGTGCAGGCCCTGGCGACCCGGGTTCGCTGACAACTTGACGATCGCTTAACAGGGCTCTTGGTCCCGGCCACGCCGGCGTTGGTCTCCTCCTCGGCCGCTCACGAAGCGGACCAGGCAGGCCAGGTCCGAACGGCCCTGGCAACCGGGCCTTCCGACCCAGGCTTTCCGGGCGTCCGGAGGGCAGTCTTGGGAGGCATGATGAGGATTCTGCAGCGCACATGGGCGTGGCTGCATCGGTGGTCGGCGTTGGTGCTGCTGATCGTGACGCTATCCGGCCTGGTCGCGGGCGGGTTGGCCCGCCTGGCTGGCGCAGGCGCGATCGCGGATGCCGCCTGGCTGGCATCGGCGGCATGCGGCCTTGGTTACGCCGTGTGGTCTGCGGCCGAAAGCCTCCGCCGCGGTCGCCTCGGCGTGGATGTCATCGCGCTGCTCGCGCTGGCAGGCGCAATCGCGGTCGGCGAGTTGCTCGCGGCGGCGGTGATCGCCGTCATGCTCACCAGCGGCCGCACGCTGGAGGCATGGGCGGACGAGCGTGCCCGCCATGACCTGAACGCTCTGCTGGCCCGGGCTCCCAGGACCGCCAGGCGCTACAGGGACGGAGAGCTAGAGACGGTTTCCCTGGACGACGTCGCGATAGGCGACGTACTGCTCGTGGCGCCGGGCGACGTGCTCCCGGTGGACGGCTGCGTGGCCAGCGGTGATGCCGTCCTGGACGAGTCCGCGCTGACAGGCGAGGCCCTTCCGGTTGAGCATGGCGCGGGCGATAGCGTTCGCAGCGGGACGCTGAACGCGGGCGGACCGTTCGACTTGCGCGCTGCGACGAACGCCGCAGACAGTACCTACGCGGGCATCATCCGCCTGGTATCGGAGGCGGAGAACTCGCGGGCGCCGTTCGTCCGGCTGGCCGACCGGTACGCGGCGTGGTTCCTGCCGCTGACCCTGGCCGTGGCCGGGGCCGCGTGGGCGGTGGGAGGCGCGGAGCGGGCGGTCGCCGTCCTGGTCGTCGCGACACCGTGCCCGCTGATCCTGGCGGCGCCGGTCGCCTTGGTGTCGGGGCTGTCCGCGGCGGCGCGGCGCGGGGTGGTGGTCAAGAACGGCGGCGTGCTGGAGCGCCTGGCCCGGTGCGCCACGCTGATGGTCGACAAGACCGGGACGCTCACCGTGGGCCAGCCCGCGGTTACCGCGGTGGTGCCTGCCGGGACGCTGCCGCCGGAGGAGATCCTCACCCTGGCGGCCTCGCTGGATCAGGTATCCGGGCACGTCCTGGCCGGCGCCGTCGTGCGTGCGGCGACCGAGCGCGGCCGCCCGCTGGTCCTGCCCGAGGCGGTGACCGAACAGCCGGGCCAGGGCATCGCCGGGACGGTCCAGGGCCGCCCGGTCAGGCTCGGGCGCGCCGGATGGGCCGGCGTTAGCGGCGATCCCCCGTGGGTCAGGACCGTCCGCCGGCGGGCCCGGCTGGACGGTGCCCTGACGGTGTTCGTCTGGGCCGACGGCAAGCCGCCGGCGCGCTGCTGCTGGAGGACCGGATCCGGCCGGACGCCAGGGCGATGATCCGGGCCATCCGCCGCGACGGCATCACGCGGATCGTCCTGGCTACCGGCGACCGCGCCGAGGCCGCCGACGCGGTCGGCGCGCTCACCGGAGTCGACGAGGTGCTCGCCGAGCTGACCCCGGCCGGCAAGCTGGAAGCGGTGCGCCGCGAACAGCGGCGGGCGCCGGTCATGATGACCGGCGACGGGATCAACGACGCTCCCGCGCTGGCGCTCGCCGACGTCGGGATCGCCATGGGAGCACGGGGCTCGACCGCCTCTTCTGAGGCGGCCGACGCGGTGCTGACCGTCGATGAGCTCGGCCGCGTGGGCGAGGTCGCCGCGATAGCCCGCCGCACCCGGCGGATCGCGCTGCAGAGCGTGCTGGCCGGGATGGGCATGTCGCTGGTCGCGATGGGCGTGGCCGCGGCCGGCCTGCTGCCCGCGGTGTGGGGCGCGCTGCTGCAGGAGGCCATCGACGTGGCCGTCATCCTCAACGCGCTGCGCGCCCTGCGCCCGCCCGCTCCCGCTGTCCGTCTGACGGCTGCCGACACGGCGCTGACCAGGCGATTCCGTGCCGAGCACCAGGCCATCCGGGCCGACATCGACCAGCTGCGCACGGCCGCGGACACCCTCGATGAGCCCGGCGCGATGACCCGGGTCCGCCAGGTCTATGCCACGCTCACCGGCGAAGTCTGGCCGCACGAGAGCGCGGAGGAGGCCGAGCTGTACCCGTCCCTGAACCGGGTGCTCGGCGGCGCTGACCCGACCGCGCCGATGAGCAGGGCGCACGCCGAGATCGCCTACCAGATCGCCCGCCTGGGCCGGCTCACCGAGGACATCGGCGACCGGGATCCTGACACCTCAGAGATCGCCGATCTGCGCAGCGCCCTGTACGGGCTGCATGCCATCCTCCGGCTGCACACCGTGCAGGAGGACGAGACCTACCTGTCGCTCGGCGACCATGCCGACGCACTGCCGACAAGAGACCTTCAGCCTGCTCCCGGCGCCTGAGGGACGGCGGCGCTGGCCGCGCTGGGGCGGCTCGCCGGTCGTCCCCAGGTCGATGCCGCCCGGATCGTGTTATCGGCCGGCAATGGGCTGGAACCTCCGGCGTAGCCGACGATGGCAGGACCTCACGCGCCCACGATGACTAAGACTTTTGGCTCCACATGCGGGACGTCCGACTCTTCCGCACGCGGCGGGCGGGTCGGAGAGTCGAGGCTGATGGCTATTCGGCGGCGGAGGGTGATGGAGATGTCTGGTGCCGAGGTTTATCCGGTACGGGTTGGCCACGAACCCGGCACCCTCACCCTGCCGCCGGCCGGGCAGAAGCTCCCCGGGGCGGCCACCTGGCCGCCGTCGGCGGAACCGCAGCAGGCAGGCCGTGGCGGCCAGGCTGGCGGCCCGGCTAGGCCGGGTGGATGGACAACCGGCAGGATCGTCTCGGTGGTCGCGGGGGCCGTGCTGGTGCTGCTCTCGCTCGGCCTGTTCGGCGGGGGCGGGACCGCGCTCTGGGCTCAGACACAGAAGCAAGGCGGCTACGTCGATCTCGGCACCACCGGCTACAGCACCGTCGGCTACGCGCTGGCCAGCGACACGATCGGAATGCACGCGGCCAGCGGCGGCTGGGACGCTGCCTCCGCGCTGGTCGGCACGGTGCGTATGCGGGTCACCCAGGCGGAGGGTAGCGATCCAGTGTTCATCGGGATCGCTCCGGCCGGTGCAGCTGACCGCTATCTGACCGGGGTGGCCTACGCGACCGTCCGCCGTACGACCGATCACCACGGGACCTACACCGAGCACGCCGGATCCGCGCCCGGGGTTCCGCGGGCCGCGGCCGGCATCTGGGCCGCGCAAGCATCCGGGCCGGGCACCCAGACGCTGACCTGGGCGGTGAAGAGCGGCAACTGGATGATCGTGGCAATGAACGCCGACGGCTCGCGGCCGGTCAGCGTTCAGGTCAACGTCGCTGCCACCCTTCCCGCGCTGCCGTGGATCGCCACCGGGCTGCTGGTCGGCGGGTTCGCCTGCCTGGTCAGCGGCGTCTTGTTGATCGCGATCCCGCTGCGCAGGATGTCCTGAACCGGGGAAGGGCAGTGTTCGCAGGATGCCGCCGATATGGATCGGGCTGACGGTCGCGTTCGCCTCGGCGCTGGTCACCAACACGGCCTACTCGCTTGAGCACGACGCGGCGGCGGCGCTGCCGCCGCTCTCGCCGCGCCGCCCGTTCAGGTCGGCGGAGCTCTTGGTCCGCGACCGGCGCTGGCTCGCCGCGTTCGCGGCCGAGACCGCGGGCTGGCTGATGTATGTGGCCGCGCTGCGGCTGGCGCCGCTCGCGCTGGTGCAGGCGGTAGCGGCGTCCGGGGTCGCCGTCCTGGCATTTGCCACGGCGCGCGGGCATCCCTCCAGGCTCGCGCGGCGCGAGCAACTTGCCGTCGCCCTGGCAGTCTCCGGCCTGACGCTGCTGGCGTTCTCGCTTATCAACACCACGGAGCCCGATCACCATCCGTATGTCGTTGGCGTCATCATCTGGCTTGCGGCGTGCGGCGGCGGTGGCGCGTTGCTGATCGCCGCGCCGCCGCACATTGCCCGCGCCGCATCGCTCGGTCTGGCCGCCGGGCTGCTGTTCGCCGACGGCGACATCTCCGCCAAGCTCGTCGGCTACGGCGGGCTGTGGCTGGTGGCGCTGGCCACGCTTATCGTCGCCTACGCCACCGGGACGAGCGTGCTGCAGTGGGCATACCAGCGGGGCGACGCGCTGACGGCGGCCGGCATGGCGACGATGGCGACGAACGCGGTCCCGATCGCGGCCGGGTTCGTGCTGTTCGGCGAGGCGCTCCCGCGCGGGATGCAAGCCGTCCTGCAGATTTCGGCGTTCGGGTGCCTGGTCGGGAGTGCTGTCGCGCTCGGCCACCAGCAGGCGCCGCGAGCCGACCAGTCGACTCCGCGCGCTGACTGCACCGGAGAGAAGCCCGCATAGCGCAGGCCGTCGCTGCGATCGCGATCTGATCGCGATGCATGCCTTCTTCACCGCGGTCAATATGACGGGACCACGGCGATGGGACCATGGCCGTGGTTCAGCACGGCGTGCCGGACGGAGCCTGGGCCCTGCAGGCCAGGGTGGCTGGCGTGCCTGCCGAGGACCACCAGGTCGGCGCGGGCGGACAGGCCGGCAAGGGCCCGGCCGGGGTGACCATGCACGACACTCTCGCTCACCGAGACGTCGGGGTACTTCTCCCGCCAGCCGTCCAGCAGCAACGTCAGCTGCCGGGCGGCGTCCATTGCCGCGACATGCAAGCCGGGTGGCGGGAACCGGTCCCCGGTCCAGAAGATGCCGTCTTGCGGCGCGTGCCAGGCATGGATGGCCAGCAGGCTGGCCCTGCGCAGGGCCGCCTCCTCGAACGCGAACGTGAGGGCGTCGGCACAGTTGTCCAGGTCACCGACGCCGACACCGACCAGCCGGTCCGCGGCGGCGACGATCTCGCCGGGGACCACCACCACCGGGCAGGACGCGTGGTCAGCCGCATACCGGGCAATCGACCCTAGCACGATCGCCGCGAACTCTCCGATGCCGCGGAAGCCGACGACCAGCATCAATGCGTCCGACCCGGTTTCTGTGACCGCCCGGGCGGCCTGGCCTTCGACCGGATCGGTGTCGATCAGCAGGCCAGGGGCTATCTCTGCGGCCCGGGCCGGCCGCAGCCGCCAGGGCACGATCACGGTACTCGCGGACGAAGCCGAGGACGGCGTCGCGCTCTGGCCGGAGCTGCAGAACGACCATCTTGGGCAGCGACGCGACCGATACGATCCGCAGCGGGACGCTGCGGAGCGCGGCCTCCATGGCGGCCCACTCGACCGCCCGCAGGGATGCCTCAGAACCGTCTATGGCGGCCACGACGGGCTTGGCGGTCATCGCTGGTCCTTCTCTACCGGGCTCCGGTACGCCGGGATGCCTGGCCGGGCTTCCTGCTCTTTCCGCAATCGTGACCTCCCACCAAACTGGGACGATAGGGCTTTAAGGCCGCGTGAGCGAGACCAAGGTCCCACGCCGCCATCACGATGCCCGGCCTGCTAGCTGACCGGGCCTGGAAGGCAAGCACAAGCGGCCCCACGCCTGCACTGAGGCGGCCCTGCTCACTGAAATCTGTGCTGCTTAGGAAAGGGCTTTCTTCTTTATTCTTTCTTGAGGGTCGTGATCGAGATGAAAGGCATGGGAAGGCGCCCCCTGGCGTCCATCGTGCAACGGTGGGTGGCGAGTGCGGCGGCTACGGCCGATGAAGCCATCGGGCGGCTTGGCCACCGGCTCGGCCTCGCCGGTCAGCAGCGCCTCATCGACCTCCAGCCCGTCGTCCCGCAGTACCACGCCGAACCCGGTGTTGACCACCAGCACCACGCCGAATAGCGTCCTGCACTGGCCCGACCGCCACCACCACCACGAACATGGCGCCCAGGATCGCGTTGAACCGGGTGAGCACGTTGGCGCGCAAGATCTGGCCCACTGTCCGGCCCTGCGCAGACGGAGCGGTGTTGACCTGGCCGGCCTGCATCCGGGCATGTACTTCTGCCTGGTCAAGGCCGACCGCGGCGGAGGGTTGCTCCAGCGTCATGGCGGTGTCACACGGCGAGACCAGTCTCGAATATGCCTGCCATCACTACCAGCAGCCAGGCCATCGTGCTTTCTCCCGCCTGTAGCCAGCCGGATAGGTACGAGGACAAGCGCGGCCCCGGTGAGGCCGGCCATGATACCGACCACCAGTAGCTCGCCCGCGAGCGAAGGCAGCACTGGAGAGGAGACTCCCGCGTCGGCACGGATCGTGACGCCTGGCGAGCCGTCCGGGTTCATCACCACCACCATCCAGTCGCCGCCGCGCACCGTCCAGAGCAGTGTCTGAGTTCCTGCTCCCCGTACCTGCGCCGCCCAGTCGAGCGCGGTGAAGGGAGGCGCCGGAACTACGCTCCCCCGATGCTGGGTAACGTCGTGATCGCCGAGTGCGCTTACGCTCGTGTAGCTGACCTGCGCGAGGTACCGAGAGACATCGCCGACCGGCCCGACGGCCACCAAAACAGGCCTACCGGGACGGGTGGCGGTCACCCGGATCCGGACGTCTCCCACGAACCGCCCGAGCCATCCCCACGGGCCATGCAGATTCACCGGATTGCTGACCAGGGCATAGCCGTCGGTGGAGTACATGGCGGTGCCCGTGGTCAGGTAGCCGCCCTGCTGTTCCTGATCCGCCCACGTCAGCACCCCGGCCCCGCCTAGCAGGACAAACGAGATCAGGATCAGAATCGATCCCGCAACCAGCGTCACGATACGCCCAGCGGTCCAGCCCTTCCGGCCCGGAACCGGTGCGTCCGGTTCGCTGACGCCAGCACCGGCTCCATGGGAAACATCAGCAGCCATCGGCGTCCCTCCTACTGTGACGCTAGGCAGCCGCATGCCTCGGTAGGTAGGTACTTAAGTCACCGCTGGCCCGGGCCTTGGGTCCCCGGTGAGCGGCGATAGGCAGCACTTTCGCTACCATGATCGTATTGAACAGCCGCCTTTCTTCAGAATTTGGCAGATGCGCCGATTTATCAAACCAGACCAGTTCCTTGGCTGGTGCCCTGAGCGAATCAAAATACCTCTCGGCTATTTCATAGGGCACTTCCCAGTCATTCCTTCCCCCCATGAAGAAGACCGGAACCACTATCTCTGGCACGCTGGTGAACAGATCGACCTCAAGCAGCTGCGGCCACAAGAGCCGCATGGAGCCGGAAATGCCCCGGAAGAAGTTGAACCGGTCCGCAAGGGTGTACTCGCGTGAGAACAGCAGGCCGCCGATCACAAAGCCGAACGCCCCGTTCCTGCTGGCGTGGACCTCGCCGCCGAACCTGCCCAGATACCTTCTCTGCCCGACCCTTTTTCTGCCAGTCACCTTGGTAGGGCGGCGCCCCCATCTCAGGAGGGCTTTCATTGCCCTCCGATTCCGGTGCTCCCTGGCCTGGTCGAGAGTCCACTGGTAGGACACCGCTTCCCCGCCGGCCATGTTGGCTACCTGGCCGATTCCGACATAGCACGAATAGAGTTCCGGATAGGCCGAGACAGTCAGCGCGCCGATGACGCTTCCCCCACGAGTGCCCGACTAGCACGAGACGTTCCTGGCGGAACTTTTCCAGGAGATACAGGGTCAGTTCTCTCGTATCCTGCACGAACTGGCCGATGTTCATCTTGTCGGTATCACTTATTGCCTGGTAAGACTTACCCGCCCCGCGCTGGTCCCAATTGACGACAGTGAAGAATTTCTCAAGATGCCGCGTATTCCTCCTGTTGGATGTCAGCTGCGATGTCCCGGGGCCGCCGTGCAGGTATAGGACAACTGGGTTGTCAACGTTTTCGGATCTTTCCAGAACCCACTGATCGCATCCTCCGATACGCACCTTTTCCAGTGCTGCGATACTCCGCGCTGAATCGGCCTTCCCGCCCAGACGGATTCGCGGGGTACCCGCCGGGAGGGCGGACCGGACCGCAATCAGGCCGCCGAGACCAGCGGCGGCAGCGGCGACCGCGCGCGCCGTCCCGCGGTGATCGCTGTCAGTGTCCACGTTCATGGTGGGGACCTCCTCGTCGGAGACTGTTCCCGCTCGGCCAAACGGCTGGCAAGGGGCATATGGCCCTACTCAGCCAGGCATGAGTCCTCCGGGCGGCAGAGCAGGACCCCGGTTTGGACTTACGGCCCTGGGCCCGGTTTCCCGCGTCAGCGCCAGCGAAGTGGCCAGGCCTTCGCAGACCGGGCTTGCGGCTGGACGGACGGTCTTCAGCCGGTGCCGAGCTGGATGGCCTTGATAAGCAGGAGGAGCACGGCGATGACGAGGTAGCCGCGCAGGGCGAGCATGCTGAGCTTGACGACGGTGACCAGGTGACCGGCTTGAGCAGGGCCAGCGGCGGCATGCGCCAGCTGGCACGGTCGGCAGGCGGGGGCTCGGCTGGGGGGTACCGCGCCGGGTGCGGCTGAAGCGCAACGCGATCCCGGCAGCGGCCAGGGCGACGGCGAGGGCGACGGACAGCCAAATCGGATCAAGGTGCTCAGCCGAGACGTAGGTACCTCTCGCCCTCGGCGTCGTGCTGATCGCCGAAGACGCGGACCGCGTACGCGGCGGCCTGGGTGCGGCGCTCCATGCCCAGCTTGGCGAACAGGGCAGACACGTAGTTCTTGACCGTCTTCTCGGCCAGGAACATCCGCTCGCCGATCTGCCGGTTGGTCAGCCCCTCCCCGATCAGCTCCAGGATCTTGCGCTCCTGGGCGGACAGCCCGGCCAGCGGATCGCGCTTGGCCGACTGATCCCGCAGCCTGGCCATCAGCTGGCTGGCCGCCCGCGGGTCCAGCATCGACTGGCCGGAGGCCACGGTGCGCACCGCGCCGACCAGGTCGGTGCCGCGGATCTGCTTGAGCACATAGCCCGCCGCGCCCGCCATGATCGCGTCGAACAGCGCCTCGTCGTCGCCGAACGAGGTCAGCATGAGGCATGCGACCTCGGGCATCCGGGACCGGATCTCCCGGCACACCGATACCCCGTCTCCATCAGGGAGCCGGACGTCCAGCACGGCCACGTCCGGCTTGAGCGCGGGGATCCGGGCCAGCGCCGAGGAGGCGGTGCCGGCCTCGCCGACCACGCTGATGTCAGGCTCGGCCTCCAGCAGGTCCCGGACACCGAGGCGGACAATCTCGTGATCGTCCAGGAGGAACACAGCGATCGGCTTCCCGGCCCCGTCGCCGGACGCTGAGCTGCTGGCCGGATTTGTCACCTTAACTCCTGACGCTCACGCGTTGAACTCCGGAGGTCATGCCAGATGGGGCTGCGTGTCACGCCAGCTCTAGGCAGTTCGCCCACGCCGAGGAAGGACAAAAGTCCCTGGCGAGCAGGCCGAACGGCCCCTGCTTGTTACGGCTACCAGGGATCGATCAGCGTGATGATGCCGAGCCGGTCCTCCAGCGCCGCGGCGCCGTCGAGGCACAGGTCCTCCCGGTAGCGTGGGCCGATCACCTGCACCGACTGCGGGAGATCGCCCCCGGTGCCCACAGGAAGCGCGCCGCGGGCAGTCCCAGGGCGTTGACCGCGAGGGATATGCGCATCCCGCGGATGGTCTCGGCCACCCGGCCGATGGCCAGGTCGTCGTACGCTCGGGTCGCGGCTGAAGACCACCCGTGCTGGGGCTGCCCTGTTGGCGCTAGTCTCCAAGCAGGCGAGGAGGATGGCTATGGCAGCGACGACGCCGTTCACGATCGGGGCCGGCGCGACCTGTACCGATGGGGTCTGTGGCACGGTGAGCCGCGGCGCGGGGGGAAGGGACGCTGTCGACGTCGCCGATAGCCACCCCCGGCTTGGCCGCGCGTTCCGCTGGCCTTTCACCGCGGCGCGGTGACCCGGCATGGCTGACGCGGTCGCCGCCACGCCACCGGCGCCGGGCGCGGCGATCGCGGAGACGCCGGCTGCCGGCCTGACCAGCGCCCAGGTTGCCGAGCGGCGCTCGCGTGGGCTGGCGAACGCGGGCGCGGAGCGCACCAGCCGGTCGGTCGCCGAGATCTTGCGCGCGAACATCTTGACCCGGTTCAATTTCATCCTCGGTGTCTTGCTGGCTGTGATCCTGGTGGTCGGTCAGCCGCAGGACGCCCTGTTCGGCGTCGTGCTTGTGACCAACGCGCTGATCGGCATCGTGCAGGAGCTGCGCGCCAAGCGGACGCTCGACCGGCTCGCCGTGCTCAGCGCCCCGCGAGTCCGGGTGATCCGCGACGGCGCGCCGCAAGACATTGCTGTCGCGGATCTCGTCGCCGGTGACCTGGTCGACCTGCGCGCCGGGGATCAGCTGGTCGCTGACGGGGTGGTGCGGGCCAGCACGAGCCTGGAGGCCGATGAGTCGCTGCTGACCGGCGAGTCCGAGCCGGTGGGCAAGCGGGCCGGTGACCGCCTGCTGTCGGGCAGCTTCGTGGTCGCCGGGTCAGGCGGCTACCAGGCCACCGGGGTGGGCGCGGACGCGTACGCTCGCCAGCTCGCCGCTCAGGCGCGGCGGTTCGCGCTGGTGCGCTCGGAGCTGATGGACGGCATCAACCGGATTCTGCGCTACGTCACCTGGGCGATCGGGCCGGTGGCCGTGCTGCTGGTGATCAGCGGGTGGCACGCCCACGGGAACATAAGGCAGGTCGCCAGCGGGACGGTCGCGGCGCTGGTCGGCATGGTCCCGCAGGGCCTGGTCCTGCTGACCAGTGTCGCCTTCGGCGTGGCCGCGGTCACGCTCGCCCGGCGCCGGGTCCTGGTGCAGCAGCTGCCCGCGGTCGAGGGCCTGGCCCGGGTGGACGTGGTGTGCCTGGACAAGACCGGCACCCTCACCGACGGGACCATCGCCTTCGACAGCCTGATCCGGCTCGACGGCCAGGCGCCGGCCGGGGCGGCACTGGGGGCGCTGGCCGACGACGAGAACCGCAACGCGACGCTGGCCGCCGTCGGGCAGGCGTTCCCGCCGCCGCAGGGGTGGCCGCGGCAGGCAGCCGTGCCGTTCTCCTCGGCGCGCAAGTGGAGCGCGGCCAGCTTCGCCGGCCACGGCACCTGGGTGCTGGGAGCACCGGAGATGGTGCTGCCAGCCGGCCAGCAGGAACAGCTGGCGCAGGCCGCCGGGCTGGCCGCCAGCGGCCGGCGGGTCCTGGTGCTGGCACGCGCCGCGGGTCCCCTGAAGGGCGAGTCGCTCCCGCACGGCCTGCGGGCGGCGGCCTTCGTCCTGCTCGCCGAGCGGCTGCGATCCGACGCCGCCGAGACCATCGCGTACTTCGCGGCGCAGGGCGTAGCGCTGAAGGTGATCTCCGGAGACAGCCCGCTCACCGTCAGCGCGGTCGCGGCACGGGCCGGCCTGCCCCACGCCGATAGGCCGGCCGATGCGCGGGATCTGCCGGAGGACCCCGGTGCGCTCGGCCGCCTGCTGGAGGAGCGTTCGGTCTTCGGCCGGGTGACACCGCAGCAGAAACAGGCGATGGTCACCGCCCTGCAGGCCCGCGGCCACACGGTGGCTATGACCGGCGACGGCGTCAACGACGTGCTGGCCCTCAAGCTCGCCGACATCGGCATCGCCATGGGCTCGGGCGCGCCGGCGACCAGGGCGGTCGCCGAGCTGGTGCTGCTCGACAGCCGGTTCGCCACGCTGCCCGGCGTCGTCGCCGAAGGCCGCCGGGTGACGGCCAACATCGAGCGCGTCGCTAACCTGTTCATCACCAAGACGGTCTGGGCGACGCTTCTGGCGGTCGCCGTGGGCGTCACGCTATTGCCATACCCGTTCCTGCCCCGGCACCTGACGATCATCGACACCCTAGCCATCGGCGTTCCGTCCTTCTTCCTCGCCCTCGCGCCGAACTCCCGACGTTATCGGCCCGGGTTCACCGGCCGGGTGCTGCGCTTCGCCATCCCGGCCGGCAGCATCATCGCCGCGGCGACATTCGCCGCCTATGCCCTGGCCCGGGCGCGCGGTCTCCCGCTGGTGCAGCAGCGCACGGCCGCGACCCTGGTCACCCTCGTCCTGAGCCTGTGCGTGCTGGTCCTGCTCGCCGCTCCGCTGACCTGGCGCCGGATCGTGCTGGTCGGCGTCGTGCTGGCCGGGTTCGTGCTGCTGTTCCCGGTATCCGCGGTTCGCCGCTTTTACGAGCTGCAGCCGCCGCGCAGCGGGCTCGCAACCACACTGGCCGTCGCAGCAGTAGGCTCCGCCGCGCTCGCGGGCTTTTGGGTCCTGTCCAGCCGGCGTGGCCGCGGACCGCCCCCCCAACGGTCCGCCGGTGACGGCCAGACGTGAGCCCGAACCCCGGATCCCTCACGGTCACCGCCGCGGCGAGACATCCCGGAAATGAAGTCCCGGCAGCGGCTCGTGCTGTTCGCTTGCTGTTCGTTCACCGCCCCCGGGAAGCGGTACCGCACCCCGGCGCGGCGCGCCAGCCGGACCGCCCGCTTACGACGGTGCCGGCGACAGCGGTGACTACGACGCCGCCTTCGGGTTGCCCGTCCGCGATGCGGCCGGCTGGCGTCGGCCTGGACCAATCAGCCTGGTCGTCACGGGCGTTCCGGCAACCTGGCCGCGGAGGATCTCCCGGCCTTCTTGGCCGCGCGGGGAGCAAGCCTATCTTCATTCAACCAGCCTCAGCCAGCCGCGAGCCGTCTCACAGGACCGTAGTGTCACGCACCGGTCCGGCGCGGCTGCTGGGTCAGACGGATGCGGTCGTGACCGTCGTGATGACCCACGGGCCGGGAACGGTGACCAGCCGCGTGCCGGTCACGGTGTCCACCTGGCCGCCGGGTTCGGTGACCTTGAAGATGTTCGCGTCCACCTGGCGGACAACCGGGGTGCCGGTCCAGCGGCTGCGGGCCCACGCCTGGACCACCATGGCGGGACTGGCCAGCCACGGCTGGTGGCCGCTGTTCCAGGAGTACTGCAGCTCCCAGTACCGAGGCCAGCTGGTAACCGGCCAGATGCCGGGGAACGTACCCAGCGCGACGTGATCGACGTCGATCACCACCCGGTACGGACCCGTCATGGTGGAGACGTGGTAATCGCCCTGAGCGGCCAGGCCGATGCCGAAGCTCAGGTAGCCCTCGAAGTCACCGGCGGCGGTGACGACCAGCAGTTCCGGGTAGAACGGCGTCAGCGTGGACGGTCCGGTGTAAGTCTTGACGAGCGGCGGCGGGCAGACGGCGCTCGCGCCGCGGAAGACCACCCGCAGGAAGGACTGCCCGGCCAGCGCGATCGGGGTGCCCTTCGGATCGGCATAGACAGTCCCGATGCGGTCGATGTTGTATGCCGACGTGCCACCGGAGAACTGGAAGACCACCCGGTCGTAACCGGCGTGCTTGCCTACCCTGATCGAGGTCAGGTAGGACCCGGCTTGCGGGCAGGTCCGGGGTGCGGCGCCAGGCGTCGCCGTGTTCGGCGGCGACGTAGCCGACGGTGCCGGCGTACTGGTGCCGGGCGTGGGAGATTTCGCCGCGCCCGGGGAACTCGCGGTGACGGTACCGCAGCCGGCCAGGCCGATCAGGCCCGCCACGGCCGCGAGAACGGCGCAGCGCACAAGGGTAGACATCGCGCTCACCTTCTAATCGCAGGCAGCTTCGTACTAACTTCCCTAACCTGCTGCGCCGCTAGGGACGCAAGCCCTGAATTCGCACGCCGTTGGTCACGAAGTCCCCGGCTCTGAGCCAGGCGAGCCAGGTGGCCAGCTGACCGATCTCCGTCGTCCCGCAGCGGAAGCCGATGTAGCCGTCGGGGCGGACTGCGACCAGGCCGCGTCCCGGAGAGCTGGTGAGGCGGTGGATGCTGACAAACCGGTTCGGCGGCAGGGCGCCCAGCGGATCTGCATCGCGGTCCAGCAGTATGTGCACGCCGGGCCGGGCGATGAGTTCATGCAGCCGGACGGTCCGTCCGGCCGAGCTGACGAGCTGATCGGGCAGCCGGTCCCCGGCGCGGGGCCCGCCGCGTCGGCGCGGCGTCCCCTCCACTGACAGGGGGCTGTGCCGGTAGTCCACGCCAAGCTGCGATAGCACCCGGAACGCTTCGGCGACCAGGTGCCGGCGAGCCATCACCACGGGCACGAGGGGGGCGGCGAGCGGCGCCAAGCGGCCGCGGAGCGCGGACGGCACGGGTCCCAGCGAGGCTTCGGCCCAGAACACGACGTGTGTCATCGCCAGTACCTGGCGTGCCACCGGCCAGGCGCTCCTGGTCGTATGAGTCGAGCAGGCGTCCGTCGCCTGGCTGGGCCGCGGCGAACGCAAGCTTCCAGCCGAGGTTGACCGCATCCTGGATGCCGGCGTTCATCCCTTGGCCGGTGGCAGGGGAGTAGGCATGGGCAGCATCCCCGGCGAGATACAGCCGCCCCCGGCGGAACCTTTCGGCCACCCGGCGCTGCAATCTAACCCGCGAGGACCAGGCGAGCTCGGCGATCTGCACGCCCAGGCCCTCCTCGTCTATCAGCGCCTGCACCTCTGCCATGGGGACCGAGGGCCCGAGCTGACCAGGCGGCGAGTGACCCGCGCTAGCGGTCCGGGTGGCGAGCAGCCGCCACGTCGCCCGCTCGCCGAGGCGGAACGCGAACACCAGTCCGCGGCGTCCGACTACAACCCGGGCGGCGTCACCGGCGAGATCGCCCTCCATCTCGGCATCGGCCAGCACCACCTCCACGGGGTATGTCCGCCCGGCCCACCCGATTCCCGCCTGGGCGCGGACCGTGCTGGCCGGGCCGTCGCACCCGGCGACAAAACCGAACAGTGCATCCTGCGTCTTGGCCGGTGACCGCAGGAGGGCCCGGACGCCGCCGGGCCCGTCGCTCACGCTGATCAGCTCGGTGCCGCGCTCGACCTCGATCCCGCGGTCGGCCAGGGCCTTAGCCAGCACCTGTTCCACGTCCAGCTGTCTTATCAGCGACAGGTGAGGGAAGGCGGTGTCCGGCAGCGCAATGTCAGCCAGCGTAACCCTGATGACCCTGCGGCCCAGCTGCAGGTCCGCCGTGGGCGCGATGTCGGCCCGGGCCAGGAGCGCCTGGGTCACCCCCAGCGGGCGCAGTACCTCGAGCGTACGGGAATGCAGGATCAGCGCACGGGATGGCCGGTCAGCCTCCGGCCGCCGGTCGACGACCCGGACGACGGCACCGTGGTCGTGGGCCTGCAGGGCAAGGGCCAGCCCGGCCGGACCCGCGCCGGCCACCAGGATGTCCGGCGCCGCCCTCACTCGACTCCGGCCAGGCGCCACCAGGCGGCCGCGTCTGCCGCGGCGCCATCCAGCACCTGCGGCCTATCGAGCAGAACGTCGCGGCGCAGTCCGGGCAGCACGACATAGTGGATTGAACCCCGCACCGACACCAGGGCGAGCACGCGCCACAACGCCCGGGCGTAGTCCCCGGCGAGCCGGGGCCCGTCCCACTCGTACAGGCCCCGGTACCGGCCGCGCTCGTCGTCGGCCAGCCAGAGCTTCGACACGAAGCCGGGGAACCCGGCGAAGAGCGGGGTATTGAGCAGACTCTCCCGGCGGAACGCCGCATGCCCGCGGCCGCGTACCGCCCGCAGCCGGAACTCCACGACGAGCACGCACGGATCTACCGTCGCGCCCCGGTCTACGACCGTCTCCCGGAATACCCGCGCGGAGGTGCCATCGGCAAAACGCAGCCGCATCCCGACTCGCTGGGAAGGCAGATGCATCCGGCGCCGCCCGACCAGCCTCGCGGTAGCCACGAAGCAGCCCGCCAACGCCCGCACCGCCACCGGGTAGGCGAGCGGCGGCTGCTCCGGCACGATCTCTCTGCGGTCGGCCGCCCCAATCGGACCTTCCATCGTCATTGCTTGCTCTTACCCGGAGCCCGGCCGACCGCGCCGATGGCGGGAGCCAGGGTGAGCCACAGGCCAATGGTCACTACCATCGCGGTGATGTACCCAAACGGCCGGATTCCGACGTCTTCGCCGACGATGCCGGCGAAGACCATCAAGAGCCAGGCGCTGACAAAGAACAGCGGACCGGCCGCGATGAGCCTGAAGAACGCGTCCACGATCAACCACCTCCTCTTCAGATTCACCACAGCGTCCTGCGGCCGGGCAAGTGCCGATCGTCCCGAGCATCCGGGACCGCCGGCCCTGCCCGGGCCCTGATCGCTGCTGGGCATTAAGCAACGCGCCGAAGACCTGGCTCGCGATGCTGGCTAGAACCGGACGGGCACACGGCTGCCCCTGCTGCCGGAGGGAAGGGTCCGCTGACCAGGGACCAAGGTCCCGTTAGCTCATGACGCGCAGCCCTGCAGGCGACTGCCGATCATCGCGCACGCTGGGGTCATGACACGAGGGTCCGTTTCGCCGACCGGCGGGTTCCGGGTATCTCGGGCGTCTGATCGGACGCTGTTAGTAGGAGGGACCATATGGCCCGGAGCTTGCTCGTCGCGCCTGCCGCCGAGGGCGTCGGCCTGGCCAGGACATGCCTCGGGTTGCTGCGCGCATTCGACCGGCGAGGCATCAAGGTGGCTTTCGTCAAGCCGGTGGCCCAGCCCCGGGTCGGCGGCGGCCCGGATCGCTCGGCCGCGCGGGTGACCGCAATCATGGCGCTGCATCCCCCGGAGCCGCTGAGCACCGCGGAGCTGGAATCGCAGCTGGGCGAGGGCGGGCTGGATGTCGTGCTGGAGAAGATCGTCGCTGCCTGGGAGCCGACCTATGACAGTTCGGATGTGGTGGTGGTCGAGGGGCTCAGTCCGGGGCCCCGGAGGCTGTACGCCAGTTCGCTGAACCAGGCGCTGGCCCGGACTCTGGATGCCGACGTCGTGCTGGCCGACAGCTGGCCCGCGGATGCCGACGCAGACGCCCTAGCCGAGCAGTTCGCGATCGCGGCCAGCGGATACGTCTCCGGCGATCAGGCGAGAGTCATCGGTTGCGTGGTCCACGGCCTTCCCGGAGCCGATACCGCCGCGACCGCCGGACTGCGGGGCGCCCTGGCTAAGCACAAGCTCCGCCTCATCGCGGCAGTGCCGCATCGCCCCGAGCTGACGTGGCCGCGGGTCCGCGACCTGGTCCGCGAGCTGCATCCGGAAGTCCTGCACGAAGGCGATCTGTCCCGGCGGATCAGGGACGTGGCAGTGATGGCGCGGGGCATCCCGGGCGGCATCCGCGTCCTGGACACCGGGCGGCTTGTCGTGGTCCCCGGCGACCGGCACGAAGTGATCATGGCCGCCTACCTGGCCGAGCTGAGCGGAATCCACCTGGCCGCCCTGCTGCTGAGCGCGGGGACCGCGCCCGATCCGCAGGTCAGCCAGCTCACCCGGGCCACCGCAGCCGCCGGCCTGCCCGTCCTGCTCGTCGAGTCCGACAGCTACCAGACCGCGACCCGGGTCCGGGACCTCGACCCGGGCCTGCCCGCCGACGACCTGGACCGGATCGAGGGCGTGACGGACACCATCGCCGACGCGCTCGACCCGTCCTGGCTGGGGTCGCTGACCAGCACGTCCCGGCCGCGGCGGTTCAGCCCCGCCGCGTTCCGGTACGAGCTGGTCGAGCGGGCCCGCGCCGCCGACGCGCTCGTGGTCCTGCCCGAAGGCACCGAGCCGCGCACCATGCGGGCCGCGGTCGCGTGCGCCGAGCGCGGCATCGCCCGCTGCCTGCTGCTGGGCGCGCCCGACGAGGTGGCCGCGCTGGCCCGGCACCTCGGGCTGCGGCTGCCCGGCGGCGTCACCGTCGTGGACCCGCGAGCCGTCGCCGAGCGCTACGTCGCCCCGCTGGCCGAGCTGCGGCGGCCCAAGGGCTGGAGCGTGGAGGTGGCCCGCGAGCACCTGGCCGACCCGATCACGGTCGGCACCATGATGCTCAGGCAAGGCGAGGTCGACGGCCTGGTCTGCGGCGCGGCGCATACTACCGCGGCCACCGTCCGTCCCGCGCTGCAGGTCCTCGGCACCAGGCCCGGCTGCCGGCTGGTGTCCTCGGTCTTCTTCATGTGCCTGCCCGACCAGGTGGTCATCTACGGGGACTGCGCTATCAACCCCCAGCCCAGCGCCGAGGACCTGGCCGACATCGCCA
This sequence comes from uncultured Actinomycetes bacterium, assembly GCA_963742795.1. Taxonomy (GTDB): domain Bacteria; phylum Actinomycetota; class Actinomycetes; order Streptosporangiales; family Streptosporangiaceae; genus Palsa-504. The sequence continues at coordinate 104,161 of CAVUNL010000005.1, forward strand.
TCCAGAGCGCCGCGTCCGCGCGGGTCTTCGGCATTGAGCCACGAGTGGCAATGATCAGCTTCAGCACCGGAAGCTCCGGCACCGGCACCGACGTGGACAAGGTCGCCGAAGCCACCCGGATCGTCCGCGAACGCGAACCCGGACTGGCCGCCGACGGCCCAATGCAGTATGACGCCGCCGCCATCGCCTCGGTCGGCCAGGCCAAACGGCCCGGCAGCCCGGTCGCCGGCCAGGCCACCGTCTTCATCTTCCCCGACCTGGACGCCGGCAACGCGACGTACAAGGCAGTGCAGCGCAGCGCCCAGGTAATCAGCATCGGCCCGATGCTGCAAGGACTGGCCAAGCCGGTGAACGACCTCAGCCGCGGCGCCCTGGTCGAGGACATCATCTACACGGTGGCCCTGACCGCGATCCAGGCCCGCGCCGCAGCCCTGTCTTTACTCCCACCGGTCGTGGTCTTCCCGGCACCGTTCGGCCCGATGATGCCGAAGATCTGCTCAGATACCTTGCCGTAACTCGCCGCGGAGCTGCGTGGCGATTGTCAGCGTCCACTGCTTCACCTGCCCGGCGTCACGCCAGTCATCCGTCATCTGACTTCCGCATGATCCCGGTGAACGGCTTCCAGCAGCAGCGCTGCGGCCGCGGCGTCGGCCTTGCCCGGCAGGTCTTCGATGCGGGCTCCCGCGGCCGCCAGAGCCTGCCGGGAGACGCGGTAATGATGACCGCACAGCAGCAGGTCTACTGAATGCCGCCGCTCAGCGGTCGGCGGCATGATCACCCGTACCACGGGAAACGCCGGACAGCAGCACGCACGGTCCTCATACCCGGCTGGCGAGCCTGGCAGCATGTCGTCCCACGGCGGCCTGACGAGTCCCGGCGCGTTCTTGTCGGTGCCTGCATGCAGGAATCTCGGGTTCATGGATTCAAGCATCTGCGTGCCGCGTCCTGGCGTGTAGAGACATAGTTCCTGGCCGTGCGGGCCGAACGGCCCGACATCGCCGAAATCATCCGGCGGGACCTCGGGGACGCCGAGTGGCGGGCGACCGGCCCGCGGTGGAGCGGCCACCGTAGCTGAGGAGTCATTCTTTACTCCGAACGGACCGCGGCACGAGCTCCCGTGCCTGCGTCACCGTCTCCCTATGGCAGCCGGACATAGCCGTGGCGGCTCTTCCACAGGTAGTACTTCTCGAAGGCGAGCTTCATCGCGTGGACCTGGGGTCCGGGGATCATCACCGCCGCCTTGCGCGGCGGCAGCATGTGGTCGGCCAGGATCAGCACGCCGTTGTTGCCAGCGTCCATCATGCAGACCGCCGCCATCTCACCGAACTCCTTGTGACTGCTGAGCGGCTCGCCCTTGATCGCCGCGGCGATGTTGCGGGCGGCGACCTTGGCCATGGACTCGACCGGGAACCCGGTCTTCGGGATCCCGATCGGCACGGCCGTCTGCCAGGGCACGGGTACCTGCGCGGCGATGCCGACCGCGTAGATCTCCGGGTAGGCCTTGGACTGGTAGGTGTCCTCGACGGGCACGTAGCCCTTGTCATCGGCGAGTCCGGGAGTGGCCCGCACGACGTCCTGCCCGACGAAGGGCGGGACGACCATGGCGTACCGGAACGGGAGCCGGGTGCCATCGGCCAGCTTGACCTGGTCGCCGGTGACCTCATCCATCGCCATGCCGGTGACGGCCGTGATGCCTTCCTTGCGCAGGAACATCTTCAGCATCTTCTCGCCGCCGGGCAGGCCGCCGATGCCGAAGTGGCCGAGGAACGGCTCGGCGGTCACGAACGTCAGCGGCACCCGGCCGTGCAGCTTCGCCTTGCGTAGCTGGTGAGAGGTGTTGAACAGGAACTCGTACGCCGCGCCGAAGCAGCTCGCGCCCTGGGTTGCGCCGATCACCACCGGGCCCGGGTCATCCAGGAACTTGGCCCAGGCGACGGCGGCCTTCTCGGCGTCGGCGAGCGTCGTGATCGTCTGCGCGTAGCCGTCGGGACCCAGGCCCGGCAGCACGTCGAACTTGTTACGGTATCCGGTGGCGATCACCAGGTAGTCGTAGTTGTAGCGCCCGTTGGTCGTGGTGACGCTCCGGGCCGCCGGATCGATGGCGGTCGCCTCGGCGTGCACAAAGCCGATACCGTGTGCGTCGAAGACCGGCCGCAGCGGGAAGCTGATGTTGCTGGCGCTGCGCTTGCCGAACGGCAGCCAGATCAGTGACGGGTTGAACAGGAAACGCTCGGCCGCCGACACCACCATGACGTCGACCTCACTCCCCAGCTCGGCCTTTACCTCCAGCGCCGCGGTCAGCCCGCCGAAGTTCCCGCCGATCACGAGTACCAGCTTGTTCCCCATGACGGTCGCCTCATTTCACGCGCATGCGAATAGAACTCGTGCGATCAGCATCGGCTGGCGCCGCCGTCCGCGGCAGGGTCGGTGGTCACCAGGTGCCGGGACCATCTGCTCTCAGGGCTGGCTAACCGCGGTCGAGCCAGAGCGCGAGCTTGGGACAGGCGCGGGTGGTCGCGCGCGCGTCGGCCAGCAGCCGGGACGGCACGGCCTGGTCGCCGACGATCGGGAAGCCCCAGTCGTCAAGGGTGATCAGCTCAGGCAGTGCCTCAGCGCACAGCCCCCGGCCATCGCAGGCAATCAGGTCGACCCTGAGCCGGACGACGGCCCGGCCGGTTCCGGCGGTCATCGGCTCCGGCCCGCCGGAACCGGCAGGACGCTGGCCGTCCCGCAGCACCAGCCCATGGCATGCTGCCTCAGCTCGGTGTCGAAGATCCGGAGGGAGCTGCGGATCAGGCGGACGACGCCGGTGGGATGAGCGCAGCCGCCGCGGCCGTCGACCTGGCCAAGCCACCGTTGCAGCGGGCCGGCATCGGCGCCGCGGCCGTGAGCGAGCCGCTCGACCTGGCCGGCGATCGCGTCCAGGCCGAACCGGCAGGGGCCGCATTGGCCGGCGGATTCTCCGGCCAGGTAGCGGACCACCCGGGCGGTCTCCTTGAGGCCGCAGGCGGCTGCGGGCAGCGCCGCGATCACGCCGGCCCCGGTCCCGGCACCGAGGTCCGCGAGCCCCGCCGACGAGAACGGCCGGTCCATGGCCGCGGCCGCACTCACCCAGTCGCCGAAGTACCCGCCGAGCAGCAGCGCCTGCAGCGGCGCCGACGGGCCGCCGGCCAGGTCGAGCGCCCGCCCGATGGGAGTGCCGATGGCGACCTCGGCGCAGACAGGTTCACGCACCGCGCCCAGCACCGTGACCAGCAACGAGCCGGGTTCGGCCGGCGTGCCGACGGAGCGGAACCAGGCCGCGCCGTAGCGGGTGATAAGCGAGATATGCGCGAGCGTCTCGACGTTCTGCACCAGCGTCGGCGCCCCGCGCAGGCCTCGCTCACAGACTCGCGGCGGCGACGCCATGGGCGCGGGGATGCCCCGCTCGACCCAGTGCACGACGGCGCTCGCCTCACCGGCCACGAACCGGTCCGCCGCCGTGCGGACCGTGATCCGGACCCGGTCGAAGCCGGCCCGGGCACGCTCGGCCACGGCGTCGTCGATGATGCGGCGGGCGGCGGGGTGCACGACGATCACGGTCTGGAGGGCGCCGACCATCTCCGCCGCCAGGACCGCGCCGTCGAGGACAAGCTGGGGTGACCGGGTCATCAGCACCTTGTCCTTCGCGCTGGCAGGCTCACCTTCCGTGCCATTCGCCAGCACCACCGGGGCATGTCCGGCGGCCACCGCCGCGAGCTTGCGCGCGGTGGGGTAGCCTGCGCCGCCCCGGCCGGTAAGCCCGGCCCGGCCGATCTCCGCGATCAGCGACTCCCGCTGCCGTCGGCCAAGGCCAGCGGGCGGCGGCCCGTATCTGGACAGATGCCCGGCCAGGCTGGCCGGGCCTGGGCCTTTGCCTGTCGGCAGCAAGCGCGGGAGCGTGCCGGGCGACCGGACGGCATGCGGCAGGGCGAGGTGCTCGGAGCGCCCGGCGCTTCTCCTCACCTGAGCATCCTTTCGGCCGGGACTGCCCGCTCGGGCCAGGCTCGGCGGCTGAGGATCGGGACCCCGCCACCAGAACAGGAGCCGGGCCACCATGGCGGTCGCGACCGCGAGGGCACAGCCCTCCTCGACCAGCGCGACCCACCAGATCCGCAGATCGTTGCCGGCCGTGATCGAGTGCACGAACGCGACCGGCCAGGCCAGGTAGGCCAGCCAGTGCACGATGCGCCATCTCCGGTAGCCCAGCCGCTGTCGCACCAGGCTCGTGATCAAGACGGCGCCGCCGAGGTCCACCGCCAAGGCGCCCAGGCCGATCGCGACCGTCCGGTACGGGGACGCGAGCGGCAGTACCGTCGCCGCCCAACCGATCCTGACGTACGGGTCGCTGATAGCGGTGGCCACGTGCAGCCCGAGAAAGGAGACCGAGAACAGCGCCAGCGTCCGGTGCAACTCGCCGAGCGCGAGCCGGGACCAGCGCTTCGGTGCCGAGCCGAGCCGGGCCGCGGCGCCGAGTACCACGGTGGCAGTGAACGCGGCCAGCAGCGCCAGCCCGCTGGCGCGTGAGACGAACCACAAGGCCTGCGATCCGCTGAATGTGGCGGCCGCGCTCATCGCGTGCCTCCCGGCAGCCGCGCTCCCGCGTACACGTGGCTGTCCGAGCGAACCGGAATGGGCAGCCCGCTGGCGGTCGGCCAGCCGCCGAGACAGCAAACCTCTCCGTCCCGGCCGACCAGCCGCGCCGACAGGCCCGCCCCGGTCAGCCAGGACACGGCCTGACGGCCCGCCACGATCGCCGCGGTCGCCGCCGCGTTCGCGTCGGCGCAGGTCGCGGCGGCCACGCTCGCCGTCCGCCACGGCCCGTCGGCGGGCCGCCCGGTACCCGGGTCCACAATGTGGTGCAGCATCACCCCGCCGCGCCGCCACCGTCGGCACGTGACCGAGGAGGTCGCGATCGCTCCGCCGGGCAGCCGGACAAGCTGCGGGAGCGGCGGTCCGGCCTGATCCGGCGCTTCGGCCACGGTGACCGGCCAGCCGTCACGCGGCGGCGTCCCGGCGACGGCGATGTCGCCGCCCAGGCTGACCAGGACGCCTCCCTCGTGCTCAGTCGCGGACATGACGGCGCGCACGGCCCGGTCAGAGCCCACGCCCTTGGCGGTAGCGCCGAGATCCAGCCGGACGCCAGGGTGCAGTCGGAGCAGCGGCCCGTCGAGCCGGATTCGGTGCCATCCCGGCGCGGGGGCAGGCGCGGCGGGCGGCTCGCCGCGCTGCTGGTCGATGGCGGCGAAATCGCGGTCGTAACCGAGCGAGATGAGCGCATCGCCGACCGTCGGATCCGTGCGCCCGCCGGTCCACCGCGCCGCGGCCAGCGCCACCCCGACGGCTTCCGCGAGGCCGTCGCTGAGCATGAATATCCCGCCTCCGGCCCCGTGCAGCCAGCTCAGCTCCGAATCCTCGCGGAACCTGCTCGCCTGCTGATCCAGCGCGGCCAGCACGTCATCCACTGCGGCGCACGCCACGCCGAGGTTCCCCGGCGGCCATACCGCCACCCGGGCGCTGGTGCCCAGCGCGGCGCGCTCAGCCACGGCGACGACATCGTCGCCGGTCGCTACCTGCTGCCACGGCGTTGCGCAGGTCAGCGGCGGCGCTACGCCATCCATCAGTCGTCCGCGTGGGCCGGGACGTGCCGGACCTGGGTGACCACGGTCTTACCGTTGACCGTGCGCGTCGTGGTGGTCACGGTCACGCCGGAGGCGGTGGTGGTCGCGACCGAGTGCGTCACCTTCGGGCCACCTGCTGCCAGCGGGCTTGCTCCTGTCCTGCCCGGCGAGGTCGCTGCTGCGCCGGCCTGCCCGGCTGCACCCGCGACCGGCGCCGCGGCCGGGAACGTCTGATGGGCGAGGGCCACCGCGGCCGCCCCGGTGCCGACTATCAGCGCCGCGGCGGTCAAGTTCGACATCCGCCGGACCCTGCGGATGCTGTCACGGCGCGCCCGGACCCCCGGACCGGGGTCGCCGAGTTCCTGCAACGGCACCCACCCATCGGGGTAGCCGCGGTCGTCGTCCATGTCGTTTCCCTTCTGCCACTGCCTGCGATTCGAGAATGCGCCACCGGTGATGAGCTGACCGTGAGAGACCGATGAGAGCCCTCACATCTGCACCCGGACTCGGTCAGGGGCGACCGATGGCGCCAGGCAGCCGCAGCCTGACCACGGCTCCGCCGCCCGCCCTGTTGCTGGCCGTCGCGGTCCCGCCGTGCGCGGCCACGATGGCCCGGACGATGGCCAGGCCCAGGCCGGCCCCGCCATCACCACGTGACCGCCCGGAGTCCGGGCGGCGGAAACGCTCGAACGCGTGCGGCAGGAAGCCGGCGGGAAACCCAGGCCCGTCGTCGAGGACCTCGATGTCGAGGTCAGCGCCGGCCGCCCGGGCGGCGAGCACGATGACCGAGCCGCCGGGCGCGAACCGCAGCGCGTTGTCGACGAGGTTGTCGACGGCCTGACGGATCCGGTCCGCGTCGAGACTGGCGTACGTCCCGGGCTGAGCATCGACGCGGCATATAACGTCGGCCGCGGCCAGGCGGGAAGCGGCGAGCCTGGCGCTGGACACGAGCAGCTCCCTGATGTCCGTCGGCTCCAGCCGCAGGCTGAGCTGGTCCTCGTCATTCCTGGCCAGCAGCAGGAGGTCATCGGTGAGCCGGGTCAGCCGCTCGGCTTCCGCCGCGGCGCTGCGCACGGCCGCGGCCAGCTCCTCGCGGGTGCGGCCCGGCCGCGCCGCGAGCTCGAGTTCCCCGCGCAGCACCGCCAGGGGGGTGCGTAGCTCATGGCTGGCATCAGCGGTGAAGGCGCGCTGCCTGGCCAGGGTCCGCTGTAGCCGGCCGAGCAGCTCGTTCATCGTGCCAGCCAAGGCGGCGATCTCGTCCCGCGTTGACGGCACCTCGATGCTCGAGGCCTCCCCGCGCTCCGATATCGTCGCGACCTGCCGTCTTAGCCGCTCGACCGGGGAGAGGGTGGCGCGGGCCAGACCGTAGGCACCCAGACCCGCCACGGCCACGAAGCCAGCACCGCCTACGGCAAGTTCACGAACCACCTGAGCCTGGGTGGAATCGTACGTTTCGAGTGATTCACCCGCGATGGCGACCCAGCCCGGGTGGCCGGCCAGCGGCGCGGTGGCGATCCGCATGCCTTCCTCATCCGCCGTCGTCGTGACCGAGATTCGGCCTTGCCGGGCCTGACGCAGCTGGTCCGCGCTGACCAGCGGGACCGTCCCGGCGTCCGGGCTCGCCCCCCGGACATGGCCGCCGGGATCGATGACCTGGATCACGTAGTCGCCGGGCGGCGAAAGAGATGGCGCCGCCGCACCGGCTGCGCTGCCCGACGGCAGATAGCGCGCGGCCTGGGTGAGCTGGACGGTCAGCTGCGAATCGATCAGGCTCAGCTGTGCCGATGACAGCCCGCTGGCGAACGCCCAGCTCCCGAGGGCGAACACGGCCGCGGCGATCGCCGCGAACGCGGCCGCCAGGCGCAGCCGGATCGGCATGCCGCTACCCGCCGTCGGCGCGGCGCAGTCGGTAGCCCATGCCCCTGACCGTCTCGATGTCGTGCCGCCCGAACGGCACATCGATCTTCCGCCGCAGGTAGTTCACGTACTGGTCGACGACGTTGGAGCCGCCGTCATAGGCCCAGTCCCAGACCTCCTCGATGATCTGCGACCGGGTCAGGACATGGTCCGGATGCCGGAGGAACAGCTCCAGCAGTGAGAACTCTCTTGGCGACAGGCGGAGTTCGGTGCCGGCCCGCCAGGCCCGTTTCGCGGCCGGGTCCAGCTTGAGGTCACCCTCGGCCAGGATTACCGGCCGGGACCTGTCGTCCCGCCGGCCCAGCGCCCGCAGCCGGGCGGCCAGCTCGAGCAGGCTGAACGGCTTGACCAGGTAGTCGTCCGCTCCCGCGTCGAGCCCGCGTACCCGGTCACCGACTGCGTCCCGGGCCGTTAGCATCAGCACGGGGACCCACTTCCCCGACTCCCGCAGCCGTCGGCACAGCTGGAATCCGTCCAGGCCCGGCAGCATGACGTCGAGGACGATGGCCCCATATGCGTTCTCCGTCGCCCGCCACAGGCCCTCCGGGCCGTCCGCGGCAACGTCCACCGCGTGCCCCTCTTCCCGCAGCGCGCGCTCGAGCAATCCGGCCATCCGGACCTCATCCTCGACCACGAGCACTCGCATGAAAGCACGCTACGAGGCGGTACCTGTAGGAGAGCTGAACGAAACCGCTCACCCGGCGCTGAGATCTACTGGCCGGCGCCCGCCAGGGCGGGGGAGCCTGAGTTGAAGGTGGCGAACACCCGGCTCACCTCCTGCTCGGTCATGCCGAGGCGGCGGAGCTGGGCGGTCAGAGCAGCCGGGCGCGGCGCGCCGCGTACCGCGAGCCCGGCTGCGCCAGTATCCGGTCCTGGATCGCGATCGCCCGCAGGTCGCAGGGCCGGACGCCGAGAAGGGCATACGACGTCGGTTCGCCGTCATCTGCCTCGTCGGACAGTTCGAAGCCGTCGGGGGTCCGCGTCGCCGACCACAGCCGTTCCCGCGGCGGGTGCAGAAACCGCTTCCAGAACCACCGTCCGTTCGGCATCAATAACGCTTTTCACCGCCTAGCGTCGGTCAGCATGGCCGTCGGCGGTCATGGGCGTTGGTTCATGATTCCGGGGCCCTTCGTCCCTAGTCGGAGCGCTGCGCGCGGCAGAGCGTCGGAGCATGAGTAGCGCAAGACACTTGACCGGGGCCGCCGGCCGGTGGAGCGCGACCCATCCGTGGACGGCGATCCTCGCCTGGCTCGGATGCGTCGTGGTGCTGCTGGTGGCCGGCCGCCTGGCCGGGACAGTTCAGGTGCCCACTGAGGAAACGGGGTCGGGACAGACCGGGCAGGCACAGCAGATGATGAGCCGGGACTTCCCCATGCGCGCCGGCGAGGAAGTGCTGTTCCAGAGCAGCAGTCTCCAGGTCAGCGCGCCCGCCTACCAGGCGGCGATCCGGGGCGTCCTGGCCAGGATCGAGGCCACCGGGCGGGTGACCCAGGTCCGGTCGCCGCTCGACCCGGCCTACGCCGACCTGATCTCCGCGAACCGACACGCCGCACTGCTCGAGTTCCAGCTCACCGGCAACATCGCTGACGAGGCCACCCGCGTCGTGCCAGTGCTGGCCGCCGTGCAGGCGGCAGCGGCCGCCTATCCGCAGATCCAGATCGCCGAAACCGGCGACGCCACCATCAACAAGGCGGTCAACGACACCGTCTTCCGTGACCTGCGCCGGGCGGAGGCGCTGTCCTTCCCGATCACGCTGGTGGTCCTGCTGATCGCCTTCGGCGCGGTCGTCGCCGCGCTCCTCCCGCTCACCCTGGCCTTGATGGCGATCCTGGCCGCCACCGGCCTGGTCGCGTTCACCAGTCACCTGTCCGGGGAGACGACGCAGGCCAGTTCGGTGATGCTGTGCATCGGCCTGGCCGTGGGCGTGGACTACTCGATGTTCTACGTCAAGCGCCAGCGTGAGGAACGCGCCGCCGGGCGCCCGGTGCTGGACGCGATCGAGGTGGCGGCCGCTACCTCAGGCCGCTCGGTGCTGATCTCCGGCCTGACCGTGCTGGTGGCGATGTCGGGCATGTTCCTGACCGGCAACAAGGTCTTCTACGGGATGGCGCAGGCCGCGGTGCTGGTGGTAGCGGCCGCCGTCATCGGGTCGCTGACCCTGCTGCCGGCCCTGCTCGCCCTGCTCGGCGACCGGGTGGACCGGGGCCAGCTGCCGCTGATCAGCCGGCTGCGCCAGCCGCCGGCCAGAGCCGCATCTGGACCGTGATACTCGACCGGGTCCTGGCCCACCCGGCGCTGACCGCCGGCGCCGCGGCCAGCCTTCTGGTCGTGCTCGCGCTGCCCGTGCTGCGCCTGCACACCGCGGAACCCGGCGTCAGTGACCTGCCGCAGAACACGGCCGCCCTGCAGACGTACAACCGCATCCAGCAGGTCTTCCCCGGCGGCCCCGCGCCGGCCGTCGTGGTCGTCGAGGCGCCCGACGTCACCTCACCCGCCATGGTCGCCGCTGGGCGGGCGTTCGAGCGGGCCGCGCTGGCCAGCGGTCAGATGAACCAGCCGATCACGTTCGTCGTCAACCCCGCGCACACGGCCGCGATCATCCAGGTACCGCTGGCCGGCACCGGGGAGAATACGGCGTCCGTCAACGCCCTCACCACTCTGCGTGACACGGTCATCCCAGCCACGCTGGCCAAGGTGCCAGGTGCCACGGTCGCGGTGGGCGGGCTAACGGCGAGCACCGTGGACTTCAATACCCTTATGGGGCAGCGTTCGGGCTGGATCTTCGCCTTCGTGCTGCTGCTGGCCTTCGTCCTGCTGCTCATCTCCTTCCGCTCCCTGGTCATCCCGATCACGTCGGTGGTGCTCAACCTGCTATCCGTCGGCGCCGCCTACGGTGTCGTCGTCGCGCTCTTCCAGTGGGGGTGGGGGCAGTCGCTGTTCGGCTTCACCAGCACGCATGCCATCGCCAGCTGGCTGCCGCTGTTCCTGTTCCTGGTGCTGTTCGGGCTGTCCATGGACTACCACGTGTTCATCCTCAGTCGGATCAAGGAGAGCTACGACCGCATCGGCGAGACCGACCAGGCGGTGGCGCACGGCATCAAGATCAGCGCCGGGGTGGTCACCGCGGCCGCCGTGATCATGGTCTTCGTCTTCCTGACCTTCGCGACCATGTCGATGGTGCAGCTCAAGGAGATGGGCGTCGGCCTCGCGGTCGCCGTGCTCCTCGACGCGACCATCGTGCGGGCCCTGCTGCTGCCCGCCACGATGAAGCTGCTGGGCCGGTACAACTGGTACCTGCCCCGGTGGCTGCGGTGGCTGCCGCAGATCTCCCCGGCGGCTCCGCCCCCTACCACCGGGCGGCCGCCCAGGCAACCGGTCACGGTGGCTTGAACCGGTCAGGGCCATCGCCCGGACCGGTGAGGGCACGATGATCGCCGGGCACGCCGACGAGCGGGTCGCGTTCGAGGTCGACCATATCGACCAGGCGCTGTGCCAGGGCTGGAGCGTGCTGGTGCGCGGGCAGGCGCACCGCGTGGCGCATCCGGCCGAGCTCGAGCACATGCGGCAGGACGCCGGGATCTGGCCGTGGCCCGGCGACGACCGCGACGTCTACGTGCGCGTCATCCCCGATACCGTCTCCGGCCGCCGGATCGAGAGCCGCTGACCCCAGGGTCAGCGGCACAGCGGGGCCGCCCCGGGGGGCGGCCCCGCTCGTTACCGGTTTAGAGCTGCTCGCCGACCAGAGCGGCCAGGTCGGCCAGCCGGCAGGTGTAACCCCACTCGTTGTCGTACCAGCCGAACACCTTGACCAGCCGCCCCGACGCCTGGGTCAGCGGCGAGTCGAACACGCACGACGCGGAGTCGCCGATGACGTCGCGGGAGACGATGGGATCGGTGCTGTACCGCAGCACGCGGCCCAGCGAGGTCTTCGGGTCGAACGCCGCGGCGGCGAACGCCCCGTTCACCTCCTCCGCGGTGACGTCCTGGCTGAGCACGACCGCGAGGTCGGTCAGCGAGCCGTCCTCCACCGGGACCCGGAGGGCCACGCCGTCCAGCTTCCCGGCCAGGGCCGGGATGACCTCGCCGGTGGCCCGGGCCGCGCCGGTCGTGGTCGGCACGATGCTGACCGCCGCCGACCGGGCCCGCCGCAGGTCCTTGTGCGGCCCGTCGATGAGCATCTGGTCCCCGGTGTAGGCGTGGATCGTGGTCATGAACCCCTGCACCACGCCGAACGCGTCGTGCAGCACCTTGACCATCGGGGCCACGCAGTTGGTCGTGCAGGACGCGTTGGAGATCACGTCGTGCCGGGCCGGGTCATAAGCGTCCTCGTTGATGCCGATCACCACGGTCAGGTCCGCGCCCTTACCCGGGGCCGAGATCAGCACCTTCCGCGCGCCGCCCTTCAGGTGCAGCGCCGCGCCGTCCCGGCTGCGGAACTTGCCGGTGGACTCGATCACCACGTCCGCGCCGAGCCTCGCCCAGTCGATCCCCGCGGGATCGCGCTCGGACAGCACCGGGATCGGCTCCCCCGCCACGATCAGCGCGTCGCCGGTGTGCTCCACCGGACGGCCGAGCCGGCCGTAGGTAGAGTCGAAGGCCAGCAGGTGCGCCATCGTCCTGGCGTCGGTGATGTCGTTGATCCCCACCACCTGCAGGTCGGCACGCTCCAGCGCCAGACGCGTGAACACGCGCCCGATACGGCCGAAACCGTTGATTCCCACTCTGACAGTCATATGAGCTTCCTCCTCAAGGGTGCTTCCACCGGCAGCCTGGACCGCCCGGACAGACCCCCGGTAGCGCCAATAGCCACCTAAGCCCGGGACCATCGGCCCTTGGGCTGCTGCTAGCCGCCTTCCTGGCTGGCGCCCCGTTCGCGGCGCATGCCGCGAGAAGCTGGACTCACGCCACATCCGTCCGCGAAGCCCAAGCCCGGTGGAAGGCCCCGGACGGACCGGTGCGTACTGGCCAGGTCTTCGTCCTTACCGGCGCCCCGGCGGGCAGCACGTCATGGCGTGGGTCAACCAGGCTGGCCAGCTCACCGCTTCCCCGCTGCGGCATAGCCAGGTCACGGGTCGGTGCGCCACTGACAGGGACCTTGGTCACGAGGTCGGGCTGACTAAAGACCCTGGGATTCCCCGCGCCGCCGGGGAGATCCTGATCACTCCAGTAGGACAGGTGACCGGAATGAACGATAAGTCGATCGCGCGGGCGGCGCCAATCCTGGCCGATCAGGCTGGTTACCTGATCGCGACCGCGGCCCGTGCGCCGTCCGTGCACAACACGCAGCCATGGCGGTTCCGGGTCGGCCCGTCCGCGATCGAGCTGTATTGCGACCAGCACCGCAAGCTGCGGGTGGATCCGATCGGCCGGGAGATGCTCATAAGCTGCGGCGGCGCCCTGTTCGGGCTGCGGCTCGGGATCCGCTCGCTCGGATATCTGCCCGTCGTCGAGCTGCTCCCCGACCCGGCGCGACTGCGGTTGCTGGCCCGGGTGACGGTGGGCGCGGCGGAGCCGATGACCGTCCTGGAGCGCGAGATGCTCAAGGCGGTACCGCACCGCCACACGCACCGCGGTGCGTTCGCCCCCGCCCCGCTGCCCGCCGGTCTCCTGGCGGGACTCCAGCACGACGCGCTCGCCGAGGGAGCCTCGCTACACCTGGTCGACCGGGGCATCGCCTACCAGCGGCTGGCCGACATCGTCAGCATGGCCGGCCGCAGGCTGGACCTTGATCCCCGGGCCCGGGCCGAGATGCGGCGGTGGAGCCGGAGTTGGGCCAGTTGGGCCCGCGACGGCGTCCCGGCGCACGCGTTCCCCACGATGGCAGACAGGCGGTCGGGCCGCCAGTCCGGGAGCCTACGCCAGCGTGATTTCGACCTCGGCCGCGGCCTCGGGCTGCCCCTCACCGACGGGCCGGGTCCTGCCGTCACTGCCGTGCTCCTCACGCCCGGTGATAGCCGGGCCGACTGGCTCCGCGCCGGCCAGGCACTGCACCGGCTGTTGGTGCACGCCGCCAGCCGGTGGGTGTTCGCGAGCCTATACACCCAGCCGCTCGAGGCCGCGCCGATCCGCGCCGTGATCCGGGATCGCCTGGCCCTGCCGGGAGCCCCTCAGATGCTGCTGCAGCTGGGCGTGGCCCATACCACTCACGCCACCGCCCGCCGGCCGCCCGATGAACTGATCGAGCCGTGACCTGCTGGACTGATACGGCACCCAGCCGTGCCATCACTTGATGCTTCACTCGAAAGCAGCCTGCGGTCCGGCGTCGTGCCGCACCCACGGCTCGGCCGTCTCGGCAGCGGCAGCGGAGCCTTCGAGGGCGCCGGCCAGGCGAGTCACAAGCGACCCGATGGTCATCTCGGCCACTCGACGCATCAGTACCTTGTCCAGCCGTGCGCCCAGCGCGCCGAAGGGAGGCCGGTAACAGCCGGTCAGCGTCACTCGCGTGCGCTGTTCACCCTCAGCACTCAGCGCGATATCCGCGTCCAGCACCGGGAACAAGCCAGCGGTGCGGCCCACCGTCTCCCAGCGCAAACCCACCATCATCGTGTCGTCACGGTACGAAGGATCAACGAACCGGACCCTCACCAGCCGGGATGTACCTGGCAGATCACCAAGCGGCCCAACCCGCAGCAGGTGATCCATACCGTCCTTGTAGGCGGCATCGGAGGCTCCGCTGAGCCAGCCATCCCGGAGCAGATTAGCCAGCCGCACCTGTGCGATGCCGACGCTGACATCCAGCGCACGATCCTCTGAGAGGAACATGATCCCAGTAGAGCAGGCAGCGGACTTCGCCGGAGGTGACGAACGTCACGGGCGGCAGGACTGAGGTCCCGTTCTCCGGTGACTTCTAGCCGTCCCCTCCTAGGCAAGCTCAGGTAATCAAGCGGAGGCTGCTCGGCAACGACTCCCCCGGCGGCCGGGCGACCGAATCGAACCTTCCAATTGATCTCGCCTCAGCAGCTAGTTTCCCCGCCATGCATCGTCCAGTCCCGGGCCAGGCCCGGCAGTGCCGAAGGTCCCGCCGCTCCCGGACCTTGGCATCTGTTGCCTTCCCGCGGACCGGGTTGCGGTGGGTGTCATGAGCGAGCCGATACCCCCGGAAGGGATGGCCAGGTACGTAGTGGCCCAGGCGGTGTGGGCGCCGTCGGTGCACAACACCCAGCCATGGCGGTTCACCGCCGACGGCCGGCAGATCAGCCTGTACGCCGACGTCGACCGAGTATTGCCGGTGGCCGATCCCGACGGCCGCGAGATGATGATCAGCTGCGGTGCTGCCTTGTTCAATGTCCGCCTCGCCCTGAGGTCCCTGGGTTACATTCCCGAGACGCGCGTGCTACCCGATCCGGGCCAGCCTGCGCTAGTGGCGCAGGTGAGCTGGTCGCAGCGCGCCCCTGCGGACGAATTCGAGCGGCGCCTGTTCAGCCACGTGCTCACGCGGCGGACGCATCGCGGCGCGTTCGACCCGGAGCCCCTTCCCCCTGACACGCTCGCCGTGCTGCGCGCAGGCGCCGCGCGGGAAGGGGCGGCGCTGCGCATCGTGGCGGATGACGGGCGGCGGGCCGTGCTGGCGACCGCGGTGGAAACAGCCGAACGCCACCAGGGGCTGGTCGGCGAGCGCCTGCGGGAACTTGCCCTATGGGCTCCCGCGCCGGGCAGCGGACGCAGCGACGGGGTGCCGCCCACCTCCTACCCGGCGCGGGCCGAGCGGACCGAACCGTACTTCCCCGGACGGGACTTCGCCCACGGCCACGGCTGGGGCCTGGCGCCGCTCAGCTCGGCTAGGTGGGCCCGGGCCGCCGGCGTGGTCGGGTTGCTCACCACAGCCGCCGACCGCCGGGCGGACTGGGTAAACGCCGGCCAGGCTCTGCAGCGGATCCTGCTGACCGCCAGCACGTCCGGGGCGGCGGTGGCGCTACACAGCCAGCCGATCGAGCTGCCCTGGCTGCGCGAGTTCATCCGGGCCCAGCTGAGCGACGGCGCCTACCCGCACCTCGTGCTCAGGATCGGGATGATCACCCAGGCGGCGGTCAGCGTCCGGCGTGACCCCGACGACGTCCTGTTCCCCACCGGCGGCGATGATGTCAGCGCAGACCGCGGCTGAACCGCGGCTGGGAGCCGCGGATGAACCGCGGGTCCGATGGCAGGAGCTGACCAAGTCAGAATGCTTCGAACTGCTGGCGAACGAGCATCTCGGTCGGCTGGCTGGTCCTCCCACGGTCGGTTCCGACACTCCGAGCAACCGCCGCGCCGCAGGTCACGGCCAGAGTCGAAGGTGAGGGACCTTTGGCACCTCCGGACGTGAGCTTGGTCTCTACAGGACTGGCCCGGCGGCGGCGAAGCTGAGGGCATGAACGCGAGATTCCTGCCTCCTTCGGCCAGAAAAGACGCACCCGTGGCCGCCCGGCCGCTCGACGACGCCATCCCGTCCCGGGAAGTGGCCGGCACGCTGGCCTGCTGCTGCCCGGCCCGGGCCATGGTGCAGGTGGTCATGCCGCCTACCCAGGCCCGGCGGCACGATACCGACCTGCTGCTGTGCGGTCATCACTACCGGGCCTCGCGGAACGCCCTCACGGCGGCGGGGGCGGTGGTGCGAGCCCTGCCCGACCCGAGCGGCGAGGTGGCGGCCTGGATCGACGCCCGCCCGTACGCCCGGGGGTGACCGAGGTGCACGCGCTGGTGAAGGACATCATGACCGCCAATGTAGCGGCGGTCAGATTGGACGCGCCCTACCGGGAGATGACCGCCCTGCTCCGGGCCCGCCGGGTCAGCGGCCTGCCCGTGGTCGACACCGAGGGGATCGTCGTGGGCGTGGTGTCCGAGACCGACCTGCTGACCAGGGCCCTGGAGCGAGGGCCAGGCCGACGGCCGCACCGCAAGCACGTGACCACCGCGGAACTCACGGCCCGTGACCTGATGACCCGGCCGGCCGTGACCACGAGCCCGGACGAACCCGTCGCCAGCGTCGCCCGCCTGATGTCCGCGCACAAGCTGCGGCGGCTCCCGGTCGTGGACGCCCAGGGTCACCTGGCCGGGATCGTCTGCCGGTACGACGTGCTGAGCGTGTTCAGCAGGCCCGACGAGGACATCTACCGCGAGGTCACTCAAGACGTAATCCTGGACGGTTTCTTCACCGACCCGGCCCGGCTTACGGTCACCGTGAAAGACGGGATCGTGACGATGGAGGGTGAGCCGGGCAGCATCGTCCTCGGCAGGAACATCGTCGATCAGGCCCGGCACGTCGAGGGCGTGGTCGCCGTCCGTGACCGGTTCACGTACCCGTCCGCCACCGAAGCTTCGTAAGGCGTCGGCGGTTGCGGCGGCGGCCAGCGCAGACCAGGACTAACGCGCCGGGGGCGCTTCCGTCCCATCACTCGATGGATGATGGATGAGTAGCGCGTGCCCTCTCGTGTCCGGCGCGCCATCCTGGGCGGTGGCCGATCCCGGTCTTGGGCGAATAAAGAACAGGCTCTCGAAACCGTCCCGCCAGCGGACCATGTACGGCGGCGCTCCGTCCGCCCCGATGACCTCGATGATCTCGCCGTGATGATCCGCATCGCCCTGATGGTGGCCCTTGACGGTCAGCTCGTCCCCGACTTGTGCTTGCATGAATAGCCTCCTCGCCTCGGTCATGTCCTCAGCGTGGAATGCCATGGCGGCTGGCGCTAGGGCCAAACGGCCCCACGAGGGTGAACGACCGTGACCGGGCAGGGCGAGTGGTGCAGCAGCGTCGCGGCGGCCCAGCCGCCGAGCCCGGGCCGGGTCCATCGGTTCGTGCTGGACCGGCCGCGAACCGCGGCGGTAGGTACCGTGGCCCGTGCCATCCTGGACGATATCCGCGTTTTCTCGGGCGGGTGCCCGGGTCAGTAATTCCCCGGTCGGCAGCGCGACGCCGGCAGCACAACGAACTGCATCGGTCCGCGGCGCTAGCCCGGTCGAGCAAGGGCGATACCGCCACTTCACCGCCGGGTGAGAGTGATGACCGACCAGCCGTACTCACGGGCCGCGTCGCTGAGTTCGAGGAGCGTCGGCGCTCGTCCGCCGGGCAGCGAGATGCCGAGCTGGCGCTGTGCCTTCTTCCAGCCGATGCGGTCGATCATGGCCTGGTAGCTGACCGCTACCGAAGCTGGGTCCTGTTCGAGCAGCGCATGCATAGGCCGCAGGCACCCGCGCAGCGTCACCTCGACGTCAGCTCCGCCGCGCAGGTTGACCCGCCACCTGGCGGCGGTGACGACGATGAGCTTTCCATCCATGTCCACGTAGCCAACCGGGATGTCGTACCGGCGGCCGGTCTTGCGGCCGGTCAGGTGCAGGACCAGGAAGGAATGGTCAAGCATTCCGTGTAGTGGCGAGTCAAGGACCATACGCACCAGCGGGTTGCCCATCTTGACCAGGGTGGGGGAGATCATCCGTGCCGGGTGATAGCGAGGCCGCACCCGGCGCCCCGCCATGATCCGGAACAGACGCGGTCGTGGCCGGGACCGCAGCCCACATGCCGGTCAAGACCATCGACGGGACTAACGGCACTTGGCGCGCGGAACATCCGGGGTGCACCGTCAAAGTAGGGGGTGGTGCAGATGAATGACGACGACACCACACTTGTTCCAGACCACGACACCCCGCCGCTCGGTGGCGAACGGGGGAAGATGCGGACCGCTGACGCGGACCGCGACCGCGTGGTGGAATTCCTCAACGTCGCCTATAGCGAAGGCCGGCTGTCCAAGGACGAATACGACGACCGCCTGGAGAACGCCTTCTCCGCGCGCACTTACGCCGATCTGGACCAGATCGTGGCCGACCTGCCTGTCGCGCGGGCGACCATGGTAACCCCGGTGGCCAGGACCAACGGGCTGGCGATAGCGAGCCTCGCCTGCGCGCTCGCGCAGTTCATGTTCGGGCCGCTGGCGACCATCCCGGCGATCGTGTTTGGCCACGCGGCCCTACACCAGATCAAGCGCACCGGAGAACAGGGTGCCGGCCTGGCGCTCGCGGGCCTGATCCTCGGCTGGGCGGCGGTGATCCTCGCCATCCTCATCGTCGGCGTGGCCATGTTCGCAGGAATGCACGGCACCATGCACTGAGCGGTCGCCACGCTGGTCAGCGGCGGACGTATACCGGCGTACCCGGCGCGGGCACCAGCGTGTGGAAGAACGCGGCGATATCAATGGGAATCCGCACGCACCCGTGGGATGAGGCGGCGCTGGCCGGGCCCGAGTGGCTGGGCCATCCGGTGGCCCAGAATGCCCAGCTCACCGAACGGATGACAAAAGTCCTCACAACCGGGACGTCCGGCGCTAACGCGCCCTGGCGCCCGGAGGAACGCTTGACTTGTCGTCTCGTTGACGGGAGTTATCTATCATGACTCGAACTGATATTCATCTCGATGCCATGCTCAGGCATCTGGGAGCAGCCTATTACGATTCCCTGCACGGCAGGGCGGCACGCCCCGATGTGATCCGGGCGCTCGAGGCGGTCGAGGAGCAGGTAAAGGCCCAGCAGCGGCAGGCTCCCGGCGGGACCACGGCCTCCGTGGGAATACGCCGGGTGCGGGAAGACGGCGGTCAGCCGTCCGCGGTCCGGCATGTCCCCCGCGTCAGGGACGTGATGACGAAAAGGGTCGTGACGGTGGATCGCCTCACCCCGTTCAGCGATATCGTCCACCTGCTCACCGAGCGCCGGATCAGCGGCGCGCCCGTGCTGATGATGGGGCGACGGGTCGCGGGCGTGGTGTCCGAAGCCGACCTGCTGGCGCTGGAGGATGAAGAGGTCCGCCGGGCCCGGATGGACGCGCAGGCCACCGGCCGCTGGCGCCGGCCGCTGCGCAGGGTGCACTGGGGGCTCACCGCGGGAGCGCTGATGAGCGCCCCGGCGGTGACCATCTACCCGGAAGCGACGATCCCGCACGCAGCCCAGATCATGACCAGCCATCACATCCGCCGCCTGCCGGTCGTCGGTAAGGACGGCCGGCTGATCGGCATCGTCACCCGACGTGACTTGCTGAGTGTCTTCCTGCGGCCGGACGACGAGATCGCCGAGCGCGTCCGGGAGCTGCTCGACGACGTGCTGCCCATGGATCCCGGCAGCGTCACGGCAACCGTCCGCGATGGCGTCGTCATCCTCACCGGCCACCTAGAAGCGCCGGAGGACCGCGAGCTCATCCCGGTGGCGATCCGGCTGATCTGGGACGTGGACGGGGTAATCGACGTCCTCAACCGGCTCGGTGAGCAGGCCGATGACGCCGCAGAGCTCACCGAGCCTCCCGCCGGCGCCACTCTGGGCTGACCGGGTGGCCAGTGCCTCGGCCTCGACGACGCGGAGCGCCTCGGCCGCGGCGGCGTCCCACAGTGACGTTCCCGGCCTCGACATCGTAGCTGCGGCACACGTCGACCCAGTGCCGCCCAGGGCGCGGGAATCCTGGCCATCCCGATCGCCAGGTTGCGCTCGGCGGTCCGCACAGCGTAATCACGGAAGCAGTGCCAGAGCGACTCCGACTCCCGGCCGTCCCTGACCGGTGCCGTGGTTAGGCCACGATGCGGTATTCCTCGAGGAGCCGGCGTCCCACGATCATCTTCTGGATTTCTGCGGTGCCCTCGCCGATGAGGAGCATGGGTGCTTCTCGGTATAGGCGCTCGATCTCGTATTCCTTGGAGAAGCCGTAGCCGCCGTGGATGCGGAAGGAGTCCTCCACCACTTCCTTGCCGTACTCGGACGCCAGGTACTTGGCCATGCCGGCTTCCAGGTCGTTTCGTTGGCCGGAGTCCTTCTTGCGGGCCGCCATCACCATCATCTGGTGGGCCGCCTCGACCTTGGTCGCCATCTCGGCCAGCTTGAACGCGATCGCCTGGTGCTGGGCGATCGGCTTGCCGAAGGCGTGCCGGCGCTGCGCGTAGTCGATGGCCAGCTCGAAGGCGCGCAGCGCGATTCCGCAGCCGCGGGCGGCGACGTTGACCCGGCCGACCTCCACGCCGTCCATCATCTGGTAGAAGCCCTGGCCGGTGACCCCGCCGAGCACCCGGGCGGCGGGAATGCGGACATCCTCGAGAATCAGCTCGGTGGTGTCGACCCCCTTGTAGCCCATCTTCTCGATCTTTCCCGGCACGGTCAGTCCCGGCACGGCCGGGTTGGGACCGAAGCCCGGTTCCTTCTCGATCAGGAACGTGGTCATATTCCGGTGCGGGGCGTCATGCCCGTCGTCGGTATGGCACAGTACCGCCACCAGATTGGCGGTTCCGCCGTTGGTCAGCCACATCTTCTGCCCGTTGATGACGAAGTCGTCGCCGTCACGCACCGCTTTAGTGCGGATGGCGGCGACGTCCGAGCCCAGGCCGGGCTCGGACATGGAGAAGGCGCCGCGGACGTCCCCGGCCGCCATCCGGGGCAGGAAGTAGTCCCTCTGCTCGTCCGTACCGTGCCGGGCGATCATGTGCGCCACGATGAAGTGGGTGTTGATGATGCCCGACACGGACATCCAGCCGCGGGCGATCTCCTCTACGGCCAGGGCGTAGATCAGCAGGGACGCGCCCAGGCCGCCGTAGGTCTCGGGGATGGTCAGGCCGAACAGGCCAAGCTTCTTCAACCCCTCGACGATCTGGGCCGGGTACTCGTCCCGGTGCTCGAGTTCGGTCGCCACCGGGATGATCTCCCGGGTGGTGAAATCCCGCACCGTGGCGAGGATGTCCTGCTCGAACTCGGTCAGGCCGTCGGTCTGCGCGAGGCGTCCCATTTCTCGTTCCTTAGCTCGCGGGCTCGGGGCGGTGTGGTTCGGGGCGGGCAGGTTGCTCCCCGCCGCGCTCCTTGACGTAGGTTTCCGTCGGCACCATCACCTTGCGGCGGAACACGCACACCAGGGTGCCGTCCTGCTTGTAGCCGCGGGTCTCCACCTCCACCACGCCCCGGTCGCCCTTGGAGGTGAGCCGCTTGGCCAGCACGGTGGTCTCGCCGTAGATGGTGTCGCCGTGGAAGGTCGGCGCCACGTGCTTCAGCGACTCGACTTCCAGGTTGGCGATGGCCTTCCCGGAGACGTCGGGCACCGACATGCCGAGCAGTAGCGAGTAGATGTAGTTGCCGACCACCACGTTCCGGCCGAAGTCGGTCGTCTCCTCCGCGTAGTGCGCGTCCAGGTGCAGCGGGTGGTGGTTCATGGTGAGCAGGCAGAACAGGTGATCGTCGTATTCGGTCACGGTCTTGCCCGGCCAGTGCTTGTAGACCGCGCCGACCTCGAACTCCTCGTAGGTCCGTCCGAACTGCATTTATGACTCCGGTGGCTCGAACTTGGAGGTCCGCTGCAGGCCCGCGGCCCGGCCCTTGCCGGTGATGACCAGGGACATCTTGCGGGAGGCCTCGTCGATCATCTCGTCGCCGAGCATGGCGGATCCCTTCGCCCCACCGGCTTTGGAAGTGGCCCAGTCGTAAGCGTCCAGGATCAGCTCGGCGTGGTCGTAATCCTCCTGCGACGGGGAGAAGATCTCGTTGGCCGCGGCGATCTGATCCGGGTGCAACACCCACTTGCCGTCGAAGCCGAGGGCGGCCGCCCGGCGGGCAACCGTCTTGAAGCCTTCAATGTTGCGGATCTGCAGGTACGGGCCGTCGATGGCCTGCAGGTCGTAGGCCCGGGCGGCGATCAGGATGCGCATCAGGATGTAGTGGTAGGCGTCCGCCGGGTACCCGGGAGGCTGCTCCCCGACCACCAGCGACTTCATGTTGATCGAGGCCATGAAGTCGGCGGGCCCGAACACGATCGTCTCCAGCCGCGGCGAGGCGGCGGCAATCTCATCGACGTTCATCAGGCCGCGGGCGTTCTCGATCTGGGCCTCGATGCCGATCCGGCCCACCTCGAAGCCCATGGTCCTCTCGATCTGGGTCAGCAGCAGGTCCAGCGTGGTGACCTGCCCGGCGTCTTGGACCTTGGGCAGCATCAGGCAGTCCAGGTTGGCCCCGGCGCCCTCGACCACGGTGACCACGTCCCGGTAGGTCCAGTGGGTGGTCCAGTCGTTGACCCGGACGACGCGGGTCTTGCCGCTCCAGTCGCCGGTGTTCAGCGCGTCGACGATCAGGTGCCGGGCGCTCTCCTTGACCAGCGGCGCGCAGGCGTCCTCCAGGTCCAGGAACACCTGGTCGGCGGGCAGGCCCTGGGCCTTCTCCAGGAAGCGCGGGTTGCTGCCCGGGACGGCCAGGCAGGACCGGCGCGGCCGAAGGCGGCCCGTAGCGGTCGGGACCTGTGGTGCTGGAGTGGCGGATGTGGCTTTTGGTGGTGCGGTGGTCATGTCGGGTCTCATCACCCTTCCATTGTCGGTACCAGCTCGAGGCGGTGGGCGTGGCGGATCTCGTCGACGATGCGGCCGACGATGGCGGTGATGTCGAAGTCGGCGGGCGTGAAGACGGCGGCCACCCCCTGGGCGCGCAGGTCCTGCGCGTCGGCCGGAGGGATGATCCCGCCGACCACTACCGGGATGTCGCCCGCGCCGGCCTCGCGGAGCCTCCGCAGCACGTCGGGCACCAGCTCGGTGTGCCCCCCGGACAGGATCGACAGGCCCACGCAGTGCACGTCCTCGGCCACCGCCGCGGCCGCGATCTGCGCCGGGGTGAGCCGGATGCCGGAGTAGATCACCTCGAATCCGGCGTCGCGGGCCCGGACGGCGATCTGCTCGATGCCGTTGGAGTGCCCGTCGAGGCCCGGCTTGCCCAGCAGCAGGCGCAGCCGGCCGGCCCCGATCTCGCCCGCGGTAGCGTCGGCTGCCTTGCGAATCGCAGCCAGCGAGGAGCCGACCGCTACGGCGCCGACGGAAAACGCGCCGATGCCGGTGGGGGCCCGGTACTCACCGAACACCTCGCGCAGCGCGGAGGCCCACTCGCCGGTGGTGACGCCGGCCCGGGCGCAGGCCAGCGTGGCCGCCATCAGGTTGACGTCCGGGACTTCGGCGTCGGCCTTGAGCCGGGCCAGCGCAGCGCGGACCGCACCCGGATAGCGGCGCTGCCGCCACCGCGTCAGTTCGGCCAGCACCGCCTGCTCGTGGGCCGGGTCTACCAGCTGGACCATGGCGCCGTCCGCTGCGGCGAGCGGGCTGGGCTCGGTGGCCTGGAAGCAGTTGACGCCCACCACCATGTCCTCCCCCGCTTCGATTCGTGCCCGCCGGGCCGCGTGCGAGGCGACGAGCCGGGCCTTGAGGTACCCCGACTCCACCGCCGGGACCATCCCGCCCAGCTCCGCGATCTCGGCCAGTTCCGCCTGCGCGCCGGCCACCAGCTCGGCCGTCTTGGCCTCGACCACGGGCGAGCCGTCGAACAGGTCGCCGTACTCGAGCAGGTCCGACTCGTAGGCCAGCACCTGCTGGATGCGCAGGCTCCACTGCTGGTCCACCGGGCGGGGCAGGCCCAGCGCCTCGTTCCAGGCGGGCAGCTGGACGGCGCGGGCCCTCGCGTTACGTGAGAGCGTGACGGCCAGCATCTCCAGCACGATCCGCTGGATGTTGTTCTCCGGCTGCGCCTCGGTCAGGCCGAGCGAGTTGACCTGCACGCCGTAGCGGAAGCGCCGCTGGGCCGGGTCGTCGATCCCGTACCGGTCCCGGGTGATGGCGTCCCAGAGCCGGGTGAAGGCCCGCATCTTGCACATCTCCTCGACGAAGCGGACGCCCGCATTGACGAAGAAGGAGATCCGCCCGACGACCTCGCCCATCCGTTCCGGCGGGACCTGCGCGCGGTCGCGGACGGCGTCCAGGATCGTGACGGCGGTGCCCAGCGCGTACGCGATCTCCTGGATCGGGGTGGCCCCGGCCTCCTGCAGATGGTAGCTGCACACGTTGATGGGATTCCACTTGGGCATGCGGGCCACCGTGTAGGCGATCACATCGGTGGTCAGGCGCACAGACGGGCCCGGCGGGAACACGTACGTGCCGCGGGACAGGTACTCCTTGATGATGTCGTTCTGCGTGGTCCCGGTCAGCGCGGCCAGGTCGGCGCCCTGCTCCTCGGCCACCACCTGGTACAGCGCGAGCAGCCACATGGCGGTGGCGTTGATCGTCATCGAGGTGTTCGTCTGCTCCAGCGAGATGCCGTCGAACAGCGCTCGCATGTCGCCCAGGTGGCCGACCGGGACGCCGACCCGGCCGACCTCGCCGCGGGCCAGCACGTGGTCGGCGTCGTACCCGGTCTGGGTGGGCAGGTCGAACGCCACCGACAGGCCGGTCTGGCCCTTGGCCAGGTTCCGGCGGAACAACGCGTTGGATTCCTTCGCGGTCGAGTGCCCGGCGTAGGTCCGCATCAGCCACGGCCGGTCCCTCGGTACCGGGGTGTCGAGCCCCGGTCCGTTCGGACTATTCATTACGGAACCGGTTGATCTCGGTCAGATGCTTCTCCCGGAGCAGATGGTCGCGGACGCCGAGGCCCTCGTGCGGGGCCAGGCACAGCACCGCGACCTTGCCGTGGTGCAGGTTCCGGTGGACGTCCAGCGCGGCCTGGCCGGTCTTCTCCAGCGGGTAGACCGCCGACGTGGTCGGGTGGATCATGCCCTTGGCGATCAGCCGGTTGGCCTGCCACGCCTCCCGGTAGTTGGCGAAGTGCGAGCCGATGATCCGCTTGAGGCTCATCCACAGGTAGCGGTTGTCGTACTCGTGCATGAACCCCGAGGTTGACGCGCAGGTCACGATCGTGCCGCCCTTGCGGGCCACGTATACCGAGGCGCCGAACGTCTCCCGGCCGGGGTGCTCGAACACGATGTCGGGGTCCTCGCCGCCGGTCAGCTCGCGGATCCTGGCGCCGAACCGCTTCCACTCCTTGGGGTCCTGGGTCTTCTCGTCCTTCCAGAACTGGTAGCCCTCGGCGGCCCGGTTGATGATCAGCTCGGCGCCCATCGACCGGCACAGCTCGGCCTTGTGCTCGCTGGAGACCACGCAGATCGGGATCGCCCCGCCGGCCAGCGCGTACTGGGTGGCATAGGCGCCCAGGCCGCCGCTGGCGCCCCAGATCAGGATGTTGTGGCCCTGCTTCATCGCGGCGCCGTTGTCCGAGACTAGCTGCCGGAAGGCGGTCGAGTTCACCAGGCCCGGCGTGGCGGCCTCCTCCCAGGTCAGGTGCTTCGGCTTGGGCATCAGCTGGTTGGTCTTGACCAGGGCCAGCTCGGCCAGGCCGCCGAAGTTGGTCTCGAAGCCCCAGATGCGCTGCTCCGGGTCGAGCATGGTGTCGTTGTGCCCGTCGGAGCTCTCCAGCTCCACCGACAGGCAGTGCGCGACGACCTCCTCGCCCGGCTTCCAGACGGTCACCCCGGGACCGGTCCGCAGCACCACGCCCGCCAGGTCCGAGCCGACCACGTGATAAGGCAGGTCGTGCCGGGCGGTGAGCTGGGACAGCTTCCCGTAGCGGCGCAGGAAGGCGAAGGTGGACATCGGCGAGAAGATCGAACTCCACACGGTGTTGTAATTGACCGAGCTCGCCATCACGGCAATGAGCGCCTCGCCGAGACCGAGTTCGGGGACCGGCACCTCCTCGACGTGCAGCGACTTGCGGGGGTCCCGGTCGCGCGGGTCGAGACCGTCGAACATGTGCTCCTCGTCCCGGTGCAGGGTGACGGCCCGGTAGGCCTCCGGCAACGGCAGCGTGGCGAAATCACCGGGCTGGCTGCTTGGGTCAAGGATCGCGTCAAGTATCTCTTTCATGGCCGCCTCCTGATTCATGGCCATCTCCTGCCTCAGGCTCGGCTTGCCGTCCGGGAACGGCTACCGCCAATGGCCACCTCGCCGTGGGACCAAAGCCCCTTCCGGCGGGTCCGCGAGAGCAAGCGTGCATCAAGGCCCAGAACGCGCACCACGGCCGATAGATGCAAAATCCGCTATTTTTCCCAAACGGCCGGGTAGTGCGAGCTTTTCCGGACGGCGACAACAGCACGGCGGCTTAGGACGGTGACGCTATAGGGCATGGTTCCGGGTCCGAGGCCGGTCCGCTTGCCGGGATCGCTTCGTTACTGGAACGATGGGGGCATGAAGCTGGGGATCTTGTGCGGCGGCGGCCCGGCCCCGGGGATGAACTCGGTCATCTCTGCCGCCACGATCGAGGCCCGGAACTCCGGGTGGGACGTGCTCGGGATCATGGACGGCTTCCAGCACCTCATCGAGGGCCGGATCGAGCAGGCGCGGCCCCTGTCCATCACCGACGTGTCGAGGATCCACGCCCAGGGCGGGTCGATCCTCCGGACCTCGCGGGCCAACCCGACGGTGCGCGAGGAGGACGCCGCCGACCCGGACTGGAGGCTGCACGCCTGTCTGGAGT
Source organism: uncultured Actinomycetes bacterium (assembly GCA_963742795.1). Classification (GTDB taxonomy): domain Bacteria; phylum Actinomycetota; class Actinomycetes; order Streptosporangiales; family Streptosporangiaceae; genus Palsa-504. The sequence continues at coordinate 130,971 of CAVUNL010000005.1, forward strand.
CGCTGCGGAAGCTGGAGATCGGCGCGCTCGTGACGATCGGCGGGGACGACACCGCGTTCTCGGCGTCCCGGCTGGCCGCGGCGGCCCGAGGGGGCCTGCGCGTGGCCCACGTGCCGAAGACCATCGACAACGACCTGCCGCTACCGGGCGGCGTGCCGACCTTCGGCTTCGAGACCGCCAGGAGCGTCGGGGTCCAGATCGTCAACAACCTGATGACCGACGCCATCACCACCCAGCGGTGGTACCTGGTGGTGGCCATGGGCCGGTCGGCCGGCCACCTGGCGCTGGGCATCGGAAAGGCGGCCGGGGCCACCCTCACCTTGATCGCCGAGGAGTTCCCGCGCGACGAGCCCATCCGGCTGGCGCGCCTGGTGGACATCCTGGAGACCGCGATGCTCAAGCGGATCGCCCACGGCCGCCCTTCGGCGTGGCGGTGCTCGCCGAGGGCATCGGCCTGCGCCTGCCCCAGGACGAACTCCGGCAGGCCATGCCGGAGGTCGAGCTAGACGAGCACGGCCACGTCCGGCTGGCCGAGCTCGAGCTGGACCGCCTGCTGGCCAGGCAGGTCAAGGACCGCTTCAGGGCACGAGGGCAGAACGTCACGGTCGAGGGCAAGAACATCGGCTACGAGCTCCGGTGCGCGCCCCCCATCCCGTTCGACATCGAGTACACCCGCGACCTCGGCTACGGGGCCGTCGACTACCTCAAGCGGGTGCTGGAGCGCGATGAGCCCGGCGGCATGATCACGATCCAGGACGGGCACATGGTGGCGCTGCCCTTCGGGTCGTTCAGCGACCCCGAGACGGGGCGGGTGCGGATCCGGCTGGTGAACGTCGAGTCGAGCTCGTACCGGGTGGCCCGCGAGTACATGATCCGGCTGGACCGCCAGGACCTGGAGGATCCGGACAGGCTCAGCCTGATCGCAGAGACCTGTGGGCTCACGCCCGAGACCTGCCACGACCGGTACGGCTATCTAGCCCAGGGCTGAGCCCCGGCCGACGAGCCGCCCGGCCCCGTCGGAGGGACCCCGGCGAGGATGATCATCCTACCGCCGTACCTCTACCTACTTTCGTCAGGTCGGGTCGGGACCTTTGGCCTTGCCGCCTTCACGGTGACCACGTTCATGCTTAGCATGATCAACGCCGAGCTCGTGAAGGCCCTGTCCCCGCTGGCCAAGCACTGACCGGTCTGGTAAGGCTATTACTGGAGGGAATTCATCATGGGCCGTTACGCGCACGAGTTCGACCGGAGCCTGTCCGATCCCGAAGGCTTCTGGGGTGACGCGGCGAAGAACATCGACTGGTACCAGGCGCCGAGTGTGGTGCTGGATGCCTCGAGCCCGCCGTTCTACCGGTGGTTCGCCGACGGGACGATGAAGACGTGCTTCAACGCGCTGGACCGGCACGTGCTGACGGCCGGGGGGACCAGGCCGCGCTGATCTACGACAGCCCGGTGACCGGCACGCCAGCGCACGTACACCTACGCCGGGCTGCGGGACGAGGTCGCGCGGTTCGCCGGGCTGCTGCGCCGCCTGGGGGTGGACAAGGGCGACCGGGTCATCGTGTACATGCCGATGATCCCCGAGGCCGTGATCGCCATGCTGGCCTGCGCCCGGATCGGCGCGGTGCACTCGGTGGTGTTCGGCGGCTTCGCCGCGCCCGAACTCGCGGCGCGGATCGACGACGCCACGCCCAAGGTGGTCGTCTCGGCCTCGTGCGGGATCGAGGGCAGCCGGGTGATCGAGTACAAGCCGATTCTGGACCGCGCCATCGACCTGGCCGGGCACAAGCCGGATCATTGCGTGATCCTGCAGCGGCCCCAGGCGCAGGCGGCGCTGACCGCCGGGCGCGACCTGGACTGGGCGCAGGCGTCGGCCGGGGCCGAACCCGCGGATTGCGTCCCGGTCGCGGCGACCGACCCGCTGTACATCTTGTACACCTCGGGCACCACCGCCAGGCCCAAGGGCGTGGTCCGCGACAACGGCGGCCACGCGGTCGCGCTGCGCTGGACCATGACGGCCATCTACGACAGCCAGCCGGGGGACGTGTTCTGGGCCGCCTCCGACGTGGGCTGGGTGGTCGGGCACTCCTACATCGTCTACGCGCCGCTGCTGGCCGGGTGCACCACCGTGCTGTACGAGGGCAAGCCGGTCGGCACGCCCGACGCGGGCGCGTTCTGGCGGGTCATCGAGCAGCACAAGGTCAAGGCGCTGTTCACCGCCCCGACCGCGTTCCGGGCGATCAAGAAGGAAGACCCGGACGGCGAGCTGGCCCGCAAGCACGACCTGTCTCACTTCAGGTACCTGTTCCTGGCGGGCGAGCGGCTCGACCCGGAGACCTACCGGTGGGCCGGCGAACTGCTCGGCGTCCCGGTCATCGACCACTGGTGGCAGACCGAGACCGGCTGGCCGATCGCCGCCGACCTGATGGGCCTGGACCCGATGCCGACCAGGCCCGGGTCGCCCACCATGCCGGTGCCCGGCTACGACGTGCGCATCCTGGACGCCGACGGCGCCGAGGCCAAGCCCGGCCAGACCGGCGAGATCGTGGTGCGGCTGCCGCTGCCGCCGGGCTGCCTGCCCACCTTGTGGCACGACGACGAGCGGTTCGTGGTGTCCTACATGTCGGCTCACCCGGGCTTCTACACTACGGGCGACGGCGGGTACCGCGACGAGGACGGGTACCTGTACGTGATGGGCCGCATCGACGACGTGATCAACGTGGCCGGCCACCGGCTGTCCACCGGGCAGATGGAAGAGGTGCTCGCCAGCCATCCCGCCGTGGCCGAATGCGCGGTGATCGGGGTCCACGACGACTTCAAGGGCCAGGTACCCCGCGGGTTCGTGGTGCTCAAGGCCGGCGTCAGCGCCGAGCCGGCCGCCGTGTCCGCCGAGCTCGTGCAGCTCATCCGGGACCGGATCGGGCCGGTGGCCGCGCTGAAACAGGTCGACGTGGTGGCCGGGCTGCCCAAGACCCGGTCCGGCAAGATCCTCCGCAAGACCATGCGGGGCATCGCCGACGGCGCGGACGAGGCGGTCCCCTCCACCATCGAGGACGCCGCCGTCCTGGACGCGCTGCGCCCCGTCTTGTCCGGCGACTGAAAACCCAGGCCGAACGGGACGATGCAGGTGCCCTGGCTCGCCGGGACCGCCTCGGGTCCGGCGAGCCCTACCCTTCGCGGAACTGGACGCCGAACCCGCCGCGGGGATAGTGCCATTTCAGCGCGCCAGGGGCGGCAATCGCGAGGCAGGTTCCGCACTCCAGGCAGGCGGCGTACTCCACGGAGATGGTCCCGTCGGCTTCCTCGGCATAGACGTGGGCCGGGCAGCAGGCCACGAGGAGCTTGCCGGTGCCGGTGGCCTTGGCGATCTCTTGGTCGACCTCGATGTGGCACTGCTCCTCGTCGAGGAGGAAGCGGTCCTTCGTCAGGCGTTCGGGGATAGATAGAGGTTTCATAGTGCGCGCGCTCCAGCGATGCCGTCTCGGACGAGCTGCCTCATCCGCAGCGGGGACCGGGCCAGGCTCTTGCGGGCCACCTTGAGCAGATGCTGGCGGGGCTGGGTGTCGAGGCTGAATGCGCCGTACAGGACGTTGGCCAGCAGCTCGCCGTACTGCTTGTACATCCGCTCTGCCTCGAGGAAGTGCGGGGCCTTGGCGTAGGTCTTCATGTCTTGGCCCACGTAGGAAGCGAACAGCTTGTCCCGGTAGCGGGCCAGGACCGCCTTAGAGGTGTCCTTCCGGTCCAGCGCATCGCCGATGGCCTCGGCGGCGGCGGCGGCGGAGCCGACGGCCAGGTCCATACCGCGCACGGTCAGGCCGGTGTTGAGGGTGAGACCGGCGGCGTCGCCGACCACCACCATGCCGTCCATGACGATCTCGCCGACCATGTGCAGGCCGCCCTCGGCCACCAGGTGGCAGCCGTACTCGAGCAGCTCGCCGCCCTCGAGGTAGGGAGCGATGAACTGGTGCTGCAGGAAGTGGTCGAAGATGTCGGTGACCACCTTCTGCTTGGCGGTGAGGTCGTCCAGGCGCACCACGATGCCGACGGACAGCGAGTCCAGGTTGGTATACAGGAAGCCGCCGCCGCCCACGCCCTGGGTGCAGTCGCCGACCACGGCGAGGGCCGCGCCCTCGTCACCGGTCAGGTTGAACCGCTGCTCTATCGTCTCGCGGGGCAGCGATATCACTGATTTCACGCCGACGGCGAGGTGGTTCAGCGGCTCCTTCTGGCGCAGGCCGGCTTCCTTGGCGATGAAGGAGTTCACGCCGTCGGCGGCCACGACCACATGGGCCCGCAGTTCGTCGTCGCCGGCCTGGACGCCGACGACCCTGGTGCCTTCGGTGAGCACTCGGTCCACGCGGACGCCGGGCATGATCATGGCACCGGCCTCCTCGCACTTCTCGGACAGCCACGCGTCCAGCTTGGCCCGCAGCACCGTGACGGCGTTGACCGGGTCGGCCAGCCTGGCGTCCTTGTAGTCGATGGCGACCGAGCTGTCGGCGTTGAGGAAGTTGATGTAGTTGCGGGTGATCCTGCGCTCGACCGGGGCCTCATCGCGGAAATCCGGGAAGACCTGCTGGATGCCGCGGGAGTACAGGACGCCGCCGGAGAGGTTCTTCGATCCGGGCGCCTCGCCTCGCTCGATCAGCAGCACCGAGCGTCCCTGCCGGGCGAGCTGATAGGCCGCGACGCAGCCCGCGATGCCGGCGCCGATGACGATGACCTCGAAGTCAGGCTCAGCTGCTTGCGTCATCTGGCACCGTCACTTCAGCGCGGCGATGATCGCCGGCACGAGCTGGTAGAGGTCACCGACCAGGCCGTAATCGGACTGCTGGAAGACCGCGGCGTTCGGGTCGGAATTGATCGCCACGATCGTCTCCGCCCCGGTCACGCCGACCATGTGCTGGAGCTGGCCGGAGATGCCGACGGCGAGGTAGAGCTGGGGGGCGATATGCGCCCCGGAGCTGCCGATGTAGCGGTCCTTGCCCATCCAGTTCAGGCCCTCGGCGACCGGGCGGGAGCAGGCGACCTCGGCCTCGAGGGCCTGGGCGAGCTCCTCCATCATGGCCAGGTCCTCCTTGGCCTTGAGGCCGCGGCCGACGCCGATCACCCGGTGGGCCGAGTTGAGGTCCACCTGGTCGAAGTCGTGCATCCTGGTCTCGATCACCTTCAGCGGGAGCGGGGTGGCGGAGACCTCCTCGATGGGCGCGCCGCCGCCGTCGGCCGGCGGCACGGGACCGCCGTCGAGCAGCAGGGCCACTGCGCCGGAGACGGCGACGGTCTCGTCGGCTATGTCGCCGAAGACGGCGTTGACCACGATGACGTCACCGCCGTCGATCGCCACCGACCGCGCCCCGGTCACGACCGCCGCCCCCAGCCGGGCCGCGGCGGCGCCGAGAAGCACCCGTTCGCTCGGGTTGCGGCCGCTGAGGACGACGCGGGGCGGATCGGCCGCCACGACGTCGGCCACCGCCGAGGGCGCTGGCCTCGGCGGGCACGTCACCCGGCGCGCGGCACCAGACCACCCGGTCCACGCCGCTCGCCGCTACCGTCTCGGCCACCGACCGGGGTCCGGCGACCACGGCCCCCACCGGCCCGCCCAGGGATCGCGCGACCGTGATGAGGTTGCCGACCGCCGGCTGATCCCCGACGATGATCCAGGCGTTCACGCTCATTGCCGGGTCCTCTCTGTCGTATTGCGGGTTGTCACAGTGTCTTTTCTAAAAGTTCGCGTTATGCAAGAACCAGCTGTGGTTGCTGGCCGTGCCACCTGCGCCGGCCGCTCGCGCAGGCCCAGAAGGCCTGCACTCGCGAGACGGTATTGCATAACGTTCACAGTGCGCCGACCGCGCGGAGCGCGGCGACGAGCTCGGCCGCGGCCGCGGCCGGGTCGCTGGTGTCGATGAGCTGGCCCTTGCGGGCCTTGCGCTCCGGGCGCGCCCGGCCGGTGACCGTCATGACCGCGCTCCTGGCGGGCACGTCCAGGCCCGCGAGTTCTAGTTGGTCCGCCGGTTTCTTGCCCGCCGCGAGCAGCTCCTTCATGCCGGGTACGTGCGGCACGGCCGCATCCGCGGACGCGGCCAGCACGGCCGGACCTGAGATCTCGAGCACCTGCACGCCACCTGGGATCGCGCGCTCCACGCGCAGCGCGCCAGCCTGGCCGGTCACCGCGGTGACCTCGGCCACCGCCGGCCAGCCGAGTTCGCCGGCCAGCACGGTCGGCACCATCTTGGCCGCCACGTCCACCGACGAGTCGCCGGTGATGATCAGGTCCACGTCGCCGATCCGGCGGACCGCCGCGGCGAGGACCGCGGCCAGCTCGGACCGCCCGGCTTCCCGCAGGGACTCGTCCTCGATGATCACCACCCGGTCCAGGCCGCGCGAGAGGGCGGCCTTGGCCGCGATGGGCGTGCCGACGCCCTTCCCCCCGGCCGTCAGGCCGATCAGCTCGGCGCCGGCCGCGTCGGCGAGCCGGCGGGCCAGTTCGATGGCCACCGGGTCATAGGTGCTGATGCCGGGCTTGGCCCGGCTCCAGTCCACCGTGCCGTCAGCGCGAACCGTGGCCTCCTCCGGGTCGCAGGTCCACTTGTAGGTGACCACAATTCTCATCACGATTCTCCTGACGAAATCCGCCGCGATAGGTGTCGGCCGGTGATCCTTACCGCAGGGCGCTTCTCGCTATCACCATCCGCTGCACTTCGGAAGTCCCCTCGTAAATCTCGGTTATCTTCGCGTCGCGGTAATTGCGCTCCACCGGATAGCTTTCTGTATAACCGTATCCGCCGTGGATCTGGATGGCCTTGCCCGCCACCCTGGTGGCGGTCTCGGAAGCGAAGAGCTTAGCCATCGCCCCTTCGGTGGAGTAGGGCCGGCCGTTGTCCAGGAACGATGCCGCGCGGTAGACCAGGAGCCGGGAGGCGTCGATCTCGGTCGCCATGTCGGCGATCATCCACTGAATGGCCTGCAAGGCCGCGATCGGCTTGCCGAACTGGACGCGCTCCTTGGCGTAGGCGACCGACGCGTCCAGCGCCGCCTGGGCGATGCCGAGCGCCTGCGCGGCGATGCCGATCCGCCCGCCGTCGAGCGTCGCCATGGCTATCTTGAAGCCGTCGCCCTCCGCGCCCAGGAGCGCCTCCTTCGGCACGCGGCAGTCGGAGAAGTAGACGGGCGGCGTGCTTGAGCCGCGTATCCCCAGCTTGTGCTCGGCCTCGCCGACGGAGAACCCGGGGGTGTCCTTCTCGACGATGAACGCGCTCATCCCGCGTGCTCCCCGCTCCGGATCGGTCTTCGCGAAGACGATGTACACCTCGGCGTACGGCGCGTTGGTGATGAACATCTTCGACCCGTTGAGGGCGTACCCGTCGGCGTGCAGCGTCGCCGTGGTGGTGCCCGCGGCGGCATCGGTGCCGGCGGCGGGCTCGGTCAGGGCGAAGGCCCCCAGGCGGCGGCCGGACGCCATGTCGTGCAGGTACCGTTCGTGCTGGGCCTCGGTACCGAACTTGAAGACCGGCCAGGTGGCGAGCGAACTGTGCGCCGACACCACGACGGAGGTGCTGGCACAGGCCCGCGACAGTTCCTCGATCGCGATCACGTAGCTCAGGTAATCCGCGCCGGCGCCGCCCACCTTCTCCGGGTAGGGCATGCCCATGAGGTTCATCTCGGCCAGTCTCGGCAGGAGCTCGGTCGGGAAACGGTGGTCGCGGTCGAGTTCGGCCGCGATCGGCGCCACCTCGGCCTCGGCAAATTCCCTGACCGCGTCGCGGATAAGCTGCTGCTCATCGCTCAACTCGAAGTCCATGGTAAGGTACCTTCCTGAATATCGGTTGTCCCGGTAGCGATATTCGAGAACTGTATTCTGCTGGGCCTTCGTGGTTGGCGATAGCAGCCGGGTCTGAGGCCCTCGGTCATTTCGGGCCGAGTGGAAATAACACGGCAAGGTTTAATTCATCATGTAAACATATGCTGATCCGGGCTGATCCGGTAGGGACGAAGGTCCCCGCGGGTAGGCATTCAGCCTCCACGCCGACGGGTGCGGGTTGAGCATCCGTGACGGCGCCGGGCGCTACGAGCCCACGACGATCGCTTGGCGGACATAGTCCGGTCGCTCGGCGGCGTCGATCAGGATGCGGGCAAGACCCTGGCGGGAGACGTGCCCGACGCGTCCCTTGTCTCCAGGGCGCAGCACCCGAGGCTGCCCACCTGGCTGGCTGGTGAAGCGCGGCGGCCGGACGATCACCCAGTCCAGGCCGCTGTCGCGCACCACGTGCTCCTGGTTTTCCTTGTCGGGCACTATCGGCGCGAGCACGCGCAGGATGATGTAGCGGTAGAAGGGCGAGGCGTGGTTCTTGCTGTCGGCGGTGCCGAGCAAGGTCACGCAGACCAGCCGCGGGACGCTGGCGCGTTTCATCGCCTCGACCAGGTTGCGGGTGCCGTCCTCCAGCAGTCTGCTGGCCTGGCGCGGGCTGGGCGTGCCCAGCGCGCAGACGACCGCCTCCCTGCCCTCGGCGGCCGGGTCAAGGCTCGCCGGGTCGAGGACATCGCCGCGCATCTTGACCACCGGCTCGGGCAGGCTCGCGCGGGCCGGGTCGCGCACCAGGGCAGAGACCTCGTGTCCCCGCTGGGCAGCTTCGGCCACGGCCAGGCGGCCGAGACCGCCGGTCGCCCCGACGACCAGGAGTCGCATGCTCCGAAGTTACTGCCGCGCAGGCTTCCACGCAGGAAACTACCTACCATCCTGGTAATCGGGTAATCGATATGCTGGCGGCATGATCAGCGGACGGACCAGGTACAGCCAGGCGCTCGCTGCTTTTGACCAGGCGTCGATCCTGGCCACGCTCAGCGACGAGGTGACCATCCGGGTCGCCGTCCATGACGAGCCGCTGCGGGGCAAGGACACCGCGAGCTTCCTGTTCGGAGTCCTGACCCAGGAGCTGGCCCCTTTCGAGCTGACCGAGGAGATCGTGGAGGGGGACAAGAGCGTCATCTTGTTCGAGACCTCGCTGCGCGGCCAGCGGGCGCACGGGCTGAACGTGGTCAAACGCCAGCCCGATGGCTTGGTCGGGGAGTTGACGGTCTTTTTCCGGCCGCTCGCCGCGATGCAACTGGTCGCCGAGGTCATCGGCGACCATATGGCACAGAGGTTCGGCACTCCGCCGCCCGAAGGCCTGCATTGACCAATGGGGCGCATCCTGGTCATCGGCGCAACCGGGCTGATCGGCATACCCGTCGCGCAGCGGCTGCTGGCTGAGGGCCATCAGGTGCGGCTGCTGGTGCGCGACACCGGGCGGGCCACCTCGCGGCTCGGCGAGGGTTTCGAGTACGTGGAAGGCTCGGTCACCGATACCGAGGCCGTGGACCGCGCCGTGGCAGGGATGGACGGCGTGCATGTCAGCTTGGGCGTGGAGGACCCGGCGCAGCTGGAACCGGTGGAGCACCAGGGGACCACGGCGGTCGCCGCGGCAGCGGCCAGGCATGGCCTGCGAAGACCCAGCAGAAGATTTCCGGCCGGCTCCGCTCGCAGAAAACCACCCGCAACCGGTACGCAATCCGCGGATACGCCTCCACCGCGGCCAAGCATGGCGTCGCCGTCTTCACCGCCATCCGCGAGGCCCTGGCGGGAAACCCCTGGATGCCGCCCATCCCGGCCGCCGGCTGAACTGCACCCCGGACCACTCACGCACAGCAACTAAGGAATAACTCAAACGCTGGCCAGACGTGAATGTTTACCCCCGCGGCTCTACGTGGCCCTGCGGGCGGGAGCTTCGGGGTCGGTCGCGGCATGCGCGGGTACCGGCATGGGCTCGGTGTGCCAGATGTCGCGGCAGTAGTCGCGGACGGTCCGGTCGGAGGAGAAATAACCTGAGCGCGCCGTGTTCAGGATCGACATCCGGGTCCACCGGTCTTCGTCGGCCCAGGCCGGCCCGACGGCCCGGTCGTAGCAGTCGATGTAGGACCGGTAGTCGGCGAGGACCAGGTACTCGTCCCAGCTCAGGATCGAGGAGATGACCTGCTCGGAGACTTCGCGTTCTCCGCCGGAGAAGGCACCCGAGGCGAGGGCGTCGATCGCTGGCCCCAGCTCGGCGTCATCGCGGTAATAGGTGCGGGGGGAGTAGCCGCCTCGCCTGATGGCGACGGCTTGGTCGGCCGTAACCCCGAACAGGAAGAAGTTGTCGGCCCCGACCCGGTCCCGGATCTCGATGTTAGCGCCGTCGAGCGTGCCGACGGTGACGGCCCCGTTGAGAGCCAGCTTCATGTTGCCGGTGCCGGAGGCTTCCTTGCCTGCCAGCGAGATCTGCTCCGAGATGTTGCCCGCGGCCATCACCACCTCCGCGACCGAGACGTTGTAGTCGGGCAGGAACACGACCTTGATCCGGCCGGCCACGTCGGGGTCGGCGTTGACGGCGGCCGCGACCGAGTTGATCAGCTTGATGATGCGCTTCGCCTCGTGGTAGCCCGGTGCGGCCTTCGCGCCGAAGATGACCGTGCAGGACGTCACGGCGGCGGCCGGGTCGGCCTTGATCCGGTTGTACAGCGTGACGACGTGCAGCAGCTTGAGGATCTGGCGCTTGTACTCGTGCAGCCGCTTGACCATGACGTCGAAAAGCGAGGCGGGATCGACGATAACGCCGGTGGTGGCGAGGGCATGCGCGGCCAGGTCGAGCTTGTTCAGCCGCTTCACCTCGCGCCATTGCGCCCGGAACTCCGCGTCGTCAGCGAAGGCCTCAAGTTCTCGCAGCCGCTCCAGGTCGGTTAGCCACCGCTCATCTCCCAGCCGGGCGGTGATCAGGCCGGACAGGCGCGGGTTAGCCAGGCGAAGGAACCGGCGCGGACTGACGCCGTTCGTCCTGTTCAGGAATTTTCCCGGCCACAGTTCGGCGAAGTCGCGCAACGTCGTCTGGGTCAGCAGCCGCGACTGGAGCTCGGCCACGCCGTTGACGGCGAAGCTGCCGACGGCCGCCAGGTTGGCCATCCGCACTCGACGCTCGGGGCCCTCCTGGATCAGCGACATCCGGGCGATGCGCTCGTCGTCGCCCGGGTACCGAGCGCGCACGTCCGCCAGGAAGGACTTATTGAGGGTGTAGATGATCTGCAGGTGGCGGGGCAGCAGCCGCTCGAACATCGGCACAGGCCAGGTCTCGAGGGCCTCGGGCAGCAGGGTGTGGCAGGTGTAGGCGAAGGCGCGGCGGGTTATGGACCAGGCCTGGTCCCAGTCGACCCCGTTCTCGTCCACGAGCAGCCGCATGAGCTCGGGTATCGCCAGCACCGGATGGGTGTCGTTGAGCTGGATGACGACCTTGTCCGGGAACGTCTCCCAGTCGCTGTTGCGGAACCGGAACCGGCGGATGATGTCCCGCAGCGAGCAGGAGATCAGGAAGTACTGTTGCTTGAGCCGCAGTTCCCGGCCCGCCGGCGTGCTGTCGCTCGGGTACAGCACCTTGGTGAGGTTCTCGGAGCGCATCTGCGCCTCGACGGCCTCTGCGTAGCGGCCGGCGTTGAACATGTCGAGGTCGAACGACTCGCGGCCGGCCCGGGCGCGCCACAGCCGGAGGATGTTGACTGTTTCGGTGCCGAAGCCCGGGACGAGCATGTGGCTGGGCTCGGCCCGCACCGTCTCGGCCGGCACCCAGCGGGCGCGCCGTCCACTCCGGTCCTTGTCGGCCGGCTCGGTGTGGCCGTAGAACCCGACCACCTGGAGGTCGTCGGGAGCAGGGAACTCCCACGGGTTGCCGTAGAAGGTCCAGTCGTCGGGCTGCTCGACCTGGTAGCCATCCTCGAAGGCTTGCTTGAAGATCCCGAACTCGTAGCGGATGCCATACCCCACGGCGGGCACGTCGAGCGTGGCCAGGGAATCGAGCAGGCAGGCGGCCAGACGGCCCAGGCCCCCGTTCCCCAGCCCAGGCTCGACGTCGAGGGCCTCCAGGTCCTCGACGGAGAAGCCCGATGCGGCAACGGCCTGGCGGGCCAGGTCGGCGGTCCCGGTGTACAGCGCGTTCTGGCGCAGCTGGCGCCCCAGCATGTACTCCGCCGACAGGTAGTAGACGAACTTCGGGTTGGCCAGGTAGTTCGCTCTGGCCGTCCGGGCCCGGCGGTCGGCGAGGCGATCGCGGATGGTGACGGCCAGTGTCCAGTAGGTGTCCTGGGCACTGGCCGATTCGGCTGTGGTGCCCCGCTCGTAACACAGGTTGTCAGCCAGATCGCGCTGGAACTCCTCCAGGGAATTACCCGTCCGCGGATCCTGCTCAGATCTGCTCGACATCGAGCTAACCCCCGGATCCAGCCCGGAACAGGTTACCGGCCGTGGCGTATTCGGCCAGCAGGGGTACCGGGGTGAACGCCGGGTCACCGGTAGCCGCATGCATCGCCTCCAGGACGCCGACGACGTTCGCAGCGCCGGCTTCGTCAAGCATCTGAAACGGCCCGCGGGGGTAGCCGCAGCCGAGCATCATCGCGGTGTCGATGTCGGCCGGGCTGGCGTAACCGTCCTGGAACATGCGGACCGCGTCGTTGTACTGCGCGTAGGCGAGTGCCTCGACGAGAAAGCCCGGCCGGTCCCTGGAAATGACCGCGGTCAGCCCGATCCTGGCCGCGAGCGCGGCCGCCTTGGCGGCCGTGACCGCCGCGGTTACGTCGGGCAGCACCAGCTCGGCGAGCCCTGGCTTGCCGTTACCTGCCTCGACGAAGTGGACACCGACCACATCGGCCGGGTGGCCCGCGGCCAGAGCCGCGTCCAGGACCCGGTGTCTCGGGTCCGCCGCCACGATGACCAGGCCAGTATCGTCAGATGGCTGCGGCACGACGCCGACGTCGGCCGCGGCGAGCTGGCTAGCCAACTCGTCCAGCCGGTCGTCCTGCCGTCTGATCAGCGCGACCTCGGCGGGAACTGGTCCCAGCTCGTGGTCCGCAGCGGTGCTTTGCCTCCGGTAGTCATAGAACCCGCGTCCGCTCTTGCGGCCGAACAGCCTGGCATCGCACAGCTTGCGCAGTAGGGACGCGTGTACGTAACGGGTACCGCCGAACTCACCCTGGAGTGTCTCGAGGACCGCCAGGCACGTGTCCAGGCCGATCAGGTCAAGCAGGGTCAGCGGGCCCATGGGCAGGCCGAGCCCCACGGTGGCCGCCTTGTCAATGTCCTCGCGCGTGGCCTGCGCCGTTTCCAGCAGGTGTACCGCGTGGTTGAGGTAGGGCAACAGCAGCGCGTTCACGATGAACCCGGCTCGGTCACTGACCCGCACCGGAGTCTTGCCCAAGTCCCGGGATAGCGAGGCCAATGTCTCGGCGACCTCCGGCGGGGTGAGCACCGTGGAAATCACCTCGACCAGCTTCATGACCGGAGCGGGATTGAAGAAGTGCAGCCCCGCTACCCGGGCCGGATATCGCGTGCCGCCCGCGATCTCCGTGATCGACATCGAGGAGGTATTGGTAGCCAGGATCGCATCGGCCCGGCAGGCCTCGTCCAGCTGGGCGAACAGGGTCTTTTTGAGTTCGATGCGCTCTGGGATGGCCTCGATTACCAGGTCGGCGCCGGCTACTCCGGTCGCGATATCGTCGGTGGGCCGGATCCGGGCGAGTATCTCGTCCCGTGCCGTATCGGTGAGCTTTCCCCGGCTGACCGCCCGATCCAGGGAGGCGCGCAGCCGGGCCATGCCCTGGTCCAGGTAACCCTGATTGATCTCGATCGCGTCGACTCTACGGCCGCTGCGGGCGATCAGCTCGGCGATGCCCGAGCCCATCAGGCCGAGCCCGATCACCGCCACCTCGCGGATGTCGCCCGGCTGGATCACGCTGCTGGACATTTTGCTGAGCCTTTCGTCTCGGTGACGGTCGTCATCACGTCGCTCCCATCTCTTCGTGCTCTTCCCGCTGTCCGGCTTGATAATGTGCCGCAAATGGTGAAACGGGGATAGCGTCGAGCGGCGGGCCCCGCGGGACAGTCCGCTTGGCCGCTGCGGACGCATGAACTCATGACGCTAACAGCGCGGCGATGCGCCGCTGCGAGCCGAACGTCCCGGGGCTAAAGGCCCTAGGTCCCTTCGGACCGGGACCTCTCGGCCTTGTCCGATCTGGGGCGGTTGACAGACGGTGAGATCAGGGATGGCAGGCCGATGTTCGGGCCTTGCCGCGTAAGGTGCACCAGGAGAGAGGCCATGAGCGTAGATGACAGATCCGCCAATGCCGCGGAAATGATGTCAGAGGCGACCGAAGCAGCGGCAGGCATGCTGCCGATGGACATGGTCAACGCGATTGCCGAACTCGCGGACCCCGTCACGGTCGCGAAGGAAATGCCGTGGCTGGCCGAAGAACTGACCAAGATCGCGCTCGGCAAGTCAGACATCTCGTTCGACCAGCGGGACCAGCGCTTCGCCGACGAGGCCTGGCGGACGATCCCCTATTTCCGCATCCTCGGCCAGTCATACCGGCTGTTCGAGATGTGGATGAACCGGATGTATGAGTCCGCCGACGGCTCCTGGCAGAACAAGGCGCGCGCGCGCTTCGCGGCCGACGTCATCTCGGCCGCGCTGTCTCCCACCAACTACCTGGGCACCAACCCCGCCGCCCTCCGGGAGGCCATCGAGACCAGCGGCCTGTCGCTCGCCAAGGGCGCCCAGAACATGCTGAAGGACCTGGCCCGCGGCGGGATGCCCTCCATGGTCGACCGCAAGCAGTTCAAGGTCGGCGAGGATCTCGCCGCCACGCCGGGCGCCGTAGTGTACCGGGACGAGATGTTCGAGTTGCTGCAGTACAAGCCCACCACCCCCCGGATCCGCAGCGTTCCGCTGCTGATGATCCCGCCGCAGATCAACCGGCACTACATCATGGATCTGTCGCCCGGGAGGTCGTTGGTCGAGTTCGCCGTCAGCCAGGGCATCCAGGCGTTCATGATCGTCTGGCGGAACCCCAGCTCACTGCGCGGCGAGGGGAAGTGGGGACTGGACGCCTACATCGCCGCGGCGGAACGAGCCGCCGACGTGGTCAAGAAGATCGCGCACACCGACCAGCTGAACCTGCTCGGGCTATGCGCCGGCGGCATCACGGTCTCCTACATGCTCGCGCACCTAGCCGCGGTCGGCGACAACTCGGTCAAGTCGGCGACCTTCGTCGTGACCATGCTGACCGGTGACAAGCCGAACGTGGTGGGCATGCTGGACACCGCCGAGTCGCGCAAGGTCCTAGAACAGGCCGCCGCGGCCGAGCAGATCGTCCCCGGGACCGCGCTGCGCAGCCTGTTCGCCATGCTCCGCCCGAACGACCTGGTCTACAACTACCTGGTCAGCGGATGGCTGATGGGCAAGTCGCCTGCCCCGTTCGATGTCCTGGCGTGGAACGACGACGCCACCCGGAGCACGGCCAGGTTCGCGTGCGAGTCAAGCCAGCTGGCCATGGACGGGTGGGACGGCAACGGGCCGACGCTGCTCGGGGTCAAGACCGACTTCAGCAAGGTCACCTGCGACAGCTACCACGTCGGCGGCTACACCGACCACATCACGGCGTGGCGGGCCTGCTACGACACCGCCCACCTGGTCGGCGGCGCCGACAAGGAGATGACCCTAATCAAGTCCGGTCACATCCAGTCCGTTGTCTACCCGGCGGACAGCACGCGTTACGACCGCTGGTACGGGCGACCCACGCCGACGGATCCCGACGAGTGGCTCAAGATGGCCACCGTGGAGAAGGGCTCGTGGTGGCGGCCGTGGACCGAATGGCTGAGCGCCCGCTCTGGCAACGAGCGGCAGGCACGCGCCACCCTCGGCAACCGCCAGTACCCGCCGCTCGGCCCGGCTCCGGGCACCTACGTGTACGAGTAGCCCGGGCTCGGGAGCCTGGGTCCTTGAACTGGCGGCTTCCACTAGAGCCTGCCAGTGAGCAGGAGAACCCCGGCCAGCGGGACCTTCGGCCCTTCCGGGGGCGTAACGGTCTTAACGTGCGATGAATCGATGGCAGCTTATCAATGGAGGTCAATATGGGCGCGATCTCGAATACGGCACTGACGCCGCTGTCGTTCCTCGAGCGGTCGGCTCACGTGTGGCCAGGCAAGGTCGCGGTCATCTACGGCCGCCGCCGCCTCACCTACGCCGAGTTCGCGGCCGAGGCGGCACGAGTGGCCGGTGCGCTCCGCGCCAGCGGGGTCGGACCCGGCGATCGGGTCGCGTACCTGATGCCGAACCTGCCCGAGATGCTCGTCGCCCATTTCGCGGTGCCGCTGGCCGGCGGCGTCCTCGTCGCAATCAATACCCGGCTGACGGCCGAGGAGGTGTCGTATATTCTGCGCCATTCGGGGGCGAAGGTTCTCGTGGCCGACGCCGCCCTGCTCCCGGTGGCCGTGGCCGCTGCGGATAGCGCTGGCACGGCAGCTCAGATAGTGGTGGCCACGGACGCCGAGGCGGGACCCACCAGCGCAGGTCTGGCTGCCGGGTCCCAGCTGGTGAGCTACTCGGAGTTCCTGGCCAGGCAGGCGGGGGATCCGCTGCCCTGGTCGGTCCCGGACGAGCTGGCGCCCATCGCGATCAACTACACCTCCGGCACCACCGGCGTGCCCAAGGGCGTCATCTACACTCACCGCGGCGCCTATCTGAACTCATACGCGCAAATCATCCATTCCCGGCATGACGAGAACAGCGTCTACCTGTGGACGTTGCCGATGTTCCACTGCAACGGCTGGTGCGCCCCCTGGGCGGTGACCGCCATCGGCGGCACGCACGTGTGCCTGCGCGAGGTGCGCGGCGATGCGATCTGGCAGCAGCTGCGGCAGCACGGGGTCACACACCTGAACGCGGCGCCCACCGTCGTGAGCACCATCCTGAACGAGAGCGCGGCCGGGCCGCTGCCCCGGCCGGTCCTGATCACCACCGCCGGCGCGCCGCCGAGCCCCACGACGATCGCGGAGATGGAGCGGATGGGCTTCACGGTCGTGCACGTCTACGGGCTGACCGAGACCTACGGCCCGATCACCTTGTGCCAGTTCCAGCCCGGCTGGGCTGACCTGACCGTCGAGCAGCGCGCCGCGCTGCAAGCGCGCCAGGGAGTCGGCATGATCACAGCCGGGGGCGTACGCGTCGTGGACGAGGAGATGGCCGACGTCCCGGCCGATGGCAAGACGATGGGCGAGATCGTCATGCGCGGCAACACCGTCATGGCCGGCTACTACCTGGATCCGGACGCCACTGCCGCTGCGTTCCGCGGCGGCTGGTTCCACAGCGGCGATCTCGGCGTCAGGTATCCCGACGGGTACATTGAGCTGCGCGATCGCGCCAAGGACATCGTGATCTCCGGCGGGGAGAACATCTCCACGGTCGAGGTGGAGCAGGCGCTAATGAGTCACCCGGGCGTCCTGGAGGCCGCGGTCGTCGGGGTACCCGACGACAAGTGGGGCGAGCGGCCGAAGGCGTTCGTGGTGCTGCGCGCCGGCACCAGCGCGACCCAGCAGGAGCTGATCGCGCATGTGCGTACCAAGATCGCCGGCTACAAGGCGCCCCGTGAAGTCGACATCATTGTGGAGCTGCCGAAGACCTCGACGGGAAAGATCCAGAAATTCATACTGCGCGATAAGGAACGGGCCGGTCAGGCCAACGCGTGAAAGGCTAGCCCCTTGGCCTGGTTTGGGTACTGACCGGGATCTGATCCGCGGTTTCCGGTTTCATCCGCCGAGCACCTGCCCGTCCGGAACGTGACGCGGACCGGTCACATGCACGTCGCCCACGGCCGTGACGCCCGCGCCGAAGGTAACGTCGCCGTCGACCTCGAACCGGCGGCAGCGGCGCAGCGACGGCGCCCCGGCCGGAAACCGCTGCTCGAAGTCGGGCAGCAGCTTGTAAAAGTCCTTGTCCAGGGTGACGACGGGCCCCGGGCCGTCGAAGCCGGGCCTCATCCGCCCGTCACCGGTGAGCTCGTAGGCGTCCGACCGCACGACCAGTAGGTCGTCCGTGGTCTTCACCGGGGCGAACCGCGAGCGGGGGACGTGGAGGGCCCGGGCGCCGGGAACCGAGCCGATCGCCGCGCCCATCGCCCACTCTAGCTGGATCACCGGGGTGCTCGCCGGGTCGCGCGGGTCGACGGTCTCCCGGTTGACGATCAACGGCAGATCCGGTGCCGCGGGGTCGGCGGCCTGCATGTCCTTGAGCGCGCGCAGGTCAATCCAGATGTTGTTGGTGTTGTACCAGCGCCAGCGCCCGACGTCGGTGAACGAGGTGTCGCCGCCGGGCACCTGCGCCGTCTCCCGCAGCACCACCCGGCCCTGGTAGCGGGCCAGGTGGCCGCCCTTGCGGTCCGCCGGCGTGCCGCGCACCGCCTCCAGCGCGAACGGCACCTGCTCTGCGGCCAGCCAGGCGGCGATCCGGACGTCGGCGAGCGCGCCGAGGTTGTCGGAGTTAGACACGAAGGCGTAGCGCAGCCCGGCGCCGAGCAGGGCATCGAGCGTGCCGGACGCCGCCAGCGCGGTGTAGATGTCGCCGTGCCCCGGCGGGCACCACTCCAGCTCCGGGTCGGCCGGCCACCGCACCGGCTGCAGGTCATCGGCCCGGATCTTGGGCTCGCGGCCCTGCAGGAAATCCAGCGGCAGGCCAGGCACGCCCAAGCCGTCGTAGCCGCGCAGCACGTCCAGCGAGGGACCGCGGGTGGCCGCGGAGTTCATCAGCACCAGCGGCAGCCGGACGCCATGCCGCTCGCGCAGCGCCAGCACCTGCGTAGCCAGGACATCAAGGAAGCATGTGCCAGGCTTGACCTCCAGCAGCGACTTCGGCCCCGACAGGCCCATGCTCGTCCCCAGCCCGCCGTTGACCTTGACGACCACCAGCCGGGCGAGCACGTCACGGGCCTGCCCGGGTGACGGCTCGGACAGCCCCGCCAGGCGCGGCAGGTCCGCAAGCGGCTCCAGGACCGCGCCCGGCAGCCATCCGGCCTGTCCCTCACCCAGCTGCCGCAGGCGCCTCCGCAAGGCAGCCAGCTCAGCGCCGTAGACCCCCCCGGCCTCGGCCTTGGCCAACACAGCCGCGACATAATCCGGCGTCCTCATACCCAATTCTCCTATAAGCCAATGCGGCCGGGTCAGCGGCCCATGTCCCGGATGAAAGGGACCTTGGTCCGTAGTGCCGGTGCCATAAGCCTGGTTACGGTGCGATTACGGAACTGTAACGTTGCGTCTGACGTGGCCTTATCTAACTAGCAGGCTGTCCCGCGGCGGTCCCGTCGTGGCCGGCGGACACCGTTTTCACCATTGCGGCACATCATCCCGCGGGACAGCTGAGCAGACAGGAGCAAACGCGATGACAACCGCGACCGAACCACAACCGACCAGCACGAAGCTCCCGCTCGCGGGAAAGGTGGCCCTGGTCACCGGAGGGACCCGCGGCATCGGTGTCGCTATCAGCCACCGCCTCGCCGAGGAGGGGGCGCACGTCGCCGCCGGGTACTGGCGGCATCACGAGCCGGCCGAGAAGTTCATGGCCGAAATGAGCGCCACGTATCCAGGCACCATCACTATCCACCACGGAAACATCGGCGAGGCGGAGGACTGCCGGCGCGTGGTCCGCGAGGTCATCGATCAGCACGGCCGCCTGGACATCCTGGTCAGCAACGCCGGGATCAACATCGACAAGACCGTGCACAAGATGACCGACGAGGACTGGCTGCGGGTGATCGCCGTCAACCTGAACGGGGCCTTCTTTGTGTCCCAGGCGGCACTGGAGCACATGATGGAACGCGGCACCGGCAGGATCATCATGATCTCCTCCGCCACCGGCGAGATGGGCCGGGTCGGGCAGGCGAACTACGCGGCGTCCAAGTCCGGGCTGTTCGGGCTGACCAAGTCGCTGGCCAGGGAGATGGACTTCATGCTGGCCCGAGCCGGGCACCCGGCTTCCGAGGGCATCGGGCTGACCGTCAACTGCGTGACCCCGGGAGCCATAGCCACCGACATGCTGGCCAGCATCCCGGAAAAGCCGATGCAGCAACTGGTCGCCCAGATACCGTGCGGCCGGATCGGCCAGCCGGAGGAGATCGCCCGCGTGGTCGCGTTCCTGGCCCACGACGACTCGTCGTACATCACCGGGCAGATATGGGCCGTCAACGGCGGCCTGGACATGTGAGAGAGGAAAAACCATGGAAGAGGTATTCGTCCTGTCCGGCGTCAGGACCCCGATCGGCAAATACGGCGGCGGCCTGTCCTCGGTGCCGCCCTGCGACCTGGCCGCGAAGGTCGTACGCGAGGCGGTCAGCCGCTCCGGCGTGGAACCGGACCAGTTCGGCCACTCCGTGTTCGGCAACGTGATCCACACCGAGGTCAGGGACATGTACCTGTCCCGGGTCGCGGCCGTGGACGGCGGCCTGCCGGTCGGCATGCCCGCGCTGACCGTGAACCGGCTGTGCGGCAGCGGGCTGCAGGCCATCGTCTCCGCCTCGCAGGCGATCATGCTCGGCGACTGCGACGTCGCCGTGGCCGGCGGGGCCGAGTGCATGAGCCGCTCGCCCTACTGGCTGCCCGGCATGCGCTGGGGCCAGCGGATGGGCGACGGCACCGCGCTCGACCCCATGGTGGGCGCGCTGTCCGACCCGTGGGACGGATGCCACATGGGCGTGACCGCGGAGAACGTCGCCACCGACTTCCACGTGTCCCGGGCTGACCAGGA
The DNA here is from genome assembly GCA_963742795.1 of uncultured Actinomycetes bacterium. Classification (GTDB taxonomy): domain Bacteria; phylum Actinomycetota; class Actinomycetes; order Streptosporangiales; family Streptosporangiaceae; genus Palsa-504. The sequence goes on from CAVUNL010000005.1 coordinate 151,589, forward strand.
CGCCCTGGCCGCCGAGAGCCACCGCCGGGCCGCGGCCGCGACCGCGGCCGGCTACTTCAAGGAGCAGATCCTCCCGGTCGAGATCCCGGGCAAGAGGGGCAGCACCACCGTCGTCGATACCGACGAGCACATCCGGCCCGGCGTGAGCCTGGAGGACATGGCCAAGCTGAAGCCCGCCTTCGCCAAGGACGGCACGGTCACCGCGGGCAACGCGTCCGGCATCAACGACGCCGCCGCGGCCGTGGTACTCGCCTCGAGGTCGTTCGTCAGCCGCAGCGGCCTGACCCCAATGGCCAGGCTGGTCGGCTATGCGCACGCCGGCGTCGAGCCGCGGATCATGGGCATGGGCCCGGTGCCGGCCACGCAGAAGGTGGTGGACCGGACCGGCGTCAAGCTCGGCGAGATCGACTTCTTCGAGGTCAACGAGGCCTTCGCCGCCCAGGCGCTGGCCGTGGTGCGGGAACTGGACCTTCCCCTGGACCACACCAACCCGAACGGCAGCGGCATCTCCCTCGGCCACCCCGTCGCCGCCACCGGGGCCATCCTGACCGTCAAGTCGCTGTACGAACTCAAGCGCACCGGCGGCCGGTACGCGCTCGTCACCATGTGCATCGGCGGCGGGCAGGGCATCGCCGCGATCTTCGAGCGCGTCTGACCCCCTTGCGGGGCTGATGACCAGGTCCGGTCCCCCGACCGGACCTGGTCATGGCGTCACGACTTATACCTTGTCAACGATCAGCAGCAGGGCCAGGTCGGCCCAGCTGACCTCCAGCCCGTCCAGGTCCGTAAGTCGATCAGGACGGATGTCGATAGGGCCTGATAGCTGGGCAGCCACCTGGTGCGGTCGATGGCCTGGTCGATCTGGTCATCGGTAAGCGCGGGCGCGACGGCATCGGCTACCGCGGCCTTGGCGACGGCTCTGGCCACGGCAGTCGCGGTGCCGGCGAGCTGAGCACGGTCCGGGAGCAGGGTCCCGTGCGGGTCGTGCCGGATCGTGGCGGCGTCACCGACGGCGGCGGCCGCGGCGGTCATCATGGCGTCGGTGACGCGGGTTGCGCGCACGGCGGTCACGGCCAGGCCGACTCCGGGGAAGATATAGATGTTGTTGCACTGGGCGACGGGGATGCTGGCGTCGCCGACCCGCATCGGCGGGAACGGGGAGCCGGTGGCGACGAGCGCGCGGCCATCGGTCCAGTCGGCGAGATCCTGCGGGCGGGCCTCGCTGCGGCTGGTCGGGTTGGACAGCGGCATGATGACCGGCCGTCTGGCGTGCGCGGCGACGCGGCGCACGACCTGTTCGGTGAAGGCCCCGCTCGCGGCCGACAGGCCGATGAGCGCGGTCGGGTGCACAGCGTCGATCACCTCGGTAAGGTTCGCCGGCCGGCCAGGTTCGGTGCCGGGCACGGCGCCCGGCGGCTGGGCCAGCCGGCGCTGCGCCGGGTCCAGGTCCGGGCGGTCGGTGGTGAGCAGGCCGTTGATGTCGACCACGCAGATCCTGGCGCGGGCGCCCTGCCCGGACAGGCCGTCGGCCGCCATCGACCGCACGACCTGCTCGCAGACCCCGATGCCCGCCGACCCGGCGCCGAGCATCACCACCATCTGCTCGCGCAGCCGCGACCCGGTGGCTGCGGCCCCCGCGGACAGCGCGGCCAGGACCACCGCGGCAGTGCCCTGGATGTCGTCGTTGAAGCTGAGCAGCTGGTCGCGGTAGCGCTCCAGGATCGGCAGGGCGTGCGGGGTGGCAAAGTCCTCCCATTGCAGCAGCACACCGGGCAGTTCGGCGCGCACGGCCTGGACGAACCGGTCGACGAAGTCGTCGTAACCGGCGCCGGCGACACGGTGGTGCCGCCAGCCGAGGTACAGGGGGTCATCCAGGAGCTCGGCGTTGTCGGTGCCGGCGTCCAGCAGCACCGGCAGGGTGCGCGCCGGGTCGATGCCGCCCAGCGCCGCGTACAGCGACAGCTTGCCGATCGGGATGCCCATGCCGCCGATGCCCTGGTCACCCAGGCCCAGAATCCGCTGCCCGTCGGTGACGACGATGACGTCCACCTCGCGCCGGGGCCGGTTGCGCAGGATCTCCCCGATCCGGTCGCGGTCGGGGTAGGCGATGAAAAGGCCGCGCGGACGGCGGTAGATCTCGCTGAAGCGCTGGCAGGCCAGCCCGACCGTTGGGGTGTAAAGAACCGGCAGCATCTCCTCGATGTGGTCGGACACCAGCCGGTAGAACAGCACCTCGTTGGTGTCCTGCAGCGCGCGCAGGTTAATGTGCCGGGCAACATCGGTGGGCTGCTCCTGGTAGGCCTGGTACCTGCGGCGCACCTGCTGCTCCAGCGTCTCCACCACGGCCGGCAGCAGGCCGCGCAAGCCCAGCTCGGACCGTTCCTCCTCGGAGAACGCGGTGCCCTTGTTCGTCAGCGGATCCTCAAGCACCCGCACCCCCGGACCCTGACCGACGCCCATGACCCCTCCGCTCCTGTTCGGTAAGGCCCGGACCGCGCCGGACCTGCCTGCGCGCGGCGGATTGGGCCGTGGGCGGTGTATCAGCGGGTGATGGCCACCTTGAGGGCCTTGGTCTGCGCTGCGCGGCCGAAGGTGTCGTAGGCGTCGATGATGGCCTCGAACGTGAAGCGGTGGCTCACGAACTTCTCCGGTGTGAGCTTGCCCTGGGCGACCAGTCTGAGCAGCATCGGCGTCGTGGTGGCGCTCACCAGGCCCATAGTGATCGCGATGTCCTTGATCCACAGATCCTGGAGTTTGAGCTCGACCGACTTCCCGTGCACGCCGATATTCGCCACTGTCCCGCCGGGACGGATGAGCTCGGTGGCCATCTGGAAGGTCGCGGGCATGCCCACGGCCTCGATCGCGACGTCCACGCCCAGGCCGTCGGTCATGGCCAGCACCTGGTCCTGCCAGCCCGCATCGCCGCTGTTGACGCCGTCGGTGGCACCGAATTCCCTGGCCTGCTGGACCCGGTTGCCGTCGAGGTCTATAGCGATGATGCGAGAGGCGCCGTAGAGCCCGGCGGTCATCATCGCCGACAGGCCCACCGGTCCGGCGCCGATGACGGCGACGACGTCGCCGGGCTCGACGCGGCCGTTGCGCACCCCGATCTCGAAGCCCGTGGGCAAGATGTCGGAGAGCATGACCGCGGCCTCGTCGCTCACGCCCTCCGGAATCTTGTGCAGGGAACCCTCGGCGAAGGGTACGCGCACGTACTCCGCCTGGGTGCCGTCGATGAGGTGGCCGAAAATCCAGCCGATGCCGGAGGTGCCCTCATCATCGAGACAGTGCGCGGGCAGGTGCTGGTGGCAGTAGGAGCATGAGCCACACGAGGTGATGCAGGAGATGATCACGCGGTCCCCCACGGCGAGCTTGCTCACCGCCTGGCCGACCTCGGTGATCGTCCCGACACCTTCGTGCCCCAGAATCCGCCCGTCGGTCACCGCCGGGACGTCCCCCTTGAGGATGTGCAGGTCGGTACCGCAGATCGTGGTGATGTCCACCTGCACGATCACGTCAGTCGGGTCGAGGATCTTCGGGTCGGGTACGTGCTCCCACACCTTCTGACCCGGTCCGTGGTACACCAGAGCCTTCATCAGATGACTTCCTTGTCGTCGCGTGCCGGTATTCCCGTAGGAGAAGATTGATCAAATGCCCGCAACCAGACGGCAACCCTTCGCGGGACCGGCGACTGGGCGACTGACTGTGCCAACGCGACCTCCCGATGAGCAAACGTCCGTGGTCGGTACGGAACGCCACCGGGGTCCGGAGCAACGCCTACGCAGCAAGGCTGGGGCGGCAAGTCAAAGCCGTCGCAACCTGTACTCACCATACGCTTAAACGGAAAGTTTGCATCCACCAGCCGCCCTGCGGACCAAGCTGAACCGGAACCTGACCAACCGGACACGAGCTGCTGGCCGTGCTCTACCGGGAGTCGTTCGGGACCCAGCGACGGCCGACCCACGTATCAAGGCCGGCCAGGGCCGACGTGCTTGGCTGCACGTCGGCCCTGGCCGGTCAGTTCTGTTCTTCGATCGTTGATCTCGGCGACGGGTACAGGGTCCGGTTGCCTGTCAGGTGTGCAGGACCGGCGGGCCGTGGGGGAACTCGTTGCCTCCGGTCGCGTGGGACGCCGAGCTGAAGAAGAGGTATACGGGAATAGCCGAGAGCGCTATCACGACCCACCCAGCGGCCTTCGTCAGGTTCGCCGAGCTCTGGACGATACCGAGCAAGTTCAGCACGAGCGCGATATCGACGAGTGTGAACAGCAGCGTGAAGGCCATCGGCAGCCGGAGGGTCGCCAGGACGAGCATCGTCACGATGACGATCCAGCTGATCACGAACAGCTTCTGGGTGTCTGCCACCGCGGCCGGGGTGATCCCGAACCAGTTGTTGATCAGCCCGAGCACAAGCAAGGCGTAGCTCCCGAAGAAGCCCGCGACGATGCCGTATACCCCGGCCGGTGCGTTCTGGCCGATCACGGCCGACCAGATCGAGGCCACGGCCATCCCTGCAGCGGCGATCAGGACGATCGGAATCGCAGCACCGACCGTCCCGGCCGGCACGACCCCGATAAGTACCATGCCGAACGCCACTGCGCCCACGATGAAGCTGGGAAGCGCTACCATGGCGGGCTCGCCCGCCAGTGGTCCCGCGGCGGGTTCCTCGGCCGGGCGGATGAGCCGGATGGGCGGGTCAGGAGTTGGAGTTGGAGTTGGAGTTAGAGTTGCCATGCTGCTGCCTCCTCAGGGAAGCGCTCAGGACGTTTGCTAATCGCATCGGCCGTCCGTTTGCTACTCTGCGTATCTTGACTGTTACGCTAGTTATCGGCTGGCGGGCGTCGTAGGGCCACAGGTCAGGGGGGTGGCGGGTCGTAGGTCCTGTTAAGCCGGGAACGGAAAGCAGCCGCTGGGGCGAGCTTCACCTGCGTACCGGGCAGCGGCGCGCCGATGCACCGGGCGTCGGTGTAGTCGAAGTTCGCCGTCGTCACCGCGGGCGCGGTCTCGGTCGTACCCCAGGAGCCGGTGACGGGAATGGAGCGGCCGCCCGCCTGGGCGGCGAGGTCACGGAGCCGGTCACGCAGCCCGGATGGCAGCGCGGCCGCGGCGTTGAACAGCAGCCTCAGGCGGGGTGCCCGGGTAATCCTGCAATGGGTCGGCGGATCGCAGTAGCAGGCAGCCATCCTCCCGTTCCTGCAATGCGATGCGCGGACGGGCGAATAGGGACATGACGGGAGTGCTTCTGACCGTGCCGCCGGGTGCCTGGCCGGTCAGGCTGCTCACATCATCAGCCACCCCCCGGCCACCGGGATAAGCGTGCCGGTGAGATATTGCGCTTCGTCGGATACCAGGTACCGGACGGCTTCGGCCACGTCTTCAGGCGTGCCCAGAGCGTGCATCGGGATGGTATCGACTACGGCCTTGACGATTTCCTCGGGAAGCGTGGCCACCATGTCGGTCTTGATCGCGCCGGGTATCACGCAGTTGACGGTGATGCCCTTGGTAGCAGTCTCCAGAGCGAGCGTCTTGGTCAGGCCGAAGAGGCCGGCTTTGGCGGCAGAGTAATTGGCCTGGCCGACCCGGCCAGTCTGGCCGACGATCGAGCTGATGTTGACTATGCGCCCGAATCCTCGCTCAAGGAAATGGGGGAGAACTGCCTTGGACATGTAGAACGGTCCGGAAAGATCTACCCGGATTACCTGTTCCCAGTCCACCAGGCTCATCTTCAATGCCGTGCGGTCGTGCACCGCGCCGGCGTTGTTCACGAGGTAGTCGATCTGCCCGTAGTGGCGCAGGACCTCGTTAACGACTCGCTGGCAGTCGCCCGGGTTTCCTACGTTGGCCTGGTGGAGTGACACCGCCAGGCCATTGTCGCTCGCCATTTTGGCGAAGGCATCGGCGGCCTCAGCGTCGCGGTTGTATACCGCGGCGACCCTGGCACCGTGTTGGGCCAGCCTGGTCGAGATGGCCGCTCCGATGCCTCGTGTCCCGCCGGTGACCAGCGCGATCCGGTCTTGTGTGTCGTTCATGGTTCCTCCTACTGCTTTGGCGGGCTGTCATTGATGTACGTAGGTGCCCGGAGCTGGCTCTTTCGCCGGGAAGCGGGCGCTGCCGACAGACTGGGGTGCCGCGACCTGCTCACCGGAGCGGTCGGCCAGCCAGCCGGCCCAGTGCTCCCACCAGGAGCCCTCGTGCCGCTGCGCGCCCGCCATCCACTGCTCGGCGTCGGGCGGCGTCTCCGGATTGAGGTAGTACCCGAGGCGGGGGTGCTTCGGGTCGGCTACCACGGTCTGGATGTGGCCGCTCGAGCACAATACGAACTGGGAACGGCCGGAGACCATCTGGGTGGTCCGGTAACAGGTGTGCCACGGCGTGATGTGGTCGGTGCGCCCGGCCACCACGTACGTGTCGCAGGCGATGCGTGACATGTCGATGGGCGTGCCCAGGACCGTCATCGCGCCCGGGCGCGTCAGCTGGTTCCCTGCCGCCAGGTCGAGCACCTGGTGATGGAAAGCGGAAGTCAGCCTGGTCGTGTCCGCGTTCCAGGCGAGAATGTCGAAGGCGGGAGGGTCCTTGCCGAGCAGGTAGTTGTTCGCCCAGTAGTTCCACACCAGATCGTTCGGGCGCAGCCAGGCGAACACCTGCGCCGTCTGCCAGCCGTCGATCACCCCGCTACGGAGCGACGCCTTCTTGGCCAACGCGAGGGACTGCGGTGTCGCGAAGAGGAACATCCGTCCGTCAGACTCGCAGTCGAGCAGGGTGACGGTCATCGTCGCGGAGTGGATCCGATGGTCCCCCAAAGCGGCAAGGTGCGCCTGCACGATCGCGGCCGTCATCCCGCCCAGGCAACCGCCCATGACGTTCACATCCGGCGAACCGGTCACCTCGCGGGCAGCGTCGATCGCCTCGATCGTCGCCTGCGCGTAGGTGTCGAAATTCCAGTCGCGTTGCGCCCCGGTCGGGTTGCGCCAGCTTATGCAGAACACCTGGATGCCCTGCTTGAGCAGGTATTCGACCATGCTGCGGCCAGGGGCGAGATCCAGGGCATAGTACTTGTTGACCTGCGGCGGCACCACGAGCATGGGCCGCTGGTAGACGGTGCCGCTTTGCGGCGTGTACTGGATCAGCTCGAAGACCTCGGTCCGGTGGATGACCGCGCCGGGCGTCGCCGCGATGTTTTCCCCGAGCCGGAACGGCCTGCGGTCCACCATCGACGGCATGCCGCGGTTGTGGCGCACGTCACCAGCCCAATTGGCGATCCCGCTGCGGACGCTGCCGCCGCCGGTGTCGACAAAGCGTTTGAGGGCCGCAGGATTGCCCAGGAAGAAGTTGGTGGGTGCCAGCGCTTCCCGGACCAAAGTCAGCGCGAAGCGCGCCCGCTCGGCGTTCACGCCCTCGACGCCGAGATTGTCGACCACGCCGTCGACCCCCGACCCGAGGTAGAGATAGGTCTGCATCACCGCCCGGTAAACAGGGCTCTCTTGCCATGCTGGGTCGGCAAAGCGCTTATCCCCCTTGTCCGGCGCGACTTCGGACTTGCCGAGCGCGACCCGCAGCAGCTCGCGGCCGGCGCCGGACGCGCCCCGCAGCAGCGCCTGCGGCTCGCGCACCGCCTGCCGGCCGGCAAACCGCAGGATCCCGGCCGCCTGGCGGAGGCCGAAGCCGGCGAACGGCCCGGGCCCCAAGGCCGCCTCTGCCCCGCCGGCCAGGTGAGCCGCGCTCTCCGCGATGTCTTCGTGCTCCGGCCCGGGCACCTCCGGCCGGGGGCCGGGCGGCCCCGCCGGGGAGCCGGCCGGGCGACGTCCGTTGGGGCTGGTTTTGGCCAGCGGAACCTGGCCGCGCGGGGCGGTCATGACAGCCGCTCCACGATCATGGCCATGCCCTGCCCGCCGCCGATGCACATCGTTTCCAGCCCGATCGTCTGGTCGCGGGTGCGGAGGTCGTTCAGCAGCGTGGCCAGGATGCGGACCCCGGTCATGCCGAACGGGTGGCCGAGGGCGATGGCTCCGCCGTGCGGGTTCAGCTTGTCGCTGAACGGGTCTACGCCGATCCCCCTGGCCGACGGGATGACCTGCGCCGCGAACGCCTCGTTGATTTCCACCACGTCCACGTCATCGATGGTCAGCCCGGCCCGGCCCAGCGCCTGCCGGCTGGACTCGATCGGCCCCAGGCCCATCAGCTCGGGCTCCAGGGAGCTGACGCCGGTCGAGATGATGCGCGCGATGGGCTCGATCCCGAGCTGCTCGGCGCGTGCCTGCGACATCACCACGGCGGCCGCCGCACCGTCGTTGAGCGGGCAGGAGTTCCCGGCGGTCACCCGGCCGCCCTTGCGGAACACCGGCCTCAGCGTGGCTAGCTTCTCCAGGGTGGTGTCCGCCCTGGGCCCGTCGTCGTCGGTCATGGTCAACCCGGAGACCAGCGGCACCGGAATGATCTCCCGGGCGAATATCCCGTCCTTCCCGGCCAGGACCGCGCGCATGTGACTCTGCAGGGCGTACCGGTCCATCTCCTCGCGCGTGATGTCGTACTTGTCGGCCACGTTCTCGGCCGTCTCGCCCATGCTCATGTAGGCCTCGGGGAGGCCCTCGCGGTTCCCGGCGAACAGCCGTGGGTTCAGCGTTTCGGGCTGGTCCGCGAACACGCCGAGCGGCGAGTGGGTACTCGACTCCACGCCGGCGCAGACGAACGCGGAGCCCTCGTCCGCCTTGATGGCGTGGAAGGCCATCCGGACGGCTTGCAGCGACGACGAGCAGTAGCGGTTGACCGTTGTGCCCGGAGCGCCGATCCCGGCCAGGATGCTGATGATCCGTCCCAGGTTGTGCCCCTGCTCGCCGCCGGGCAGGGCGCAGCCGCAGATCACGTCGTCGATCTGGTGGCGGTCCAGCTGCGGGACCTGCTTGAGCACCTCATCCACGACATAGGCACCTAGGTCATCAGGCCGCTCATCGATGAGCGAGCCCTTGATGGCGCGGCCGATCGGTGTCCGGCCGATGGCGACGATAAAGACTTCTGACATAACGCCCTCCTCAGGGAAATACGAACGACTACGTGGCCGGGTGCGCCTTGGGCGGCTCATCGCTGACCACGACGTTCAGGCTGCCTTCGGCGTGGCGGGCCCGCAGCAGCTTCTTGTCGTGCTTGCCCACGCCGGTACGCGGTACCGCGTCCACAAACGCCCACTGTTCCGGCACCCACCACTTCACGACCAGGCCGGACAGGTGCGCCCGGAGTGCTTCCGGGGTCACCGACTGGCCCGTTGCGGTGACTACGCAGGCCAGCGGCCGCTCACCCCACCGTTCGTCGGGCGCGGCGATGACCGCGGCCTCGCGGACGGCCGGGTGGGTGAGGATGGCCGATTCAAGCTCCAGTGTGGAGATCCATTCGCCGCCCGACTTGACGACATCCTTGGCCCGGTCGCTGATCGTGATGTACCCCTTGGCATCGATCCGGCCGACGTCGCCGGTGCGCAGCCAGCCGTCGCGGAACTTCTCCGGCGCCGGGTCCTTGTAGTCAGCCGGCCGTCACCCACGGCCCGCGCACCTCGATCTCGCCGGTGGCGTGCCCGCCTGGGGGCAGGACCTTGCCCTCGTCGTCCACGACCCGGGCCTCCACGCCGCCGAGCGGGCGACCCGCGGTGGCCTGGTAATCGATCGCGCGTTCCGCCGGGCCGTGCTTGGGCGGGAAGGACAGGGATGCGACCGGGCTCGTCTCGGTCAGGCCCCAGCCCTGGACGATCCGCACGCCGAGCCGCTGCTGGTAAGCCTCGATCAGGCTGCGCGGTACGGCCGCCCCGCCGCACAGGATCGACCGCAGCGAGCTCAGGTCCACACTGTCCGGGTCCAGGCCGAGGATGTCGAACCACACCGTCGGCACGGCCGCGGCCACGGTGGCTCGCTCCGTCGCGATGAACCGCGCCAGCGGGCCGGGCTGGGTGAACCGGTTGGGCAATAGCAAGTCGGCGCCGACCAGCCAGGCGGCGTACGGCATCCCCCAGGCGTTGCCGTGGAACATGGGCACGACCGGCAGCAAGCGGTCGTACTGGCTGAGCCCGAGCGCCTCCCCCGACGACACGCCCAGCGAGTGCAGGAACGTCGAGCGGTGGCTGTACACGACGCCCTTCGGCCAGCCGGTGGTCCCGCTGGTGTAGCACATCGCGGCGGCCGCGTGCTCGTCGATCTCCGGCCACGGGTACCCGGGCTGTTCGGCGGCGAGCAGCTCCTCGTAGTCGATGTGCCCGGGCAGCCCGGAGCGGTCGCCGTCGCCGTACACGATGAGATGGCGGAGGGTCTTGAGTTCATCCCCGCCGGCCGCCAGCACCGGTCCGAGGACCGGCGCCAGGCTGGCGTCGGCGAGCAGCACGGAGTCCTCGGCATGGCCGATGATGTAGCGGATCTGCTCCGCCGCCAGCCGGATGTTGATGGTGTGCATCACCGCGCCCATGCAAGGAATGGCGAAGTACGCCTCCTGATGCTCCTGGTTATTCCAGCCGAAGGTGGCGACCCGGTCGCCCCGCTCGACGCCCAGGCGGCGCAGGCCGGCCGCCAGCTGATCCGCGCGTTCCGCCAGGGCCCCGAACTCGATCCGGCGCGGCCCGTCGGCCTCGCTGGTGACGACCTCGCTGTCGGCGTACAGCGTCCGGCCGTGCTCGAAGATGTGCTGGATCGTGAGCGGAAAGTCCATCATCGTGCTGCGCATGGCTAGCCTCCTGAGACTTGCGTTTGCTGACCTGCCCAGTGCGGTGCGCGCAGGTCGCGCTTGAGGATCTTGCCGGCCGCCGACTTGGGCAGCGGCTCGGTGCGCAACTCCACGCACCTGGGTACCTTGAATCCGGCGATCCGCTCGCGGCAGTGCGCGACCAGCTCGTCAGGTGCCACCTGTATCCGGCCGAACACGACCGCGTAGACGGTCTCCCCCCAGCGCGGGTCGGGAACGCCGAAGACGGCGACCTCCTCGACCGCGTGATGGGTGGCCAGTGCGTCTTCCACTTCGGTGGAGTAGATGTTCTCGCCGCCGCTGACGATCATGTCCTTGACCCGGTCGACCAGGTAGATGTATGAATCTTCGTCCCGGTAGCCGAGGTCGCCGGTCAGGTACCAGCCACCGCGCATGACCTCGGCCGTCGACTCCGGCTTCCGCCAGTAGCCGGCCATGACGCTGGGGCTGCGCACGGCGATCTCGCCGATCGCGCCCGGCGGCACGTCAGCCTGGGACTTGTCGACGACTCGTATCTCGACGCCCACGGCGGGCTGGCCGCATGAGCGGATGAGCGGGGTGTCGAGTATGCGCTCCTCATGCGGCAGCAGGGTGGTGATCGGAGTGGTCTCGGTGGTGCCGTACACGTGCAGCAGCTCAGCACCGGGGAAGGCCTGCTGGGTTCGCCTGAGCGTCTCGGCGGAAATAGGCGAGGCGCCGTGGCTCAGGTACCGCAATGAGCTGACGTTCCGCGGCCGGGCGAGCTGAGCGCCGGCGGCCGCGGCGAGCATGGTGGGGACCAGGAGTGTGTGCGTGGCCCCCTCGCGCTCGATGAGGTCGATCGCCAGGTCGGGGTCGAACCTGGGCATGATGACATGGGTCCCGCCGCCCCAGACGGTGGCTAGCGTGGCGAGTATTCCGCCGGTATGGAACATCGGGGAGGCCACGAGCCACCGCGTCTGCCGGTCAAAGGGCCAGGTAGCCATGAAATGCAGCGCACTGGAGACCAGGCTTCGGTGAGTGTGCATCGCGCCCTTCGCCGCCCCCGTGGTACCGGAGGTATAGAACAGGGCGGCCAGATCGTCCTCGGTTACCCCGTCCCCGAGGGGCACCTCGTCGGCCGCGGCAATCAGGTCCTCGTAGTCATCCGACATCGTCAGTACGAGCTCGACTCCCGCGGCACCCGGGTAGTCACCGTCGGCGAACAGCACACTGACCCCGGCGTCGTCCAAGATGGCGCGCATCTCAGCGGGCGCCAGCCGCGAGTTGACCGGGACCAGCACGTAACCCGCGGCCGGGAGCCCGAGGTATAGCTCAAGGTAACGGTCCGAGTTGAGCGCGATGACCCCGACACGATCCTGCGGCGCCAGCCCGAGCTTGCGCATCGCGCCGGCCAGCCGGCGGCATCGCGAGCCGAGCTCGGCATAGGTACGGCGACTGTCCTGGAACACAACGGCAGAGGACCCTGGGGCGGTGCTGAGGGCTCGGCTGAGCGGCTGGGCGAATGTGTACGTTGGGCTCGCCTCCAAATACGTCGGTAGAGAGCCCCTACTTTCTTGACTGTTCCGGCTGGCCAGGAAGTCTGGGACTGTCTACACACGCCACGCTAACGACCAACCGGTGGGGGGTAATGGGCCAAAGGTCCCTAGGCCACGGCCGCAGGTCCGTAGGTTCGCCTCACGCGTGGTACGCACAACACGAGCACCAACCGACCGTTCGGTATTATTGTTACTGTGCAGTAGGGTGGCGCTGTCAGCTGAGCTTTGGTGCAGGCGGGCTGCTCGGCTCAGCCCTCGGATCTAACCTCCGGGAGGGGTTCCGATGACAGCAGCCACCTCGGCCACGCAAGTCAGGGACGAGCAGCTACGCATCAGGGGGCTGCGGATCCACGCTCAGATCCGCGGAGAAGGCGAGCCGCTGCTGCTCTACTCAGGCATCTGGGCCGAGGTGGGTTTGTGGGAACAACTGCTTCCCCATCTGGACGGGTTCCGCACGATCGCCTTCGACCCGCCGGGCATCGGCCGGTCGCAGATGCCGGCCTTCCCGCTGACCATGTGGGCCCTGGCCCGCTTCGGCACCGCGGTACTCGACGAACTCGGCATACAGTCCGCTCACGTGCTCGGCGCTTCGTTCGGTGGCGCGGTCGCACAGCAGATGGCGTTCTCCCACCCCAGCCGGGTTCGCCGGCTGGTGCTGGTGTCGACATCCTTCGGCGGCTTCGCCAAGCCTGGCAACCTCGAAGCTCTCTGGCACTTCATCCACCCGCGCAGCTACCATCCGGAACGGCTGGAACAGGTGGCCGGCGCCATGTTCGGCGGGCGGCTGCGCACCGAGCCTGAGCTTGTCCGCTCGATGCACATCCGGCGTCCCACCGGTACCCTCGCCGCCTTGTACCGGATGGCCCCGCTTTTCGGCTGGACGAGCCTGCCGTGGCTGTGGGCCATCGGCCATCCCACACTGGTCATCGCCGGCGACGACGACCCCGTCACCCCGCTGGTGAACCACCGGATCATCGCGTCGCTGATGCCGCGGGCAACGCTGCATACCGTGCGGGGCGGCGGGCACCTGGTCCTGCTTGATAGCGCTCACGAGGTCGGGCCGGTGATCAACACCTTCCTCCGGGACGACCGTGCGGCCCGGGACGCGGCTGAGACACCGTTGGCAGCAAGCTGATCAAGCGTTCGTAGTCGCGCTGCGGAGCACAGTGCGATGGAGCACATCAGCGCAGTCGGCGCAGGTAGGCGTCGGCGGGCTCCGCAGCCTGGATGCGGACCCGGCCGTCGAGGGCCAGGGCACCATCAGGGCGGGCGACCACCGGGCTCAGCTCCAGCTCGGCGATCTGCGGGAGATCGTCGGCCATCTGGGAAACCCGCAGCAGCATGTCCCGGAGTGACGCGAGATCGGCGGCGGGGACGCCGGAGCGTCCGAGCAGTAGCCGGGCGGCGGCGCGTACCGAGCGGATCAGGTTCTCGGCGTCAGATTCGGTCAGGGGAGCGAGCCGGGCGGCGCGGTCAGCCAGGACGTCGGCGGTGGCGCCGGCCAGGCCGAACAGCACCAGTGGACCGAACACCTGCTCCTCCAGCACGTTGATCTTCACCTTTACGCCGCCGGTGATCATCGGCTGGACAATGACGTCGGCCAGCCGGTCCCCGAAGGTCTCCCGCAGCGACCGGAATCCACGCCGGATCTCATCCGCGCCATGCAGGTCGAGCATGACCGCACGCGCGTCGCTCCTGCGCACCAGGCCGGGCACGTCCGCCTTAAGAGCCACGGGGCCGCCGAATCGCGCCGCCGCCGCAGTCGCGCCGTCCTCGGTGGTGACCGCGATATTGTCCGCCAGTCGCACGCCATAACAGCCGAGCAGCTCTATTGTCTCCTCGCGAGGTAGCCAGCCGCCCCCCTGAGCCCCGGCGAGATAACTGGCCACCAGCTCCCTGGCCCGGTCCTGGTCCAGGCCTTCCAGGTCAGCGAAGCTTCCCGGCGGAGTCGCCCGCCACTCACCATGGCGCGCCGCGTGACCGAGGGCCCGGGCGGCGGACTCGGGATAGGCGTAGGCGGGGACAGGAGGGGAGTCCTCGTCCGGCCCCGGCAGCAGCCGGATCGCTTCAACCTGGTCCATCACCGCCGCGGCCATCGGCACCGGCAGCCGCGCGGCGCGCACCCCGGGAACCAGGTCGCTGGTCGCAGTCGTGGCCGTCAGCGCCAGGACCGCGTCGACGTCCGGGTCGGCGCCGACAAGCTCCAGGCACCGGCGGAAGAGACCGGGCGCGACCACGGACGTCGTATAGACCGGCCCGGCCACTGCGGCATCGGGGGGGAGCAGGTCCCGGAGCGCCCGCTGGGTGTCGTCGGCAAGGCTAGCGACCTGCAGGCCCACGTCGCCGCACGCATCGGCGCCCAGCATCCCGCCGCCGCGGGTATTGGATACCACGCCGACCCTGCACCCGGCGGGCACCGGCTGGGATGCCAGCAATGCCGCGGCGTCGAGTAGCTCGCCGAAGTTGGCGGTGGCGATCACGCCGGCCTGCTCGAACAGGGCCTGCCTAGTGAGCTGCGGGACGGCTGCTGCCGCGGCCCGAACCGCGGCCGGGCGCCGGCCCGCTGCGGACCGGCCCGCGTTCACCGTCAGGATGGGCATGATGCGGCCGACGGCACGGGCCGTCCGGGCGAACTTGCGCGGGTTCCCGAAAGAATCCAGGTAGAGCACGGCCAGCTTGGTCGCCGCATCGGACTCCCACCACAGCAGCATGTCGTTGCCGGACACATCGTCCTTGTCGCCGAGGGAGACGAAGGAGGAGATTCCGACGCCCAGCCGGGATAGGTGCTCGAGTAGGACCACGCCGACGCCACCGGACTGCAGCGCTAGGCCGGCCGTTCCCGGCCGGGGATGGCGGGCCGCGAACGTCGCGTCCAGGGAAACCGCCGTGTTGGCCACGCCGAAGCAGGTCGGCCCGACCAGCCGCATGCCGTGGCGGCGGCAGATGCCGAGCAGCTCCGACCGAGCCGCGCCGTCCAAGCCTGACGTGGTCACGGCCAGGGCCTTGACGCCCCGCCGCCCGCAGTCTTGCGCGATACCGATGACAGCGGCCGGAGGTGCGGCGATGACCGCCAGGTCAACCTCCTCGGGCAGCGCAGCCGCCGACGGCACGCAGGGAACGCCGTCCAGTTCGGCCGCGCCCGGGTTGACCGCATAGACCCGGCCGGGGAAGCCGTTATCGATGATGTTCCGCAGGATGGCCCGTCCGACCGACCTGGGGCGTCGGCTCGCGCCGATGACGGCGACCGAGGCCGGGGTCAGCACGTGCCGCAGGCTCGCCACGTCGGCCGACCGTTCCCGTTCGGCGACCGCATCACGGTAGGTGCCAAGGTCGGCATCGCCCTCGTCGGCCGGCAGCGGGAAGCTGACTTCATATACACCATCCACCAGGGCGCGGCGCGCCCGCAGCCCGGCGCCGGCGAACACCTGCATCATGAGCGCGTTCTCGGCCAGCGTCTCCGCGACGAAGGTGCGGACCCCCCGGACGCGGGCCAGCGAGACCAGATGCTCCAGCAGCAGTGTGCCGACGCCGCGGCGGTGCATGTCATCCGAGACCGCCAAGGCGACCTCCGCCGATCGGAAGCCGTCGCCGGCCACCTCGTAGCTGCCGCAGCCGACCACCTGGCCCTCCAGGACCGCCAGCAGCGCGGCGTGGTCCGGCGCGGGCTCGCGGCATACCCGGCGCGCCTCCCCCTCGGCCGCGCTCCGGCTTACGCTGAAGAAGCGCAGATACAGATTTTCCGGGGACATCTTGGCGTGCATGTCCCGCACCGCATCGAAATCGTCGGGCCGTACGGGCCGGATCTCGATCGTGGCCCCGTCGGTCAGCAAAGCGTAGGCACTCGGGTCGGCCTGTGCATTCACGTCGCCCCCCGGTTCTGCCGTCCGCTCACGATGCCGCACCTAACCCTCATTATCGGATACGGCTAGGCCACGGCGAGCGTGGTGTTGTCTCCGCCGATTAGGGTGCCGAGCAGCTTGGCGTAGTGCAGCAGGTGCACATCGCCGGCGTACTGCTCGCGGACGCGGGCGTGCGCGGCCTGCCCCATCCGCGCCGCCTGGTCCTGGTCGCCGAGCAGGAGGCGGACTGCCGCTCCGAACGCCGCCAGGTCGGCGGGATCGGGCAGCAGGATTCCGGTGCCCTCGGCGATCTGGTCGATGATCCCGCCGACCGCTGAGCCGATGACCGGCCGTCCCTTCCACATTCCCTCCGCGACGGTCAGCCCGAACCCTTCCGCCAGGCTCTTCTGGGCGATGACGGTGGCGTGCCGCTGCAACGCGTTGACCATGGCCGCGTTCTCGTCGATGTCATCTAGCGGCAGGGTAACCAGCAGGATCCGCCTCCGGGCCGCGGGGCTCAGATCGCGCCACTGCAGCAGGCACTCACGGTAGACCGCTGCGCCCTCCGGGTCGTCGCTCACATCCGTGACCGACGGGCCGACCAGCATCAGGTACCCGTCACCGGCGGGCGCGACATGGTCCGCGAAGCCGCGCATGACCCCGGCCATGTCCTTGAGCCGGTCCCAGCGGGAGACCTGCAGCAGCACCGGATCACCGGGTCCGGGGCGTCCCTCGCCGATGATAACCGCTGGCCTGGTGACGACGTCCGCGGCGCCGTCGCGGCGCACGAACGTGGCGGGCACCGTCGGCGCCGCGCCATCCAGCACGCCCAGCTTCGCCAAGATGGCCCGCACGGTATCGGCGTTGAGTTGCTGGTTCTTTGGGGAGAACGGGTCGATCGACGGCGGGATGATCCACGCCTGGCCAGCGGGGATCCACGACGGGACGTATTCCCGGCGCGAGAACACGAACGCCTCCGCGGCGGCCAGGTGCGGCCGCAGGAAGTCCCACCCGGCCCGGGTCGCGTCATTTTCCCAGTCCACGCCGATGTGGCAGCGCCACACCACCCGGGCGCCCGCCTGCGCCAGCGGCGCGGCCAGGCCAGCGGTCTGCGGGTCGTGCAGCAGCACCACATCGCCGGGCCGGACCCGGGCGGCCAGCTCCGCGGCGTTCGCGGCCAGCATCTGCGCGTAGTGACCAGCCTCCGCCGCGCCGAGCGGGCCTCCGGACATGCTGCCGTGGATCTGGTTGTGCAGCCGCTTGGTGATGGCGAAGAACTCGGCGTCGCCGGTGATCACCAGCCAGCCGATGGAGATGTCCAGGTCCTGCACGTACCCGACCAGAACCTGCAGCATCTCGGCGACCCCGCCGCCGGCCGCGGTCGAGTTGACGTTCCAGATGGTGCGCCCGGCCAGCACCTGCCGGACCTGGCCGACGGCCCGGCCCAGCTCCGCATACCGCGGGGCGCCGAGGACCGGCTCCAGCCGGGACACAGGCAGCCGCGGCACCTCCACCGCACGCAACAGGCTCACGGCATCCGCCTTCCAGTCACCAGCCTCGCCGCCGGGGGCGGCCAAGGACAGGGCCGAAAGTCCATTACCGGCCGGTTTAAGGTCATGGCGGGCGGTGACGCTAGACCGGGGCCGGGTCACGGCGTACCGTAGCGGAGCGCAGGAGTGGCAGCGGCGATTTCGATCAGGCGGTTGTACTTGGCGACACGCTCGCCGCGGGCCGGCGCGCCTGACTTCAGCTGCCCGCACCCGGTGCCGACAGCCAGGTCCGCGATGAACGAGTCCTCGGTTTCCCCTGACCGGTGCGACACCATCTGCCGGTAACCCGCCCGGCGGCACACGGCCATCGCCGCCAGGGTCTCGGTGACCGTGCCGATCTGATTCAGCTTGATCAGTGACGCGTTCGCGATGCCGCGCCCGATCGCATCGCTGATGATGGCCGGGTTGGTACAGAAGTTATCGTCACCGACCAGTTCCACCGCGGCGCCGAGGCGGGCGGTGAGGGCAATCCATCCGTCGTCGTCGTTCTCCCCCAGGCCGTCCTCGATGGAATGCACGGGAAACTCGGCAGTAATGCGGGCCAGCCGCTCGATCAGGTCACCGCTGCTCAGCAGGACGCCAGCGACCAGGTAGCCGCCGTCGGGCTGGCGGAACTCCGACGCGGCGAGATCCAGGGCAATGCTCACCCCGTCCCGGCCGGCCCGGTACCCGGCGCCGTTGATGGCCTGCACCAGGAGCCTCAGCACCTCCTCCGGCTCGGTGATCTCGGGAGCGAACCCACCCTCGTCGCCCAGCCCGGTGGACAGCTTCCGGTCGGCCAGCTCGCGGCGCAGCGCCGCGTAGACCTCGGCGCCCGCGCGTACCGCCTCGGCCATCGACGGTGCCCCGATCGGCGCGACCATGAACTCCTGGAAGTCCAACTCGTTCGGCGCGTGCATCCCGCCGTTGAGTACGTTGAAGTGGGGAACCGGCAGGCAGGGCGTTACCCCGTCCGGTGCCAGCCACTGCCATAGCGGGACACCAGCCGACGCAGCCAGCGCCCGGGCCAGCGCCATCGACACCCCGACGATGGCGTTCGCGCCGAGCCTGCTCTTGCCGGGAGTGCCGTCCAGATCGGCCATGGCCTGGTCCACCTCGGCGAGGCTGGACCAGGATCGTCCGCGCAGCAGTCCGGCCAACTCCGTGTTGACCGCGGTGACCGCGCCGAGCACGCCCAGGCCCTGATAGCGGGCGTCATCCCCGTCCCGGAGCTCAACTGCTTCCCGCGACCCGGTGGACGCGCCCGACGGCACCCCCGCGCGGGCCTGCGTCCCGTCCCCGAGCCGCAGGGTCGTAGCCAGCGTCGGCCGGCCACGCGAATCTAGGATTTCCAGCGCGGAAAGCTCGCTGATGTCAAAACCTGTCATGTTCCTTCTCCTGGGTAGATGACGGCGCCCTGGGGCGGCCAGGTCGGCCGACTTTTCCATTCGGCGCTCGCGGAAGCTCACAAAGCTAGGGACCAAGGACCCCTTGCCGGAGGGGACAAAGGCCGCCCGCCGCGCACGGCAGCGAAAGCCCGGCCGCACCCGGAACGCGAGAGCCGAAGGCCCGGTGGCGCCGGGACGAACGTCCCGTCAGGTCGGTCAGCGACGATCCTCCGGGGGGATGATCACAACCGGGCAGTGTGCGTGGCTGGCGACCTCCGAGCTGGTCGAGCCCATCAGCAGCCGGGCGAACCCGCCGGCGCCGCGCCAGCCCAGGACGATCAGGTCGGCGTTCCGGGACGAGGTGATGAGCTCCTCGGCCGGGACACCGCTGATTGCCTCGACCGTCACCGATTCGGGCCGTGGCCCGGCCAGCCCGGCTAGCACCTTGTCAGTCTCGTCCTGGGCCAGGCAGCGGGCCTGGTCGGCCAGGGCGCGGTCCTCCGGATGGGTGATCGCGCTTCCCCGGTAGCCCACGGCGACCTCGTGCACGGTGATCACGGTCAGCGGCACGTGGCGGAGCGCCGCCTCGTACATGGCCCATTCGAGGGCCCGCTGTGAATGGCCAGAACCGTCTATTCCGACGATGATCCCAGGCATTTGATAGCCCCTTTACTCAGATAATCCGTCCCTATTTTCGCTACCGAATTCTCGCTACCGACGCTAGGCGTCATGGGTCCCTGACGGCAGAGTCGTCCGGGCCGACGGCCCGGGACCTTGGTCGGTACGAACAGCCCAGACGGGACCTGAGTCCGTAGCCGGGCCGGCCCTTCGGCCCTAGGCGAGCCCGGGGGCAGCGCCGATCCTGATCTTGCATGTTCTAAAAGTCCGGACACAGCAGGTGCCCGGCACTGAGAAAGGATTGGACAATGACGCACATCGCAGGTAAGGCGCTCGGCGCTGCCGCATTCGTGACCGTAATCGTGGCTCTGGTCGCGGGCAAGGATGACATCCGCAAGTTCCACCACATGCGCAGCATGTAATCCGCAGGGCGCCCGGGTGAAGAGCATGATCGCCCGGTGCCGAATTGACCAGCTCTCATCGAAAGGCGGACAGCCATGAAATTGATCACCGCCATCATCAGGCCGGACAAGCTGGACGAACTGGTCCAGGTTCTTATCGCCAGCCGGGTCCCCGGGCTGACCGTGACCGAGATCCGGGGCTTCGGGCGGCAGTACGGCCGGCTCACCGCCGGCCAGGCCGCCGCGGCCACGGGGCTGCTTCCGAAGGTCCGGCTGGACATCGTAGTGCTCGACGATGACGCCGAGACGATCGCCGAGGCCATCGCCAAGCAGGCCCGGACCGAGACGATCGGCGACGGGAAGATCTGGATCACACCGGTCGACGGCGTCCTGCGCGTCCGGACCGGCGAACGAGACCGGGCGGCGGTCTGACCCCGCCGGGAAACACATCGGGAACGGAGCAGCGGTCCTCCATTCCCGATGCGTATTATCAGGCTGCATTATCAGGCCGCGTCGACGGTGCCACCGTCAGCCGGGCCTGCCGGATGGCCAAGCGCAGCGCCGCCCGCGAGGACGGCGACCCATCGACCCCGGCCACGATCCATCGCGCGCGGCACCCAACGGAGCCGTCCCGGCGGCATAGGGCGGCGAGCCCGGCGGGCCGTGAGCTTGCGCCGGGCTCGTTAATGCCGTTAACTGGGGTTGCGGCCTTACCGGCCTGGTCCCCGCCTCTGACTGCCGTTCGTCTAGGGTGACCGCGGAGAGGCTATGAGCACTCGGATCGATATCCCCGCAGATCCTGTCCGGGCAGGTGAACCCCGTTCACCGTCGGCTGCGGAGATACCGGGCAGTGCCCGTACAGCGGACGCGGCTGGCGGGCTGGGTTTCCCTGACATACCGCGGCTGGAACTGGATCAGCTGCTGGTGCAGCTGGTAGACCACGCCGATGACGTGCTAGCCACCCAGGGGCGGCTGCGCGGGCTGCTACGCGCCAATGCCCTGGTAGCCGGCGAGCTGAGCTTGCCGGTGGTGCTGCGGCAGATTGTGGCGGCGGCCCGGGACCTTGTTGGTGCCCGGTACGCGGCGCTCGGCGTGCTGGGCCGTGACGGAGAGCTGGAACAGTTCGTGCACGCAGGCATGGACGAGGAGCTAGTCGCCAGGATCGGTGAGCTGCCCAGGGGCCGGGGGATCCTCGGGCTGCTGATCAGGCAGCCGGCCCCGCTCCGGCTCGCTGGCCTGTCCGGTCATCCGGCGTCGGCGGGGTTCCCGCCGGGGCATCCGCCGATGACCGGTTTCCTCGGCGTCCCGGTCCGCATCGGGGAGGAAGTCTTCGGCAACCTATACCTGACCGAGCGGTCCCGGGGCGGGGAGTTCACCGCAGAAGATGAACAGCTGGCGATCGCGCTGGCCGCGGCGGCCGGCGCGGCGATCGCCAACGCACGGCAGTTCGCCGAATCCGAGCAGCGCCGCTGCTGGCTGGACGCCTTCGCCGAGCTGACATCTTTGCTGTTGTCCGGAAAGGCAGTGCAGCCGCACGCGCTGATCACCCACCTCGCGGCGGCCGCCGCGGACGCGGACTTCGGCACGCTGGCCGTGCCCCATGGCGCAGACCAGATCATCGTGACAAGCGTCACCGGCGATCTCGCCGCCGGGATGATGAACCAGGTAGAGGCGCTGGCGGACTCGCTGGCCGGGCAGGCGATCCGCACCGGCAAGCCCAGCCTGGTCACCGGAGAGGGCCGCCAGGCGGCCGCCGATGCGTTGGGCACCGGTATCGGCCCGCTGATCGTGGTGCCGCTGGTAGCCGGCGAGCAGATCCGCGGCGCGCTGCTGCTGGGCCGACTGGCCGCACGCCCCGGATACACCGGCACCGACCTGGACATGGCCGCCACCTTCGCCGGCCACGCCGCCATGGCGATGGAAATCGTCCGGGCCCGCGCCGACCAGATCACCCTGGCCCAGGCCGAAGACCACGACCGGATCGCGGGCGACCTGCACGACCACGTTATCCAGGAACTGTTCGCCCTCGGCATGAGGCTGCAGGGCCACGCCGCCCGCACCGACCCCGGCACCGCGGAACAGGTCAACGGCTACGTGGATACCGTGGATGAGATCATCAAGAAGATCCGCACCAGCATCTTCGGCCTCCACCAGCCCCGCGCGGCCCCTGCCGGACTATCTGCCCGGGTCGTGGAGATCATCGACGAGCACACCGCGCAGCTCGGCTTCACCGCCGACATCCGCTTCGCCGGCCCGCTCGACCCTGGCCCGGACGAGGCGCTGGCCCACGACATTCTCGCCGTGACCCGCGAAGCCCTGTCCAACTGTGCACGCCACGCCCGCGCCACCGCCGTCACCGTCTCCCTGGTGCTCCAGGACGGGCTGATCACCCTCGACATCACGGACAACGGTCGCGGCCTCGGTACGCCCGCCCGCTCCAGCGGCCTGTCCAGCATGCGCCGCCGCGCCCAACGCAACGGCGGTACCTTCCAGCTGGCCACCCCGGCAACTGGCGGCACCCGCCTGACCTGGACCGCCCGCCCGCACTAGTCACCCGAGCCCGGCTTCTGAACTGCTCACTGCCCTGAACGCGACCCTCAGGCTAAGCGCACAAACCAGGGCCGAAAGGCCCTGATGCTGGGCAGTGAGCTGGGCGTAGCGTGGCCCTATGGCCTTGCGACCAGAGCGACGGGACGTTACGCCGTTGCCAGATCTGCTACACGGGCGGTCCCGCGCCGGCCCGGTCCGCCAGGAGCGCCCCGTCTACGTCGACTTGCTGCCGCCGTGCAACGCCGGCTGCCCCGCCGGGGAGAACATCCAGGCGTGGCTGGCGCACGCCGAGACCGGTGACCACGAGCGAGCGTGGCGGCAACTGACCGCTGACAATCCGATGCCGGCGATCCACGGCCGGGTCTGCTACCACCCGTGCGAGAGCGTCTGCAACCGGGCCAGCCTCGACAGCGCGGTCTCGATTCACTCAGTCGAGCGGTTCCTCGGCGATCTCGCGCTCGAGCGGGGGTGGTCGTTCGACGCGCCCCCGGTCCGCACCGGCAGGCGGGTGCTGGTTATCGGGGCCGGGCCGAGCGGGCTTTCCGCCGCCTACCACCTGGCCCGGCTCGGTCACGAGGTCGAGATAAGGGATGCGGGCGAGCAGCCCGGCGGGATGATGCGCTACGGCATCCCGGCCTACCGCATGCCGCGCGACGTGCTGGACGGCGAGCTTGACCGGATCGCCAGGATGGGCGTGCGGATCACCCTCGGACACAAGGTGGAGGACCTGGACGCCGAGCGGCGCGAGGGCCGCTTCGACGCGGCCTTCGTGGCCGTGGGCGCCCACCTGTCCAAGAAGGTCGACATCCCGGCCAAGGACGCCGGACCCATCGTGGACGCGGTGTCATTTCTGCGCAGCGTCGCCTCGGGTGAGCGGCCGGTGATCGGACGGCGCGTCGCGGTCTACGGCGGCGGTAACACCGCGATGGACGCCGCCCGGGTGGCCCGTCGCCTGGGCGCCAACGACGCGATCATCGTCTACCGCCGCACCCGGGCCCAGATGCCCGCTCATGAGGACGAGGCGGAAGAGGCCGAGCGTGAGGGGGTGCGGATCAACTGGCTGCGCACGATCACCGCCTTCGACGGCCCGGAGCTGACGATAGAGGCCATGGAGCTGGATGAGACCGGATTCCCGCAGCCGACCGGGCGGTTCGAGACGCTAGCCGCGGACACCGTGATCCTCGCCCTCGGCCAGGACAGCGACACCGCGTTCCTGCGCCAGGTGCCAGGCGTGGAATTCAGCCGGGACGGCACCGTGCAGGTGTCGACGTCCATGATGACCGGATGCCCCGGCGTGTTCGCGGGCGGGGACATGGTGCCGTCCGAGCGCACCGTGACGGTCGGCGTGGGGCACGGTAAGAAAGCGGCCAAGAACATCGACGCCTGGCTGCGCGGAACCGCGCCGACGAATACGGCCAAGCACAGAGAGGTCCCGTTCGGCGACCTGAATTTGTGGTATTTCGGGGACGCGGCCCGTCGGCAGCAGCCGGAGGCCGCCCCGGAGGAGCGGATCGCGGATTTCGGCGAGGTGCTCGGCGGCCTGTCCGAGGTCGAGGCGACGTACGAGGCACGCCGCTGCCTGTCGTGCGGCAACTGCTGCGAGTGCGACGGCTGCCTGGGCGCGTGCCCCGAGGACGCAGTGATCAAGCTCGGGCCCGGCCACCGCTACGAGTTCAACTATGGCAAGTGCACCGGCTGCGGCGCGTGCTACGAGCAGTGCCCGGTGCATTCGATCGAGATGATCCCGGAGGACGAATGACACGCGCCACGGTCGACGGTAACGAGGCCGCGGCGTCGGTCGCCTACCGGCTGAACGAGGTCTGCTGCATCTACCCGATCACGCCGTCGTCGCCGATGGCCGAGCTTGCGGACGAGTGGTCAAGCAAGGGACGGCCCAACCTGTGGGGCGGCGTGCCATCCGTGGTCGAGATGCAGCACGAGGGCGGCGCCGCGGGCGCCTTGCACGGGGCGCTGCAGAGCGGGGCGCTGGCCACCACCTTCACGGCGTCGCAGGGCTTGCTGCTGATGATCCCGAACATGTACAAGATCGCCGGGGAGCTGACTCCGGCCGTGCTGCATGTGGCGGCACGGTCGCTGGCCGCGCAGGGGCTGTCCATCTTCGGTGACCACTCGGACGTGATGGCGGTGCGGCAGACCGGATTCGCGCTGCTCGCCTCCGCGTCGGTCCAGGAGGCCCACGATCTCGCGCTGGTGGCACAGGCCGCCACGCTGGCCACCCGGGTGCCGTTCGTGCACTTCTTCGACGGCTTCCGCACCTCGCACGAGCTGAACACGATCGAGATGCTGACCGACGATGACCTGCGCGCACTCGTGCCCGAGGCGCTGATCCGTGCTCACCGCGGCCGGGGGCTGTCACCGGAGCGGCCGTTCATCCGGGGCACCGCGCAGAACCCGGACATCTACTTCCAGGCGCGCGAAACGGTGAACCCCTTCTACGACGCCGTGCCGGGCGCGGTGCAAGAAGCGATGGACGGCCTCGCCGCCCGTACTGGCCGCCAGTATTACGTCGTGGACTACACCGGTCACCCCGAAGCTGACCGGGTGATCGTCGTAATGGGCTCGGCGGCTGAGACCATCGGCGAGACCGTGGCTTACCTGTGCGGCCAGGGCGAGCGGGTGGGCATGCTGCAGGTCCGGTTGTACCGGCCGTTCCCGGCCCGGGCCCTGCTCGATGCGCTGCCCGCGAGCGCCGGCCGGATCGCCGTCCTCGACCGGACCAAGGAGCCAGGTTCGAACGGCGAGCCGCTGTTCCTCGACGTGGTCGCCACGCTGGCTGAGGCGCACACCGGCGGTGAGCGCGCGGTGCTGCCGCTGGTGACAGGCGGGCGCTACGGCCTGTCCTCGAAGGAGCTCACCCCGGGCATGGTGGCCGGTATTTTCGCGGAACTCGCCCGCGAGCGGCCGCGGCCCCGGTTCACGATCGGCATCCACGACGACGTATCCGGCCTGAGCCTGCCTTATGACCCGTCGCTGGACATCGAACCGCCCGGCACGATCCGTGCGGTCTTCTTCGGTCTCGGCTCGGACGGCACGGTCGGCGCGAACAAGAACACGATCAAGATCCTCGGCGCCGAGGAGAACCTGAACGCGCAGGGCTACTTCGTCTACGACTCGAAGAAGTCGGGCTCGCAGACCGTGTCGCACCTGCGGTTCGGGCCGCAGCCGATCCGCGCGCCCTACCTGGTGCAGCAGGCTAGCTTCGTCGGCTGCCATCACTTCGGGCTGCTGGACCGGGTCGACGTGCTCGGCCTGGCGGCGCCGGGAGCGACGTTGCTGCTCGACTGCACGCTGCCACCGGATGAGGTCTGGGATGCGCTGCCCCGCCCGGTCCAGGAGAAGATTCTCGCCAAACGGATCGTGGTTTACGCAATCGATGCCGGCCACATCGCCCGCGAGGCCGGCCTGGCGGGCCGGACCAACACCGTGCTGCAGACCTGCTTCTTCGCGATCTCGGGGGTGCTGCCCCGGGAGGAGGCGATCGCCAAGATCAAGGCGGCGATCGCCAAGACCTACGGCCGCCGCGGTGCCGAGGTGGTCGCAAAGAACCACGCCGCCGTCGACGCCACGCTCGAAGGGCTGCACCAGATCGAGGTGCCCGGCCGGGTGACGTCCGCGCGGGAGCTGCCCGCGATGGTGCCGGCCAGCGCGCCGGAGTTCGTCCGCACCGTCACCGCGATGATGATGGCTGGCCGCGGAGACGAGCTGCCGGTCAGCATGCTGCCGGTGGATGGCACCTACCCGAGCGGCACCACGGCGTATGAGAAGCGCAACATCTCAGAACTGGTCGCGGAATGGGATCCGGACCTGTGTATCCAGTGCGGCAACTGCAGCTTCGTCTGCCCGCACAGCGTGATCAGGGCCACCTACTACGACGAGTCCCTGCTGAAGGAGGCGCCATCGGATTTCAAGTCGGCGCCGCTGGACGCCCGCGGGCTCCCGGACACCCGCTTCACGCTGCAGGTCTACGTGGAGGACTGCACCGGATGCGAGCTGTGCGTCCAGGCGTGCCCGGTCGGGGCGCCTGACAACCCCGAACGCAAGGCGATCAACCTCGCGGCCCGCGAGCCGCTGGTGGCCGCCGAGCGGGACAACGTCGCGTTCTTCGAGACGCTGCCGGTGGCTGACCGTTCCCGGGTGGACTTCGGCACGGTGCGCGGCACGCAGTTCCTGCAGCCGCTGTTCGAGTTCTCCGGCGCCTGCGCGGGCTGCGGCGAGACGCCGTACGTCAAGCTGCTTTCTCAGCTGTTCGGCGACCGGCTGATGGTCGCTAACGCCACCGGCTGCTCCTCGATCTACGGCGGGAACCTGCCCACCACGCCGTGGACGACCAACGCCGACGGGCGCGGCCCGGCCTGGTCGAACTCCCTGTTCGAGGACAACGCCGAGTTCGGCCTCGGATTCCGGCTCGCTGCCGACCGGCACACCGAGCTAGCCCGAAGCCGCCTGGACGAGCTTCGAGAGGCGGTCGGCGCCGACCTGGCGGACGAGATCCTCGGCGCGCCCCAGCTCACCGAGTCGGAACTGGGCGCTCAGTTCGACCGGGTCGCCGAGCTGAAGCGGCGGCTCGATGCCCTGGACCAGGACTACGGGCATGTCGCCGATCTGCGCAGCGTAGTCGATCACCTGGTCCGGCGCAGTGTCTGGATCGTCGGCGGGGACGGCTGGGCCTACGACATCGGCTCCTCGGGCCTGGACCACGTGCTGGCCACCGGGCGCAATGTGAACGTGCTGGTGCTCGACACCGAGGTCTACTCCAACACCGGCGGGCAGTCATCGAAGTCGACACCGCTCGGCGCCGTCGCCAAGTTCGCCTCGGCCGGCAAGACCGTGCCGAAAAAGGACATCGCGCTGCAGGCCATCGCCTACGGCAACGTCTACGTCGCCCGGGTGGCGATGGGTGCGGACCCGCAGCAGACCCTGCGTGCCTTCCGCGAGGCGGAAGCCTACGACGGGCCGTCGCTGGTCATCGCCTACAGCCACTGCATCGCGCACGGCATCGAGATCCGCAACGGCCTCGACCAGCAGTACCGCGCCGTGGCCAGCGGGCACTGGCCGCTGATCCGGTACGACCCGATGGTCCGGACGGCCGGCGGTAACCCGTTCCTGCTCGACTCGCCGCGGCCGCGCATCAGCCTGGCCAGCTACACCCAGCGCGAGCTGCGGTACCGCTCGCTCACCAACACCAACCCAGCCGAGGCCGAGCGGCTGGGAGCCCTGGCCCAGCAAGCGGTCGACCTGCGCTGGAACACCTACGAGGAGATGGCTACCCGCGGGGCGCAGATGTTCCCGGCTGACGCGCGGAAGGAAGACTGATGGACCTTTCGACCGGCTACCTTGGACTGACGCTGCGCAATCCGCTCGTCGCCTCGGCGTCCCCGCTCTCGAATACCGTCGACGGCGTCCGGCGGCTGGCCGACGGCGGTGTCGGCGCGGTGGTGCTCTACTCCCTGTTCGAGGAGCAACTGCGCCGGGAGGCCGAACAGAACGCGCGGCTGGCCGAGGTGGGCACGGAGATTTTCGCCGAGGCCCTGTCCTACTTCCCGGCCGAGGCCGAGGCGGAGGCGGCGGCGGACGGCACCGCGGATGAACCTAGCCCGCGCCGCTACCTGAGCCTGCTCGAGCGCGCCGCGGCGGCGGTCGACATCCCGGTCATCGGCAGCATCAACGGCATGACACCCGGCGGCTGGACCAGCTACGCGCGCGCGATGCAGGACGCGGGCGCCGCGGCGATCGAGCTGAACATCTACTACATACCAGGCGACCCGCACATTACCGGCCGCGAGGTCGAGCAGCGGCACATCGACATCCTGTGCCGCGTCAAGGACGCGGTGTCCGTGCCGGTGGCGGTCAAGCTGAGCCCGCACTTCAGCTCGGCCGGGGAGATGGCCCTGCGGCTTGACGAGGCGGGCGCGGACGGGCTGGTGCTGTTCAACCGGTTCCTGCAGCCCGACATCGACCTCGAGACCCTCGCGGTGACGCCCGACGTGTACCTCTCCAGCCCGGCCGAGGCCCGGCTGCCGCGCACCTGGATCTCCATCCTGCGCCAGTATCTGCGCGGCTCCCTCGCCGCGACGACCGGCGTCGAGGGACCAGCCGACGTGATCAAGTACCTGCTGGCGGGAGCCGATGTCGTGATGACGGCGTCCGCGCTGATCCGGCACGGCCCCGGGCACGCCGCCGTCCTGCTCGACGGCCTGTCCGGATGGATGGCCCGCAAGGGATACCCGTCAGTCGCCGGAGTGCGCGGAATGCTCGCCCTGCCCGCGGGTACCGACCGGGCTGCCTACGAGCGCGAAGGTTATGTCCGCGCGATGCAGGCCGCCAACAGCTCCCACGGTCCGTGGTGACGAATAAGAAGGGCTCGCCCGGTCACACGCGGTCCACGGTGAGATCCAGGAAATGGGTCGCGCAGGAGATGCACGGGTCGTAGTTGCGAATCGCCTGCTCGCACTGCCGGGTCAGGTGCTGATCATCGAGATCCAGTCGGCCGGCGACGAACCGGCGCAGGTCGTCTTCGATGCTGGCCTGATTCTGCGAGGTGGGCGGCACGATCCGGGCCGAGGTGATGAGGCCTTCGGCGTCGATGGCGTACCGGTGGAACAGCACGCCGCGCGGCGCTTCCGTGGCGCCGTGCCCCGTGGCGGCGCGCGGCGGAACGTCCACATGGCACGGCGCGGGCGGCTCGTACCGCTCGATCAGCCGCAGCGCCTCATCGACCGCGTACACCACCTCGACGGCGCGGACCAGGATGCTGCGGTACGGGTTGCGGCACTCGGCACCGAGGCCCGCCTCGTCAGCGGCCTGCCGCGCCACGGGTGAGAGCCACTGCCGGCTCAGGTTGTAGCGGGCGGTCGGGCCGGTCAGGTACCGGCCCCGTCCGGCCAGCCGGGCGTGCAGCGCCGTGGAGTGCGGTACGTGCTCCTCGATCACGTGGTCCTCGAACTCCGCCGGGGCGAACGTCAGGCCACCGGTGGAGGCGACCGTGCCCCGGTCTATGGCGTACTGCCCGGGCGTGACCAGGGCCAGCATCTCGTGGTCGTGATGGAAGTCGGGGAACTCGAACCCGGCCGCCCAGCGCACGGTGTCCAGGGCTTGATCCAGCGCGACGCGCAGCTTCTCGGCCAGGGCCGCCATCTCCGGCTTGGCCGGTGCCCGGTAGAAGCCGCCTACCCGGACGTTGACCGGATGGATCGCCCGGCCGCCGACCAGCTCCATGATCGCGTTGCCGGCCTTCTTCAGCGCCAGCCCCCGCTCGACTAGGTCGCGGCGGTCTTCGGCGAGGGCGAGCGCGCTGGTGTAGCCGAGGAAGTCGGGGGCATGCAGCAGGTAGATGTGCAGGGCGTGACTCTCGATCCACTCTCCGCAGTAGAGCAGACGGCGAAGATCGGCGATCGGAGCGGTGACCTCGATCCCGCAGGCCGCCTCGATGGCCAGGCACGCGCTCATCTGGTAGGCCACCGGGCAGATCCCGCAGATGCGCGCGGTGATGTCAGGTGGTTCGGTGTGCTGCCGCCCGCGCAGGAACGCCTCGAAGAACCGCGGCGGCTCGTAGATCTCCAGCCGTACGTCCTCGACGGCGCCCCCGCGCACCCGCACGTGCATCGCGCCTTCACCCTCGACGCGGGCCAGCGCGCTGACGGTGAGCGTGCGGTCGTTGCGGTGGCTCACTCGCTCCGCCTCTCGTGAGGTCGCGCGACCTGGGACAGCTCGATGAACGCGGGCGCACCGCTATTGAACGTGCGGAAGGCCCGCAGGACATCGGCCTCACTCATGCCGGTGGCCCGCAAGAGTCCCACCTGGGCCCCCGCGTTGGGTGTCTCCATCGGGCCGAAACAGCCGTAGCACCCGCGATGGTGAGCCGGGCACAACGCACCGCACCCCGCGTGCGTCACCGGTCCGAGGCACGGCGTCCCGTGCGCGACCACCACGCACACGTTGCCGCGCTGCTTGCACTCGAAACACACGCTGTGGGCGGGAATGTTCGGCTTGCGGCCGACCAGCAGGGCCGTGATGACCTCCAGTAGCTGGCGCCGGTCGATCGGGCAGCCGTGCAGCTCGAAGTCGACGTCCACATGCGCTGCGATCGGCGTTGACGTGGCCAGTGTGGAGATATAGTCCGGCCGGGCGTACACCACGGACGTGAACTCCTGGACGTCGGCGAAGTTGCGCAGGGCCTGCACGCCGCCCGCGGTCGCGCACGCCCCGATTGTCACCAGCGTCCGTGACATTTCGCGTACCTGCCTGATCCGCTCGGCGTCGTCCGCCGTGGTGATCGAGCCCTCCACCAGGGACACGTCGTACGGGCCCGGCTGGATCTCGCTGGAGGCCTCCGTGAAGCGCGCGATCCTCACCCGCCCGGCGATCGCCAGCAGCTCATCCTCGCAGTCGAGCAGCGTGAGCTGGCAGCCGTCGCAGGATGCGAACTTCCATACCGCCAAGGTAGGGACATCCATCACAGCTCCCGCGCCCTCATCAGGGCCGCCGCCCGGTCGTAGCCAACCACCGGGCCGTCCCGGCAGACCAGCAGCGGCCCGAGCTGGCAATGTCCGCACCAGCCCACGCCGCAGCGCATGTTGCGCTCGAGCGACACGCGCATCCGGCTCACGGGAATGCCGCACGCCGCGAGCGCGTCGGCGGTGAACCGCATCATGACATCCGGGCCGCAGACAAACGCCACGCTGTCGTCCGGCGCGAGCCCGGCAGGCTCGATGAGCGCCGTGACCAGTCCGACCTGACCGCTCCAGCCGCTGTCGGCCCGGTCGACCGTGATCGCCACCTCTACCCCGCCGCGGCGCCAGCGTTCCAGCTCGTCGGCGTAGAGCAGGTCACCTGGGGTTCTCGCGCCGACCAGCAGTACGATGCGGCCATACCGGGACCGGTCGGCAAGCGCGGTGAGGACCACCGGGCGCAGCGGCGCGAGGCCGATCCCTCCTGCCACGATCACGATGTCCCGTCCGGCCGCGGACGCCACGTCCCAGCTGGTGCCGAACGGACCGCGCACGCCGATCAGGCTGCCGGGCGGCGCGGCGTACAGCGCCCGGGTGACCGCGCCCACCGCGCGCAGCGTGTGCTCCAGGCGGCGGGCCCGCCCGCCGCCGCTATCACCGAGACCGCTCACCGAGATGGGGACCTCGCCGACGCCGAACGCGGTCAGCATGGCGAACTGCCCTGGCGAAAAGGCCGGGACCGGCTGGGCCGGTTCCGCGAGCTCCAAGGTGACCGTGTCGGCGGTGTCTTCGCGGCGGGAAGCCACCCGGTAAAAGCGGGGTACCGCGGCCGTGTCGGCCGTTGGCTCGGTCAGCGCGGGCGGTGCCGTCCGCTGGCCGGTCATGCGTTCACTGGCCCGATGTCGGCGTACCTCACCTGGGACGGGGGGGCATACAGGTCCAGCAGGCGGAGCCGGGTCGCCTGCAGCCGTTCGGTGATGACCGGCGTGAACGCGCGCAGCATGGCGTACCCGAAGGCCGGATCGGCGTCGCAGCGACGGCGTACCGAGGCGGCGTCGAACGCGATCGCGGCGGTGGCCACGCGGGCCACCGCACCGAAATGCCAGCGGTACGGCGGATGCAGCCACGACCAGCCGAGCACCGTACCGGGGCCCAGCGTCTCGACAATCTGATCACCGCGGCCCGGCACCCGCATGTCCAGGGCGATGCCGCCCTGCTCCATCAGCCAGAACATGTCCGCGATGCCGCCCTCGTCGAACAGGCGCTCCCGGGCCGCGAACGTTACCGCTGTGCCGTCCTCGGCCAGCGCCCCGCGCTGGGAGTCAGTGAGTGCGGCGAAGAAGGGCTGAGCCGAGAGCCGCGCGGCCACCGTGCCCGTCATGGTCTGTCCTTGTCCGTGGCCGTCATGTCCTGCAGGATGGCCAAGGCGGACACCTCCTGAGTGATGTCAATGCCGGCCGGGCACCAGGCGATGCACCGCCCGCAGCCCACGCACCCGGATGAGCCGAACTGATCGTGCCAGGTGCCTAGCTTGTGGGTGATCCACTGCCGGTACCGGCTCTGCCCGCTGGTGCGCACGCTGCCGCCATGCAGGTAGGAGAAGTCCAGGGCGAAGCAGGAGTCCCAGAGCCGCCACCGCTCGGCGTGATCGCCCGTCAGGTCGGTCACGTCCTCGGTGGTCGTGCAGAAGCAGGTGGGGCAGACCATGGTGCAGTTTCCGCACGTCAGGCAGCGGGAGGCGACGTCGTCCCAGTGCGGGGACTCGCGGCTGTCGGCCAGCAGCTGCGGCAGGCCCTGGACGGGCATGGCCCGGCCCATCCGTTCGGCCGCCTCATCAACGGCCGTGACGGCGTGCCGGACCGTCGCCTCGTCCGCGGCCCGGCTCGGCACGTCCGCCAGCACGTCGGCGCCGGCCGCCGTGCCAGCCCGCACCACGAAACGGTGGTCTCCGGCGTCGGTCAGCTCCGTCATGGCCAGGTCGAACCCGGACTCGGCACCGGGACCGCAGCCCATCGACGTGCAGAAACAAGTCGCACCCGGCTCCGTGCACTCGACCGCGATGATGAACGCGCCATCGCGCCGCCCGCGGTAGACAGGATCCGCATGCCGGCCGCCGGTCAGCACCTGGTCCAGGATGCCGACCGCGCGCACATCGCAGGGACGCACCCCGAGCAGGGCGTACCTTGGCGGCTCCGCAGTCTCGCCGGCTTCCACGGTGCTGGTTTCCACAGTGCTAGTTTCCACAGTGCCGGTCACCCGATCCGCCGACCACAACTTAGCCCGGGGCGGATGCAGCACGGTTTTCCATGACTGCGGGCCGGCGGAGTGCCCGAACGCGGCGGTGTCGGACCGTTCCCGCAGCCGGTACCTCCCCGCTTCGGTCTCCACCCCCCAGCCGAACGGCAGCTCAGCGACCGAGGCTAGCTCTGCCACCACGATCGCGCCGTCCCGGACGGTAGGACCGACCACCGTATAGCCCCGGCCGCGCAGCGCGTCGAACAACGCCGGAAGCCCGTCGACGTCCACGATCACAGCCTGACCGGACGGCTCGCGCGCTGGGTCCCCGCTAGGATTCATCACACCGTCCCCGCACTTGGCGCCGGCTGTTCCGCCAGCTGTGCCGGTTTTCAGCTTAACTGACCTGTTGCCGCTGGCCACGAGCCGCTCGGATTCCCGCCGCTAGCCTTCGTGCTTGCCGCGCATAATGACGACCGGGCACGGCGCGTGATGCACGCAGTACTGGCCGACCGAGCCGAGTAGCGCCTCGGCCAGCCCGCCGTGGCCGCGCGAGCCCACCACGAGCAGGTCAGCGCCTTCGGCCGCGTCCACCAGCAGCTGCCCGGCTCGTCCTTCAAGCACGCGGGGGCAGACCTGGACGTCCGGGTCGACGGTGCACATCTCCGCGATCGCCTCGGCCAGGAGCGCGAACGCGTCCTGCTGGTAGTCGGGCGTGTCGACGGCCGGTATCCAGCCGGTGCCCACCGGAACCTGCCAGGCGGTTACCGCGTCGACCACGGCGCCGGTCAGTTTCGCCTGATGAATGGCCCAGCGCAGCGCGGCCTTGGATGACTCGAACCCGTCCACCCCGACCACGATGCGCCGGGGCTCATCGTTGTGTCCGTGCTTCATCGCAAGCCTCCCTAAGTCGGTCCCGCTCCAGGGCGGCGGCGGGTGCCGCGCGTCCCTGGTTCTTGATGGCCTCGATGGCGTCGCGGGCGGCGTGCGGATCGAGGTACTGACCACCCAGGGCGTCCGGGCGCAGGTCCGGTCCGAGCTCGTAAACCAGCGGGATACCGGTGGGGATATCCAGCTCGGCGACCAGGTCGTCCGGAATGGATTCGAGCTGCTTGACCAGCGCCCGCAGCGTGTTGCCATGCGAGACGACGAGCACGCATCCGCCGGCCCGCAGATCCGGGACGATCGCGTCCTGCCAGTACGGCAGCAGCCGGGCCGAGACATCCGCCAGGGATTCGGTGCGGGGCAGGTCCTCGGGCGGCACGGCCAGGTAGCGAGGATCGGCGGACTGCGCAGACCAGCTCGCCGCGTCGATCGGCGGCGGCGGCACGTCGTAGGAGCGGCGCCAGAGCCTGAACTGCTCCTCCCCGTGCTGCCGGAGCACGTCGGCCTTGTACTGGCCCTGGAGCGCCCCGTAGTGCCGGCCGTTGAGCCGCCAGGACCGGCGGACCGGGATCCAGTCCCGGTCCGCGGCGGCCAGGGCCAGGTCGGTCGTGCGGATCGTCCGGCGCAGCAGGGACGTGTGCGCGAACGCCGGGAGCACGCCGTGCTCGGCGAGCATCGTTCCGGCCCGGGCCGCCTCCAGTTCCCCGTGCGCGGTCAGGTGGGCGTTCTCCCACCCGGTGAACAGCCCGGCGGCGTTCCATTCGCTCTGCCCGTGCCGCAGCACCACCAAGCGGTAGGGAGCGGGCTGGCTCATGGCTCGTCCAGCACGGCCAGGCCGGGCAGCGTCCTGCCCTGGATGAACTCCAGGCTGGCCCCGCCGCCGGTGGAGACGTACCCGAACGCGTTGTCGCGGAAGCCGAGCGCGCGGATGGCCGCGCCGGTGTCGCCGCCGCCGATCACCGAGAACGCCTCACCGCTGGCCAGCGCCAAGGCGATGGCCCGGGTCCCGGCGGCGTACGGGGCGAGCTCGAAGACGCCCATCGGGCCGTTCCAGAAAACCGTCCCGGCCCCGTGGATGCGGGCGGCGAACAGCCGGGCCGACTCCGGGCCGATGTCCAGGCCCATCCGGTCGGCCGGGATGGCGTCGGCCGCCACGACCTCGTGTGGTGCGTCGGCGGCGAGTTCGGTGGCCACGATCAGGTCGGACGGGAGCACGATCTTCGCGCCCGCGCGGGAGGCTAGATCCAGGTATCCGCGGGCCAGGTCGACCTGGTCGTCCTGCAGCAGGGACGTGCCGACCTTGTGTCCCTGGGCGGCGAGGAAGGGGAAGGCCATGGCCCCGCCGACCAGAATCCGGTCGGCCACGCTGATCAGGCTGCCTATCGCGTCGAACTTGTCCGCCACCTTCGCGCCGCCAAGCACCACCACGTAGGGCCGCCGGATGTTAGCGGTGAGCCGGCGGAGCGCGGCGACTTCGGCCCGGACCAGGTAGCCGGCCGCGTGCGGGAGGCGCAAGGCGACGTCGTAGACACTGGCTTGCTTGCGGTGCAGGACGCCGAACCCGTCCGAGACGTACAGATCGGCCAGCGCCGCCAGCTGGTCGGCGAACGCGCCCCGCGCCGCGTCGTCCTTGCTGGTCTCCCCTGCGTTGAACCGCAGGTTCTCGAGCATGACCAGCCCGCCGGGGCGCATCGCGGCCACGGCCGCCCGCGCGGATGGTCCGGCCGTGTCGGCGGCCAGCTCGACCGGCCGGCCGAGCAGCTCGCTGAGCCGGGCCGCGACCGGCGCCAGCGAGTACCTCGGGTCCGGCTGGCCCGCCGGGCGGCCGAGATGAGCGCAGACAATCACCTTGGCGTCGCGGTTCAGCAGGGCGGTCAGGGTCGGCAGCGCGGCCTGGATCCGGCCGTCATCGGTAACGCGGCCGCCGTCGAGCGGCACGTTGAAATCGACGCGCACCAGCACGCGCTGGCCTGCAACGACCAAGTCGTCGATTGTCTTCATCGCGAGATCTCCTTCGACCCGACACAGCAAGAACCGGCTCCGGGCGGTATCCCGGACTCCGGATCCCAGCGTGACCCCGCGCCCGCCCGGCGGTCAGGGCCGTTGGCCGCCGCTTTGGGGGACCTTCGTCGGTAGCGCGGTCGGGATCCGGGGAAGACACCATGCGGGCGGTCAACCGGAGCGGACGGGGAGGCTGCAGGCCAGCCGGGTGTTGCGCGGTAGGCCAGTGGTGCCGCTCTTCCGCAGGGCGGTGAACGCCTCGGCCACGGCTGCGCACATGAGATTGATGGAGCACGCTGACGGCGTGACCGGCAGCCCCGAGGTGAGCGCCGTACACGGTCCCGATCACGCCCGCCCCGGCGATGAGTACTCTCATCGTGCCGTCAGTGCACGGCCGCCGAGTAGCCCGAACGAGCGATCAGCCTGATCCGGGTCGCTCTTAGCCGCTTGGCCAGGACCTCCGTGATCCGCTGGTTGAGCTCGTACCCGAGGGCGGGGTCGGCGGCGCAGCGGTTCCGCACGGCCGGCGCGTCGAATTCGAAGGCTTCCACCGCGGTGGCGGCCACGGCGCCGAACGCCCACTTGTACGGCGGGAACAGCCAGGACCAGCCGAGCAGTTCGCCCATGCCGATGGTCTCGATGACCACCGGGCCCTCGCCCGGGACATCCAGGTCCAGCGACACATGACCGCACTGGATCAGCCAGAACCGGGTCGCGTTGCCGCCGTCCTCGAAGAGCCGGCGCTTGGCCGGGAACCTGACGTCGCAGGCGGTCTCGGCGAGCATGCTCAGCTGGTCACGGGACATTCCGCGCAGGAACGGGTGGGTAGCCAACGTCGCCGCATTGACCTCGATCATGGGACATCACCGCCCGGTATTTCGTCTTGGTCCGTTCAGCCTGGCGGCATAGCGCGCGTGTGGCCAGTGCCGAAGGTCCCTCGCTGGCCGGGACCATAGGTGCGGGCGGGATCTGCCGTAGCGCGGCATCATCTAATGGACCAACGTCCTGGCCGGACATGCCGGAGGCCACTCGCCGCCGGGCAGCGCACGACTGAGGCTGGCCGCATGCGGGGCGACAGCCCTGCATGATAGCTGAGAGAACCGAGGAGGTGAAGCGGCGTCCGCGGCCTGGGCCCGGCCGACGGCGCCGTGATCCCGATGAGCGTGAGTTACATATCCTGGCAGGAGCCCAGCAGGCCCGAAGGGCTGGACGGGGCCAACGGAACACAGCGAGGCGAGTCTTGGCCGTCGCCGCCGGATCCGGGTGACCTGAGCAAGCGGGTCGCGCGGCGGCGCGCGGAACTGCACCTGAGCAAGGCGCAGGTCGCCGCCCGGGCCGGGATGAGCCTGCGGTACCTGGAATACGTGGAGCGGTACCCAGCCCGGCCGGGCGGTACCGCGCTGCGCCGGCTCGCCGCCGCCCTGCAGACCACGCCGGCCGCCCTGCTGGGAGCGGGGGCCCAGATGCCTCCCGGATACGCCCGTACGGCCACTCCTCCCGTGATCACCAAGCTCATGCCGGCCGAGTGCCGCCGGCTGATCGCGGCGGGCGGGATCGGGCGGATCGCGTTCGGCACGGTCTCGGGTCCGGTCGTGTTCCCGGTCAACTTCGCCGTGGTGGCGGGCACGATCGTGATCCGGACCGGTGAGGGCACGATGATCGCCGGGCACGCCGACGAGCGGGTCGCGTTCGAGGTCGACCATATCGACCAGGCGCTGTGCCAGGGCTGGAGCGTGCTGGTGCGCGGGCAGGCGCACCGCGTGGCGCATCCGGCCGAGCTCGAGCACATGCGGCAGGACGCCGGGATCTGGCCGTGGCCCGGCGACGACCGCGACGTCTACGTGCGCGTCATCCCCGATACCGTCTCCGGCCGCCGGATCGAGAGCCGCTGACCCCAGGGTCAGCGGCAAGCGGGGCCGCCCCGGGGGGCGGCCCCGCTCGTTACCGGTTTAGAGCTGCTCGCCGACCAGAGCGGCCAGGTCGGCCAGCCGGCAGGTGTAACCCCACTCGTTGTCGTACCAGCCGAACACCTTGACCAGCCGCCCCGACGCCTGGGTCAGCGGCGAGTCGAACACGCACGACGCGGAGTCGCCGATGACGTCGCGGGAGACGATGGGATCGGTGCTGTACCGCAGCACGCGGCCCAGCGAGGTCTTCGGGTCGAACGCCGCGGCGGCGAACGCCCCGTTCACCTCCTCCGCGGTGACGTCCTGGCTGAGCACGACCGCGAGGTCGGTCAGCGAGCCGTCCTCCACCGGGACCCGGAGGGCCACGCCGTCCAGCTTCCCGGCCAGGGCCGGGATGACCTCGCCGGTGGCCCGGGCCGCGCCGGTCGTGGTCGGCACGATGCTGACCGCCGCCGACCGGGCCCGCCGCAGGTCCTTGTGCGGCCCGTCGATGAGCATCTGGTCCCCGGTGTAGGCGTGGATCGTGGTCATGAACCCCTGCACCACGCCGAACGCGTCGTGCAGCACCTTGACCATCGGGGCCACGCAGTTGGTCGTGCAGGACGCGTTGGAGATCACGTCGTGCCGGGCCGGGTCATAAGCGTCCTCGTTGATGCCGATCACCACGGTCAGGTCCGCGCCCTTACCCGGGGCCGAGATCAGCACCTTCCGCGCGCCGCCCTTCAGGTGCAGCGCCGCGCCGTCCCGGCTGCGGAACTTGCCGGTGGACTCGATCACCACGTCCGCGCCGAGCCTCGCCCAGTCGATCCCCGCGGGATCGCGCTCGGACAGCACCGGGATCGGCTCCCCCGCCACGATCAGCGCGTCGCCGGTGTGCTCCACCGGACGGCCGAGCCGGCCGTAGGTAGAGTCGAAGGCCAGCAGGTGCGCCATCGTCCTGGCGTCGGTGATGTCGTTGATCCCCACCACCTGCAGGTCGGCACGCTCCAGCGCCAGGCGCGTGAACACGCGCCCGATACGGCCGAAACCGTTGATTCCCACTCTGACAGTCATATGAGCTTCCTCCTCAAGGGTGCTTCCACCGGCAGCCTGGACCGCCCGGACAGACCCCCGGTAGCGCCAATAGCCACCTAAGCCCGGGACCATCGGCCCTTCGGCCGCCGGCAGCCGGGCACAAGGTCCCGGTCAAACCGGGAGATCGGCCCCTGGCTGTCAGTACGGCGGCGCTCGATGGTGGAGACGCACACCGCGCTGACCCAGATGAGGTGAGATCGATGCAAGCATGGCTCAGTCACAGAAGCCCTGAGAGCCCGAGAAGCTCCCGGAGCACCTGGATGAGCCGGCTGCTGCGCGGACGGCGGCTCGACCGCAATGCGCTGCGGCGCGGATCGGACCGGGCCGAGACCGTCGTGCTCGGCGTGCTGCTCGCCGTCTTCCTGGCCGGCGCCCCGTTCGCGGCCCATGCCGCGGGCAGCTTGACCTACGCCGCCTCCACCCGGGAAGCGCAGGCTCAGCAGGCGTCCATGCACCAGGTCCCGGCGACCCTGCTACAGGCGGCGTTGCCGTTGAGCCTCTTCGGATCCGGATCCGAAGCCAACGCCCGGTGGAAGGCCCCGGACGGGCATGTGTGCACGGGCCAGGTGTTCCTGCCCGCCGACGCCCCGGCCGGCAGCACGGTCACGGTCACGGTCAACCAGGCCGGCCAGCTCACCGATCCCCCGCTGCGGCACAGCCAGGTCACCGGCCGGATGTACCTGTCCGAAGCGCTCGCCGTCGCGGCTCTGGCCGTCGCGCTGATCACCGTGGGCGCGGTGGCCCGCTGGGCGCTGGACCGGCGCCGACTGGCCGCATGGGACGCGGAGTGGCTATCGGCCGGACCTCGGTGGAGCCCCCGCCGGTAACAGGCGGCACGGCTTCAGCGGAACGCGCTGTTCCAGGTCCCGGCCACCCTGCTGCGCGAGGCCCCGCTCCGGACCGGGTCCGGGGCGCGCTCGGTCCGGCCCGTCCCGGCCCAGTGGCGGGCGCTGGACGGTCAGCTCCGCACCGCACCGGTCTGCGCGCCCAGCGGGGCGGCAGCCGGCAGCACGGTCGCGGTGTGGGTCAACCAGGCCGGCGAGCTGGCTGATCCGCCGATGCGCCAGCCCGAGATCGCCGACCGCACCGAGCTGGCCGAGGGCCTCGCCGCCGCCGGTTTCGCGGTCGCGCTGGCCGCGATAGGAGGGCTCGCCCGCAAAAGCCTGAACAAGCGGGCGGCCGCCTGACCGGTACTGCGAACATCAGGGCCGCGCGGTGTGCGCGGCCCTTTTTGCTGTGCCGGAATCAGGGACTGAGGTCCTGGCGGGATGGTGACGTCTGGCCGTGCCGCCGGGCACGGGTGCGGCGGAACACTACTGGTTGAAAGGTCAATAACGCGGGACCGCAGAGCCGGGCCCGCACGCCAAGGAGGCATTACGATGCGCCGCAACTCTCATCTCACCCTCGCCATCGCGGGTTTCGCGACCGCGGTGCTGCTGGCCGTGGCCGGCGGGCTGCTGCTATGGGGGTCGACCTACGTGCACAACACCGTGCACAACCAGCTCGCCGCCCAGCAGATCTACTTCCCGCCCCAGGCCGCGTTCGCGCACGCCAAGGCGGGCACCGAGATCACCCCGAACATGATCCCGTCAGTGTCCCAGTACGCCGGGCAGCAGATGCTGACCGGGCAGCAGGCCGAGGCCTACGCTGACCACTTCATCGCCCAGCACATCACCGACATGTCCGGCGGCAAGACCTACTCCCAGCTGTCCGCCGAAGCGATCGCCCAGCCGACCAACACCAAGCTGGCCGGCCTGGTCGCCACCGTGTTCAAGGGCGAGACCCTGCGCTCCATGCTGCTGAACGCCTACGGCTGGTGGAAGGTCTCCCAGATCACCTACATCGCCTCCCTGGCCGCCTTCGGCCTGGCCGGGCTGACCGTCCTCGCCTCGCTGGCCGCCCTGACCCTGGGCCGCAAGCCCGAGATCACCCACGAAACCATCACCGGGGACACCGTCAAGACCGCATGACCCCGGCCACGCCAGCCTGGCGACCGACAACTGCAAACCGACCACACCCTCGCCGGTCATCACCTCCGGCCGCGCTCTCGAAGCGCGGCCGGAGGTGGCCCGGCCGCCACAGTGAAAGATGACGTAAGGAAGTGAGCACGATGGCCCGCACCGACACCCACCTTGATGCCATGCTCCGCCACCTCGGTGCCGCGTACTACGAGTCCCTGCACGGCAGGGCCACCCGTTCGGACGTGACCCGGGCGCTGGACACGGTGGAAGAACACCTGACCGAGCAGGCACCGCATCGCCCGCCCGGCCGCCCGCACCAGGCCCCCCACGGCAACGAGCTGTGGCGCCGCCGGTGGGCCCGGCGGGTCAGCGACGTGATGACGACCTCGGTGGTGACCGTCGACCGGATCACCCCGTACCAGGAAATCGACCGCCTGCTGACCCAGCACAAGATCAGCGGCATGCCGGTGCTGAAGATGGGGCGGGAGGTCACTGGTGTGGTGTCCGAGGCGGACCTACTCGCGGCGGAGGACGAGACGAGCAGGCGGGCCCGGATGGCCAGCTCGGTCGGCCGGCGCTGGCGCCGGCGGCCGCAGCCGCACGTGAACCTGACCGCCGGGACGCTGATGACCGCTCCGGCCATCACCATCGGCCCCGACGCGACCATCCCGGCCGCGGCGCGGCTGATGAACACGCACCGCGTCAGGAGGCTGCCGGTGGTCGACGAGGACGGGAAGCTGGTCGGCATCGTCAGCCGCCGCGACCTGCTCAGCGTCTTCCTGCGCCCGGACACCGACAT
Organism: uncultured Actinomycetes bacterium; assembly: GCA_963742795.1. Classification (GTDB taxonomy): domain Bacteria; phylum Actinomycetota; class Actinomycetes; order Streptosporangiales; family Streptosporangiaceae; genus Palsa-504. The sequence continues at coordinate 193,473 of CAVUNL010000005.1, forward strand.
CGTCCACGACGTCCGGCAGATCCTCGACGAGATCCCGCTCAGCGATCCGCAGCAGGTCAGCGTCACGGTACAACACGGAGTGGTAACCCTCACCGGGACGATGCGGCCGGAGCCGGGCGACGGCCAGGACCTCATCCCGCTCGCGCTCCGCCTGATCTGGGACATCGACGGCGTAGTCGACGTCGTGAACCGGCTCGGCGAGGCGAAGCCGGCCATGCCCGGCCGCGACCGCCTGACCGCCAGAGGCGAGCGACCGCAATGGCTCCGGCCGATGCCTACCTGGCGGCCAGGCTCCAGCGCTGCCGCCGGGTCGAGGACGTGATGACGACCGCGGTGGTGACCGCGGATCGGCTCACCCCGTATCAGGAAGTCGCCCGCCTGCTGGTCGAGCACCAGATCAGCTGCCTGCCGGTGCTCGCGCACGGGTGGCAGGTGATCGGCGTGGTGTCGGAAACGGATCTGCTGGCCGCACGGAACGGCACCGCGCGGCGAGGACAAGCAGCCGGTGAGCTGATGACCGCGCCGCCGGTCACGATCCGGCCGGACGGGACCCTCTCGGCCGCGGCGCGGATGATGACTAGGCGCCACGTGACGAGCCTGCCGGTGACCGGCGCGGACCGAGAGCTGATCGGCATCGTCAGCCGCCGCGACCTGCTGAGCGTGTTCCTGCGTCCGGACGGCGACATTACCGGCGACGTCGGGCACGTCCTGGACCAGCTGCCGCTCGGCGATCCGCCAGGCGTCACCATGACGGTGCGCCACGGCGTCGTGACCCTGGCGGGCGTGATCATGCCCCGGCCGGGCCAGCATCCGGACCTCGTCCGGACGGCGATGTTCAAGGGCGAGACCCTGCGCTCCATGCTGCTGAACGCCTACGGCTGGTGGAAGGTCTCCCAGATCACTTACATCGCCTCCCTGGCCGCCTTCGGCCTGGCCGGGCTGACCGTCCTCGCCTCGCTGGCCGCCCTGACCCTGGGCCGCAAGCCCGAGATCACCCACGAAACCATCACCGGGGACACCGTCAAGACCGCATGACCCGGGCCCAGCAACCAGGCAGGACGCAACCAACCAGAAACCCCTCCGGCCCGCGCTCCCACCAGGAGCCGGGCCGGAGGACACGACACTCCGGCGCGGCTGGCAGGTTCCCGTCGACGCGGCGCCGACGGGTAAGCGGGTGCTGGTGGTAGGCGCGGGGGCCGTCCGGCCCGTCAGCCGCCTACCACCTCACCCGCCTGGGTCACGCGGTGATGGACGAGCCCCAGCGTAAAGCCGCCTGACCGCAGGTCAGGGCCCGATCATACGACTGTCAGGCGGGCTTGATCCGGCGGCCGGTGACACGGTGCGGGAGGATCCGCAGGAACAGTTCCCGCTCGCCGGCGGGCCACGGCTCGACGCCGGCCTGCTCGGCGGCCAGGCGCTCGGCCTCGGCTTCCACGTGGTGCGCAGGTCCCTGGATCAGCACGCTCCAGCCCTGGCGCCCGGGCTCGTCGATCTCGTCGATCTCGAACGCCACTAGGTAATCCCCGCCCGCGATCCCGGTCTGCAGGTCCTCGTCCAGCGCGCTGTGCCGCGTGGTCCGGAACACGATCGCGCCGTCGTGCCACTTGTAGTTGACCGGCAGCACGGCCGGGCCGAACCGGCTGGCGTACGCGATGCGGCCGATGCCGCCCGCCGCTATCAGCTGCAGGCTCTCGGCCTCGTCCAGCTCCTCGATGACGCGATCGGCCATGCCTGATCCTTCCCGGGTGCGGCTCTCAGTCCGACCTTAGCGTCACGCGCGGCGCCCGTGACCTTCAACCCAGCAGGAATGGACCTTCGGCCCTGCCCGTCGCCGGCTCTGATGACGAGGCTGGTAGTGGAAGCAAATAAGCCTAGGAGGCAGTCATGCGAGCCGTCGTTTACCACGGTCCCGGTCAGAAGGCCTGGGAAGAGGTACCGGACCCGGAGATCACCGGCGATGGCGACGCCATCGTGCGGGTCGACGCGGCCACCATCTGCGGTACCGACCTGCACATCCTCAAGGGCGACGTCCCCGCGGTCCGCAAGGGCCGGATCCTCGGCCACGAGGCCGTCGGGACCATCATCGAGACCGGCCCCGGCGTGCAGACGCTGACGGAAGGCGACCGCGTGCTGGTCTCCTGCATCAGCGCCTGCGGGACCTGCCGGTTCTGCCGCGAAGGCCGCTACGGGCAGTGCCTGGGCACCGGCGGCTGGATCCTCGGCCACAAGATCGACGGCACCCAGGCCGAGTACGTCCGCGTGCCGTTCGCCGACACCTCCACCTACCGCGTACCCGGCAGCCTCAGCGACGAGGAGACCCTCATGCTGGCCGACATCCTGCCGACCGGCTACGAGGTCGGCGTGCTCAACGGGAACGTCCGCCCGGGTGATCTCGTCGCCGTCGTCGGCGCGGGACCGGTCGGCCTGGCCGCGATCGCCGGCGCGCAGCTGTTCAGCCCGAGCCACATCGTCGCGATCGACCTGTCCGACGCCCGGCTGGAGGCGGCCAAGCACTTCGGCGCCGACGTGGTCGTGAACAACTCCCGCGAGGACCCGCTGAGGGTCATCAGGGACCTGACCGGGGACCTGGCCGGGAGGCTCGGCGCGGACGTGTCCATCGAGGCCGTCGGCGTCCCGGACACCTTCGAGCTCGCGGTCAAGCTGGTCCGGCCCGGCGGCCGGATCGCGAACGTCGGCGTGCATGGCGCGCCGGTCACGCTGGACCTGCAAGACCAGTGGATCAGGGACATCACGATCACCACCGGCCTAGTCGACACCTACTCCACTCCCACCCTGCTGCAACTGGTCGCCAGCGGCCAGCTCAACGCCAAGCGGTTCATCACCCACCAGTTCGGTCTGGACGAGTGGGACGAGGCGTACGACGTCTTCTCCCGGGCCGCCGACACCGGCGCGCTGAAGGTCGTCCTCAGCCGCCGCGACGACGAGTAACGAAGGGGTGCTGAAGATGGAGCCGACCGTCAGGGACCTCATGACCACCCGCGTCGTCTCGATGAGGAAGGGCGCGTCGTTCCGGGAGATGGCCGCCGCCCTGCGCGAGCACCGGGTCAGTGCCTTCCCCGTCGTCGACGCCGACGGGGAAGTGATCGGCGTGGTCTCCGAAGCCGACATGCTGACCAAGGAAGCCCTGGGCAGCGAGCCTCAGGGGATGCCGGGAATGATCACCGGCCTGCTGCGCCACAGGGAACACGCGAAGGCGCGTGGGATAACAGCCGGAGACCTGATGAGCAGTCCTGCGGTGACCGTCGCCCCCGAGGACACGGTCGAGCGCGCGGCCAAGCTGATGTACACCCGGAAGGTCAAGCGGCTGCCCGTGGTGGACGCCGACGCTCACCTGGTCGGCATCATCAGCCGCGTCGACGTGCTGGCCATCTTCGACCGCTCGGACGAGGAACTCCGCACGGAAATCCGAGACCATGTAATCTGCGATGCGTTCCTCATCGATCCGGCCGTATTCGGGGTGATCGTCAACGACGGGGTCGTGACCTTGGAGGGCAAGCCCGAGACCAGCGACGTCGGGCACGATCTGGTGGACAGGACCCGGCACGTCCCGGGTGTGGTGGCCGTCCGCGACCGCCTCAGCTACCCGCCTCGCGAGGTTTCCGACCCGAGCTTCGATGTCCTGGCTCGCTTCCCCGCTGACTGACGCCGTGGGCGACCACCCCTATTCCTCATAGCCCGAACACAGTCCCCAGGGAAGAGATGATCACGATGAACGCCACCATCAATGACGTCATGACCACCACGGTCGTGGCGGTCAAGCAGGGCGCGTCATTCAAGGAAATGGCGGCGCTGCTCAGCAAGTACCGGGTGAGCGCCTTCCCGGTCCTCGACGACGACCAGAAGGTGATCGGCATCGTCTCCGAAGCCGACCTGCTGGCCAAGGCGGCCCTGAACGCCGACCGGAGCGGGGCGATCAGCGCCATCGTGCACCACAAGGAGCTGAAGAAGGCCGACGGCGTGACCGCCGGCGACCTGATGTCGAGCAACGTCGTGACGGTCAAGGCCGACGACACGGTCGAGCTGGCCGCCCGGCTGATGTACCACCTACAGGTCAAGCGGCTTCCCGTGGTCGACGCGGGCGGCCACCTGGTGGGCATCGTGAGCCGCGCCGACCTGCTGACCGTCTTCGACCGCCCCGACCAGGAGATCCGCGCCGAGATCGTCGACGACGTCATCTTGCACGAGTTCCTGGTCGACCCGGCCCTGTTCATGGTGACGGTCGCCGATGGAGTCGTCACGGTCACGGGTGCCCCGGAGACGGCGGACCTGGGCCACAACCTGATGACCCGGATCCGTAACGTCCAGGGCGTGGTCGCGGTCCGCGACGAGCTCAGCTACCCACCGGCCGAGCGGTCGATCGCAGGCCTTTACTTCTGATCCGCCAGCCAGCCGGGAGACCGGGAGGGTACAGATGAGCATGGTCCATGCCACCGGGCCCGCGTACGCGCTGCTGGCCGACGGTACCACGGTCGAGATCCGCCCGGCCGACCCGGCCGACTTCGATGCGGTCAAGGCCATGCACGAGGCGATGTCCCGGGACAACACCTACCTGCGGTTCTTCAACCTCAGCCGACTGGCGGTCGAGACCGAGGCGCGGCGGATCTGCCGGGGGTCCGGACCCGGCCACGCGGCGCTGCTGGCGCTGTCGGCTGATGAGGTAGTCGGCTGCGGCAGCTACAACGCGCCCGCCGAGCCGGACGGCCCCGAGAATACGGCCGAGGTCGCGTTCGCGGTGGCCGATCACATGCACCACCGCGGCATCGCCACCCTGCTGCTCGAGCACCTGGTCTCGCTCGCCCGGGTTCACCAGATCACCGCGTTCACCGCGGAGACCCTGTGCGAGAACACCCCGATGCTCAGGGTATTCGCCGACGCCGGCCTGCCGGTCCAGCGCTACTCCGAGGACGGGGTGGTGGAGATGATCTTTCCCCTGCCCAGTGAGGGCGGCGGGACCGCCCTGGACAGCTACCTGAACGCCGTGGCCGAGCGGGAACGCCGCGCGGATACGGCCAGCCTGCGGCACGCGCTCGCTCCCGAATCGGTCGTGGTGATCGGCGCCGGCCGGAAACGGGGCACGGTAGGCCGGGCGATCTTCGACAACATCCGCACCGGCGGGTACGCGGGTCGCCTGTACGTGGTCAACCCCCGCGCCCGGCAGGTCAGCGGCGAGCACTGCCTGTCCTCGGTGCTCGACCTGCCCGAGCCGGCCGACCTGGCCGTGATCGCGGTCCCGGCCGCGGCGGTCCTGGACGTCGCGGAGCAATGCGGCCAGCGCGGCGTGCGGTCCCTGGTGGTGATCACGTCCGGGCTCGACGCCGCCGCCTGCGCGGACCTGCTGGCGGTATGCCGACGGCACGGCATGCGGCTGGTCGGCCCGGACTGCTTCGGCGTGGCCGTGCCCGCCATCGGGCTGGACGCCACCTTCGGCGCCCGGCACCCGCAGCCCGGCACCACCGGGCTGGTCATGCAGTCCGGCGGCCTGGGCGTCGCCCTGGTGGATCAGCTGTCCCGGCTCGGCATCGGCATCTCCTCGTTCGTGTCGGTCGGCAACAAGCTCGACGTGTCGAGCAACGACATGCTGATGTGGTGGGAAAACGACGGCGTCACCAAGCTCGCCGTGATGTACATCGAGTCGTTCGGCAACCCGCGCAAGTTCGCCCGCACGGCCCGCCGGGCCGGGGCCAGCATGCCGGTCCTCGCCGTGGAAGCGGGGCAGCCGGAAGCCCGCCGGGAAGCGCTGTTCGAGCAGGCCGGCGTCATCACCACGCACACCTTCGGTGATCTGGTCGAGACCACCGCGCTACTCGCCAGCCAGCCGGTCCCTACGGGCCGCACGGTCGCCATCGTGTCCAACGCGGGCGGCGCCGGGGTGCTCGCCGCGGACGCCTGCACCGGCCTCGGCCTGACTGTGCACCGCCCGCACGGCCTGACCAGCCGTCGGCTCCACGCGCTCATCCCGGACACTGGTGCGACGGGTGGCCCGGTCGACACCACGGCGGCGATCCCGGCCGAGACCTTCCGGCAGTGCCTGGAGTTGCTCGCGGCCGACGACGAGGTGGACGCGATGATCGCGCTGGTGCTGCCGACGGCCGCGACCGGCGATCTGGTCACGGCCATCCAGCAGGCCGACATCAGCGTCCCGCTGGCCGCGGTCGTCCTCGATCAGCCGGACTCCGTCCGCCTGCTGCCGCGCACGGACGGCGAAGGGCAGATCCCCGCCTACGGGTACCCGGAGGCGGCCGCGACCGCGATGGCCCGCGCCGCCCGGTACGGGGCCTGGCGCACCGAGCCGCGGGGCCAGGTCCCCAGCTTCCCCGACATCGGCACCGAGGACGCTCGCACGCTGGTGCGCGGGTTCCTGCGCGGCACCCTGGGCGGCGGCTGGATGCCGCCCGACCAGACCTCTGAACTGCTGCACCGCTACGGCGTCCCGCTGATCGAGCTGACCGGCGCGAGCAGCGAAGACGAGGCGGTGGAGGCCTTCCGGGCCGCAGCCGGACCGGTCGTGCTCAAGACCGACGTGCTTGGGCTCATCCACAAGGTGGAGGCGGGCGGAGTCGAGCTCGACCTGCGCACCGAGGCCGAGGTGCGGGCCGCATACCGCAGGCTGACCGAGCGCTTCGGCTGGCGGCAGCGCCAGATCCTGGTTCAGCCGATGATCGCGGAGGGCACCGAGGTGATCATCGGGGTGACCGATGATCACGTGTTCGGCCCGCTGGTGGTGTTCGGGCTCGGCGGCGCGGCTACCGAGGTCCGTGCCGACCGCTCAGCCCGGCTCACGCCACTGACCGACACCGACGCGGACCAGCTCATCGGCTCGATCCGCTCCGCGCCGCTGCTCCGCGGCTACCGCGGCTCTGCTGGCCCGGAGGGCCGACCCCCCCAGACCCCCCCGCGAGGCTACGCGGCCGACCTCGGTGCCCTGCGCGACCTGCTGCTCCGCGTGTCGCGGCTGGCCGACGACCTGCCCGAGGTCACCGAACTCGACCTCAACCCGGTCATCGCCCGGCCGGACGGGGTCTTCGTGGTCGATGCGCGGATCAAGGTGACACCGTACCGGGCGCAGGACCCGTTCCTGCGCAAGCTGCGCTGACGCGTCCCGCCGTTGCGGGCCGCGAGCACCACGGTCCGTTCGGAAAGAATCGGTCTCAAAAGATGGGGACTTTGGTCCCGAAATGGCGGGACCCACTTCACTACAGGCGCCTTCGGTAGACGAGCAAGCTTGCGGTCACCAGCTATTTGCCCGCCCCGAACCTGGAGGCCCCGTTGACCACCACCGCCTTGGCGGGATACGCTCCCGCCGCCATCGATCTGAACCATCCCGGTACCTATCTGAACTGGAACATCTTCACGATCTCGGTGGCGAACCTGGTGCTGATCGCCGTCATGGTCGCCATCTTCGGCGCCGCGCTGCTACTGCCCTTCCCCGGCCGCCACCGCCAAGGCGAGACGGCACAGGATGCGCCCGCACCGGATGAGCCCGCCGACCCGTACGCGGCAGCTCCTGGGGATGAGCGGATGTGGACGGCGCGGCTGCGCCGGAGCACTTTGTCCGCGCTGCCGCCGAACAAGCTGCTGCCTGACCGCCAGCCCGCGTACGTCGCCTCCTGGGTGTACGTGTTCGGCGTCGGGTCTTTGGCCGCACTCGCCGTTGTGATCGTCAGCGGCTTCGCCATCGCGCTTGGCGGTCCCGACTGGTGGCACTACAACCCGGTCGGGCACTTCTTCAACAGCTTGCACCTGTGGAGCGTGGAGCTGTTCATGGCGCTGCTGGTCATTCACCTGTGGGGCAAGTTCTGGATGGCGGCCTGGCGCGGCCGCCGGGCCCTGACCTGGATCACCGGCGTGGTCGCCTTCCTCGCGTCCGTCGTGGAATGCTTCACCGGGTACCTGTCCCAGCAGAACTTCGACGCGCAGTGGATCGCCACCAACGGCAAGGACGCGTTCAACGAGGTCGGGGTCGGGGCGTTCTTCAATCTGATGAACTTCGGCCAGATGCTGATGTGGCACATCGTGCTTCTCCCGATCATCCTGATCGCGATCATCGGCGCGCACGTGCTGCTCGTCCGCATCCGCGGCGTCAGCCACCCGCTGCCGGTCAGCAGGCCCCGCGGGCTAGCCGCCAGGCGCGCCGCCATGAAGGCCGACCGGGCCGCGTGGCGCGGCCCGACCAAGCGCTACGACATCCTGAAGGAAGGCACCATCGCGACCGTGGTGATCCTGGTGCTCACCGTCGGCCTGGCCACCCTGCTGTCCTCGCCCAACGTGCCGCCGGTCACGGTCCGCAGCTGGACCGCGGTCGCCCCCGCGGACTTCCTGGCCACCGCCGCCAGCGAACTGAACGGCACCAGCCTGACCGCGAGCTACGGCCCGCCGTACAACACCAGTGGAACCCCGCAAAGCGAATGGTTCGCCCCGGCCAACGTGGCCGGAGTCCGGCAGCCCATCGACCCGGCGCAGACCTTCGTGCTGGAACCGCTGGCCAAGACGGCTCCCACGGACCCGCAGCTGGCGGCGGCACTGGCCATCTACAACGCCGCGTCCCCCACCCAGCAGAACAAGTGGGCGACCAACTACCTGAACGCGTTGCCCAAGGTCACGTTCGTCAACGGAACGCCGGTGCTTCCCGCGGGCAACTACGGTCCCGTCCCGGCCATGCTGTCCACCGAGCTGACCCTGGCCCGCAGCGGCGCCATCGACGCCGACTCTGAGTGGCGCCCAGCCGTTCTACGGCACCGACTTCACCAAGCCGCTGCTGTTCCTCGAAGACGGCGCGTACTACGCCAACCAGGCGACCGCCGAGCACCTCACCGGAGACCAGTGGGGCGTGATGAACGAGACCGGCAGTTACCCCGGCCAGCCCTGGCTGTGGCTGTACCAGATGTGGTACCACGTGCCCGGCTGGCGTAACTCCGCCAACATCGACCTGATCGCCATCTACATGACCGGTGCGGCCACCATCCTGCTGCTGTGCATCCCGTTCATCCCCGGCCTGCGCGACATCCCGAGGTGGATCCCGGTGCACCGGCTCGTCTGGCGGGACTGGAACCGGCAGACCGCAACCGGGCCCGAGCCGGGCACCCAGCCCGAGCCGGGACAAAGCCCGAACCCACCCCGGCCGGGCAGAAGTAGCGCCCACTGGTAGAGCGGATACGCGGCCGGTGACTGATCAGGCCCGGGTGCGCGAGGAGCAACGGCGCTCCCGTACACCCGGGCCTGATCCTTTGGCACGGTAGCCAAGAGGATGCGCCCGAGATCGCTGGCTGGAAGTGGCCGTATTGACGGCGATCCTGAGGTGAGCTGACCCTAGCCGCGCTCGTCCCGGTCCTGCGCGCTCCCTGCGATCAGCGCCGTGACCACGTTGTTCCTCGGTGTGCTGCTGGCCGGCTGAGCAGCCGCTCGACCGCCAGCGCTGGCCGCTAGCTGCCCCGGCCGACATACTGGGCTCTACGTCGAGCTCTCATTAGGAAGCCGCCGCCATGCCAGATGACCAGTTCCCGGTGCAGTGGATGGGCCAGCAGGCAATCGTCGCGTTTCCGGGGCGGGTCGATGTGTCCAACGTGGATCAGCTCCACGACCGGCTCCTGTCGGTCTTCAACCGCGGGGCCGACGTGGTGGTCGCCGACATGACCGGCACTCTGTCGTGTGATCACGCCGCGGTGGACGCCATCGCGCGAGCGTTCCAGCGGGCAGCGGTCAGCGGGACGCAGTTCAGGCTGGTGGTCACCGCTCCCTCCATAAGGCGCGTACTCGGCATCGAAGGGCTGGATCGGCTGATCTCGATCTATCCCTCACTGGAGGCGGCGACGGCCGGATTGCCGGGAAGCGGCAGCTCGGCCCGGTCGCTGACCTTGCCGCCGCGACAGGACGGCAAGCCCCCGAGGAACTTTGCCGACGTTTCCCCGGCGGCAGGCATCACCCCGGCCGTGCTCTGGCACCTGATCGATGCCCTGGGTGACGGCCTGGCCCTGACCGGCCACGACGGGAAGATCGCCCTGGTCAACCGGCGATGTGCGGAAATGTTCGGCTACCGGCGAGAGGAACTGATCGGCCTGCCGGTCGATTCGCTCGTCCCGCCCGACGTACGGACCGCCCACCGGGGCTACCGGGCCGGCTACAGCCAGGCTCCGCAGTCTCGTCCGATGGGCGAACGTGCCCGCCTGGCCGGGCTGCGGAGAGATGGAGGCACGTTCCCTGTCGAGATCAGCCTGAGTCCGGTACCGACCGCCACCGAACACTTCGTTCTCGCAGTGATCCGCGACGCTAGCGAGGCCCGGCGGCGCGATGATCTCGCCGATCTCGCCCGCGGTGCTGCGGCCGACCAGTGGCGCCTCACCAAGGACCTGCTAGATCGTGTCGTCCATCACTTGTTCGAGGTCGGGCTGAGCCTGCAGGTCGCCTCCGACCTGCCCGGCGACGTGGCCCGCGAGCGCCTCACCGAAGCGCTGGAGCAGCTAGATGACACAATCCACGAGATCCGCGACTACGCCTTCACCTCAGGCGACGAAGGACCGCGGTCCGAACCGGGACCACCCGCCGGTGCCGCATAGCCCGGCAGCACGCAACCTAAGAAGAACCGGGGACATCTGGGGGCGAAGCTCCGACACCATTGGAGGCCGCCGCCTCCGCTGCGCCCGGCCGGCCGGTGATCTGGGCCGCCACCCAGACTGCGAAATTACGGATCGTCGCGTCGGCGACCCGATGCAAGATCGCCCGGTCCAGCGCCTCACCCAGGGGACCGAGCGGGGGCCGGTATACGCCGGCCATGGTCAGCAAGGTGACCTGATCGTCGGCGGAAGCGAACCGAAGATCGGCGTCCAGAACCGGGAATAGCCCGCCGCCCGGTCCTGTCGCCTCCCACCGGATGGCCAGCCCGGCAGATCTGCCCGTGCAGGCCAGCTCGCGGACCTGCACCCGGACCAGCTTGGACAGGCCAGCAGCGCCCACCCGCGTCAGGCCGGCGGTCCCGCAACTGTAAGCGTCTTCCGATGCACTGATCAGCGCATCGCTCTCGGTCAGCTGCACCAGCCTTTCCCGGGCCACGGCGAAGCTGGCCTCGAGAAGCACCTCATGGCCCACGAACATGCTTGCATTTGACAGGCTTGATGGCCGAGCAGGCAAGGACGTAGGTCCCGATTCGCGGTACCTAACGCCCCTAATCGGAGTAGCACCGCACCCGGCAGACTCCTTTCTGCGTCGATGGACGCGACGTGCTCGTTTACCGCGGCGAGCACCACTGCCCGTTCGGGTGAGGGGTTTACGTGACCATGACGGAGCAGGGACCGCTGACCAGCAGCGAGCTTGACGCGCTTGACGCCTGGTGGCGTGCTGCTAACTACCTGTCGGTGGGCCAGATCTACCTGCTCGGCAACCCGTTGCTGACCGAGCGGCTGCGGCCGGAGCATGTCAAGCCGCGGCTGCTCGGGCACTGGGGCACCACGCCGGGCCTCAACCTGGTTTACGCGCACCTGAACCGGGTGATCAGGAACCAGGACCTGAACGTCATCTACGTCTGCGGCCCCGGTCACGGCGGCCCCGGGATGGTGGCGAACACGTACCTGGAGGGGACCTACTCCGAGCTGTACCCGCGTATTACCCAGGACGCGGCAGGGATGGGCCGGCTGTTCAGGCAGTTCTCCTTTCCCGGTGGTATCCCTTCGCACGCGGCGCCGGAGACGCCTGGCTCCATTCACGAGGGCGGTGAGCTGGGCTACTCGCTCGTGCACGCTTACGGGGCGGCGTTCGACAACCCGGATCTGATCGTGGCCTGCGTCATCGGCGACGGGGAGGCCGAGACCGGTCCGCTGGCCGGCAGCTGGCACTCCAATAAGTTCCTCGACCCGGCCAAGGATGGTGCGGTGCTGCCGATCCTGCACCTGAACGGGTACAAGATCGCCAACCCGACGGTGCTGGCCCGGATCCCGCACGATGAGCTGGAGTCGCTGCTGCGCGGTTACGGGTACCAGGTGCACACGGTCGAGGGCGATGACCCGAAGGTGGTGCACCAGCAGCTCGCCGCCACCATGGACGCGGTGATGGGCGAGATCCACGCGATCTGGCGCCGCGCCAGGGAAGACGGCGACCTTACCCGCCCGGCGTGGCCGGTCATCGTGCTGAAGACGCCCAAGGGCTGGACCGGTCCGAAGATGGTCGACGGGCTTCCGGTGGAGGGGACCTGGCGGGCGCACCAGGTGCCGATCGACGCGGCCAGGACCAACCCGGAGCACCTGGCCCAGCTCGAGTCCTGGATGCGTTCCTACCAGGCGGAAGAGCTGTTCGACGGTTCCGGAGCGCTGGTACCTGAGCTAGCCGCGCTCGCGCCGCGCGGCGACCGGCGGATGAGCGCGAACCCGCACGCCAACGGTGGCCTGCTGCTGCGCGACCTCGATCTGCCCGACTTCAAGGACTACGCCGTGACGGTCAGCAGGCCGGGCGCGGAGATGTCCGAAGCTACCCGGGTGCTCGGCGACTGGCTGCGTGACCTGATCAGGGCTAACCCGTCGAACTTCCGGTTGTTCGGCCCCGACGAGACCGCATCGAACCGGCTCGGCGACGTCTTCGAGGTGACTAACCGGGCGTTCGAAGGCGAGATCATCGATGGTGACGATCATCTCGCGCCCGACGGCCGGGTGATGGAGGTGCTGTCGGAGCACATGTGCCAGGGGTGGCTGGAGGGCTACCTCCTCACCGGACGGCACGGGCTGTTCAACTGCTACGAGGCGTTCATCCACATCATCGACTCAATGTTCAACCAGCACGCCAAGTGGCTGAAGGTCACCCGCGATATCCCGTGGCGGCGTCCGGTCGCCTCGCTGAACTACCTGCTGTCCTCACTGGTCTGGCGGCAAGATCACAACGGGTTCTCGCACCAGGACCCCGGCTTCATTGACCACGTCGTCAACAAGAAGGCGTCGATCATCCGGGCCTACCTGCCACCGGATACGAACACGCTGCTTTCTGTAGCCGACCACTGCCTGCGCTCCCGGCACTACGTCAACGTTATCGTGGCCGGCAAGCAGCCCCAGTGGAACTGGCTGTCCATGGAGGAGGCAGTCATCCACTGCACGCGCGGCGCCGGGATATGGGAGTGGGCGTCGAACGACTCACCGGATGCACCGGATGTCGTGATGGCGTGCTGCGGCGACATTCCCACGCTGGAAACCCTGGCTGCCGTCTCCCTGCTACGCGAGTATCTGCCGGAGCTGAAGGTGCGCGTGGTCAATGTGGTGGACCTGATGCGGCTGCAACCGGAAACCGAGCACCCGCACGGCATGTCCGACGCCGAGTTCGATGCCCTGTTCACCACGGACAAGCCGGTGATCTTCGCCTACCACGGATACCCGTGGCTCATCCACCGGCTGACCTACCGACGGCACGGGCACGACAACCTGCACGTCCGCGGCTATAAGGAGGAAGGCACCACCACCACGCCGTTCGACATGGTCATGATGAACGACCTGGACCGCTACCACCTGGTCATGGACGCGATCGACCGGGTGCCTGGCCTGACCTCCTCGGCCGGGCACGTCAGGCAGCTGATGACTGACAAGCGCCTTTCCTGCCGCGCCTACACGCGCGAGCAGGGCGAGGATGCGCCTGAGATCACCGACTGGAAGTGGCCGTATTGACGGCGATCCAGGGACGTTGGTCCCGACTGCCAGACCGAGGACCTGCTCAACTGGCGAGCGGCAGCCCGGCCTGGGCGGCCAGGTCCCAGTTGTCGTCGACATGGACGACCGTCCGCCCGGCTCGGTCGAGGATGGATGCACCGATGGAGGCGCGGAAGCCACTGGCGCAGTGCACCCAGACCTCGCCGGCCGGAACTTCGCCGGCCCGGCGCTCCACCTCCCAGAACGGGATGTGCACCGCTCGCGGGAGATGGCTGGCCTGCCATTCGTCCGGACGCCGGACGTCCAGGACCACCAGGCCCGGCCGGCCCCACTCGGCGGCGAGCCCGCCGAAGTCGGTGACCCGGTAGCCGGAGACGTGCCCGAGGGCGAGGGTCTCGGTCGGGCCGGTGGCAGCGCTGGCGATGTGGTCGATGCCGATCCGGGTCAGTTGCAGCTGCGCCTGTGTGACCTGCTCTGGGTGATCGCCGATCAGGGTGAGCGGGGCGCCCCACGGGATGGTCCAGCCGAGATAGGTACTGAACGGGTCGCCGAGCTCGACGGAGATGGTCCCGGTCACGTGCGCCCGCGCGAACGCCCGGCGCTCGCGCAGGTCGACCACCCACTCTCCGGCCTGGATGCGCCGTCGCAGCTCGGCCGGGTCGGCGCGGGAGGGCTGCACCAGGCCGGGGGCTTGCGGGCCGAGGCGGTTCGCGGGACCCATGTGCGCGTAATACCGCGGGTAGGCGTTCAGGCCGGCGATCAGCTCGGTGACGAAGGCGCCTTCGTCGCTCTGTAGCGCCACGTTGACCTGCCGCTCGTGGGCGATGGTGGAGGAGGTACCGGAGGTCGGCGTGGCGGAGCAGAAGCTGCCGAAGCCGTGCGTGGGGTATACGGCCGCCTCGTCCGGCAGTACCTCGGCCAGGCGCCGGACCGAGCGGTACTGGGCCCGGGTCAGCTGCTCGGTGTGCTCCGGGCTGATCAGGTCGGTGCGGCCGACCGCGCCGTACAGCATGGACCCGCCGGTGAACACCGCGACCGGGTCGTGCCCGTCCTGGCTCAGCACGAAGGACAGGTGGCCAAGCGTGTGCCCCGGCGTGTGCATGACCGTCACGGTCAGCGACCCCGCAGTGATCTGGTCGTGGTCCCGGACGGCCAGGCGCTGGAAGCTGACCTCCTCGGACGCCGCGACGACGTACTCGGCGCCGGCCTGGCTGGCCAGCGCGAAGCCGCCGGTCACGTAGTCGTTGTGGATGTGGGTTTCGAGCACATGCGTGATCTGCACGTGCCGGGCCTGCGCGGCGGCCAGGACCCGGTCGATGTCACGCTGCGGGTCCACGACCATAGCCTGCGTTCCGTCGTGGATCAGGTAGCTGCGATCACCGAGGGCAGGCGTCTCGATGGTCACGACCTCGGGCATCCGGGTTCCCCTGTTCGTCTCAGTCGAGGCCGAGAGCCGAAATGAGCAAGCGGGCCGGGGCACCGCCCGTCTCGATGGCCACGTCGAGCGCGCCCGGGACGTCCAGGTCGGCCGCCAGCAGGCGACGAATCTCGGCGGCACCGTGGCGGCCCGCTTCGTGGGTGCGTCCGGCGGCGTGATAGAGGTCCGCCAGCCGGGCCGCGGCGGCCTCGAGCGACCCGGCGCTGAAGTCCCAGCCGTCGGCCCAGGGCCGGTCCAGGATCATCATCCGGACCGTGGCCGCCGTGTGATCGGCGAGAAGATCACTCACGAGCACCAGGTTGCCAGCCGACTTGGCCATCTTCACGCCGCCGACGGTCACCACGCCGACGTGCAACCACGCTCGCGCGTAGGGACTGACCCCGGTGAATGCTTCGGCCATGGCCGCGTGGTAGGCGTGGTGCGGGAAGCGGAGGTCGCTTCCGCCGGCATGGACGTCCACCCCGACGCCGAACGCCGACAGCGCCATGGCCGCGCATTCGGCATGCCACCCCGGCCGGCCCGGCCCCCAGGGCGAATCCCAGGCCGGATGGCCCGGCTCGGCCGCCTGCCAGACCGCGGTATCCAGCGGGTCATCCTTCGCGGGGTCATCGGGGCGGCCTCCGTACTCGGCGGCGAGCCGAATCGCATCGGCATGGTCCAGGCCCGCGCGGGCGGCCACGTCCGGGCCGCGGAAGTAGACGCTGCCGCCCCGCTCGTACGCTGAGCCGATCGCCATCAGGCCCGAGGCCAGCCGGGTGACGTGCTCGACATACCGGTGCGCGCGTGGCTCGTGCTGAACCGGCCGTACGCTGAGCGCGGTCAGGTCGTGCTCGAAGTGATACTGCTGGATGGCGGCGAAGGCATCGTAGGGCGTGCTGGCCCGGGAAGCCGCCGCGTCGAGTACGTCATCGACGTCGGTGACGTTGCGGCAGACCTCCGGTTCGACTCTCAGCAGGCGCAGCACCCGGCTCAGCGCGTCGACCCAGACGAACGTGGCGGCATGCCCGAGGTGGGTGACGTCGTACGGGGTGATCCCGCAGGCGTAAATCCGGGCGTTGTCCAGCATCGGCACCCGGCGGCCGGCGAGGACGAGCGCTGGCGGACCCGGCTCCAAGTCATCGGTCATGTTCACAGTGTCCGCCCTGACCGCGGTCACCACGGAAACGCAGGGGGCGGTTTCCGCCGGCGCGGCGTACGGAATCCGCAGGCCGGCCTGGTTATGTTCATATGCATGTTCGATCAGGGCGACATTCTGGACGGGCTGAACGAGCAGCAACGGCGGGCGGCGACACACCAGGCCGGGCCGCTGCTGGTCCTGGCCGGCGCGGGCACCGGCAAGACGCGGACCCTGGTCGCCCGGGCCGCGTGGCTGCGGGACACGCAAGGCATGCAGGCCAACCGGATCCTGCTGCTGACCTTCACCCGCAGGGCGGCGGGCGACATGCTGGCCCGCGCCGCCTCCGGCGCGAGCGGCTCGAGCGTGCGCATTTGCGGCGGGACGTTCCACGCCATCGCGCACAAGATCATCCGCCAGCACGCGGAGTCGTTCTCGCTGCCGCCGCAGTTCACCATCCTCGACCAATCCGATGCCACTGAGGTCCTGGACGTGCTGCGCCCGGACCACGGCCTGGCCGAGGGCGGGCAGCGGTCGCCGCGCGCGGGGACCTGCGCCGACATCTACACCAGGTGCGTGAACACCGGACGTCCGGTCAGCGAGGTGGTCACGGCCAGCTTCCCGTGGTGCGTCCCGTTCACCGCCGAGCTGGCCAGCCTGTTCCGCGCCTACACGGCCCGCAAGCGCGACCGCCACCTGCTGGACTTCGATGACCTGCTGCTGCTGTGGCAGGCGGCGCTGGCTGACCCGGCGGCCGGGCCGGTGCTGCGCGGCATGTTCGACGCGGTCCTGGTCGATGAGTACCAGGACGTCAACACCGTGCAGGCCAGCATCGTGCGGCTGCTGCAGCCCGACGGGAAGCAGCTGACCTGCGTGGGCGACGACGCGCAGGCCATCTACGGGTTCCGCGGCGCCGACCCGGCGCACCTGCGGCAGCTGGCCGCCGACTACCCGGGCCTGGATATCGTCCGCCTGCATCGTAACTACCGGTCCTGTCAGGGCGTGCTGGACCTGGCCAACCTGATCCGCCCGTCCGCTCCGGGCCTGGACCTGACGCTGACCGGCGACCGCGGCCCCGGAGTTGCGCCGCTGCTGGTCCGCTGCCACGACGAGGCCACCCAGGCCCGGGAGATCTGCGCCCGGATCCTGGAAGCGGTCGAGGACGGCGCGGCGCTGCGGGACCAGGCGGTCCTGGTCCGCGCCGGTCATCACAGCGACATCCTGGAAATCGAGCTCGGCGCCCGCAAGATCCCGTACGTCAAGTTCGGCGGCCTGCGGTTCACCGACACCGCCCACGTCAAGGACTTCCTGGCCGCGGCCAGGATCCTGGCCAATCCCGCCGACGACCTGGCCTGGTTCCGGCTGCTCCGGCTGCACGACGGCATCGGGCCCGGCCACGCCCGCCGCATCCTGGCCGTCGTGGACCCCAGTACCTCCGGCCAGGAACTCCCGCCGCAGGACTGGCCGCAGGCGGCGCAGGCCGCGCCGGCCCGGTCCCGGGCCGCCCTGACCGCCACCCTCGGCCACCTGGCCGCCGCCGCGAGCGATCCCGCCGCCGCCCAGGCCGAGGCGATCGTGACGATCCTGGACCCGCTGATCCGCGCCCGCTACCCAGACGCCGCGGCCCGGCTCGCCGACCTGCGGCGCCTGGCCGACGCGGCCGCGGGCCAGCCGTCCCTGCACGACGCGCTGGCCGAGCTGACCCTGGATCCGCCGGTCTCCGCCTCTGACCTGGCCGGGCCACCCCGGCTGGATGAGGACTACCTGACCATCTCCACCATCCACGCCGCCAAGGGCCTGGAATGGCCCATCGTGCACGTGCCGCACCTGGTCGACGGCGCGCTGCCCAGCGACATGGCCCTGGGCGACCCGGGTGGGCTGGCCGAAGAGCACCGCCTGTTCTACGTCGCCCTGACCCGGGCCCGCGACCACCTGTACCTGTACGCGCCGCTGCGGTTGCATCTGCACCGCCGGGGCCGGGACGACCGGCACGGTTACGGGCAGCTCACCCGATTCCTGGACCGCGACGCGCTGGCCGCCTGCGACAACGCCGCCGCGGCCGCGCCGGCCCCGGTACTGCCGGCGGTCGGTCCGATCAGGGTTCAGGTGGACGCCGCGCTCGGCTCCCTGTGGGACCGCTGAGACCTGGTGCTCTCCCCGCCCGGGCGCGGGGGCCGGTACGGGCCACGATCGCGTACAGATCCCCGGCCGGCCCGGCCAGGCGGCGGCCCTCGGTCCAGACCGCCATCAGCGTGCGGCGGAGATCGACCCCGGTGACGGGCACCTGGCGCAGGGTCCCGGCGGCAAGCTCGGCCGCGACGGCCAGGGAACTGAGCACGGCCGGCCCGGCCCCCGCCGCGACGGCGGCCTTGATCGCGGTGGTGGAGGACAGTTCGGCCGCGGGCGGCACGGGTTCCAGTCCGGCCTGGCTGCGCAGGGCCTCCTCCAGGAAGCGCCGGGTGCCTGAGCCCGCCTCCCGGCTCACCAGCGCGGTCTGCACCAGTTCGGCGGCGGGCACGCCACCCCGGCGCCGGGCCCACCGGTGGGTGGGGGCGACGACGAGGGTGAGCGCGTCCCGGCCGATCGGCTCGGCGTGCAGGCCGGGCGGGATACCGGGACCCTCCACGAAGCCGATGTCGGCGCGGTCGCCGAGCACCGCCTCGGCCACCTCGGCGGAGTTGACCGCCGACAGCGCCACGGCCGCGCCGGGATAGGCGGCCCGTAGGGCGGTCAGCCACGCCGGCAGCAGGTATTCCGCGACGGTCATGCTGGCGACGATGCGCAGCCGGGAGTCGCGCTCGTGGCGCAGGGCGGTGACGCTCGCGTCCAGGACGGCCGCCGCGTCGACGGCGGCTTGTGCCCAGCCGGCCACGAGCACGCCGGACGGCGTGAGCCGGGAACCACGTGGCGAACGCTCGATCAGCGCCAGGCCGAGCTGCCCCTCGAGCAGCCGCATCCGGGTACTGGCGGCGGGCTGGGAGATGCCGTGCTCGGCCGCCGCGCGTGGCCGGGACCGCGCTCGGACTGGTCACCACGTGCTGGATCCCCTACCTGATGATCACGCGGCACAAGATCGGCGCCGACGCGGCGTTCGGCGGCTGGCTGATGCCGGTAGTCCCGCCGATGGTCTCGGCCGCCACCGGCGCACTGCTGATCCCGCACGTCGGGTCGGCCCAGGGACGGCTCACGCTGCTGCTGGCCTGCTACGCGATGTTCGGCATCAGCCTGTTCGCGTCGGTGATCATCATCAGCCAGATCTGGTCCCGGCTCGTACAGCACAAAGTCGGATCCGCGGTCATGGTCCCGACCCTGTGGATCGTGCTCGGCCCGCTAGGCCAGTCGGTGACCGCGGCCGGGAACCTCGGTACGCAGGCCGCCCACGTGCTGCCGGCCCCGTACGCCGCGGGCGCGGCCGTGTTCGCCCTGCTGTACGGGGTACCGACCTGGGGCTTCGCCATGATGTGGCTGACGCTGGCGGCCGCGATCACGATCCGGACCGCCCGGCGGGGCCTGCCCTTCACCCTGACCTGGTGGAGCTTCACCTTCCCGGTGGGGACCTGCGTGACCGGCACCATCGCCCTGGCCGCCCGGAGTCACTCCGAGGTACTGCAGGGAGCCTCGGTCGTGCTCTACGCGCTACTCCTGGCCGCCTGGCTGGTCGTCGTGGTCTGCACCGCCCGCGGCAGCGCCTCGGGCCGCCCAGCTGCTCATCGCCGACCGCGGCAACAACCGGCTGCCGTTGATGGACACGGCGATGCGCGTGGTGTGGCGGTACCCGGCGCCGGGCCTGCCGCGGGATCCGCTGCGCTTCTACTTCCCCGATGACGCGTTCTTCACCGGCCACGGCACGGCGATCATCTCCAACCAGGAGCAGAACGAGACCATCATCAAGCTCGCGTATCCGTCGGGGAAGATCATCTGGTCGTTCGGCCATCCGGCGCACTCAGGCACCGCGCCGGGATACCTGAACGAGCCCGACGACGCCTACCTCCTCAAGGACGGGCAGGTCACGGTGGCCGACGCCCAGAACTGCCGGGTGCTGGTCATCAACGCCAACCGGACGGTCGCGCACCACATCGGCACCGACGGCGTCTGCGTGCATCATCCGCCGGCCTCGATGGGCTCCCCGAACGGGGACACGCCGCTAGCTGACGGCAACCTGCTGGTGTCGGAGATCAACGGGTCCTGGGTCAGCGAGTACACGCCCGCCGGGAAGCTGGTGTGGACGGTCCACCTTCCGATCAGCTACCCGTCGGACCCGCAGCAGCTTGGCCCGGACAGGTACCTGATCGCCGACTACGCCTCGCCGGGGCAGATCCTCGAGTTCAACGGTGAGGGCACGATCCTCTCCCGTTACCGGGCGGCGTCCGGCCCCGGGATGCTCAACCACCCCCGCTGGCCGAACTGCTGCCGAGCGGCGTGTTCATGGCCAACGACGACTACAACGACCGCATGGTCGCGATCGACCCGGCCACCGGCGCGCTGGTATGGCAGTACGGCATCACCGGCAAGCCGGGTACGGCGCCGGGGGAACTCAACACCCCGGATGGCTTTGACCTGCTGCTGCCGGACGGCTCGACACCGACGCACCCGGTGACCGGTTAGCTGGGTCGGCGGCACCGTCGGCTGGCCCCGATCCTGCCACCGCAGATACTCCAGGACCGCCGGTCGTTATCCGCTGCGCGGCGAGCCGGTGCGGCGCGGGATTCCGCTTCCAGGTCACCATCATCAGTGCCCCGCCGAGCGGCGAGTCAGCGATGTGCCAGCGGCCGCTGGTGGAGCGCACGATGGAGTCGCCGATGGCCAGCCCGAGGCCCGCGCCCGGACCCCGCTCGGTCACGCGGTGGAACCTGTCGAACAGCTGCGGCCGTTCGGCCTCGATGATGCCGGGGCCGCTGTCTTCGACGGTGAGGCTGATACGGCTGCCGTTTGCCCGGACGCCGATCCGGACCACGCCGTCCGGGCCGGCATAGCGGCAGGCGTTGTCCATCAGCACCCCGGCCAGCTGGTCGATCCATTCCGGCGGCGCGCTGATCAGCGTGGGCCCGGCGGGGGTTTCCGCGGTGATCGCCGGGCCGGCCGCGCGGAACCGGTCCGCGCAGGCCCGCGCCAGCATCACCAGGTCGACCGGCTCGTCACCGGGCGGCGGCGGCCGGGAGTCGAACCTGGCCAGCCACAGCATCTCATCGACCAGGTGCCGCAGCCGCGCGCTCTCCCCCTGGACGCGGACCAGGGCGTCCCGGTACCCGGCGGCGTCACGCGGGGTGCTCAGCGCCACGTCGGTCTCGGCGCGGATCACGCTCAGCGGCGTGCGCAGCTCGTGCGAGGCGTCGGCGGTGAACTCCAGCTGGCGGCGCCGGGACTGCTCGACGGGGGCCAGCGCACGCTGGCCCACTACAAGGCAGCCGAAGAACACGGCCAGCAGGACGAACGGCCCCGCTAGTACCTCGGCGTACAGCAGCAGCCGCCTGGTGTGCGCGACCCCGGCCAGGCTCTGGCCCGCGACCAGCCAGCTGGCCCCGTCCCGGGTCATCTCCAGCCGGAACGGGCGGGCCCGGCCGGCCTTGACCGTGACCGCGAGGCCGCCGCGCGGCTGCTGGCCGCCGAGCGGGCGGTGCGGCAACACCGGGGCGCCCGGACTCCGCGCCGTGACCCCCTGCCGGGCTTCCAGCAGCCAGAAGAAGACCGGCGCCGAATCGGCGTCACCATCACCCGCACCGCGGAACGCGCGGGACGCGCGCTGGCTGAACACATCCTGGTCATGGCTGGCCGCGGCCAGCCGGCCGGCAAGCCGGTTGTCGTTCTGCTGAGCCAGCCGGGCGGAGACCACCAGGTTGAGCACGATGACGCCTAGGACGTAGACCACGGCGATGATCCCCGTCGCGGCAGCGGCGACCCTGGCCGCGGGTCCGAGCCTCATGACGCGACGATGCGGTAGCCCACGCCGCGTACGGTCTCGATCCGCGCCCCGGCGCCGGCGAGCCCGGACCGAGCAGTGGCCGCCCGGCTGAGCGGCAGCGACCTGCGATGCGTACACGCGAATAAGCATGCAGGCCAATCGTGACAGCACCATGAAGCCAGCCGCCCCGGCACGGCGTTATCGCCGATCGCCGGCGGGCCAAGACCAGAACCGGTCGGCATGAAACTTTACGGTGCCGGCTCAGCAGCCGCCGGTGTGCGCTTCATGTTTCGTTCATAAACGGCGCTTCATGCTGGCTTCATAAGCGCAACGTACCGTTCTCCGGACAGGTCAATGGCGGCCATTACGAGACGACGGGCCAGGAGTCGATGACAGTGAGCCAGAAGTGGGATAAGCGCGTCGGGCAATGGCATGATCACGTGAATTCGGCGGCGGCATTCGGAAAAGTGCTTGACCGCATTCTTGTTTTGTCGCAGCCGCAGCCGTCCGATGTCTGCGTGGACCTCGAGAGCCGGCACCGGGTTCGTCACGACAGCCCTGGCCCCGCTGGTGGCCTCGGTGCGCGCCGTCGACATCTCGCCCGCGATGACCGAGGCCCTTGCCGAGCGTGCGGCCGATGCAGGGCTCGCGAACGTATCGACCGAGGTAACCAACCTGAAGGATTTCCGGCTTCCTCCGTCCCACGCCAACCTCATCGTCAGCAGCTACGCGCTACACCACCTGGCCAATGCCGACAAGCGGGCGGTGACCGCGCGTGCGGCGCAGTGGCTGTGTCCCGGCGGCCGCCTAGTCATCGCCGACATGATGTTCGGCCGCGGCGGGACCCGGCGCGACCGTGCCATCTTGCGCCAGAAAGTGGCCGCGCTCGCCGCCAAGGGAATCGGCGGATGGTGGCGCATCGCGAAGAACCTGACCCGCTACGGCCTCCGCGTCGGGCCGGAGCACCCGGCAACGCCAGAGTTCTGGCAGCAAGCGCTGCGCGATGCGGGACTGACCGAGGTCTGCTTCCATCCGGTTGCCGCCGAAGCCGGCATCGTCTGCGGCGTCCGCCCGCCCTCTCGCGGGCAGGACCAGCGCCTGGGAACCGCCTCCCTGAGCCCGGGCAGCGCATGGAACCGGCCCGAAGCGCCGCATCTCCGGGATGAAGCCAGAACGGCGTCCTCGTTACGGCCTGATGAGGCCAGAAGGCAGAGGAATGCCCGGAGGACTGGTGGGTGGAGCCAGGACGGTGAAGAAGTCCCTGGTCCATCCGGCGAGATACTGGTCGGATGGCCGGTACTGGCCAGGTATCTCGGCGGTCGCGGCCACCAGTCGATGCGTTCCTTCACGTGGCCGTCATGGTCTTTCCATACAGTGCGTTCCGTGAGAGTGGAGGGCCGTGACGAGACGTGGCTGCCCGGCGGATCCGGTCGCCTGGGCGCGCCGGGCAATCCTCCGGAGCAGAACCGCCCCGGCACGCAGCGCCGGGCCGAGCGCCGAGCCGATGCGGGCGTGGCTGGCAATGCCCGCCTGACGGCGGCTAATGCGGCCGTGCTGCTGGTGCTGCTGGCGGCCGAGGGCGTCACGATCCTGCGCGTGCGCCAGCTGCTCTCGCCGCATGTGTTCCTCGGCGTGGTGCTCATCCCGCCGGTGCTGGTCAAGGTGGCCAGCACGACCTGGCGGTTCGTCCGCTACTACACCGGTGCCCCGGCCTACCGGCGCAGGGGGGCGCCACCGGTGCCGCTGCGCCTGCTCGGCCCGGTCGTGGTGATCCTCACGCTGGTGCTGCTGTTCAGCGGCGTGGGGCTGCTGCTGGTGAGCCCGGCCGTGGCTGCCGCTGCTGCTGAAGGTGCACCAGGCCAGCTTCGTGCTGTGGTTCGGCGCCATGACCATTCACGTGCTCGGCCACTTGGGCGAGGTGTTCCGGCTGGCCCCCCGGGACTGGCTGCGCCGGACCCGGCGCGAGGTCACCGGGGCCGGGACCCGGCAGTGGCTGATCGCGGCCAGCCTGGTGGCCGGCGTCATGCTCGGATTGCTCCTGCTCAGTCACGTGGGCCACTGGCTGTCAGCGGCGCCGGGTACCGGTCAGTAGCATCTGGCCGGCAGCCACGGTCGATGGGACCATCGGAGGGTTACAGGTGACATCCAAGCCAGTTCCGGCGCCGACGGCCACGGACGTGCTGGGCCGCGTGCTCCTCCCGCTGCGCGCGTTCCTCGGGTTCACGTTCTGCTTCGCCGGCCTGCAGAAGCTGGCCAACCCCCGGTTCTTCGACGCCGCCGACCCCACCTCGATCCAGGCCCAGCTGGAGGGCGCCGCCCGGCGCAGCCCGGTCCACGCGCTGATCTCACCGCTCACCCATGTCGCGGTCCCGCTCGGGATCCTCATCGCCCTCGGCGAGCTGGCCGTCGGCGTCGGCACCCTACTAGGCTTCCGGGCGCGGCTGGCCGCGGCCGGAGGCCTTGTGCTGTCCCTGATGCTGTTCCTGACGGTCAGCTTCCATTCGGCCCCGTATTACACCGGGGCGGACATCGTGTTCGCGTTCGCCTGGACGCCACTATTGCTGGCCGGGTCCGGCTCGGTCCTATCGCTGGACGCGACCATCAAGGACTGGGCCGGCAAGCAGACGGCCGCTGCCCGGCGACAGGCGCAGCGATCCGGGCCTGCCGTACCGGAGGTCCGCCGCCGCGAAGTGGTGCTCCGCGGTATGACGACTGCCGCAGTCGCTGCCCTAAGCCTCGTCATCGGTGGACTGGCCGCGGGTCTGGGCAGGCTGGCCGGCGGGACCGCGGGCAAAGTCGGCACGTCGAGCCTGCCCTCGGCCGCTGCTCCCGTCCCGACAGCGACGGCCGGGCCTAGCAGCTCGTCGGCGCCCAAGCCGGGCAAGGTTCCTTCCGGCACGGCCATCGGCCCAGCGGCCGACGTGCCCGTCGGGCAGGGCGCCTCGTTCCAGGATCCGGCCACGGGTGATCCGTCGATCGTGATCCAGCCGCGCTCCGGTCAGTTCGTGGCCTTCGACGCCGTATGCCCGCACGCCGGCTGCACAGTCGGGTACGACCCCTCCGTGAAGGTGATCTTCTGCCCATGCCACGGATCACAGTTCAACGCCAGCTCCGGCGCGGTCGAGGTCGGCCCGGCGGCGACCGGATTGAAGAGGCTTGCTATCGCGGAGGGCTCCGACGGCCAGCTATACGTCACCTGAACCGAGGCTTGCCGCGTTCAGGATGCGATACGACCGTGACAGGATCATGAGCTCGTGCGCCGCGGCAGGCTGCCGGGAAGCGCTTCAGGTTTGCATCACGGTCCTGGCCCCGGCCGCCAAGCCGCAGGCGATCGCACCTGCGATCAACCCAAGGCTTCGGCCATGAAGGGCAGGTGATGCCGCAGCGCCCCTGATCCGGTGCCCGCGAGGACCGTCCACGCCGTTGATATTTGATATACCATCAGCCACCGCTGAGGCGGAGACGGTTCCGTTGGCCCGGGCGCGGCGTTGCGGGGAACACGCCGACCGGACGTGACGCTGTAGCGAGGCGGAAGGGGTTGCGGTGGATCTGCGGCTAGAGGGGAAAGTGGCCTTCGTGACCGGCGCCAGCAAGGGGATCGGGCGCTGCGTGGCCGAGCACCTCGCCCGCGAGGGCTGCGACGTGGTCATCACCGCCCGCACTTCGGGCCCGCTGGAAGCCGCCGCGGGCAAGATCGCCGCCGAGACCGGCCGCGCGATCCTGCCGATGGCCGCGGACATGAGCGTGACGGCCGACGTCCAGCGCTGCGTCGATGCCACCCTGGAACGGTTCGGCGCCATCGATATCCTGGTCACCTGCGCGGGCAGCTCCCCCGGCGGCCTGCTCGAGGACCTGACCGAAGAGCAGTGGATGTCCAGCCTCAACCTGAAGTTCATGGGCTACGTGCGGACCGTCCGCGCGGTCATCCCGCACATGCGCCAGCGCGGTGAGGGCGCCATCGTGCTGGTGGTCGGCAACGACGGGCTCAAGCCCAGCTACTGGGAGATGACCGCCGGCGTGGCGAACGCCGCGGACATCAACTTCGCCTCTTCCGTCGCCGAACAGTACGGGCGGTACGGGGTACGCATCAACACCGTCAACCCCGGCCCGGTGAACACCGACCGGTGGGACACGCTGGAGAAGGCCTTCGCCCGGGACAAGGGCGTGACCCAGGAGCGGGCGCACGAACTGGCCGAGCAGTCCATCCCCTTCGGCCGCATCTGCGAGCCGGAAGAAGTCGCGGCGCTGGTGACCTTCCTCGCCTCGCCACGGGCCAGCTTCATCAACGGCGCCCACATCCCCGTCGACGGGGCACAGCGCAAAGCAATCATGGACCATTGAGGAGGTCCGCCATGACTGAAGGTCCAGGGACTGCCGAGCTGCGGCCGCTCCAGGTCGAGATGAATGGCATCAACGTGATCTCGGAGTCCGAGCGCAAGGGTCGCCCGC
Source organism: uncultured Actinomycetes bacterium (assembly GCA_963742795.1). Taxonomy (GTDB): domain Bacteria; phylum Actinomycetota; class Actinomycetes; order Streptosporangiales; family Streptosporangiaceae; genus Palsa-504. The sequence continues at coordinate 220,004 of CAVUNL010000005.1, forward strand.
GTGACCTGTTCTGGCCGTGGTTCGCCGCGAACATCTCGGTGCTCGGGATCAGCTACGGCTCGTTCGTGCTCGGCTTCGGCATCTCGTTCTGGCAGGCGCTGGTGGTCGGCGTGGTCGGGATCGTGTTGTCGTTCCTGGCCTGCGGGTTCATCGCGGTGGCGGGCAAGCGGGGATCGGCGCCGACGATGGTACTCAGCCGGGCCGCGTTCGGCGTCAACGGCAACAAGCTCCCCACGGTGATCTCCTGGCTGCTGACCGTGGGCTGGGAGACGGTGCTGGTCATCCTGGCCACGCTGGCCACCGCGACCGTGTTCCACCAGCTGGGCTGGGGCGGCGGCACCGGCACCAAGGTCATCGCGCTCATCATCGTGGTGGCACTGACCATCTTCGGTGGCGTGATGGGCTTCGACCTGATCATGCGGATGCAGACCCTGATCACCATCGTCACCGGCGTGGCCACCGTGGTGTTCATCGCCCTGGTCGCGGACCACGTTCACTGGCACACCGTATCCGGCATCCACAGCGGTTCTCCCGAGGCCGTTATCGGGGCGCTGGTGTTCGTGATGACCGGCTTCGGGCTCGGCTGGGTCAACGTCGCCGCGGACTACTCGCGCTACCTGCCTAGGCGGTCCTCCGGATCGGGCGTGGTCTGGTGGACCACGTTCGCCTCGTCGATCGCCCCGATCTTCCTGGTGCTGTTCGGCCTGCTATTGGCAGGCTCGTCGACCAGCCTGAGCTCGGCGATAGGCGCCAACCCGATCGGCGCGCTGGCCACGCTGCTGCCCACCTGGTTCCTGGTGCCGTTCGCCATCGTGGCCGTGCTCGGCCTGATCGGCGGGTCGGTGCTCGACATCTACTCCTCCGGGCTGGCGATGCTCAGCCTGGGCATCCGGATCCCGCGTTACGCAGCGGCCCTGATCGATGGCACGGTGATGACCCTGGGCAGCATCTACGTGGTGTTCGGGGCGCACAACTTCATCGGCCAATTCGAGGGCTTCCTGATCACGCTCGGGGTCCCGATCGCGGCCTGGTGCGGGGTCATGCTGGCCGACATCGCGCTTCGCCGGCGCGATTATGCCGAGCCCGAGCTATTCAGCACGGCCGGCCGTTACGGCGACATCCGGTGGGTCCCGGTCACGACCGTCGTGGTGGCCACCGGGATCGGCTGGGGCCTGGTGACCAACACCAGTGCGAGCTGGCTGACCTGGCAGGGCTACCTGCTCGGCCCATTCGGCCTGGGCGGTAAGACCGGGGCCTGGGCCTTCGCCAACCTGGGCGTACTGGTGGCGCTGGCCATCGGTTTCGTGGCGCACCTGGTGTTCGGCTGGGCGAGCGTCCGGGCCGAGGAGGCGGGACCGATCCCGGCCCCCGCGACCGCCTGAGCATGAGAGCCGCAGTCAATGAACCGTTAGCTATTCTTTTGCCGGGTATGTGCCGTTTACCCTGGCGGTATGGAGATGACGGCGACCGGCCCTCCGGGTCGGGGCCCATACGCTCCCCGGAGCTCCCCGAGCCCGCGGGCTGGCCACAGCGCGGCCGCCCGTCGCCGCAGGCGCCGCCGACGGTGGCGGCAGGCGATGCTGTGGCTGCTGACGGTCGTCACGACCGGGGTCCTGGTGCTCATCGCCGGGTTCGTGAGGGAGATCTCCAAGACGCCGACGGTGGCCCGGCCCGCCGCGCTGATCGCGCACCCTACGCGGCACGCAACCCACTCGCCGTCGCCGTCGGTCTCCGCGAAGGTCCAGGATGTTGCCGACGCTTCCTCGGGACTGTCCTACCAGCTCCTCTCCTCGCCCTGGCGACGGGGCTGTCCGGGCATCCTGCACACCCCCATGTTCAGCTGGACCGCGGGCGAGCACGCCGTGGCCGGACGCGTGGACATCGGCGGGACGATGTTCGACTGGCACGGGAACGCGTGCTCGGGCCAGCTCAAGCAGCAGTTCGCGTACCCCGGTCCCGCTGACCTTGCAACGGTCACGATGGGAGTGGCCGACGCGGTCGATCCGGCCTACTACTCAGGGCTGCAGCACGACCGCACGATCGAGAGCAGCTCCTCGATGCTGGTCAGCGGGCATCAGGCCTGGGTGGTCACGTTCCTGATGACCTACCCGGACGCCGCGAGCGAAGGCCTGGCCTGGACCAGTGAGGCCGGCGCAGTGGTGGTCGTGGACCGCGGCACCGGCCAGGCTCCCGCGCTGTTCTACGCCTCGGTCCCTAGCAACCTCGGCACGTCGGACGTCGCCACCCTGGTCAGCTCGCTCCGGCTCAGCCCTGGCTGACGGTGATGTCGCCGCCGCCGCTGTCGATGGTGATCTTGTGGGTGGACTTCGAGCTGAACAGCGACTGCGGGTAGCTGACGTTGGTGCCCTGGTTGTCGGGGGTGGAGATGTCGTACGTGGTGCTGCCCAGCGGGAGGATCACGGTGACGTCGCCTCCCTCGGCGCTGATCTGCAGGTTCTGCGGGACCTCGGTAAGCACCAGGGTGACGTTGCCGCCGCCGGAGTCCATGCCAGCCAGCACCGAGGCCACACCGTTGGCGTTGACGTCGCCGCCCTCGGTGGACAGCTGGAAGTTGCCGGTGAGGCCGTTGGCGGTCAGGTCGCCGCCGCCGGTGTCTATCCGCGTCGTGCCGGTGCCGGCCCAGTTGCCGGCGGTGACGTTTCCGCCCTCGGTGGCGATCTGGAGGGTGCCGGTCAGCCCGGTGCCGGTCAGTTCGCCGCCGCCGGTGTCCATCTGCAGGTCACCAGCCAGATTAGTGGCGTCAATGTTGCCGCCGTAGGCCCACAGCGTCATGCCGCTGGAGAAGCCGGATGCCGTGATGTCGCCGCCGTTGCTCCACAAGGTCACCGCGGTGCGCGCCGGGACGTCGAGGGTGCCGCTCATCCCGCAGTCGGTATTGATCCCGTTGCAGCTCATGTCGATACTGGCGCCGGTCGGCGTGATGCTCTCGCCTATGTCCGGACGGATGAGGCCATACTGGACGGTTCCGGTCAGCCGCGCGGTGCTGCTGCCCGGGGCCTCGCGCAGCGTCACGTTTCCGGCGTTGATGTTCACCGCCACCTGACCGTCTGGCACGGGGATCGCGTAGCTGAACGGGTAGCTCCCGTGGGCGGCCGAGGCCACCAGGCTGAAGCCTGTCCAGCCGATCAGGGCCAGGGCCACCGGCACGCCGACCGCGAGGGCCACCCAGCGGCCGGGCGTCATGAGCAGCGGGCCCAGCGGGCCTCGGGGTTCCGCTGGGGGAACCGGGGCCTGACCGGTGGTGGACATGAAGGTCATCGTGATACCCCGTTCATCAGGTGCCGAGGTAGCGCAGCACGGCGAGGACGCGACGATGGTCGCGGTCACCCGGCGCCAGCCCGAGTTTGGTGAAGATGTTGTTGATGTGCTTCTCGACCGCGCCGCTGCCGACCACGAGGGCGTCGGCGATGGCGGCGTTGGACCGGCCTTCGGCCATGAGAGCGAGCACCTCGCGCTCGCGCGGGGTGAGCTCGCCGAGCGGGTGACGGCTGCGGGCCAGCAGCTGCGCCACCACCTCGGGGTCGAGCGCGCTGCCGCCGTCGGCCACCCGGGCCAGCGCGTCGAGGAACTCGGCCACGTCGGCCACCCGGTCCTTCAGCAGGTATCCGACGCCGTGCGGCCGGCCGGAGATCAGCTCGGTGGCGTACCGCTCCTCCACCCACTGGGACAGCACGAGCACGCCGACCTTGGGCCAGCGGTCGCGCACCACCAGGGCGGCGCGCAGGCCTTCGTCGGTGAAGGTGGGCGGCATCCGCACGTCGACTACCACCACGTCCGGGGTGTGCTCAGCCACGGCGCGCAGGAACCCCTCGGCGTCGCCCGCGACCGCGGCGACCTCGTGGCCGGCCTCGGTGAGCAGCCGGGTCAGTCCCTCGCGCAGCAGTACGGAATCCTCCGCGATCACTACCCGCATGGCAGTTCCCCCGCGATGATCGTCGGCCCGCCGACCGGGGACTCGACCGACAACCGGCCGTCGACCCCGGATAGCCGGTCGGCCAGCCCGGACAGGCCCGGCCCGGTGATGTCCGCGCCGCCGATCCCGTCGTCGCTGATCATGACGGTGAGCGTGCCCGGGAAGCCGTGGCCTTCCACCACGACCTTGGCGTGGCTGGCCCGGGAGTGCTTGGCCACGTTGGTCAGCGCCTCGGCCACCGTGAAGTAGGCGACCGCCTCGATGGAGGCCCTGGGCCGTACCGGCACGTCGACGTGCACGTCGACCGGCACCGGGCACAGTGCGGCCAGCCCGGACAGGGCCGCGTCCAGGCCGCGGTCGGTCAGCACCGGCGGGTGCACGCCCCGGACCAGGTTGCGCAGCTCGGTAAGGGCCTCCTTGGCCTGGATGTGCGCCTGGTCGACGAGCTCGCGGGCGGCGTCGATGTCGTCGGCGAACCTCGCCTTGGCCCGGCCGAGCTCCATGGCCAGCGCGACCAGCCGCTGCTGCGCGCCGTCGTGCAGGTCGCGCTCGATCCGCCGCCGTTCGGTCTCGGCCGCGTCCACCACCCGTTCCCGGCTGGTCTCCAGCTCGGTGACCCGCGCGGCCAGGTCCCGGCGCGGGCCGAGCAGCTGCCGGGCCAGGGCCCCGTCCGCGATGGCCAGCCCGCGGGTCAGCTGCGGCGCGGCGAGCAGCAGGAGGGCGCCGACGACCACGACGGCCGGCAAGTCGGCCCGACCGTGCAGCACCGTGTCGCCGATGGTGGGGCCGCCGCTCGGCATGGCCCAGGCGTAGGCCGGGAGGGCCACCAGGATCAGGCCGACCGACCAGGCCAGGATGCTGATCGCTGCCGCTGCCGCGCTGACCGGCAGGCGCAACAGCGCGTAGCCGATCTCGGCCCAGGTCGCGCTCTCCCGCCACATCGCCCAGCGGGGGATGATGCCCCACCGGAAGTCGGCCCGGCCGGCCGAGCCCGCGCCGGGCCAGGCCGGGATCCGCACGCCGGTGAAGAAGGCGAACCTGGCCCGCTCGGCCTGGGCGAACCAGTGGGCCAGCCGCAGGGTCAGGCCCAGGAGCGGGAGCCCGACCAGCGCGAAAAAGAGCCCACCGAACCCGAAGCCCAGCCCGAAGGTGACGATGAAGATGGCCGCGAACCCGATGAACAGGCCGGCCAGGTGCTGGGTCATGGCGAGCCAGGTGCGCGCCGACACCAGGTCGCGGAGCAGGAACATGGCTCTGACGCTATGACACAACCAGCCGGGTGGCCATCAGTCCCACCCCCCGGACCGTGGTGAGGCTAACCCCACCATCAAGGCGCGCGCACCACGGCCCGTTCGGCAGAAAATTATGTGTTGACCGGGAAGCCGAGGTTGACGCCGCCGTGGCTCGGGTCGAGCCAGCGGGAGGTGACCACCTTGCCCCGGGTGTAGAAGTGGATGCCTTCGGTGCCGTGCACGTGCGTGTCACCGAACAACGAGGCCTTCCAGCCGCCGAAGGAGTAGTAGGCCATCGGCACCGGGATCGGCACGTTCACGCCGACCATGCCGATCTCGGCCTCGGACACGAACCGGCGGGCCGCTCCCCCGTCGTTGGTGAAGACGGCCGTCCCGTTGCCGTACGGGCTGGTGTTGACCAGGTCCACGGCCTCCTCGTAGGAGGGCGCGCGGAGCACGCTGAGGACCGGGCCGAAGATCTCGTCGGTGTAGCAGCTCATCTGCGGGGTGACGTGGTCCAGGACGCTCGGGCCGAGCCAGAACCCGGTTTGCCCGCCCCCGATGACCGGGTGGACGCGGCCGTCCACGGCCAGCGTGGCGCCCTCGCGGACGCCGCTGTCCAGGTAGGACGCCACCCGGTCCCGGTGCGGGCCGGTGACCAGGGGCCCCATCTCGGACCGTTCGTCGGTGCCGGGACCGACGCGCAGGTTCGCGACGCGGTCCTTGATCTTGGCGATGAGCTCGTCGCCGATCGGGTCGACGGCCACCACCGCGGAGATCGCCATGCAGCGCTCCCCGGCCGAGCCGAACCCGGCCGAGGTCGCCGCGTCGGCGGCCAGGTCGAGATCGGCGTCGGGCAGCACCACCATGTGGTTCTTCGCGCCGCCCAGGGCCTGCACGCGCTTGCCCGCTTTGGTGCCGTTCTCGTAGACGTAGCGGGCGATGGGCGTGGAGCCGACGAAGCTGACCGCGGCGATGTCCGGGTGGTCCAGGATGGCGTCGACCGCCACCTTGTCGCCCTGGACCACGTTGAACACGCCGTCGGGCAGGCCGGCCTCGGCCCACAGCGAGGCGATCAGCAGCGACGCCGACGGGTCCTTCTCCGACGGCTTGAGCACGAATGCGTTGCCGCACGCGATGGCCAGCGGGAACATCCACATCGGGACCATGGCCGGGAAGTTGAACGGGGTGATGCCCGCCACGACGCCGACCGGCTGGCGGATTGAGTAGGAGTCGACATTGGTGGAGACGTTCTCCGAGTAACCGCCCTTGAGCAGGTGCGGGATGCCGCAGGCGAACTCGACGACCTCTAGGCCGCGGGCTACCTCGCCCGCGGCGTCGGAGGCGACCTTCCCGTGCTCCTCGGTGATCAGCTTGGCCAGCTCGGTGGCGTGGTCGCGGACCAGCTCGCGGAACGCGAACAGGGTCGTGGCGCGCCTGGCCAGCGAGACGTGGCGCCAGGTCGCAGAATGCGTCCTTGGCTGCGGCGACCGCCAGGTCGACCTCGGCCGGGCTGGCGAAGTCGACCTGGCCGGTGACCTGCCCGGTGGCCGGGTCGTAGACATCGCCGTGCCGTTCGGCCTCACCGTCCCAGGGCTTGCCGCCGATCCAGTGGGTGATGTGCTTGCTCACTGAGCGCTGCTTTCCTTGTTCACTGCTTGCAGGGCGTCGAAGAGGATGGTCAGGCCCTCCTTGGCCTCGGCCTCGCTCAGGGTCAGCGGGGGAGCCATCCGCAGCGTGGACCCGTACAGGCCGCCCTTGCCGACCAGCAGGCCGCGCTCCTTGGTGGCCTCCAGCGCCCGGGAGGCCAGCGGCGGACTCGGCTTCTTGGTGACCGGGTCGACCAGGTCCACGGCGAACATCAGGCCCCTGCCGCGCACCTCGCCGACGATGTTTAGTTGCGGCGGCCGCTTCCTTGAGCCCGTCGATGATGAGCCCGCCGGTCACCGCGGCGTTGCGCTGCAGGTCGTGGGACAGCACGTAGTCCAGGGTGGCGTTACCGGCCGCGGTGGCGATCGGGTTGCCGCCGAAGGTCGAGATGCCGTTGCCGCGGATGCCGTCGAGCAGTTCGCCGCGGGCCACGACGCCGCCGATGGCGAAGCCGTTGCCCAGGCCCTTGGCGAACGTCATCGCGTCCGGGGTGATGCCGTGCGCGGAGATGCCCCAGAAGTGCGCGCCGGTGCGGCCCCAGCCGGTCTGCACCTCGTCGGAGATCAGCAGGATGCCGTGCTCGTCGAGGACTTCCTTGTACGCGCCGAGCAGCCCGTCGGGCGCCATGGTGAACCCGCCAACGCCCTGCACCGGCTCGGCCAGCAGACAGCCGACGTCGGCCGGGTGGACCCCGGCGGCCAGCAGGGCCCGGAGGTCCTCCACGCAGGCCTTGATGTAGTCGGCGTCGGACAGGTGGCGGTACTGGGGCAGCTGCTGGTCGGTGCCGTGCAGGTAATGAGTGCCGAACGGGTCGTTGCTTGACATCTTCCAGGAGGCCACACCGGTCACCGAGACGGCGCCGAACGAACGTCCGTGATAGCTCCCGCGCATGGCCAGTACCTGGTTGGCGTGGCGGGCCGTCAGCGCGGCCAGCAGCGCGGTCTCGTTCGCCTCGGTACCGGAGTTGGTGAAGAAAACCTTGGCGTTCGGGATGCCGGACAGCCTGACGATCTTCTCGGCCAGTTCGATCTGGTTGCGGATGAGGTACAGCGTCGAGGTGTGCACCACCCCGGAGGCGATCTGCCGTTCGACCGCGTCCCGGACCTCGGGGACGTCGTAGCCGAGCATGTTCGTCAAGATGCCGGCGAAGAAGTCAAGGTAGCTGCGACCCTGGCCGTCGGTGACCCGGCAGCCCTTGCCGCTGACGATCTCGATCGGCTCGTCGTAGTAGATCCCGACCCAGTTGGGGATGACCGCGCGATGGCGGGCGAGGAGCTCAGACATGGTCCCTAGTGTCCTCTGCCCGGGGGCGTGGGCGGAAGTGACGTCATGTCATGGGTTCTGGCGTTGTCCATACACTGTGTAAATGCTGCCCTCGCTGGACGAAGTGCTCGCCATGGAGGTGTGCCGGCGCGGCCGCCCAGCCGTCATAGCTGGTAATGACCGACTGGACACGCCGGTCCGCTGGGTGCACGCGATCGAGCTCACCGACGTGGCGCGGCTGCTGCGGGGCGGCGAGCTGGTCCTCAGCACCGGGATCGCGCTGCCCGACGACGACCGGCTGCTCACCGCCTACGTGACCGAACTGGCCGACGTCGGCGTGGCCGGGCTGGCCGTGGAGCTCGGCCGGCGCTACGCCGGGTCGCTGCCGGGCGCGCTGGTCGCCGCGGCCGAGCAGGCCGGGCTGCCGCTGATCGCGTTCGAGCGCGAGGTGGCGTTCATCGAGATCACCGAGGCGGTGCACGCCCGCATCATCGACGCCCAGCTCGAGGAGCTGCGGGTCTCCGAGCGCCTGCACGAGATGTTCACCGAGCTGTCGGTGGCGGGGGCTTCGGCGGAGGAGATCGTCCGGCAGGCGGCGGCCCTGGCCGGGCGGCCGGTGATCCTGGCCGACCTGTCGCACCGGGTGCTGGCCTGCGAGCCGGCCGGGGCCGATCCGGGGCGGCTGCTGAGCGGCTTCGCGGCGCGGAACCGTTCGGTGCGTCTGTCCGGACGAACCGCATTCGACGAGGCGTCCGGCTGGCTGGTGACCCCGGTGGGCGCGCACGGTGAGGACTGGGGGCGGGTGATCCTGGTCTGTTCCGAAGCACCCACCGGCTTGGATACCGTGCTGCTCGAGCGGACGGCCACCACTCTGGCGCTCGGCCGGCTGCTCACCCGGCACCGGGAGAGCCTGGAGCGGCAGGCCCACCGCACGCTGATCAGCGGCATCATCTCGCAGGCGCACGCCGATCCGGCCGAGGCCGCCGTGCGGTCCCGGGCCCTGGGGTGACGGTCGACGGGCGCCAGCTCATCGCGCTGGTGCTGCGGTTCCGCGATCCGGCGGTTTCCGGTCCACTTGGGGTGTCGGCGCACGCCCGGGTGCTTGACCTGGCCGACGCGACGGCCGCCGCGTGCCGGGCCGAGCGGGTCCCCTCGCTGGTCGGCACGCTGGATGACGACCGGGCCGGGGCCATGCTCTCGCTCGGCCCGCGGGTCGAGCCCGACGACGTGCTGACCAGGCTGGCCACCCGGATCAGGGACCGGGCCGGGGTGGACCCGGAGGTGCTGGTCATCGGGGTGGGCGCGACGGCCGGGTCGATCCGGGACGTCCGCCGCTCGTTCCTGGAGGCCAGCCAGGTCGCCGACGTGGCCGCGTCCCGGGTGGAAGCCGCTCTGTTTCACCGGCTGCCTGACCTGCGCCTGCGCGGCCTGCTGCACCTGCTGCGCGACGACCCGCGGCTGCAGACCTTCGTGGAGCGCGAACTCGGCGCGCTGCTGGCCGCCGACGCCGGGCTTATTGATGTGCTGGCCGCCTACCTGGCGGCGGGCGGCAACAAGGCGAAGGCGGCCAAGGCCTCACACCTGGCCCGGCCCACGTTCTACGAGCGGCTGCGGCGGATCGAGCGGACCCTCGGCACCGACCTGAGTTCGGCCGAGTCCCGGACGTCGCTGCACGTGGCGCTGCTGGCGCTGAATGCGTCCCGTGCCGCTCGGGCCGACGCGGCGCTGCCAGGCTGAGCGCCGCGCGCCTTCCTAGCCCGCGCGATACACCCCTGGCTGCAAACTCACCACTACCGCAGACCTCAACTAGCTCATGTGTTCGGCCATCAGCAAATTCCGTAGGGAGTGCGAGTCAAGCGGTGCCGGCCTGGGCGGCGAGGGTGGTGTCGCGGGCGAAGCGGCCGGCTTGCTGCAGGGCCTGGGCGGCCTCGGGGAGGAAGCTCCAGAAGATGTGGAAGTCGTGGGTGTCGACCGGGAAGAGCTCGAAGCTGGCGGCTACACCGCAGTCCTGGGCGTGATCGGTGAGCTCGCGGGCCTCGTCCAGGAGCGGGTCGCCCGTGGCCGCCTGGACCAGCATCGGCGGCAGGCCGGCCAGGTCCGCGGACAGCGGGCTGACCAGCGGATCGTCGGGAGGATGTCCGGCCAGGTAGAGGCCGCAGGCCGCGCGCCGGATATCGTCCAGATCGCCGGGCGAGCGATCCCGCCCGACCGCTGGCAGGTCGACCCAGGGGCAGAACAGGATCGCGCAGGCAGGCCTCGGTAGGCCCTGCTGCTTGACGCTGAGCAGCAACGACAGGACCAGGCTGCAGCCTGACGAGTCCCCCGCCACGGTGACCCCGGTCGCGCCGCGGTCGAGCAGCCAGCGATAGGCGCGCACCGCGTCCTCGAGAGCGGCCGGGAAGGGATGCTCGGGGGCGAGCCGGTAGTCCGGGACGACGACGCCGGTCCCGGCCTGTTCGGCTAGGGCGCCGGCCAGCGGCCGGTAGCCGAAGGCCGACCCGGCGATGTGCCCGCCGCCGTGCAGGTACAGCAGCGTGGCGGGTTCACCGGGCTGGGGCGTGAGCAGGAGTCCGGGTACTCCCCCGGCGTTCACCGACCGGACGCTGATGCCGGGCGGGGACTCGAATTGCCCGTGCAGGCCCTCGTACGCGACCCGCAGTTCCTGCAGGTCGGCCGGGTCTGACCACGGCGAAGGTCTCCCAGTGCCTGGCGATCCGGGCCAGCAGCTCACCGCCGACCGAGCGGGTCGCGCTGACCGCTTCGTCCACGTCGCGCAGCAGGCCCCGGGCCCGGTCGAGCAGGGCCTCGCCCGCCAGCGTGAGCTCCACGCGGTGCGTGGAACGCCGTAGCAGGTCGCAGCCGACCAGCCGTTCCAGGCTGCGGATCTGCCGGCTCAGCGCGGGCTGGGACAGGTACAGGCGCGCCGCGGCCCGGCCGAAGTTCAGTTCGTCGGCCACCGCGACGAACGCGCGCAGGTGCCGCAGCTCTATGGCGTCCGGCGCCTGAGGCAGCGACACGACCTCGGCGTTCTCGTCGTCCATGGACCGATTATGGCCTGCCGGGCCCGGCCGTGGTCATGCCGGTTATGCACGACTGCTATGCACAGTCGGCCTTTCCCTTCGCGCAGGCCCGCGTGCCAGCGTAGGGGCATGTCCCGCCACCGGATCGCCGGCCTGCAGCTCAGGGGCAGCACCAGCCCGCTGCCGGTGCGCGTCTACTGGCCTGGCCAGGCGGCGTCGCAGCCGGTCCCGGTGCTGGTGTTCTGCATCGCCGGCGCCGGTGCGGGGGCACGAGCCGACCAAACCTGCCGCAGGCTCAGCGAGGATTACGGCCTGCTGGTGCTGGGCGTGCGCTGCCTGGCCGGCGCGCACGACGGGATGACCGTGCTGGAGTGGGCCGCCGAGCATGCCGCCGAGCTCGGCGCCGACCCCGCCCGGCTGCTGGTTGCCGGGCAGGGCGCGGGAGGCGCCATAGCGACCGCGGTCGTCTCCCAGGCGCGAGCGGTTGGGTGGCCCGAGGTGGCGCTGGCGGCCGACCCTGATCTGTCGGAAGCGGTCCGGCGAATTCTTGCCCAGGCAGCGTCGAATTCCGGCGGCCAGGATCGTCTATCTGGTGAATAGGTCACGTGAGGAGAACGAGAATGCATGACACGACCGAACTTCCCGAGTTGGCCGACAGTACGCTCGGCCGGCCGGGAATGAGCATAGCCGACCGTTCCCGCTGGATCGCCCTGGTGGTGCTGTGCACGGGAATGCTGATGATCATCCTGGACGCCACGATCGTGAACGTGGCGCTCCCGTCCATCCAGGCCGACCTCGGCTTCTCCCAGACCGGGCTGGCCTGGGTGGTCAACGCCTACCTGATCGCCTTCGGCGGCCTGCTGCTGTTCGCCGGGCGGCTGGGTGACCTGGCCGGACGCCGCAACGTCTTCCTGGCCGGGCTCGCCCTGTTCACCGTGGCCTCGATGATGTGCGGGCTGGCTCAGACGCAGGAGATGCTGATCGGCGCCCGGTTCGCGCAGGGCATCGGCGGGGCGCTGACCTCGGCCGTGATCCTGGGCGTGATCGTGACCCTGTTCCCCGAGCCGCGGGACATGGCCAAGGCGATCGGCGTCTACGCGTTCGTCGCGTCGGCCGGCGGCGCGGTCGGCCTGCTGGCCGGCGGCATCCTCACCCAGGCCCTCAACTGGCACTGGATCTTCTTCGTGAACCTGCCGATCGGCATCGTCACCACGGTGCTCGCCCTGCGCGTCGTCCCCCGGGATCGCGGCACCGGGCTGCGCCAGGGCGCCGACGTGCTCGGTGCCGTGCTGATCACCGGCGCGATGATGCTGGGCGTCTTCACCATCGTCAAGCCGGCCGCCGAAGACGGCTGGCTGGCCGGGCGGACGCTGACGTTCGGCGCCGTCGCCCTGGTCCTGCTGGCCGGGTTCATTGTCCGCCAGCTGACCGCGCGGCACCCGCTCATGCCGCTGCACATCCTGACCGCCCGTAAGATCGCCGCGGCGAACCTGATCCAGGTGCTGAGCGTGGCGGGCATGTTCGGCGTGTTCTTCCTGGGCGCGCTGTACCTGCGGCGCATCCTCGGCTACAGCCCGCTGGAGATCGGGCTGGCCTTCCTGCCCGTCGCGGTGGTCATGGGCGCGCTGTCGGTCCGGTACACCGACCGGCTGGCCGGGCGGTTCGGCGCCAGGGCCGTTCTCATCGCCGGGCTGGTGCTGATCGCCGGGGCGCTCGTCCTGTTCGCGCAGGCGCCGATCCACGGCGGGTACGCGATCCACGACCTGCCGGTCATGGTGCTGATGGGCGCAGGTGCCGGGCTGGCCTTCCCGGCGCTGATGACGGTGGCCATGGCCGGAGCCACCCCGGCCGATGTGGGCCTGGCCTCCGGCCTGGTGAACACCACCGCTCAGGTGGGCGGGGCGCTCGGGCTGGCCGTGCTGGCCACGGTGTCGGCGGGCCGGACCGGCACGCTCGCGGCGCGCGGGGAAGGCACCATGGCCGCGCTGAACGACGGCTACCACCTGGCCTTCTGGATCGCGGCCAGCCTGGTCGCGGTGGCTGTCGCGGTGGCCGCGACCGTGCTGCGGTCCGGCGACTGACCCGGCGCGCTCCCTTCGTCGCAGGCTCCGCTTCGCTTATGGTGCTCATAGGCGAAGTGGAGCCTCGGCCACGATCGCCTCCGGGAACGCGTCGAGCGGCTCGGCCAGCTAGGCGTCAAGTACCTGGCCGGCGCGCTGGACCACGGGGCCCTCACAGCTCCACGGGAAGTTGATCCATAGGTCGGTGCGCTTCCAGACGTAGTCGCACTTGATCACGGACCGCGGCTTCTCGTAGATCACCACCGTGCGTACGTCATCCACGTGGTCCCTGATGAAGGCGTAGACGAGTTCCATGGTCCGGCCAGAATCCGCGACATCATCGGCGATCAGCACCCTCTTCGCGGAGAAGTCCACCGCGCTGGGCACCGGCGGGAGCATGACCGGCATGTCCAGGGTGGTGCCGACCCCGTCGTAGAACTCGACGTTCGTCACGTGCAGGTTCTTGACCGCGAGCGCGTAACCGAGGGAAGCGGCCAGGAACAGGCCGCCGCGCGCGATGGACAAGATCACATCGGGCTCGAAGCCGTCGGCCGCGATGACCTGGGCCAGCTCCCGGGATGCCGTGCCGAACCCCTGCCAGGTCAGATTCTCACGCTCGTCGTCCATAACCGCTCTCGTCGCCCGTGGTCCTGGTGCCATGGTGCCACGCGAGAGACGCCATGTTGAAGATACAGGTCTTGGTGGTCGTGCAACAATCCGGCGGTCTATCGTGCTCTTAGGTGGTGTGGAGCCGGTGGTGACCAATCGCGGTGACGAGCTGCCCGCCGTCCCTGACGTCATCGGCACGGACGGCGACGAGGACTTCAGCGCGTTCGCAACCTCCCGCTGGCCGGGTCTGGTCCGGCTGGCCTTCGGCCTGACCGGGGACCGGTGGCTGGCCGAGGACATGGCCCAGACCGCGCTGGCCCGTGCCTACGTGGCCTGGCGGCGGGTCAGCCGGGCCGACGACCCGGACGCGTACCTGCGCCGCATCCTGGTCAACGCGAGCCACCGCCGGTTCCGCAGACACCGGGTGGCCGAACAGCCCGGCGACCCGCCCGACACGCCGGTCGACGGTCCCGCCGACCTGGTGGGCGAGCGGACCGCCCTGCTGGCGGCGCTGCGCCAGCTGCCGCCCCGGCAGCGAGAGGTGATCGTGCTCCGGTACTGGGCAGACCTGACCGACGCGCAGATCGCCGCCACCCTGGGCTGCTCGCCGGGCACGGTGCGCAGCCAGCTCTCGCGGGCCCTGACCAAACTCCGGGACAACCCGGTCCTCGGGGAAGGTGACGACTCATGACCGCAACCGAGGAGCGGCAGCTGCGGCGAGCGCTGCACGGCACGCTCCAGTCGGTGTCGCCGCCGCCCGTGCCGATCGAGGCCATCGTCCGGCGGGGCAGGGGCGTCCGCCTGCGGCGTGCGGGGGCCGCCGTCGGCGCGCTCGCCTTGGCCGGGATCGTCGCCCTGACAAGCCTGGCGTTGCGCGCCAGCCAGCCGCCGGCCGTTCCGCCTGCCGCCCCGGCCATGACCGCCGGGCCCGATGGGGTGTTCGCCCGCGGCACCGCGGACGGGCACCCGTGGCGGCTCGCGGTGCAGAACATCGCCGACCCTGGATACCGTTGCCTGCCGGCCATCGTGATCAACGGCACCGACGCCGATGCGGTGTATCCCGCCCCGGGAAACGCGGCCTCCGTGGCCCTGGCCCAGGCCGTGCGCGGGGTGGCCTTCGCGTTCATCCAGCTGCCCGCCGGCGTCGGCGGGGTCATCGTGAACGGCGACCAGAACGTCCCGGCGGTCATCGTGAACGCCTGCGGGTACCGTTACCACCTGGTCGGCTTCTCGTACTCGCTGGCCGGGCCGCTCCGGGTCACCCTGGCCAAGCCCTACCCGGGCTGGTCTGCCGACGTCTTCGTGCCCACGCTGACCACGCCGGGCGGGAGCACGCAGGCCGAAGGCCTCTGGCTCAACACCTACACCCACACCGCCCCGGGAGTGACGACGTCGGCCACCCTGGCCTCGGGCACCCTCCCGGGCGGCCCCGGCTGGATCATCAAGCTGCAGTTCGGGCCGGGCGGCGACTGCTACGAGTTCGCGCAGAACCCGCTCGGCGGCGCCCAGATGGGCTACTGCGGCCCGGTCAGCACCCCGGCCGGGCCGGAGACCATCATGGCCCTGCCCCTCGGCTTTGACCAGTTCGGCGTCGGCGCCACCGGGTACGCCGTCCCGGTCAGCCCGGGCACCGCCCGCGTCAGGGCGGTGCTCGACAACGGCTCGTCCGTGCTGGCCACGCCGCGGATCGTGGACGGCCGGAAGTACGTGGCGTTCGTCGTCCCCTCATCCCGTTCCCTGCACCGCCTGATCTGGCTCGACGCCGCCGACCGGGTCATGGCTAGCACGACCGCCGTGCCGCAGTACGGATACACCCAGTTCCCGCCCTGAGCCTTGGCCGACGCACATTCTCTGACTAGAGTCAGAGAATGGAGCGTGACATGATCGACCAGGTCCGGCGGTTCAACCGGACTGTCACGCAGCGGGTCGGCGCGCTGGATGACGCGTTCCTGGCCCGCGACCGGCCGCTCGGGCAGGCCCGGCTGCTGTGGGAGATCGGCCCGGACGGCAGCGACGTGCGGCGGCTGCGCGCCCGGCTCGACCTGGATTCTGGCTACCTGAGCCGGCTGCTGCGGTCGCTGGAGAACGATGAGCTGGTCCGCGTCGAGCCGAGCGAGGCGGACGGACGGGTGCGGACGGCCCGCCTGACCGGCCGCGGGCGGGCCGAACAGGCCGAGCTCGACCGGCTCTCCGATGACGCCGCCGCGGCCTTGCTGGAATCGCTGAGCCCGCGGCAGCGGGACCGGCTGATGACCGCGATGGCCGAGGTCGAGCGGCTCCTGCTGGCCTCGGCGATCCAGATCGGCGTGTGCGACCCCCGGCACCCGGACGCGCGCCGCGCGGTACAGGCCTATCTCACCGAGCTGTCGTCCCGATTCGAGGAGGGCTTCGACCCGGCCCGGGGCATCTCGGCCACCGACGAGGAGGTCTCTCCGCCCGCGGGGCTGTTCCTGCTCGCCACCTTGTACGCCGAGCCGGTCGGGTGCGGGGTGCTCAAGTTCCACCCGGACGCGCCGGCCCATCTCAAGCGCATGTGGGTCGCCCGCGAGGTCCGCGGGCTGGGACTGGGGCGCCGGCTGCTGGCCGAACTGGAGGCCCAGGCCGCGGCCCGCGGCGTCCGCACGCTCCGGCTGGAAACGCACAACGCCCTGAACGAGGCGATCGGCCTGTACCGGACGGCCGGCTACCGCGAGGTCCCGGCGTTCAACGACGAGCCCTACGCCCACCACTGGTTCGAGAAGACGATCGGGGCGTGACTCGCGCTACCGCGCGCCCGCCTCGCGGGCCGCGACCTCGAGCCGGTTCCGGTACGTCACCCACCAGGCCCGGTCGCCCGGCGCGAGGCTGCCGTTGTCCTGGCGCAGCCCGGTCGCGCCGTCGATGAGCTCGCGGACGATGTCGGCCTGCCCGGCGTGCCTATCGGTCTCGGCGATCATGTGCACCAGGATCCGGTGCAGCGTGACCTCGCGGCGCTCTGGCGGCCACCACGGCACCTGGCCGATGGCGTCCAGGGCCAGCGCGCCGATGGTGGCGTCGGAGTGCGCCCACGCCCGGTGGTACAGACCGATGATCTCCGCTCGTGACTCGTCGGGGGTGGCCCACATGTCCGCGTTGGGCTCGGCCCCTTCCTCCAGCCACGGCAGCGGCTCGCTGAAGGGCCGGCCGAAGGTCTCGCCGAAGTACCCGAACTCCACGCTGGCCAGGTGCTTGACCAGGCCGAGCAGGTTGGTGCCGGTGGGCACCATCGGGCGGCGGACGTCGTACTCGGACAGCCCGTCGAGCTTCCACAGCATGGCCTCGCGCGCCACCTGCAGGTAGCGCCGTAGGTCAGCCTTCGGATCCGGATCCGTCATGTCCGCCAGTCTGCCACCCTCCGGCGCGGGCGCAGGAGCCGGCAGATCTGGCGACTCACGGAACAACCGTAGCAAGGGTCTCTTGACCGGGCGGTCAGCGGAGTCCGGGCGGCAGCAGCTGGGGCGGGAAGTTCTGGTAGGCGACCGGGACCAGCCAGCGGCGGATCGCGGCCGTGCCGACTGAGGTGTAGGCCGGGACGGTGGTGGCCGGCCACGGGCCGCCGTGATGCTGGGCCGCGACCACGGCCACGCCGGTCGGCCAGCCGTTGAACACGATCCGGCCGGCCACCTGCTCCAGCACCGCGACCACCTGGCGGGCCAGGTCCAGGTCCTCGGGCGAATCCTGGTCAGCGTGCACCGTGCCAACCAGGTTCCCGGGCAGCGCGGCGAGCACCGGGAGCAGGTCGGGGACCGACGGATAGGTGATGACCAGCCCGGCCGGGCCGAACCGCTCGCGGGACAGCACCGCCAGGTCGGCCGCGAACTCCTTCAGCGTGACCTGGAACACCCGCGGCGTGGCTCCCCACGGTCCCGCCCCCGGCCGGCCGGCGGCCAGCTCGGTGACGCCCGGGTGATCCTGTGCCTCGGTCACCGCGTCCTCGTAGCCCGCGAAGATCCGGCCGGACAGCATCGGGCCGCCCGCGGCGGCGCCGACCGCCTCGCCGATCGCGGACAGCAGGCCCACGTCCTCGGGGACGAACAGCAGGCCGGGGTTGGTGCAGAACTGGCCGGCGCCCAGCGTCAGGGACCCGGCGTACCCGGTGGCGACCTCGGCCGGACGGGCGAACGCGGCGCCAGGTAGCACCGCGCACGGGTTGACCGAGCCGAGCTCGCCGTAGAACGGGATCGGGACCGGCCGCTCGGCGCAGATCCGGGCCAGGGCCAGCCCGCCGGCGGTGGACCCGGTGAACCCGGCCGCCGCGATGTCCGGGTGCCGGAGCAGCCGCAGGCCCGCCTGCACCCCGTGCACCAGCCCGAACACCCCCGCCGGCGCCCCGGCCGAGGCCAGTGCCTGGGTGACGATCTCGGCGGTCAGGTCGGAGGTGACCGGATGCGCCTCGTGTGCCTTCACCACGACCGGGCAGCCCGCGGCCAGCGCGGAGGCGGTGTCGCCGCCCGCCACCGAGAACGCGAACGGGAAGTTGGACGCCGCGAACACGGCCACCGGCCCCACCGGGCGGTTGATCCGGCGCAGGTCCGGGATGACGCCTTCGGCGTGCGTGACCACGGCGTCCTCGTAGCTGCCGTTGCGGAGCACGCCCGCGAACATCCGCAGCTGGGTGGTGGTGCGGGCCACCTCGCCGATGAGCCGCTCGCCGCCCAGCGCGGTCTCGGTGTCGGCGATCGCGGCCAGCTCGCCGGCCCGGTCATCCAGCGCGTCGGCCACCGCCTCCAGCGCCGTGGCCCGCTGGGCCAGCGCGATCCCGGCGCCCCACGCGGGCGCGGCGGCCAGCGCCGCGGCCACCATCGCGTTGACCTCGGCGTCGGTTGTCTCGGCGACCGGCTCGCCCACCGGCTCTCCCGTACGCGGGTCAAACCCCTGGATCATCAGCTCACCTTACTTCGGATCGGGCTCCGGGTTGCGGCCGCGCCTGGCCAGGAAGCCGAAGTCGCAGCCTTCGTTGGCCTGCGTGATGTGCTCGCTGAACAAGGCGCCGTAGCCGCGCTCGAACTTCGGCGCGGGGGCCTGCCATTGCTCGCGGCGTTGAGCCATGGTCCGTTCGGACACATTCAAAGAGAGCTCGCGGGCGGCGACGTCCAGGGTGATGAGGTCCCCAGCCTGGACCAGAGCCAGCGGTCCCCCGACGAACGACTCAGGGGCCACATGCAGCACGCACGCCCCGTAGCTGGTTCCGCTCATCCGCGCGTCGGAGATCCGCACCATGTCGCGGACGCCCTGGGCCAGCAGGTAGTCGGGGATGGGCAGCATGCCGTACTCGGGCATGCCGGGACCGCCCTTCGGTCCGGCGTTACGCAGGACCAGGACCGAGTCGGGGGTGATGTTCAGCGACGGGTCGTTGATGCGTTCGGTCAGGTCGTGGTAGTCGTCGAAGACGACCGCGGGGCCGGTGTGCTTGAGCAGGCGCCCTTCGGCGGCGATGTGCTTGATGACCGCGCCGTCGGGCGCGAGGTTCCCGCGCAGCACCGCGACCCCGCCCTCGGCGGCCAGCGGGGTATCTGGGCTCCGGATGACATCTTCGTTGAAGACGGGTGCGTCAGTAATATTTTGTCCGAACGGACCGTCGTTGACCGTCACCCGGTCCAGGTGCAGCGCCCCGGGGACCTTCGCCAGCTGGCCCAGCAGGGCCGGAAGGCCCCCGGCGTAGTAGAAGTCCTCCATCAGGTACTTCCCGCTGGGCCGGACGTTGGCCAGCCACGGCACCCGGCGGGAGATCGCGTCGAAGTCGTCCAGGGTCAGGTCCACCCCGGCCCGGCCGGCCATCGCGATCAGGTGGATGAACGCGTTGGTGGAACCGCCGAGCGCGAGCACGGTGGCCACCGCGTCCTCGAACGCCTCGCGGGTCAAGATCTGGTCCGGGGTCAGGTCCTCCCAGGCCATGGCCACGATGCGCCGGCCGGTAGCGGCCGCCATGCGGTAGTGCGCGGAGTCGACCGCGGGGATGGAGGCCATCCCGGTCAGGGTCATGCCCAGGGCCTCGGCGGCCGAGGTCATCGTCGAGGCGGTGCCCATCGTCATGCAGTGACCCGGTGACCGGGCGATGCCGCATTCCAGGTCGGCCAGCTCGCAGTCGCCGACCAGCCCGGCCCGCGCGTCGTCCCAGAACTTCCACACGTCGGTGCCGCTGCCCACGGACTGGCCGCGGAAGTTGCCGCGCAGCATGGGGCCCGCGGTCAGGTAGATGGCCGGGATGTTCGCGCTAGCCGCGCCCATGAGCAGCGCGGGGGTGGTCTTGTCGCACCCGCCCATCAGGACCGCGCCGTCGGCCGGGTAGCTGCGCAGCAGTTCCTCGGTCTCCAGGGCCAGGAGGTTCCGGTACATCATCGGGGTGGGCTTCTGGAACGTCTCGCTGAGCGAAGCGACCGGCATCTCGACCGGGAAGCCGCCGGCCTCGAGCACGCCCCGCTTGACCTGCTCGGCGCGTTGCCGCAGGTGCATGTGGCAGGGGTTCAGCTCGGACCAGGTGTTCAGGATGAGGATGAGCGGCTTGCCCAGGTGCTCCTCGGCCTCGACGCCGAGCTGACGCATCCGCGAGCGGTGGCCGAACGCCCGCAGTCCCGAGGTCCGCTCACCGCCGAACCAGCGGAAGCTGCGCAGCTCCTCGGGCTTCTTCACCGCATGCCCCAGGAGTCCAGGATGCCGGAGATCTGGTCTTTGATGTCTGCGGGCAGGGAGCGGCTGGGCGGGCGGACGTCGGCGCGGCACAGGCCCAGCTGGGCCAGGGCCTCCTTGACCACGCTCACGTTGTCGGCGCTTCCGTTGGCGAGCCGTAGCTCCTCGAAGCGGCGGGCGCTCTCCCAATCCTGCATCGCGGCCCGGAAGTCGTTTTCCCGGAGGGCTTGGAGCATGCTGAGGGCCAGAGCGGGGCTGACGTTGGCCAGGCCGGAGGTGAAGCCACGCGCCCCGACCGCCCAGAACGCCGGGGCGGTCAGCTCGGCCGCGCCGGCCAGCCAGGTCAGCCGGTCCAGTCCGGCGTCCCGGGCCACCGCGGCGAACCTGATGGCGTCGCGGACGCCGTACTTGACGCCGATCACGTTCGGAGCGCGCTCAACGAGCTGCACGATGTCGTGGCCGGTGCGGCGTTCGTCCCTTATGTAGAGCACGATGCCGAGGTCGGGGACCGCGTTCGCGATGGCGGCCTGGTAGTCGACCCAGCCCTCGGCCGACACGTACGGGTGCACCGGCTGGTGGATCATGATCATGCGGGCGCCATGATCCTGGGCGTGCCGGGCCGCGTCGATCGCGGTCGCGATGTCGTGGCCGACGCCGGCCAGGACTTCCGCCTCGTGTACACCACCGGTGCTGGCGACCTTGGCCGCGGTCTCCAGCGCCTGCCGGGCTTCGGCCGGGCTGAGGGCGTAGAACTCACCGGTGTTGCCGTTCGGGGTGATGACCGAGATCCCCGCGTCGATCAGGCGCGCGGTCAGCGCGGCGTAGGTGTCCCAGTCGGGGTTCCCGTCGGCCAGGTAGGGCGTGACGGGAACGACGACGGCGGTGGCGAGGGCGCGGCGCAGGGTGCTGGCTGCGTCCGGGGTAAGGGTCATCCGTGGTTCTCCATTTCATCCCCCAAACCCACCCGAAGGTGTGGTGCTTCGGGTGGGGCGGGGAAGTTGCGCTGGACAAAGGAGGTGATGTGCGCGGTGAGCAGATACGCGGCCCGGTCGCAGTCGC
Source organism: uncultured Actinomycetes bacterium (assembly GCA_963742795.1). GTDB lineage: Bacteria > Actinomycetota > Actinomycetes > Streptosporangiales > Streptosporangiaceae > Palsa-504. The sequence continues at coordinate 241,476 of CAVUNL010000005.1, forward strand.
CGTCCCGGGCGGTGTTCAGGATGCTGCGGTGTTCGGCGGCCTCGTGCTCCCAGCCGGGGACCAAGGGCGGGAACGTGGCATCGTGCCGCCAGGCGGCCGCGCTGACCAGGGCGGTCTGGTCGCGCAGGTCATCGAGCATCCTGACGAGCAGGGGGTTGCCGCATCCGGCGTACAGCTCGTGGTGGAAGTCGCGATTGGCCAGGCTGCGCTCGGCCTGGTCGGCTGAGGCGTCGGCCCGGTCCAGGGCGTGGCGCGCGTTGGTCCAGTCATACCTCGCGGTTACCGCTCGGCCGAGCGCCTCGGGCTCGAGCAGCAGGCGCAGGTCGTAGATGTGCCGGGCCTGCTCGTCGTCGAGGGTGCGGACGACGGCGCCCTTATAGGGATGCATGGTGACCAGGCCCGCGCCGGCCAGGGTCTTGAGCGCCTCGCGGACCGGGGTCTTGGAGACGCCGAGTACCGCGGCCAGGTCGGTTTCGACCAGCGGCCGCCCGGACTTGAGCTCGCCGACCAGGATCGCGTGCTTGATCGCCTCGAGCACGGCCACCGTCCGGGACGGCAGCGCGCCCGCGGCCTCGGTCAGGAACGCCGGCCTCGGCGAAGAGTCTGGAATCATGTATCGCATCTCATATATGACCGGTCCGACCCTACGCCAGGGCGTCTGAAGTGTCAACGCGGCCCGGGCGTTAAACTGCGCTGTTTGGACCCGTCGACCACCCTCTCTCTCACCGTCACCCTCGCGGTGCTGGCCGCCGCCGTCACGCATGCCGCCTGGAACGCCATCGCGCACGGCATCAAGGACCAGACGCTCGCCTTCGCGCTGATCGGCGTGGGGGGCGCCGCGGTGTCGGTCCCGCTCGTCATCGTGGCCGCCGTTCCCCGGTCCTCGAGCTGGCCGTACCTGCTGGCGTCGGTGGCAATCCACGTGTTCTACATCCTGCTGCTCATGCAGTGCTACCGGCTGGGCGAGTTCAGCCAGGTCTACCCGCTGGCCCGCGGCGTCTCCCCGCTGGTGGTGACGATCCTGGCCGCGGCCTTCGTGCACGAGCACCTGGCGCCGGCCCAGATCGGCGGGGTGGCCGTCGTCTCGGCGGGGCTGGCGTTCCTGGTCTTCGGGGGCCGCCGACCCGGCCGCGGCGCCTTCCTGGCTGCGGTGGGCACCGGGCTGACCATCGCGGCCTACACCACGGTGGACGGCGTCGGGGTGCGGGCCTCGGCGAGCCCGGTCGGCTACATCGGCTGGCTGATCCTGCTCCAGAGCCTGTGCGTCCCGCTGTTCGCGGTGGTCCGGCGGCGCGACGTGCTGCTCAAGCAGTCGCGGCGGATCCTGCTGTCCGGCCTGCTGGCCGGGGCGCTGAGCGTGCTGGCCTACGGCCTGGTGCTGTGGGCCCAGACGAAGGGCGCGCTGGCCCCGATCGCCGCGCTGCGCGAGACCAGCGTGATCTTCGGGGCGATCATCGGGACGCTGGTATTCCACGAGCCGTTCGGCCGGGCCCGGATCACGGCCACCGTCCTGGTCGTGGCGGGCATCGTCCTGCTCAACGTCGCCTAAGGCGACGGGTGGCTCAGCCGATCAGTTCGTCCGCGGCGGCGGCGAACACCGCGGTGTGAGCGTCGGCGTCGGCGTCGGTGGTGGCGGGGCACATGAGGGCCATGTTGTGGAACGGCGTCATCAAGATGCCGCGGTTGATCATGTACAGGTGCAGGTACTCGTCGAGTCCGGGATCGGCGGCGGCCTCGGACTGGCCGCCGGACCGGGGCGGCTCGGGGCAGAACCGGTACTCGGCGCGCGCGCCGAGCTGCGTGATGGTCCACGGCAGGCGGCGGCTGTCCAGGACGGACTGCACGCCTACGGTGAACCGCGTGGCGACCGCGATCATGTCGTCGAAGGCAGGGTCGGTCAGCACCTCGCCGAGGGTGGCCCGCATGGCGGCGACGGACAACGCGTTGCCCGCGAGCGTGCCGCCGACGCCGCCGGTGTCCTCGATGTCGGCCGCTGGATCGGCCAGGATCCGCTCGGCCAGCTCGGAGGTCAGGCCGTAGGCACCGGCCGGTATGCCGCCGGCGATCGCCTTGCCGATCGTCACCATGTCCGGTTCCAGGCCCCACGCGGCGGTGCAGCCCCCGGGCCCGGCGCTGAACGTGTGCGTCTCGTCGTTGATCAGCAGGGCGCCGTGCTGGCGGGTCAGCTCACGGACGGCATCCAGGTACCCGGCCTCCGGCAGGACAATGCCGATATTGGTCAGCGCGGGTTCCATCAGCACCGCGGCCACGTCGCCGCGGGCCAGCTCCCGGTCCAGCGCCACGGGGTTGTTGAACTCCACCACCCTGGTCGTCTCGCGCGGATCGACCGGTGCTCCCACGTTGCCTGCCCGGGACCGGGGGCCCGCCTCCGTCGCGACGATGAACGTCTCGTCGACGCTGCCGTGGTAGCAGTAGCTGAACACGGCGATCTTCGGCCGCCGGGTGAGCTGGCGGGCCAGCCGGATCGCCCAGCGATTGGCGTCGGTGGCCGTCAGCGTGAAGCTCCAGCGGACCACTCCGAAACGCCTGGTGAGCTCGGCCGCGACCCACGCCGCGTCCTGCGTGGGCAGCATGGTGGTGGCGCCGCCGAGCTCGGCGTACCGGCGCGACACGGCGGCCTGTACCGCGGCTGGTGAGTGCCCGGCCATGGCGCCGGTGTCGCCCAGGCAGAAGTCAATGAACTCGTGGCCGTCGATGTCGGTGAGGCGGGCGCCGGAGGCGGTGGCGCAGTAAAGCGGGAACCCGCCCGACCACATCCGCATCCAGGTCATCGGCACCCCGCCGAGCAGGTGAGTCCCGGCGGCCGCGAACGCCTGCCGCGAAGCGGGGAACCTGGCCCGGTACGCCGCGCGCTCACGGTCGATCAGAGCGGACAGACGGTCTCGGTCGACGGTGGCCAGGCTGGCGGTCATGGAGGGAGCCTATGCGGAGAGTGCGGCCGGCCAGCGTGCGGACATGAAGGTGCCCGGCGGCGCAGGGTTCCGCCGGGCACCGTGGCCGATATCCGATCGACCTGTTCCTACCCAGGGAAACGAGGCGCATACGGATATGGATCGAAAAGCACTGCCTCACGTAAGCATTTCGTCACAATCAGAAATCGCGGCGTTCCGGGCTCAGCCGTAGACCTGCTGTAGTCCCTGGCCGGCCGGGCTGGAGCCCGCGGTTGGGGCTGCTGGCCGGCGGATGGGCGTGTCAGACTTCAGCCATATGCCGGTCGAAGGGAACAGGTAATGGTCGAGCCTTACCAAGCGCTGGGCCTGGTGCCCACGATGCGCGGCATCCGCCACTGCGGCGAGATCCAGGTGAACATCGAGCACCTGTCGCACCTGATCAAGGCCGCGTCGTGGCTGTCCAGCCTGGACCTGCCGGTGCGCCTGATCGCCATCCCGGAAGGCGCGCTGCAGGGCTTCAACGACGAGGTCCTCGACTTGGACCACGAGACGTTCGCGCGCGAGTGCGCCATCGACATTCCCGGCCCCGAGACCGACGCGCTCGGCGCGCTGGCCCGTCAGTGGAACGTATTCCTGATGGCCCAGGCCAAAGCCCGTCATCCGGAGTTCCCGGGGCGCTTCTTCAACGTCGGCTTCATCCTCAGTCCCGAAGGCGAGGTGATCCTCCGCCACCACAAGGTGGTCCCGCTGCTGCCGGTCGAGCATTCGGTGACCCCGCACAACGTCTGGGACCGGTGGATCGAGCTGTACGGCCGCAATCTGGACGCCTTCTACCCGGTGGCCGACACCGAGATCGGCCGGCTCGGGTTCCTGATGGCCAACGAGGGCTCCTACCCCGAGAACGCCCGCGGCCTGGCCATGAACGGCGCCGAGGTGGTATACCGGGGTCCGTACCCGCACCCGCACGGGAGCCTGTACGAGATCCAGAATCGCGCCCGGGCGCTGGACAACAACTTCTACCTGATCGCGTGTAACGTCGGCACCTACTACCTGCACTGCGATTCCGACGTCCCGATCGACACGTTCGGCGGCGGATCCGCCGTGATCGACTACCGGGGCCAGATCGTCGGCCGGCACGACTACAGCGCCGGCTCGTCGTGGGTGGCCGGGACCGTAGACGTCGGGGCGCTGCGGAAGTTCCGGGCCACCGCGCAGTGGGACAACTGGATCAAGGACCTGACCACCGAGCAGTACCAGCTCATCTACGAAGAACCGATATACCCGAAGAATCTCTATCTGGACCGGGCTCCTTATACCCACGCGGAGTACCGGCGCGAGGTCATCGACAAGCAGATCGAGCTGATGCACGAACGCGACATCTGGCGGCGTCCGGACAAGGGCTGATGGCGGGCTGACTCGAGTGCCGGCCCGCGGCGGTCACGGGGCCGGTTGGTAGCATGCGAGCTGTACCGCACTGGTAGCGGCCTCCTTTCATCCGCGTTCCGCATGCCCAGGAGGCTGCCCGTGTCATCGATCCAGGTGCGGCCGTTCCGCCGAAGCGACCGGGATCAGCTCGCCCGGCTGGTCAACGCCCACGCCGAGGCGGTCATCCCAGGCATGAGCGCGTCGGTGAACATCGTGCTGGCCTCGCTGGAGCGCCAGCCCGGAGAGTTCATCGAGGATCCGTGGGTCGCCGAGCGCGTCACCCTGGTCGCCGCGCAGCAGAGTCGGGTCGTTGCCGCCGCGCACCTGCTCCGGTACTTCCCAGATGAGCGGGCTGGCATCGCGGCGCGGGACCTAGGCGACATCAGCTGGCTGCTCTACTGGCCCGAGGCCCCAGCCGGCAATCCGTACTGGCCGGACGCCACGGCGGCCGCCGCCGCGCTCATGGGCGCATGCCTCGACCAGCTCCGGGACTGGGGCGTGAGCCGCCAGCATGCGGGCGGGGAACTGCCCGTTCACGGCGTGTACGGGGTGCCCGACCAATGGCCGCACATCCGCGCCCTGTACCAGCAGGCTGGGTTCACCCACACCGGTCACACCGAGATCATCTACCTGGCCCGGGTCGAGGACCTGCCGGGCCTGGCCAGTCCCCCGCTGGCGGGGCTCTCGGTCCGCCGTTCGGTCGGGATCAACGGCTGCCGGCTGTCCGCGGTGCTCGGCCAGGACGTGATCGGCTACATCGAGGTCGAGACGTTCGATGCGGGAGAGCGGCTCACCAGGACCGCCGGCTGGGCGGACGTGGGAAACCTCGGGATCAGCCAGCCGTACCGCCGCCGGGGCGTCGGGTCATGGCTCCTCGGGCAGGCCGCCGACTGGCTTCGGCTGGCTCGCGTGGACCGGCTGCTGGACTACGCCTGGCTCGAGGGCACCGATCCCGGCGGGGTCAGCTACGAGGACTACCGCGCGTTCCTTCCGGCCGTTGGGTTCCGCGAGCTCACCCGGACCCAGCGCGGATGGACCCGAAGCGGGTCCGCCGGCTCGTCTGACCCAAGGCCAGGAACGTAAGGAAGCACCCCTCGGCTCGGACTGTTCCGCCGCCCGAGAATGTCTCAGTTGATGACTGGGGGCGTGTAGGTAAAGCTGGCGCTCGCGGTGCCGCCGGCCGCGGTCACGGTGACAGTCACGGTCCCGGCGGTGCCGGGCGGGCTGGTCACCGCGATCTGCGTGCCGGAATCAGCGGCGATCTTCGCGGCCGCGCCTCCGAAAGTCACGCTGGTGGCGCCGGCCAGGTTAGTGCCGGAGATCGTCACCGTGGTTCCGCCCTGGGTGCTCCCGCTGGACGGGGAGATCGCGGAGATGGCCGGCGCCGGAATGACATAGGTGAACTTGCCGCTCGAGGTGCCACCCGGCGTCGTCACCGTGACGCTCACGGTCCCGGCGCCGCCGGGCGGACTGGTCACCGCGATCTGCGTGCCGGAATCAGCGGCGATCTTCGCGGCCGCGCCTCCGAAAGTCACGCTGGTGGCGCCGGCCAGGTTAGTGCCGGAGATCGTCACCGTAGTTCCGCCCTGCGTGCTCCCGCTGGACGGGGAGATCGCGGAGATGGCCGGCGCCGGAATGACATAGGTGAACTTGCCGCTCGAGGTGCCACCCGGCGTCGTCACCGTGACGCTCACGGTCCCGGCGGTGCCGGGCGGGCTGGTCACCGTGATCTGCGTGCCTGAATCAGCGGCGATCTTCGCGGCCGCGCCGCCGAAGCTGACCCCGGTGGCCCCGCCCAGGTTGGTGCCGCTGATCGTCACGGCGGTACCGCCCGCGGTGGTCCCGCTGGACGGCGACAACGCGGTCACCGCCGGAGACGGAGTCATGTAGGTGAACGTGCCCGCGCTTGCGCTGCCGCCCGGTGTGGTCACGGTGACGCTCACGGTGCCTGTCCCGGACGGGCTGGTGACCGTGATCTGCGTGCCGGAATCGGCGGTCACCTTCCCCGCCGCGCCGCCGAAGCTGACCCCGGTGGCCCCGCCCAGGTTGGTGCCGGTAATCGTGACCGCCGTGCCGCCCCCAGTGGTCCCGCTGGACGGAGACACCTTTGTGACCGCCGGATGCTTTGCGTGCGAACCCGAACCTGACCCTGAGCCCGAACCCGAACCCGACCCGGAGCCCGAACCTGAACCTGAACCTGACCCCGACCCTGATCCCGAGGAACCCGAACCCGAGCCCGAGCCCGAAGAACCCGAACCCGAGCCCGAGCCTGACGAACCCGAGCCCGAGGACGAGGTACCCGAGGACGACCCGCCCGACGAACCCGAGGAGGACGAACCCGTGGAATGCGCCTGATGAAGCCGAACAGACTGCTCCGTCAGCTGATCATCCGCGGAGTGGGATCGGTTCAAGCCGACCGCCAGTGCCGAGGCTGCCGCCACGACCACGACCGCCGCGGCGGCCCCGACGACCGCCTTGGCCGGCCGGACCCGCCGGTGCCGACGATCTCCGTCATCCCTGAGGTGCTGAAGATGCCGGAGGTGCCGTAGGTGTCGAAGATGCCAGAGGTGCCGGGCTTCCCCTGCGTCTTCGGCAGCCGAGGACGCGGCGGATGCCGAGGACGACGGGGATGCCGGAGACAGGTTGATGTGCTGCACGGTGAGGCCCTGGGCCGCGGGAGATGCGCCCGACGGCCACAACAGCGCCAGCAGCAGGGCCGCTTCGCCCAGGTGCGACCGGCCGCGTTCCTCCCAGTCCGGGCCGTACGCGCCTGCCGCGATCGCGTTGAGGGCGGTGACGAAGCTGGTCCCGTCGGTCGGGCGGTCCTGAGGTTCCTTGGCCATCCCCGCGATCACCAGGGGCCGCAGCGGTTCGGGCACCGGATCCAGCGGCACCGGCTGGGACAGATGCTGGTAGAGCAGCGCCTCGGCGGTGTCTGCCACGAAGGGCGGGCGGCCGGCCAGGCACTCATAGAAGGTGGCCGTGGCCGCGTAGACGTCGCCGGCCGGACTGGCCGGGGTGCCCGCGAACTGCTCGGGCGGCGCGTAGACCAAGGTGCCCGCCGGGGGCGGCCGGTCACCGGCCCGCGCCGCGATGCCGAAGTCGGTCAGCTTGCTCGCGCCGTCTCCGTTGACCAGCACGTTCTCCGGCTTGTAGTCCCGGTGCACGACACCGTGCTGGTGCGCCGCGGCCAGTCCGAGCAGCGAGCCCCGCAAGACCACCAGTGCGGCCTCCGCGGTGGTCGCGCCCTGATGCCTCAAGATCTCGCGCAGCGAGACCCCGTCGACCAGTTCCATGACGATGGCGGCGCCCGACGGGGACTCTAGGTACTCATAGAGCCGGACCACATTCGGATCGTCCAGGGTGGACAGCACGGACGCCTCGCCGCGGAACATCTCGGCGAATCCGGCGTCGGCCAGCAGGTGACGGCGCAAGTACTTGATCGCGACCAAGGTGCCTGACGCATCATGCCTGGCCAGCGCCACGTCGCCGAACCCGCCGGAGCCAAGATCCTTCAGCTTCGTGTATCCGGGAGCATCCCACTCCGCCATGTCGATCGCCCCCTTCAAGGGGTCGCAGCCTGGCTTCTGTCAGGGTATTCGTTGCGGGCTGCGTCCGGGATTGCCGCCAGGCATCGGATCCTCAACGTGGCGGAGAGCCATTTCCCGGCGCTGATACATCGCGAGACGACGTCGGGCCCGGGGATTAGCCCGGGCCCGGCTACGCCAGCCGGCGCGGTCAGCTGCCGATGTAGCTCATGACGTGCTTGATGCGGGTGTAGTCCTCGAAGCCGTACATGGACAGGTCCTTGCCGTACCCGGAGTGCTTGAACCCGCCGTGCGGCATCTCGGCCACGATCGGGATGTGGGTGTTGATCCACACCGCGCCGAAGTCCAGGCGCTTGGCCATCCGCATCGCGCGGCCGTGGTCCTTGGTCCAGACGCTCGAGGCGAGCCCGTACTGGACGCCGTTCGCCCAGCGGACGGCCTCGTCCTCGTCGGAGAAGCGCTGGACGGTGATGACTGGGCCGAAGATCTCGTCCTGGATCATCTCATCGTCCTGACGCAAGCCGGCCACCACGGTGGGGGCGTATAGATAGCCGCGCTCCCCCACCCGGTGCCCGCCGGCCACCAGCTCGGAATGCGCGGGCAGGCGCTCCACGAAGCCCTCGACGCGGGCCAGCTGGTTCGCGTTGTTCAGCGGGCCGAAGTACGCGTCGGGCACGTCGAGCCCGCCGGTCGTGGTGCTGTTGGCCTGCTCGCCGAGCGCGGCGGTCAGGTCCGCGGCGATGCCGGGGGCGGCTAGCACGCGGGTCGCCGCGGTGCAGTCCTGCCCGGCGTTGAAGTAACCCGCGCCGGCGATCCCCTCCGCGGCCGCCGCCACGTCCGCGTCGTCGAACACCACGACCGGCGCCTTGCCGCCGAGCTCGAGGTGAACGCGCTTGAGGTCGTCGGCCGCGGCGCGCGCAACCTCTATGCCGGCCCGGACCGAGCCGGTGATCGACACCATGCTGGGCGTCTTGTGCACGACCAGCTCGCGGCCGGTGTCGCGGTCGCCGCAGATCACGTTGAACACGCCCGGCGGCAGGAACTCGGCGGCGATCTCGGCCAGCAAGATGGTGGAGGCCGGGGTGGTATCGGACGGCTTGAGCACGACCGTGTTACCCGCGGCGATGGCCGGCGCGAACTTCCAGACCGCCATCATCATCGGGTAGTTCCACGGGGTCACCTGGGCGCAGACGCCGATCGGCTCGCGCCGGATCATGGAGGTGTGGTCCTTCAGGTACTCGCCCGCGCTGCGGCCTTCCAGCACCCGGGCGGCGCCGGCGAAGAACCGGATCTGGTCCACCGAGGGCGGGATCTCCTCTGACCTGGTCAGGGCGACCGGCTTGCCGGTGTTGCGGGTCTCGGCCTCGACCAGCTCATCGGCCCGCGCTTCGATCGCATCGGCGATCCTGATCATGGCCAGGCTGCGCTCGGACGGGGTGGCGTCCCGCCAGCCCTCGAACGCGTTCGCCGCGGCCTGCATGGCGGCGTCCACGTCCTGCCGGCCGGATACCGGCGCGTGCGCGTAGACCTCGCCGGTACTGGGATCGATCACGTCGCTGGTGCGGCCATCGCTGGCGTCGGTGAACTTGCCGTTCACGAAGTTCTGCAGCACGCGGTCTGTCATGTCGAGCCCTCCATCCGTATCTCTGCCATCCAACGACGAGCTTCGCAGAGACGGACTATCTCCACAAGTGAATCAGTTGCTATCTTTAGCTATACCTACGAAATCAGTTGGCCTATAGGCGGACATGATGCCGGTTGATACCGTGTCCGGGAGTTGGAGGCGACCGCATGGCGCACAGCCCGAGGACGCTCCCGGCCCAAGGCCCTGGTGGTCTGGTACCTGACGATATCTCCAAGCAGATCATCGAGCAGCTGCAGGAAGACGGCCGGCGGTCCTATGCCGCGATCGGCAAGGCGATCGGGCTGTCCGAGGCCGCCGTCCGGCAGCGAGTCCAGCGTCTCCAGGACTCCGGCGTAATGCAGATCGTCGCGGTTACCGACCCGCTGACGCTGGGCTTTCACCGTCAGGCCATGGTCGCCATCAAGACCGACGGCGACCTGGAGAAGGTGGCCGACCAGCTCGCCGAAATGGACGAGATCGACTACGTGGTCATCTCAGCCGGCTCGTTCGACGTGCTGGCCGAGGTCGTCTGCGAGGACGACGACCACCTGCTGGAGATCCTGAGCAGGGTCCGCGCGGTCCCGTGCGTCACCAGCACAGAGACCTTCGTCTACCTAAAACTCCGTAAGCAGACCTACTCCTGGGGAACGAGATGACATCCTCCGTCGACGCCATCACCACCGAACAGGAAGCCGCCAAGCGCAACCTGTGGCTCCACTTCACCCGGATGTCCGGCTACGCCGACCAGGACGTCCCGGTGATCGTGCGCGGCTCGGGGGCCTACGTCTTCGACCAGCACGGGCGGCGTTACCTGGACGGGCTGTCCGGCCTGTTCGTGAGCCAGGTCGGCCATGGCCGCCAGGAGATCGCCGAGGCGGGCGCGCGCCAGGCCTCCGAGCTCGCGTACTTCCCGCTGTGGTCCTACGCCCACCCCAAGGCCATCGAACTGGCCCAGCGGCTGGCCGACCTGGCGCCGGGCGACCTGAACCGGGTGTTCTTCACCACCAGCGGCTCGGAGGCCGTCGAGTCGGCCTGGAAGCTCGCCAAGCAGTACTTCAAGCTGACCGGCCAGCCCGAACGGTACAAGGTAATCAGCCGCGAGATCGCCTACCACGGGACCTCGATGGGCGCGCTCGCGATCACCGGCCTGGCCGACATCAAGTACCCGTTCGAGCCGATGACCCCGGGCGGCGTCCGGGTGCCGAACACCAACTTCTACCGGGCCCCCGCGTTCGTGCGCGACGACCTGGAGGCGTTCGGCATCTGGGCCGCGGACGAGATCGAGCGGGCCATCCTCCGTGAGGGACCCAAGTCGGTCGCGGCGGTCTACCTGGAGCCCGTGCAGAACTCCGGCGGCTGCTTCCCGCCGCCGCCCGGCTACTTCCAGCGGGTCCGGGAGATCTGCGACCGGTACGGCGTCCTGCTGGTCTCCGACGAGGTGATCTGCGCGTTCGGCCGGCTCGGCTACTACTTTGGCTCCGAGCGCTACGGGTACCAGCCGGACATCATCACCTTCGCCAAGGGAGTCACGTCCGGCTACGCGCCGCTCGGCGGGATGCTGGTCAGCGACGCGCTCATGGAGCCGTTCAGCTCGGGCACGGCCACGTTCCTGCACGGCATCACGTTCGCCGGCCACCCGGTGTCCACCGCGGTGGCGCTGGCCAACCTGGACATCTTCGAGAAGGAAGACCTGCTGGACAACGTCCGGACGAACGAGCCGAAGTTCCGCGCCACCTTGGAGAAGCTCTCCGACCTGCCGATCGTCGGGGAGATCCGGGGGGCGGGCTACTTCTACGGCATCGAGCTGGTCAAGGACAGGGTCACCCGGGAGACGTTCAACGACGACGAGTCCGAGCGGCTGCTGCGCGGGTTCTTGTCCCAGGCGCTGTTCGACGCCGGGCTGGTGTGCCGCGCCGACGACCGCGGCGACCCGGTCATCCAGCTGGCCCCGCCGCTTATCTGCGGCCAGGAGCACTTCGACGAGATAGAGGCCATCCTGCGCGGCGTCCTCACCGAGGCCTGGACGCGTATCTGATCTCCCTCGCGTAACAGAGTTCATCGGAATGTCTTGCCGCGACATTCCGCGTCGCCACCTGGCGTTTACTCGCCTGCTTTACCTTTCCGTTATGCCGGACAACTCGGATGACGCACGACCATCGCGCTCCCCGGTTTCACGCCGCCAGGTGCTCGCCGTGGGCGGAACGGGCCTGCTCGCGGCCACTGCGAACGCGACCAGGGCCGCCGCGCGGACCCGCAGGGCCCGCGCGGCGGGCGGCGACGGTACTCCCGAGCAGATCCATCTCACCTGGGGTGAGAATCCCGCTACCAGCGTCGTAGTCTCCTGGGCCTCCCCCGAGCCGGCGACGCGGCCCCGGGTGCGGATCGGGCAGCGGGTCATCAAGGCCGAGCCCCGCCAGTACACCGACGGGATCAACGGCGAGACGGTGTGGACGTACCACGCGCGGGTCGACGGGCTGCGGCCCGGCGCGACCTACGCGTACGCGGTGACCGCCGACAACGACAGCGACGCCGCGGACCCGTTCACCGCCACCTTCCGGACTGCCCCGCATGGCCGGGCACCGTTCCGCTTCACCAGCTTCGGCGACCTGGCCACGCCGAACACCGCGTGGGTCCTTTCCTACGGCCAGAGCGCGTACGCGGTCGAGGTGGTCGAGTCCTTCCAGCCGCTGTTCCACCTGCTCAACGGCGACCTGTGCTACGCGGACCTGAACCCCACCGTGCAGCCCGAGGTGTGGCGCGACTTCGGCAACAACAACCAGGCCTCGGCCGCCAACCGGCCCTGGATGCCATGCCTGGGCAACCACGAGGTGGAGTTCGACAACGGCGCGCAGGGGTTCACCTCGTATCTGACCCGCTACACGCTGCCCGACAACCACGTCACCGGTTTCGGCGGGCGCTGGTACAGCTTCCGCATCGGGTCGGTCCTGTTCGTCTCCCTCGACGCCGACGACGTGGTGTACCAGGACGCGGGCGCGTTCGTGGCCGGCCCCGCGGCCCTGACCCCGGTGGCCAGCACGGGTAACCGGGCCATCGAGCCCGGTACCTCGTTCTACATCAAGGGCTACTCGGGCGGCGCGCAGACGGCGTGGCTGGAGCGGACGCTGGCGGCGGGCCGGCGCGATGACTCGGTCGACTGGATCGTCGTGCAGATGCACCAGTGCGCCTGTTCCTCCTCGGCCACCGGGAACGGCTCCGACCTCGGCATCCGCCAGCAGTGGCTGCCGCTGTTCGACCGCTACGGGGTCGACCTGGTGCTCAACGGGCACGACCACGACTACGAGCGGTCCTTCCCGGTGCGCGGCGCCGACGCCAACGTCGGCCACGAGGTCGCCACCGGCACGGTGGTCAATACCCTGCGCCCGCACCCGGTCACGACCACCGACAACGGGGTGTTCGACACCAGCCAGGGCACCGTGCACCTGATCCTGGGCTGCGGTGGCACCGACGCCAACCTCGACGACTACGGGACCGACACCGCCGATGGTCAGCGACAAGCGAAGGTCTTCACGCAGGCTAACCGTCCGGTGGCGACCTCTACGGCCGGTGTCTTTACCCGGGCGGGGGCCGACGCGGTCGAGGACGCCGGCTGGTCGGCCAAGCGCGACACCTCGACCGGCTACGGGATCGCGGTGTTCGACGTCCACCCCGACCCCGAGGACCTCGGTGGTCACACCAGCATCACCGTCACCCACTACCACGCGGTGGGGGCGGACCCGGTCAAACCGGCCACCGGCGCCAAGGGCGCACCGACCCCCGACTACACCGAGTTCGAGACCTTCACCCTGATCCGCCCACGCCGAGCCTAAGGATACGGTCGGGGCATGGACGTTCTGGTGGTCGGGGCCGGGGTCTGCGGCCTGACGACAGGGATCTGCCTGGCCGAGGCCGGGACCAGCGTGACGATCAGGACGGCGGTCCTGCCGGAACAGACCACCTCGGTGGCGGCCGGGGCGCTCTGGGGGGCGGTCCGGGTCGGGCCGCCGGAGCGGGTCCTGGGCTGGGGCCGGACCGGGCTGGAGGTCCTGTCCAAGCTCGCCGCCGAGCCGGGCACCGGCGTGCGGATGGCCAGCGGCAAGGAGGTCAGCCGCACCCCGCTCGAACCGTATTACTGGACCCAGCTCCTGTCCGGCCTGCGGTTGTGCGAGCCATCCGAACTGCCCGCCGGCTTCACCCACGGCTGGCACTACAGCGCCCCGCTCGCCACCATGCCGGTGTACCTGGAGTACCTGCGGGCCAGGTTCGAGCGGGCCGGCGGCACGATCGAGGTGGCGGCCATCCCGTCGCTGGCCGGGCTGGCCGGCGAGGCGCCGGTCGTGGTCAACTGCTCCGGCGTCGGCGCCCGCGACCTGGTGCCGGACCCCGCCGTGATGCCGGTCCGTGGCCAGGTGGTGATCGCCGCCAACCCCGGCATCGAGGAGTTCTACGTCAACCGGGACGAGGAGCCGCCGTGGATCGTGTACATGTTCCCGCACGGGGAGACCGTCCTGCTCGGCGGCACGAACGAGGAAGGTAGCTGGGATCTAGAGCCAAAACCTTTTATCGCCGAACGGATCGTGGCTCAGTGTGCCGTGATCGATCCTCGCCTGCGCGGGGCGACGATCCTCGGCCACCGTGTCGGCCTGCGGCCGTACCGCTCCGAGGTGCGCCTGGAGTCTGAGCCGTTCGGGGGCGGCGTGCTCTGGCACAACTACGGGCACGGCGGGGCGGGCGTCTCGCTGGCCTGGGGCTGCGCGGCTGAGATCGCCGCGGCGGTAACAGGTCAGTCGTCCAGCTGAGCGGCCAGGCGGGCCGGAGCGATCACCCGGTACGCGTCCTGGCATAGCTCGGCGATCTCGGCCCAGTCCGGATCGCGGTCGAGCCGGACCCCGATCCAGCCGCGGCCGCCGACGTAGGGCGGGCGGAAGAACCGGCCGGGCGCGGACGCGGTGAGCTCGTCCTGCGCTCCGGGCGACGCCGCGCACCACAGGTGCGGGAACTGGTTCTCGTGATGGCCGTCGGCCCACAGGGTCACGAAGGTCTTGCCGCGGACGAACCAGGTCGGCGCGCCGTGGCTGGGCCGCTCGGTGACCTCGGGCAGCGCCAGGCAGATCGCCCGCATCCGCTCGGCCAGGTCAGCTGTCGGGTTGTCCACGCTGTGATTGTGCCATCGGGCCTAGCGATACGCTGTCGCTCATGAGGTTCGCGGTCGCCATCCCGCAGTTTTACTCCGACGGCCAGTTCGATCCCGCTGCGTTCCAGTACTACCTGGGCCGGGCCGAAGAGCTGGGCTTCGACAGCGCGTGGACCCAGGAACAGCTGCTCGGGACGTGGAACCAGCTCGCGCCGATCGAGACGATGACCTACGCGGCCGCTTGCACGCGACGGCTGCGGCTGGGCTGCGCGGTGTTCGTGTCCACGCTGTACAGCCCCGTGCACCTGGCCAAGAGCCTGAGCACGCTGGACCAGCTCAGCCGGGGCCGGATCGAGGTCGGCGTGGGCACCGGCGGCCCGGGCCGGCCGTTCGCCGCCTTCGGCGTAGATCCGCGGCGGTATGTCGCGCGGTTCACCGAGGGCATCGAGCTGATGAAGGCGCTGTGGACGCAGCCCCGCGTCACCTTCGACGGGGAGTTCTGGCAGCTCCAGGACGAGGCGATGGAGCCCAAGCCGTTCCAGAAGCCCTACCCCCCGCTGTGGTTCGGCGCGGCCAGCGAGCCGGCGCTGCGGCGGGCGGTCCGCCGGGGCGACGGGTTCTTCGGCGCCGGGTCGACCCCTACCGCGAGGTTCGCCGAGCAGGTCACGGTGGTGCGGGCGGCGCTGGCCGAGGCCGGGCGGCCAGCCGCGTCCTTCCCCATCGCCAAGCGCGTGTACGTCGCGATCGACGACCACGCCGAAACGGCCCGGGAGCGGATTAACGCCGCGCTGACCGAGCTTTACGGCCGCCGGGTGAAGGCCATCGAGGCCGCCGCGGTGGCGGGCACGGCCGCGGACTGCGTCCGCGAGCTGCACCAGGTCGCCGAGGCCGGGGCCGAGCTGATCTTGTGCACGGCGCTGTTCGACCAGGCCGAGCAGATGGAGCAGCTGGCCGCGGCGGTCATCCCCGAGCTCGGGTAACCGGGCGGCGTTCAGCTGACATGCGGGCCGGAGCGTGGCTCCATGATGGCCTTCAGGCTGGCCACGATGGCGGGGAAACCCACGCCGGACCAGTCCGGCGTCAGCAGGCCGAAGGGCTCGGCAGCGTTCAATGCGTGCACTATCTGGCTCGTTCCGGGGGTGCTGCTCCGGCCGTGGGTCGGATTGAGGGCCCACCAGCACCAGTCGATATCGGCCTCGGCCAGCCAGGCCTGGATGTTGCCCCACCACGGCTCCGGACCCTGGGTGCCGGGCTGAGGGGCGGCAGCGACGCGGCCGAACTCGCCGATCCAGACCGGGGCGGTCTTGTCGGCCAGGAGGTACCCGCCCATGTGGGTCACGTCGGCGATGAAGGCAGCCTGGGTCTGGTGCGGGTCGTTATGGAACCAGTGGTAGTCGTGCATGCTGTAGACGACCTTGTTCGGCTCGGTGAGCCGGACCGGATGGCTGGCCACGCCGGTCAGGTCCTGAGCGTAGTTCAGCCCCTCGCAGATGATCAGCGCGTGCGGGTCGAACTGGTGGATCATGTTCCCGACCGAGGTGTACATGGCGGCGAAATCGGCCTGGCCCCCGGTTCCCCAGGCCGGCTTGATCACGTGCCCGCCGACCTTCGCCGACCGGGGCTCGTTCTTGATGTCCATCCCGGCGACCAGCGGATTGGACGCGTACCGCTTGGCGATCGTCTGCCAGGCCGTGGTGAACTTCTGGGCCGGGAAGCGGTCGTTGAACCACAGGCCGTTGCTGTCGTCGTTGGTGCAGCACCAGCCGAAGTCGAGCAGGTGGCAGTTGGGGATGACGATCAGGCCGTGGTCGGTGAGCGCCTTGACGCACGCGTCGTAGACCTCGAGGGGCGTCTTCCCGTGCAGATCAGGGTTGGCGGCCAGGAACTGCTGCGGCACCGGAGCCGTCTGCTCGGTCATCCACACGCTGAACGGCAACCGTACGCTGTTGAACCCCTGCGCGGCGATAAGCCCGGCCAGCGCGCCGCGGCCGATGCGATCCAGCCCGGCCGGGACCCCCATATCCTCGCTCGCCCCGTACCAGTTCACGCCGGCCAGCCGGATCCGCTTCCCGTTCGTGTCGACGATGAACCGGCCGCTCGTCGACAGTGGCGTAGCGATAGCAATACTCATAATGGTACGGAGACGGTCAGCAGCGGCCTGATACCCGCGGTCAGGCAATTCCCGGGCCGGTGCGGGGTTGCATCAGGGCCTGGAGCATGGTGATCACGGCCGGGTAACCCACGCTGGTCCAGTCCACGGTCAGCAGGCCGTACGGCTCCAGAGCGCCCCAGGTGTTCTGAATGTGGCTGGTCCCGGGGGTGCAGCTCTGGCCGTGGGTCGGGTTGAGGGCCCACCAGCACCAGTCGACGTCATACTCCTTCAGCCAGGCCTGGATGTTGGCCCACCAGGTGCCGCCGCCACCCGGCGCCGACAGCGCGCTGGCGTTGTCGCCGAACTCGCCGACCCACACCGGGGCCTTCCCCTCGGTGAGGAGGTACCCGCCGTTCGCGGTCATCTGCTGGAAGTAGGCGGCCTGGGACTGGCCTGCTGGGTGGTCGCACCAGGAGTAGTCGTGCATGCTGTAGACGACCTTGCCCGGCTTCGCGAGCTGGACCGGGTGGCTGGCCGCGCCGGTCAGGTCGCCGGCGTAGTTCAAGCCCTCGCAGATGATCAGCAGGTCAGGGTCGATCTGGTGGAGCAGGTTCCCCACCGCCGTGTACATGGCGGCGAAATCGGTCTCTAGAGCGTTCCCCCACGCCGGGCCGAGGGCAGCCCCGCCGATGGTCGCGTGCCGCGGCTCGTTCTTGATGTCCATCGCGGCCACCAGCGGATTGGAGACATACCGCTTGGCGATGTCCTGCCAGACCGCGGTGAACTTCGCGATCGGCCAGCGGTCGTTGAACCACAGGCCGTTGGTGTCGTCGTTGGCACAGCACCAGCCGAAATCAAGCAAGTGGCAGTTGGGGATGACGATCAGGCCCTGGTCCGTCAGCGCCTTGACGCACGCGTCGTAGACCTCCAGGGGCGTCGACCCCTGCAGCTCGGGATTGCGGAGAAGGAACTCGTCGGCGACCGGCGTGGTCTGTTCGGTCATCCACAGGCTGAACGGGAACCGCACGCAGTTGAACCCCTGCGCGGCGATGAGCTCGGCCAGCGCGTTGAGGTCGGTACAGTCCAGGCCGACCGGCACCCCCATGTCCTCGCTGGCGCCGTACCAGTTCACCCCGGCCAGGCGGACCCGCTTGCCGTGGGCGTCGACGATAAACCGGCCGCTGGTCGACAAGGGCGTAGCAATGGTCAAACCCGTCACCGCCAATCACAAGAGTTGACATCCTAACCGTTCCAGGGGCGCGGGGTTGTGGCAAGCGGAACGCCGGACGGCGCGGGGGATTGCGGGGCGGACGCACCACGCTCCGTTCGGCAGAAATGTCTTTCATTAAGGTAGGGACATGCAGATTGGTTTCGGCGCCCCGGTGGCGGGGGCGTGGGCGACCCCCGGATACCTGACCGCCTTTGCCCGGCGGGCGGAGGACGCGGGATACGCGTCGCTGTGGAGCTTCCAGCGGCTGCTGGTGCCGGAGGGCTCCGGGATGGAGCCGGTGTACCGCAGCGTCCTCGACCCCATGGTCGCGCTCGGGTACGCGGCCGCCAGCACGTCGCGGATCAGGCTGGGCGTGGCCGTGGTCAACCTGCCGTTCGTCTCTCCCACGGTGCTGGCCAAGCAGGCCACGACCGTGGACGTGCTGTCCGGCGGGCGGCTCGACCTGGGCCTGGGCATCGGGTGGATGCCCGAGGAGTTCGCCGCTACCGGCGCGTCGACGGCCCGGCGCGGCGCGCGGACCGAGGAGTACCTGGCTGTGCTGCGGACCTTGTGGGCCGACGAGGTCAGCTCGTTCGACGGCGAGTTCTACACGATCCCGGCCGGCCGGCAGGACCCCCGGCCGGTGCAGCGCCCCGGGCCGCCGGTGCTGCTGGGCGGGATGTCACGCCCGGCCATGGAACGGGCGGGGCGGATCGCGGACGGCTGGATCACCTCAAGCCGCGCCGACCTGTCCCAGATCGGTGCGGCGGCCGCCGTGATCCGGGAGGCGGCGTCGGCGGCGGGCCGGGACCCGGACGCGGTGCGCATCGTGTGCCGGGGCGTGGTGCGGGCGGGTGACGAGGAGAAGGGGCCGGACGGCGGCCGGCGGCTGCTGTCGGGCGGTTTCGCGCAGATCCGCGAGGACGCGGCCTGGCTGGGCGAGCAGGGCGTGACCGAGCTGTTCTACGACCTGAACTGGGATCCGCAGGTCGGCTCGCCCTCGGTGGAGCCGCAGGCCGCGGCGGCGCGGGCCGAGGAGATCCTGGGCCAGCTCGCGCCGGTGTCTTTAGGGAGTGAAACCCGGGATTCACTTTGCTCTAACGTAGTGAAAACCGGGTTTCATGCTGTTGGGCGAGCGGTCAGTTTCCTGAGGACTTAGTTTCTCGAGGGCTCGGCGGTCAGGCCTTCGCGGTGCGCGATGGCGGCGGCCTCGGTGCGGCTGGCGGCGCCGAGCTTGCCGAGGATGTTCGACACGTGCACGCTGGCCGTCTTCGGCGCGATGAACAGCACCGAGGCGATCTCCCGGTTGCTGCGGCCCGCGGCGATGAGCCGGAGCACCTCGCGTTCCCGGCTGGTCAGCGCGGCGAGCACCGCGCCGTCCGGCAGGTCGGGCGCGGTGCCGATCCGGGCCCGGCGGGCCAGGTCATCCAGGGCCCGGCGCAGCGGGTTGGCCCCGAGCCGGTCCGCGATCTGGGCCGCCTGACCCCACTGGTCGTTGGCGTCGTCCCGGCGGCCCGCCTCGGCCAGCGCCTCGGCCAGCCGCCACCGGGTGCGGGCGATCTCGTAGCAGTACCCGGGGCCGAACGCGTCCAGGACCGCCTCCCAGGCCTGCGGGGCGTTGTCGCCTGTGGCGCGCTGGTACTCGGCTTCAGCGCGGGCCAGCCAGCCGCGGCCCTCGGGGCCCAGGATGAACTTGGGCCGTTTGGGGAACGCCGCTCCCCGGCGGGCGACGTCGATCAGTTCCGCGGCCGCGGCCGCTTCGGCGCGGGCCGTCTCGTCGGCACCGCTGGCCCGGGCCTGCACGGCCCGGTCGGCGCGCGCGCTCAGGGCGACCGCGGCAGGCCGGAGGACCGACGGGGAGTAACCCCACGGCGGGACGTCGTCGAGGTCGATCGCGGCCTGGGCCTCGGCCAGCGCCTGCTCGGTATCGCCCTGCCAGAGGGCATGCTCGGCGAGCAGGCCGTGCGCGATGAACGGGTCGAATCCGCGGACCGTCCAGAACGGCTCGATCCAGGCGCGCCGCTCCTCCACCGCCGGGTTGCCGCGCGCGACGTCGATGAACAGGGCCATCGAGGAGAGATAGGCCTCGGGCGGGCTGGTGACCCGGACCGGGAAGCCGTCGGCGATCTCCTGCGCGTGATCCCACTTGCCGTCCGCGTAGTGGCACTGGAAGTGCAGGTGCTGTAGTTCCCAGCCGTAAGGGGACATGTCCAGGCCGGTCTGGAGGGCCCGCTTGGTGCCCTCGTGAGCCACGGCCCCGCCGGTGGCCAGATCGCCTCGTTCCAGGTGGGCCCGGGCCAGATGATAGGCGGAGCGCAGCTCCACGCCGAGCACCATGGCCTGCCGGGCCTGCCGGTGCGCCGCGGTCAGCACCTTGATCGCCTCGTCGTTGCGGCCCTCGCGATTGCTCATGAAACCCAGGGTCACCAGCCCGTCGGCTTCGACCCAGGGCGCGTCGGCGGCACGGGCGGCGGCGATCCCGCGCTCGGCCCAGTCCCGGGCCACGCTGAAGTCCTCCTCGAAAAGCAGGGCCCAGGCGTAGGTGGTCAGGGCCCGCGCGTACTGCCAGGTCGGCGGGTCCGCGGGCGTGGCCTCCACCGTGGCCCGCGCGACCTCGACGGCTTCGGCGGGGGCCTTGGGATCGTCGATGAGCATCAGGTTGAAGGCCAGCCGCTCGCCGATCCTGCTGGCCAGCTTGACGTCGACCGGCGGTCCGCCCTGCTCGGCCTGGACGGCCAGGACCTGCCGCAGCCGCCGGAGCAGGTGCACGGCGCGGTCCACGTCCCCGCTGTCCGCCGCGGTGGTCGCGGACATCAGCCCGAGCTTGCCCCGGGCCATGCCCGCCGTCTTCTCCGGGTCGGTCACCCGCTCCCACAGGGCGAGGGCCTGGTCGTAGTGGCGGTGCGCCTCGGCGGGCGCGCCCAGCTTCTCGGCATCTTCTCCGGCCCGGACCGACGCGGCGAACGCGCCGGGAATGTCGTGGCTGGCCAGGCAGTGCTGGGCGAGCTCGGCGGCGGTGCCCGGCATCGTGAGCCGCTCCTCGTCGGCCAGCAGCGAACACATGGTGGCGTGCAGCCTGGTCCGCTCCCCCGGCAGCAGGTCCGCGTAGACCGCCTCGCGAAGCAGGGCGTGCCGGAACACGTAGCCTTCGGTGCCGTCAGGCACGAGCAGCTGGTGAGTGACCGCCTCCCGTACCGCCCCCTCGTATTCGGCGGCGGCCAGGCCGGACGCGGCCCGGACCAGCTCGTCGTCGGCTTTGCGGCCGGCCACGGCCGCGGCGCGGAGGACCTGTTGCGTGGCGTCGGTCAGCTGCTCGACCCGGTTGAGCAGCAGGGCCGCCAGCCCCGCCGGCAGGGCATCGCGACGGCCGGGATCGCTGCCGATCGAGGCGGCGAGCAGCTCCTCGGCGTAGTAGGCGTTGCCCTCGGCGCGGGCCACGATGTCGTTCAGCTCGGTCGCGTCGATGCGGGCCCGTGTGGTGGCGGTCAGGTGCTCGGCCAGGGCCGAGGGAGCCAGCGGGGCGAGGTCGACCGCGATGACGCTGGGCAGCCGCAGCAGCTCGGCCACCACCGGCCGCAGGGGGTGCCGCCGGTGCAGGTCGTCGGTCCGGTAGCTGCCGATCAGGGCGACCCGTTCCCGGTGCAGCATCCGGGACAAGAACGTGACCAGGTCCCGCGTGGATGCGTCGGCCCAGTGCAGGTCCTCCAGCACGAGCAGCACGGGCGCCGCGGCGGCCAGCTCGGCGAGCAGGCCGAGCACGCCGCCGAACATCTGCTGCCGGGCCAGGCCCGAGCGGTCCGAGTCGGCGATGGGTCCCTCGCCGCCCTCGGGCAGCAGCCGGCCCAGGGCCGGGCGGGAGCTGAGCGCGTCGCGGACCCCGCTGGACTGAGCGGCCCCCCGGAGCGCGTCGGCCAAGGGCAGGTAAGGCACGCTGTCACCCAGCTCGGCGCACTGCCCGGACAGCACGGTGAAGCCCCGTCTGGCGGCCAGCCGGGTCACCTCGCCGATCAGGCGGGTCTTGCCGACCCCCGCGTCGCCGCTGACCAGAGCGACCACCGAGCGGCCCGCCTCGGCGTCATCGAGCAGGCTGAGCAGGCGGCCGAGCTCGCCCTCCCGCCCGACCATGCGCCCAGCTGACATCCGTAGCACCACGTGCACAAGTATCCCATCAGGGACCGACAATTCCGATTCGTTAAGCTCCTGGCTGTACTCTGCGTTACATGGAGAAGGTTGAACGTACGGACGCCGAGTGGCGGGAGCGGCTGACTCCCGAAGAGTACGCGGTGCTGCGCGAGGCGGACACCGAGGCGCCGTTCACCGGCGAGTACACCGATACCAAGACCGAGGGCGTGTACCGCTGCCGGGCGTGCGGCGCGGAACTATTCCGTTCGGACACCAAGTTCGAATCGCACTGCGGCTGGCCGTCGTTCTACCAGCCGACCGAATCGGACGCGGTGGTGCTGATCGAGGACCGCACGCTCGGGACGACCCGCACCGAGGTGCGGTGCGCCGCGTGCGATTCGCACCTGGGCCACGTATTCGCCGGAGAAGGCTACGACGTCCCCACCGACCAGCGCTGGTGCATCAACTCGGTGTCGCTGACCCTGGAGCCCGTATCGTCGTGAACCCGGGGCTTCGGCTGGTCCGGGCGGACTCGCTGTCGGCTGGCACCGCGCAGACCGGCGGGATGATCAGGTCCGCGGCCATCTCCGGCGACCTGGTCGGCGCGCAGGCGCTGTGGATGGGGCGGACGGTGGTGCGGCCCGGGACGTCATCGGGGGATCACCATCACGGGGAGTCCGAGACCGGAGTCTACGTGGTATCGGGTCATCCGGTGTTCGTGTTCCGGGATCCGGAGAGCGGCTCGCTGGTCCGGCTGGAGACGTCGCCGGGCGACTACGTCTGGGTCCCGCCGCACGTCCCGCACCGGGAGGAGAACCCGTCCCCGGACACCGAGGCGGTGGTGGTCATCGCCCGGTCCACCCAGGAGGCGATCGTGGTCAACGTCCCCTCGCTGTGAGGCCGGAAGTCACCGAATGTGATCTCAGGGATATGCCAGGGAGCAATCGCGCGGCATCGGCGGGCGGTACTGAACTCGGCGTTACCGGCTACCGATCCCGGGGCTCGAGTAGGCCGAGTTCGGCGGCGCGGACCGCGGCCTCCTGGCGGCTGGCCGCGCCGAGCTTGCCGAGCACCGCGGCGACGTGACTGTCCACCGTACGTACGGAAACCACGAGCTGGCTGGCAATCTGGGCGTTGGTGAAGCCTTGGCCGAGCAGGCGCAGCACGTCGACCTGCCGACCGGTCAGGCCGGCCGGATTGACCCTGGTCTCGGTCAGCGGCCCGCGCGGAATGCGAGCCACGCCGAGCGCGCGCAACCGCCTGCGGACCCGCCCCAGCCACCGCAGGCTGGCGCCGAGGACGCGCGGGTCAGGGTGCTGCCGGTTCAGCTCGACCGCTTGCTGCTGCGCCGCGGCGGCCCGCTCCGCGGCGCCGATCGTGTAGCACTCGACGGCGTACTGCTCGAGTAGTTCGGCCCGCTCGGCTGCGGGGAACCGGTCGGCATGCTCCAAGACGAGGGCGAAATGCGCGACCGCCTCACGGTGCGCTCCGGCCCGGGCCGCGTCCCGGGCGGCGGCCGGGCCGTACCGCACGATCGCCTCCGCGTCACCCGCCTGCGCGGCATGGTGGACGTACTATGGGTCGCCGTCAGGTGCGACAGCGCGATCGCCGCAGGCCGCGAGCTCGCCCGGGGAGATCGGGTTCGCGGGATGGCCGTGACGCAAGCGGAGGTGGTCAACCAGGGCGTGGTCTATGACGTGGAGGTGGACACTACGCATAGCGAGTCCCTGACATGTGCGCGGATTATCGCTGCCCGTGCCGCGTGATCGACGGCTCGGCCGCCCAAGCGTGCTAAGTCGGGGTTGCGGTCGTCGTAGCGGCGGGTGCGCTTGACCGCGGCGCGGCTGCGTTTGGCTTGCAGGCGCCGCTCGTTGGCGGCCCGGCCAGGTCTGGTTGGGACGCGCGGGCGCGGCGGCGGGGCGGTCGCGTCCCGGAGCAGGTCGGCCAGCCGGACCCGGGCGGCCTGCCGGTTGGCGAGCTGGCTGCGCTGCTCGGACGCGGCAATGGTGAGCACGCCGCCGACCAGGCGCCCGGCCAGGCGCTCGAGCGCCCGGGTCCGCGCCCACTCTGGGAGCGCGGCCGAATGCTCCACGTCGAAGGAGAGCTCGACCCGGCTGTCCGCGGTATTGACCGACTGCCCGCCGGGCCCTGATGAGCGGGAGAAGCGCTCGTGCAGTTCAGCGGCCGGTATGACCAGCCAGCTGTTTACCCGGAGATCGTCAGGCACCGTTCCTAGTGAACTAGCCGGACATGGTCCTGTCTAGCCGGCGGCCCCGGACGGTCTTGGGCTGCCTGGTTGCCTGCCGTGGTCCGGTGAGGCCGTCTGGTCTTGGTGCCGGGTGGCTGCCGGGGGCCTGGTGGGGCGGCGGGTTTCCTGGGTGCGGTCCCCGGCGCCAGTTTTCTCCGGGGCCGCGCCTGGGCTAGCCGTGCCGCCTCCTCCGGGGCGGTGCGGGTCCCTGTCGCGCGGCGCCTGGCCCGGTGCCCGAGCCCGCGTCGCCCGATCACCAGCGCTGCCGCGTGGTGACCGGTCGCTTCGAGGTGGTGCTCCCGCAACGGCCGCAGCCAGTGCTCGGCCCCCCACCGGGAGGTGTAGGCAGGATCAACGACGATCACCCGCAGCCCGGCGTTGGCGGCCATTTGAACCATCCGGTCGCGGAGTTTGCCGGTGGGGATGCCGGCGACGGCGCGGCGGAAGTCCCGGCCGCGCCGGCCGCGGGAGGGCCGGCGGCGGCCCGGTCGCGTCCTTCGGCGCGGGCGTCGGCGAAGTCGAGGTCCTCGATGACGATGGCGCGGGCGCCGCGCTCCTTCGCGGCGGCGATCAGGGCGCTGATCGCGGCGCGCAGGTGCCCGTCGCGGGTGGCCGACAGCAGCCCGGCCAGCTCCAGCCGGATGGTGGCCGGGGCGCCCAGGAGGTTGCCGTCCGCCGCGATGACCGCGGCGGCCAGGTGACCGTGGTTGACGTCAACCGCGACCACCGGGGCTGCCCGCAGCTCGCCCAGGGACGGGACGGAGGCCGGGGCCCTCTTCCAGGAGGCATCCAGATACCAGCGGCCTCGTGCCGGATCCCAGCTGACGTCATAGCGGATCGCGCCGCTGGCCGCCTGGGCGGCGACCTCATCGCCGCGGTAGGAGAACCCGACCAGGCAGGACAGCCGGTAGCGGCCGTGCGTCCGGTTCGCCAGATGGGCCAGCGCGGCGGGCAGCTTGATCTCCAGCCAGCCCTCATCCGGATGCCAGCGGACCCGCTGCGTCCAGCCGCCCCTCAGCGCACCGAGCGGCAAGATCCCTCCCAGCCAGCGACCCCAGATGCCCGCCCACCACCCGCAGCACAGCCTCATCCCCCGCCGACACGCGCAGCCGGGCCCGTACCCGCGCGCCTCCCGGCGCCGCCGCCACAAACGGCACGCCGACCGGCCGCAGGGAACCAGTCACCACCCCGCCACACCCCCACCTGGAGCGGGATACCGGTCGTGCAGATGTTCGGGAACGATCACCCATCCACTGTACTGCTCTTACCTGATTTCGATAGTCAAGCCACGCCGGATGGGCGACCAGTTCTAACCCTCGACGTTAGCCCCTAGCGCCCTGGTCCCACCCGTGCCGGGTCCGGGATTGGCGTATCGCCTCGGTGTACCAGGCGTCCAGCCAGTCGCGTTCGGTCCCGGCGGCGAGCAGGACGGCCGTGTCGGACGGCTCCGTCCCTGAGCTCGAGGGCTCCACGGTGAACAGGATGCGGACAGCTGCTCCCGGCCGCAGCTCGCTCAACGACAGCCAGGCCGACGGAGCAGGCCGACCGTGGCTGGGCATCGCGTCATGATCCGGGTCCTCGGCGTGAGCGATCACGCCTTCGATGGCCTCCTCGGCCTCAGCTGCCCGGGCCGCGGCCTCGGCCGCCGCCTCGGCGGCCTTGGCCGCGTCCTTGCGGGTCCGGAAGTCGTCCACCTTGTGCTGCAGCCGCCGGCTGGCCACGGTCAGCCGCTCCTCCTCGGACCGCACGTTGGCGTACTGATTGCGCAGGTCGGCGAGCTGGGCGCCGACGACGGGCAGCCGGGTTCCGACTTCGGCCGCGAGGTCGGAGCGGCCCGCCTGCAGATCCTTGACCCGCTGCTCCCCCAGCCTGGTCACCGCCTGTTCCTGCTGGTGGATCTGCAGCTCCAGGCGCTTGCGCGCGGTGGCCATCTCGGCCACGGCCCGGCGCACGCGAGCCAGCATCTCCAGCTGGCGCTGGTAGGCCTGATCGAGATCCGGCCGGGCCGGCTCGGGGCGTACCTCGACCGGTATCACCACCGGAGGGCCTAGGCTGGCGCCCTCGTCGCGCAGGGCGGCCAGCGCCTCGTCGACGATACCGGCGGTGCCGGGGTCGGCGTCCCGCAGCTGGCCCAGCCAGCCCGCGACCTCGGGCACCATCCGGATCCGGTAACCCATCCTGGCTTCTCCTGCGTGGAGTGGATCAGGCCAGGTCGGCGACCAGGTCATGTGCCGACTTGCGGCGCCCGGTGTAGAACGGGATCTCCAGCCGGGTATGCCGCCGGGCCTCGGAGCCGCGCAGGTGCCGCATCAGGTCCACGATCCGGTGCAGCTCATCGGCTTCGAAGGCGAGGATCCACTCGTAGTCGTTGAGCGCGAAGGACGGCACCGTGTTGGCCCGGACGTCGGGGTACTCGCGGGCCATCATCCCGTGATCGGCGAGCATCGTGCGACGCTCGGCGGGATCGAGCAGGTACCACTCGTAGGAGCGGACGAACGGGTACACGCTCAGGTAGGCGCGCGGTTCCTCATCGGCCAGGTACGCGGGGATGTGGCTCTTGTTGAACTCGGCCGGGCGATGCAGGGCCATCACTGACCAGACCGGCTCGCTGCACCGGCCCAGCCGGGTCCGGCGGAAGCGGACGTACTGGTCCTGGAGGTCATCCGAGGTCGGCGCGACCCACCAGAACATGAAATCCGCGTCGGCCCTGAACCCCTGCACGTCGTAGCAGCCGCGGGTCACGATGCCCTTGCCCGCCGCCTGGTCGAACAGGTCCGCTATCTCGGCGGAGGCGTTCCCGTGCCCGCCCGCATCCAGACCGTTGCGGTCGCTCACCCGGAACACCGACCACATCGTGTACCGGATCAGCTCGTTGAGGTCGCGCGCCTTGGGCTTGCTGGCCGCCGCCAAGGCCTCGGGGCCGGTGCCGCCCGGCTGGGTCATCTGTTGTTCGTCAGCCATGTCCACTATTGTCGGCCACCGCGGAGGAACTCCGTCACCTGACTGGCCGCGGCGCGGGCCGTGGCAACACAGGCGGGTATGCCGACGCCCTCGTAGGCCGCCCCGCAGACGGCCAGCCCGGGCTGGGTAGCGACGGCCGCCCGGATCCGCGCCACCCGGTCCAGATGCCCGACCGTGTACTGCGGCAAGGCGCCGCCCCACCTGCTAATACGGTGCGCGACGGGAGCGCCGTGTACTCCGGTGGCGGCGGCCAGTTCGGCCGCGGCCAGCGCGGCCAACTCCTCGTCGGCCCGTTGCAGCAGGGCCTCCTCGCCGATGCGGCCGACCGAGCAGCGCACGATCTCCAGCGGCTCGGCCCCGGGCGCGGTCGCCTCGGCCAGGTGCGGCCACTTGACGCTGGAGAAGGTAACCGCCTTCACCGCCCGCCCGTCCACGGCCGGGACCAGGTACCCGCTCCAGCCCAGCGCGGCCAGCCCGCTCCCAGAAGACGGGCCAGAAAACGCCCCGCCAAACGCCGAACGCGGATAGGCCAGCGTGACGATCGCCATGCTCGCATAGCCGATCTCATCGAACGCCGTGACCGCGGCCGAGGCGCCCGGCACGCTGGCGAGCAGCCGGGCGGCCGGACGCGCGGGCACGCCCAGGATCACCGCGTCGGCGTCGATCAGCTCTTCAGCGGCCGCCGATCCGATCGTGAGCTGCCAGCCGGGCCCCGCAGCCCGAGCACCCGAAGCAGTCGAAGCCGGGGCACCCGGCGCCGGGGACAGCGCCCGGGTCATCGCGGCCGTCCGGACCTCCGCGCCCGACGCCTTGGCCAGGACGGCGGGCAGCTGACCCAGTCCCCCGGACAGAGTGGTGAACACCGATCCGCCGGATCGCGTGCCAGGCCGATGCCAAGCCTTGCTCCCCAGGCGCAACCGGCACCGCGACCGGCGGCGACGGCGGGAGCAGCGAGCCCGCGGCCTCCGCGAGTGACCGGTACCGCCGCGACGCGGCAGCCAGCGCGGGCATCGTCGCGTCGAATGACAGGTCCGCGGAGCGTCCCGCGTAGACCCCGCCTAGGAGCGGGTCGACCAGCCGGTCAACCACCTCCGCGCCGAACCTGGCTCCCACGAAAGCCGCGACCGGCACGTCGCCGTCCCGCGTGGTCGGCGGCAGCTCGAGGTCCTGGCTGGCCCGGGCGGCCCCCGCGCTGGACACCACCCCCGACTGGGCCAGCTCGGCCAGGTCGGACGGCACGCCCATGAACTGGCGCCGTGGCAGCGGGCGGAGCGCGCCGAGGGTCCAGATCGCCGAGGACGTGGTGCCCGGCGCCACCCGGTCACCCGCCAGCCCGACCTCAGCGATGAGCCCGGTGCCTTCCGGCCGGGTCACGAGCAGCGCCTCGGCCCCTTCGTCGACCGGCACGCCGGCCACCTCGGATACGGACAGCTTGCCGCCCAGCCGGGGCGACCCCTCCAGCACGGTCACCCGCACCGGCGCATCGCGCAGGAAGAACGCCGCGGCCAGCCCGGCGATCCCGCCACCGACGATCACCACGTGCGGTCGCGCAGTCGAAGGGTGCATGTTCCCAGCCTGGCAGACACCGCGCCGTGCCCAGTACCGTAGGGGGCCCCGCGGCGCCTGGCCGGGGCGGACGGCTCGTGACCGGGGCGCGGCCGGGCCGGTGCGCGATCGTGATCACGGCTGCGGAACCGCCCATCGGATGTCGGCCGTCACACTGGCATGTGGAACACACTGAGCTTGAACCGGCGGTCCACGCGGACCAGGCGCACACGATTCGGCGCCGCCGCCGCCCTGGCGATCGGCGGCGTCATGCTCGCCGGGGGAATGCTGCTGACGGGATGCTCGGCCACGTCGGCCAGTTCGGCGGCCTCGGCGTCGGGGGTGGCCGCGCCGACGGCCGAGGCCCTCGCGCCCGGCGCGCCGGGGGCCAGGGCCGCCGCGGGCAGCGCCACCGGGCAGCCGGCCAACGCGGGTACCACGGCCCGGCTGGCGCCCGCCAGCGACATTATCTACACCGCGCAGCTGACCGTCCGGGCGGCGAACGTCAGCTCCGCCGCGGCCCGGGCCGCGCAGATCACCGAGGGTGCGGGCGGCTACGTCTCGAACGAGACCACCTCGGCCGACCCAGATCACCCGTCGCAGGCCATCGCCACCGTGCAGCTGAAGATCCCCTCCGCGTCCTACCCGGCCATTCTCGGGCAGCTCGCGGGCGGCCTGGGCACTCAGCTGTCCCTGCAGGAGCAGGCCCAGGACGTCACCCAGCAGGTGGCCGACGTGAACAGCCAAGTCGCCTCGGACCAGGCGGCCATCGTCCAGCTGCGGGCGCTGCTCTCGCACGCGGGCTCGGTCGGTGACCTGCTCGAGGTGCAGAACCAGATCAACAACGAGGAAACCGCGCTCGAAGCGATGCAGGCCCAGCAACGTGCGCTCAGCCACGAGACCAGCTACGCCACGGTGACCCTCACCATCCTCGGCCCGAGGGCCAAGCCGGTGCCGCATCACACCAAGGCCCCGCCGTCCCTGGCCGGCGGCCTCGGCGCCGGCTGGCACGCGCTCAAGGTGTCGCTGTCCTGGACCCTGGCCTTCCTCGGGGCGATCGCGCCATTCGCCGCCATCGCCGCCATCGCCGGGTACGCGATCTACCGGGCCCGGCGCTGGATGCTCCGCCGCAGGCCCGCGCCGCGCCCCGCGGCGCCGGAGAACTAGCCCCGCTCAACGGGCCGGGACCGCGGGCGCGCCCCGCCCACCCGGCCCGGTTCCCGAACCCGGCGGCGGGTAGCGTCCTGCCTATGACAGACAACCCGGGATGGCAGCCTCGGCACGACGACCCGTTGTTTATCTTGGCCATGGATCACCGGGCCTCGTTCGGTAAAACCCTGTTCGGGGTCAAGGACGACAACCCCGACCCGGATCAGGTCGCGGCGATGAAGTCCGCGAAGCGGATGATCTTCGAGGGACTGCGGGCCGCGCTGCCCTCGCTGTCCTACGGGCGGGCCGGCGTCCTGGTCGACGAGCGGTACGGCCAGGATGTGATCGACGCGGCGCGGACCGCCGGGCAGCGCGTGGTGCTGGCCGTCCCGGTCGAGGCCAGCGGGCACGACTGGTTCACTCTGGAGTGGGGCGATCAGTGGCTCGGGCACGTCGAGACGATCAAGCCCGACTACGCCAAGGTGCTGGTCCGCGACAATCCCGACTTCGACCCGGCCCAGCGCGAGCAGCAACTCGGCCGCCTGGCCCAGGTCAGCTCCGGGCTGCACGGAACCGGGGTGCCGCTGCTTTACGAGCTGCTGGTTCCCGCCACCGCGGACCAGCTCGACCGGGCCGGTCATGACCCGGGCGCCTATGACCGCGACATCCGCCCCGGCCTGGTCGTGCAGGTAATCGCGGATAACCAGGCGCACGGTGTCGAACCCACGCTGTGGAAGGTCGAGGGCCTGGAGACCGTCGAAGCCGCTCAGCGGGTGGCCCACCAGGCCCGGGCCGGCGGGCGCAGCACCGACCTCATCGTCCTGGGCCGGGACGCGCCCGCCGAGCGCCTCGACCACTGGCTCGAGGTGGCCGGCGAGGTCAGCGCGTTCGTCGGCTTCGCGATCGGCCGTAGCATCTGGGAGGACGCGGTACGCGACTTCGAGGCGTCCGATCACGGCGAGGCGGCCGCCAGCGCCGCACGTGCCCAGGTCGCCGAGCGCTACCTAGGCTTCGTCGCGCACTGGAAACCCTGAGGCTAGGCTCTACCTTCCCCTCGGCCCCACCCTAGGTCCGGATCGACTCGGCGTGCACCAGGTCGGCGAGCCGGGCCAGGACGCCCGGGTCGGTCTCCGGCAGCACGCCGTGCCCCAGGTTGAACACGTGCCCCTCGGCGGTCCGCCCGCGCCTGAGCACGTTCCGGGCCCGCTCCTCAACCACGTCCCACGGCGCGAGCAGGACCGCCGGGTCCAGGTTGCCCTGCAGCGCCTTGCCCGGTTCCACCCGCCGGACGGCCTCGTCCAGCGGGATGCGCCAGTCGACCCCGACCACGTCGGCGCCGGCCTCGCCCATCAGCCCCAGCAGCTCGCCGGTACCGACGCCGAAGTGGATGCGCGGCACTCCGGTGGAGCCGAGCGCGCTGAAGATCCGGCTGGTGTGCGGCAGGATCGCGTGCCGGTAGTCATCCGGTCCTACCGCGCCGACCCATGAATCGAAGAGCTGGATCGCCGAGGCACCCGCCGCGACCTGGATCTGCAGGAACGAGATCGTGATGTCGGCGAGCCGGCCGAGCAGCGCGTGCCAGAGCTCGGGATTGCCGTACATCAGGGCCTTGGTCTTATCGTGGTTCTTCGACGGCCCGCCCTCGACCAGGTAGGACGCGAGGGTGAACGGACCGCCCGCGAAACCGATCAGCGGACGACCGTCCAGCTCGGTGACGAGCATCCGGATCGCCTCGGTCACGTAGGGCACGTCGCCGGGCTCGAGCGGGCGCAGCCGCCCCAGGTCCGCCGAGGCCCGGATCGGGGTGCCGACTACCGGCCCGATGCCCGCCTTGATGTCGACATCGATGCCCACCGCACGCAGCGGCACCACGATGTCACTGAACAGGATCGCCGCGTCCACGTCGTAGCGGCGCAGCGGCTGCAGGGTGATCTCGGTGATCAGGTCGGGGCGCGTGCACGAATCGAGCATCGAGACGCCCTCGCGCACCTTGCGGTACTCAGGCAGCGAGCGGCCGGCCTGGCGCATGTACCAGACCGGCGTGTAGGGAACCGGCAACCTCCGGCAGGCCTGGATGAAAGGGGATTTCCCCCCGCGCACGGTCACGTCTGGGATCGTCTCACATAGCTGCACGTCGGGGATCGTTTCATATCAGAGCGCGGTCACCCCCTGGAGACACGCCGCCCGAGATCCCACGAATCAGCCGGCCAGCATGTCACTATCGGCAGCAACTCCTATTTAACCCGCTGCAAGTCCGTGTTGCACCGCACCGAGGAGGTCGCCACGATGATCCAGCTAACCAGGTACTGCACTGGATGCGGTGACGAGCGGCCGTTCGAGCAGATACACGCGGAGCCGGCCGGCTGCCCGGATGTCCCGGACGGCGACTGCCCGGAGTGGGGTTGTTCTACATGCGGCGAAGCCCTGTTCATCGGCCTTCCGGTGCGCGAGCATGTCAGCAGCGGCACCGCATCCAGGGCCGCATAACCGGACCAACCGATTCCTACCTGGTTCTAGGCTGGAACTGAACCGGTCGAACTCGCATGAAACATGGTGTTTCAGCATGAAACTACGCGACGCTGCGTGAGACGCGGATGAGCGACACGTACGCTCGGATCATGAGGCCTGCTGACGAGCCAGGGAAGCGGCGCGCGACGCGATCGGGAACGGGACGGCGATCGGGGGCGGCGCCCAGCCTGACGGCGGCACCCGCGCCGGTGAAACCCGCGCCGACGGAGGATCAGGAGCCGCCCGCGGACCGCGCGGCAAGCCCCGCGGAGGCCATGTTCGCCGAGGCCGCGGCCGCGTTCCTGGCAGGCCGTGACGCGCAGGTCGGGCCCGGGTTCTCCTTTGAGGACGTGCCCGCACCCAAGCGGCTGGCCCCGTACGCCTCGGCCATCGCGGCGACCGTCGAGCGGGACGGCGCGGATGTGGCCTGGGGACGGCTGGTGCTGCTCTACGACCCGGACGGCCAGGAAAGCTGGGGCGGCGTATTCCGGCTGGTGGCCTACATCCGGGCCGACGTGGAGCCGGAAATCGCGGCCGACCCGCTGCTCGGCGAGGTCGGCTGGAGCTGGCTCTCAGAAGCGCTGGACGCGCACGTGCCCGGGTACGCGGTGCCGAGCGGCACGGTGACCCGGGTGATCACCGAAGGCTTCGGGGCCAAGCGGGACGAGCTGCCGCTCACCGGGTTCGAGCTGCGCGCGTCCTGGTCGCCGACCGGGCCCGGGAACCGCGCCGACGACAACGACCTGGACACCCTCGACCTGTCGGCGCACATCTCGGCCTGGTGCGACTGCCTGTCCGCTGCGGCCGGCCTGGAACCGCCCGGCACGCGGGCGCTGCGGCCGACGGGGCGAGGGTGAGCACAGACAGTGAGGTCAGCGGGCCTGGCGCGTCCGTCCCGTTGCTGGAACCGCGTGATGGCCTGCCCCCGGTCATACAGGATGAGGCCGCCCTGGCCGAGGCCATCGGCAGGCTAGCGAACGGCCACGGGCCCGTCGCCGTCGATGCTGAACGGGCCTCGGGATACCGCTACGGGCAGCGCGCCTACCTGGTCCAGCTCCGCCGCGCCGGGGCGGGCACGATGCTCATCGACCCCATCGCCTGCCCCGATCTGTCCGGGGTGGACGCGGCCCTGCGGGACGCGGAAGCCATCTTGCACGCGGCCTCGCAGGACCTGCCCTGCCTGGCCGAGGTCGGTTTCCGGCCGCGCCAGCTGTTCGACACCGAGCTGGCCGGGCGGCTGCTCGGCTACCCGAGGGTGGCCCTGGGCACGCTGGTCGAGGAGGTGCTCGGCTTCCACCTGGAGAAGGGCCATTCGGCCGCGGACTGGTCGGTCCGCCCGCTGCGGGAGGAACTGCTGCGCTACGCGGCGCTGGACGTCGAGGTGCTGATCGAGCTGCGCGACGCGCTCGCGGCCGAACTCGCCGAACAGGGCAAAACCGGATGGGCCCGCCAGGAGTTCGCGGCGGCGCTCGCGGCCAAGCCGGCCGCGGCCCGGCCGGACCCGTGGCGCCGTACCTCGGGCATCCACCGGGTCCAGTCCCGCCGCGGGCTGGCCGTGGTCCGCGAGCTCTGGACGGTCAGGGACCGGATCGCCCAGGCCGCGGACCTGTCGCCGCGGCGCGTCCTGCCCGACAGCGCGATCATCGACGCGGCCCGGGCGCTTCCGACCAACGCCCCGCAGCTGTCGCGGATCAGCGGCTTCGCCGGCCGCCAGGCCCGGCGGCACGAGAAGGAATGGCTGGCGGCCGTGACAAAGGCGCGGACCAGCGCGGACGGCGACCTGCCCGACGCCGCCAGCGGGCCGATACCCAGCGGGCCGCCGCCCGCGCATCGCTGGGCCGAGCGTGATCCGGCCGCCGCGGCCCGCCTGACCGCGGCGCGGGCGGCGGTGTCGGCCATCGCCGAAGCCAACAGGCTGCCGGTAGAGAACCTGCTTGCCCCCGAGGCCCTCCGCAGGCTCAGCTGGGACCCGCCGCAGCCATGCGACGCTGGGAGCGTGGCCGAGGTACTCGCAGGATACGGCGCGCGCCCCTGGCAGATCGAGCTCACAGCCGGTCCTGTGGCGAGCGCGCTGCTGGGTGCACGGGTGGACGGGGAAGATACCCTGTAGGTTCACCGCCAAGGCGAGGGGCGATCGTACCGGTGCTGACCACCGTAGCGGCCACGCTGGCGAATAACCCGCCACCGAAGCTGCCGGGTTTCCTCAATGTGGTGGGGGGCCAGCTCAACCACTACGGATACTGGGCCGTCCTGCTCCTGGTACTGCTTGAGGACTTCGGGATCCCTGTACCCGGCGAGACCATACTCATCGCCGCCGCGATCTTTGCGGGCGCAGGCAGGCTCAACGTCGTGACGGTGGGGATCGTGGGCTTCGTCGCGGCCGTCCTCGGGGACAACATCGGCTTCGCCATCGGGCATTTCGGCGGCCGTGCGCTCGCCCTGCGATGGGGCAAATACATCTTCCTGACCGAGGAGCGACTAGACAAGGCTGAGGTCTTTTTCAACCGGCACGGTGGCAAGATCATCGTGGTTGCGCGGTTCATCGAGGGACTGCGCCAGGCGAACGGAATCATCGCCGGCATCAGCGGCATGCACTGGCGGCGTTTTGTCTTCTTCAACGCCATCGGTGCCGCTCTGTGGGTGGGAACCTGGGTGACCATCGGCTATACGGCCGGCAGCCACATCGACACGATCTACCACTACATCACCCAGTACTCCTTGTACGTGCTGATCGCGCTGGCGGTAGTGGTCGTGGCGCTCATCCTCCGGCACATCCTGCGCCGTCGCCGCCGGGCCCAGCACCGGGGAGCCGGCGAGCCACAGGAGAAACCCGAGGCCGTAGCCAGTTCTGAGATTCATGAGGAATCTGAGATGACTGAGCAGCTCGGGGCTCGGGAAGGTTCAGGGATCCAGGAGGGTGCTGGGATCGAGGCCAGCACGGTAACCCAGGGTGGCGCAGGGCCTCAGGATGGGGCGCAGGTCCAGGATGAGGCGCAGGTCCAGGATGAGGCGCACGGTCCAGGACGGGCGGGAGTCCAGAACAGGGCGCAGGTCCAGGACGACGGGGCGCAGGTCCAGGACGACGGGGCGCAGGTCCAGGACGACGGGGCGCAGGTTCAGGACGACGGGGCGCAGGTCCAGGAGAGCGCGAAGCCTAAGAGCTCGTAACGTTCCAGGCCGACGAGCGTCCCCGCGGCCACGTGCAGGACCAGGAAGGCGCCCTTGGGCAGCGACGAGTCGAAATCCGCGAGCGCGGACGCGCCAAGCACCGAGCACGCGGCGGCCAGGGCTAGCGGCAGGTTCTCCCGGTGCAGGCAGGCGACCACGGGCTGGCCGGCCGCCACGAGGTTGCGGAACAGGTGCCGGAGAGTGTGAGCCCGGTCCGTTCGGTCAAAAAATGACTCTGCGGCCCGGTCGGGCACGGTCAGAACGGCCTTAGCCTCGACGGACCCGCCGAACCTCTCGGCGTACGGGCGCACGCTCTCGGTACACCGCAGGGCGGGCGAACTGATCACCCGGGCGCGCGGAGCGAAGCAGGTCAGCAGGTCGGCCAGCAACAGCGCGTCCAGCACGCCCTCGGCGTCCAGCGGGCGCAGCAGGTCCTCCCCGGCCCACTCGTCCTTAGGGCCCGCCGAGGCGTGCCGGACCAGGATGATCGGCACCGTGGCGCGCGGCTGCAGGCTGGCGATCACGGCGGCGTCGTGGGGGTAGCTGAGCCGGTCCAGCACCTGCGGCAGTGGCAGCCAGCACACCGCGTCGATCTCGTTGCTGGCCGCGGCCTGGTCGTGCGCGGCGAGCGTGGCCCAGTAGTCGACCTGCTTGGGCCGGCCGCGGACCAGGTATTCCACGGTGCGCAGCCGGGGGCCGAGCACGGGGCGCACGCTGGTCTCCTCGAGGACCTCGCGGGTCGCGGTGAGCAGCACATGCTCGCCGGGCTCGCGCTTGCCCTTGGGCAGCGACCAGTCGTCGTACTTGGGCCGGTGTACCAGGAGCACCTCGATCCCATGCCCGGCCGGGCGCCACAGCACGGCGCCCGCCGAGAGGATTACGTCGCTCACCAGCGGGGGCCCATCAGCCGCGCTTCCCGGCCGTGCTCACCAGCCGACCGGTAACCCTGGCTCATCGGCCGAACGGACCCGACGTTCCCGGACCAGAGTCTCCTGGATGTCCCGCAGCGGATGGCCGGACTCGTCCCGGCTGTGCCGGGTCCAGTAGCCGTCCGGGTTCAGCCACCAGGAGGACGTGCCGTCGTCCATGCCGAGGTCGAGCAGGCCGCGCAGCCGCCGCTGATGGCCGGGTTCGGTCACCAGCACGAGCAGTTCCACCCGGCGGTCCAGGTTCCGGTGCATCATGTCGGCGCTGCCGATCCAGATCTGGCTGTCGTCGTCGTCACCGACACCGAAGGCGTAGACGCGGGAGTGCTCGAGGAACCGGCCGAGCACGCTGCGGACCGTGATCCTCTCGGACAGCCCGGGGATACCCGGCCGCAGCGTGCAGATGCCCCGGATCCACAGGTCGACGCGGACTCCGGACTGGGAGGCCCGGTAGAGCGCGTCGATCACCACCTCGTCGACGAGCGCGTTGGACTTGAAGACGATCCGGGCGGGCAGGCCCGCCCGGCTCCGTTCGGCCTGCCGGTCGATCCGGCTTACGATGCCGTTGCGCAGTTCCTCCGGGGCGACCAGCAGCCTGCGGTACGAACCGTTGCGCGTGTACCCGGTGAGGTGGTTGAACAGGGCGGTAACGTCCTCGCCGACGGCCGGGTCGGCGGTGAGCAGGCCGAAGTCCTCGTACAGCCGGGCCGTGGTCGGATGGTAGTTGCCGGTGCCGAGGTGGCAGTACCGCCGCAGCGTGCCGTCGGTCTCCTGCCGCACGATGAGCGCTACCTTGCAGTGCGTCTTGAGGCCGAGGAAGCCGTAGACGACGTGGCAGCCGGCCTGCTCGAGCTTGCGGGCCCACGCGATGTTAGCCCGCTCGTCGAAGCGGGCCTTGATCTCCACCACCACGACGACCTGCTTGCCCGCCTCGGCCGCGTCGATGAGCGCGTCCACGATCGGCGACTGCCCGCTGGTCCGGTACAGCGTCTGTTTGATCGCGAGCACGCCCGGGTCCTCGGCGGCCTCCTCGATGAGCCGCTCGACCGACGCGGCGAACGAGTCGTAGGGGTGCTGGACGAGGATGTCGCGTTCGGCGATGGCGGTAAAGATGCTGGTGTCCTGCGGGATCTCCCGGGTGGAGGGAACGAACGCGGGGTAGCGCAGCTCGCCGATATTCAGGTCGGCGATGGCGGACAGCCCGCTGAGGTCGAGCGGTCCCGGCACCCGGTATACGGCGCGCGAGTCGATGTCGAGCTCGGTGACCAGCCGCTCCAGCACGTCGGCCGACATGGAGTCCTCGACCTCGAGGCGCACCGCGGGCTCGAACCGGCGCCGGACCAGTTCCCGCTCCATGGCCTGGAGCAGGTTCTCGGTGAGGTCCTCGTCCACTTCGAGGTCCCGGATCCGGGTGACGCGGAAGACGTGCTGCTCGAGCACCTCGACCCCGCCGAACAGGTCGGCCATGTGCGCAGCGATGACATCCTCGATCGGCACGAACCGGTTCTGCGCCACAGCGAGGAACCTGGGCAGCAGCGGCGGCACCTTGACCCGGGCGAAGACGGTGGAGTCCGTCCTGGTGTCGGCGATCATGACGGCCAGGTTGAGCGACAGGCCGGAGATGAACGGGAACGGGTGCGCCGGGTCTACCACCAGCGGGGTGAGCACCGGGTAGATGCGCTGGCGGAACAACTCGCTGAGGTTGTCGCGTTCGCTGCCCGACATTTCCTTCCAGCGCAGGATCTCGATCCCGTGCTCGGCCAGTTCGGGGTTGATCCGCTCGCTGAACACCCGGGCGTGCCTGACGGTCAGCTCTCCCGCCAGCTCCAGCGTGTTCTCCAGCACCTGGCGGGGCAGCCGCACGCCGGGGCCCTCGACCGGGAAGCCGGCCACCATCCGGCGCACCAGCCCGGCCACCCGGACCATGAAGAACTCGTCCAGGTTGTTCGCGAAGATGGCCAGGAACCGCACCCGCTCGAGCAGCGGGACGGATTCGTCCTCGGCGAGTTCGAGGACACGTTCGTTGAACCTGAGCCAGCTCTCCTCGCGGTCCAGGAAGCGTTCCTCGGGCAACTCGCCTTCCTCCCCCTGGCCCCCCGGGCGGCCGTGTCAGCCTCGGCTAGGCGCGTCGCGTCGCGCGGTCGCTGGTACACGCCATCGTACGTTCCTTCGTACGATCCCTCGTCCGATCCTCCGGCCGGGGAGATGCTCGATCTGGCTCATACCCATGACACCCATTCTCCCGCCCTGCGATGACCAGGAAACGTTCAAGACCGTTTATAAACTCTTAAACCCCTTTTCCGAACGGACATTTTGTGCCCGCCCACAGTCACGGCTTTGTGCTGGTCGTGGCGGGCGCTTGGCCGCGGTTTTGTTTCAGGGCACAGGGAACCCGGGGATGCCGGGGCGCGGCTGGATCGCCTGCACGCTCATGAATTTCAGGCCCTTCTTGGAACAGGCAGGCAGGTGAATGGGCACGAACGCGGGGCGGACCTGGTCGGGTGGCGTGACCCGCAGTTCGGGCGCCGTCACCTGCGCGCACGCGGTCGGCCCGAACGTCCCGGTGCTCGTGATGCGGAGCACCGAGT
The DNA here is from genome assembly GCA_963742795.1 of uncultured Actinomycetes bacterium. Taxonomy (GTDB): domain Bacteria; phylum Actinomycetota; class Actinomycetes; order Streptosporangiales; family Streptosporangiaceae; genus Palsa-504. The sequence continues at coordinate 280,633 of CAVUNL010000005.1, forward strand.
GCGCCGTCTGCCCAGGTGCGAGCGTCACCGGCCGGGGACGGACCGATGTGTCGTGGGCCGCCGCACTGCCGATCTGGGTCCCGCCGGTCTGGTCGCCGGCGTAAGCCGATACGTCGGGGTAGCCGTACAGGCTGCACACCCGGGCGGAGACGTTGGTGAACTCCAGGGTGTAGTAGGTGCCGCTGGGCTGGATGCGGTCTGCGGTGGCCGATCCCGCGGTCTGCGCGAGACCGAGCCAAGCCTCGAGCCCCGACGTGGCGCAGGGGCTCTGGGTCAGGTTCCAGGATAGGGCGGCGTGATCAGGGCGGGCCGGGGCGCGGCTGAGCGTAACGGCGAGTGCGGCAGTGCCTGCGAAGGCCACCACCGCGATCACGCGCCACGCGATATGGCCGTACTTCGTCACCGCTGACCCCATCTGGCGATGCCTGGACGATCCCCCGCGCGAGATCGCGCCAACCTTATACCTACTGTTTTAGTTCTCTTCGAGCCGATTTCCTAGGCCCATCCCATTTGCGTAATTCCGAGACGGTGGGTCCGCACGTATCGTGACCACATGGGTGCCGAGCCGGCTGCGCGTCAGCCCGCGCCGCTGCGGCGGAACCGGGACTTCCAGCTCCTGTGGGGTGGCCAGGCGGTCTCGCTGCTCGGCTCGCAGACCTCGAAGATCGCCTATCCGCTGCTGGTCCTGGCCATGACCGGCTCGCCGGCCAAGGCCGGGATCGCCGGCTTCGCGGCCATGCTCGGCTACCTGCTGTTCCCGCTGCCGGCCGGGGGCCTGGCCGACCGGCATGACCGCAAGCGGATCATGATCGCCTGCGACGCGATCCGGCTCGCCGCGGTGGGCAGCATCGCGGTGGCCGGCTGGGCCGCGCACATCACGTACGTGCAGGTGCTGGTGGCGGGGTTCGCCGAGGGCGCGGCGAGCGTGTTCTTCGGCGTGGCCCAGCGGGCGGCGCTGCCGATGCTCGTGCACCCGTCCCAGCGGTCGGTGGCCGTCTCGCAGAACGAGGCGCGGCAGAACGCGGCGCAACTGGCCGGCCCGGCGCTGGGCGGCGCGCTATTCGGGCTATCTTGGGCCGCGCCGTTCGCCGCGGACGCGCTGTCCTATCTGGCCTCGCTGGTCACGCTACCGTTCATCAAGGCGCCGATGCAGGTTGTTGTGCCTGCTCCGTCTGCTGTGCCTGCTCCGTCTGCTGTGCCTGCTCCGTCTGCTGTGCCTGCTGTGCCTGCTCCGGCGGCCTCCCGGAAGCTGCGGGCTGAGGTTGGCGAGGGGCTGGCCTTTACCTGGCGGCAGCCGTTCCTGCGCTACAGCGCGTTCTTCGCCGCCTCGGTGAACGTCTTGCTGCAGGTCATGACCCTGGGCCTGATCGTGCTGGCCCGGCACGACGGGGCCTCCTCGGCGCAGATCGGCCTCATCGTGGGGTGCATGGGCGCCGGAGGCCTGGCCGGCGCGTTCGCCGCGCCCTGGGTCCAGCGCAGTATCCCGGCCGGGATCACCATCACCGCGTGCATGTGGACCTGGGCCGTCCTGCTGACGCTGATCGTGCTGGTCCGCGTGCCGCTGTGGCTGTGCCCGATCGTGACCGTGTTCGGCTTCGTCGGGCCGTCCTGGAACGTCTCGGTCCAGACCTACCGCATGCAAATCACGCCGAACGAGCTGCTGGGCCGGACCAGCAGCGTCACCCTGCAGGTCGGCTGGGGGGTCATCCCGCTCGGGTCACTGCTGGCCGGGTTCCTGCTGCAGGCGCTGTCGCCGGCCGCCACGATAACCGTGGTCGCCGCGGGAATGGCGGTCACGGCACTTGCGGCCACCGTCGTGGCGCCGGTCCGCGACGCGCAGGCGGACCCCGGGGGCTCCGGGGTCCGCCGCCGACGCCGCGAGCGCGGCTCCGGCCTCCGGCTGAGCGCCTTGCGCGGCGCTGCGGCCCGGGCGGTGTCAGGCCGCGCCGTAGTGCTGCGGCCCGGCGGTGTTACGCCGGGGAGCCCAGATCGGCGGCGAAGGCGGCCAGGTCGAGCAGGTGGAGCAGCGCGTCGCACCACCGCTCCCCCGGCGGCCGGTCGTCGAAATGCCCCAGGCACTCGTTGGCCGCGTCCAGGATCGCCCGCAGCACCGCGCCGTCGTTGCTGCGCGGATCGGGGGCCTGCTGGCTGTCGAGTACGGGCGGTACGGGCATCAGCGGGTCCGCTGAAGCCGGCTCGCCGTCCAAGATCGCCGCCGCCTTCTGGGCCACGGCCAGGCCGAGCGTCCCGGCTAGCAGCAACCTTTGCATCATCAGGACGCCATTGTGGTTCGTCATGTCCGCTTGCCTCTCCATCGTCCACGGTGGCCGTCCCGCCTTCGGTTCCATGATGCGGACACCCAGTGACATTCTTGGTTAGACGCCTGACCTGTCCCCCGCGTAACTTCTGTACCAGCCGCTTGTTTCCAGCGCAGTCCGGTCGCCGGCGCCCGCGGGCCGCCAATGACCGTGGACAGCTACTGGTGCCATACCACCAGTAACTGTCCGCGATCCTGCTCGCCGCTCGGGGGGTGCGGGGGGATGGTTAGGGGTGCTCGGGGCGGCAGGCGGACCAGATAGCGTCGCGGTTGTGGAGCTTGACGCGCTCGCCGCGGCCGAGCTCCCGGGCCAGATCGGCTTCGGCGGTCTCGATGCGCAGCCACTCGTCATAGGAGACGGGTACGATCCCGTGCTCGGCGAGGACCGCCGCCAGCGGGCCTTGGTCGTGGTCCGCGGCCGTCGCGGCGGCGTCGGGATAGCGGAGCAGGCCGGCCCGCGGCAGCTGGGTATCGCCGGCCGCCGGGCCGCCTGCCAGGTCCTCGAGCAGGGCCCGGACGGTCTCGGCGGCGTCGGACTTGTTGGTGCCGATCACGCCGGTGGGGCCGCGCTTGAGCCAGCCGGCCACGTACTCCCCGGGCAGGGGGGCACCGTCAGGACCGAGGACGCGGCCGAGTTCGTTCGGCACGACCGAGGCCCGGTCGTCGAACGGAACGCCCGGCAGCGGGACGCTCTGGTATCCGACGGAGCGCAGCACCATCTGCGCGTCGAGCGTCTCGAGCTGCCCGGTGCCGCCGAACTTCCCGCTGGCGTCGATCGCCGTTCGCTCGAGGGTGACACCACCGACTCGTTCGGCTCCAATGATTTCTACCGGCCTCAGCCAGAACCGGACGACCAGCCGGCGTGAGTGCCCGGACGGAGCGGGACCGGCGGCCTCGCCCTGCGCCCACTTGGAGATGGCGACCAGGTTGCCGCGCACACGCCGGTCGGCCTCGGCCAGCGCGACGCCCTCGCCGGAGGAATCGAACGCGTTCAAATCGGCTTCGTCACCATGCACGACGATCTCGACGCCGGGAAGTTCGCCCAGCTCACGCAGCTCTTTGGTGGTGAACTTGGCGTACGCGGGCCCGCGGCGGCCGATCATGTGGACCTCGCGCACCTTGCTCGCGTACAGCGCGTCCAGGACCGGCTGCGGCACGTCGGTGGCGTGCAGTTCGGCTGGGTCCCGGGCCAGGATCCGGGCCACGTCGACGGCGACGTTACCCACGCCGATCACCGCCACCGACTCGGCGTCCAGGGTGAACGCACCGGGATCCACGTCTGGGTGACCGCAGTACCAGTTGACGAAGTCGGTGGCCGCGTAGCTTCCGGGCAGGTCCTCACCGGGGATGCCGAGCCGACGGTCCCGCATGGCCCCGGTGGCGTAGATCACCGCGTCGTACGCGGAGAGCAGCTCGTCACGGGTGACGTCCTCGCCGAGGTGCACCCCGCCCAGGAAGCGGACGTCCGGGCTCTCCAGGACCTTGCGCAGGTACTGCGCGATCGACTTTATCGACTTATGGTCAGGCGCCACCCCGTAGCGGACCAGCCCGTACGGAGTGGGCAGCCGGTCGATCACGTCGATCCGCACGGGCACCGCCGACGGCAGCGCGGCCGCCTGCTTGACCAGTGCCTCGGCAGCGTAAAGCCCGGCCGGACCAGAGCCGATGACGGCGACGTTGAGCATGAAACCTTACGCTACTCGACAGGCCGCGGTTCCGGCGCTCCCTCCTGCGCCTCGGCGGATGACCGGCGGGCCACCGCCTCGGTGATGCGCAGGGCCACCTGCTGGGAGGTCAGGCCCGCGTCCTCGAGCACCTCGTCGCGAGTCCCGTGCGGGAGGAATTCCTGCGGCAGCCCGTACGTCTTGACCGGCACGTCCACGTCGTGGTCGCGGAGCAGTCGGGCCACGGCGTCGCCGAACCCGCCGACCAGGCCGTTGTCCTCGACGGTGGCGACGAGCCGGTGCCTGCGCGCCGCGCCGGCCAGGGCCCCGTCGACCGGCTTGGTCCAGCGCGGGTCGACCACCGTGACACCGATCCCGTGACCGGCGAGCCGGTCCGCGATCTCGAGCCCCATGAGTGCCATCGGGCCGGCCCCAACCAGCAGCACGTCCTCGGCCAGGCCCGCTGCCGGCGATCGCAGCACGTCCATGCCGCCGAGCTTGGCGATGGCCTCGACCTCGCCGCCCACCTTGCCCTTGGGGAACCGGACCACGGTCGGCCCGTCAGATACCTCGACCGCCTCGTTGAGCAGCTCGGCGACTCGTAGGGCGTCCCTCGGCGCAGCGATCTTCATGCCCGGGATGAGCTGCATGATGGACCCGTCCCACATGCCGTGGTGGCTGGCCCCGTCCAACCCGGTGACCCCGGCCCGGTCCAGCACGAACGTCACCGGGAGCTGATGCAGGCCCACGTCCATCAGCGTCTGGTCGAAGGCCCGGTTCAGGAACGTCGAGTAGATGGCCACCACCGGGTGCAGGCCGGCCATGGCCAGGCCCGCGGCGCTGGTCACCGCGTGCTGCTCGGCGATGCCGACGTCGTAGACGCGGTCCGGGTAAGCCGCGGCGAACTGGGCCAGGCCGGTCGGGTGCAACATGGCGGCGGTGATCGCGACCACGTCGGGTCGCCGTGTGCCGATGGCCAGCAGCTCGTCGCCGAACACCCGGCTCCACGTCCCCGGCAGAGCACCGGCCGCGGGCACCTGGTGCAGGCAGTCGATCTCGTTCTGCTCGGCGACCGGGTAGCCGAACCCCTTCTTCGTGATCACGTGCACGATCACCGGCCCGCCGAAGTCCCTGGCGTGCCGCAACGCGGTTTCCACCAGCCGCTCGTCGTGGCCGTCGATGGGGCCGACGTACTTGATGCCCAGGTCCTCGAACATGACCTGCGGCTGCAGGACGTCCTTGATGCCCTTCTTGATGCCGTGCAGGGTGCCGTAGATCGGCGCTCCCACCAGCGGGGCCCGGGACAGCGAGGTCTTGATGTAGTCCAGCACGTGCTCGTAGCGCGGGTTGATCCGGATCGCGGCCAGGTGCTCGGCCAGGCCGCCGATCGTCGGCTGGTAGGACCAGCCGTTGTCGTTGACGATCATGACCAGCCGGGAATCCTTGGCCGCGGCGATGTTGTTCAGTGCCTCCCAGGCCATGCCGCCAGTCAGGGCGCCGTCGCCGATCAGCGCGACCACCGTCCGGTCGGGCTCGCCGCGCAGCTTGTAAGCCTTGGCCAGGCCGTCGGCGTAGGAGAGGCTGGTCGAGGCGTGAGAGTTCTCCACCAGGTCATGCTCGGACTCGGCCCGGCTCGGGTAGCCGGTCAGCCCGCCACGCTGGCGCAGCGTCCCGAACTGCGCGAAGCGGCCGGTCAGCAGCTTGTGCACGTACGCCTGGTGGCCGGTGTCGAAGACAATCTTGTCCTTGGGCGAGTCGAACACCCGGTGGATCGCGATGGTCAGCTCGACCACGCCGAGGTTCGGGCCCAGGTGGCCGCTGGTCCTGATGGTCGTCTCGATGAGGACGTCGCGGATCTCCCCGGCCAGCCGGGTGAGCTGATCCTGGCTCAGCGGCTTCAGGTCCTCGGGGCCGTTTATGCACTCCAGCAAGGTCACGGCGGTTGCTCCTCGTGTGCTGTACGGGCCTGGCGGGGAACGAATGACCTGAGTCTACGGCCGCGATGTTCAGATAGCTCGCGGCGCGGGCCCGGTCTCCGACACGCGCGTCGGGCTTGGCTGGTTCCCGGGTAGCGTCAGGACGAGCGGCCGGGCGGCGAACATGCCGACCAGAAGCCCGAAGCCGCACAGCACGAGGAGCAGTGCGACCGGGATGTTCCAGCTGCCGGTGACCGAGTGCAGCAGCCCGAGCTCCAGCGGTCCGGCGCTGGCCACCAGGTACCCGGCGGACTGCGCGAAGGCCGACAGCGAGGCCGCCGCGCCGGCATCGGGGGCCCGCGCCACCGTGAAGAAAATGGCTAGGGCCAGGCACGCCCCCTGACCCATCCCGAGCACGAGAACCCAGAACCAGGCCCCGCCGAGCGGGGCCCAGAGCGATCCGGCCAGGCCGACGCCCATCGCGGTCATGCTCGGCACCACCAGGGCGCGATGGTCGGGAGCGCGGTGGGCCAGCACGGGCACGATCAGCGCGGCGACCAGGTTACCTACGCCCATCAGGGCCTGCAGGTTGCCGGCCGCGACCGCCGACATGCCGCGGTCCTGGAAGATGGTCGGCAGCCAGGACAGCGCCGCGTAGTAGAGCAGGCTCTGCAGCCCCATGAACGCCATGACCTGCCAGGCGAGCGCGTACCTGTGCACCTTGATACGCGCCGGCGCGGGCGTCAGCCCGGAGATGGGTACTGCGCGGGCGACTCCCGCCGCCCGGTACCTGAGCTGGGGTAGCCACAGCAGCGTGGCCAGCGCGGCCGGCCCCGCCCACAGACCGAGGGCGAGCCGCACCGAACCGCCGGACGCGTGGTAGAGCGGCACGCTGAGCAGCGAGGCGATGATCGCGCCGACGCACAGGGCGGTCAGGTAGGTGCCGATTAGCATCCCGGCCCGTTCCGGCGAGCGCCGCTTGACCATGCTGGATAGCAGCACGTTCAAGATGGCGATCGCGCTGGCGGCCAGTATCGTGCCCGGGAACAGCATGATGCTGGGGGCGGCGCCGCGCAGCAGCAGCCCGGCGGTGAGCACGCCCAGGGCGACCAGCAGGATGGCTTCCTCCCCGAAGCGCCGGTTCAGCCAGGCGGCGAAGGAGGCCGCCGCGCCAAAGCAGATCACAGGCGTGGCGGCCAGCAGCGACAGCGCGGCCGACGAGAGGTGCAACTGCGCCTGCAGGTCCGGGAACAGCGGAGGCAGGCTGGCGATCGCGGTACGCAGGTTGAACCCGGCCGCCGTCACGGCGACGACGAGCAGCATGGTCTGGCGGGACCGGCGTGGACCGGTGGCGGGATGTTCGGCCATCAGCAACTAAAGCTATCTGAAAATGAAAATAATCCTTTAGCCGAACGAACCATCGTGCGTGCGCCAAGCCCCTCACCAGGGGCGGCCGGGTCGCCCACCCTACTTTTCCCGCGAACCCACCCTACTTTTCCCGCGAACCCACCCTACGGGATGAGCAGCAGCTTGCCCGTGGTCCGCCGGGCAGCCAGGTCCTGCTGGGCCCGGGCGGCCTCGGCCAGCGGGTAACGGCCGCCGATCCGCACGTCGAGCTCGCCGCTGGCGATCCAGTCGAAGACCTCCCGAGCCCGCCAGCGCAGTTCCTCGACGTCCGCGATGTAGTGCGCGAGGGTAGGCCGGGTGACGAACAGCGACCCCCCGCTGTTGAGCCGCTGGATGTCGAACGGCGGCACCTGCCCGCTGGCCGCCCCGTAGACCACCAGCATCCCCCGCGGCCGCAGCGCGGCCAGGCTGTCGTCGAAGGTGGCCTGGCCGACGCCGTCATAGACCACGTGCGCGCCCACGCCGCCGGTAACCTCCTCGACAACGGCGCGGCACCCGTCGTAGCCGATGACGCGCTCCGCGCCCGCTGTGCGCGCGAGGCCGGCCTTGTCCCCGTCGTGCCCGCCCGAGCAGGTGGCGACCACGATCCCGCCGCGCCGCTTGACCATCTGGGTGAGCAGCAGACCGACCCCGCCCGCCGCCGCGTGCACCACGGTCACGTCCCCGGGCCGGACCGGGTACGTGCTAGTGACCAAGTAGTGCGCGGTCATGCCCTGCAAGATCGCGGCCGCGGCGAGCTCGGTGCTGATCCCGTCCGGCACCGGAACCACGCGGTCGGCGGGCAGCACGACCTGCTCGGCGTAGCTGCCCGGGCCGACCCACGCCACCCGGTCGCCGACGGCCAGCCCGGTGACGCCCGCTCCGACGGCGATGACCGTCCCGGCGCCCTCGCCGCCGGTCACGAACGGCAGCGGCGGCCGGTAACCGCCCACGCCCTCCCGCTGGTAGATGTCCATGTAGTTCACCCCGGCCGCGGCGACCTCGGCCACGATCTGGCCCGGCCCGGGCTGCGGAGCCGGGTGTTCGGCGAGGCTCAGCACCTCTGGTCCGCCGCGCTGCTCGACCTTAATGACGCGCATGCGTTTCTCCTTCCGGTCCGCTCCGGATCAGCTTTGCACACCTATTCATGGGTCAAACCCGCGCTATCCGGATTTGAACACGTTCAAAATTCGCTGGTTGGCCATCGCGGCCACGGTCCCTGACCGTAGGGTGTGAGGCCATGCGGAGCACCAAGGGCGAGCAGACGCGCGGTCGCTGACGCGGCGGCTGCTACGGGTCGCCGACGACGTGCTGTACTGACGCGGCGGCTTCGGCCTCGAGCTCGGAGGCCTTGGGCAGGCCCAACTGGGTTAGCGCCAGCCAGCCGATCAGGCCGAACGGGTAGATGAAGTAGCCGAAACGGACGTTCGGTCCGAGCAGGAACATCAGCGTCAAGCCGATGGTCAGCCGCCAGATCGCCGCGGGCACGTCGCGCGGCGGCCGGATGACCAGTGAGACCGCGATGGCCAGGCCAGCCGCGAGCAGCAGGCCGACCGAGAGCACGTGCCCGGCGGTTCCCATCGAGGAGAGCAGGTGCCCGGGCAGCAGGCTCTCGGCCGGGGTCTTGTAGCGGGTCAGGCCGAGCGGGAACAGCACGCTGTTCTGGATCAGGGCGGTGGCCGCGCTCCGCTTGAACAGCACGGCCGGCGCCAGGAGGGCGATGAGGGCCAGGACGGTGAGCACCACGGCGGTGAGGAACCGGTACGCGGTCCGCGCTCCGTCCCGGGCGGCGAACATCGCGGCCATGACCGGAACCGCGAGCCAGGCGGTGGACTTAAGGTCGCACGCCACGCCCAGGGCGATCCCCGCACCCGCGGTCCGCGCAGCGGTAGCCTTCGCTCCCGCCGGAACGGCACTCAGGGCCAGCGCGAGCAGCATGAACGCGAGCACGGGCGGATCGGTGGTGATCACCGCCAGGTTGAGGCCTATCACCGGAGAGGCGACCGCGACCCCCGTGGCGAGCAGGGCGTCACTGCGGGAAGGCCGGCATCGCGACCCGGAAGGCGACCGCGAGCACGGCCACCGTTCCCAGGGCGAGCCACACCCCGGCGTTCCCGGCCAGGCCGCCGACACCGGCCGCGGCCGGGCAAGCCGAACAGGGTCATGACCGGCAGGTAGGGGTTGTAGGACAGCCAGTAGGTGACCTGATCTGCGCTCAGGTACGGCGAGCCGTGGTGCAGCAGCAGGGACGCCGACCGCTCGATGACCATCATCCCGTCTTCGAGCGGGTAGGCGACGGACAGCCAGAGCAGCGGGGCGAGCACAGCGAGGGCCACCGACACCAGCACCGCCACGGTCCGGTATCCCCACCGCCAGAGCACGAGCAGGGCCACGGCGTAGCCGCAGACCGCCCAGATGGCCCAAACCTGGTCCTCGCCCGCCGATCCGATCACGTCGATGGCGGCGTAGGCGAGAAACAGGGTGTAGACGATGATCAGGTGGCGGCGATCGAGCCAGGGGCGGAGCCCGTTACCGGGCTCGCGTGCGGCCAGGGTCCTGGCCGAGACGAGCGTGCCCACTCCGCCACCCGTTCCTGCGTGGTCCACGTCCATGTCCTGCTTCAACTGGTCCCCCGTTGACCAGAATGACAACTGCCCTTCAACTATAGGCAGCAAACGTTTAGCGGACATAAAGGCCCCCTCAAGCAGGCCTTGGGATGGCCGCCCTTATCGGGGAGCCGCGGCTTGCGTGCCAGGCTGCCCGGCGGATTCGGCCTGGCCAGCGGGGTTGGCCGGGTTGGCCGGGGCCGCGGGTGCCGCGGTGAGCATCCTGGCCACCACGCCAGCCGCCAGCAGGCCGCCGCCCACGGCACCCGCCACGGCCAGCGGCCGCGGCAGCGAGAGGCCGACGCGGAACTTGCCAGGCCCCACCGCGGCCAGCGTGGCGGCCGCGGCCAGGTTGGTGAGCGGAAGCTCGAACCCGCCCCGCGCGTTCAGCGGGCCCTTCGCCCGGTGGGTGGTCGCGGCGACGGTCATCGCCCCCATGATGGCCAGCGGGCAGGCCGGGTCGGCGATGCCCGCCGCGGTGAGGACGCCGCCACCCAGTTCGGTGATCCCGGCCGCGGCGGCCATGTGCTTGCCCGGCCTCAGGCCGATGCGGTGGAAGCGGCCCCGGCCTTGTCCAGGCCGGGCCCCCCGAAGGCACCGAACAGCTTCTGCGCGCCGTGAACGGCTAGGTAACTGCCGACCACGAGCCTGGTGCCAAGCAAAGCTACGTCTCGCATGAGATCCTCCAATGTCTTGATCGGTCGGCGTGAGCGCCGGGGTTACGTTCGTTCGCCGCAGCCGCGCTCACCGGCTAGCCGGATCATGGCCCGGGTCATCTGGGCCGTCGACGGCGGCGCGGGCAGCGTTGCCTCGGATAGGCGCGGCGAGGCCCGGCTGCGGAACGCATCCAGGGCCAGGGCCACGAACCGCCGCCAGGCGTCGGGCGCGTCAGCGCGGGTGACGTGCATGACCGCCGCGGTGGCGATCAGCAGCAGTACTAGGTCCTCACCGACGAAATCCTCGCGCAGCGTGCGCGCGGCCTTGGCCCGGTCGATCACCGTGATGAGCAGATCGTTGGCCGTCCGGCGGAGCTCCTCGACCTGCTCGTCGGCGGAGAGCGTCATGGACAGCAGATCGGACAGGCCACGGTCACCGGCCTGCAGTTCGCAGATCCGCTCAACGAACCCGGCGAAGCCGTCCCACGGGTCAGGGGCGGCCAGCGCCTGCCGGGCCACCTCGGCGTATTCGGCGACCTTCTCCACGAGCGCGGCGGCGACCAGCTTCTCCCGGGTCGGGAAGCGCCGGTACAAGGTGGCAATGCCCACGCCCGCCCGGGCCGCGATCGCCTCAAGCGGCGCTTCCAGCCCGTGCTCGGCGAACACGTCCCGCGCCACGGCCACGATAGCGGCCCGGTTGCGCGCAGCGTCGGCCCGCAGCCGCCGGTCCGCGTGAGCGCAGGCGGCCGGTTCTGCGAGCTCGCCGGGTTCGCCGGGTTCGCCTGCCGCCCCGGCCATGCCGGGTCCGGGCTGGTCGCGGACGGTCATGCGTTTCATGGTAAGCGATGTGGAGGGTAGCCTCCGGACATCGCCCAGCCGCGAGTAAGCTTCCCGGAGGATTCCTCCCGATACGAGCCAGCCAGCAACGGAGACGCATCATGCAAACCAGCCCGGACCCGTGGATCAGCGCGCTGCGGCACTCCCATGACCGGTTGCAAGCCCTGGTCGAGCCGCTCAGCCAAGACCAGCTCGAGCAGCGGTCATACGCCAGCGAGTGGTCGATCGCCCAGGTGCTCTCCCACCTCGGCTCCGGGGCCCAGATCTTCAGCCTGTTCCTGGACGCGGGACTGGCCGGGCAGGACCCGCCCGGACGCGAGGCGTTCGGCCCGATCTGGAACACCTGGAACGCCAAGGACCCGCAGACCCAGGCCACGGATGGCCTGCAGGCCGACGAGGAGACCGTGGAGCGGTTCGAGTCCATCGACCCCGACCAGAAGGCGCAGTTGCGGCTGCGGGTGTTCGGGATGGACATGGACACGACCGGATTGGCCCGGATGCGCGTCAGCGAGCACGCCATCCACACCTGGGACGTCGCTGTCGCGCTTGACCCGTCAGCGACGGTAGCGCCGGACGCCGTGGGCCTGCTCATCGACACCGTCGGCCAGCTCGCGGCCCGGTCGGCCGAGCCGGACGGCAAGCAGCGCCGACTGCGGGTGTCAACCACCAATCCCGAACGGATATTCATCCTGGAGACCGGCGACGCGGTCAGCCTGACCGAATCGGACGGCTCGGACGGCTTGCCTGAGCTGCGCCTGCCCGCGGAGGCATTCGTCCGCTTGGTCTACGGTCGCCTCGGCCCGCACCACACTCCACCGGTCGAAGCCGACGGCGTCGACCTTGGCGAGCTACGGCAGCTCTTCCCCGGTTTCTGAGGCCGCTGGCAGGTCATGACCGCCGACGGGTGTCAGTGGCGGAGGATGTCACGAAGGTGCTGCACAGACCATCGCCGGTCGAACAGTGTCGGGTCGTCCCGGTCCTCGCCGCGAAGGTGCTCGATCAAGGTCACATAGTCGTCCAGGTCGAGCGTCCTGATCAGGGTGAGCAGGTCGGCCGCCTCGCCAGTGACAGGGGCGATCGGTGCGACGAGCCGGTCGTAGAGTTCCACCACCTGGTGAACCATCGCCAGGTGGCGCGGCCCGGGCGTGACGGAGGGAAAGTTCGTCGCGGCGAAGTCCTCGGTGAAAACGATCGGCTCGACGGCCAGGGCCTGGGATCCGTAGTGCTGGGCGAGATGGATGAGCAACTCGACGTCGAAGGTCTCGTTGAATGATGTCATCTGCCGGATGACCGGGCCGAGCGCGGCTCCGTCGAAGGCCTTGAAGCCGGCCTGGGTGTCGAGTACCCGGGCCAGGGGCGGGATGAGCGAGGCGCGGACGAAATGCCGGAACAGGATGATGATCTTGTCCGGCTTGTCGCCTGTGCTGTGCGGCTCGGTGACCGGCCCGTCGGCCCGGACCAGCACTGCCCCGTCGATCCCGTAACGCTGGCCGAGCGCGCCGACCACCTTGTCGCCGGCCACCACCGCCGCCGCCAGCGAGCCTAGCTGGGCCAGGTTCGCGGACAGGTCCGCGTCGGTGTAGCAGACCACATGCCGGCCGGTGCCGTTCGCCCGCGCCGGATCGATCGCGGCGGCCAGCCCGGCCAGTATCGATCCTCCCTTGCGGGACTGATCGGTCGAGGTCAGCCGGTCGAATGCGGGGCTGATCGAGATGTCACCCTCGATAACCTCAGCCAGCCTGAGCACCGTCACACTGCGGTGGCCCTTACTTGGATAGCCCTCGGCCGCCGCGATGTCCGTCATGAGGTCGGCACTGGAGGGCCGGTCCGGGCATCCGTCGTCGCAGGCGATGACGCTCCACGTGACGCCGGACAGGCCGCTGGTCAGCCAGTCGAGCTGGCGAACCTTGGTCCTTACGAAGTCCTCCCCGTGCGGGTGCTCTGCACGCGGGACCATGCGGCCCGTCTCGCCGTACATGGCCCACACCACAGTCAGGTGGATCGGCCCGATGAGCTCGCCCAGCCGCCGTCGCGAGCGAGTCGCAGCAACCGCTTCGGCCGCCACCGCCGGACCATAGCTGGCCGCGACATGCGCGGCCGCCGCGTGGTCCTCGACCAGGGCGGAGGCGACGTCGAGCACCGCCTGGTTCTGATCAGAATCCGTCAGGTCACGCGCGGGCACCTGCACCTTGTCCATAGACCCCAGGATGCCAGGGCGCCCGGCTCCCAAGGCCGGCCGCAGCCGCATCGTGATGAGCCTGCTGATCAGTTCGTCTGGAAACCGGCCAGCTTGCGGCCCGGTCAGCCAAATGGATGGGATGGGCATGGCGATGCCCCGGCGCCTGGAGACATCGGGGCATGTGATCTACCAGTCGTGCCGAACCGTTCCTTTTGAACTAGCAGGACATGGTCCTGGCTGGTCGGCGGCCCCGGACGGTCTTGGGCTGCCTGGTCGGGCGGGCGTGTCCGGGTGGCCGTGGCGGTCTTGCGCCACCGTGGTGGCTGCCGCGGGGCCTGGCGGGGCCTGCCGTCCCTGGTGGTGCGGGTGGCCGCGGGTGCTCGGGGGGCAGCTCTCCGGCGGCTGGTCCGCTGGCCGCCGCCGGTCACGCCGGCCCGTCGCCGCGCCCGGTGGCCGAGCGCACGCCTGCCGATCACCACCGCGGCCGCATGATGGCCAGTGGCGGGGACCGGGGAAACTCGTTCCCGCAGCGGGCCGAGCCAGTGCTCAGCTCCCCAGCGGGACGTATAAGCCGGGTCGACGGAGATGACTGCCAGGCCCGTGTTGGCGGCCATCTGGACCAGCCGGTCCCGGAACCGCCCGGTGGGCAGGCCGGCGACCAGGGCCCGGTAGCGGCGGCCGCGCGCGCCGCGTGAGGGCCGGCGGCCGTGCCGTTCGCGTCCTTGGTCGCGGGCAGCAGCGAAGTCCAGGTCCTCGATCACGATCGCCCGGCAGCCGCGCTGGCGGGCAAGCCCGATGACCGCGGAGATGGCCGCGCGCAGCCGCCCGTCGCGCTGCGAGGCCGACAACCCGGACAGTACCAGGGAGAAGCTCGCCGGCGGCCCGGCCGGGTTCCCGTCCGGGGTTACTACCCACACGGCCAGATGCCCGTGGTTGAGGTCCACGGCCAGGACCGGCGTCCGGCGCAAGTCCTCCAGCGCGGGAGCAGGCCCAGGCGAGGTACGCCAGGACGCGTCCAGGTACCACCGGTCCCGCACCGGGTCATAGCTGATGTCATAACGGATCGCCCTGGTGGCCGCCTGCGCGGCGACCTCGCCGCCCCGGTAGGAGAACCCGACCGGGCATGCCAGCCGGTACCGGCCATGCGGCCGGTTCGCCAGCTGAGCCAGCGGGCCCGGCAGCCGTATCTCCAGCCAGCCCTCGCCGGGATTCCACCTGATCGTTTCGTTCCCGAACGCCTTGTCCTTCTCCCCGTCGGCGGTCAAGAACAGCCGCGCCGCCTCCCACTCCCGCCGCCACTGCGCCTCGGTCAACCCCGCGTCGGCCAGCCGGCCGCGCGTGCCCAGCAGCGCCCGACCGCCACGCACCACCGACACCCTGCCCGCCGCCAGCCGCCGGTCCACCGCGGCCAGCCGGGCCTGCAGCACCTGCAGCACCTGCAGCCGGACCATCTTGGCCTGCCGCTCCGCCGCAGTCGCGTACCCGCGCACCCGCCCGGCCCGGCCGCCGGCCGGGACAGCCAGCCGGGCCCTGATCGTCGCGATCCGGGCGCGCAGCCCAGACTTCTGGGCGCTCAGGTTCCGCCTGGCCAGCTGCCACTGATCCTCGCTGGTCCGGGTGATCGCCCCGGCCCACCGCGACGATGATGCCGCCGTCAGCGCCCGCTTGCGCCTCGCCCGGGACGCCGCCTGGCCCGGCGCGTCCAGCCGCCCCTCCGCGCACCGCGAGGCCAGGTCCCGCCCGCCCAGCGACCCCAGGTGCCGGCCCGCCGCCCGCAGCACCGCCGCGTCCTGCCCGGACACCCGCAGCCTGGTCCGCACCCGCGCTCCCGCCGGGGCAGCGGCCACGAACGGCGCTGCGACCCGGCGCAGCGGCACGCTCACCCGGCACCGCGCGGTACGATCACCTGTCCTATCAGATGCACATCACAAGACTATCATATAGAACACGTTTTTGTTATCCAGGACACGCCGGACGGCACAACTGTCAGAACCCCGCCGAGGATCCCCGGGTGGTCAGTCTGATCCGGGCTCGAGGTAGAAGATCACGGCGGACCCATCGTTGCGCGCGTACCCGCTGACTTCTCCCGCCCCCTGTCGGGGAGAGGCGTTCAGGAACGCCAGGGCGGACGCTACCCCGTCTGGGCCCGGAAACTCCTTGAAGTACCAGGTCTGGGTGGTGCCCGCGCCCAGGCTGCCGGGCACCAGGTACAGGAGCCCCACCGTGCCGTTATCGCGCGGGGTTACGCTGGCCTGGCCGGGGCCCTGCCGGGCAGGCTCGTTCAAGAAGTCGACGGCCTGCTTGGGGCCAGCGAACTCCCCGGATTCCCAGGTTTGCGCCGTGCCTGCACCCAGGCTGCCCGGTGCCAGGTACAACAGCCCCGCGCTTCCGTTGTTGCGCAGGGTCGCGGTGGCCTCGCCAGGTCCCTGCCGGGCAGGCTCGTTCAGGAAGATCACGGTGTTCTTCTCCCCGTCGGGGAGAGGGAACTCCCGGGATTCCCAGGTCAGCGCCGTGCCCGTGCCCAGGCTGCCAGGTACCAGGTAGAACAGTCCCACGCTGCCGTCGTTGCGTAGGGTCGCGGTGGCCTCGCCACGTCCCTGCCGGGCAGGCTCGTTCAAGAAGGTCACGGCGTTGTTCTCGCCGTCGCCCGCTCCAGTGTCCCGATCAGGACGGTGGCGCTCAGGTCGGCTGAGGTTGCTACCTGCGGGGTCAGGCCGCTGGCCTCGAAGGCGGCGGCGGCCAGGGAGGCTTGGCGTTCGCTGGTCTCGATCAGCAGGTAGCCGCCCGGGGCCAGCCAGTCGGGCGCCCCGGCGGCCACGCGACGCAGCACGTCGAGCCCGTCCGGCCCGCCGTCCAACGCGACCCGCGGCTCGTGGGCCCGGGCCTCCGGCGGGAGGAACGCGATCTCGCCGGTGGGCACGTAGGGCACGTTGGCGGCCACGATCGCGACCTGGCCTCGTAGCCGGGCGGGCAGCGGCTGGTACAGGTCGCCCTGGTAGACGTGCCCGGGGACGTTCCGCCGGGCACAGCGCACGGCGGCCGGGTCGAGGTCCACCGCGTGCACGTCGGCGTGCTCCACGGCCGCGGCGAGCGCGGCGCCGATCGCGCCCGCGCCGCAGCACAGGTCGACGACGATGGCGCCGGGCCGGGCGACGGTTCCAGTGCGGATGAGAGGGCCAGGGGGGTCCGGGGGGATGGAATCTCCCCGGATGAGAAGAACAGCCTGCTCGACGAGGAACTCGGTACGGCGGCGCGGGACGAAGACGCCGGGATCTACGGCGATGCGCAGTCCGCAGAACTCGGCCCAGCCGAGGACCTGTTCGAGCGGCAGGCCAGCGGCCCGCCGCTCCACCATCGCGTCGAGTTCCTCCGGACTCCGGGCCGTGGCGATGAGCAGCCGGGCTTCGTCCTCGGCGAAGACGCAGCCCGCGGCCCGGAGCTGGGCCACGATGAGGGGTTCAGCCACGCTGCACGCGACGGTTGCGAAGGTAGACCACCCGGGAGCCGAACGTCCGGGTCTCGAGCAACTCGAGCTCGATCGCGCGGTCCAGCGGCGGGAAGTACGGCGTACCGCGGCCCAGCACGACCGGGATGACGAACAGCCGGTACTCGTCGATGAGATCCAGCTTGATCAACGTGGAGGCCAGGCCCGCGCCGCCCACCGAGATCACGCCCTCCTCTGGCGCTTGCCGGAGCCTGGCCACCTCGTCGGCCACTTCGTCGCAGGCTAGCCGGGCGTTGCCCTGGACCTGATCGAGCGTGGTGGAGAACACGAGCTTCGGGATGGCTTTCCAGATCCGGGCGAACTCCAGCTCGTCCGCGCCGGACATGGTCGTCTCGGCGGTCTCCCAGACCAGCATGGCCTCGTACAGCCGCCGCCCCATCAATTCCGCGCCGATCTCGGGGGTCTGCTGGACGTGGAACGCAAACAGCTCCTGGTCGGGCGCGGTCCAGGAGATGTCGCCGCCAGGGCCCGCGATGAAGCCGTCCAGCGACACGCTCATGGAGTAGATAACCGTGCGCATCATGGTCTCCCCGAAGTCAGACTTAACCCATGTCTGTACAGATCCGGCCGCCCCGTCCCGGCGACGGCGAAGGCATGGCCCGCGTATGGCTCTCCGCCGGAGCCTATTACGCCGGGCTCGGCTACCAGCGGCGCTCGATCCTCTTCCTGAAGTCGTTGTTACCCGGCGGCGCGCAGGGAGCGCAGGACGTACTGCATGATGCCGCCGTGCCGGTAGTAGTCGGCCTCGCCCGGGGTGTCGATCCGCACGACGGCGCGGAATTCCTTGCCGTCGGCGGTGACCACGACCTCCTTAGGAACATTTCGTTTGTTCATTTCTTCGATGCCGCGGACGTCGAATGTTTCGCGCCCGGTCAGGCCGAGCGATGCGGCCGACTCCCCCGGCCGGTACTGCAGCGGCAGGACGCCCATGCCGATCAGGTTGGACCGGTGGATGCGCTCGAAGGACTCGACTAGGACGGCGCGCACCCCGAGCAGCAGGGTGCCCTTGGCCGCCCAGTCGCGGGAGGAGCCCGAGCCGTACTCCTTGCCGCCGAGCACGATCAGCGGGGTGCCCTCCTCGATGTACTGGCGGGAGGCGTCGTAGATCGTCATCTGCTCGCCGTCCTTGACCGTGACTCCGCCCTCGGTGCCCGGCGCGAGCTGGTTGCGCAGCCTGATGTTGGCGAACGTGCCGCGGATCATCACCTCGTGGTTGCCGCGCCGCGAGCCGTAGGAGTTGAAGTCCTTCCGCTCGACGCCATGCTCGGTCAGGTAGACCCCGGCCGGGCTGTCGGTCTTGATCGCGCCGGCCGGCGAGATGTGGTCGGTGGTCACCGAGTCACCCAGCATGGCCAGCACCTTCGCGCCGGTGATATCGGTGACCGGCTCCGGCTCGGTGGGCATCCCGTCGAAGTAGGGCGGACGGCGCACGTAGGTCGACTCCTTTTCCCAGGCGAAGGTGTCGCCCGCCAGGATTTCCAGCCCGCGCCAGTTGTCGTCGCCGTGGAAGACGTCCGCGTAGTCGCGGGTGAACATCTCCTGGGCCACGGCGTCCCGGACGACGGCGGCGACCTCCTGCGGAGACGGCCAGAGGTCGGCCAGGTAGACCGGGCGGCCTTCGGGATCGGAGCCGAGCGGCTCGCGGACCAGGTCGATGTCCATCGTGCCGGCCAGCGCGTAGGCGACCACTAGCGGCGGCGAGGCCAGGTAGTTCAGCTTCACGTCGGGGTTGATCCGGCCCTCGAAGTTGCGGTTACCGGACAGCACCGAGACCACGGCCAGGTCGTTGTCGTTGACCGCCTCGCTGATCGCGGGCGGCAGCGGGCCGGAGTTCCCGATGCAGGTGGTGCAGCCGTAGCCGACCAGGTTGAAGCCGAGCTTGTCCAGGTAGGGCAGCAGCCCGGCGCGTTCGTAGTAGTCCATGACCACCTTGGACCCGGGCGCGAGCGTGGTCTTGACCCAGGGCTTGCGGTTCAGGCCCTTGTCCACCGCCTTCTTGGCCAGCAGGGCGGCGCCGACCATGACCGAGGGGTTGGACGTGTTCGTGCACGAGGTGATGGCGGCGATCACCACACTGCCGTGATCGACGCTGGTCGTCGTGCCGTCCTCCAGCGTGACCTGGATCGGGTTCGAGGCCCGGGTGCCGTCGCCCGCCGCCACCGGGTCGGAGGCCGGGAAGGTGCCGGCCAGGCCGTTGTCCAGGCTGGTTTCCTGGACGTAGTTGGGCAGCGCGTCACGGAACGCGGTCTTGGCGTCGGCTAGCGTAATCCGGTCCTGCGGGCGCTTGGGACCCGCGATCGACGGCACCACGGTCGACAGGTCGAGGCTGAGCTCCTCGGAGTAGCGCGTCTCGCGTGCCGGGTCGTGCCACAGGCCCTGCTCCTTGGCGTAGGCCTCGACCAGCGCGATCTGCTCGCGCGGACGGCCGGTCAGGGACAGGTAGTCCAGGGTGTTCTGGTCGATGGGGAAGATCGCGCAGGTCGACCCGAACTCCGGTGACATGTTGCCGATGGTGGCGCGGTTGGCGACCGGCACCGCGGCCACGCCCTCGCCGTGGAACTCGACGAACTTGCCCACCACGCCGTGCTTGCGCAGCTGCTCGGTGATGGTGAGCACCAGGTCCGTGGCGGTTGCGCCGCTGGGCAGCTCGCCGGACAAGCGGAACCCGACGACCTTGGGGATGAGCATGGACACCGGCTGGCCGAGCATCGCGGCCTCGGCCTCGATGCCGCCGACGCCCCAGCCGAGCACCCCCAGGCCGTTCTGCATGGTGGTGTGCGAGTCGGTACCCAGGCAGGTGTCGGGGTAGGCGAAGCCGTCGCGGGTCATCACGACCCGGGCCAGGTACTCGATGTTGACCTGGTGCACGATTCCGGTGCCGGGCGGGACCACCTTGAACTGGCTGAACGCCTCCTGGCCCCAGCGCAGGAAGCCGAACCGCTCCCGGTTGCGGTGAAACTCGATCTCCACGTTCCTGGCGAACGCGTCCGGTCGGCCGAACACGTCGGCCACCACCGAGTGGTCGATGACCAGCTCGGCCGGGATGAGCGGGTTGATCCTCGTCGCGTCGCCGCCTAGGGCCTTCATGGCCTCGCGCATGGCGGCTAGGTCGACGACGGCCGGGACGCCGGTCAGGTCCTGCAGGATCACCCGGGCCGGGGTGAACTGGATCTCGGTATCCGGCTCCTGGCTGGGGTCCCAGTTTGCCAGCGCCCGGACGTGGTCGGCGGTGATGTTGGCGCCGTCCTCGTTGCGCAGCAGGTTCTCCAGCAGGATCTTCAGGCTGTAGGGGAGATTGCCGGAGCCTTCCGCCGCGTCCAGCCGGTAGATCTCGTACTGCGTACCTGCGACCTCAAGCGCCGCCCGGCTGCCGAAGCTGTTCGCGGTCATCGTTCCTGAGCCTCCTCGCTCGTCCCGGCTAGGCGTCCCAGCCTACAGTATCTCGATATCAAGCTACTTTACCAGCGCCGGACAGGGCGCCTCGGGCGGCAGGCTCGATCTGGCCGTTCAATAGGATGATCGAGTACTCAGGAGTCTTCGGCCCGGAGAGGACGTCACCGGAATGCGCTTCGCGATCAAGACGCGGCCCGAACACCAGACGTGGGAAGAACTCCGCGACGCGTGGCTCGCCGCCGACGAGATCCCGCTGTTCGAGTCGGCCTGGAACTGGGATCATTTCTACCCGCTGACCCCCGACTACGCCGGGCCCAACTTCGAGGCGTGGACGATGCTAGCCGCGATGGCCCAGGCTACCCGGCGGATCCGGATCGGCTGCCAGGTGACCGGAATGATCTACCGCCACCCGGCGGTGCTGGCCAATATGGCCGCGACCGTCGACATCATCTCCGGCGGCCGGCTGGAACTGGGCCTCGGGGCCGGGTGGAACCAGATGGAGTGCGACGCCTACGGGATCGACCTGCCGCCGCTGAAGGAGCGGTTCGACCGGTTCGACGAGGGCGTCGAGGCCATCGTCGGGCTGCTGAGCCAGACCACCACCACGTTCGCCGGCCAGTACGTCAGGCTCACCGAGGCCAGGTGCGAGCCGAAGCCGGTGCAGCAGCCGCACCCGCCGGTCACGATCGGCGGGCGCGGTAAGACGCGGACGCTGCGCACCGTGGCCCGCTGGGCCCAGCAGTGGAACGCCATCGCCGAGAGCCCGGAGCAGTGGCTGGAGCTGAAGGAGGTGCTCACCGGGCACTGCGCCGCGATCGGACGCGACGTGAACGAGATCACCTGTTCGGTCAACGTGCGCATCGAGCCCGACGGGGACCTGGAGCCCGTGGTCGCGGCGGTAGCCGCCTACCGCGACGTCGGCGCCGACCTGATCATCATGAACCTCCCGCTCCACCCCAACCCCGACTCGCTCAAGCCGCTGGCCGAGGCGCTCGGGCCACTGGCGTTACGGGTGGCGTGTCCCTGACAGGCGCTCGTGCAAGGCCCGGCTGGCGTCGGCCATCACCGGTGGCACACCGAGTTCGGTGAGCATCTCCGCGGCCGCTTCCATCTCGGCGGTCCGGCGCACGGCGTGCCGAACGGTACCGTCCACGATCCGCGCTACACTGCGCGCGTCGGCCTCGGTCAGCTCGTCGGCGATGTGCTCACGCAGCCACTGCTCATGGTCGACGGCGCGGGCGGCCTCCAACGCCTCGATGATGGCCGCGGCCATGCCCTTGTAGAAGACGCTGCGCAGCAGCTTCCTGGTGGCCGCGAGCCCGGCGGGCCCGGCCAGCACCTCGATGCCGGCTCCCAGCGGGGTGAGCAGGCGAGCATAGCGTTCGGCGCCGTCCCCGCTGGCCAGCATCGGGACGTGCAGGCCGCGCCCGGGGACGGGCGCCATCATGGCGACGTCAGCGAAGGGCACATTGCCGACTTCGGCGATGCTCGCAAGCTCCCGTTTCAGGCCCGGTGAGGCGGTATTGAGGTCGGCCCACAGGGTGCCGGGGCGCAGGCCGCGCCGCCCGGCCCGGAAGGCGTCCATCGCGGCCTTCGCGCTGTTCACGCTCAGCACTAGGTCCGCGTCGCGCGCTGCCTCCGCCTCGCCGGGGGTGTCGGTGATGCCCGGGCCGGCGGCCACCGCCGGGTCATAGCCGCGCACCACCGCGCCCGCGGCGACCAGGTCACGCGCGATCACCGAACCGGCCTCGCCCAGGCCGAGCACCGCGATGACCAGCGGGCGCTCGTCCGGGTTCACCATGCGCGAGGCGGCTCGGCGCGGATACGCTCCGGCGGACCAGGCTGACCGCCGGAGGCGCCCGGATCGGAGTGGGCCGCGCTGGTTGCGGCGGCCTGACCGTCACGTTCGGCGACCTGACCGTCACGGGGCCCGGCCACGCTACCATCGCTGGGTCCGGCCACGCCTGGCTGGGCCGAGGCCGGCTGCCCGAAGTAGTCGCTGATCAGCTCGCGCTGCTGGGCCAGGAGCTGGTCGAAGTGCTTGTCCACGTTCTGCTCGCCAATCGCTTCCGCGGTCAGGTACAGATCCCTGAGCTGCTCGAGCTTGCGCGCCCGGGCCCGCTCCGGTGCCTCCTGAGGGTCGCTCCCGGCCCCACCCGGCGACCGCTGCTCCGGCTCGGCGGACGGCTGCTGGCCGACCGTACCCGTCGGCGTACTGGAGGGCAGCAGCGGCTCGAACGGGCCGCGGGCCTGTTCATGCTGCGGAGCGGCATCCTCGGCCAGCAGGTCATACCAGTACGCGGCGTCGTCCGCGGACGGCCGCCGCGGTGATGACGTCGGCGTCGGCTCGCTGACCTCGCGGTATACGTACACGTCCCGGTCCGAGGCCCGCGCCGGATCGGCAGGCCGGGTAGGGTTCGGGCGGCCTCGGCTGCCCGGCGCCGGGCCGTTCGCGGTCCGGATGACCTGCGCGTACCCGCCGTCGAAGGGTGCGCTGGGACCGGCCGGATCTGGTCCTGCCCAGGCACCCGGGCGTCCCGGTGCCGAGGTTCCCGGTCCCGCAGCTCGCGGTCCCGGTCCTGGGGATCCCGGTCCTGGGGATCCCGGTCCCGGGGATCCCGGTCCCGGGGATCCCGGTCCCGGGGATCCCGGTCCCGGGGATCCCGGTCCCGGGGGGCCGGGCGGCGAAGGCCGCCACCCGGCGGATGGGCCGTAGCCGGGAGCGGCTGACGGCCGGCCGGCTCCGGTCGCCCGGCCCGGCCCGGATGGCCCCGACCCGAACGGCGGCGACCCGGATGGCGGCGACCCGGGCGGGGCCGGCCCGGGGCGCGCGGCGCGGGAGGGATAGACGCGGTCGAAGGGCGGCCCCTGAGCACCGGGCCGCCACGGCTCGCGGGGCGGGGCCGCATCACGCGGGGGATTCCCCGGCCGTTGCGCCGCGCCGGGACGCGGCGGCGGGCCCTCCCGGAACGGGGCACGTGGCCGGGCGCCCGGGGTCTCACCGGGCGGGAAGCCTGGCCTGGCAGGCGGGTTCTCGCGCGGGACGGGATCGCGCGGCGGGACGGGATCGCGCGGCGGGACGGGATCGCGCGGCGGGACGGGATCGCGCGGCGGAAAGGCCTCGCCGGGTGGGAAGGCCTCGCCTGGTCTCATCCGCCCCTGGGATGACATGGGCGGCTGAGGCGGGCGAGCGGCCTGGCTCGGCGGTGTTCCCCAGCCGGGGCCGGGCCCGGGCGCCGGATACGCTCCGGCTTGGTATCCAGGCCGAGGTGGAGCGGTCCCCGTGCGGCCCGCGGCGGGCCTCGCCTCGCCCGGGCTGCCGCGAGATGCGCCGGGTGGTGGGACGGGAGAAGGACCACCCGCCGTCGGCGGCCGGAAGGCCTCGCGAGCACCCCCGGAGGCTGGAGGCCTCATGGTCCCTTGAGGGCCGTCGAACCCGGGAGACCTAGCCGCGCCTGCGGAGCCTGGCGTGCGCGCATCGCGGGGAACGTCGATCAGGCCACCTGGTGAATACACGCTCGTCGGCTCCAGCGCCCGTCCGCGCCCCCGGCCCGAGCCCGGGGACGCCGCCGCCCGGCGCCGGTGACCAGCGGGCCGGCGGCGGCGCGACCTTCCGGCCCGGGTGAACGCGAAAACCAGCAAGGTCACCAGGCCAACCGCGAGGCCCGCCACGCCTACGGCCACGCCCAGGCTGGTGTAATGACTACCGGAGTGCCGGCCGATCAGGTGGGTGGCCGTGCTTGCCACGACGAGAATCCCGCCCGCTATGACCATCACGGCGCTGACCACCGAGAGGATAATGACAAGCCGCACCCTCCGGGGAGGGGCGGTATTGGAGCGCACCGCTCAACGATCGCATCGCGATATGCCCCCCGCAAGCCATACGGGCAGGTCCGCTCATTCCGACTTGCCTTCAGACGGTCATCCCCGGGGCCTTCGGGCAGGCCGCGTCCGTTCACCGTGCGGGGTCGGCGATACGTTAGGGCCATGATCACTCAGGCGGACAAGGCGCGCCAGTTCCTGGCCCTGCACCGGCCGGGCAACCCCCTCCTGCTGCCGAACCCGTGGGACCTCGGCTCGGCCAGGCTGCTCGCGTCCCTGGGATTCCAGGCGCTGGCCACCACGAGCTCCGGCTTCGCCGCCTCGCTGGGCCGCAACGACGGCTCGGTAAGCCGGGAGGAGGCACTGGTCCACTCGGCGGTCATCGTCGCGGCGACTGACCTGCCGGTCTCGGCCGACCTGGAGAACGCCTTCGCGGATGAGCCCGCCGCCGTTGCCGAGACCATCGGACTGGCCATCGAGGTCGGGCTCGCGGGCGGCTCGGTGGAGGACTTCACCGGGCGCGAGGACGACCCGATCTACGACCTCCGGTTCGCGGCCGAGCGGGTGGCCGCGGCGGCGCAGATCGCCCACGTGGGCCCGGTTCCCTTTGTGCTCACCGCCCGCGCCGAGAACTACCTGCACGGACGGCCGGACCTGGCCGACACGATCACCAGGTTGCAGGCCTACCAGGCGGCCGGCGCCGACGTGCTCTACGCGCCCGGCCTGCGCGACATCTCCGATATCCGCCAGGTGATCCGCGAGGTCGACCGGCCGGTCAACGTGCTGGCCGTCGGCGGCGCGCCTCCCGTGCCCGAGCTGGCCGAGGCCGGCACAAGCCGGATCTCGGTTGGCGGCTCGTTCGCGTTCGCGGCGCTGGGCGCCCTGGTCAGCGCGGCCACCGAACTGCGGGACCAGGGCACCTACGGCTACCAGGCGGCCAGTGCCATCGGACGGCAAGCCACCATGCAGGCCTTCGGCTGACGGGTGGATCGCGGGACCGGCTAGAACTGCGGCACTACGTCCGAGGCGATCAAGGCCAGGTGATCGAGGTCGCTGAGGTCAAGCACCTGTAGGTAGACCCGTTCCGCTCCGATCTCGGCGTACTCCGCGATCTTGGCCGCGACCTCGCCGGGCGTGCCGCCCAGGCCGTGTTCGCGCATATCGGCGGGCTCACGGCCGATCGCGGCGGCCCGGCGCCGGAACTCGTCTTCGTCCTTTCCGCAGCACACCGTCTGCGCGACCGAGTAGGTCATGGTCGCCGGGTAGCGCCCGGCCGCCTCGCAGGCCTCGCGGACGCGCGCGAACCCGGCCGCTGAATCCGGCACCGACTGGAACGGCGCGTTGAACTCGTCCGCGAACCGGGCCGCCAGCCGGGGCGTCCGGCGGGCACCCGCGCCGCCGAGCAGGACCGGCGGGCGCGGCCGCTGAGCGGGCTTCGGCAGGGCGGGCGAATCGGCCACCCGGTAGTGCGCCCCGTCGAAGGAGAACGTCTCGCCCTCGGCCGTCCCCCACAGCCCGGTGATGACCGCGAGCTGCTCCTCCAGAATGTCGAAGCGCTCGCCCAGCGAGGGGAACGGAATGCCGTAGGCGGCGTGCTCGGCCTCGAACCAGCCGGCGCCGAGGCCGAACTCGACCCGGCCGCCGCTCATCTGGTCGACCTGCGCCACCGTGATCGCGAGCGGGCCGGGAAGCCGGAACGTGGCCGCGCTCATCAGCGTCCCGAGCCTGATGCGGCTGGTCTCAATGGCCAGGCCTGCCAGCGTGGTCCAGGCGTCGGTCGGGCCGGGCAGCCCGGAGCCGTCGCCCATCTTCAGGTAGTGGTCGGACCTGAAGAACGCGTCGAACCCGAGCTCCTCGGTGGCCACCGCGACGTTCCGCAGCGTCTGGTAGTCAGCCCCCTGCTGCGGCTCGGTAAAGATCCGGAATTTCATGCCCCCATCCTGCCAGGCCCCCGTGGATCATCAGGGTCGGCAGGGGAGAAGAAGCGGTTCCAGCTCACCTCGCCCGCCCCGGTGCGCTGGCCCAGCCAGCTCACCCCGGTCCGGACGTAGCACGGGGCCAGCGTGCGCTGCGCCATGGCCGGCCGCACCGCGTCGATGATGACCACGATGGCCCGGCCCGAGCCGAGGCACTCCTCGCCCGCCCGCATGGCCCGGCCGCGGTCGTCGGTAATCCCCATGGCGACTGACGATCCAGAGGCACCGTTCAGCGCCGTCCACGAGTAGAAGATCAAGATCATGACCTGTCCTGGATTCTGCCTCCGCGCGGTTTGACGGGCCCGTAACGACCCCGACGGTTTCAGACGTTAACGCACTATTGATTCCTCGTCTAATCTCGACTAGTGTCGAAGCGTTGCGATTGGCAATATTGCCAATCGAGTACGGTACGAGAGTGTCGATAAGTGACGAATCGGACCCAAGAGCCTATGTGCGCTTGGCCGCCCTATTGCGCCGGCAGATTGCCGAGGGAACCCTCGCGCCCGGCATGCCGACGCCGTCTATCACTACCCTGAGCCAGCAGTACGGCCACGCGCGGCAGACGTGCGCCAAGGCGCTGCGGGTGCTGGAAGATGAAGGCCTGCTCGTCCGCATCCCCGGGCTCGGCTACTACGTTAAGGGAACGACCGGCACCGAGACGCCCGCCTAGCTGGAGGCACGTTGAAGCTACTGCTAGTCGGCGCGCCGGGCAGCGGCAAGGGGACGCAGGGCCGCAAGTTGGCCTCGCTCTACGGCATCGAGCACATCTCCTCCGGGGAGGTCCTGCGGACTGAGGTCCGGGCCGGCACTCCCCTGGGCCAGGAGGTGGCGGCCTTCCAGCGCCGCGGCGACCTGGTCCCGGACCAGATCGTCTTCGACCTGGTCATCCCGGTGGTGGCCGCCGCCGCTGCCCGCGGCGGATACATCCTGGACGGGTTCCCCCGCACCGTGTCTCAGGCCCTGAAGGCCGCCGACGTCGCCCGGCAGCTCGACCTGACCCTGGACGCCGCGATCTACCTGAACGTGCCCGGACCGGTCCTGCTGCAGCGGCTGCTTTCCCGGGCCCGCCCGGACGACACGGCCGAGGTGATCAAGCACCGGCTCGAGGTGTTCACCGAGACCACCAGCCCCCTTATCGCCTACTACCGGCAGCGAGGCATCCTGCTGGAAGTGGAAGGTGACAAGCCGCCCGAGGCGATCACCGCCGAGATCCAGGCTCGCCTGGATGATCGGTGACCCCGCCGGCGGTCAAGGTCGCGACGCACTCGACGTGGTGGGTCATGGGGAACGCGTCGAAGGCGCGCAAGCCCTCCAGAATCCAGCCTCGTCCGGTCAGCAGCCCGATATCACGGGCCAGCGTGGCCGGGTCACAGGACACGTAGGCGAGGCGGTCGATCCCGTTCTGGCCCGCGCTGAGGTACTCGATGACCTCGCGAGCCAGCCCGGACCTGGGCGGGTCGGCCACCGCCAGCCGGGCGGCCGGGAGGCCGCCCCGGGTCAGTACCGACGCCACGTCGCCCTTGTGCACCCGGGCCCAGGGCCACTCCCGCAGGTTATGCCGGGCGTCCCGGACCGCCGCGTCGTCGGCCTCGACGCCGACGACCATTCCGCCCGGCCCGACCGCTGGGGCCAGGACCCCGGCAAACAGGCCCGCGCCGCAGTACAGGTCGAGTGCCACGTCGCCCGGCCGGGCCTCGAGGCTGGCCAGTACGGCGGCGGTCAGCACGTCCGCCGCAGCGGGATGCACCTGCCAGAACGCTCCCGCGCTGACCCGCCAGTCCCGGCCCGCCGCGTGCTGGCTGAGGTAGCCGCGGCCGCGCACCGGGGTCAGACGGCGGCTGGCCCGGCGGAGCACCGTATCCGCGGCGACCTGCTCCGCCGCGGTTCCCGCGCTCCGGCCCGGTGAGACGATCACGGCCCGTTCCCCCGATTCGGTGGCCACCAGGGCCTCGACCGAGGCCTCGCCGGGCCACCGGCGCCGGGTGAGCTCCAGCTCGGTGATGGCCGGGTGGGCGATCAGGCACTCCCCCACGTCGATGATCCGGTGCGAGCGGTGGGCGCGCAGCCCGGCCACGCCGTCGTCCCGCACCGCGAACTGCACCCGGGTGCGCCAGCCCAGGCCAGCGCCGCGACGCTGCCCATCTTCGGCCGCCGGGTTCTGGTCGCCTTCCTGGTCGCCCGGCAGGGCCTCCACCGTGACCTCGCGGTCAAGGCCCGCGATCCGCCGCAATTGCTGGCGGATCACCGCGGCCTTGAGCGCGCGCTGGGCGGGCAACGTGGCGTGCTGCCAGTCGCAACCGCCGCAGCCGCCGGGCCTCGCGTGAGGGCAGGGCGGCGCGATCCGGTCGGGCGACGCGGACAGGATCTCTACCGCCTCGGCCCGCACGAGGCGAGAGGTGACCTCAGTGACGCGGGCTATCACCCGCTCCCCTGGCAGCGCGTGGCGCACGAACAGCACCGGGCCATCGGCCGGCCGGGCAACGCACCAACCGCCGTGGGCCACGTCAGAGGCCGTTACCTCGACGACCTGACCGGTGTGGTAATTCATGGGGTCGAATTCTCGCACGTAAGGGCATAGCTTTGGCGAGGCACCCCGGATCGGGGACTCCGCTTACCTGGAGGGACGGTCATGCACATCGTGATCATGGGCTGCGGACGAGTCGGGTCGACGCTGGCTCACATCCTCGAGGACCGAGGCGCCAGCATCGCGGTCATCGACAGGGATCCCGAAGCGTTCCGCAGGCTCGGGTCGTCCTTCAAGGGCGACAAGATTACCGGCATCGGCTTCGACCGAACCGTCCTCACCCAGGCGGGCACCGAGCGCGCGGACGCCTTCGCCGCGGTGAGCAGTGGCGACAACTCCAACATCATCGCGGCCCGGGTGGCCCGCGAGGTCTTCGGCGTGCAGCGGGTCGCGGCCCGGATCTACGACCCGCGGCGAGCCGAGGTCTACGAACGGCTGGGCATTCCCACTGTGGCTACGGTGCGCTGGACCGCCGACCAGATGCTGCGCAAACTGCTCCCGGAGGGCAGCGAGGCGCTCTGGCGGGACCCCACGGGGAAGATCGTGCTGGCCGAGGTCGCGTTCTCACCGCACTGGATCGGCGAGCAGGTCAAGTCGGTTGAGGCCAGCACGCTGACCCGGATCGTGTTCGTCGACCGGCTCGGCCAGGCATTCGTGCCCGACGGCGGAACCGTCTTGCAAGAAGGCGACGTGATCCACGTCCTAGCCAGGGAAGACGACATGGACCGGATCGCCGCGGCCTTCGCGGCCCGGGGAGGGGGACACTGATGCGGGTCGCGATAGCCGGTGCCGGGGCGGTCGGCCGCTCCATCGCCAGCGAACTGCTGGAGAACGGGCACGAGGTGCTGCTCATCGACCACGACCCCAAGGCGATCGCGATCGAGGCCGTGCCGCGGGCCGAATGGCTGCTCGCCGACGCGTGCGAGATCAGCTCCCTCGACGATGCGCAGTTGTACCGGTGCAACGTGGTCATCGCGGCGACCGGCGACGACAAGGCGAACCTGGTGGTAGCGCTGCTGGCCAAGACCGAGTACGGGGTACCCCGGGTCGTGGCGCGGGTGAACGACCCGAGCAACGAGTGGCTGTACAACGAATCGTGGGGCGTCGACGTCGCGGTCTCCACCCCGCGGCTGCTCTCGGCCCTGGTCGAGGAGGCGGTCAGCGTCGGCGACCTGGTACGGCTGATGACGTTCGGGCAGAGCGAGGCCAGCCTGGTCGAGCTGACCATGCCGGCCGAGGCACCGCTGGTCGGACAGCGCGTCGGCGGCATCGACTGGCCCGCGGACACCTCGCTGGTCGCCATCTTGCGGGAGGGCCGGGTCCTGGTCCCGCATGCCGATGATCCGCTCCAGGCCGGTGACGAGCTGTTCTTCGTAACCAGCGAGGACGTGGAGGAGGAGCTCGGGCGCCTGTTGAGCGCTAACGAGTCTCGGTGAACTCCGGACCGCGGTCGAAGGGGTTCAGGTCGGGCTGGAACCTGTTCTCCTCGGCCGCGGCGGCGGCCTGCTCCTCGAACGCCTTCTGAGCTTCCGGCGGCAGCCGCAGCTCCAGGATGTCCCGCGGCGGCACCGGGTGCTCGCCGCGCACCACTACGACGTCCCTGAAGATCTCCTCAAGCAGTCCGGCGGGCGCCCCACCCACCTCCCCTTCCCCCTTCATGGCGGCCGGGCCGGTGAACAAGCCGCGCAAGAACCAGCGCGGGCCGTCGACACCGACGAACCGGACCGGCCGCATCCCTGAGGCGGGCTGCCCGGGTTCGATCGGCACTCGGGCCATGAGCTCGGTACCGAACGACCCCTGGATCTCCTGGCTGTCCCCGCCCGCCTCGCGCACCTCCTTGGCGATTTCGGCCCGGATGTCATCCCACAGCGCGCCTCGCCGCGCCGCGGCGAACGCCTGGACCTGCATCTCGCTCTCGCCGTGCCGGATGGTCACCCACGCACCGTGCTGGTCGGCCATGACGAGCTGAATCTCGTGCTCTGGACCCATCGGTACCTGCAGGCTGCCCAGGTCAACCCGCTCTCGCGGCGGGAAGGACTCCCCGGCGTCCCAGGGGCCGTATAGCCCCGGGGGGACGACCCCCCGGGATCCCCCCGATCCTGGGGGGGAACCCTCCCCCCCAGACCCCCCTTGGCCTGCCGGCTCGTCGTAGGCCCCATCGTCGAACTCGTCGTCGGCCAGTTCCTGACCGTCCTCGGGTTCGCTGGGCCAGTCCCGGCCAACGTCTGCTGAACGACGTCGACGAAACACTTCGTACGCTCCTTCTTCTGCTGCTCAGGACACCAGTTCGGTGCGTTCCGCGCCGTGGCCGCCGGTCGAACCGAAGCCACCGTCGCCCCGCACCGATCCCGGGAGCACCTCTACTTCATGGAATGTGGCCCGCTCGATCCGCTGGATGACCAGCTGCGCGATCCGGTCGCCCCGCTTGAAGCTGACCGGCTGGTCCCGGTCGGTGTTCAGCAGGGTTACCTTGATCTCGCCGCGGTAGCCCGCGTCGACCGTGCCGGGCGCGTTCACCAGCGTCACCCCGTACTTCGCGGCCAAGCCCGAGCGGGGATGCACGAACGCCGCGTACCCGGCGGGCAGGGCGATGGCCAGCCCGGTTCGCACCAGCGCCCGCTCACCCGGGGCCAGCTCGACGTCCTCAGCCGCGGCCAGGTCCGCGCCCGCATCCCCAGGATGGGCGTACGACGGCAGCGCGACGCCGGGATCAAGCCGCTTGATCAGCACGTCGGGGTCGGAATGCGGCAACGAAGCTCCCTGGGTGGGCTTGGGGGGAGAAAATTCTGTTGGGCCCGGGGAAAAATAGGGCTTGCACGCAGGGTGAGGATAGCGCGACATCCGGGCACTGAGCCCATCGTACTTTCCCCCATGCCCACCCTATGCGTCGTCCGGACCGAGATCCTCGGGTTCGCTCCGGCGCAGCTCGGGCAGCGCCCGGGTGATCACGGCCACGATGGGCACGGCCACGACGGCCCCGGGGATGCCGGCCAGGACACCGCCGGCCGCGAGCGACAGGATAACCGCCAGCGGGTGCAGGCGGATCATCTTCCCGACCACTTGAGGCTGGAGCAAGTGGGCTTCCAGCTGGTCCTCGATGACCAGCACCCCGAGCAGGACCGCGGCGTCGACCCAGCCCTTGGTGGCCAGTGTCACCACGATGGCCAGCGCGCCCGCCACGAGCAGGCCCACCAGCGGGACGAAGGCGGCTACGAACACCACCACGGCGAGCGGCACGGCCAGCGGGACGCCCATGATCGACAGGGCCACGCCGACCACGACCGCGTGGATGGCGGCCACCGCCACCGTGCCGCGCATGTAGTACACCAAGACCAGCCAGGCGGCGTGCCCGGCCCGGTCCATCCGGCGCGCGGTGTCGGTCCTCATGGCGCCCAGCAGCCAGTTCCAGATCCGTTCCCCGTCCTTGATCAGGAAGAACATGACGAAGAGCATGAGGACGAGGCCGCCGAAGAACTCCGAGGCGATCTTGCCCCCGGTGACCACGGTCCCTTCGACCAGCGATTTATGCTTGCTGAGGTAGCTGGGAATGTTGTTGAGGAACTTCTGGACGTTGTTGTTCTTGAGGTGGAAGGGCGGCCCGGCCAGCCACGACTGGATCTGCGCGGTGGTGTGCTTGGCCTCCGCGAGCAGGGTCGGGTAGTCGGCGCTCACCCGGTTGGCGACCAGCGTGACCAGGCCGCCGAGCACCACGGCCGCAATGAGCAAGGTGACCCAGGTCGCGGCCAGCGCGGGCAGCCCGGCTCGGCGCAACCGGGACGTCAGCGGCTGCAGCACGGCGGTGAGCAACAGGGCCGCGACGCATGGCACGACTACGACGTACAGGATGCCCAGGACGCGCGAGATCAGGTAGATGACGACGGCCAGCAGCAGCAGCCGCCAGGCCCACGCGGACGCCGTCGCGAGCCAGCTGGGCACCCGGCTCTGCTCTGGCACCGGCATCCGCCGCTCCGGACCGTCGCCCGGCCTGCGGCCCGGCTCGCTCGCGCTGTTGAGTTCACGCACCGCCGCGCCGCGGGAGATCTGCTCCTTCACCCCCGTGCCGCGGGCGATCCGCTGCTCTTCCCCGTTCCCGTTGTCGCTCATGCCCGGACGGCTACCACTTTCTGCATGATCTACTCCTGTGCCGCCCATCCTGGCTCTCTTGCCGCCCACCCTTACCCCACCCGCCGCCCGTCGCACTCCCCCCGCCACGACTCCATCGGACCAACTACCCTCGACTGCATGCGCGATTACCGCGAACGGCTCTACGTACCGGTCGTCTGGTGGCTGCTCGCGGTCCCAATCGTCCTCATCCTCGGCGGAACACTGTACGCTGGCCTCCCGTGGCCCTGGCCGATCGTGATCATCGGCGGCCTGGCCGTGGGATGCGCGGCGCTGCTGATCGCCTTCGGCCGGGGCACGGTCGAGGTCGATGACGGAGCGCTGCGGGCCGGGGACGCCGTGCTGCCCCTAGCGGCCATCAGCGAGGTCGTCGCCCTCGACGAGAGGCAGACCGCGCGGCTGCGTGGCCCGCGAGCCGATCCGGCCGCGCGCTTTTACTCGCGACCCTACCTCAAGGAATCCGTGTACCTGGCCGTCGATCCGGCGGTCTCGGGGGACGTCCGGGTGCCCTACTGGCTGATCGGCAGCAGGCACCCCGCGGAGCTGGCCGCAGCCCTCGAACGGTGCCGGATTCGAGGTGGGCACGAGCCAGTGGCATGATTGCGCGGACGGGGCGAGGGTTGGGTAAATGGGCGGGCTGTGGGTGGGTAAAGGGTGGGCCGTGGGCGGGTAAAGGGCGGGCTAAAGAAAAGGAGCAGTGGGATGGCTGACAGGAACGTAGACCTCGGCGCCAAGATCACCAGCGCGGTGGCGGCCATGGCGGCGGCCTTCGTGGCGCGCAAGGTGATCACCCTGGCGTGGACCAAGGCCACCGGCAAGGAGCCTCCCACGCATCCGGAGGATCCGCAGGTGGGGCTGCGCGAGGCGCTCGGCTGGTCCATGCTGACCGGCGTGATCGTCGAGTCCGCGAGGCTGCTCGCGACCCGGGCTGCGGCACGTAGAACGCACAGCGGCCCGGAGGGCGAGCCCGCCAACGCCGCGGACGGCTAAGCCGCGCACTCCCGGCAGACAAGCTGGCCATTGCGATCTTCGGCAAGCTGACTCCGGTGGTGCACAAGGAAGCACCGCGAGCACGTGAACTCATCCGCCTGACGGGGTATCACCCGGAACGAGAGTTCCTCGTTCGACAAGTCTGCCCCCGGCAGCTCCAGGGATTCGGCAACATCGTCGGGGTCAAGATCGATAGTGCTCGATGACTTGTCCATCCGGCGCGCCTGAAGCTCCTGAAGGCTGTCCTCAGTCAGGTCGTCGTCCGTCTTCCGCGGGCTGTCATAATCGGTAGCCATCTGAGTACTCCATCCCCCTTCATCCGTAGTGCGCAATCGCTGCGCGGGTGTAACGCTTTCAAGGCCCTAGTTGTGCCCGATTCCGGCGGGGAATTCTGTCACGTTCGCGCCCGGCGCACACGCGCCACGCCGAAACTCCTGACGCGTTCTAATACGGGCTGGTCAAGCGTGTGGTTCACGACCCCGCGGCGCGTCGCGTTCCGGATCGAGCCCCGTCAGGAAGGTGTCCAGGTGCCGGAACAAGTCGGGGCCGGCGGCGACGGTCATGGAGGTGCTCTCCGCCCGGCCGGACAGCCCGCCGACCAGCGCGCCGGCCTCCCGCGCGATCAGCCCGCCGGCCGCGTAGTCCCAGTAGTTCAGGCCGCGCTCGAAGAACCCGTCCATCCGGCCTGCGGCCACCGAGCACAGGTCGACGGCGGCGGATCCGCCGCGCCGGATGTCCCGCACGTGCGGCAGCAGGGCGGCCACGACCTCACCCTGGACCCGCCGGCGCCCGGGGTCATAGCCGAATCCGGTCCCGACCAGCGCCTGGCCCAGCGCCACGCCGGAATTGCAGCGCAGCGAGATGGCGGCCTCGGGGTTCCCGTCCCGGTGTAGCCAGGCCCCGCGGCCCGCGACCGCGGTGAACCTCTCACCGAACCGGGGCACCTCCACCACCCCGGCCACGATGGTGCCGTCGACCTCGGCGGCGATCGATACCGCCCAGTCGGGCAGGCCGTAGAGATAGTTGACCGTCCCGTCGAGGGGGTCCACCACCCAGCGCACCGGGGCCTGGTCCCCGGCGGCAGCCACGGCGTCCGGGCCGCCCAGGGTCTGGCCGCCTTCCTCGCCTAGGACGGTGTCGCCCGGGCGGACGGCCCTGATCCATCCGGTGATCAGCGCCTCGGACCGGCGGTCCATCTCCGTTACCACGTCGGTCGGGCTCGACTTGGTGTCGACGACCTCGGGACGCTCGTCGCCGCGCCACGAGGCCAGGAGCCGGCCCGCCTCAACGGCCGCGTTCACCGCGATCCGCAGCAGCGCCTCAGGATCGCTCACCGGGAGCCGCCGCAGCAGTCCGCCGGGCACGTCTGCCTCGGCACGCCCATGTCCCCCAGCGCGGCGTCTGCCAGTGCGGCGTCTGCCAGTGCGGCGTCTGCCAGTGCGGGCTGCACCGCCCCACCTCCCGGTTCTGGATTATCCGAAACCGTAGTATCCGGCCCGGCGAGGTCGTCGGGCAGCGCCAGGCGTTCGGTGACCAGCTCCGTGACCATCGACGCGAAGCGCGGGCTGGTGCCGGGCGTGGCGGCCCGGGCGAACGCGAGGCCGAGCGCGTCGGCGGTCTGCGCCGCCTCGACGTCCAGGTCGTGCCGGACCTCCATATGGTCGGACACGAAGCCGACCGGGACCACCACCACGGCCCGGGTCCCCGACCTGGCCAGCTCGCCGAGGTGGTCGCGCACGTCAGGTTCCAGCCAGGGCTGGGACGGCGGGCCGCTCCGGCTCTGGTAGGCGAACGACCATCGGTGCGCCCCCGCTCCGGTCCGTTCGGCGATAAGACGGGCCGCCTCGGTCAGCTCGGCAACGTACCGTCCCCGGTTCCCGGCGGGTCCGCTGGCCTCAGCCATCGCCAGCGGGATGCTGTGCGCGGTGAACACCAGGTGGGCGTCGTCGCGCACCTCGGCCGGGAGGGTGGCCAGCGCCGCGTCGACGTGGCCGGCGAAGGACTCGATGAAGCCCGGATGATTGAAGAACCGCCTGATCTTGTCGATCCGCGGAGCGCCGGGACCGACGGCCGCGCGGGCCTGCTCGATGTCCTCCAGGTACTGCCTGCAGCTCGAGTAGGAACTGTAGGCCGAGGTCACGAACGCAACGGCCCGCCGGACGCCGTCCTGCGCCATGGCCTGCACCGTGTCGGCCAGGTAGGGCGTCCAGTTCCGGTTTCCCCAGTAGAGGGGAAGCGCCAGGCCGCTCGCCGCGAAATCGGCCTGCACCGCGGCCAGCAGGTCCCGGCACTGCTGGTTGATCGGGCTTACTCCGCCGAACGCGTAGTAGTGCTCGGCCACGCTGGCGAGCCGCTCCGGCGGGACGTTCCGGCCGCGGGTGACGTTGGCCAGGAATGGCATCACGTCACCGGGGCCTTCCGGGCCGCCGAACGAGACGAGCAGGAACGCGTCGTAAGCCGGCATGCCTCCATCCAACCAGGGCCGCCGGATTGCTATTTCCGCCGGGCACCGGACGCGGGATCGGCGCCGGAAACCAGTTGAAACGGTCCGATATCGTGATGATCATGGGACCCAGCGACCGATGACGGGGGTTGACGACACCCGCACGACGATCGGCCGCTCCTCCGCAGGCAGGCTGCCCGGCCCGCTGCGGCCGTACGCGGACATCTTCCGGGTTCCCGGGTCCTGGCGCTTCTCGGCGGCGGGCGTCATCGGGCGGATGCCGATGGCGATGTTCGGCCTCGGTACCGTCCTGCTCATCTCGGCCGGCACCGGGAAGTACGGCGTGGCCGGAGCCGTGTCCGCGGTCGGCTCGCTCGGGTACGCGTTCTCCTCGCCGCAGATCGCCCGGCTGGTGGACGGGCGCGGTCAGAGGCGCGTGCTGCTGCCGGTGCTCACGGTGTTCACCTTCGCCACCGCGGCCCTGATCGTGGCCGTCGAGGTGCAGGCGCCGACCTGGGCCCTTTTCGTCTCTGGGGCGGTCGCGGGCGCGACCATGCCGTCGCTGGGCACCATGGTCCGGGCCCGGTGGAGCGTCCTGCTGGCGGGCTCGCCCCGGCTGCACGCCGCGTTCTCGTTCGAGTCGGTCGCCGACGAGTTGTGCTTCGTCATCGGGCCTGCCGCGGTGACGCTGCTGGCCACCGAGGTGTTCCCGGCGGCCGGCGTGGGCGTCGCGGCGCTGCTGTGCCTCGGGGGGACCCTGTGGTTCGTGGCCGAGCGCCGGACAGAACCCGCGGTGGCGCGGGCCACCGGGCCAGTCCGGCGAAGCGAGCGGGTTCGAGGCATCGCGGCTCCCGGCCTGGTCGTGCTGGCTCCGGTGTACCTGCTGCTCGGCGCGATGTTCGTGTCCGTCGACCTGAGCACGGTCTCGTTCGCCCAGCATTCCGGGCACAAGCCGCTGGCCGGGCTCATCCTCGGCACCTACGCGCTGGGCAGCGCGACGGGCGGGCTCTGGTACGGATCCAGGCAGTGGCGGGCGCCGATCGAGACCAGGTTCGCGGTGACCCTCATCCTGACCGTGCTCGGCGTGGCCACGTTCTGGGCCCAGCCCAACCTGGTCACGCTGACCTGCGGGATCTACCTGTGCGGGCTGACCATCGCGCCGACCCTGATCGCCGGGTTCAGCCTGCTCGAGGCGCAGGCCAAGCCGGGCCGGCGCACCGAGGCCATGTCCTGGCTGAGCAGCGGCATCGGGGTCGGCCTGGCCATCGGCTCGTCCGTGGTCGGTTTCATCCTCGACGCGCACGGGCCGCGGGCGGGGTACGCGTTCGCCGCGGCCTGCGGCCTGGCGAGCGCGGCGACCTGCCTGGCTGGCCTGCGGCGCCTGCGGTCACCGCGGGTCCCGGCCTGACGCTCGCTTGATCAGGAGTTGTTCTGGGCGTACTCGCCGGCCAGGGCCAGCACCTCGTTGACGTACCAGGTGGCGTGGTTATAGGCGAAGATCGCCCCGGACAGCGTGGCGCTGTTCCCCCCGCCGGAGGCACACAGCAGGCGCGCGGCCGACGGTATCGCGTCCAGCGGGTTCCAGATGTCCGGGGTGCCGGTCTGGCCGAACCCGTCGGTGCCCCACATGGCCCAGGTGGAGGGGAGGAACTGCATAGGCCCCTCCGCTCCCGCGCTCGACGGGCCTTCGTTGGCGCCGTCACCACTCTCGATCTCGCCGATCGCGGCCAGCACGGTCCAGGACAGTCCCGGGCAGTATTGCGCGGCCGAGGCCTTGAACAGGTCGATCCAGTTGGCCGGCACGCCAGCTGGGGCGTGCGGCTCCACCGGCAGGCTGCCCGCCGCGTTCAGGGTGTACGCCACCAGGTTCACGACCTGGCCGCCCTTGCCGATGATCACCTCGACCTGCGCCTTCAGCGATGCGAGGTTGTCCCGCGGCGCGTTGATCAGGACGGCGAAGTTCTTGGCCAGCCCCAGCTGCGCGGACCGGGTCAGGTTCACGATCGCGTCCGCGCCCGGCACGCTGAGCGCGGTCGGCTTGCCGAACGGCACCTGCTCGAGGACCGCGGCGGAGACCGGATATGAATGCCCGGCGGTCAGATGAAGCTTCTTGGCCGCGGCGCCGGTGCTGATGAGCTGGCCGTGGCTCAGGTCCGACCAGATCGTCGCCGAGGCCGCCGTGGCCAGCGGCGTCCAGGGCCGGAAGGCCCGCGGCGAGACGCCGAGGACGTTGGCGCTCTTCCCGTTGACCGTGACCTTCCCGCCGTCGACGGGCAGCACCGCTGCCACGCCGCCCAGCTTGCGGATCTTGGCCAGCTGGGCCGGGGTGATCCCGCCCGGGACCGCGGCGATGAGATCCGGCACGAACTGCTGCCGGGCCGCGGAGCCGGTCGATCCGGGGGAACCAGAGGGCCCGGCGGTGGGCGCGGAATCCGACGAGACGTGGGAGGAAGGCGCACCACCGGCCGGGGACGCTACCGCCGCATAAGCAGCCTGGACCGCGGATCCGGCTACGCCCGCGGACAGCACGGCCGTGGCGGCCGCCGTCAGGGCAACTCGGCGCAGCGACAATGACAGCACAATGTATAAGACGATATAGGGCCGCCGACACCAACAGAAACCCCCGGAACGATTTCTTAAAGAGATCTTCAGCTTTGCTAAACGGATCACCAGGATCGCCGCAACCAGGGAGTGGTCATGGCGCACAGCGCGGAACAGGTGCCGGTCATCGCGGTCGCAAGCGGGAAGGGCGGCGTCGGGAAGACGACGGTCGCGGTGAACCTCGCCCTGGCCCTGACCGCCCAAGGGCAGCGGGCCGGCCTGGTCGACGCCGACCTGTACGGGCCCGACGTGCCGCGGATGATGGGCCTGCGGCGGCGCGCCGAGGCGGGCCACGTCACGCTGTTCGCCCGGCCGGGCGCGCCCGATTCCCGCTTGCAGACGGTCAGCCAGCACGGGGTCCAGCTCGCCTCGGCGGCCTTGCTGCTCGGCGAGAATCAGGGCCTGGGCATCACCGGCGGCATCGCCCAGCTGCTCACCCGCCGGCTCCTGGCGGACACCGAGTGGAACGGGCTGGACTACCTGGTGGTGGATCTCCCGCCGGGCACGGCCGATATCCAGCAGTTCGTCTTCGCCCTGTCCGGGCGCGCGCTGTACGTGCTGGTCGTGGTGACACCGCAGGTCATCGCGCACCAGGATGCGCGCCGGCTGCTCGCCCACCTCACCCCGCGGCGCAGCGCGGCCGGATCCAGGACCGAGGTGGCCGGGGTGGAGAACATGAGCGGCCAGATCTGCCCCGGCTGCGGCCAGAGCACCCCGCTGTTCCCTTCTGCCCCCGACCAGGACAGCATCTGGGGCCTGATCCCGAGGCTGGCCAGCATCCCGTTCAGCTACCAGGCCGCGCGGGATGCCGACGAAGGGCGGCCGGTCATGGTCACCGGCGCTGTCCCGGAGCAGGTCGCTGCGTACCAGCTGGTCGCCGAGCAGCTGCGCAAGCGCCTCGCGGACCTGTAAGGCCGGATCAGGCGATGGAGGCGAACCGGATGTCGTGCGTCGCCCCGGGCGCGCAGAAGGCCAGCATGCGCTCGGCTTCCCGGGTCACCTGAGCGCGCTGCTGACCTGGCCGCCTGTGGCGGCGGGCCCGGGCCGACCCGAACAGCTCGATGGTGAGCGTGGCCGAGTGTTTGACCCGGG
The DNA here is from genome assembly GCA_963742795.1 of uncultured Actinomycetes bacterium. GTDB lineage: Bacteria > Actinomycetota > Actinomycetes > Streptosporangiales > Streptosporangiaceae > Palsa-504. The sequence continues at coordinate 320,662 of CAVUNL010000005.1, forward strand.
CCAGCCGCCACATCCCGGCCACGAACCCGTCGATCAGGACCGATCCGGGGAAGATCCCGTTGATGGTGTAGAACCGCTTCAGGTGGTCCGGGCGGACCACCCGGGACCGGTCGACGTGCGAGAGCAGCAGGTTGTCGAACTCGGCCGCCAGCCGGACCGGCGCTGGCACATCGCCGTCCGGGCGCGGAGCCGACGGCAGGTCGAACAGCTCCGCGCCCTGCTCGTCGCGGAAGGTGACCAGTGATGGCCGCAGCTCGTCCATGACCGCGCGCAGCCCGGTCAGCCCGGACCAGGCTGTCACGTCCCGGGCCGTCGCCGGGCCGAACGCGGCCAGGTACCGCGTCACGAGCCCGGCCAGCGTCGGCGGGCTCACCGGAGCCGCGGCCGCGGCCGCGCCGAGCCAGTGCTCCGCGGAGGTATGCAGCGACTGCCCGGACCGGCCCCAAACGGCGCGCGGCGGCACCTGAACCAGCGGGACGTGCGCCCGTACCGCCTGCGCGAGCGCGGCCGGCGGATGGTCCGGCCAGCGCTCGGCGAGGCGCTCACCGAGCGCGCTGAACGTCATCGGCTCGGCTTCCACCAGCTCCCGCCCGGCCACGGCTACGGCTGCGGCGTCCGCCCCGGCCAGCTGCTTGCCGAACGATCCGCGCAGGCCGCGATCGAGCACGGGCTGGACCACGCGGCGCAGCGGCAGGCAGTCCCGGGCCGACACCACGTGGATGGTGCCGCGCATCACCGCGATCCTGACCACGCTCCGGTCGGTGATCAGCGTGGCCAGGTCGTCGGGCCGGAATCCGCTCAGCCGGGACCACAGGCCGTAGTAGGGCGGGAACGGCGCCTGAGCCTGCAGCCCGACCAGGTGCTCGATGGTCGCGATCACTGCGGCCCGGCGGGGGCTGGCCTCCTCGGGCAGATCAACCCGGTCCAGCAGCAGCTGCCGGCTGAGCAGGGCCCGGTTGAGCTCCCGCTGGTTCAGCACGGCCTGACCGCTCACCGCGCAAAGGGTAGCAGCGGCATGGTTAGTGCCGAATGTAGGGCAGTGACCACGCGGACGGCTACTCTCTTGCTATGAACCAGGAGGCAAGCCGCGGCCCCGCTAACGCCGCGTCCCGCGGGGCCGGGCGGCCACCGAAGAAACAACTCGCTAGACCGTCGCTCGGCGGCGGCACCCCGGCCCAGGACCGTGAGCTGCGCGCCCAGGGCCGAGAGACCGTCCGCCGGCTGCTCGACGCGGGCATGATCGAATTCGAGAACCGGGGCTTTCATGGCGTGCGCGTCGATGACGTGGTGCGCCGGGCCGGCATCTCACACGGAACGTTCTACTTGTACTTCTCCAACAAGGAAGACCTGTTCAAGGCCTTGCTGAAGGACGCCCTGCATGACATGGAGATCGTAGCGGGGGACTTCCCGGTCGTCACCAGCGACGGGACCGGGCTGTCCGTGCTGCGCCAGTGGGTCAGGAAGTTCTTCCGGGCCTACGCGGCGCACGCCACCGTGATCCGCATCCTCAGCCAGGCTGACCTGGTGCCGGAGGAGGTGTTCGGCGACGGGCTGCATCTGTTCTTCAGCATCGCGGAGTCCATGACCACCGGCATGACCGCCGCCGCCGAGGCCGCCGGGCGGCACCAGGACCGCGCCGAGCTGACCGCGGTGGCCTGCCTGATGATGCTCGAGCGGGTGAACTACCTGATCAGCGCCGAGGTCCAGCTGCCCGAAGACGAGATGGCAGACCGGATCGCGGACATCATGTTCGCCGCGTTCGGGCTGAATAGCTGAGGCTGGCGACGGCGGTAACCGCGACGAGCACCGGCCAGCCGGTGCCGGTCAGCTCGTCCACGCGCCGGGTGATCTCGAGCGACTGCCACGTGTTCTTGCCGAAGTCGTGGGCGGGATCAACGAGGATGGCGGACGGGCTGACCCCTGATACCACGGCCCGTTCGGCATAATCGGTGACGTAGGCGGTCACCTCGCGCCGAAACCGACGGGGGTCCCGCGGTCGAAGAACGAATCGGGCGTCCGGTTGACCACGGCCATGATCCCGAACGAGCCGTGGTCCCACGCCCGGGTGCCCAGCCGGAGAGTCCGGGGGGATCCGGCGGCGCTGGGGCCCGCGGCGCAGCCGCCAAAGTACCCTGCCACCGCTGGAGGCTATAGCACCCGTGTGGTTCGGGGAGAATCTCTACGTGCGATTTCTCAACGGGACGGTGCCCGAGCATGACCTGACCTACAGCGACGTCTTCATGGTGCCCAGCCGGTCGGGCGTCGGCTCCCGCCTCGACGTGGATCTGGAGACCGCCGACGGCAGCGGTGCCACCATCCCCATCGTGACGGCCAACATGACCGCGGTCTCGGGGCGGCGGATGGCCGAGACCGTGGCGCGGCGCGGCGGCCTGGCCGTCTTGCCCCAGGACATCCCGGCCGACGTGGTGGCCGACGTCATCGCCTGGGTCAAGTCCCGGGATCGGGTGGTGGACACCGCGCTAACGCTCGCGCCGACCGATACCGCGGGCGACGCGCTGAGCCTGCTGCCCAAGCGGGCGCACAACGCGGTGGTGGTGGTCGAGGACGGGCGGCCGGTGGGCGTGGCCACCGAGGCCGACTGCCTGGGCGTGGACCGGTTCACCCAGCTGAGCCACGTGATGTCGGCCGACCCGTTCACGCTGCCGGCCGGGACGCCGCCCGAGCGGGCGTTCTCCCTGCTGCACGAGGGACGCCACCGGCTGGCCCCGGTGGTGGACGGCGCGGGCCGCTGCCTGGGCATCATGACCCGGACCGGGGCGCTGCGCGCCACGCTGTACTCCCCCGCGGTGGACGCCGCGGGACGGCTGCGGGTCGGCGCCGCGCTCGGGGTGAACGGCGACGTGGCGGCCAAGGCCAAGGTCCTGCTTGACGCGGGGGCCGACGTGCTGGTGGTGGACACCGCGCACGGGCACCAGGAGAAGATGATCTGCGCGCTGAAGGCGGTCCGCGACCTGGCGCCCGCGGTCCCGGTGGTGGCGGGCAACGTGGTCACCGCGGCCGGGGTGACCGACCTGGTGGCCGCGGGCGCGGACATCGTGAAGGTGGGCGTGGGGCCGGGCGCGATGTGTACGACCCGGATGATGACCGGCGTGGGCCGGCCGCAGTTCTCCGCGGTGCTGGAGTGTACCGAGCAGGCCCGGCGGCTCGGTGCGTCCGTATGGGCCGACGGCGGGGTCCGGCACCCGCGGGACGTGGCGCTGGCGCTGGCCGCAGGCGCCTCGAACGTGATGATCGGGTCCTGGTTCGCGGGGACCTACGAGTCCCCCGGCGACACGTTCCGGTCCGCCGAGGGGCGGCTGTACAAGGAGAGCTTCGGGATGGCCTCGGCGCGGGCGGTGCGGCTGCGTTCGGCCAGCGACTCCCCGTTCGAGCGGGCCCGCAAGGAGCTGTTCGAGGAGGGCATCTCCTCCGCGCGCATGTACCTGGACCCGGTGCGCCCGGGCGTGGAGGACCTGATCGACATGATCGTGGCCGGGCTGCGCTCCTCGTGTACCTACGCCGGGGCGCGGGATCTGGCCGAGTTCGCCGACCGAGCGGTGGTGGGCGTGCAGAGCGCGTCCGGCTACAGCGAGGGCATGCCCGTCCCCACAAGCTGGTAATCGCGTCGTCCGCGGGGGCCGTCGGCCCCCCGGCGACGCGATACTACGGCGAGCACCGCAGCGGGTATGCGGGGGTTCCAGGGGGGTCGTCCCCCCTGGGCTAACCCGTGGCGTTGAGCCAGCGGACGGGCGCGCCGTCGGCGGCGCGACGGAACGGCTCGAGCTCGTTGTCCCAGGCCGTACCGAGCAGCCGGGCGACTTCGTCCTCCAGCGACGCCAGGCCCGCCTGCAGGGCCAGTGTCGTCGCGGCGCGGAGCCGGTTCTCCGGCACCACGATGTCGCCGTTAGCCGCGGTCACCGCGGTGAAGATTCCGAGGTCGGGCGTGTAGCAGTGCCGCACGCCGTCACAGCCGGGCGAGCTGTCCTCGGTGACCTCGAACCGGAGCCGGTTCCATCCGGCCAGCTCGGACGCGATCGCTCCCGCCGTGCCTGACCGCGCCTGCCAGGTGAGCTCGGCCCGTAGCGACCCCGGGGAGGCAGGCTGGCTCACCCAGGGCATGCTAACGGGCGCCCCCACTATTCGCGCGACTGCCCACTCGATGTGCGAGCAGAGCGCCGGGGGCGCGGAATGAACGTACAGAACACCTTGTGCGGACACCGTGCCTCCTAAGACGAAGTTCGCCTTCCCCAGCGGCCTCGTCAGCGTGGCACGGACTGCCCTACATATTGTGCCTTATGGCCGCCGCCAGCACCAGCTCTCCGGCCAGGAAGACCCCGTGAATTCGCAAACATGACCAGCGCCGCGGCCACGACGACGGCCAGCGCGGCCCAGGGCACGTAGTCGCCAAGCCGGTCGTAGATGGTCCGGGCCGAGGCCGCGGGCAGCCCCAGCCCGACCGTGACGATGCCATGGCCGGACTGCCCCATCCAGGCCAGCAGCCGCCCCTGGGCGTCGTAGGCCACCGTGTCACCGGTCAGCGCGGCCTGGACCACTGGTCGGCCGGTTTCGGCGGCGCGCACCGCCCCGAGCGAGGCGTGCTGGTCCGGTCCCCAGGTGCCCTGGAACGTGGGGGTCGCCGACTGGTACACGATCAGCTGGGCGCCCAGGTCGGTGTCGACCCGGGACATGTCGGGAAACGCGGACTCGAAGCAGATCAGCACGCCGATCGGCAACGGACGGCCTTGCCGGTCCGTCGCGTACAGCAGGTGCGCGCCGGGACCGGCGATCATGTTCGACGATGCCGCCTTGCTGATCCTGGTCAGCCAGCCGAGCTGCTGCCGGAACGGTATGTACTCACCGAACGGCACCAGCCGGGTCTTGACGTAGATGCCCTTGACCCCGGCGGGACTGACCAGGACCGACGATTTCTCGTGGCCGTTGCCGGGGACCGTGGTGTCCTGGTTGACCAGGAGGTCGGCCCCGTCGGCCGCGGACAGCGCCTCGAACTGGCGCAGCGTGGCGGCGTACTTGGGCACGGTGAGGTCGACCCCGATGCTGCTCTCGCCCCAGACGATCAGGTCGGGCCGTATTCCGGCCAGCGTGCCGCCGTGGCTCAGCTCGGCGGTCAGCGTCTGCGACGCGTGCGCGGCCAGGCTCGCGTTGCTGATCACGCCCGGCTGCACCATGGCGATCGTGACCTGCCGGACGGCGGGATTCGGCGGGGTGAGCGCGAACGCCAGCGGCCCGGCGAAGACGCTGGCCAGCCCGGCGGCCACGCCGAGGGCGGCCAGCCCCCACCGCCAGGAGGCCCCCGGCAGGATGGCGGCGCCCACCCGCGGCAGGGACGTCAGGAGGAGCACGATGGCCACGTTGGTCAGCACGAGCACGAAGCTGATCAGCCAGACGCCGCCCACCGCGGCCAGCGCGAGCACGGCGGGATGCTGCCACTGGCTGACGCCGAACACCGCCCACGGACCGCCGAGTGCCTGCCAGGACCGCAGCCATTCGGTCAGCAGCCAGCAGCTCGGCACCACCACCAGGGCGGCCAGCGCGCGCGGCCAGCTGAGCGGGGGGCGCAGGAGTTTCTGGGCCGCCACTCCGAACGGCACCCACAGCACGCCGAACACCGCGCCGACCAGCAGCACGGCAGGTCCGATCTCCGGCGCCATCCAGTACAAGGCCGCGATCAGGTAGCCCGCCCCCAGCCACCAGGCGCGGACCCCGCCCTCACGCGCGGTAGGCGACCTGACGATGAGCACCAGCCCCGGGACCAGCCCGAACCAGGCCAGGAACTCCAAGTTCACGTCGGGGAAGGTGAGGACCAGCAGCGCGCCGCAGGCCAGCATCACTACCCGGATCGACCAGATCCACCTCACCGGCTTGACCAGCGCGCTGCGCAGCCCCACCCCTCTATTGTCGGCCGGCCCGGCCACCCGACGCGACACCAGGGTCCTCCCGGTTCGCTCAGGATCTGGCGCGGCTCACGGGCTACCGCCCATCTGGCTGATGAGATCGTCCATGGTCACGTTGTGCTGCAGGCAGAAGGCCTGGAGCTGGTCGCTATCGACCGGATCGGGCAGAACCCGCAGCGCCTCATCGGCCACTTCCGCGAATCCCGCTCGGCGCAGCGTGGCCACGATTTCCTGCCTGGAATACTGCAACTGGGTCACCAGACTCCCTTACCAGTAAAGCGTTATCCGGCCAGCGCCGCCACGGCGTCCGCGGTCAATCCGGCCAGGCTGGGCAGCACCAGGCTGGCCCGGGCGAGCGCGTCGGGGTCCGGCGGGTACTGCGGCTGCGGGATCGCGATGACCCGCAGGCCCGCCGCGGCGGCCGAGCGGAGCCCGTTCGAGGAGTCCTCCACCGCCGCGCAGTCCGGTGGCGGGCAGCCCAGCGCGGCGGTCACGGCCAGGTAGATGTCCGGGGCCGGCTTGCCGTGCGCCACCTGCTCGGTCGACATCACCACCGAGAAACACGAGCGCAGGCCGGCGGACTGGAGCACGGTCTGGATCAGCACCGCGGGCGCCGAACTGGCCACGGCGAGCGGCCAGCGCGCCGCGACCCGGTGCACCGCGGCCACGGCGCCGTCCATGAGCGGCACGTGCTCGGTATAACGGGCGGTCATCCGGTCGATGACCTCCCTGGCGACCTGGTCAGGCGGCACGCCGACGCCGAGATCCTCGCTCAGGTACCGGGCCCACTCCGGCGTGCTCATGCCCATGAGCCGGCGCTGCGCGTCCGGGGCCCAGTGTCCGCCCCGTTCGGCCACCAGGCCCCGGCGGACCTGCTCCCAGACCGGCTCGGAGTCGATCAGCACCCCGTCTAGGTCGAACACGACTGCCTTGATCATGTCTAGGCGCGGGTGCCGGCCTCCGTCAGGGCGCGGGAGACGAGCACCCGGGCCAGATGCTCGCGGTACTCGCGGCTGGCGCGGATGTCGGCGGCGGCGCTGGTGCCCTCGGCGGAGTGCGCGGCGGCGTCGGCGGGCGACGCCCCGCCCGCCAGGGCCGCCTCGACCGTGACGGCGCGCAGCGGGGTGCCGCCCATATTGACCAGCGCGACCTGGTTGCCCTGGACGGCCACGCCGACGATGGCCCAGTCGATGGCGCGCTGGGTGAACTTCTGGAAGGACCAGCCCGCGGCGGCGGGCTTGGGCACCCGGATCTCGGTGAGCAGCTCCCCCGGTTCGAGCACGGTCTCGAACAGGCCCTGGAAGAACTCCCCGATACCGATCTCCCGGGCCCCGTCGGTGCCCCGGGCCACCAGCGTGGCGTCCAGTGCGAGCAGCACGGCGGGCAGGTCCGAGGCGGGGTCGGCGTGAGCGACCGAGCCGCCGATCGTGCCGCGGTGCCGGATCTGCGGGTCGCCGACCTGCCCGGCCGCGTGTGCGAGCAGCGGCAGCTCGCGGGCCAGCAGGTCCGAGTGCTCGACGTCGTGGTGCCTGGTCAGCGCGCCGATCGCGACGTAGGAACCCTGGTCGGTAACGTAGGACAGGTCACGCAGGCCGCCCAGGTCGATGATCACCTCGGGGGCGGCCAGCCGGAGCTTCATCAGCGGCAGCAGCGAATGCCCGCCGGCCAGGTACTTCGCGTCCTCGCCGTGCTCGGCGGCCAGGTCGCAGGCCTCCTCGGCCGAGCCGGCCCGCTTGTAGGTGAACACCGACGGGATCACGAGGACACCTCCGCGGCCGCGAGGGCGGCCCTGACGATGTTGTGGTAACCGGTGCACCGGCACAGGTTGCCTTCGAGCCCGGTGCGTACCTGCTCCTCGGTGGGGTGCGGGTTTTCCTTGAGCAGCGACACGATCGCCATCACCATGCCCGGCGTGCAGAAGCCGCACTGCAGGCCGTGCTGCTCGTGGAAGGCCTGCTGGACCGGGTGCATGGTGCCGTCGCTGGCCAGGCCCTCAACGGTGGTGATCTCGTGCCCGCTGGCCTGGGCGGCCAGCACCGTACACGACTTGACGGACTCGCCGTCGAGCAGCACCGTGCAGGCCCCGCAGGAGGTGGTGTCGCAGCCGATGTTCGTCGCGGTGAGGTCGGCCACGTCGCGCAGGAAGTGCACGAGCAGCATGCGGTCCTCGACGTCCGCGGTGATCTCCTTGCCGTTGACCGTCAGGTCGACCTTCACTGGTTACTCGCTTTCAGTGCCTCGGTGATCGCTGTCCATACTCGCTGCGGGGTGGCCGGCATGTCGATGTGCCTGATCCCGAGGTGGGATACGGCGTCGATGACGGCGTTCTGGACCGCGGGCGTCGAGCCGATCGTCCCGGCCTCGCCGATGCCCTTCGCACCCAGCGGGTTCAGGTCGGTCGGCGTCTCACTGGAGGCCAGCTCGAAGCTGGGCAGGTCAGGCGCGGAGATGGCCGCGTAGTCCGCGAGCGTGGAGGTCAGCGGGTTGCCGTCCGCGTCGTAGAGCACCTCTTCGAGCAGCGCCTGCGCCGCGCCCTGGGCGATCCCGCCGTGCCGCTGCCCCTCGGTGAGCACCGGGTTCAGTACCGTCCCGGCGTCGTCGACGGTCACGTGCCGCAACAGCCTCGCCTGGCCGGTTTCGGTGTCGACTTCCACCACGGACACATGGGTTCCGAACGGGAACGTGGGCCGGTCCTGAGTGAAGCTCACGTCGGCGATCAGGCTGCCGCCGCTGGTATGACCGGCGACCTGGGCCCAGGACAGGGCCGTGTCCGGGTCGCCGCGCACCTGCCACAGCCCGGTGCTCGTATCGAGCACCACGTCGGCTTCGGCGGCCTCGATCATCTCCGCGGCATGGTGCCGTGCCTCGTCCTTGACCTCGATCGCCGCCTTGTGCACGGCCGAGCCGCCGAGCTGCAGCGACCGCGAACCGTAGGTCCCGACGCCCACCGGGATCAGGTCGGTGTCGCCGTGGATGACCGTGACCTGGTCCATCGGGATGCCGAGCTCGTCCTGCACGAGCATCGCCCACGCGGTGTGGTGTCCCTGGCCGTGCGCCGAGCTGCCGGTGTAGACGGTGGCAGAGCCGTTGTCCGTCACCTCGATCTTGGCGGTCTCGCCGGCGTCGGGGTCCGGCGCGGTGATCTCCACGTAGGAGGACAGGCCGATGCCGAGCTGCTTGAGGTCACCGCTGGCCCGCCGGCGCTGCTGCTCCTGGCGGAGCTGGTCGTAGCCTGCTGCAGCCAGCACCTTGTCCAGCGCCTCCTCGTAGCGGCCGGTGTCGTACAGGGCGCCGGTCTTGGTCTGGAAGGGGAACTGGTCCGGGGCGATGAAGTTGCGCCGCCTGACCTCCGCCGGGTCCATGCCGATCTCGGCGGCGAACAGGTCGACCGCGCGCTCGATGGCCGCGGTGGCCTCCGGCCGGCGGCCCCCCGGTAGGCGCTGATCGGGGTCGTGTTGGTGAATGCCTGCCGGAACCCGGCTTGCACGTCCGGGATGTCGTACACGCCGGGGGCCATCAGGCAGGTGAAGAAGGGCAGGAGCCCGCCGATGCGCGCGTAGGCTCCGATGTCCTGGATGACGTCGATGCGGTAGGCGAGGATGCTGCCGTCCCGGCTGCCGCCGATCTTTATGCGCTGCAGCTGGGAGCGGCCCTGCGTCATCGCGACCAGGTTCTCGCTGCGGGTCTCGGCCCAGCACAGCGCCCGGCCGGTTTTCCTGGCCGCCCAGGCGATGGTGATCGTGTCCCGGTCGATGCCGATCTTGGCGCCGAACCCGCCGCCCACGTCTGGCACTACCACGCGGATCTGGTCGGGCGCCATGCCCAGAGCGCCGGCCAGGATGAACCGGCTCACCTGCGCGTTCTGCGAGCTGGCCCAGACGGTCAGCTTGCCGTTCTCGTACGTGGCGGCCGTGGCGCGCCCCTCCATCGGGAGGCAGGCGACCCGCTGGTTAACGATGTCCTGCTCGACGACCACGTCGCAGGCGTCGAACGGGGTGTCGTCGGCGGACACAGCCTGCGAGACGCAGACGTTGGTGCCTGCCGCAGGGAACAGCAGGGTCTCCTCGGCGACGGCGGCCGTCGGTCCCAGCACCACCGGCAGCGGGTCATAGTCGACGGAGACCAGGTCGGCTGCGTCCTCGCCCTGGTAGCGGCCATCCGTAATCACCACCGCTACCGGCTCGCCCACGAACCGTACGGTATCGACCGCCAGCAAGGGCTCGGCCCACGGGCCGCCGAGCGGCGCCGGGCTGCCGTCCCACTCGCCTGAGCTCGGCGGCGGCGGGGCTAGGTCGTCCATATCGCGGACGGTCAGCACGGCGATCACGCCGGGCTCGCTGAGGGCCTCGCTGGTGTCGATGCCGGTGATACGCGCGTGCGCCACCGGGCTGCGCACGAAGGTCAGGCGCGCCGCCGCGTTGAGCTCCGGCGTCCGCAGGTCGTCCACGTAGACGCCGCCCGCGGTCAGCAACCGCGGATCCTCGGTCCGGATGACCCGGGTGCCCATGATGCTCATAGAACCTCCGCAGCTTGCTGCAATGGGTGGCCTCGCCAGCGAAACTACACCGGGGCGGCCTGGCGAACCATCGCCGGTTCACCAAAGCCGCCTGCACGCAATTATGACCGAACCACGCCACCAGGTGACCAAGCCCTGAATTTCGTGTGCCGGCCCACCGCGATCAGCCGTGGAACCCGGCCGGATCACGCCTCGCGTCGGATGACCCGCGGCCATGGCGCGGACTAGGTGGTCGACGCCGAGAACCTCGCGGTCGCGACGCAGCACCTCGTGTCCGCTCGGGGTCAGCCAGATCAGCGTGCGCCGCCGGTCAGCCGGATCATCCTCCCGTTCCAGCAGGCCCTGGCGTTCCAGGTGCGTCACGATCTCGCTGATCACTGACTGAGCCCTGGACATGTGCGCGGCAGCCTCACCGATGGTGAGCGGGCCGGCCAGCGCCAGGTGCTCCAGCACCGCCCGCGAGGCGCCGGCGAGCTGGCTCCGCGGCCCGTCCCGGCGATGAAACGTCAGGTAGACGGCCCGGAAGAGCTCCGCGAACCGCTCGGCCTGCGCTCGTGGATCGGTCACGCCACCAGCGTTCCGGCTCGGGATTCCATCGTCAATCCCGATCGATTCCGTGGTGGGATCAGGGTAGGCCAAGCACATCGTGATTGTCGGCTCCCCGGGGAGGCACCACGCTGAACGCTGCCGCCGGGGAGACGGTTTCCCTCCTAGCCTTGCTCGCCGTGCTGGGCTGGGCGGTGATCAGGCCTCGGGGCTGGCCCGAGGCGGTCGCGGCAGTGCCGGCCGCGGTCATCCTGATCGCGGCGGGCGCGATCCCGGCCGGCGACGCGGGCGCGGAAGCCAGGCGGCTGGGTCCGGTGATCGGGTTCCTGATCGCCATCTTGGTGCTGGCCCACCTGTGCGACGACGACGGGTTGTTCCGGGCGTGCGGAGCGTGGCTGGCGCGATCGTCGGACGGCCGACCGCGCAGGCTCCTGGCCCTGGTGTTCGTGGCCGCGGCGGTGACCACCGCCGTGCTGAGCCTGGACACCACGGTGGTCCTGCTCACCCCGGTCGTGTTCGCCACCGCGGCCCGGCTGGAGGTTCGGTCCCGGCCGCACGTGTACGCGTGCACGCACCTGGCCAACTCCGCGTCCCTGCTGCTGCCCGTGTCCAACCTGACCAACCTGCTGGCCTTCGCGGCCAGCGGACTGGCCTTCGGCCGCTTCGCGGCGCTGATGGCGCTGCCGTGGCTGGCGGTCATCGGCACCGAGTACGCGGTGTTCCGCCGCTTCTTCGCCTCGGACCTGGGTGCCGCGCCGCGACCACCGCCCGACTCCGGGGCCGAGCAGGCGCCATTGCCGGTGTTTACCGTGCCGGTGTTTACCGTGGTAGTGGTCGCGCTCACGCTGGCCGGGTTCGTGGTCGCGTCGGCGGCGGGGGTGAGCCCGGCCTGGGCCGCCCTGGCCGGCGCGGCGGTCCTGGCGGGCCGGGCGCTGGCCCGGCGGCGGGCCACCCCGCTGAGCCTGCTGCGCGCCGCGGACCTGCCGTTCGGGCTGTTCGTGCTGGGGCTGGGGATCGTGGTCCAGGCCGTGGTCGGCAACGGGCTCGGCCGGGCCCTCGCGCCGCTGGTGCCCGCCGGGACGTCCCTGCTAGCGCTGCTGGCCATTGCCGGGCTGGCCGCTGCCCTGGCCAACGTCTGCAACAACCTGCCGGCGGTCCTGGTCCTGCTGCCACTGACCGCGGCCTCCGGCTCCGGCGCGGTGCTCGCCATGCTGCTCGGCGTCAACATCGGCCCGAACCTCACCTACACCGGCTCACTGGCCACCCTGCTGTGGCGCCGCACCCTCCGCCGCCACGGTGAGGTACCTGATCTGGGGGAATTCACCCGGCTGGGCTTGCTCACCGTCCCGGCCGGACTCGTCCTCGCGGTGCTGGCCCTGTGGGTCGGCCTGCGGGCCATGGGAGGCTGATCAACGTTGACCGACAGTGACACCACGCTCCGTTCCGTCATCATCTGGGTCTGTGAGGGAACGTGGCGGGCCACCGTGGACGCGGCCCTCAGCCTGGCGCCCGCCCCGGCTCGGTTCACCGTCCTGCACGTCACGTCACGGGCCCCGGCCGACGCGGCGCGGGGCGCCTACCTGGGGTTGCTCGGGCGGGGCGGGCGCGACCCCGGCGCGCGGTTCGATGAGGTGGCCGCGGATGCGGCCGCCGACCTGGTGGCGGCGGCCGCGCGCCGGCTCGGGAGGCCGTGCGAACGGCTGGAAATTCAGGATCATTCCGAACGGGCCGTGGTGGCAGCCTCCGCCCACGCGGACCTGCTCATCGTGGCGCGTGACGGCGACCGGTCCCGGCTCGGCCCGAAGAGCCTGGGCCGGGCCACCCGGTTCGTCGTGGATCATGCCGCCTGCCCGGTGCTGCTCGTCTGGCCCGACGCGGCCCCGGACGTCGGCACCATGCCGCCGCCACACCACCCTCACCTTGACGGGCGGTGAGCCGGGAAACCGAGTAGGTCTCAGCCGGTAGGTCTCAGCTGGCCGAGCGGGTGGCCTGGGGGCGACGGCGGACGGCGGGGTCGGCGAGCACGGACGGCTGCCAGCCCGCGTCGGCGGGGTTCAGGGTCACGCCGGGCGGGACGATCTGGTCAATCCGGTCGAGCACGTCGTCGTCGAGCGTAACGCTCGCGCCGGCCAGCAGGTCGGTGAGCTGCTCCATCGTTCGCGGGCCGATGATCGCCGAGGTCACCACCGGATTCCCGGTCACGAACGCGAGCGCCATGTGGGTCAGCGAGCAGCCCGCGTCGGCGGCGATCTTGATCAGTTCCTCGACGGCGGCCAGCTTGGCCTGGTTGCCCGGCAGCGCGGGGTCGAAGCGATGCGGCAGCCGCCGCGCCCGGCCGCTGGTCATGTCCACGCCGGTGTCCGTGCGGATCCGCCCGGTCAGCCAGCCGCCGGCCAGCGGGCTCCAGGCGATGACGCCCATACCGTACTTCTGGCAGGCCGGGAGGACCGCGCCCTCGATGCCGCGCACCAGCATCGAGTAGGGCGGCTGCTCGCAGCGGAACCGGACGTAGCCGCGCCGGTCCGCCACCCACTGGGCCTCGACGATCTGCTCGGCGGGGAACGTGGACGAGCCGATGGCGCGGACCTTGCCGCTGTGCACCAGGTCGGACAGGGCGGACAGGGTCTCGTCGATGTCGGTATCCGGGTCAGGCCGGTGCATCTGGTACAGGTCGATGTAGTCGGTCTGCAGCCGGCGCAGGCTGTTCTCCACCTCGCGGATGATCCAGCGGCGCGAGTTGCCCGCCATGTTGACGTCCTGCCCCATCGCCCCGTGCGCCTTGGTGGCGAGCACCACGTCGTCGCGGCGCCCCCGCAGCGCCTGGCCGACGATCTCCTCCGACTCTCCCGCCGAGTACACGTCCGCGGTGTCGACGAAGTTGACGCCGACGTCCAGCGCGGCGTGAATGATCCGAATGCTCTCCTCGTGATCGCGATTGCCCCACGCGCCGAACATCATCGCGCCAAGGCAGTAAGGGCTCACCTTGATCCCGGTACCGCCGAGCGTCCGCATCCGCATCCCGGTCCACCTTCCGTCGCGCTGACTGGTCTGCTTCCTAGCCTATTTGCGGCCGTCCCAGGCCCTCGGCCGCCTCCGCCTCGTACTGGGCCCTCGATTGTCCGGGTCGATGTGCCGTTGTACCTGTTCTCGTGAGCGATCAGGGGCCCCCGCCGCTGGCACACGTTCATCCGCTCTGGGTGGTCCCGGCTGGGGCAGGCGGCTGGCATCGTGGTGGTCATGTCGGTGCGGCCATCTGCGGTGCGAGCTGCGGCGCTTGCCAGGGCTGCGCCGTGAGCGTCCAGGCGAACGGGAAACAACTAGCGTCGGCCTGGCGCCGCGGCCGGGTGGTCCTGGGGCTGTTCCGCGCGCTAGCGACGGCCGTCGTGCTGGTGGCGTTGTACTATCTGCTGCCGCTGAATCACGTCAACGACGTGCCGTTGACGTTGGCAGTCGGGCTGGTGATCCTGCTGGCCGCCACCGCGTGGCAGCTGCGCGCGATCGTCCGGGCCAAGTACCCAGCGGTACGGGCCGTCGTGGCCCTGGCCGTTACGGTGCCGTTGTTCGTGCTGCTGTTTGCCTCGGTCTACTTCGTGATGGCGCGGGCGAGCCCGGCCAACTTCGGCACCCACCAGCTCAGTCGGACCGATGCGCTGTATTTCACGGTCACCGTCTTCAGCACGGTGGGTTTCGGAGACATCACCCCGGTCAGCCAGGGCGCCAGGCTGGTGGTTACCGCCCAGATGATCCTGGACCTGCTGGTGCTGGGCCTGGGCATCCGCGTGTTCGTCGGGGCCGTGCAACTCGGCAGGCAGCAGGCGCCTGGGGGCACCGGACCGGGTATCTCGTCACAGCAGGGCGATAGTGCGTCGTGACTGCCCGGCGGACCTTACCGCGCACCAGCCCAGACACCAGGCCGAATGCTCATTCCTGGCCGCGGGCCGTCAGGTCAGCCGAGTTCGCCCGCGGCTTGCCTATCGTCCCGACAGTTCGCTTCCACTCTGGACGAGCTTGCGTATGTCCCGCTTGGCGCCCTGAATGAATCTGCGCTGCTCGTAACTGGCCCAGAGGTACCGCACAAGCCAGCCGCGTAGCCGGAGTGACCGCATTCCGGATCCTTCCCCCAGCGCCAGCACCGTCGTCGCCGGGCTTTCCTGCTCACAGTCCTGCGGTGAGCCACGATCTACTGTGGCTCAGCAGACCATCCCGCCTGCGGCCCGCGCATCACCCCATCCGGATGATGCTGATGGCCAGGATGAGGGCGCCTCGTGGAGTTGCCGATACGGGCCACTGACCCGGATGAGCTGCTCATGAGTGCCGCGCTGGGCAACCTTGCCGTGGTCTAGGACGATGATCTCGTCGACCTGGTCGAGTCCCTCCAGCTCGTGCGTAATGAGCAGGGTCGCGCGGCCTGCGGTGAGGGCGAGCAGGTCGGCGGTCAGAGCAGTGCGGGCTTCGGGATCGAGGTGCGCGGTCGGTTCGTCGAGGATCAGGACGGCTGGATCTGCGAGCAGGGCGCGGGCCAGCGCGAGCCGCTGCCGTTCGCCGCCGGAGAGGGCCGCGCCGTGCGCGCCGGCCGGGGTGTCCCAGCCCGCGGGCAGCGACTGGATCCAGGGCAGGAGCCGGGCCGCCGCGGCGGCGGCGGCCAGTTCGCCGCTGGTGGCGGCGGGCCGGGCCAGTTTCAGGTTGTCGCGGATGCTGGCGTCGAAGATATGCGGATCTTGCGGGCACCCGCCGATGATGGTCCGGACCGGTTCGGCGGCGTAACTGGCCAGGCCGGCGCCGTTCAAGGTGACGCTCCCGCCGACCGGGTCAAGGAAGCGCAGCAGGACCGCGGCGACCGTGGACTTGCCGGCGCCGCTCGGGCCGATCAGCGCGACGCGCCGGCCCGGCGGCAGGTCGAGGTCGAGCCCGTCCAGCGCGAGCGGCCCGTCCGGCTCGTACCGGACCTGCACGCCCGACAGCCGGACGTGGACGGGCCCGGCGGGCAGCGGTCGCGAAGCCGGCGGGTCAGCGACCGGGTCCGGGGCGTCCAGGATCACGCCGATCCGGCGGGCCGAGGCGCGCGCCGATCCGAGCGCGAGCGCAGCCGCGGGCATGAGCGTGACCGCCTCGAAGGACGCCAGCGCCGTCAGCGTCAGCACCGCCAGCGGCACCCTGGTAAGCGTGCCATGCCCCACCGCCGCCACCCCGAGGACGAGCACTGCCCACACGGTCAGCCCGGTCAAGGCGCTGATCAGCCCGCTGCCCAGGCCCGTCGCGGCGGCATGGCGCCTGGCCTGTGCGGTCAGCTTCCTGTCGGCTTCGGCCGCCGCGGCGAGCGCGGCGTCCTGCGCGCCGAACGCGTGCAGGTCGGCCGCGCCGGAGAGCAGGTCGGTGACTGTCGCGCTGAGCTCGCCGCGTGCCGCCGCGGTCGCCCTGGCGGCCCGGCGGGAGGCCGCGACGGCCAGCGGTGGCGCCACCGCCCCCGCGGCGAGCAGGCCCAGAGCCAGCACGCCCCCGGCCGGCACCAGGATCAGCAGGCAGGCGGTCACCGCGCTCGCGCCGACCAGAGCCGCGGCCAGCGGTGGCCCGACGCCGCGGATGAACAGGTCCTGGGTAGCGTCCACGTCACTGATCAGCGCAGCCAGCAGATCACCGGACCGGAAGGCGGCCAGCCCGGCTGGCGCGAGCCGCTCCAGCCGGCGGTAGATAGCCACCCGGATGTCGGCCAGCACCCGGAACGCGACATCGTGGGACGTCAGCCGCTCGAGATAGCGCGATACGCCGCGGCCGATACTGAACACACGGACTGCGACGACCGCCGCAGAGATGGCCAGAATGCTCGGGTGCTGTGAGGCACGGGCCAGCAGGAACCCTGAGGTGGCCAGCAAGGCCACGCCGCAGCCGGTGGCGGCCGCGCCGGCCAGGACGGAGAGGACCAGCCGGCCGCGCAGCGGCCGGGCCAGCCAGAGCAGCCGGAGCAGTGGCCAGCGCCCGGCGGTCAGGCCCGCGGGCTGGCCGCTCACCGGAGCATCGCCGCGCTCCGGCTGGCCATAACCGGCGACATCCGCTTCCCTTGTTCCAGGCGGATGACGCGGCCGCCCCCGTCTGCCCAGCCCTCGCGGTGGCTAACCAGGATGACGGTGCGATCGGCCAGGGCAGTGTCGATGGCGGTCCGGATAAGCCGGGCACTGACCGGATCCAGGTGAGCGACGGGCTCGTCCAGGAGCAGCAGCGGCGCGTCTCGCAGGAAGGCGCGGGCCAGGGCGATCCGCTGCCGCTGGCCAGCGGACAGCCGCAAGCCGCGCTCGCCCAGCGGCGTATCGTATCCGGCCGGCAGTTCGGAGATGAAGTCGGCGGCGCCCGCCAGCCGGGCGGCCCGGCAGATGGCGTCGCGGCTCGCACTGGCCCGGCCGAGGGCAATATTGTCCGCGGCGGTGCCGGTGAACAGGTAAGGCTGCTGCGGCACCCAGGCGATCTGGGCGCGCCACTGCCGGATGTCTATGGCCGCCACGTCACCATCCGCTACGTCACCGTCCGTCCGGCCTCCGGCTAGCTCGATGGTCCCCGCGGTGGGGGTGATAAAGCGGAGCAGCAGTGCGAGCAGCGTGCTCTTCCCCGCACCGCTTGGGCCCGTGAGCACGACCCGATCCCTCGGCGCGATCGTCAGGCTCACCCCGTCCAGGGCCGGGCCATGACGGCCGGGATAAGCCGCGGTGACGCCGTTCAGCCTGATGTACTGCGTCCGCAGATCGGCGCGGGAACTGCCGCGCCGCGGGGCCGCGGCCGCGGACCTGGCCCGGGGCTCGCCCGGTATCGCCGTGTCCAGGATCTCGAAAACGCGTCCGGCCGCGGCGACACCTTCCATGCTCGCGTGAAACTGCGCACCGACCGCGCGGATGGGCAAGAACGCTTCCGGGGTGAGCAGCAGAACCAGCAGCGCCGTCTCGTAGCCGAGGTGACCGTACAGGAGCCGGAGCCCGATTTCGACCGCGACGAGGGCGGTTGCGACCGCGGCGGATAGCTCCATCACCAGCGCGGACAGGAAGGCCACCCGCAGGGTAGACATGGTGGCGGCCCGGTAGTCTTCGGTGACCTTGGCGATCACCTGTTCCTGCGCCTTGGCACGGCCGAACACCTTGAGCGTGGGCAGGCCCTCGACCACGTCGAGGAAGTGGCCGCCGAGGGTGGCCAGCAGCCGCCATTGCCGCCGCGTCTGCGTTTTGGTGTGCCAGCCGACCAGCACCGCGAACACCGGTATCAGAGGAAGCGTCACGGCGATGATCACTGCGGAGACCCAGTCCGCGACCGCCACCCTGGCCAGCACCGCGACCGGCACCAGCACCGCGAGGACGAGCTGCGGCAGGTAACGGGCGAAATAGGAATCCAGCCCGTCCAGGCCTTTGGTGCTCAAGGTGGTGATCTCGCCCGCTCGCTGGCCACCCAGCCACACCGGGCCTAGCTGCAGGGAACGGGCGGTAAGCGCCCGGCGTAGCTGCGATTTCACCGTCGCGGCCGCTCGCAGCGCAGCCACTTCCCCGCCATAGCTCACCGCCGCCCGGGCCGCCACCACGACCAGCAGCGCCGCCAGGGTGCCTGATAGCGCGGCCGCGACGTCGCCGCGGGCCGCAACGGCCAGGGCTCGGGCGAGCAGGCCGGCCTGGGCCAGGATCAGTCCCGTTCCGGCCAGGCCGAGTACGAGGGTAACCATCAGGTGAGCACGCGCGGCCCCGGCATAACGGACCAGCCGACGATCAACCGCCCCGCGGCGGGTCCCGCCACTGACGCCCATGCGGCCGAGTATTCAGGCTAGCGAGGACCAGGGGGTCATCCGGCGTGGGTGATGTCTGAGCCGTCGCCCTGGGCGGAGCCTTTGATCACACGAAATGCTGCTATCGGGAGGAGCGCGATGACGGTGAGTGCTGGCTACCGCAGCCGACCAGAAATGGACCGTGATCGACATGGCCGCCGACTGGGCTAATGTGCACTCTGCTAGTTGAGAACGCGGGGTCACGCGATGATCGTGGTGATGGCCGGGGTCTCCGGCAGCGGCAAGTCGACGGTCGGCGCCTTGCTGGCGGGCCGGCTTGGCTGGGCGTTCGCTGACGGCGATTCCTTTCACCGTGCCGCCAGCGTGGCCAAGATGGCCGCCGGAATTCCGCTGACCGACGACGACCGGCGGCCTTGGCTGGGTGCGATTGCCGACTGGATGGATGAGCGTGCCGCAGCGGGCGAGTCGGGTGTCGTGGCGTGCTCGGCACTCAAACGCGCCTACCGGGATGTGCTCCTGGACGGGCGTCCCGCCGCACGGCTCGTGTTCCTGGATATCGGTCATGACACAGACATGACCCGGCTCGCCGCCAGGCAGGAGCATTTCTTTCCGGCCAGGCTCCTGAACAGCCAGTTCGATGATCTCGAGGTGCCGCGAGCGGCGGCGAACGTACTTGTCGTACCCGCTGAGGGCACGCCAGAGGAGATCGTGGCCGCGATCATCCATCGCCTGAACGTCGCTGGCGCGGCAGGTAGTTAGCCGGATCCGGCGCATTCCGCGATGCTTCTGCCCGTTCGCGGGCACCCCAGATGACCCGCTGGACGCGCAGGCCCAGCGCGCCCATGGCAATCAGCACCACCACATTGAGGAGCAGCTGGAATGCCGACCCCCGAGCCTCGCTCCAGCTTCCATACCCGGCGGACAGGGCTATGTCAGCGGCCGCCGGAATGGTCGTCACTGAGATGAACACGCCGATAAGGGCGCTCGCTCGCGCTTCGGTCAGCGAGACGACGCCGACGATCCCGGCCAGGACAGCGACGACGATCGAGAACAAGTTCGGATTGTCGATGAGGCTGGAGACTGGTCGCACGCCGAGCGAGTACAACTTCGGCGTGTGCCCGGACCAGCGTATGGCCAGGGCAAAGAGCAGGGTGACGATCATGGCCGCGGAGAATCCGGCGAGCAGGGCGAGGAGGCCGCGGCTTACCGGCCGCCTGGCTCGCTTGTCGATGCCGAGGGCAACACCCATGATCGCGTTGTATTCCGGCCCCACGACCATGGCGCCGACGATAAGGATCTGGGAGTTGGTGAGGATGCCGACCGCGCCGATCAGCCCGGCGATGGCGAGCAGGATGTAGAAACTGGGTGCGTAGACGGCGTCCGAGCGGATCCGGGCCTCGACGACTTCCCAGACGGGCGGGATGTCACGCTGCACGAGAAAATGCTCCGCGGCCGGGGGCACCCTTTCACCGAGAGTGGCATCCACGTAATCAACGGCGACGGTGCCGCCGTGGTCGTGCTGGAAGGCCTGCAGGTGCCGGAACACGGAGTTGGCGGACCGGGGCCGTACGTCGAACTGGATGGCGTCGCTGGCGGGCCCGCGGGCGGCGCCCGGGAGCACGAGCAGGTTGGAGACGCCGGCGTCGGCGGCGAGTGCCTCGACCAGGTCGTGGGTCCGGTCAGGCAGGCTGACCAGGCGTACATGAAAGGTCATAGTCGCTCTACCTCGGGCAGATCACTACGACCAGGATCCACGGGCTGCGCCGCGAGCACAGGGCCCAGGGACACCAAGGTGTCACCAGGCTGCTGCGCCGGCGTGCTGGTCTGAGTGACGGGAGCGAGCTGGCCGTCCGCGCGCACCACGAACAGGAGGTCCTGTCCGGCGGGCAGCACGCCACCGGCGCCGTGTACCACGATCCGCGCCCCGTCCTGATACCGCGCGGTGACCGCCGGCCTGGTCATGTCATTGGCAAACAGGATGTGCCCGGTGGTGTAGGGAGCGACCACTCCGTGGCTGAGCTGCGGCGGCGCAAGCCGGTATACGCGCCCTTCGACGGTTTCCGTCAGCAGTACCGAGGCGAGCGCGTTGAAGTCATCCTCGTCGGTCAGCAGGAGCACGGCCGTGATGCCCTCGAGTCGCGCGCCGCGGCCGGTGGCCGCCGCGAGCAGCTCACCGGGCGCCAGTTCCAGCCCGGCCCGCTTGATCCGTTCCCGCTGCTGGTCCAGGCCCGCCCACATCACCACCTCCAGGCCCGCGGACTGCAGGGCCCGTCCAAGGTCGACCACCCAGGCCGCGCCGCCAACCAGAAGCGGCCGGGTGCGGCCGGGTCGGCTGACGCCCAATCGCCGGGCAGCCAGCGCGGCCGTCAGGCCGTACAGGGTCACCGTCGCCACGATGACGAGGAATGTGACCGGCAAGATCTTGGCCGCCCCGCCGATGCCCTTGGCGGCCAGGCCCGCGCCGAACGTCGAGGCGGTGGCGGCCGCGACGATGCCGCGCGGAGCCATCCAGCCGATGAAGGCGCGCTCGCCTTTGGTCAGGTCCGTCCCCAGCGTCGACGCGAACGCAACGATAGGCCTGGCCACGAGAACCAGGACAGCGACCAGGGCGAGCGTGGGCAGCAGCAGATGCCGGAGCGAGGCCGGGGTTACGGTGGCCGAGATGGAAATGAACAGGACGCCGATGATCAGTTGCACGAGCGTCTCGAAGAACGGGCGACGCGCCGGGATGTCAAAGCCCCGCCGATTCGCCAGGGCGAGCCCCATAAAAATCGCCGCGATGAGCCCGGTGTCCTCGCGGATCACGTCGCACGCCGCGGCCACCGCGATCACCGCGGCGAGTTGTGCGGTGGTGCCGAGCACTTCGCCGAGCCGGAGCTTGCGTAGCAGCAGCCAGAGCAGTGCGGTGCCGACCACCCCGCCGGCCAGGCCGACGCCGACGCTGGCCGTAAATTGGGCGAGCTGGCTGCCCGGCCCTTTGCTGGTGCTTGCGCTGACGGCATGGAACACCAGCGCGCCCAGGATTCCGCCGACCGGGTCGATCAGCGACCCCTCCCAGATGAGGACCTGCTGCAGCCGTTCGGTGGGCCGGACGAAGTTGAGCAGCGGGCCTACGACGGTCGGTCCCGAGACGACGAGGATGATCCCGAGCATCAGCGCCGCGCCGCGTGACATTCCGAGGAGCGGTGCGGCCACGGAGGCGGCGAGCGCGGTGGTGATCAGGACCCCGAGGACGATCAGGCGGATCACCACCTTGCGGGTGTGGCCCTTGAGCTTCCGCATATCGAGGCTCAGGCCCGCGTCATAGAGGATGACGGCTACCGACAAGGACACGAGCGGCTCGAACGCCGGCCCGAGCAGGTTCTGCGGGTTGACGTCGCTGGTCAGTGCGCCCGCGACGAATCCGGCCGGCAGCAGCACGATGATCGCGGGAATCCGCAGGCGGCTGGCCAGCACCTGGGATCCGACGGCGAGTGCGAGGATCAGGCCGACCCCGGTCAGGATCTGGTTGGTCGTCAAGCCAGCCTCCGATAACACAGAGCCCGTTAGTTAATTTGCCAACCGTTCATTTACCGGTTACGCACGCTCCATCTCAAACCATTTGTCATTTCAAAGGTGGACGCGGCCAGCGCGGTAATCATCACCCGCGTTGGGTGATGAACCGTGCTGACCGGCTACGTAGAAAGGCAATGAGAGGCCGGCCGTATATCGGCTAGCGCCGCGATCACATCGGACAAAGGTCGGCACGAGACATGGACAGTGCGGTACATCGAGACGCGATAGGGGCCGGCAGTGGGTGCTGAACGGGATCGGGTCGCTGGGTTCGGGCAGCTGGAAGACGGACTGCGGCAGGGCGGGGAGTGGTACCGGTGGGGGCCGTACGTGAGCGAGCGGCAGTGGGGCACGGTGCGGGAGGACTACAGCGCCGACGGCAACGCGTGGGATTACCTGCCGCACGATCATGCGCGGTCTCAGGCTTACCGGTGGGGTGAGGACGGCCTGGCCGGGTTCTGTGACATCGAGCAGCGGCTGTGCCTGGGGCTGGCGCTGTGGAACGGGCGGGACCCGATCCTCAAGGAGCGCGCGTTCGGGCTGACCGGGCCGCAGGGCAACCACGGCGAGGACGTCAAGGAGTACTGGTGGTACCTGGACGCGCTGCCGAGCCACGCGTGGAACCGGTGGCGCTATCACTACCCGCAAGGCCCGTTCCCCTACCAGGACCTGATCGACACCAACGCGGGCCGGAGCCGGTACCAGCCGGAGTACGAGCTGCTCGACACCGGCGCGTTCGACGAGGACCGGTACTGGATCACCGAGGTGCACTACGCCAAGGCCGGCCCGGATGACCTGCTGATGGCCATCCAGGTCACCAACGCCGGCCCGGAGGCCGAAACCATCCATGTGCTGCCGACCGCGTGGTTCCGCAATACCTGGTCCTGGGACGCTGAGGAGACCGAGCCCCGGCCGGCCCTGCGTGCATCGGGGGACCGGTCGGTCACCATCGACCACCCGTTCCTGGGAACGTTGGAGCTCATTGCCGCGGCCGCCCCCGGCGGCGCGGACCCGCAGGTGCTGTTCTGCGAGAACGAGACCAACCTGGCCCGGCTGTACGGCGCCGAGCCGGTCACGCCCTATCCCAAGGATGGCATCAACGACCACGTGATCCACGGCGCGGCCACCGTGAACCCCGTCGGCGCCGGGACCAAATGCGCGTTCTGGTACCAGGTCACCGTCCCGGCCGGGCAGAGCGCCGAGCTGCGGCTGCGGCTGCGGCCGACCGCCGACGGGGCGGGCAAGCCCGCGGCCACGGCGGCGACCGCGCTGGGCAAGGACTTCGACCAGGTGATGGCCCAGCGCCGGGCCGAGGCCGATGAGTTCTACGCCGAGCTGACTCCGGCCAGCGCCAGCGCGGATGAGGCGCTGGTGCTGCGGGAGGCGTCCGCGGGCATGCTGTGGAGCAAGCAGCTGTTCTACTACGACGTCGCCCGCTGGCTGGACGGCGACCCCACCCAGCCTGAACCGCCTGCCGTGCGCAAGACCGGGCGGAACTCCAAGTGGCGCAACTTCGACGGGTTCGACATCATCTCGATGCCGGATAAGTGGGAGTATCCCTGGTTCGCCGCTTGGGACCTGGCCTTCCACACCATTCCCCTGGCGCACCTGGACCCGGCGTTCGCCAAGTACCAGCTGATCATGATCTGCCGGGAGTGGTTCCAGCACCCGCAGGGGGCGCTGCCGGCGTATGAATGGGACTTCGGCGACGTCAACCCGCCGGTGCACGCCTGGGCGGCGCTGCAGGTCTTCGCCATCGACGGCGCCCGCGACTTCGATTTCCTGTCCCGCGTGTTCGACAAGCTGCTGGTCAACTTCACCTGGTGGGTCAACCGCGAGGACGACAACGACAACAACGTGTTCGAGGGCGGCTTCCTCGGCCTGGACAACATCGGCCCGATCGACCGGTCCCACCTGCCCGCCGGGTACACGCTGGAGCAGTCCGACGCCACCGGCTGGATGGGCGCCTACGCGCTGGCGCTGGGGGCGATCGCCGCCGTCCTGACCTGGTCCGGCCAGCGCAAAGCGCAGGATCTGGTGCTGAAGTTCCTGGAGCATTTCGCGGGCATCCGCAACGCGCTGGACCAGCAGGGCCTGTGGGACGACACCGACGGGCTGTTCTACGACCGGCTGGTCACCCCGTCGGGCTACTCGGTCCCGGTCAAGACCCGGTCCATGGTCGGGATCATCCCGGCGCTGGCCGCCATGGTCATCGATGGTGACATGCTGCGCAAAGCCCTGACCATGAACAAGGACTTCACGCGGTTCCTGCAGAAAGAGGGGGTCGGGGACATCCAGAAGCTGGCCGAGCACCCGCAGCTGCGCGGCGAGGGGGCCGGCCAGCGGCTGCTGGTCTCGGTCGCCCGGCCCGCCCAGCTGGAGCGGCTGTTCGCCAAGCTGTTCGACGAGGCCGAGTTCCTGTCCCCGCACGGGCTGCGCGCCCTGTCGGCCTACCACCGCGATCATCCCTACCAGTTCGACGCCGAGGGCTACCAGTCCTCCATCGACTATGAGCCGGCCGAGTCGACCACCTCCATGTTCGGCGGCAACTCCAACTGGCGCGGCCCGATCTGGATGCCGGTCAACTACCTGGTGGTCGAATCGCTCGAGCGCTACCACCGGTTCTACGGCGCTGACCTGGAGCTGGAGTACCCGACCGGGTCGGGCAAGCGGCTCACCCTGGACCTGATCGTCGCCGACCTGCAGGACCGGCTGATCTCGCTGTTCGTCAAGGACGCCAGCGGACGGCGGCCCTGCTTCGGCGGGACCGAGAAGATGCAGACCGACCCGGCCTGGAAGGACAACCTGATCTTCAGCGAGTACTTCCACGGCGACAACGGCGCCGCGATCGGCGCCTTCCACCAGACCGGCTGGACCGGCCTGATCGCCGACCTGATCTTGCGCCGGCACGGCGCGGTCCGGTCCGTGGGAGACGTCCTGCGCGACGTAGCAGCACAGGGGGCACAGCAATGACCACCAGCCGCGCCGCCGCCGCGGGCACGGTCCCGGCCGCCCGGACCGCACCCGATGCCCGCCCGGGCGCCGCCATCCCCGGCCTGCCGTTCCCGTCGGGCGCCACGCCCGGCGAGCACGTGGGCATGGCGGGCACGAACTTCGCGCTCGCCTCCAGCGTCGCCACCAGCGTCACCTTGTGCCTGTTCGATGCGGCAGGCACCGAAACCCAGATCCCGCTGCCGGACAACGACGCCGATGTCTGGCATGCCTTCGTGCCTGGAGTCGGCCCGGGCCAGTCCTACGGGTACCGGGTCGACGGCCCTTGGGACCCGGCCCAGGGGCTGCGGTGCAACCCGGCCAAACTGCTCCTCGACCCCTACGCTAAGGCGGTCAGCGGGACGGTCAGCTTCGGGCCGGAGGTGCTCGGCCAGGACGCGGCCGACCCTGGCAAGCGGTCCACCCTGGACTCCGCCGGGCACATGCCCAGGAGCCTGGTCACCGACCCGGCGTTCGGCTGGCAGGACGATGAGCGGCCCTGGCACCGCTATGCGGACACGGTCCTGTACGAGATCCACGTCAAGGGCTTCACCATGCGCCATCCGGATATTCCCCCGCCGCTACGGGGGACCTACGCCGGCCTGGGCCACGAAGCCGCCATCGCGCACCTGCTTGATCTGGGCGTCACCACCGTCGAGCTGCTCCCGGTCCATCAGAACGTGCCCGAAGCCTTCCTGGTCGCGCGGGGGCTGACGAACTACTGGGGCTACAACACGATCGGCTTCCTCGCGCCGCACAACGGCTACTCCGCCGCCGTCCGGGCCGGCCAGCCCGGCGGCCAGGTCGTCGAGTTCAAGGCGATGGTGGACGCGCTGCACCGGGCCGGCCTGGAAGTGATCCTCGACGTGGTGTTCAACCACACCGCCGAAGCCGGCCCGGACGGCCCGACGCTGTGCTTCCGCGGCATCGACAACCTGGCCTACTACCGGGTAGAGCCCGGCAACCCCGGCCTGTACTACGACACCACCGGCTGCGGGAACGCGCTGAACGCCGGCGACCCGATCATGCTGCAGCTGATGATGGACTCGCTGCGCTACTGGCTGACCGAGATGCACGCCGACGGGTTCCGGTTCGACCTGGCCCCCACCCTGGCCCGCCAGGACGGCGCCTTCGACAAGGTCTCCGCCTTCCTGGACATGTGCTCCCAGGACCCGGTGGTGTGCCAGGCCAAGCTGGTCGCCGAACCGTGGGACGTCGGCCAGATGGACAGCTACGACCTGGGCCGGTTCCCGCCGCTATGGCGGGAATGGAACGGCAAGTACCGGGACACGATGCGCGACTTCTGGCGCAGCCACCCGGTCGGGATCGGCGAGTTCGCCAACCGGTTCACCGGCTCCTCCGACCTGTACGCCACCGCCTGCCGCCGACCCACCGCGTCGGTCAACCTGATCACCGTCCACGACGGCTTCACCCTGCGGGACCTGGTCTCCTACGACGACAAGCACAACGAGGCCAACGGCGAGAACAACCGCGACGGGACCAGCGACAACAATTCCTGGAACTGCGGCGCCGAAGGCCCCACCACCGACCCCGGCATCCTCGCGCTGCGCGCCCGCCAGTCCCGGGCCATGCTCACCACGCTGATGCTGTCCTTCGGCGTCCCGATGCTGCTCGGCGGTGATGAGATGGGCCGCACCCAAGGCGGCAACAACAACGCCTACTGCCAGGACAACGAGACGACCTGGTTCGACTGGGCCAGCGCCGACACCGGGCTGCGAGAATTCACCAGGAACCTGATCGCGTTCCGGCGCGCCCACCCGGTCTTCCGCCGCGGGCGCTTCCTGGCCGGCGCCGAGGCCGCCGAGCTGCAGTGGTTCACCCCCGCGGGCACGCCGATGGGCGGCGCCGACTGGGCCGACCCGGGCGCCCGGGCCTTGGCCATCTACCTCGACGGGTCCGATGACCCCGATCGAGCCGAAGACGGCACGCCCATGCTCGACGACGACTTCCTGGTCCTCGTCAACAGCTGGTGGGAGCCCCTCAGCTTCGTCCTGCCTCCCACCCGCCCCGGCGCCCAGTGGCATGCCGAGATCGACAGCTACGACCCCGCCGCCCCCGCGGCAGTGGCCAAACGCAACGCCGGTGATCAGGTAACCGTCGGCCCCCGGTCCGTCATGGTGCTGTCCGATCCGCGCCAGGACTGACCGCGCCGTTGCCGAGCGGAATGCGAGCGTTCAGTCACACGCTCACGATGACGCTTTCCGGCGCGCGGTCTAATCACCCTGGAGGGGTGATGTCCGGCTGCGTCGATGGGAGTGAAAGTCGGGGTCAGTCATCAACGGCGAGGACGGATGTATGGAAGTGCCGCCGGGCGAACTGGCGAAGATCAAGTGGGCACAGGCCAGGTCCGCGCGGCGGCCGGTACCGCTGCCTGGCAGAACGGCGTCTCCGCTCGCGATACAGCTGGGACCTGACTGGCCGGCTGCTTGCCGGCTGGCAGCCGCATACGCGCTGGCCAGCCGGTCGGCAGCCCTCCTGATCAAGGGGTGTAGATGACCAACGTCGACTTGGCGCGGGTGGAATTCGCCTTTGTGTCGATCAATCATTTCTTCTTCGTCCCGGTCACGATCGGTCTGGCCTTCCTGACCGCCTTGCTGCAGACGGCGTGGCTTCGCAGCGGGCGCGATGATTACCTGCGGCTGACCCGGTTCTTCGGCGTCCTGCTGGTGATCAACGTGGCGATCGGCGTGGTGACCGGGCTTGTGCAGGAGTTCCAGTTCGGGATGAACTGGGGGGCGTACTCGCGTCTGGTCGGGAACATCTTCGGGGCGCCGCTGGCGATGGAGGGGCTGGCCGCGTTCTTCCTGGAGTCGACGTTCCTGGGGTTGTGGCTGTTCGGCTGGGACAAGCTGCCGCGCCGGGTGCACCTGGCGACGATCTGGGCGGTGTTCTTCGGCAGCGTGCTGTCGGGGGCGTTCATCATGGCGGCCAACTCCTGGATGCAGCACCCGGTCGGCTACGTGATGGTGAACGGCAAGCCGCAGCTGAACGATATCTGGGCGCTGTTCACCAACCCGGTGTTCGTGTGGGGTTACACCAAGGTGGTGTTTGTCGCGCTGGTCACCGGGGCCACCGTCATGCTGGCGGTCTCGGCGTGGCAGCTGCGGCACGGCGGGGACCGGGAGGTGTTCACCCGGTCCGCGCGGCTGGCGCTGATCGTCTTGGTCCCGGCGATCTTGTTCACCTTGCTGGTCGGCGACGAGCTCGGCGTCATCGAGGGCAAGTACCAGCCGATGAAGATCGCCGCGGCTGAGGCGCAGTGGACCACCTGCCAGCCGTGCTCGTTCTCGCTGTTCCAGATCGGCGGCGGCAACAACGACGAGACCCCGACCCAGATCATCGAGATCCCGCACCTGCTGTCGCTGCTGGCCACCAACCACTGGAACGGCCAGGTCGTCGGGCTGAACCCGCTGCAGCAGCAGTACAGCCAGTCCTACGGCTCGGGTAATTACGTGCCGAACGTGTTCATCCAGTACTGGTCGATGCGGGTGATGGCCTACCTGGGTGCCCTGGTCCTGCTGATTTCGGTGTGGGGGCTGTGGCTGATCCGGCGGAAAAAGCTCGCCACCTCCCGGGTGTTCTTGTGGGTGGCGGTGTGGGCGGCGGTGCTGCCGTTCGTGATGAACACCGCGGGCTGGCTGCTGACCGAAAGCGGCCGGCAGCCGTGGATCGTGCAGGGCATCATGCTGACCAAGAACGGGATCTCGCCGACCCTGTCCACCACCTGGCTGTGGATCAGCCTGATCGCCTTCGTCCTGCTCTACGGCATCCTGGCCACCGTCGACCTGCTGCTGATGCTGAAGTACGCACGGCAGCAGCTCCCGTCCCCGCGCACCGAAGCCGACGCGGACGCGCCGGTACCGGCCGTCCAGTACTGAAAAGGGGGGCCACGATGAGCCTCATCCCGTTCTGGTACATCGTCATCACGATCTTGTGGACCGGCTTTTTCATCCTGGAGGGGTTCGACTTCGGCGTCGGCATGCTGCACGCCGTGATCGGCACCGACGAGGCCTGCCGCCGGGCCGCCATCAACACGATCGGGCCGCTATGGGACGGCAACGAGGTCTGGCTGATCGTCGCCGCGGCCGCCATGTTCGCCGCGTTCCCAGGCTGGTACGCCACCATGTTCTCCGCCTACAACCTCGCGCTGGTCCTGCTGCTGGCCGCCCTGATCGTCCGCGGGGTGGCCTTCGAATACCGCGGCAAGCGGGACGCGGCCCGCTGGCGCCGCACCTGGGACGTGCTGCTCACCGCGGGCAGCGTGCTGGCCCCGCTGCTGATCGGCATCGCCCTGGGCGGACTGCTGCACGGCCTGCCCATCAACTCCGCCCAGAACTTCACCGGCTCCTTCTGGGACCTGCTCCAGCCCTACGCCCTGTTCACCGGCGTCACCCTGGTGCTGATCTGCCTGCTGCACGGCGCGACGTTCATGTGCCTGAAGACCACCGGTGACATGCGCGAGCGGTCCTGGCAGGTAGCCCGCCGGGTGGCCCCCGTCACCGGCGCCGCCGTCATCGCCTTCATCATCTGGACCCACGTCACCGCCAGCACCACCTTCTTCCTCAACGTGATCGAGCTGCTCGCGGTGCTCGCCGTCATCGCCGCCGTCTGGCTGGTCTACTCCCACAGCGAGGGCTTCGCCTTCGCCGCGACCACCGTCACCATCGGGTCCTGCATCATCTCGCTCTTCGTCGACCTGTACCCCAACGTGATGGTCTCCAGCACCAACCCCGCCTACAACCTCACCGTCCACAACACCGCGTCCGGAGCGTACTCCCTCAAGGTGATGACCGTCGTGGTCATCATCTTCCTGCCGGTGGTACTCGCCTACCAGACCTGGACCTACTACGTCTTCCGGCGCCGCATCAGCAAACAGGAATTCCAGCCGCCCGCTCCACCCCCCGAAGCCGCACCGGAGCCGACATCCCGGCCTGCCGCTCCCCCGGTCCGGCCAGGGAGCTGAACCGGATCGCCCGCTGCGGGGGATGCTAACCGGGCCCGGGCCCGATGTGATCGTAACGATTGATCAGGAGGAATGACATGGCAACAAACGAAGTTGACGCGCTGGTGATTTTCGGTGCCACCGGGGACCTGGCCAAGATCGAGACGTTCCCGGCGCTGGTGGGGCTGGTCCAGCGCGGGGTGCTGGACGTCCCGGTGATCGGGGTCGCCAAGAGCGGGTGGGGGCTAGAGCAGTTCCGCGACTACGCCACCGCCTCGCTGAAACTCAACAACATGGACCCGAACAGCGCGGCGGCGCAAAAGATGCTCGGGCTGCTGCGCTACGTGGACGGGGATCTCGGCGACGACGCCACCTACAAGGCCATGTCGGATCAGATCGGCACGGGCCAGCGGATCCTGTACTACATGGAGGTCCCGGCCCAGCTGTTCGGGCGGATCGCGCAGGGAATAGCTTCGGCCGGGCGCACGAAGGACGCGCGGGTGATGGTGGAGAAGCCGTTCGGCATCAACCTGGCCAGCTCGCGGCAGCTCAACGACACCATGCACCAGTACTTCCCGGAGGAGGCGATCTTCCGGGTCGACGACTGGCTGGCCTTCGACCCGGTGGAGAACGTGCTGTTCGTCCGGTTCGCCAACTCGGTGATCGAGCCACTGCTCAACCGGACCTACGTGGAGAACATCCAGATCACGATGTCCGAAGCGTTCGACGTCTCGGACCGCGGCCGGTTCTACGACCGGACCGGCGCCATCAGGGACGTGCTGCAAAACCACATGCTCCAGGTACTGGCCACCGTGCTGGCCGAACCGCCGACCAGGGCACGGCCTGGCCGGCTGGCGGGACGCCAAGGCCCAGGTGGTGAAGGCGCTGAGCCCGCTGAGCCCGGAGAACACGGTGCGCGGCCAGTACGAGGGCTACCGCCAGGTGGACGGCGTCGACCCGAATTCGACCGTGGAGACGTATGTCGCGGTCAGGCTCACTGCCGATACCTGGCGCTGGGCCGGCGTGCCGATCTTGATCCGGGCGGGCAAGTGCATGCCGGTCACCGCGACCGAGATCAATATCACGTTCAAGCAGCCGCCGCAGGACGTGTTCGGGATCGAGCCCGCCACGCCAGAGGACATGCTGAGGTTCCGGATCTGGCCGGAGACAGCGGTCGGCCTCACCCTGCACGGGAAGAAGCCCGGGGCCGGCTGGGAGCCCCAGGCAGAGGAGCTTGCGTTCGCGCAGCAGTCCGGGTCGGACATCCGCCCCTACGACCGGCTCATCGGCGCGGCGCTGGACGGGGACCGCTGGCTGTTCGCGCGGCAGGACACCGTGGAAGCCGCGTGGGAGATCGTCGACCCGGTGCTCGGCGATGTCGTCCCCGTGCACCCCTACGCCAAGGGCAGCTGGGGTCCCAAGGAGGCGGAGCGGCTACTGGTCGGCCGGGAAACGTGGTACGACCCGGCAGGCTGAGCTGTACGCAGAAATGAATGACGACCGGATCGGGGACGCGCCATGAACGACCAAGATAGCCAGCGCCGCGTGGTGATCATCGGCGGCGGCTTCGCCGGGCTGTTCGCCGTCAGGGCGCTGGGGCGCGCCCCGGTTCGGGTGACCCTCATCGACAGCCGCCCGCACCACCTGTTCCAGCCCTTGCTGTACCAGTGCTCGACCGGGATCTTGTCCGAGGGGAAGATCGCCGTCCCGCTGCGGGATCTGCTCCGTAAGCGCAAGAACGTCGACTTCGTGCTGGGCAACGTGACAGGCATCGACGCCGAAGGGCGGCGCGTATTCGCGACGCGGCCGCTCGGGGACCAGCTGGAGTTCGGCTACGATTACCTGATCGTGGCGACCGGGGTACAGCAATCGTATTTCGGGCACGACGAGTATGCCACGTGGGCGCCCGGCATGAAGACCATCGAGGATGCCCTGGTCATCCGGCGCCGCGTCTTCGGCTCGTTCGAGATGGCCGATAGCGCGGCAGACCCGGCGGAACGCAGCCGCTGGCTCACCTTCGCCCTGGTCGGTGCCGGACCCACTGGCGTTGAACTGGCCGGGCAGATCCGCGAGGTGGCGACCAAGACGCTGCGCGACGAATACCGTCATATCAAGCCCGAGGACGCCCGGGTGCTGCTTTTCGATGGCGGGGACGCCCCGCTCGCCCCGTTCGGCCCGGAGCTGTCGGCCAAGGCGGCGCGCACCCTGGACAAGCTCGGCGTCGAGCAGCACATGCACTCGATCGTGACCGATATAAATGCCACCGGGCTGAGCGTCCGCGCCCAGGACGGCACCGTGACCCGCCATGAGGCGGGCACCGTGCTGTGGACCGCCGGGGTGGCAGCGCCACCGGTCGCGGCGGCGATCGCGGCGGCCACCGGCGCCAAGCAGGACCGGGCCGGCCGCATCATGGTCGGCGACGACTGCACCATTCCCGACCACCCCGAGATCTTCGTGACCGGGGACGTCATGAGCCTGAACAAGCTCCCCGGTGTGTGCGAGGTAGCCATGCAGACCGGCATATACGTCGGGCAACGCATCAAACACGAGGTCACCGGGCACATGCCCACCAAGCCGTTCCGCTACCACGACCTGGGGTCGGCTGCTTACCTTTCTCGCGGCCGCGCGGTCGTTTCCGTGGGACGCGTGCACCTCTCCGGCTTCCTCGCCTGGGTCGTCTGGCTGTTCATTCACATCGGCTTCCTGACCGGCTTCCGCAACCGTCTCGGAGCGCTGGTGAGCTGGTGGCCCGCCTTTGTCCGTGACGTGCGCCGGGAACGGACTTATACCACCGAGCGGGTGGGAGTGATACGCATGCGTACGACGTCCTGCCTCCCTCTATCGCTGGCACGGCGCTCCCGAGTAGTACGACCGGTGCGGAGCTCCCCGGTGCAGCCACTGAGCCCTCCGGCCGAACGGGATAAGTCCGGGCAAGATGAGCGACTTTCAGCTGAGCGCCGACGAGTTCCGGGCCCTTTACGATCGCGTCAAACGCATGTCCATGCAGGGACCAGCTGACCGGCGGGGGGCGCTGAACAACATCTCATCTTCGGAGGTAGTGGCGGCGGCCAGTGGTGTCTGGCGTGGCCGCGCGGTGTCGCTGGCGGCGCCGGTGGAGAGCGAGGTGGCGCCCGACAACCCCGATCCCGTCGTGCACCAGATGACTCACGCCGGGATCAGTTCGGGTCCCGCTTCCGGGCTGTCATTCGCCATGGACCGGGTGACCCTGAACATCCACGGCAACGCCGACAGCCACATCGACGCCCTGTCCCACGTGATCTTCGACGGGATCCTCTACAACGGCCTGAGCCCAGGCGCCGTCACGACGGCGGGGGCAACTGAGCTCTCCATCGAGGTGGCCGGCAGCGGGATCGTCGGCCGCGGCGTGCTGCTCGACATTCCGCGCGTGCGGGGGGTGCCGTGGCTGGAGCCAGGTGATCACGTGACCGCCGATGACCTGATCGCGGCGGAGGCGGCGCAGGAGATCCGGGTCGAGCAGGGCGATCTGCTCTTCGTCCGGGTCGGTCACCGCACCCGGCGCCGAGCGCTCGGGCCGTGGGACGCCGCGAATGCGCGCGCCGGGTTGCATCCGGCGGCCCTCGAACTCCTCGCGGAACGGCGGATCGCGGCCCTTGGCAGCGATGGCAACAACGACACGGCGCCGAGTGCGGCCGAAGATGTCGACTTTCCGGTGCACGTGCTCGCCGTCAACGCAATGGGCCTGCACCTGATGGACTGGCTGCAATTCGACGACCTTGTCGCGGTGTGCGAGGAGCTGAACCGCTGGTCATTCCTGTGCGTCGTCGCGCCTCTCCGGCTCCGCGCCGCAACCGGCTCGCCGATCAACCCGATCGCCATTTTCTAAACCGGCAGGCTGGCTGCCCGGCCTTGAAAGGAGCACGACATGGACGGACAGTACGACGTGATCATCATCGGGACCGGGGCGGGCGGCGGTACGCTGGCCCGTCACCTGGCTCCCTCGGGCAAGCGGATCCTGCTGCTGGAGCGCGGCGACTGGCTGGCTCGGGAGCCGGAGAACTGGTCTACGGTGGACGTGTTCGTCGACGGCCGTTACGTCTCGCCGGATAGCTGGTATGACCCGAAGGCCAAGTCGTTCTTCCAGCCGCAGGTGCATTACTTCGTCGGCGGCGCCACCAAGCTCTACGGAGCCGCGTTGTACCGGATGCGCGCCGAGGACTTCGGCGAACTGCGTCATCATGACGGCCTGTCGCCGGCCTGGCCCATTTCCTACCAGGACATGGAGCCGTACTACACCGCCGCCGAGACGATGTACCAGGTGCACGGCGCGCGGGGCGAAGACCCGACGGAGCCGCCGTCCAGCGCGCCTTATCCGTACCCGGCGGTCTCCCACGAGCCCCGGATCCAGCAGCTGTCCGACGACCTGGCCGCGGAGGGCTTTCACCCGTTCCACGCGCCGTGCGGCATCTTGGTCAACGAGGCGGACCTGCCGTACAGCATCTGCGTGAAGTGCGCGGTCCTGCGACGGCTTCCCGTGCCCGCTGCACGCCAAGTCCGACGCCGAGGTGGTCGGCGTCCGCCCCGCCCTGGAGCACGCCAACGTCACCCTGCTGCGGAACGCGCGGGTGGTGAAGCTGGAGACCAACCCGGCCGGCACCGCGGTCACCCAGGTGGTGGCCGAGCACGACGGCGAAACCGAGCGGTATGCGGGCGACATCGTGGTCGTGGCCTGCGGCGCGGCCAACTCCGCCAAGCTGCTGCTGGCCTCGGCCAGCGACAAGCACCCGAAGGGGCTGGCCAACGGCTCCGATCAGGTCGGCCGCAACTTCATGTACCACGACAGCCAGGCCGTGCTCGCCCTGTCCAAGGAACCGAACCCGACCGTGTTCCAGAAGACCCTGGCCTTCAATGACTTCTACTTCCAAGGCCCGGACTTCGACTACCCGATGGGCAACATCCAGATGATCGGCAAATCCCAGGCGGCGATGTTCCGCGGGGAGAAGCCCCTGGAGACCAAGTTCGCGCCGAACTGGGCGCTGCGCGACGTCGCCGAGCACGCCGTGGACTTCTGGCTGTCCACCGAGGACCTGCCGCAGCCCGATAACCGGGTCACCCTCGGCCCGGACGGCGGCGTCCACCTGGCGTACACGCCGAGCAACCCCACCGCCGCCAAGCAACTATTCCAGCAGCTCCACTCGATGCTCGCCTCGCTCCGCATGCAGC
Organism: uncultured Actinomycetes bacterium; assembly: GCA_963742795.1. Lineage (GTDB taxonomy): Bacteria > Actinomycetota > Actinomycetes > Streptosporangiales > Streptosporangiaceae > Palsa-504. Next base: position 356,094 of record CAVUNL010000005.1, read on the forward strand.
CCGGCCACCTGGCTCACCGGTTCGCGTACCTGAAGACCGACATCCCGGTCGCCGGCTGCGCGCACCAGGCCGGAACCGTACGGTTCGGCTCGGACCCGGCCACATCGGTGCTCAATTCCGATTGCCGGGCCCACGAACTCGACAACCTCTACGTCGTCGACACCAGCTTCTTCCCGAGCATCAGCGCGGTCAACCCGGCCCTGACCGCGATGGCCAACGCCGTCCGGGTCGGCGACCACCTGCTCCAACGGCTCGGCTGAGGGGGACGTTGCAGATCTGACGTCACATTGCCAGCACCCGGTGCGCATCGCCTGTTCTGGCACGAATCTGGCGCGCCGTACTTTCGGAGCAGAAGGCACCGGCCCTAAAGAAGGGGAGGCCGGGTCAGGATGACCGACATCGATCCTTAGGCCGACCTCGAGATCCGCTTCGCCGGCGAGCACGTGACGGTGAAGGTACCGCTGGCGGGGCCGGTAACCGGCGAGTGGCTTCAGGACTATCAGAAGCTTGCGCTAGCTGCGGAGGTGCAGGCACAAGCCGGGACATGTGACGACCGGGCCTGGATTATCGTGACCAACCATGCCAGCCAGCAGTGACCAAAGGAAGGTAGCGGCGACGTTGGACGCTGCCCGGGTCCTTATCGCCGACGCCGACGCTGCTGAGCGCCCGCCCGACACGGCGAAGGCGGAGGCCAGTGTCCGCGATTGGTGAGCTCGCAGGCGAGAAAGCGCTCCACGCAGGCCCGCACCTGGGATCGGGACCACGGGGGTGGTACTGGCCGAGAAACGCTGGCCGATGGCCTGCACGCTGATCGTGGCGATGGCCGTGCCGCTGCTGCTCCCGGCCAGGTTCAGCCTGGGTCCGTCATGGGCGGTCCCGGTGGTGGAGGCACTGCTGCTGGTGGCCATCATCGCCATTGACGGGGATCGCATCGACCGCCGGTCGGCCGTCGGCCGGGCGCTGTCCCTAGGGCTTGTAGCGGTGCTGGCCGCCGATGCGGCCGGGGTCACCGGCCGCTGATCGTCGATCTTGTTGAGGGAGGCCCGGAGACAAACTCGGCGACTGATCTTCTCAAGACCGGCTTCCTGGTCTGGTTTTACACGATCATTGCTTTTTCCTTCCTCTACTGGATACTTGACGGAGGTGGTCCCGAATCGCGTTTCCTGGCTCCGCCGGAATTCCCAGACCTCGCCTTCCCTGAGCAGCTCAACCCGGGGGTAGCTCCGCCTGGTTGGCGCCCTGGATTCTTCGACTACCTCTACGTCGGCTTTACCGACGCCACCGCGTTCAGCCCTACCGATGTGATGCCGCTTGCCCGCTGGGGCAAACTGGTCATGACTGTGCAGGCGGTCTGCTCCCTCATGATCCTGGGACTGGTAATCGCGCGGGCGGTCAATATCTTTAAGTAGCCGTCTGTCTCCGCTAAAGCGACATGTACCTCTTCGAACGGAACGAGTACGACCCCCAGCAGGGGACGTGGCGGAAGCTTGCACCCAGTGATCCAGGCCGGTCGCACCGCTGATCGATCGGGCAGTGCTGTCGTCGGTGCAGAACGTCAACTACACGCCGGCCGCCGCCGACTTCGGCGCCGTTACCTGTCATATCACCCGCAGGAGAGGATGCCGCCGGGGCGACGGTCTGCCTAGGTTAAGGAAAAGGCCCGCGAGATTTCCGCGTCGCGGCAGCTCAGCTCAGGCCGACGAATGGAATGATGATGACAGCCTCGGTCCAGCCTCCAGCTGGCAGGCGCCGTCGTCGCCGGGATCCTGCTCCTGATCGTCAGCGTGTCGTGGATCAGCTTCCTCATCATCGCCGTGCTGCTCGCCGCCTACGAGGTCTACCTCCAGCGGATCAAGCCTGCCCCACCCGACGAGGCATCCCCCGCCTCCGATCCCGGCAACCAAGCAGGCCTCCCGTCTGGCATGAGCCAAACCTAGCCAAAAGCGGAAGCCTCGATTTCCGCGAGCTCGCCATGGAGCTTCCGGACCTCGTGCTCTCCCCCAGATCGGCGAACTGAATCGTGATGCGTGATCGCCGTCACCATGAAGAATCGGGCCTGAGCGGCGTCGAAGCCCTGGTGTATCCAGTCTGTCTGCTCTATGTCGCCCTCCGGATGAGTCAGGAACTCCCTAGCCGCGAGTGCGGCTAGGGAGTTGGTCCAGGTCATCGTGGCGCCCGGGAAGGATCGCGGCCAGGCCGAACATCAGCCGCCAGTTCTGGCTGGAGCCCGTAGCTAACGCCGACGGTCGCGTCTCATGTCCCGACGGCGCACGCCGGCGACCGACACTGGCGAGAGCGGCCGTCCGAGCGGATCTATAAACAGCACACACGGCCCAGCGGTCGCCGGGAGGGCGCCTTGGAGGGTCTCGATGTGGTACTGCAAACCGTCCTCGGTGACGGCCGGATCGGAAATGACCACTACGGCCTCTTCCGGGGCATCTTCTCCGGGCTCGCCCCAGGCCAGCACGGCGTTGGGTGGGTCGACGGCGAAGCTGTCGTCACCTTCGGACCACCACTGAAGGAACCGGTGAGTGGTGATGTGTCCGACGATGCGCTCTGGGCGGTCGGAGAAGTAAATGGTATGCGGGGTAAGACCGAGCAGGGTCATGGTCCCGTTGTCACTCCGGATTCCGCTGGCAGTTTGGACGAACATGTCCTCGACGGTGGCGGTTGGCGCATCAGGCATTGGATTTCCCTTCAGATTTCGAGGTCCTGCCTCGTTAGATTTCGGTGATGGCTTCGGCTTTGCCGTCCTTGACGGCGGCCTGGAGCGCGGCGTAGTCGAGTTCGTTCTGGTCGGCGTAGGTTTCGGCGAAGTCGGCGATGGCCTGGTCGAACTTGGCGGAGCCGCCGAGGTAGGCGGCCAGGGCGATGCGGTCGCCGGAACGGGCGTGCGCTCGGGCCAGAGTCCACCCGCACAGCCCGGCGTAGATTGCCATGCCGGCCGGGAGCATCACCTCGATCGGCACGGAGAACTTCCAGTCCTTCAGCTGGCGGACGTAGAAGTCGCGGTCGACTCCGTCTTCGGGGTTGGTGATGCGGGTCCAGCCGAGGAAGATGTCGCTCTGGGCCTGCTGCAGGTGCTGCCCGGCGACCACACGCTCGCCCTGGTTGGTGTAGCGGCTGCGCCCGGCGTAGTCCGCCAGGACGGAGACCTGGGCTTCCTTGGCCTGCAGGAAGAGCGGTTCGACCCCGTCGCCGGCGTCCATCAGCAGGACCCACGCGCGGGTGCCGACGCTGCCGACCCCGACGACCTTACGGGCCACCTGGACCAGGGTGAACTGCTCGAGCAGGTGCCGCCGGTCGGACTGCAGGGTGCGCCGGTACTTGCCCAGCACAGCGCGGATCTGCTCGTAAATCGCGTCGGCCTGCACACCGGCGAAGACCTCCTCGACCGGGACGATCGTCGGCGGGTCGCTGATGATCCGCCGCTGCCCGTCGACTACGGTGGTCAGCTTGCCGAGCGCCTTCGTGCTGTCGGCGGTGTGGGCCTTGGCCAGCAACGTCTCGGCGAGCTTGAACCTCTTAGCCTTGACCTGGGACCTGAATTCGGCGATGGCCGGCTCGATGTCCAGGTGCGCGTACCAGACGTCCAGGAAGGGCTGCCCGGCGAACTCCCGCATCGCGGTGCGGTAGCCTTCGGCCGCCGCCAGGGCGATCTTGCGCCGGTCCTTGGCGGGGAACCCGTTGGCCCGCCCGGCGACGGCCAGGCTCGCGGCCAGCCGCTTGACATCCCATTCGAACGGGCCGGGCAGGGTCTCGTCGAAGTCGTTGACGTCGAAGACCAGCCGCCGTTCCGGCGAGGCGAACGCCCCGAAATTCGACAGGTGCGCGTCCCCGCACAGCTGCACCCGCAGCCCCGAGGCCAGCGTGCCGGCCAGGTCGGCCGCCATCGGCAGCGCCGCGCCGCGGTAGAACGTGAACGGGGACACCAGCATCCGCCCGTGCCGGAGCGGCACCAGTTCCGGCACCCGGGACTCCGCCTGGCCCAGCAGCAGCCCGACCGGATCCCGCCCCCGGCCCGGGCTGAACTCGCCATGCGATTCCAGCGGGGCCACCGCCCTGGCCTCCTTGCCTAGGGCCACCCGTTCCGCGCGGCCCAGATGCTCCACCGCCGGCGCCCGCGCCGGCCTGCGAGCAGAAGCCCCCGTACTCGGCGTACTTGATTTCCTGGCCGCCGCACGGTCAGCCGCTACAGTCATGGCAATTCCCTCCGGTTATCGCAGCGCGTGACACCGCCGGCGAGTGCTCGCCGCGGATAGCTCCGCCCTTGTACTCATGCCAGGCAGGTCGTCAACCCGGATTCGCAAGGACGCCTTTCTGATCATCGCTGCGCTGTCCCTGCGACCGAATCTGCGCCAGGCAGAGGCGGCCGGCATCATCCTTTGAGGGTGATCCCGCAGACCGATCCCGCCGCGGTTGCTCCACGGCGCCCAGCGGAATCACCACCGGGCCGGGCGAGCCAGGCTCGATGAGGACCCGGGACTGCTTCCAGCAGGGCCCATTCTGGACCGTCACCTAGGAAGCGTGAGTCTGGATTTCCCCTTACCCGGCTGAGGCGGCGCCCTTCTCTTGCTCAGACTCGATGAGCAGCGAGACAGCTTCGATTAGGGCCAGGTGGGTGAACGCCTGCGGGAAGTTCCCGAGATGCTCGCCCGTCGTGGCGTCGATTTCCTCGGCGTACAGCTGCAGCGGGCCGGCGAACGACAGCAGCTTCTGGCACAGGGCGCGCGCGCGGTCGGTTTCGCCGATCATGGCCAGCGTGGTCACCAGCCAGAACGAGCAGATGGTGAAGGTTCCCTCCTCGCCGGAGAACCCGGTGTCCGTTCCCTCCACCTTGTAGCGCAGGACCAGACCGTCCTGCGTCAGCTCGTCGGCTATGGCCAGCACGGTCGACTGGACGCGCTTGTCGTCGGGGGGCAGGAATCCCATGATGGGCAGCAGCAGCAGCGAGGCGTCCAGATCGTCGGTCTCATAGTGCTGCCGGAAGACACCCCGGTCGGAAACGCCCTTGTCCAGTACCTCGGCCTTGATCTCATCGGCACCTGCCCGCCAGCGCTGGGCGCGTTCCTCATCGCCCCGCTCGGCGGCCAGATCTGCACCGCGCGCGGCGGCCACCCAGCACATCACCTTGGACGCGGTGAAGTGCTTGGGGTCGCCGCGGACCTCCCAGATGCCCTGGTCGGGCTCGTGCCAGTGCTGAAGGGCGTCGTCCACGAACCCGGCCAGCGCTTCCCAGACCGGCACGACGATCGTGGAGGCTCCCTGGTGGAACTGGACATCGAGAGCGTCGATGATCATTCCCCACACGTCGTGCTGCTGCTGATTCCAGGCACCGTTACCGACCCGGACCGGCCGCGCCCCCCGCCACCCGGACAGGTGGTCCAGGGTCCGCTCGGTCAGGTCGCGTTCCCCGCCGATGCCGTACATGATCTGCAGCTCGGCCGGCGGTTGATATCACCGCCGGTGACCGCGTCGAGGACGAAGCCCCAGTACTCGATCGCCTCCCAGTCGAAGCCCATCCGGTACAGCGAGCGGAGCATGAATGCCGAGTCCCTGATCCAGGTGAAGCGGTAGTCCCAGTTGCGGGCCCCGCCCGGCGTTTCCGGCAGTGAGGTCGTCGACGCGGCCATGATCGCCCCGGTGGGGGCGTAGCTGAGCCCCTTCAGCGTGAGAGCGCTCCGATCGAGGTAGGGCTTCCACGGATGGTCGGGGATCTTGGCTGAGCTCAGCCAGTCGCGCCAGAAATCGACCGTGGTGTTCAGCATGGCGAACGCCTCGTCCTGGTTAGCTGGGACCTTGGCGTCTGCCCAGGACAGGGCGACGAAGGCCGACTGGCCCTGGGTCAGCGTCGTACGGCCGTAAGCGCGGGCGCCCAGCACGCCGAGCGGGATGCTGCCCGCCAGCGCGAGCTGCACATCCCCCTCCTTAGGGGCGATCGTCATCGCGTCGTACCCGTCGCCACTGTAGCTCCAGGTGCCGCCGGCGGTCCCGTAATCAAACTGCGGGCCGCAGTTCACCATGATCTCGGCCCGGCCGCTGATGCACGTCGCAATCCGGAGGAGTACGCCGACCGCGCCGAAATCGGTCGGAGCCCGGTGATAATCAGCCCGTCGTTGCTGGTTCTGCAGCGGACCGACGGCCAGCAGGTCATGAACGGTCATCCATCCTGTCGGGGTCTGCCAGGTCGTTTCCAGCACCATCGTCCCCGGCACATACCGGCGGTGCTGCGGTACGCGGGTCTCGCCGGGACCGAACCGGAACAAGCCGGCCGCCCGGTCAAGCAGCGCTGCGAACACGCTCGGGGAATCCGGGCGCGGCAGGCACAGCCATTCCACCGAGCCGTCCGGCGCCACCAGGCAGCTCTGCTCGCAGTTTGACAGGAACCCGTAATCGGCAATCGGCGGGAACATGCTCACTGATGCTGAACTGTGATTGGACACGACAGAACCTCCCGACTCTGGCAGATGACGCGATCATAAGAACCGTTCTGCGCACTGCCATCCCCCCTAACGGGTGAGCGTGGACACGGACCTGTTACTGGGCGGCCGACGGGGCCGTGGCGGCCTCGCTGGCCGACGGCGTTCCCTGGGCAGACGCCGGGGTTGGCGCCGGGGTTGGCGCGAGCCGCGCGGAGAGCACGTATGCCACCACAACCGCCACGATGACCACCGGCGTCACTTCCACGCCATCTGACGACATCAGCACGGCGGCCAGCAGGACGGAGGTCAGCGGGAGCCTGAGCATCACCACGGTCATCGCGCCGATGCCCATGGCGACACCGTAAACAAGCGGCAGCCCGGGCAGGTGCGACAGCGCCACGCCGCCCACCGCCCCGAGGAACATGGCCGGGAAGGTAGGACCGCCGCGGAAGCTGCTCAGCGAAACGCCATAGGCGAGTCCCTTGCAGGCGATGAGCAGTAGCAGCGCGGCTACGGTATAGCTGGCACTGTGGCTGATGAACGCGGGCAGCGCGGATTGCCCGGAGAACAGCACCTCGGAGGAGCCCTTTCCGGTTCCGGCGGCGAACGCGATCGCCAGGCCCGCGACGGCCAGACCGACCACCGGTGTGGCCAGCAGCAGCCGCCGCTCGACGTAGGGCCGCAGGAACAGGCCGAGCCATCGGATCCCAGAGCCGAGCGGGACGGCCATTACTCCGATCGCCAGCGCCCACCCGAATTCAGCGCCGGTTGGCGACCCGACGTGAGGAAGGCCGGGAATCGCCAGCGAGAATGTGCCGAGCCCGGTCCAGGCGTCGAGCCCGATGAAGATCAGCGAACCGACGCCGGCCGCCAGCAGGCCAGGCACCAGCACGAGCTCCAGCATGGCACCGCTCAGCCCAGAGGCCTCCATCAGCAGGAATGCCCCGAGCAGCGGCGAGCCGAACAGCGTGCTGACCGCGGCGAAACTCCCGGCCGCGGCCATAACGGTGCTGGTTCTAGGCGGAGCGTCCCGCTTCACCAGGCGGACAGCAATGACGCCGAGCCCGCCGCCGATGGCGATCAAGGGTGCCTCGGGTCCGAGCACTACGCCCAGGCACAAGGTGGCCAATGCCGCCAGCAGGATCCCTGGGAGTTCGATCGGCGAGGGCGGGCCCGCGCCCACCTTGAACCCGTCGGCAGGCGAGTGGCCCCCTTTGCCGGGCAGATACCGGATGGTGAGAGCGACCAGCACCCCGGCCAGCACCAGCGGCGGGATCGGCCACCACAGCGGTTCACCGTCGAAGCCCAGGCCCTTGGGCAGGTCGGTGAAGATCCATCCCTGCAGCTTGCTCACCAGGGCGAGAAAGAAGTAGGCCACCGCCGAGACGGGCACGCCGATGATCGCGGCTAGCACGAGCAGCGCTAGATAGCTCCGTGACCGCAGGAGGGCAAGAGGATCGGGTGGCATACTCACCAGAGTCCTACCGAGACCGCCGCGAAACCTCACCTGGACCGGGTGAAGACTGCGTAGCTTGGACTCATCATCGCGACTTCTTCGCTGTCATCCGCGTCGGGTCAGGTAGCTGAGTCGGCGTCGCCTGTGCCTGTTCTTCGCTGCCGACCGCGGCGTACGGCTCCCAGTAGTACCCGCACGCCAAGGCCTAGTACGGCGAGGTCGCCGAGCATTTGGACGATGAGCACGATCCGGGCGGCCTCGGATTTGGGGACGATATCACCGAAGCCCACGGTGGAGAAGACGGTCACGGTGAAGTACAGGGCGTCTGTCTTGGTTAGGGGCAGATTGAAGTTTGCCGCGGACACTCCTTCCATCACGTAGTAGGTCGAGGCGAACACCAGCAGGTAGAGAGGAAGAGTCAGACCTAGCGCCTGGGCCGCTTTCAGGCCCGGATAACGAGAGCCGCTGATGGTCTTGACCTGCCACGCGGTGATGCCGGCGAAAACCAGCAGGCCGGCCAGAATACGTACCGCCGTGTGGCCATTCCACGACCGGTCGGGCACCACGTAATACACAACCACCAGCACGATCGCGGTCAGCAGGGCGCGCCCGGCCGCCCCGTAAATAAGCCGCCGCCGCTTGGCCGGCGGTAGCTCCTGGTAAGGATCACCGGTCATGTTCGCTCATCCACACCGCCACCCGGCAGCGGTCGCGCGGACTTTTCAGCGGACGGCAGCCCACGTCGCGGGCACATCGGCACCGCCCTCCTGGCTGATCCGTGCGCCGAAGCGGAGCAGCGCGGGCTGGGGCGAGATCTTTCCCGCGATCAGGCCCTCTCCCTGACGAAAGGTGACCGACCGCTCGATCAAGCTCGGTGGGACGAACGAGAATGCGGCCTGTGCAAAAGCTGCGTCCGCGAGCGAGTTCAGTCGCATGAGAACGAGGTTGTCGGCCTGCGAAAGGACGTTATCGGGGATCTTCTGCGGGCGCTGGGTAGAAACAAGCAGGTAGAGTCCGAACTTGCGGCCCTCGGCGGCGATCCGCGTGGCGTGTTCAGCCGCCATCGCGACGACCTGATCTGAAGGCTCGGCGGGGCAGACGTTATGCGCCTCGTCGATCACGATCAGTACCGGGCTGTGCTCTTGGCGCCGTCGCCACAGGTCACCCAGCACCGCTCCGGCGATGAGTGCTTGCTCTTCGCGTGTTGGGAGCGAGCCCAGGTCGACGACCACGCAGCGGATGCCCTGATCGTGCACGGCGTCCAGGACCGATCCCGATTCGTCGGGCGCCCATACCGAAAAGCGGTCGACGCCCAGGCTGCGGACGCGTAGGCCGAGACGGCGCGCCGCAGGATGGTCGCTCTCAGTCAGCGCCCCGATCGTGGGCGGGTTTTCGCTGGCGAGCAATGCGGCCAGCTCGGCGTATTCCTCGCGGTCGTCGACCGGGTCCAGGCGCAGCAAAGCAGCCTGCATCGCCGGATCGATTTCGGCCGCGTGCAGCCGCAGCCTTCGCTCTGCCGGGGCGTCCGCGGAGTAGACAGCGACTCCGCGTGCCGCCTCCCGGTAGCGCTCGGTCAACGTAGGGTCAGCGCCCATGCGCACCTGTCCGAGGCGCACAAAGTCTGAGTTCGGATCGAGCACCACCATGCGCAGGTCCGTCTCGATCAGCAGCCGTTCAAGGATTACTCCGAGCGAGTAGGTCTTGCCTGACCCCGACTGACCGCACAGGAATGTGTGCCGGTCGAAGCCGCTGGCGTCCGCCATGGCGGGTGCGCCGGCGACCAGCGCCAACTCGCCCAGCTGCAGCTTCGCGTAGCCCCGCTCGCTGCGCTGCAGCCACGCTCGCACTTCCGCCCCAGAGGCGCCCCGAACCAGCACATCGTGGAACGGCGCCCCGTGACCTTCCAGGACGGTGCCTTCGCCGCTGGCGTACCGGATCTGGACCTCCGTGCGGGCCTCCGGGACGCCCGCCGACTGGGCCGGCAGCGTCAGTTCCGTGACCGGCTGCCGGTCGAGTCCCAGGGTAAGAACCTGCCCGAGATACCGGGTACCGCCACCCTCCAGCACGACGTAGCTGCCCACCTGCAATTCCAGGCCGTACAGCGAGGCCTGAAAAAAGAACCTACGCCCGTCAACCGAGGTGGCGAGTGGAAGGACTGACGCTTCGAGGTTCCGGCGCACCTCGCGGAAAGTGTCCAGCTGCGAGCCGAAGCCGGACTGCTCGCTTGCGGCAGAGCTCACGGCCGATCTCGATTCACCACCGATATCAGACATGGTCACCTCGCGGAATCCGCAGAATGGCGGCTAGATCTCCGGCCCGGCTGCGTAGCTCAACTCGATCAGGCTGCGTGCATCCAGACTCCCTGGCAATTGTCACGGACGCCCTCATCCGGTTCGGATGAATCCGTCAGATCGCGGCGGCGGGGCGGTGGAAACAGGAATGTCGATGGCTTCCCTGGTGAACCTGCGCGGTGAGTGCGGGCCGTTGATGGCAGCAGTCCTCGACGGTCTCCTGATCGAGTCTTACCAGGGCTGGACCTGTGTCATCCTGCCGGAGCACCTGGCGATCACTCCGGGTGCGCCGGCACCGCGGCGCGCGCTCGGGGCCTCAAGCCAGCAGCGAGGATATCGATACTCAAGGCCAGGATCCACGCTGGGAATAGCAGCTCCACCCAGGGTGAGAAGCCGACACCGATTAGCAGCACGAGTGCGCTCACGAGCCCGGCCACCGTGAGCCATCTGGAAACGATCTCAGTGCGGCGCGCGATGGTCACGGTGGTCAGCGTGAATACCGCCGCCATCCGCATTGCGTAGACATTCACCAAGGTCGCGGTGACGATGCGGCCCAGCGCCAGGGTTCCCGCCCCCGGCGGGCTAGAGGTCTCGGCCGCGATCACGCCGCCGGCGATCGCGGCGGCGACGAATGCGGGCCCGGCCGAGTTACGTGGCGCTGGCGCCGTGCAGGGCGTCCTGCAGCTCCTGCTCGCCCTCCTTGGACAGCGAGGTCTTCAGCACCGTCCCGCCGAACTTGCTCATCGCCTCCACCGCCTTGTCCGGAGTCACCTTCTCCACCATCAAGAACAACGCCGACGTCCCCGGCTTGAGCATCCCCCGGACCTGCTCCTGGAACTGCGCATCAACCCCGGACTTGGTCACCTTGCCCATCAACGCCCCCAGCCCCGCACCCACCGCCATCCCGAACACCGGGATGAAGAACAGCACCCCGAACAGCAACCCCCACCACATCCCCCAGGTCGCCCCCCGCCCCACCAGGTGATGATGAGTATGCACGTGATAATCACCCTTAGCATCCCGCACGATCACCGCGATCGCATCAGGCTCGATGATCAGGTCCTTCGCCAGCTGCCGCGCCTCATCAGCAGCAGCCTCAGCCGTCGCCTCGTCCGGATACCCGATCGCGATCAGGTCAGCCATAACACCCTCTCTTCCCTCGCATGCCAGTAACCCCACCCAGTCCACCAACCCCGCCCCCGCCCCACCCCACCCGCCACGGGTGATCCCCAGCCCACGACCCCAGCCCAGCCAGCCCCTGGAAATTCCTGCGAGGGGCCGCTGCCTCAAACGGGTCAGGCTTGCCGGTCAGGAGATCAGATTTCTGTCCTTGTGGCCGATCACGTCTCATTAAAAGTTGCGGACTTTAGCCACTTGTAGGGCCAAGTACATTGGGGAAAGGTTGTACCTATGAGCGAAGCAGGCTCGACGGGAAAGCGGGGTCTGCGGGCGGTGCCCCTTCCGGGATCCAGCGCACTCCCTCACATGCCGATGGAGACTAAGCTCCATGCTCCCAGCTTGCGTAAGGAGTGGGTGGAGCGGCGGGCACTCGTCAGCGTTCTGGCTGCCGCCGCCGCCAAGCTCGTCCTCATCGAGGCTCCCGCGGGCTTCGGCAAGACCACTCTCGCAGCGCAGTGGCGGGCCAGCACGTCGGAAGAGCGACGGTTCGCTTGGGTCTCCCTCGATCGCGGCGACGATGACCCCGGCAGGCTGTGGTGGTATATCGCGCACGCGCTGCAGCGAGCCTGCCCTGGCCTCGGCGTCGATGAGGTCTTCCGGGCGCTTCGGGTCCCGGTCCCTGACATCACGGGCACGGTGATACCGCTCCTAGTGCACGAGCTGGCTGCATTTGGGGCACCAGTTGTTCTCGTTCTTGATGACTATCAATTGATCAAGGAACCCACCTGCCACGAACAGATCGCTTTCCTGCTACTTCATCTTCCGCCATCCGCCCAGTTCGTGCTCGTCACGCGAACCGATCCGCCGCTCCCTCTAGCGCGGCTGCGCGCGATGGGTGAGATGGTCGAGATCCGCACGCCCGAACTGCGGCTGGAGCCCTCAGAGGCGGCGGAGCTCGTACACAATGTCTCTGGCCTGGAGCTTGCCGAACCCGACCTAGCTATTCTTCTTGAGCGCACTGAAGGATGGCCGGCCGGACTGTATCTCGCAGCGCTCTCCCTCCGCGGTCATCCCTCGCCAAGTGCCTTCATCCACCAGTTCACCGGCGACAACCGGTTCATCGTCGACTTTCTCGCCGAAGAGGTGCTCAGCCGACAGCCGAAGGACATCCGGCAGTTCCTCGCGCGGACGGCCGTCCTGGACCGATTCTGCGCGCCCCTTTGCGACACCGTGACCGGGTACGGTGACGCGGCTGAGGTCATTGACGTCCTCGAGCGCGAGAACCTCTTCCTCGTACCTCTTGACGACAACCGCCAGTGGTACCGCTATCACCATCTGTTCGCGCAGGTGCTTCGCGGCCAGCTGGCCAGGACCGAGCCGGGCATCGGGCCGACCTTGTACGAGCGCGCGAGCGCCTGGCATCAGGAGCACGGATCAACGGGCGAGGCGATCAGTTACGCGCTCGCCGCCGGTGACGTCGCCTGGGCCGTCGACCTCATTGCGAGCCGTTGGTTCGGCTTCGTTGATTCGGGCCGGGTGGCGACGGTTCGCGGTTGGATGCGCTCGCTCGGTGACAGCCAGATTGCTGCCCATGCATTGGCAGCGCACAGCGCAGCGTGGGTGGCCGCCTTGTCCGGCGAGCAGGGGTCCGTGCGGCGCTGGCTTCCGATCATCCTGGCAGGAGAGCATGACGGTCCTCTTCCTGACGGCATGCGGTCGCTGGACTTCTCCGCCGCACTGCTCGGCGGCGCCTTTGGATTCGACGGCATCCAGGCGATGCGAGAGTCAGCGGCTAGGGCCGTCGAGCTAGAACAGCGACCGTATGTCGCGCTGGTACGCGCTGGCGCAGACCGCGCTCGGCTTCAGCCTGTTCCTTTCCGGGGAGCCCGGAGCGGCGGAGCCGCTCAGGAAGGCAATAATGAGCGAGGCGTCCGTCCCGCTGGCGCGCATAATGGCCCTTTCCGTCGCGTCGCTCGTGGCGACCGAGGAAGGCAGGATCGCGCAAGCACGGGAGCTTGCGAGCGCTGCCCGGCGACTCTCGGACGACGGCGATCTCAGCAGCAGCTCCGCAGTATTCTCTCGCCCACACGGCCGCTGGCGCGGTTGACGTGCTGGAGGGGCGGTTTGAGGAGGCTCGCACCGAGTTCGAGCGTTCGCTCCGGTCACGAAGCGTGTGGCCCGGGCTCAGCCCATGGCCCACCCTGGAGACCCTGCTCAGGCTCGCATCGCTCCTGCTCGACACCGGAGACCGCGCTGAAGCGGCCGTGCTTCTCGACGAGGCCAGGAACATACTGACCTCGCTGCCTGACGGCGCGGAGGCTCAGCTGGCGCGGCTGGAGGGGCTTGAACAACGGATCGCGACGAGGCAGTCGCGGGTGATTTCACCTTCGGATACGCTAACCGAACGCGAGGTGGCGGTGCTGCATCTGCTCGGGGGGACGCTCTCGCTCCGCGAGATCGGGCAGGAGCTGCACCTGTCGCAGAACACGATCAAGACCCACACCCAGGCGATCTACCGAAAGCTCGGTGTCTCCACCCGGCACGCCGCGGTGGAGAAAGGCCGCGAGACCGGCGTTCCGTTAGTTCAGATCAGCTTGAGCTCCCTTGCGCGCCGGACCGCCTCGCCGCGGCGAGCCGCCGACAGCTTGCGGTAGATGCTTCTGAGGTGGGTCTTAACAGTATTCACTGAGATATACATCTCGGTGCCGATCTCGGCGGTGCTGAGCATTGCCGCCAAGAGCCGGAGCACCTCGCGCTCGCGGTCGCTAAGCGGCTCGACGATTATCGGCGCGGGATGGTCCGGATCGGGCCGTGGGGCCGGGATCCTGCTGGTGGTCATCTGCCGGGGCTCTAGCAAGTCCTGGTAGGCGTGTGCAAGCTCGGGATCGCGTCGTAGCACCGGGTGGATCCAGGTGCGCTCCATGGCAAAGGCCAGCCGGAGCCGCTCAGCTTTGCCCAGCCGCAGCGCACGCTCAAGTGATCGGCGGCCCCGCGCGCCGTCGCCGACCTCGTAACCGAGCCGGGCATCGACCAGCCATCCCTCCAGGCGGACCTGCTCCGGCGGCTCATCCGGGCAGGCCACGCCAGCGGCCAGGGCGCGCTCCGCAGCTTGTGTATCGCCAGCGTCCAGCCAGGCCTGCGCGAGCGCGACGGCCGCATCGAGCGCGGACTGCGGCTCGGCGCGCTCGGCCGCCTCAACGGCGGACTTGATGTCCCCGGCAGCGGCGCAAACCCGCGACTGGACGAGCATCAGCCTGTGTTCCAGCCAGCGCGGGGGCGACCAGCCCTGTCGTGCGCGACTGAGCATGTCCGCAGCGGCCTTGGTATTGCCTTCGGCTAGCTGGCAGCGCGCCGCGATTAGGTAGGCAATGGCGCATAGCAACTTGTCCGGCGCGATGCGCAGGGCGCCGTCTGCCAGTCTGAGCTGACCATGGGCCTGCCGCAGTTCGTTGCGTTCCAGGTGTATGCGGGCCAAGGCGATGGTCGCGGCCGGACTGGCGAACTCGGCAAGCCCGCTGGCGTGGTTCTCGGCCGCTCCCGCTGCTTGGTCGGCTAGCTCGATCCCGTGGCTCAGCCGTCCGCACATGGCCTCCACCAGAGCGAGATACCCGAGGCAGTCACTGCGCTCATACGTCTCCCCGGGAGCGGACGCGGGGGCGATGGCCGAACGAAGGGTGGTGGCCGCCTGATCGAAGTCGCCCGACCAGAGTTCGACCGCTCCGCGGCCGGCTAGCACCTGGGCGTGAATCTCAGGGTGCCGGGCGAGATGGTTTCCGGTGATCTCCCCGAGCAAGGTCTCGGCCCTGGCGGCCGTGGCCACCGCCGCGTCCAGGTCGCCGATGCGGCGGGATACGGCCAGCCTGACCTGCGCAGCGGCCAGCCGGGCCGGGATTTCGTCGGTACCGGGAAGGCGCTCAAGAACGCCTTCCGCCGTGGCGAGCGTCGCACCGTCCTGGACGCCGTCAGCGCTGGACAGCTCAAGCGCGGCTTCCACAAGCAAGGGATGCACTTGCGTCCAGGGCGACTCCGCAGGCATGCGCTGGAACCTCTCGGCGAGCGACCGGTTTCCTCGCGGTTCGATGAGCTGGCCGATCGCGAGCTCATCCAGGGCTATCCGAGCCGCGAACGGCCAGTCACCCGACTCCCCGGCGTGTCGCACGGCTTCGCTGAGCGAGCCGTTCAGCTGATACCACCGAGCGGCCCGCCGATTGAGCTCGGGCACCTGGCCTGGGCACTCACGCCGGAGCTTCAGGCGCAACACCGCCGCGAACAGCGAATGGTACCGATACCATCCGTGTCCGATCGGCCGGACGAACGCGTTCGCCTGCGCCAGGACCGGGAGCATGTCCGCTGCGGGTTCGTCATCGCTCAGCTCGCGGGCAATGTCTGCGCATACCCGGTTAAGGATGCTCGTCCGCAGGAGAAATTCCCTGGTGGAGGCGGGCTGGGCGTTCAGCACCTCGTCTACCAGGTAACTAGTGACGGCACTGTCCTCGGAATCGAATTCCTTGGCGAATTGGTCAGGGTCGGGGTGACCCTCCAGCGAGATGGCGGCCAGGCGAACTCCCGCAGCCCAGCCCTCAGTCCGCCCGACGATGCGCTCGAGCCCATCAGCGCAGAGCGTGATGCCCTGCCGGGCCATGAGCAAGGCGGATTCGGGAACGCTGAAGGCAAGGTCGTCCGCGCGGATCTCGGTCAATTCTCCGGCGAGCCGGTACCGGTGCAGGGGCAGGAGCGGATCCATCCGCGATGACACCACCAGATGCAGGCCCGGCGTCGCGTTCCTCAGCATGTAGGCCAGCCCGTCCAGGGTGTCCTGTTCGGTCACCAGATGGAGATCGTCGAGGACTACTACCACCGGTGGGTCCTGTGTCGCCAGCATGGATGCAAGCCGCAGCAGGAATACATGGTCGGCTGGCCCGCGGCCCGCGGCGGGCGAAACCCGCGGGACGGTGATGCCAGCCTGCCGCAATGCCGCCACGACATAGGACCAGAAAACCTTAGGCCGGTTGTCGTAGTCGTCAAGGGTGACCCAGACCAAGGTAGCGGGATCGGAGCGGGCAGAGGCCCACAAGGCGATAGCCATCGTCTTACCGGAGCCCGCAGGACCGGTAACCGTGGTCAGCGGACCCCGCGCGCCCTTCGCGATGAGTTTGTCGATCTGCGGACGGCGGACGGCCCAGGCAGGCACACCGGGCGCGGTGATCTTCGAGATCAGGACAGGATCGTCAGCGCCCGCCGCCTGTCCTGTAGAGCGGGCGGCCGCGCGGGCGCTCATGCCGGATGTCATTCAGATACCCCCTGATCCGGCCAGCTCCGTTGCCGGCCGGACGAGCTAGGTCTTATAACGCGTGGCTGGGGCCCAGTAGGTTGGCTTGTCTTCATCGAGCCTTTGTTGTTACATACGCTCACGCGGATTGGGGTGACCTGTCATCACCTCCTGAGAAATCTCACCAGGGTGACCATCACCCGTGGTGCATGACGCGCCGCACGCCGGGACGCGAGAGGGTGAGGTATTTGATCCATGCCCATCGCCATACCCTGGGGGGCTTTGTTGCCACCGCCGTACTACGAGATCCGCGTCATCGGGGTCCCGCCGCCCGAAGCCCTCCTTGACTTCGAGCTGCTCAGCGCCTCGGTTGAGCCAGTCGAGACGGTCCTGCACGGCCCGCTCCGGGATCAGGCCGCGCTGCATGGGCTCCTGGCCCGGCTGCAGACCCTCGGTGTGAAGGTCGTAGAGGTACGCCGTCTCCATGATCCGGCTCGGCCTGCTCCGGAGGACCCTCCCTCAGCTGCGACCCTGCCCGGCGCTTGACACCGGCTGCGGGAATACCGCACCAGCCGGATTCATCCCGGCGGGGTGAGGCGGGTCCGCGTCAGGCCAGACAGGCTGGATGGACGCAGTGCCGAGCAAATCCAGTGATATGGGTACCGCAGCATCAATATGGCGCTGTGCTGCGGGCGCAGCGGAGGTGACGGCGAGGTGGGCGTGTCTAATTCCGGCGGTAAGCCGCAGCCGGCTGGCGAGGCCGGAGCGCTTACCCCCCGATAAGCGAGCCGAAGACGAAGCGCTTACCCCCCGATGAGCGAGCCGAAGACGAAGCGCTGACCCCGGATGAGCGAGCCGAGCTGGAACGTCTCCGGGCCGAGACAGCCAAACTCCGGGGTCAGGCTAGCGCACGCCGCCGACGGCGAATCGGCTGGCGGACCCCCGTTGCCATCGTGCTTATCTGCCCGGACCGGCGGGTGGCGCTCTGGGTGCCGTGCATCCGACGGTGGCACTGGTTGCAGTGGAGCTTGGACCGGTAGGGGTAAAGCCGGCCGCTGTTGCGGCGCAGATGGCGGGTGCCCGGGTCCATGCTGTTACCGCGCTCACGGCCGACGGCCTGGGCCTTCTACCAGGTGTCCATATCGGTCAGGGCCTCGTGCGCGTTCTGGTCGGCGGCCCAGGTCCAGTACTCACGCGGCAGCCGGATGACCTTCAGGTCACCCTTGCGGCGGGTCGGGCCGGTATTGGTGGTCCGGCCCAGCACGATCCGGCCGGTGTACTTCGGGTTGCGGAGAATGGCGTTGACGGTGCTGGTGGACCAGGCCCTGCTCCGTCCGCGGGGCGGCGCGCCGCGTTCGGTGAGACGGCGGGCGATGCCGGACACTGACAGCTTCTCGTACACGCGCCAGTCGAACATGCGGGTGACCCAGTCGGCTTGGTCCGGGTGACGGACCAGCCGGGCGCGGGTGGCTCCCATGCTGGCCTTCATCGGGTTGGGGTGCGGGGTGCGTTCCTCGGCATACCCGTAGGGGCACGGGCCGGTGTTGTGCCCGCTGATGGCGTACTGCTTGAGCCCTTCCCACATGTTGGTCTTGAGGTTGTACCGGAAGTACTCCGATTCGGCCATCCGCATCCGCCGGACCAGCATGGTCGAGGCCTGCGGGGCCTGCACGTCGATCGGCTCGCTGGTCGCGAAGATCAGCACGCCGGCCGCGCGCAGCTCCTTCTCCAGCCGCAGGCTGTCCAGCATGTCCCGGCCCGTGCGGTTGATATCCTCGCAGATCACCGCGCTGAACGGGCACTCGCCGGACGCGATGGCGGCACGCAGCTCGGCCATCCCCCCGTCCCGCGGGATCCCGGCGTCGGCGAACTGGCGCCACACGCCGTCCTGGCTGCGAGCGTCCAGCTCGATCCCGCCCGACTCGATGTCCCAGTAGCATCGCGTGATGCAGAACCCGTCGGGCAGCCGTTCGCCGGCCCCCCGGTACTCGCGCAGCAGCGACACCACCGGATCCTGCATCGTCGAGGTGCTGGTCCGCCCTTTCGCTGCCTGCACCACGATGGCGGCCGCCTGGCCGTCGCCGCGTACCGCGACGGATGGGACGTGGCATGTCAGGCCGGAGCAGCGGTCTTGGGCTCCGCGGGTGGCCTGCCGATCAGCTCGATCAGCCCGAGGACCACCAGCAAGAGGATGACCAGCAGGATCACCACCAGCGCAGTGGGCTGACCCCAGAAGACGAAGATCAGGGCGAACAGCGCCACCGCCCCGATACGCAGGCCCCGGCGGTGCAGGTACGTCCACTGGCCGACCGGGCCGGTGGACACCCCGCGGCGCTCGCCGTAGTGCCGGATCCACTCGATCCCCGACTTCAGGCCCGAACGGGTCCGGACCGCGGTATGTGAAGGTCCGGTGAAGAACGCCGCGATGGCGACGACCAGTCCGACCGCCAGCACGACACGCAGGCTCTCCCTCAGGAAGTGGACAAGCGCGTCGTACGCGGCGGCAGCCGCATCGGCGGGCAGCGTGCTAGCGGGGACGCTGCTGAGGTAGATGCTGCGGGCGATCTCCAAGCCGACGGCGAGGATCAGCATCGACGCGGCCAGGCCGAGCCCAGCTCCGATCAGGGCCCGCCGGCGGTTCCGCGCCACGAACACTCCGGCGGCCAGCAGGAGCAGCGTCAGTATGGGGAACACGATCTTCTCGGCCTTGACCAGACGGTAGCCGGCCTGCGCCTGCGCCAGGTTCTTGGCCTCGAACAGGGGCACGGTGGCGTTGACCGTCGGGATGTTGTTAGCCAGCGAGAACCCGCGCGCCAGCAGCTGTTGCTTGGCCACGGCGATGAGGGGACCAAGATTGAGAACGATCTGGCCGTTCTTGGTGCTGACGGTACCGCCGTTCTGACCAGACAGCACGTTGACCAGCGACTGGTGCGCGATGGTATTGACCTGCATCCAGGCCACGGCCATGGCGTGGCTGGTGATGATCGAGTGAACCGTGCTGTGGATGTAGCTGTTAACCGAGCTCGCGATCTGCGGGCCGAAGGTAGTGAGCAGCGAGCTGATCCGGGTCAGCCCCTTGCTGTTCAGCTGGGTGGAAGCCTGATTGACGAGCCCGGTGACGTTGAGTCGGCTCGTTATCTGGTTGGTGATCCTGTCGGTTAGGACGTTCTGGATGGCCGGGTCGTCAATGAGAGGCTGTACGGTCGCCACGTACCGGCTGGTGTTGGAAACCAGGTTGCCGGCCCATACGCCGACCACGGCTTCCGGAGCGAGTACGCAACCGAGCACGATGAGCACGACGGCGAGCAGGGTCCGCCAGCTGAAGCGCCGCCGGCGGACCGGGCCGGCCGGGCCGCCCGGGCCACCCAGGCCAGCTTGACCGTGAAGCTCGGCGGTTTCGGCCCGCAGTCGTTCCAGCTCAGCCCGCTCGTCCGGGCTGAGTGCGGAGTCCTCCGCAGGCGGCCCGGGCTCAGCAGCGTTCGGCTCTATCGGCGCGCGCGGGTGCTCGGTCACGTATCCATGGTGAAAGCGCCGGGCACGCCTGGCATCACCCGCGGCAGGCGATCAGGACCGCAAATCCGGAGCGCGCGCGACCGCCGACGGCGCACGCTCACGACGGCATCCGCGGCGCCGGGCGAGGTACCTCGGTCGCTGCCGATGGGGTGGCTGCCCGCCATGCGGTCCGAAAAGTATCGGTCAATATCACCCTATGAGGCAATGCCGTTTAGCACTTGCAGATTTTTAACGCGCGGCTTTGGTTCCCGGGATGAGCGTGATGCCGTGTGCTGCGGCGAGATCGGTGAGTTCAGCGAGGGTCTTGATTTGCGTTCCGGCTGGCTGGATGACGTGCCGGCGCTGGTCCAGGAGCGGCCGGATCTGGCGTTCGGCCTTGGCGATGGTGCCGGTGACGACGCCGAACAGCTCGGCGGTGACGCGTAGCGGCAGGCGGAAGCGTGCCCGCAAGATGGTGGCCAGGATCATCTCGGGCAGGGTGAGCGCGGCCGGGTACCCGCCGGCGGGCTTGCGGCTGGCGGGGCCGCCGCGGGCGATGTGCAGTCCGGCTTCGCGGTACGCTGGCGAACAGCATCCCGGCGATCAATCCGACCATCACGCTGTTCCAAGCACGGCAGCTAGAGAGGGCACAAAGCGGCTACCGGCTGGTCAACAACCTCAAGATCGTACTGCCCATACTGACGCTGCTCCTCATCGCCGCTGGGGTGTACGTCGCGCGGAGCCACCGGCGCGCCCTGATCGGAGCCGGGCTCGGCTTCGCCTTCGCCATGCTGTTCCTTGGCGTCGACTTGCAGATCTTCCGTAGCATCTACCTCAACAGCGTCCCTAGCAGCGTGCTGCCAAGCGATGCCGCTGCCGCCCTGTTCGACACGTTCGTTCGGTTCATCAAGGACGCGCTCCGTGCCCTGCTGGTGGTCGGGCTGGTCGTCGCCGCCGCGGCATTCTTCACCGGGCCCTCCAACACGGCGGTCCGGACCCGCTCCGCGTTCGCGTCGGGGCTGGGCTGGATCCGGCGCACCGGCGAGCGTAGGGGTGTTTCCACCGGGCCAGTAGGCCTCTGGACCTTCTCGCACCGCAAAGGCCTCCGTATCGGGGCGATTGCACTTGCCGCCCTGATATTCGTATTCTGGGGTCAGCCCACGGCGGCAGTCGTCATCCTGATCGTCGTCTTGCTACTGGTGGTTCTCGGGCTGATCGAGCTGATCGGCAGGCCACCCGCACGCCCGCAGACTGCAGGTCAGCCCTGAAAGGCGCTGGTGCGGCTGGGGAGCGGGTGCGAGCCGACGTGCCGGTACCATCCGCCGCGGGTGAAGCATCGCGGGCCAGCTCCGGCGATCGTTGACTAACAGTGCCATCTCCTTCAGCACCTGATGCCCGAGCGACTGAAAGGACCCTGATCATGAACATGGTATCCAAGGCCAACATCGACGACGCTACGAGGACCGCGCTGGCCGAACTGGCCCTCGGTGACCCCGAGCTCCTGGGCGAGAGCCTGGCGTTGCGGGCCGAGCTGCAGGCCAGGAGCGGCTTGGATCCGCGTAGCTTCGCCCTGGTCAAGATCGCCGCCCTGATGGCACTGGACGCTCCTCCGGCCTCGTACATGTGGCAGGTAGGTAACGCACTGGAGGCCGGCGCCACCCCGCAAGACCTGATGGGCGTCCTGCTCGCCATTACGCCGCAGATCGGCGGCCCGAGGGCAGTGGCGGCCGCGCCAGAACTCATGGTGGCTCTGGGCCTGGCACTGCCGGACGGCGTATAGGACCATGACGGCTCAGCCATCAGCTCGCCATGTTGCATCAGCAAGGCATCCTCACCGAGGAGGAATTCACCGTCGCTAAAGCCAAGCTATTCGGGACCTGACCTATCTCGCGGTACCCCCGCCTCCTCCCAGAACGTCCTGGCCGTCCTGCTCGGCATCTGGTTCGTCATCATGGGCATCTTCGAGATCATCGCAGCGCTCATACTTCGGCACGAGCTTCGAGCCGCGGTGCTGTCACTCACCTGACCGCTCATCCGCGACGGGTGATGTTCCGGCTCACTGGACACTGCCAGCATCATGTGGCGGGACTTCATGGCTTGAAAGCGACAGCGCCCAAAAAGGTCACATCCAGTTGAGACCCGTTGCATAAAATCATCGGCGCAAGGAGCTAGTGAAATGAGCCAGCCGTTCAAGGGCACGATCAATGTCGACATCCGCGATTCGGAACCGGACTGGGCACCGTTCGAGCCGCCCAAGGCACCCGACGGCGCGCCCAATGTCGTCTACATCGTGCTCGACGACGTGGGCTTCTCCGCTATGAGCTGCTACGGGGGCCCGATCGAGACGCCGAACATCGATCGGATCGCAGCCGGCGGGATCCGGTACACGCAGTGGCACACCACGGCGCTGTGCTCGCCGACCCGATCGTGCCTGCTCACCGGCCGTAACCACACACGTAACAGCATGGCGTGCATCACCGAGGCCGCGATCGGGTTCCCGAACGCGAGCGGGACGATCCCGCCGGAGAACGGCATGATCTCCGAGATCCTGGGTGAGCAAGGCTGGAACACCTACGCGGTGGGCAAGTGGCACCTGTGCCCGACCGTAGAGATGAACGTCGCCTCGACCCGGCGCAACTGGCCATCGGGCCGCGGGTTCGAGCGCTTCTACGGGTTCCTGGGCGCCGAGACCAACCAGTGGTACCCGGACCTGGTCTACGACAACCACCCGGTGGATCAGCCGAAGTCACCGGCGGAGGGTTACCACCTGACCGAGGACCTGACCGACAAGGCAATGGAGTTCATCAAGGACGCGAAGTCGGTCGCACCCGACAAGCCGTTCTTCCTGTACTACGCGCCGGGTGCCGCGCATGCGCCGCATCACGCCCCGAAGGAGTGGATCGCCAAGTTCAAGGGCCAGTTCGACATGGGGTATGAGGCGATGCGGGAGCAGACCCTGGCCCGGCAGAAGCAGATGGGCATCGTCCCGGCCGACACCGAGCTGCCGCCGGTCAACCCGATCGGCACGCCGGAGACCCGCAAGGGACCCAAGGGCCAGCCGTTCCCGCCGCTGGACGTCACCCGGCCGTGGGATTCGCTGTCCGCCGACGAGAAGCGGCTCTTCGCGCGGATGGCGGAGGTGTACGCGGGGTTCCTGGCGCACGCCGACCATCACATCGGCCGGCTGCTGGACTACCTGGAGGAGTTCGGGCACCTGGAGAACACGATGGTCATCGTGGTGTCGGACAACGGGGCCAGCGGCGAGGGCGGCCCCGACGGGTCGGTCAACGAGATGCTGTTCGCTAACGGCATCCCCGACACTATCCAGGCGAACCTCGCGATGCTCGACGAGCTCGGCGGAACCAAGACCTACAACCACTACCCGAACGGCTGGGCGATGGCGTTCAACACCCCGTTCAAGATGTGGAAGCGGTACGAGTTCAACGGCGGCACCGCCGACCCCTGCATCATCTCCTGGCCCTCGGCCAGGGACGGGGCGACGGCGGGCCAGGGCGAGATCAGACACCAGTACCATCACGCCATCGACATCGTGCCCACCATCCTGGACGCCCTCGGCGTCGAGACGCCGGAAACGATCAAGGGGCATGTGCAGAGCCGGTTCGACGGGGTCAGCATGCGCTACAGCGTCGGCGACCCGTCCGCGCCGTCGGCCCGCAAGACGCAGTTCTACTCGATGCTCGGCTCGCGCGCGATCTGGCATGAGGGCTGGAAGGCCGTCACCACCCATCCGACGCTCAGCGGCTGGAGTGACTTCAACGACGACACCTGGGAGCTGTACCACACCGATGTCGACCGGTCCGAGCTGCACGACCTGGCCGCCGAGCGCCCGGAGAAGGTGCGGGAACTGGTCAACCTGTGGTTCGCCGAGGCAGGCGAAAACAATGCCTTCCCGCTTGACGACCGATCTGCGATAGAGATCATTACCACGCAGCGACCGCAGCTAGCCACGCCACGTGACCGCTACATCTATTTCCCCGACACCGCGGAGGTACCGGAGGCGCAGGCGGTGAACGTCCGCAATCGCTCCTACTCGATCGGGGCGCTGGTCGACATCCCCGCTCCCGGCGCGGAAGGAGTGCTGTTCGCACACGGGTCGCGGTTCGGCGGGCACGCCCTGTACGTGAAGGACAACCGGCTGCACTACGTCTACAATTTCGTCGGCATGATGGAGCAGAAGATCGACAGCACCCAGGACGTGCCCACCGGGCAGAACCTGATCCTGTCGGCCTCGTTCGACAAGGACGGCGAGGATCCGCCGCACGTGTCCACCGGAATCCTGTCCCTGTACCACGGGGACAAGAAGGTCGCCGAGGGCCGGATCAGGACCCAGCCGGGAATGTTCATGCTCGCGGGCGAGGGCCTGTGCGTGGGCCGTGACAGCGGAGAGGCCGTCACCAGCGACTACCCGAACGCATCGCCGCACCGCTTCACCGGCGGCACGATCAAGCGGGTCGCCGTCGACGTCAGCGGCGATCCGTACGTCGACCTCGAGCGCGAGGCCGTGGCCATGCTGGCCCGCGAGTAGGAGCAGGCGCCGAAGAACGATCCCGACGGAGCCCCGGGCCGGTCCTTACCGGACCCCGGGGCTTCGTGCTCGCCCGGCAGGTCAGTTGCCAGCCGGGCGAGCCGCCCGGGCTCGCGGGCGGGCCGGCGGGAAACGCGGTGAACTATGGACGGCGAAACAGCAGGCGTGCCATCTCTCCGAACGGCACGATCAGGTAGACCGCAGGAAGAAGTACAACGTCACTGCCGCTCGGGGCACGAGGAGCCCGGTCAGGATGACGATCACGTACCCGGAACCCCTGTCACGGTCAGAACGCCTGCTGGTCTGACCCTCGGAGCGCGCGGAGCGAGATCTCGAAGAAGGCCAGACGTTCGCGGGCTACCTCGGCCTGCCGTGCGTCGGCGCCCCCAGGAGCACGCTCGGCGTCCATGGCGGATCGGACAGTCTGCAGCGACACAAGCACATCGGCCACCCTCGCCCGGCTTTCATCGTCTGGGGCTGCCTCACGAAGCGCGTACAGCGTCTGGGTCAGGTCATCGGCACGCCGCTGGATGTCGGACCAGCGGGCGCCTGCGTCATAGGCGCCAAGCGCACCCGGTGTCTCCGCGACGCTCATCGCGTCATGCAAAGCCGAGCCCTTGGCGTACGCGTCGACGACGCTAGACCGCCAGCTACCCGCCGCCGCGGAGCGGCGGCCACGTGCGCGGACGATCCCCACGATCACGCCAATGAGGATAATGACACCCAGCAGCACCCAGAGCCAGATCAGGCCGGAGCCTGACCCGCTACCCGCGGTCGGGGAACTGCTCGGTTGGGCGGTCGCCGCGGGTGTGGCGGCGCCGGTAGTCGGCGATGGCTGACTGGTAGGTGTGGCCGTGACGCTCGGCTGCTGGACGACACGCTGACGCTCGGGCTGGGCGGCGACGAGCTAGTGCTCGACCCGGCTGAGACGCTGGCGCTCCGGGTGGGCGAGATGCTGGCAATCGCGCTCTTGGCGGCCTCACATCCCGCCACCGTGCATACGATGGCCAGGATCGCTGCCAAAAGGACAATGTTCTTAGTCAAGCGCCGCATGCCTGATCCTTCCGCGCGTGCGTTTTAAAGCAGGCTGCTCTGGCCGCCCCCTCGCACTAATGATCCTGCTGACAGGACAACGCGGGCCTCACCCGTCAGGGGGGAGCTTCGGCCGGGTCACCCGGAGGTCCTTGCCCTCGGCGGTCGCTGCCCTACCCGATGGCTGGCGGGCCACCACGGCTGATGCACCGGAAGCCGAGGTGGCAGGTGGCGCTGTCGACGGTCTCCCCCTGGCGGGCCGCGGGCCGGTAACGCAGGCAGTAGCTGGGCGCGCACAGGTGCGAGCCGCCCTTGATTACCTTGCGCGGCAGGTGCGCGCCCGGCTCGCCGGCGATCCTGCTGCGCTCGGGCGAGTCCACCCGCGGGTTGCGCGGCGCACAGCAGGCGTGGGCGGCCTCAGCCGGATGACGTGGCGTGAAGTAGTCGCAGGTCCATTCCCAGACGTTGCCGGTCATGTCATAGAGCCCGTACCCGTTTGCGGGGAACGATCCCACCGGGGACGTCCCCTCGTGACCGTCCGTGAGCAGGTTCTGCCAGGGGAACTCGCCCTGCCAGGTGTTCGCCATCATCTGGCCGCCCGGTGCGAACTCGTCACCCCACGCGTACGCGGCACCGTCGAGGCCGCCGCGGGCCGCGTACTCCCATTCGGCCTCCGTTGGCATCTGTTTGCCGACCCACGCGGCGTAAGCTTCGGCATCTTCGGCGGCGACATGGGTCACCGGGTGCCGTCCGCGGCCGTGGCAGTCGCTGCCCGGTCCCTCGGGGCGCCGCCAGGAGGCGCCCGGGACGTACGCCCACCAGTTGCGGTAATCGCGCAGGTCGACCGGGCCGGGTGCGCGCTGGAACACCAATGATCCCGGCACCAGCAGATCCGGGTCGGCGTCCGGGTAGTCGGCCGCCGCCAGCGGCCGCTCGGCGACGGTCACGTACCCAGTCGCTGTCACGAAACGCCGGAATTCGGTCACCGTCACTGGATGGCGGTCCATCCAGAATCCATCAACGCTGACCCGGTGTACCGGGCGCTCCTCCGGATAGAAGTCTGCCGAGCCCATCAGGAACGTGCCGCCGGGAATCCACGTCATGGTCGTGAGCGGGTCGTACGCTCTCTTCTTCGTGACGTTCCGCGTCTTTGCTGGCCGGGGTCCATCGCTCACGGCGGCCGGTGATGACGCACTCCTCGCGGACATGCCCTATACGCTCCCGATTCTCGCGGTCCTGCAGCGAGGTTAGAGGCGCCAGGCGCGAGCCGGCACCATCCCTCACGGATGAGGCAGCGCCGCCCCGCGATCGCAGATCCGTTGAGATGCACATACCCACGGGAAGATCAGTGCCGCCACGATCTGGCGATCGTGGCGGCACTCGTCATCTCACCGGCTGATGCTGGTCCTAGCCGGCATGAGCCCGGCCGGGCTGCCGCCGGCCGGTCACCTGCGGCGGGAAGTGCGCCGGGCGGTGCGCCGTCCCGTGCGCCGGGCTACTCTGCGTGCTCCGAACATTTCGTACCTCCGGATAGTAGAAGGGCAGGTCGGCACCGCTCAGCTTGCCGCGGCGGCCGTCTCCAGCTCGTGCAGTTCCTGGGCCTCTTCGGCCGATACTAGTCCGATCTCCACGAGGTCGAGCGGGCTGATGAACCCGTCACTGATCCGGAAGCCCCCGGCGCGCATGATCGCGTCGCGCAGCGGCACCGCCCAGTGGTGTTCGATGAGGACGAGCGCTGCGGCGGAGTCGTTCGGGATGTCGTCGAGAATATCCCACCCCTCCTCCTCGGTGAACACGTTCACGCCGCCCGCCGCGGCAACCTCCTCGGCGCCAGCGGCCGCACCCGCCTCGATGCCGTCCTCACCCTCGATGCCCAGGCCGATCAGCGCACCGATCTTGGTGCCGTACTCGATCGCCTCCTGCTCTGAGAGGTTACTGAGGTGCTCCACCTCAAGCTCGCCGTCGGCGTCTTTGTATACAGCGAGCGAGTCGATCACGCGCACCATATCGTTTTCGCGGAGCCGCTCAAGCTCGGCGATGATCTCACCGTGGAAGTTGGGATGGCTGAATCCCAATACGATCAGCTGCACTGGCCCAATTGCCATGTTCCTGCCTCCTTCGCGTGATCCGCCGCCCTGCTTCGGCCCCCCCGCTACACCAGGGCGCCGGAGAACGAGCCGCCAAATGATCCGATCTGGACCCCTGCTTGGTGCAGCATCGGGCTGGGTCGGGCGATGGCGCATCACCCGGCGAGGATGATAGCCCCTTCGCCAGATTAGGCCCGACGGTGCTCGACGAAGGTCAAGTGCACCGGCAACATCGAGCCCTAGGCCTGCTCCAGGCGAACCGTCTGTTCAGGCGGCGAATCATCGCCCGCGACCTGCCGACTCCCGGCGACGAGCTTGGCGCTCATCTTGACCGCCTTGACCGCGCCGGTGGCACCTGCCTGCAACGTCAAGCCGATGGCGAGCACGACACAGCCCACGATGAAGAGCGTCTGCGACCCGAGCATGAGCAGCCCGAGCCGGCCGAGGACATAGGGCGGTGTGCAGACGACCGCTCCGATCGCCCCGCCCACGGCGGACGCGGTCAGTTTGTCGCGTTTGGAAGACGTGGTCTTCACGCCGATGAGCCGGGCCGGCACGGCGACATAGCAGACCATCATCACGGCGACGACGATGCTCAATGACAGCCCGAACCACAAGACCCCCCACCGGACGAAGATCACGGTGGCCACGCCCAGGCACATACCGACCGCGGCGCCCCACGCCAGGACGACCGCTAGATGCGACCGGGCCTGCGCGAACGCGGGCCGGATCGCAGGCGGACCCTCGCTCGCGATGGCAAAGGCGAACACGGCGTTCAGGAAGAAACTCGCCGCGGTAATAGCAGCAACGGCCAGGACGATCGGGATCACGACCGGACCGGTCAGTACATGGAACGTCTTCCCGTGCAGGACGTGGGCCTTCAGGTCGAACATGGCGGCCCAGATCCACATCGCCGGCAAGACCTGGACCAGGCTCAGCCGCCAGTTGGTGAACAGCAGCTTCACTCCGTCAAACAACATGACCAAGGCACCGACCGCCAGAGCGAGGGGAGCGAGCCACCGCCGAGAACGGCTGAGCCGTACTACCGCCTCTTCTACGGCCGCGCGGTCGCTGTCGCGGACGGCCTGAATGAACTGCCTGACCCGGGCCGAAAGGTGCCGCCGCGGCCCGGTCGCCTCGTCGGCGCGCGTCTCTGGCCTCGCGTACGGGCCAGAAGCGCCGTCCTCCGGAGACACCGCAGGTGGCAGTTCGGGCATATTCCCTTCGGTTGCCATTGCGGCATGCCCCTTCGCGAGCAGTCATCGCTCGGCAGACCAGGCCCGGCCGACGAGGACCAACCGCCAGTGGCCTCTAGAACGCTACCTTCGTCGTTTTCCCGTCTCTGAGCGTAATCGTACGCATCTGGGACCGGATCATCCAGCCGGGATGAGGCAGACGAGTACCGGTGCGGCCGCAGCGGCAGCGAGCTCGTCCAGGCTGATCACGTGGAGGGCAAGGTCCTGGATCCGGTCGAGCAGGCACCGGATCATCCGGCCGGGATGAGGCGGACGAGACAGCCGGCGCGGGATCGTGGAGGGTGCGGCATGCTGTCCGCTGCTCGGCGCCTGCTGTGACGCAGCGGTCGGCACGCCTGGGTGCGGGCCGCTCGGATGGTCGCCGGACCGAGAGGAGTCGACGATGAGTGTACTGACGGCTGAGGCTCCACCCCGTGGGACGCAGCGGTACCAGCTTGACCCAGGGGTGGGGCGGCTGACCCCGGCCGAGAGCGCTGCCCGCGGTAAGACCGCACGGGCTGAGGTGCCCCGCGCCAGCCATGCGATGTTCGACCCGCCACCGGACCGGCCAGACCCGATCGGCCTGCTGGAGGAGCAGGGGAAGTCGCGGGTTCCTGAGCTGGTGCCGGTCAGGTACGGCCGGATGATGGTGTCCCCGTTCACGTATTTCCGGGGGGCGGCCCTGCCGATGGCCAGCGATCTGGCCGGCACGCCCGTCTCGGGGCTGGCCGTCCAGGCGTGCGGCGACGCGCACCTGTCCAACTTCGGTCTCTTCGGCTCGGCCGAACGCCGCCTGGTGTTCGACGTCAACGACTTCGACGAGACCCTGCCCGGCCCGTGGGAATGGGATGTCAAGCGGCTGGCGGCCAGCCTGGAGGTTGCCGCGCGCGGTAACGGGTTCCCAAGCAAGCAGCGCCGCGAGATCGTCGCGGCCGCGGTCGCCCGTTACCGGCAGGCGATGCGCGGCTTCGCGGGGATGACCAACCTGGCGGTCTGGTACTCGCATATGGACATGGACCAGATGCGGGCCCAGTTCGACGCGCAGCTTCTGCCACAGCAGCGCAAAGCGATGGATAAGGGCCTGGCCAAAGCGCGGACCAGGGACAGCATGGAGGAACTGGCTAAGCTGTGCCATGCCGTAGACGGGCAGTCGCGGATCATCGCTGACCCGCCGCTGCTCGTCCCGATCGAGGACCTGATACCCGACCAGACGGACCGGGCCGCCCTGGAGGCGCAGTTCGCCGGCCTGATCGCCAAGTACCGGCGCACGCTGGAAACCGACCGGAGGTTCCTGCTCGATCAGTTCCGGTTCGCCGACATGGCCCGCAAGGTCGTCGGCGTCGGCAGCGTCGGGACACGCTGCTGGATCGTGCTGATGCTCGGCCGCGACGACGCCGATCCGCTGTTCCTGCAGGTGAAAGAGGCCGAAGCGTCGGTGCTCAGCCGCTTCGTCGGTGCCAGCAAGTACGCCAACCAGGGTCAGCGGGTGGTCGCAGGCCAGCGGCTGATGCAGGCCTCCAGTGACATCTTCCTGGGCTGGCAGCGAGTCGAGGCGGGCCTGGACGGGCAGCAACGCGACTTCTATGTCCGCCAGCTGCGGGACTGGAAATTCTCCGTCGACATCGAGACCATGGTCCCGCGCGGGATGCGCCTGTACGGCGAGGTGTGCGGGTGGACGCTGGCGCGGGCGCACGCCCGCTCCGGGGACCGGATCGCGATCGCCGCCTACCTGGGCGGCTCGGACGTCTTCGACCGGGCCATCACCGAGTTCGCCGCCGCCTACGCCGACCAGAACGAGCGTGACCACAAGTCACTCCTCGCCGCTGTCGCATCGGGACGGATCGCCGCCGAGCCCGACCTGTGACGTCCGCAGGACACGGGCCCGGGGGGCGGCATGGTACTTGACCTGATGCTCATCGGGCTCGCGATCGCCCTCGAGCCATTCCCTCTCATAGCCTTCATCCTGATCCTGAGCGCCAAGAAGGGCACCTGGAAGGGGCTGGCCTTCGTCCTGGGCTGGTTGGCCTGCCTGGTGGCCGTGATTGCCGCGGTCATCCTGACCACCGGGGGCAAGCCGCCCGAGTCACAGACCGCGCCGTCGACCGCCGCCCTGGCCATCAAGCTGGCCCTCGGTATCGTGCTCATCCTGCTCGCCGTGCGGCAGCGGCGCCGGAGGGGCCGTCCGCGCAAGCCGCCGAGCTGGATGGCCAGCCTGGACCGGGTCTCGCCGTGGGCCGCCGCCGGCCTCGGCGTATTCCTCCAGCCCTGGACGCTAGTAGCAGCAGGGGCTGCGACCGTCGTTCAGGCCACGCTGTCCACTGCCGGGGACTGGGTGACGCTGGTGCTCTTCTGTCTGCTGGGCACGTCCAGCTTCCTGTACCTGGAGTTGTACGCGGTATTTGCTCCTGCCGCGGCCACCGTCCGGCTCGAGCGGATGCGAGCCTGGCTGGACTCACATCAAGACCAGGTCGTCATTCTGGTCTTGCTGTTGCTGGGCTTCTACCTGGCCAGCAAGAGCATCTACCTGCTGGTCAGCTGACGATGACGAGCGCCAGTCCGCATGCGCCCGCCGACCCGGGCGTATCGCACCGGGTAGGCGAGAGCCGCTGGCCGATGGCGCTGGCGGTGCTGGCCGCCGGAGGACTGCGTGCGGTCCTGCCATCTGAGCTCAGGTCCGGCGACGCCCGCTGGGTCTTCGTCGTAGTCCTCGTCGCGCTGCTCGCGATACTCATCGGCGGCGACCCGGGGCGCATCGACCGCGACTCCAGATGGCTGCGGGTACTGACCGGGACGCTGATCGGGGTGATCTCTGTCGTGAATGCTTCCGCCGCGGTCCGCCTAGTAGCCGGCATCATCGACGGTGCCAAGTTCAGCAACGACGCCAACATCCTGCTTGCCAGCGGCGGCGCGATCTGGCTCACCAACGTGCTCACCTTCGGTTTGTGGTACTGGGATCTCGACCGAGGCGGAGCGGCAGCCCGGGCACGCGGGCAAGGCCATCAGGTCGCCTTCGTTTTCCCTGAAATGGCCAACGCTCAGTATGTAGGGGCGGACTGGTATCCGAAGTTCATGGACTACCTGCATCTCTCGTTCACGGCGGCCACGGCCTTCAGCCCCACGGACGTCTCGGCGATCAGGCCCTGGGCCAAGCTCATGATGATGTCCGAGGAAATGATTTCGCTGGTGGTCGCGGTGCTCGTCGTCTCGCGAGCGGTGAACATCTTGAGGTAGTCAGGGGATGCACAGACCGGCACGGCCCGCCCCGGCCGGGGGCGGGCCGTGCCGGTGCGGGCCGTACCGGGGTTACGTGGCGCTGGCGCCGTGCAGGGCGTCCTGCAGCTCCTGCTCGCCCTCCTTGGACAGCGAGGTCTTCAGCACCGTCCCGCCGAACTTGCTCATCGCCTCCACCGCCTTGTCCGGAGTCACCTTCTCCACCATCAAGAACAGCGCCGACGTCCCCGGCTTGAGCATCCCCCGGACCTGCTCCTGGAACTGCGCATCAACCCCGGACTTGGTCACCTTGCCCATCAACGCCCCCAGCCCCGCACCCACCGCCATCCCGAACACCGGGATGAAGAACAGCACCCCGAACAGCAACCCCCACCACATCCCCCAGGTCGCCCCCCGCCCCACCAGGTGATGATGAGTATGCACGTGATAATCACCCTTAGCATCCCGCACGATCACCGCGATCGCATCAGGCTCGATGATCAGGTCCTTCGCCAGCTGCCGCGCCTCATCAGCAGCAGCCTCAGCCGTCGCCTCGTCCGGATACCCGATCGCGATCAGGTCAGCCATAACACCCTCTCTTCCCTCGCATGCCAGTAACCCCACCCAGTCCACCAACCCCGCCCCCGCCCCACCCCACCCGCCACGGGTGATCCCCAGCCCACGACCCCAGCCCAGCCGGATCGCTGAACAGCAAGGACCGCCGCGGCCGAGGGACACGGGCCAGCCGGACCTGCGGGCCAGCCAGCCAGACCAGGACTCGCCGGCAGCAGGAAGGCGCTCGAGGATGCCGCCCGCTGATTCGAGCACGGTAAGGCCGGACGCATTCAGCGCCGGACAGCTCACCCGGACAACGGAGTCACCCGTAGTGCATGGCGCGCCACGGACCCAAACACGGGAATGTGAGGTATTGGCCCTTGCCCATCGCGACAAGCTGGGGGCTGCCTTGCCACCGTCTTACTACGAGATCCGCGTCATCGGGGTCCTACCGCCGGAAGCCTTGCTTGACTTCGAGAGGCTCAACGCCTCCGTGGAGCCGGTCGAAACGATCCTGCACGGTCCGCTGCGGGATCAGGCCGCGCTGCACGGGCTCCTGGCCAGGCTGCAGACCTTCGGCGTGCAGGTCGTGGAGGTACGCCGTCTTCACGACCCGGCTCCGCATGACCTCGATCCGCCCGCAGGCAGCAATCAGCCCGGCGATTGACGCCTGCCGCGGGTGAGGTCGCAGGCCTGCGCATTTGCCTACTCATCATTCCTGAGGGGTGATGCGCCAGACGTCCTTTTGCTCTAACGGTGGGCTTGTGGCCGCCACCGGCTCGACGTCATAGATAGGGAAGCGATATGAGTGATGACCGATCTCATAATGCGGGGGATCCCCGTGCCGCTTGGAACACTGTGATTTCGTCCGGCCCAACGGGTTCGGCGCCTAAGCCGCCGGACGCGAGCCGGAGGCAAAAGGTGGCCCTGGCCGCGATCGGCGCGACCGCGGCGGCGCGTATCGTACGGGACCGCCGAACCTACGAACGTGTGATTCTGCTGGCGATAGTGCTGGCGGCTGCGGCAGGTATGGCCCGCGCCAGCCAGCTTCGCTCCGTAGCGCGCCTGATTGCCTGGGATAAGCGGCAGAGGTTGGCCGGACAGCGCCGGGCCGGAGCTCACCGTCGTAGGGGTCCGCAGCGCTCGGATTTAGTGCATACAAGCCAAGTCCGATTCTCGTTGTCATCATCGGCAACGCTACCATCGGTGTCGATGGTGACTATATCGGAAAATCTTTCACCAATCGTTCTCCGTATCCTTTCATACGGAAACGATGCCGTCCTGATGACCTCTCTGAGCAGCGTGTACCTGCCGCTCGGCTGCAGCTCATATACCTCGATATCCCAGTCGAACTGCGCCTCACCGCTCGCCCGCACCTTTATGAGAAGATAGTTATCGCCGAATTGCTGCACTGTCTGCCGGACGCTGGCCATCATTTCGAGATTGCGAACAGTAATGATGTCAAAGATTAGCACGCCGCCGCCGTTCAGGTGCCTATAAACGCAGTCGAAAAAGTTCTCCCAGTCTGAGAAATCAAGCAAGTGGTTGATGCCATGGTAGACACAAACAATAACATCGAAGGTCATCCCGAGCTCAAAACTACTCATATCGGCGAGGTATAGAGGCGTTCCCTCGGGAAGTTTCTCACGGGCAACGGCCAGCATGTCCCGCGATATATCCAGGCCGCTTACCTGGTACGTGGTCGCAAGCCGAGCAATAATGTCGGCAGTCCCGCAGGCAACCTCGAGCACCGTCACGGCACTGCGGCACGCGTGTTTGATAATTCCGTCGATAAAAGTGGCCTCGGTAGAGGAATCGCCCGTTACGGCATCATAATGCGCAGCGAGCAAATCGTAGGCTGCCATGCTTTCGAGGCTATAGGGGACCCCGGAATAACGCAATCGCCAGCACGCGTACCACGGCCGGCCCCTGCCGGTCCGGCAGTCGTCCGCGGAGGGTGGTTACGCCGGCTTGTCATCTGCTGACAATCGGGGAGTGAGTGGACATCAGGTAGGACGCGTCGATCCCGGGCAGGACCGAACGGACCGCGAGGGCGGCGTCGGTCCATTCACGACCTTCGTCGACCACATTCGCCCGGACGGCGCCGTGGCCCGGTGGGAATCCCGCCGCCACCGCAAGCACCCGCCAGGCGCCCCGGCCGCCGGGTCGACATGGTGGGCACCCACGTCCCGGAGCTGGTGGATCGCCATCTTGTTCGCCGTGGGATCGCTTGTGTTCGCGCTCGGCGCCGTCCCCGGCTACGCCAGCGCCGCCGGGACCCGCTGGGACGCCGTGACCTTCTTTATCGGCTCGCTATTCTTCACCGGGGCCGGATACCTGACCTACCGGGAAGCCGTGGACGCCGGGCCGCAAGCGCCCACCGCCGGCCGGCGGCGCTTCTTCGTCTTCCAGCCCGGCAGGATCGACTGGTGGGCCACGGCCGTGCAACTGGCGGGCACCCTGTTCTTCAACGTCAGTACCGGCAATGCGGTGCGGGTGGACCTCACCGCCAAAGCCGCGAATCAGCATGTATGGCGGCCCGATGCCGTCGGCTCGGTCTGCTTCCTGGTCGCCAGTGCGCTGGCCTGGTTCGAGGTCTGTCACGGCTGGACCGCGTGGCGCCCCCGGTTGTGGTCATGGTGGATCACTCTGGTCAACCTGATCGGGTCCGTCGCCTTTGGCGTGTCCGCGGTGGCCGGTTACATCAGCCCGGCGACCGGCCAACTACGTAACGCCGAGCGGTCGAATCTCGGCACCCTGATCGGCGCGGTGTGCTTCTTCGTCGGCGCCTTCCTGCTCTTGCCCGAACGCACCGAGGAGGTCAGCGACCCAGTCACCCACCAGGGATGATGACGTCATCGAGCGCTGCCCCCACCATGAGGGGAAACTGTATCTTCCAAGCGAGGAAAGCCGACTATGCCCCTGCACGAGCGTGAGACCGTCCGTCACCAGCTAGAGGACTGCGTGTTCGTCGGACGCGACCTGACCTCGCCGGTCCCGAAGTACCGGTTTCCCCAGGACGAGACGCCTCCGAAGCAGGCGTTCCAGGTGGTATCGGATGAGCTGATGCTCGACGGCAACTCCCGCCAGAACCTGGCCACGTTCTGCCAGACGTGGGTCGAGCCCGAGATCTTCGCCCTGATGGCGCTGTCGATCGATAAGAACATGATCGACAAGGACGAGTACCCGCAGACCGCCGAGATCGAACAGCGCTGCGTGCATATGCTGGCCGACCTCTGGCATGCACCCGATGCCGCCAACACGGTGGGCGCCTCGGCTATCGGGTCCTCGGAAGCCTGCATGCTCGCAGGCATGGCGGCCAAGTGGCGGTGGCGGGAAAAGCGACGGGCCGAAGGCAAACCGGTGGACAAGCCGAACATGGTGTGTGGCCCGGTCCAGGTGGTGTGGCACAAGTTCGCGCGCTACTGGGACATCGAGATGCGCGAGGTGCCGATGTCCCCTGGCCATTACATGATGGATCCGGCGTCCATGCTCGAGCGAGTCGACGAGAACACGATCATGGTTGTCCCAACCTTGGGCGTCACCTACACCGGCGCCTACGAGCCGGTGGAGGCCATGTCCCGCGCCCTGGACCAGCTTCAGGCCGACACCGGCCTTGATATCGATATTCACGTGGACGGGGCCAGCGGTGCCTTCCTCGCCCCGTTCTGCGCGCCGGAGGTGGCCTTCGACTTCCGTCTCCCCCGCGTCAAGTCGATCAGCACCTCGGGCCATAAGTTCGGCCTGGCTCCGCTAGGTGTCGGCTGGGTCCTCTGGCGTGACCGGCAGGAACTACCCGACGACCTGATCTTCCATGTGAACTATCTGGGCGGCGATATGCCCGTCTTCCAGATCAATTTCTCCCGCCCGGCCGGCCAGATTGTCGCCCAGTACTACAACTTCATCCGTCTCGGCTTCGAGGGTTACAAGCGTATCCACGACGCGTCTTACGCAGTCGGCCAGTACCTCGCGGGCGAGATCGTCAAGCTCGGCCCGTTCGAGCTCCTATGCGATAGCAACCCGGCCACGGGCATCCCCACGGTCACCTGGCGGATCCGCGAAGGCGAGGACCCCGGCTACACCTTGTTCGACCTGGCCGACCGGCTGCGCGCACGAGGCTGGCAGGTGCCCGCCTACACCCTCACCGGCACCGCCGCCGACATCCCCGTACAGCGCATTCTGGTTCGGCTGGGCGTAAGCCAGGACATGGCCTCGCTGCTCCTCGACGACTTCCAGGCTGCCGTGGCCCACTTCTCCAGGCATCCGGTCACCGTGCCCATGTCGAAGGAGGAGTCCAGCGGGTTCAGCCACCTGTAACGTCGTCCTTTCACCCACACGGGGTGATTCATCTGCGGGACAGCCTGTCTACGTTGTGCGTAAAGAGCCGACGACTGCACGAGGAGACGACAGCCATGGCAGAGGCGGCGTTCGCGATCGGGGCCAAGGCCAGTGCCTCGGATGGCGTTTGCGGCGAGGTGAGCCGTCTGGTTGTGGACCCGGTGGCTCTTACCGTCACCCATCTTGTGATCGAACCGAAGCACCGGCGGGAGCCAGGCCGACTTGTTCCCGTCCACCTTGTGGATACCACGACCGGCCAGATCAGGCTGCGCTGTACCACCGCGGAATTCGACAAGCTCGATATCGCCGAGGAGACCGAACTGGCGGAGGGGCTCGATTACGGGGGCGGCTACGGCCAGGCTGAGGCGGTCCAGGGCTACGGTATGGGCGGCATAGGGGCCACCGGTATGGGAATTGGCATGGGCCTGGGACACAATACGCCGGTCGTGGTCCACGACGTTGTCCCGCTGGGTGAAATAGACGTGCAGCGCGGTGAGCGTGTCCACGCGCTGGATGGTGAGATAGGGCAGGTACAGGGCTTCCTGGTCGATCCGGGCGACAACCATGTGACCCACGTACTGCTCCAGGAAGGGCATCTCTGGGGACGCAAGGAAGTTAGCATCCCGATCAGCGCAGTTATCGGGGTCGACGACGGAATCCGGCTCAACATCACCAAGAAGCAAGTGGAGGACTTGCCCGCGGTTAGCGGCTGATCTTGGCTGCCGGATGCGTTAGCCACGGTCCGTTCGGTCAAAAAAGAATTCATCCACTGACGCGGCGGCGTCAGGGATTAGGCCAGCCGCGGGATCGGCCCGGGTGTCGTACACGACTACGGGACGATCCTCGCTCATTCCTCAGCCAGGGCCGCGGGCGAGACCAGGAGGCCGCCCGGGCCGGTCATATCACGCTGGAGCTCAGCGCGGGAACGAGCTGGTCGGCTGAGGTGAGCGAGCCGTGCATGCCGACCAGCGCGGACTCCCGCGGCTCGGTCTTGGTGGCGACGATGGCGAGGGACCCGACCGGCGCGGCCACGACGTCGCCGATCCGGTCGGCCAGGCTCGGGTCCACCGGACCGAACCAGCCCTCCTTGATCGCCTCGTCCCTGGACGTCACCCAGGCCCGGTCGGCCAGGACCTCACGCCAGGCGGCCAGGACCTCCCCGGCGGCACCCGGCTCCGCGTAGATGTGCCGGGCCCGCGCCTCGCCGCCGAGCACCGCCACGCCGATCCGGAGCTCGGGTATCTCGTCCACGTCGATCCGGTCCTCCGGGCCGACGTCCACCATGCCGTGGTCGGCCGTGACATACAGGCAGGTCTGAGACGGCAGCGCGCTGAACAGCTGCTCGGCCAGCTTGTCGACGTGGGCCAGCTGGTTGTACCACGCATCCGAGCCGACCCCGAACATGTGCCCGGTGTTGTCGAGGTCACCGTGGTACACGGTCACGAGCGCACGCCCGTTCTCGGTGGCCGCGGCGGCGCCCTGAGCGGCCAGGGCACCCATGCTGTCGGCCGGGCGGTAGCTCGCGCCGCGCATGGTCGCGACGGTCAGGCCGGTGCCGCGGAACGCGCCCTGGGCCACGTGGACGGCCGCGATGCCGGCCTCGGTGGCTCGCTCGTAGATCGTGGGCAGTGCCTGCCACTGGCGAGGATCCACCCGCGAGTCCCAGCGCAGCGCGTTGAGCAGGATGTCCTCGCCGGGCACCAGGACCTTGTAACCGAGCATCCCGTGCTGGCCGGGCGGGCGGCCGGTGCACAGCGAGCCGAGGCTGGTGACGGTGGTAGCGGGGAACCCCGCGGTGATCGGCCGGGAGTTGCGCGCGAGTTCGGACAGGAACGGCGCGACGGCGGGATGAGCCCGGAGCAGCTCCCAGCCCAGCCCGTCCACGATCAGCAGGCAGGCGCGCCGGACGGGCGTCAGGCCGAGGACGTTCTGCTCGGGAGGTGCTTCGGGGTCGAGGGACGCGAGAATCGACGAAGACAAGTCGGCCAGGGTCCCGGTCCCATAGGACGGCACGATCGGCGAATGTCTCGGCTCGAGCGTCATGCGGGAATCCTCATCTGCTACTCGTGGGTGCCAGTGCGCGTCTTGCCGGAACATCGTGCCACTGCGCGGGCGCCCGCGGCAAAACAACGGCCAAACCCTCAGCTTTCTGGCAACTGCGGCTGTTTGCCGCGCTACCGGGCCGCCGCGGTGGCGTCGGAGAGCACCCGTACGAAGCTCAGCAGCTGCTGCACGGCATCCTCACCGTCGGCATCCTGGCTGACCCGCAGCGAGAAGTCGTCGGCCGTGATCGTGCCGAGGTAGCCGTGGTCGGCCTCGCAGCTCTCGTCGCCGCAGTGGGCCGGCTCGAGCTCCAGATGGGACAGCACATTCCAGCCGATGGTCAGCATGACCTCCGACGGGAGGGTGACGCCCGGCACGTACGCGGCCGGATCGGGGACCACGCGGGTCAGGGCCACGGAGGAGATCTGCGCGAAGCGGACCGCCTCGGTGCTGGTCTCGGCGCGCGGCCGGCTGTCAGCATCCTCGGCCGGATGCTCGTCGGTGTGCGAGTACACCAGCCGGGTCGGAGTGAGCACCAGCACGGTCATGTGCCGGCGGACCTCCATGCCAGGATCGAAGATGGCGTCGTGGTGGACGACGTAGGCCGTGACGGGTTCTGACCCGAGCGCCGAAGCCACCGCGTCGGACACCAGGCCCGGATAGTAGCCGCTGCGCTCGATCGAGGCTCGCAGGCCATCGGTCATGACTCGACTTTCCCTCATGCACCCATCCTGCACCGTCCCGGTGGGTGCTTCGCCCCCGGGAGGAGAATCGGCGCCGCCTCAGACGCTCAGGCGGCCGGGCTTGGCTTCCGGCGGCCCAGGCGGCTCGATCCCGGCCAGGTGCAGGAGGTTCTCCTCCTCGGGCTCGGGCAGCGCCATCGCGCTCGAACTCGGGGCGGGCTTTGGCTTACGCGGCTTCCTCGGCCCGGATCCGCCGCCCCGGCCCCGGTAGATGATCAGGCCGTTCACCGGATCGGGCACGCCGTCCAGGGCCGAACGGACCACGGGCAGCGCCCGGAACGCTTCCCACTGGGCATCGGAGTCGAAGAGCACCTCGAACACCACGCCGTAGCGGTGCTCGTGCCACTCCCAGTAGACGGCCCCGTTGGTGAGCGCGGCCTCGATGAGTTGGTCCTGGTAGGAGTCCTTCCAGCGGCGGGCGGGAAGTTCCTCCGCGTCGAAGACCTCGATTGACCACCACTCGGACACGCCTATCCACCGCCATCCGGTTATCTCAGACCCCGTCAGGATTCATGCCCTCTTGAGATAGTACGTCTTTTGGCGGCTTGCCGATAGGCTCCTTCGCCATGAGATGGAGCGGGCTGAGGCTGTCCGTAACGCTGCTGACCGTGATTCCGGTGCGCGGCCCGGTGACCGAGCCGACCCGGGGCACTGCGGCCGCGGCCATGGCATGGGCACCAGCGGTGGGGCTGCTGCTCGGGGGCATCGCGGCGGCGGTGCTCGTGGTGGCCGATCATCCGCTCGGCGCCGGCCCGCTGACCGCCGCCGGTCTGGCGGTAGCCGCGCTCGCGCTCCTGACCCGGGGACTGCACCTGGACGGCCTGGCCGACCTGGCTGACGGCCTGGGCAGCGGCCAGCCCGCGGCCATCGCGCTGGACATCATGCGCCGCTCGGACATCGGACCGTTCGGCATCGTGGCGCTCGTCCTGACCTTGGTCATCCAGGTCGGGGCGCTCGCCCACGCCGAAGCCGGCGGGGACGGCCGGGGACCTGTGGCGCTGATCGCCGCGGCGGTCACCGGCAGGCTGGCCCTGACCTGGGCGTGCCGCCGGGGGGTGGCCGCGGCCCGGCCATCGGGGCTCGGCGCGATGGTGGCCGGGACGGTCCGTCCTGCCGTGGCGGCGGGGATCACGCTGGCCGTGCTCGCCGTGGCGGTTTCCGTGATGCGTACTGGGTTTACGCTGCCGCTGGCCGTCGTGGCGGGCCTGGCCGCCGCGTTCGTCCTGCAGCGGCATGCGGCGCGCCGGCTGGGCGGCATCACGGGCGACGTGCTCGGCGCGCTGATCGAGACGGCGGCTACCGTCACCCTGGTGGTGGCGGCGATGGGTCCACGAGCGTAGAGATACTGGATAGGCCCTAGCTACGAAAGGCTCGCCGATGACATCGACCCACGAGGTGTTCAACCAGCCGCCGGCGCTGGCCGGGTACGACGTCGCCGCGGACCCCGCGATGCTCGACGCGCTGCGCCGGGAGGGCGCGGGCTGGGCCGAGGACGGCGTGCGCGAACTCGGCCGCCTGGCCGGCTCGGCCCAAGCCCAGGAGTGGGGCCGTCAGGCGAACGAGCATCCGCCGGTGCTGCGGACCCACGATCGCTTTGGCAACCGCATCGACGAGGTGGAGTTCCACCCGGCCTGGCATTCGCTGATGACGGTCGCGACACGGCATGGCTTGCACGCCGCGCCCTGGCGGGATCCGCGGCCCGGCGCCCACGTGGCGCGGGCCGCGGGCTTCTACGTCTGGGGTGCCACCGACGCCGGGCACGGCTGTCCGATCTCGATGACCTATGCCGTCGTGCCCGCGCTCCGGCACGCCCCGGAACTGGCCGGACGGTTTGAACCTCTGCTGGCCGCCGAAGAGTACGATTTCGGCCTGCGTCCGCCCGGCACCAAGCGGGGGCTGCTCGCGGGAATGTCAATGACCGAGAAGCAGGGCGGCTCCGATATCCGCGCCAACACCACCCGGGCCGTTCCGGCCGGGGACGGGTCTTTCTCGCTGACCGGGCACAAGTGGTTCACGTCGGCACCGATGGGCGACCTGTTCATGGTGCTCGCGCAGGCTCCCGGGGGGCTGTCCTGTTTCCTGCTCCCCCGGGTGCTGCCCGACGGCAGCCGGAACGGTATGCGCCTGCAGCGGCTGAAGGACAAGCTCGGCAACCGGTCGAACGCGTCGGCCGAGGTCGAGTACGACGAGGCGGTCGCCTGGCTGGTCGGCGAGGAAGGCCGCGGAGTCCGCACCATCATCGAGATGGTGAACATGACCCGGCTCGACTGCGTGCTCGGCACGGCGACCGGGATGCGAACAGGTGTCACGCTCGCGGCGCACCACGCCGCGCATCGGACGGCGTTCGGCCGCAAGCTAGCTGACCAGCCGCTGATGGCTAACGTCCTGGCGGACCTGGCCCTCGAGTCGGAAGCGACCACGATGGCGGCGTTCCGGCTGGCCGGTGCGACTGACCGCGCGGCCAGGGGCGACGAGCAGGAGGCCGCGTTCCGGCGACTGGCGCTGGCGGTCACGAAGTACTGGGTCTGCAAGCGGGCGCCCGCGCACGCCGCCGAGGCGCTCGAATGCCTGGGCGGCAACGGGTACGTAGAGGAGTCCGGGATGCCGCGCCTGTACCGCGAGGCGCCGCTGGCCTCGATCTGGGAGGGCTCGGGCAACGTCGCCGCGCTCGACGCGCTGCGCGCGCTGACCAGGCAGCCGGGGACGGCTGAGGCGTTCTTCGCCGAGCTCGACCAGGCCGCCGGGGCCGATCACCGCCTGGACCAGGCGATCGCCCGGCTGCGCAAGGAGGTCAGCGACCCATCCGAGGAGCGGGCCCGCTATCTGGCCGAGGCCATGGCGCTGGCCCTCCAGGGGACGCTGCTGGTCCGGCACGGGCACCCAGCCGTGGCCGACGCGTTCGTCGCCTCCCGGCTGGATTCTGCGTCGTCTTTCGGGTCGGGCGGCGCCTACGGGACGCTGCCCTCGGGTACGGACACGGCCGCGATCGTCAGCCGGGCCACGCCCTAGATCCTGCGGTGACCAGCATCCTGGACCGGCCCGCCCCGCCACCCGACCTGACCGTTCCCTACGGCCCGCGGCCCGAGCAGGTCATCGACCTCAGGCTGCCGCCGCAGGCCCGGCATCAGGCGGCAACGGTGCCGCTGATCGTGCTTGTCCACGGGGGGTTCTGGCGGCCGACCTATGACCGGCACCATCTCGGGCCGATGGCCAGCGCCCTAGCGGCGGCCGGGTACATGGTCGCGGTGCCCGAGTACCGCCGCGCCGGGATGGCCGACGAGGGCTGGACTGGTCCGTTCAATGACATCGCCTCGGCCCTGGACCAGGTCGCCGCGATCGCAGGCCCGTACGGCGCGGACACCAGTCAGGTCACGTGGGCGGGTCACTCCGCAGGCGGTCACCTAGTGCTCTGGGCCGCGGCCCGGCCGGGATTGCCGGCCGGATCACCGTGGCGCGGATCCTTGGGTCCCAGCCCGGCCGCGCGTATCGTGTCGCTGGCCGGATGCAGTTCGTTGCGCCTGTGCGCGGAATGGAATCTCGGCGCCGGGGCGGTGCGGCTGCTGATGGGTGGCGGACCTGACGACGTTCCGGAACGTTATGCCGTCGCCGATCCCGCGGCGCTGCCCGCTCCGGCCATTCCGGTCACTCTCGTTCACGGCGCCGACGATGACACGGTGCCGCTGCGAATGAGCCAGGTGTTCAGTGCAGGCCGCCTGCTGGAAATCCCGGGAGCCGGCCACTTCGACCTCATCGATCCGCAAAGCCCCGCGTGGCCGCGCGTGGTATCGGTTCTGGCCGGCACCAGTTTCGGCGACCGTCTATAGCGGTTGTTTGCGCCTGCTGGAAAGCTGAACCAGACCCTTCTGACCCAGCACGGCGGGCCCGATGGCCCCGAGTCTCGGGTAAGACCCGGCCGGACATGGTCCGGCTGGAGCTTAGGAACGTCTGTGCCCTTCCGCGATCTGATGACGCGGAAGGGCACAGCATCCTCGAAAGGGGCCCGCGGTGTTGAAGCGGCGGGAAGTTACGGCGAGAAGTTAAGGCCTTCGCGGACTTGCCGAGCGTGGAGCGCACACGGGCCGGTGTCCGATTAGCCGCCAGCAGAGCCGCGGCCAAGACTAGTTACCGGTCGCCGCGCGGAACCTGACCACCAATTCGGCGGGCACGCGCCCGCGGTCCTTGACGTCGATGCCTTGCGCCTTCGCCCACTCCCGAACTTCCGTGGTGTTGACCCCGGTAGCCGCCGCCCGGCGTCCGCTCCGGGCAGGCCGACGGGCCGTCCCCGTGCTCCGCCGCGCGGCGTCAATGTACCTGGCCAATGACTTCCGCAGCGCATCAGCGTGCTTTGCGTTCAGGTCGATCTCGTACTCGGCACCATCCAGTGCAAAGCGGACGGTGCCCTCAGCCTCACTGCCATCGATGTCATCGATGAACAGGGTCTGTATCTTCTGGGCCACGTGTGCTCCGTTTCTCTCGTTGAATTGTGCACTAGATTAGACGATAGAGCGCCGATAAGCACACCCCGGGTCGCAGGTTGAGAATACGTGTCCTTCGCTGAACGATGACCGCCGTGATCTCGGTGGGTCTAGGTAACCGCCGGTATGCACGTGCATACCGTCAAGCCGATACCGGGCAAGTCCCAAACCGAACTCCAGGGCTTGCACGCCGGTCGACGTCATTCCTGTCATGCACCGAAGGAGCCCGGCGCATGACCTGATCCGTGCATTGCCCGCCCGGCGGGCCATCCCGCCTTGATTCGGACATCAGTTCATTAATAGTGCGTTAGCCGCACACCCGGTTGGCTTGCGGCGTCGCGCTGCATCCACATGATGACCAGACGTGAGCGCCGTCGGCGGATGTCGGCCCGGGCCACGCTGCC
This sequence comes from uncultured Actinomycetes bacterium, assembly GCA_963742795.1. Taxonomy (GTDB): domain Bacteria; phylum Actinomycetota; class Actinomycetes; order Streptosporangiales; family Streptosporangiaceae; genus Palsa-504. The sequence continues at coordinate 400,811 of CAVUNL010000005.1, forward strand.
GTTGGCGACCGCTTGCCGGATCTTGACCGAAATGCACGTGCATTTAAGTCTCTATTCACGGGCTATCGCTAAATGAGAACGATCCCTCGCTACTGGTAGTCAGTTCGGGAGTCCCTCATCGCCACGCCGCGCGTCTAAGACTATACGCTTGCTTTCGGTCAGAGCGTTCTCGCCGAAGATATCATCGGTCATTACCGGTATTCCGGGCACTCCGGCGGTATACTACCGAGCGTCACGGTATCGGCGCATAACCGGAGTGTGCTAACCGAGAGGTGCTTTTGCTCTCGTCACGCAATTGCCTCCAGGTCTTCCCGCTGCGGACGCTGGCCGGCTGTTCCGCGACGACGTCCGAGCCCGCCCGGGCCGCCTCGTCCCGGACCTTGACCAGGATCCAGCGCTTCGGGCCGGTCCGGGTCAGCGCGAAGCCGCCCGACAGCTTGCGGCCGTGCAAGATGAAGGAGAGGTGGCCCGGCTCGTCGCGGACAATGTCCGCGGTCCCCTCATCCCAAATGATCACCACGCCGGTCCCCCGCCGCTGGCCGTCATGTACACCCTCGAACTCTCCGGCCGCCAGGGAGTGATCCTCGACCGGGACCGCCAGCCGCCGGACGCCCGGGTCGAGCGAGGGCCCCTTGGGCACCGCCCACGACCGCAGCACGTCACCCGACTGCAAGCGGAAGTCAAAGTGCAGCGTCGTCGCGTCATGCAGCTGCACGACGAACCGCGGAGCGACCACGCTCTCCAGTATGTGCCGCGGTCCCTGGTGCGCCCGCCGTGAGCCGGCACGGGACGAGGACCCGCGGCCGCGCGGGGCGCCGCGGTCTTCACCCGGTTCGGGTGAGGCGCCGTGTTCCCGCGGCAGCCAGAATCGGCCGGGATCCCCATCGCCGCAGACATGATCCGGCGATCGGCCAGCGACGGGAATCCCGGCCCAGACCGGATCTTCCCGAACCTGAACTCAGCCGTCACTTGGGCCAGCACGAGCCCGGTCAGTTCGGTCCCGCGAGCCGAGGAGGAGTGATGGGGCAGGCCATCGGAGGATCGCTGCCATTGGCGGTCGGGATCGCGCTCAGCCCGATCCCGATCATCGCGGTAATCCTCATGCTCACCAGCGACCGGGCCAGGGTGAACGGGCTTGCGTTCGTCCTGGGCTGGCTGGCCGGCTTGGGCATCGTCGGAGCCATCTTCTTGTCCCTCGCCGGGACGGGCGGGGCGAGCAAGTCCGGTGCCCCGGCCACGTGGGTGAGCTGGGTCAAGATCGGTCTCGGCATCTTGCTGCTCCTGGTCGCGGTCCGCCAGTTCCGCGGCCGTCCCCACGGCAGCGATGAGCCGCAGCTGCCCAAGTGGATGACCACGATCGACAAGATCACCCCGTTGGGCGCGCTAGGCCTGGCTGCTGCTCTGTCCGGCGTCAACCCCAAGAACCTGCTGCTGGCCGCCGGCGGCGCCGCGGCGATCGCCCAGACCGGCATCTCCGGCGCGCAGCAGGCCATCGCCTACGTGGTGTTCGCGGTCATCGGCACGCTCGGCGTGGGCATCCCGGTAGGCATCTACTTCGTCCTAGGCGAGCGCTCGCAGGAGCTGCTCGCCAGGCTGAAGGACTGGATGACCCAGTACAACGCCGTCATCATGACCGTTCTGTGCCTGATCATCGCGGCCAAGCTCATCGGCGACGGAATCAGCGGCCTGGCCGCCTAGACGGCCAGCGACCTATGCTGGCGGCACCTCGGCTGGTGGCTCGGCGGCCAGTGCATCCGATCCAGGCGCCGGCTCTGATCTGGGCCGGGGATAGACGAGCAAGTGCAGGCCGGCGGCGGCGATCCCGCCGACGAGCGGGGCCACGATGAAAAGCCAGACCTGGCTCAGCGCGGTCCCGCCGACGATAAGGGCCGGTCCGAGACTACGCGCGGGATTCACGGACGTTCCGGTGATGGGTATCCCGATGAGGTGGACCACGGTGAGAGTCAGCCCGATCACCATAGCCGCGGTCGCCGCGTTCCCGATCCTGCTGGTGACCCCGAGGATGACGAAGACGAACAGGGCGGTCAGGACGACCTCTGCGAGGAAGGCGCCCCCCACCCCGATGTGGATGGCGGATGCCGCCCCCCAGCCGTCCGTGCCGAGCCCTGTCCGGGATGTGCTGTACAGGGGCGAGGTATTGAACATCCCCCACAACAGCAGCGCGCCCAGGATGCCGCCAACGAACTGGGCCACCCAGTAGCCGGCGGCCTCGACCAGCGGCATACGACCAGCCAGCAGAGCACCGATGGTCACCGCCGGATTGACGTGACAGCCCGATATCGGCCCGAGAGTGTAGGCAAGGGCCAAAAGCACCAGACCGAACGCCAAGGCCGTGGCCACCACCCCGGCCGCGACGCTACCCCCGTCGAACTTGAACCCGAACATGAGGGTCGCCACCCCGACCCCGAAGAACACGAGCAGTCCGGTGCCAAGCAGTTCCGCTGCGAACTTACGCATCATCGTCGTTCTCCCACCTCGCGACGACTGCGGCCGTTGGACGGTAGCGCACTACGGGCATCACGAAACCTTCCCCAAATATGGCTGAGTGACGACTAGCCCAAACGTATGCCGGGGCCGGCCCCCTCGCATCGCCCCCGGCGGGCGAGGTCGGACGTCGATCGGGCCATCTTCGCCAGCCGCCGCACGAGTGGGTCGAGCGATGGCCTCTCGGGGCGGGACCGACGTCTGTGCAGGGCGGTCCACGGGTCACCGACCAGGTGCGTACCCTCGGGGCGGCCGTCAGGTGATGCGTGTGCGTACCATGGTGCGCAAGCGCATCCTGGTGCGGTCCGCCTCCCGCGCGGGCCGACTCCGGAACCGCATGAGTGCGGCATCGTGATGGCAAGAGCCATCACAATGTCACACCCACCCGGTTGGGTGGACCGCGCCGTATGACGTGAGGGGCGGGTGTGGCTCCAGGTGTACGGTGCCGGACCCAGGATCGGCTCCTCGCGTCCGGGCAGGGCGAGGACGCTGCTGGACGGACCAGCGCCGTGAAGGATCCTCACAGTCGGGCGTACGTCTTGCAGACGCACGCCAAAACACGGATTGGTGACGACGGCCCGCGCTTGTAGGGACTCGCTGTTCTCCAGTATTCGCCGCGGGCTGAGCGGTCAGAAGGTCAAGCGGCCGTCTGCGACTCTCATTGATGCCGTAATCCCTCTGGCGTCCTCGATCTGGAGTTGTCCCTCGCGCCAACGCGCCTGCTCGACAACGTCCCCGAGTTCGACCCGGGACCGCTCCTCACGGCCGATGATCAGCCGGACAGATGTTTCGCACACGAGTAGCCAGGCGTTTTCAGCCTTGAACACGAACAGGAGATCTTCATCAACGGTAAGGACGGACGGGTCATCGTCATGATCTTCTGGTAGCACCACAAGGTCTCGTGCGGACCAGATATACGCCGTGCCACCGCCACATCCGACCGCCAGGGGCCGCCAAGCCGCATGGCGGTGGGTCCACTGGACATGGTCGTCTCGCGTGATCGTGACGCTCATATAGGGGTCGGACGAGTCTTCACCTTGCTGGATAGTGAAGGTAGATGTCCCGACCACGAATAGGGTGTCCATCTGGCTGAGCGCTTTCATGGTGTTGCCGTTATAGCCGAATCAGAGCGTCCGGGTCGGTCCCCCAGGCGGTGGTGATATCCCATGCCGCACCGCCAGGTCCGATCATGACGCCTGTCACGCTGAACTTACTTCCTCCGCCGACCATAGGAGCAGACTCCGTCGCTTTACCAAAGTTCTCGGTGAGATGACTGCGCAGCGCAGCGTCCAGAGACGGCTGATCGAAGCCCATAGAGACGCTGAACACCCCAGCCTTACTCGGGTTCTTCAAGAGATACCCGAACTTTCCTTCGGGGATGGTTATCCGCGAGGTGTCGAGCGTGTCGCCGGCAACGTTCGTGATGAAGCGAGCTCCACCCTCTGGACCGCAGGACATGAGGCCGAGGGGGTCGGTCTGGATTAGGGGGTTGGGGACGTAGGCGTGCGGATTCGGGGCGGGGGCCAGGCCGAGGGGGTCAGGGGTGAGATAGCTGCCCGTCACGGGGTCGTAATAGCGCTGCTGGTTGTAGTGCAGGCCGGTCTCGGGGTCGTGGTACTGGCCGGGGAACCGCAGCGGGGTGGCGGCGCCGCCGGGGCGCCACAGGGTACCGCCCCATAGGGTGTGCTGCTGGTACCCGGCAACGGTCCCGTCGGAGGCGATCAGCTCGGCGGGCATGCCCACCTGGTCGGCGATGATCGCGTAGAACCGCTCGTCGATGACCTCCTGCGGGGCATCGCTGGCTGACACGTGCTCGGACTGGGTGAGCGCGGTGAACGTGCCAGGCCGGTAGGCCCAGGTCAGGCGGCGACGGCGGCCGAGTTCCGGGGCGCTTGCGGATTCCTCGGCCAGGACGGCGCCGTCCCAGGTGAACGTGGTCTCCTCGGCCGGGGCGCCGGACGGGTCGAAACGCTGCTTGGCGATGCGGCGGCCCAGGGGGTCGTAGCGGTAGCGCCAGGTGCTGCCGTCCGGGGTGGTGACGGCGGTCAGCCGGTCGTCCGCGTCCCACCGGTAGGACCAGGTAGCGGGCGGATGCGAGAGCTGCGTCCGGTGCCGGCCGATGACGCGGCCCTGCCGGTCATGCCGGTAGCGGACGGTCCCGGCGCTGGTGATGAGCGTGCCGGTGCGCTCGCGCGGGCCCTGCAGGTCGGCGGACAGCCAGCCGCTGGCCGCCACCGGCGGCGGCGCGCTCCACTGGGCTGCGGCGACGTTGCCCGCCGGGTCGTAGCGGTAGCGCTCGGCCCACCGGGCGCCGGTCACCTCGGTGATCCGGCCGCCGTCATCCAGGATGAACCGGCGCGCGCCGACCAGCAGGTCATCGACGCCGGCCAGGCACCCGTCGGCCCGGTAGGCATAGGAGCGACGGGCCAGCACCGATCCGCCGGTCCAGGGCGTGGCGGCGCCGGTGCCTTCCTGGGCGGCGCTCCAGGGCGTGGCGGCGCCGCTGTCTTCCTGGGCAGCGGTCAGGACCTGGAGCGCGAGCTGGCCGGCGGCGTCCCAGTCCTGGATCAGGGCCAGCCCGCCGGGCAGGTCGCGGCGGGTCTCCCGGCCGGCCTCGTCATAGCCGAACCCGAACGCGTGACCGCCGGCCTCAAGTCGCACCGGCCGCCCGGCGTCATCGTAGGTCCACCGCTCCTGCCCACCGGCCGGAGTGACGCGGCTGGTGCGACGTCCGGCCGGGTCGTAGGAGGACAGCACGGTACGGTCGTTGCAGGTCTCGGCGGTGACCCGGCCGACCGGGTCGCGGGTGAGCCGGAGCTCGGCGTCGGGGTTGGCCGCGCGCACCAGGCGGCCGGCAGCGTCGTAGCCGAAGGTACTTACCACCCCGTCAGCCACGCGGCGGACCAGTCGGCCGAGTTCGTCGTAGGCGCAGCTGACCTCCTGGCCCGCGGCGTTGACCCGGCTGGTCAGCTGCCCGGCCGGATCGTAGGCGTACCGGGTGACGGCCCCGTTGAAGTCGGTCTCGGCCACCGTCCGGCCGGCCGCGTCGTAATCGTACTGCCAGGTCAGGCCGTCGCGGGTGACCGTGGTCAGTCGCAGCCCGTGGTCGTAGCCGAACTCGGTCCGGACGCTGTCCGGTCCGGTCACCGCGGTCAGCCGATCGAACGGCCCGTACTCGTACCTGGTCTGCTCGCCGGACGGGCTGAGATACGTGACCAGATTGCCCTCGGCGTCGTACTCGCGCCGTTCGCTGCTGCCGTCCGGGAACACCCGGCTCGTCAGCTGGCCGTCGGCCGTCCAGGTCAGCGAGGTGACCGCGCCGTCGGGCGCGGTGACCGAGGTCACCCGGCCGGCCGCGTCCCGTGCGTACCGCGTCCGGCCGCCCTCGGGGCCGGTCACCGCCGCCGGCAGGCCCGCCGGGTCGCATTCGACCGCGGTCACCGCGCCGAGCGGGCCGGTGACCGAGGCCAGGTGACCGCGCTGATCATAGGCGTAGGACGTGACGGACTGATCCGGCGCGATCTGCCGCACCCGGTTGCCGCGCGCGTCATGCTCCTGACGCCAGCTGGCCCCGTCCGGGTCCTCCAGCCCGGCCAGCAGGTTCGCCGCGTCGTAGCGGGCCCGGGCCTGGCTGCCGTCCGGGCGGGTGATGCAGGTGAGGTTGCCGCGCTCGTCGTAGGCGTAACGGGTCAGGCGGCCGAGCGGATCGGCGCACGCGGTGACGCAGCCGTACTCGCCGTACCAGACATGGGTCACGTGGCCCAGCGGATCGGTTACCGCCGTCACCCGTGACGACGCGTCCAGCTGGTAGATGGTCACCGCCCCGGCCGCGTCCGTCCACCAGGTCACCCGGTCGCCGTAGGCGAACCGCCCCGACATGGTCCCGGCGGGCCCGGCCCCCGCCACGCACCTGCCCTGCTCGTCGTAGGAATACCGGTAGGAGATCCCGTTGCGGTCTTGCCAGCCGGTCAGCCGACCCTCTGCGTCGTAGCTGAGCCGCAGCGCCCGGCCCGAGCCGTTGACAATGCCAGCCAGATTGCCGGCCGGGTCGTACCGGTACCGGGTCAGCGTCTCCTCCCCCGCGGGGGTAGCCAGCCGGAGTTCGGCGACGCGCCCGCCGGACATGACGACGCGGACGCGGTACCCGCCGGAGTGCGTGATCCAGGCCGGTTCGCCCTGCTTGGTGTAGCCGAACCGGATCTGGCCGCCGCGCCGGTCGGTCACGCAGACCAGCGGCAGCTCGGCGCCGCGGCCCTCGAACCGCCACACCAGGCCGGCCTGCGGGTCGGTGACCAGGAACGCGCCGCCGCCGGTCCGCTCCAGCCGCCACCTCGGCCCGGTGACCGGCAGCCCGGTCAGCGGCACCGGCCCGTCCTCGGTGGAGCGGCACGACCAGGACAGGACCCGCCCGTCCGCGAACACGCCGGCGATCCGGTCCGGAGCGATCTGCAGCCGCTGATCGAGGCTGGAGGCCCACGACGGCCCGAACCACCGGCCCGCCCGCCACGAGGACCGGTAGGCCCGGCCGATGACCAGCGGGAGCAACCCGGGCAGCGACACGTCGTCCTGGAACAGCAGCACGTCCCCGGTCGCCACGTCGACCGGGTCCGCGGCCTGCGGGATGTCCGAAGGGGACCGCGCCGCCAGGGCCGGATCTCCGACCGCGTCCCAGGCCTGGCGGGCCCGGTCGGGGACCGGGCCAGCGTCCGGCACAGCGTCCGCGCGCGACTGCGGCGTCCGGTCGGTGTCCGCGGCTCTCGGCCGCGGCACGAACGTATCCCGGGCCGCGCCGGCCAGCGGCTCGGCCTCGTTCGTCAGGTCGGAGAACCGGTCGCTCACCGGCTCGCCTGACCGGTCAGGCGGTCCGCGGGGCGTGAGCACACCGCGGCGGCGCTCCCCGGCCGCGCCGCGAACCGGTCTGCGGCCGGCACCAGCCGCCGACGGTCACGGGCTTCGCCGAGCGCCCGCCGAACCGTGACATGACCAGCCCGCAACCCCGTCCGGGCCAGCTCCGAAGGGCCATGCTCCGGTCCATCGAGAACCTGCGTGCCATCCGGCCACCTCCAACCACCCTTGCCCATACTTCGGATCACGGCCGTTCATGGGTGGCGGGTTCAGCGGGGATTTCTTACCTTTTCCGAACGGACCCTGGTGCGACCCGCGTGGAACAACGTTTCGCGGCCCGGGGCGACAGGATAGACACGGCTGTACTGATCGCGGGACAGTCTCGGAATGGGCGAGATCGACGAGGCCGAACTGCTCAGCGCGGGGCAGCGCGGAGCGGTGCTCGACGGGATGGCCGGCGGCCGCAAGCGCATCGTGCCAGCGGCCGTGCTGCGCAGGTGCTGCCGTGAGCTCAAGGACCAGATCGATCCCCGCGGGCTGCGGCTGACCAACGCCATCGTGGCCGGCGAGCTGGACCTCACCGGGCTGGTGGTGCCGTTCTCGCTGCGGTTCGACGGATGCGAGTTCGACACCGCGCCGGTGGTCGAGGGCGCGCAGCTCTTCGAGCTGGCCCTGACCGGTTCACCGCGCCTGCCCGGCCTGCTCGGCAACGGGTGCTGTCCTCGATCTTCGTCCTGTCCCTGGCCCGGCTGTCCCGCAGTACCTGACCTCCAATGCCAGAATGACGCCTGTGGACCTTGAAGCGTTTGAACTGGTACTGCTGCGGACGCCGGAGAACGCGCCTGCCTACGACGACGCCGAGCTGGCGCGCATCCAGGCCGAGCACCTGGCCCATCACGCCCGGCTGCGGGAGTCCGGCCAGGTGGTGACCAACGGCCCGGTCCGGGATCAGCCGGACGCGTCGCTGCGCGGGCTGACGTTCTACCGGACTGGATCGCTGGAGCAGGCGCGGCAGCTTGCCGAGGCCGACCCCGCGGTCCTGGCCGGACGGCTGGCCGTCGAGATCATGACCTGGTACTGCCCGCCCGGCACGATGAGCAAGCCGGGCCGGGCGGTGACGCTCTGATCCTCAGGGAGGCGTGCACCATTCCCGGGGCAGGAACCACGTTCCGTTCGGCCAAAAATTTCAGGGCGCGGCCGGATGATTACTTACGGTCTTCAATGAGGCCAGGCCATCGCCGGTTTGCTTGCGGCCTGTAGTCGGGCTAGCGTGCCTGGCATGGCAGCGGACGGGCGGCGGCACATCATCGCGATCGGCGGCGGGATGCTGGCGCCGGACGGCCAGGTGCCCGTGCACCTGGCCAACGCGCTGCGGCTGACCGGGCAGGGCGAACCGCGGGTGTGCGTGCTGAACACCGCAGGCGGCGACGACCCGCGGTGGACGCTGGCCATGTACGACCGGCTGGCCGGGCACCCGATCCGGGTCAGCCACCTGGCCCTGTTCCCGATGCCGAACGTCCGCGACCCCGAGGACCTGCTGCTGTCCCAGGACCTGATCTTCGTCGGCGGCGGCAGCGTGGCCAACATGGTGGCCGTGTGGCGCGTGCACGGGCTGGACGTGATCATGCGCAAGGCGTGGCAGGCGGGCATCGTGCTGGCGGGGTCGAGCGCCGGCGGACTCTGCTGGTTCGAGGGGGGCACCACGGATTCGTTCGGGCGCGAGCTGCGGGTCTTTACCGACGGGCTCGCGCTGCTGCCCGGCAGCTACTGCCCGCACTACAACTCCGAGCCGGGCCGGCGCCCGCTGTACCACCAGCTGGTCGCGGACGGCACCCTGCCCGGCGGCATCGCATGCGACGACGGGGCGGCGGCGCACTTCACCGACGACACGCTGACCGAGCTGATCGCCGACCGGCCGACCTCGGTCGGCTACCGCGTCACCACCTCCGCCACAGGTGTCACCGAAACCCCGCTGCTCACGCGCTGCCTGGATTCGGACGCTTCTCCGGTGGGATGAACCCGGGTTCACCTGGCTAGAGGGCGGTGGAACCCGGGGTTCACCTGTCTGGGGAGCGGGGCCGGGGGCGGGTCTCCACCCTGGGGTAGAGGGGAAGTTCTAGCCGTGGGCTGACGCGCTCGCGGGGCGGCTTAGGCACGATCGAGGTATGAATAAGCCGCAGGTAGTGACCGTACGAGGTCTACGCAAGGCGTACGGGAATCGGATAGTGGTGGACGGTCTGGACCTCGACGTCCCCGCCGGAGAAATCGTCGGGCTGATCGGCGCCAACGGCGCCGGGAAGACCACCACCGTCGAATGCATCCAGGGGCTGCGCAAGCCGGACGCCGGGATCTTGCGGGTGCTCGGCTACGACCCGGTCACGCAGGCCGGGGAGCTGCGCCCGCTGATCGGCAGCCAGCTGCAGGATTCGGCGCTGCCGGACCGGCTGCGGGTGGCCGAGGCGGTCGCGCTGTTCGCGACCGCGCGAGCCCGAGATGGCGACGAATTGCTGGAGCAGTTCGGGCTGGCGCAGCGGCGACGGTCAGCGTTCGGCTCGCTGAGCGGCGGGGAACGGCAGCGGCTCTTCCTGGTCCTCGCGCTGCTGAACCGGCCACGGCTGGTCATCCTGGACGAGCTGACCCAGGGCCTGGACCCGGCGGCGCGCCGGAACGTGTGGGCCGCCGTCCGCCAGCTGCACGACGAGGGCACCACGGTGCTGCTCGTGACGCACGAGATGGACGAGGCCGAGGCGCTGTGCGGCCGGGTCGTGGCGATGCGCGGGGGACGCGTACTCGACACGGGGGCGCCGGCGGACCTGGTGGATCGGCACGCCGGGACGGCGACGATCCGCTTCAGCATGCCGGACGCTCCGGCGCTGCTGCTGGACCAGGTCCGCCGGCTCGACGGGGTGCACGACGTGGAGCGGGCCGGGGCGCGAATCACCGTGCACGGCGCCCGGCCGGTCATCGCGCACGTCGGGGCGGTGCTGGTGCGCTGGGGATCGGTGCCCGCCGATCTGAGCGTGCACGTGCCGACCCTGGAGGACGCTCTGCTCGGCCTGCTGGACGGCGCCGAGGTCGGCGACGAAGTCGCGGAACAACGGGAACTGATAGGAGGACGGCGATGAACACCGCCGCGGGACGGCTCATCCGGGCCGAGCTGAAACTGATGACACGCGATCCGCTGGTACTGACCTTCGTATTCGCGTTCCCGATCGTGACCATGCTGATTATCGGCGGGGCGTTCGGGACCAAGCCGAATCCGGGCTTCGACAACACCAACCCGGCGCACTGGTACGTGGCGTCCTACCTGACCGTGGTCATCGCTGCGGTGGGGCTGGTCATGCTGCCGGTGCACCTGGCGTCCTACCGAGAGCGCGGGGTGCTGCGCCGGTTCGCGGCCGCGGGCTTCCCGCGCTGGTCGTTCGCTGTCGCGCAGCTCGTGGTCGGGCTGATCACCACCGCGGTGGCGTGCGCGCTGCTGCTGGCGGTGGCCGCCCCGGTCTACGGCCTGCCGGCGCTGCACGACGGATGGCGGGTGGGGGTGGCCCTGGCGTTCGGCGCGGTGGGCTTCGTGAGCCTGGGCGTGCTGCTCGGCACCGTGCTGCCCTCGGCCCGGTCGGCCCAGGCGGTCGGGCTGCTGCTGTTCTTCCCGTCCTTCTTGCTCGGGGCGGGCGGACCGCCGCCCCACGTGATGGGCTCGGTGGTCCGGCAGATCGCGGGGCCGCTGCCGCTCACGCTGCTGACCAACGCGGTCCGCGGGCCCTGGCTGGGCCTGGGCCCGGCCACCGGGTCGCTGGTGGGACTGGTCGTGCTGACCGTGGCGTTCACCGCCGTGGCCGCCCGCCGCGCGATCCTGTGACGCCGGCCGGCCCGCACGTAGGATCTGCGACATGAGCGCCGATCCGGAGCGGCTGACGCGGGGAGAGCTCGTGCCGAGCCGGATCAAGCCGATAGCGGTCGCCGGGTTCGCCGTGATCGTCGCGGGCGGGGCGCTGCCGGGATACCCGGGCGCCCCGGCCGCGGCGGTCGCGGCTTTGGTCGCGGTCGCGGCGGCCGCGGCGCTGGTCTACGTCCCGCGGCTGCCGCTGCTGACCGCGGCGGTGGCCACCGCCGCGATCGCGGTCGAGGGCGACGGCTTCTCCAGTGACATCGGCTGGTTCGCGGCATGCCTGCTGGCCGGCTGGTGCGTGATCGTGGTCAGCCAGCGGGTCGGGCTGATCTACTGGGCCGCCATCATGATCTTGTTCGCGGTCGAGTGGCTGTGGATCAGGCCCGACCCGGGGTGGGGCGCCTGGCTGGCGGGCAGCACCCTGACCGTGCTGTTCTCGCTGCTGATCCGGCACCAGACCGACCTGAACGCCCAGCTGCGAGCGGCCCAGGCGGCCTGGCCGAACAGGCCAGGACCCAAGAACGCAACCGTATCGCCCGCGAGCTGCACGACGTCATCGGGCACACGCTGGTGGTCTCCCTGCTGCACGTGCAGAGCGCGCGGCTGGCCGTGGAGCACGACCCGGCCGACGCCGCGCGAGCACTGGCTGAGGCGGAGCGGCTGGGCCGGGAGTGCCTGGCCGAGGTCCGGATGACGGCCGGGATGCTCCGCGAGGACAGAGCCTCCGGCGCGGGCGGGGCGGCCACGGCGCCGCTGCCGGGCGTCGAAGCGTTGCCCGCGCTGGTGGAGCAGTTCCGCTCGGCGGGCGCGGACATCACCCTTACCGTGCAGGGCGAAACCGGCGGCCTGCCCGCCACCACGGGCCTGGCCGTGTACCGCATCGCGCAGGAGGCGGTGACCAACGCGGCCAAGCACGCGCCGGGCAGGCCGACCGCGGTCCGGCTCAGCGTGGGCGCCGGGCGGGTGACGCTGACCGCGGACAGCTCCGGCCCGCCCGGCAGCGTGGCCAAGCCGGGCACCGGGCTGGGCGTGGTCAGCATGCGCGAGCGCGCCGAATCGCTCGGCGGGACCTGCGAGGCGGGCCCGGGCGGCCAGGGCTGGCTGGTGCGGGCCACCCTCCCGCTCGATGCTTCGCTACGGGCCGCACCATGATCCGGGTCCTGCTGGTCGACGACCAGGAGCTGGTGCGAACCGGGCTGCGGGGCATCTTGCGCGAGGCGTTCGGCTTCGACGTGGTGGGCGAGTGCGCCGACGGCCGGGAGGTATCCGCCGCGGCGGCGGCCCTGGCCCCCGACGTGGTCCTGATGGACGTGCGGATGCCGTTTGTGGACGGCGTGCAGGCCACGCGTGAGCTGCGCCGCCTCCAGGACAGCCCGCCGGTGCTGGCCCTGACCACGTTCGACGACGAGGAGGTGCTGGCCGGCATGCTGCGTGCCGGCGCGGCCGGCTTCGTGCTCAAGGGGGTGCCCGCCGAGGACCTGCAGCGGGCGGTCCGCGCGGTGGCCGAGGGCGGCGCCTGGCTCGACCCGGCGGTCACCGCGCGGGTGCTGGCCATCTACCGGTCCGCGGCACCGTCCGCCGCCAGCGCGCCCGGCCTGGACGCCTTGACCGGCCGCGAGCGCGAGGTGCTGGCCCTCATCGGCCGGGGCAAGACCAACGGCGAGATCGCAGCCGGGCTGTTCGTCAGCGAGGGAACGGTCAAGACGCACATCAACCACGTGTTCACCAAGCTGCAGCTGCGGGACCGGGCCGCGGCGGTGGTGTTCGCCTTCGACCACGACCTGGTGACGCGCGACTAGGACTTGCCGCTGGTGGCGCGGCGCAGCGACCAGCCCAGCGCGGCGAAGGCGGCCAGCGGCAGCAGCCACCAGGCGTTGACCCCGGCCACGTGCACGAGCAGCGCGGTGAGGGCCAGCGCGGCTACCATGATGGCGGCGACGTGCCAGTCGTCGCCGATCACGAAGTCGTACCAGAACGCCCCGAAGGACTTCAGCGCCCGCAGCATCAGCTCGTCACCCCTTCCGTTTCTGAGAACGCCGTCGGGGGCCGGGCGGCGGCCTGGCTGAGCCGGTGAACGCGGCGCAGCCAGACGGCGTAGCCGAGCGACACCAGGGCCACCACCGGGACCAGTACCAGCAGCGCGGCATCGTTACCCGGCCATCTCACCCCGGCGCCCTCGGCCCCCCAGAACGTCCCGAACGACGTGAGCATGATCCCGACGACGAACTTCAGCGCGTTCTCCGGCACCTTGGCCAGCGGGGCCCGGACCACGATCCCGGTCACGGTCACCACCACCACGGCGATCGCGGCGCCCACCACCGCGGCGCCCAGGTTGTGCTGGTTGGCCCCGAAGGTGATCACGATGAACACGACCTCGAGCCCCTCGAGCAGGACGCCCTTGAACGACAGGGTGAAGGCGTACCAGTCGCTGACCCCGCGCTTGGCGACCTCGGGCGCGGCCTTGGCCGCGGCCACCTCGCGCAGGTAGGCGCTGGCCTCGTCGTGCAGCGCCTTGTACCCGGCGGCCCGCAGGATCGCCTTGCGCAGCCACTGCAGCCCGAAGATGGCCAGCAGGGCGCCCACGACGAGCCGCAGCGCGGTAAGGGGTAGCAGCGTGATCGTCGGGCCGAGCACGCCCACGATGACGGCCAGCACGACCAGGGCCGCCGCCATGCCCTGGAAGGTGGACCGCCACTGGCGGGTCAGGCCCGCCGCGAGCACGATCGTGAGCGCCTCGATGGCCTCCACCGCGCAGGCGACGAAGACGGTCAAGACGAGGGGAAGCGCAGCAGTCACCGGGCCTCCTTTAGCACGGGGCCTCCACTAGGTCGGGGACAATGGTCGGGTGACCGAGAAAGCGGCCGACAAAGCCTCCGAACGAGCCGAGAGTACTGGCTGGCTGGTGCTTATCTACCGTGTCCCGCCCGAGCCAACCCGGCTGCGCTCCACGGTGTGGCGCCGGATCAAGAGCCTGGGCGCCATCTACCTGCAGAACTCGGCTGCCGCGCTGCCGGCCAGCGCCGCCACCGAACGCGCCCTGCGCAAACTGCGCCGGGAGATCCTGGACATGTCCGGGACGGCGATCCTGCTGTCCTGCGACGTGCTGGCCGGAGAGTCCGACGTGTACGGCGCGTTCCAGGCGGCCAGGAACGACGAATACGAGGAGATCGTGGACCGCTGCGAGGATTTCTTGCACCAGGTGAAGAAGGAGTACACGGACAACCACTTCACCTACGCCGAGCTTGAGGAGAACGAGGTCGACCTGGTCAAGCTGCGCAACTGGTTCGCCAAGGTGCGGGAGCGCGACGCCTTCGACGCGGACGGCCGGCAGGCGGCGGAGAAGGCGCTGGATGAGTGCGAGCAGTCGCTGGAGGCCTATGCCGCCCGAGTGTACGCCGAGGAAGGGGAGAGCCGTTGATGAACGGCCCCGTACCGCGCGCACTCCAGACTCCTACTCGTGATGCCTTGTGATTGCAACGACTGTTAGCTTATATCACTAACTCTCGTTAATGCCATTTGTGACAAGCGCTTCAATGGATCCGGCCGGTTGTCACCTGTTCCCGGTCGAGCCTAGAAGAATTCTGCCGAACGGAGCGTGGTGCGTGCCGCCGGCTCTCGCTCACGTCCGCATGAGCAGGAACACGGTCAGGCTTGGTGCATGCCTGACCTCGCTGAGCCGGTAGTGCGGCCGCAGCAGGGCCGCCTGGGCCCGGGTCACCGCGGAGAAGGGGCTGCGCGGGGAGCCGCTGGCCACGATCCAGATCCGCGGTTCGGCACCCAGGCAGGCGGCCGGATGCTGGCACGGGAGCGGGTACAGCCCGTGGTCCTGCGCGCCGGTCTCGGCGATGAATAGCTGGCGCGGGAGCGGGGTGCCGGGCCGCAGGTCCCGGGCCAGGTAGTACTCCAGGCCGTAGCCGATCATCAGCCACTTGTCCTCGCCCGCCTGGCTCTGGTAGATGATCCCGTCGTCGGGCCGCTGCTGGCGCGCGACGACCTGGGCCGCCTGCGCATAGCCCTGGTAGGAGCCGCCCCGGCCGACCGGGTACGTAGACCAGTCGTGCGCGCCGGGCGCGCGGATCACCTGCTGGTCCCCCGCGCCGAGGATGGCGATGACGGCCAGGCTGGCCACCGCGATCTTCAGGTCGAGCCTGCTCAGCGCGATCCCGGCCAGGACGGCCCAGGCGCCGACGGTGAGCAGCAGGTACCGGGGGAAGAAGTACGAGTACGGGCCCTGGGAGGCCAGCCACACCGCGGCCACCGGCAGGACCGCGATGGCGGTCATGAACGCGGCCCGCTGCCAGGCGACCGCCCAGGCCAGGACGGCCAGCACGATGAGCGCGGTCGCGACCGAGGTGGAGTAGAACAGGTTCCGCCCGAAGATGGAGAACGCGGCCAGGTCGAGGCCCGGCTGGGGTATCCACTTGACCTGGTTGGCGGCTTGGGCGGAGCCGAGCACGGCCAGCGGCAGGCAGGCGGCCAGGCCTGCCGCCGCGGCGGCCGCGAACCAGAGCTGGCGGTTGTCGCGGTCCTGGTGCCAGCGCAGCGCCACCCCGGCGGCGTGGCCGGCCACGACCGACAGTGCGACCAGGTCGATGTAGCCAAGCACCGCCAGGCACGTCGCGTAGGCCACCCACCGCCGCGCCGATGGCCGGTCCAGGGCGCGCAGCAGCAGCAGGGTGGCCAGCATGGCGGCCAGCACCTCGAGGGAGTAGAACCGGACCTCCTGGGCGAACCGGGACACACTCGGGACCAGCGCGAACACCAGCCCGGAGCACAGGCCGGCCCGGGTCCCCGCCAGCCTGCGGCCGACCGCGGTGACGCACGCCGCCGCGGCCGCCATGGCCAGCACCGACAGGGCGCGCATGGCGTCGACCGAATCCCCGAAGGCCGTGATCCAGACGTGCAGCAGCAGGTAGTAGGCCAGCTGGGTGGCTCCGGTGTGGCGTGCGGTCGCGATCAGGCTCGGCAGCGGCCGGGTCCCGAACGACCAGCTGGACAGCTCGTCCCGCCACAGCTCG
This sequence comes from uncultured Actinomycetes bacterium, assembly GCA_963742795.1. Lineage (GTDB taxonomy): Bacteria > Actinomycetota > Actinomycetes > Streptosporangiales > Streptosporangiaceae > Palsa-504. The sequence continues at coordinate 417,068 of CAVUNL010000005.1, forward strand.
GGCCGGCCGACCTGGTAGAAGCCCAGGGCCAAGGTTAGCAGGGCCGGCCAGCACCACGACGGCACCCGCCGGGCCAGGCGGGCTTGGGCGGCGATCCCGGATGCGGTGACCCGGTCGCCGCTCACCTCGGGCAGTACAGAAGCCGGACGTTCCCGCAGGTATCCGACCACGGTCATTGGCGATCATCCACTCGGTTCGGCGGCCCATGTGCCTGGCCAGCCTAAAGTGGCGTCCGCAGCGTCCCGGCCGGAAAACGCCCTACGTCACAGACACGTCACATCTGCCGGTCAGGGGCTTCCGGTTCTACGGATGTAGAGCCCGCCGCGCGGGACGTTGCCCGCGCCGAGGTAGGAACTGGGCAGGCCGATGAGCCTGAAGTGCGTTTCGAAGTAGGCGTGCAGCGCCGGAGTCCACGCGATCCGCGCGCCGGTGTAGCCGTTGTTGCCGATCAGCCAGACGTACGGGGCCTGCTGGAACGCCTGCTGCCAGACCTGCGTGTCGGCCTGCAGGACCCCGGGACCGGCCACGAAATCCTTGCCGTGCGTGGTGGCGATCAAGGTGCCCACGGTGTCGACGATGGCGGGGCAGCCAGGCGAACTGGCGCTGAACCGGCCGATCACGACCGTGGCGGCGGCCGTATCGGTCAGGACGCAGGCACCGGGCGGGATCAGCGCGCTCGCCGCGGACAGATCCCGGGCTGGGTACAGCGTGGTCACGGTGTACCCGTCGGCCGCCCCCATGGCGGCGATCAGGAGCGCCGCGACCACCCCGGCGCAGACCCGTACCCAGTGACGCGGTTTCTTGACCGCAGGGTGGCGGGCGGCCACGAGCCGGCCCGCGGACAGGCCGACCAGGACGACCAGGAAGGGACCGGCGAAGGCCGCGTAGTGCACGTACCACTCCGACGGCGAGAACAGCATCCCGGTCACCACGAAGGTGCAGATCAGTGCGAACCAGTCCAGAGCGGTGGCCCGGGAGCCAGCTCGCCGGGCCCGCAGCCAGGCGATGACCACGAACAGGAGCAACACGCCGGCCGCCGTGGCGCCCGGCCCAGATCTCCGGGTTCACGCCCACGCTGGACAGCCCGACGATGCCGGTGATGTCGGCCAGCCGGGGGTTCGCGCCCACCCGTCCGTGCGTGGCCTGGACCAGCTCGGAGACGAACACGGTCCGCCCGAAACCGCTCGGGGCCAGGGCCAGGAAGGGCAGGCACGGCACCGCGATCCCGACCACGAACCCGCCCGCGAACGGAACGCGGTCACGGCGCGCGCGCAGGCACAGCAACCACGCCACCAGGGCCGGGAGCGCGGCCCAGATCTTGACCGCGGCGCCGAAGCCGAAGCAGACACCGGCCCAGAACGCGCGCCGGGAGCCGTGCTCGCCGGGGACGCCCCGGTGGCCCGCCAGGTGGTCGCCGTCGAACAGGAGCACCGCTCCCAGCAGGCAGAACAAGTTCAGCCACGGCTCGAGGAACAGGGACTGCGAGGCGTTCAGCGCGGCCGGGTAGACCGCGTACAGGCCGCTGGCCACGCCCGCGGCCAGCGCGCCCCGGTGCCGGACGAGCAGGCCGGCCAGGACCACGTTGGCGGTGTCCGCGCCCACGGTGAGCACCCGGGCCGCGGCCAGGGCCCACGCGCTGCCGAATACCTTGCCGCCCAGCGCGGCCGGGACCATCAGCAGCATGGAACCGGGCGGCTGCACCATGGCGAAGTCCCGGTACGGGATCACCCCGTTGACCAGGCGCAGCGCGTTGCCGATGTACACCCCGTCGTCGTACTGGGTGAATCCGGTCAGGTAACCCGGCCGGGTCAGCTGGAAGACCCGCAGGCCGAGGCCGAGCAGGGCGGCCACCGTGATGATCACGCCTGGGCGCAGCGGCCAGGCCGGCGCAGCGGCCAGACGCGCGGGGACAATGCGGGTACCGGCTGTGCCGGTAGCAGGCGGCATGCTCACGCCTAACCCGCCTTTCCGCCCCGGTCCCCTGCTTTCTCAGGGTCTGCGTACGCTTGCTGATGGTAGTGGGTCACGGTTACCAGGAGGACCGGAACCCTAGCACATGCCCTACGATCAGCAGGATGACGGTCACTCTGCTTAACAGCCAGTCAACGCCGACGGCCACCGATGCGGACGCCCTCGTGATCGGCGTGTTCGAGGGCCCGGACGGCCCGGTCCCGACCCCGGATATCGATGACATCGACCTCATGGCCGCCCTGACCGCGCTCGGCGCGACCGGCAAGCCGGAGGAGCTCACCAAGATCCCTACCGGTGGGCGCCTGGCGACCCCAGTCGTCGTGGCTGTGGGCCTAGGTGCTGACCCAGGTACCGCCCAGGACCCGGCGGAGCGCCTGTCTTACCTGGAACGGCTGCGGCGCGCGGCCGGAGCGGCGACCCGCGAGCTCACCTCGGGCCGGGCCCGGCGGATCGCCGTTGCCCTTCCGGCCGGCGACTCGGACGAGGCCGAGGCGATGGCGCTCGGCGCGCTGCTCGGCGGCTACACGTTCCGCAGGTACCGGACGACCGGCGCCATGCTCGGTGACTCCGAAGTAATCGTGCACACCGCCCATGAGGCCGCCGTCGACCGGGCCAGGATCCTGGCCGAGGCGATGACCCTGGTCCGTGACCTGATCAACACCGCGCCCGCGGACATGGTGCCAGCGGACCTGGCCGCGGTGGCCGAGCAGACGGCTGGCGCGAGCGGCCTGGGCGTGCTGGTCCTGGACGAGAACGAGCTGGCCAAGGAGGAGTACGGCGGCATCCTGGCGGTGGGCATGGGCTCGGCGCACCCGCCGCGGCTGGTCCGGCTCGAGTACACCCACCCGGAGGCCACCATCACCGTGGTCTTCGCGGGCAAGGGGATCACGTTCGACTCCGGCGGCCTGTCGCTGAAGCCGCCGAAGGCCATGGAGACCATGAAGGCCGACATGAGCGGCGCCGCGGCGGTGCTGGGCGCGCTCCAGGCCATCGCCGCGCTCGGCCCTGCGGTGAACGTGGTCGGCTACCTGCCGCTGGCCGAGAACATGCCCGGCGGCGGGGCCCAGCGGCCGTCCGACGTGATCACCATCTACGGCGGAAAGACCGTGGAGGTCCTGAACACCGACGCCGAGGGGCGGCTGGTGCTGGCCGACGCGCTGGCCCGCTCGGGCGCCGACGTGCCCGCCCTGCTCGTCGACGTGGCCACCTTGACCGGAGCGGCGACGGTGGCCCTGGGCACCCGTACGGCTGGCGTGATGGCCACCGACGAGTCGCTGGCCGCGCAGATCTCCGAGTCGGCCAAGCAGGCGGGCGAGGCGATGTGGCCGATGCCGCTGCCCGAGGACCTGCGCAAGGGACTCGACTCGAGCGTCGCGGACATCGCCAACGTGTCCGCGGACCGCGGCCGGCGGCATGCTGACCGCCGGACTGTTCCTGCGCGAGTTCGTGCCGGACGGCGTTCGCTGGGCTCATCTGGATATCGCCGGGCCCGCCTTCAATGACGGCGGCGCTTATGGGTACACCCCCAAGGGCGGCACCGGGGCGGCCGTCAGGACCCTGGTGCAGGTCGCGCTGGACGTGGCGGACGGCACGCTTGCCTGATTCCGGGACGGCCCGGCGGACGGCAGGTGGAATGATTGTGACTGGTAATGCGATTAAGGAGGCTCGAGGGGTGGCAGCCGCGAACGAGCAGGGCATCGGCAGCTACGACATCGTCGTACTCGGGGGCGGCAGCGGCGGGTACGCCTGCGCGCTGCGCGCGGCCGAGCTCGGCAAGCGCGTGGCGCTGATCGAAAAGGACAAGGTCGGCGGGACCTGCCTGCATCGCGGGTGCATCCCGACCAAGGCTCTGCTGCACGCGGCCGAGATCGCGGACCAGGCCAAGGAAAGCGCGAAGTTCGGCGTCAGGGCCGCATTCGAGGGCATCGACGTGCCGGGCGTGCAGAAGTACAAGAACTCGGTGGTCGACCGGCTGTGGCGCGGTCTGCAGTCCACCATCTCGGCGCGGAAGATCGACACCATCGAGGGTTCGGGCCGGCTCGAGTCGCCGACCTCGGTCAGGGTCGGCGACACCATCTACGAAGCCGAGCACGTGGTGCTCGCCACCGGGTCCGTGCCGCGCAGCCTGCCGGGGCTGGAGATCGACGGCACGCGCGTGATCACCTCCGACGACGCGCTGCAGCTGGACCGGGTGCCCGATTCGGTGATCATCCTCGGCGGCGGCGTGATCGGGGTCGAGTTCGCGAGCGTCTGGCGGTCGTTCGGCGCCGAGGTGACGATCGTGGAGCTGCTGCCCCAGCTGCTGCCGCTGGAAGACGAGACGAGCGCGCAGGTGCTGCAGCGGGCGTTCCGCCGTCGCGGCATCCGCTTCGAGCTCAACACCAGCTTCGAGTCGGTCAAGCACACCGACACCGGCGTCACGGTCACCCTGGAGGGCGGCAAGACGCTCGACGCCGACCTGCTCCTCGTGGCGGTGGGCCGCGCTCCGGTGTCCGCTGGCCTCGGCTACGAGGAGAACGGCGTGGCGCTCGAGCGGGGTTACGTCACCGTGGATCCGCTCTGCCGGACCGGCGTTCCCTCGATCTCCGCGGTCGGTGACCTGATCAACACCCCGCAGCTGGCGCACGTCGGCTTCGCCGAGGGCATTATGGTCGCCGAGCGGATCAGCGGCCTCGACGTCACCCCGATCGACTACGACGGCGTGCCCCGGATCACCTACAGCGACCCGGAGGTCGCATCGGTGGGCCTGACCTCGGCTCAGGTCGCGGAGCGCCGGCTCGAGGTCGTCGAGGTCAACTACCCGCTAGGCGCCAACGGCAAGAGCGTCATCCTGCAGACCCAGGGCGCGGCCAAGGTCATCGCCGAGGCCGGTTCGGACGGGTCCGGGCCGGGACGGGTCCTCGGCATCCACCTCGTGGGCGCCAGGGTGGGCGAGCTCATCGCCGAGGGCCAGCTGATCTACAACTGGGACGCAGAGCCCTCCGACGTCGCCCAGCTCATCCATCCGCACCCGACCCAGTCCGAGATCATCGGCGAAGCGCACCTCGCGCTGGCCGGCAAGCCCCTGCACTTCCACGCCTAAAAGGAGTCACGAGAATGTCGGTCTCGGTATCCATGCCGCAGCTCGGTGAGAGCGTCACCGAGGGTACCGTCACGCGCTGGCTGAAGAAGGAAGGCGAGCGCGTGGAGGTGGATGAGCCGCTCCTCGAGGTCTCGACGGACAAGGTGGACACCGAGATCCCCTCGCCCGCGTCCGGGATCCTGCGCTCCATCGCGGTCGACGAGGACGAGACGGTCGCCGTGGGCGCCCAGCTAGCGGTCATCGAGGACAGCGAGACCAGCGACTCATCGCCAGCGCAAGCCAGCCCGGCCGCTCCGGAGGACGCCTCGGCGCCGCCAGCGGCCGCATCGGCACAGGACGCCGCCGAATCCGCGCCTGCCGCCGGATCCGCCTTGGCCGCCGAGCCGGAACCGGCCAGCACCAACTCCGCCTGGAGCACGTCCAGCTACACCCCGCCGACCCCGGGCTACGCCCCGCCGCCGTCCTACGGCCAGCCCGCCGCGCCGGCTCAGTCGCAGCCTTACGCGGCAGCGACCACGCAAACACCCGCCGCACAGCCAGCGTCGGCGCCCTCGCAGCCGTACGCAGCGCCGACCACGCAGGCCCCGCCTTCGGCTTACGCACCGTCGACCTCGCAGGTCCCAGCGGCGCCGACGTCCCCGCCCGCCCAGGCTGAGGCGGCGGCCGAGACCCCGGCCCCGGCTGCTGACGAGGAGTACCCGCCACCGACGCCGCTGCCCGGAGCCGGCGAGGCGCCCTACGTCACTCCCCTGGTCCGCAAGCTCGCCGCTGAGCACGCGGTGAACCTGGAAACCGTCACCGGAACCGGCGTCGGCGGGCGGATCCGCAAGCAGGATGTCATCGACGCTGCCCGCGCACAGCGCGGGTCGCAGGCCGCCCAAGCGTCCCCGCCTGCCCAGGCGTCCCCGGCCGCGCAGGCGCCGCAGGATGCGACGGCCGCCGTGGTACCGCAGCAAGCGCAGCGGCTTCCCGACGGGCCCACCCCGGCCGGCCAGGCCGCCGGCGCCCCGGCCGCCGGCGCCCCGGCCGCCAGGCGCCCGGCCGTGGTGCCGTCCTCGCTGCGCGGGACCACTCAGCGGATGTCCCGGCCGCGCCAGGTGATCGCGCAGCGGATGGTCGAGTCGCTGCGGACCTCGGCGCAGCTCACCACCGTGGTCGAGGCTGACGTGACGGCCATCGCCCGGCTGCGGGACCGGGCTAAGGCGGACTTCGAGGCCCGGGAAGGCGTCAAGCTGACCTTCCTCCCGTTCTTCGCGCTGGCCGCCGTCGAGGCCCTGAAGGTGCATCCGAAGCTCAACGCGGTGATCAACGGGGACCAGGTTACGTACCACGACGCCGAGCACGTCGGGGTGGCGGTCGACACCGAGCGCGGCCTCATGGTGCCCGTGATCCACAACGCGGGTGACCTGAACATCGGCGGGCTGGCCCGCAAGATCGGCGACCTCGCTCAGCGCACCCGGTCCGGGCAGGTCGGCCCGGACGAGCTGGCCGGCGGCACGTTCACGCTGACCAACACGGGCAGCCGCGGCGCCCTGTTCGACACGCCCATCATCAACCAGCCTCAGGTGGCCATCCTCGGCACGGGCACCGTGGTCCGGCGTCCCGTCGTGGTGGAGGACCCCGCCCTGGGCGAGGTGATCGCGGTGCGTTCGATGGTGTACCTCGCGTTGACTTACGACCACCGGCTGGTCGACGGCGCCGACGCGGCCCGGTTCCTGACCACGGTCAAGAACCGGCTGGAAGAGGGAGCCTTCGAAACCGAACTCGGGCTGTAACCAGCCTGGATGAAGGTCGCCATAACCGGCTCGTCCGGTTTGATCGGGACCGCGCTGGTGGCCAGCCTTCGCTCGGACGGCCATCAGGTCATCAGGCTGGTCCGGCGGGCGCCGCGGTCAGACGACGAGGTGCGCTGGGATCCGCGGGCGGCCGACGCGGGACTTGGCGCTGGGCACGACGCGCTGGAGGGCATCGGCGCCTGCGTGCACCTGGCCGGCGCCGGGGTGGCCAGCCATCGCTGGACGCGCCGGTACAAGACGGAGATCCGGGCCAGCCGGGTGCTCGGCACCCGCGCCCTAGCCGGTGCCCTGGCCCGGCTCGGCTCCCCGCCCGCCACGCTGGCAGCAGCCTCGGCCATCGGCTGGTACGGCGAGACCGACGGCCGTGAGGTCGACGAGACCGCCCCGGCCGGGCAGACCTTTCTCGCCCGGCTGGTCCGGGACTGGGAGGCGGCCGCGAACCCGGCCGCCGAGGCCGGCATCCGGGTCGTGCATCCGCGCAGCGGCCTGGTCCTGACCCCGGCCGGCGGCCTGCTGGCCCGGCTGCTCCCCCTGGCCCGGCTGGGCCTGAGCCCCCGGTTCGCGTCGGGCACGCAGGCCATGAGCTGGGTCTCGCTGTCTGACGAGATCGGCGCGATCCGGTTCCTGCTGGACCGCAAGGACATCAGCGGCCCGGTCAACCTCACCGCGCCCGAGCCGGTCACCAATGCCGCGTTCACGGCCGCCCTGAACGCGGCGGCCGGCTGCCGGGATCTGCCCTGGCTGCGCGTGCCCGGGCCGCTGCTGCGCGTCGGCCTGGGCGAGGCCTCCGTGGAGCTGCTGAGCAGTACCCGGGTGATCCCTAGGCGCCTGGCTGCGGCCGGCTACCAGTTCCGCTACCCCACGCTGCCGGAGGCCCTGGCCGGAGAACTCGCCGGAGAACTCGCCGCCCGCTGAGGCCTGATCTCTTCGGATCGTTTGTTCATCGCACTATCTGCCGGGGCACATCCTTCCTCGGGATCACTGGTCGGCCAGTGGCCACGGACCGCCGCCGCAGGCGGCCAGACCGGCGAGGACGGCGATGAAACGCAGGCGCGTATTGGTCACGGCGGTCGCGACGATCGTGCTCGGCTTGGTTCCGGTCCCGCTCCTGGCCCTGCCGGCCAGCGCCGCGGCGTCGGTCAGCTGCAGGTCATCAGCTCACCCCTCACTCACGGCCAGGCTGGACCGGGATATCGACCGGGCCCTGCGCGGCCGGGTCTCCGCCGTCGCGATCGGCGTCAATGACCCCGGCCAGGGACTGCAGTGCTGGCTCAACAGCTCGGCGCACTTCGACTCGGCGAGCGTGGTGAAGGTGACCATCCTCAGCGCGCTGCTCCGTAAGGCCCAGGAGCAGCACCGGCACCTGACCCGGACCGAGGCTGCCCTGGCCAAGGAGATGATCACCGAGTCCGACAATGATGCCGCCTCCGACCTATGGGACGACGCGGGCCGGTACGACCTGCGGCACTTCCTGAACCTCGCGCACATGACCCAGACCTACCTGGGCCCGGGTCCCTACTGGGGCCTGACCCAGATCACCGCGTACAACGAGGTGCTCCTGCTGCGGCTCCTGCTCAACCGGAACTCGGTGCTCGAGACCAGCTCACGCGACTACGTCCTGGACCTGATGGCCCGCGTCATCCCCTCGCAACGCTGGGGTGTCCCGGCGGGGGCGCCGACCAGCCTTACCGTCCACGTCAAGAACGGCTGGCTGCCGCTGTACCCGTACGGCTGGCGGATCAACAGCATCGGCGCCTTCACCGGGCGCGGCGGCGGCTACAGCATCGTGGTGCTGACCCAGGACAACCCGACCATGACCTACGGGATCGACACCATCGAGGCGATCGCCAAGGTGGTCAACCACGACCTGAACCCGGCCGCGAAATCACGCGTCCCGTCCTCGGCGTCCTCCGCTTCGTGGGGCACGCCCGACGAGCCCGTCCCCGCCGTAGCGCACACGCCCTAGCTGGCCTCTAGGATCGCTGCATCGACAGCGACACCGGCTAGCATCACTCGGGGAGGCCCGGACGGTGGGTTACCTGCCAGGGATGTGGCGAGACTTCGGGGTGACGGTGGCCGGCCTGGCCGGCGCGCTAACCGGCCTGCTGTTCGTCGCGGTATCCATCAAGAGCGAGACGCTGGCCCGGTCGCGCAGCCTCACCTCCCAACGCCGTGACCTCCGTGCTCTTCGGCGTAGCCGGGCTCACCTTCCTGCTCAAGGCGGGCGGCGGCCTGTACTGGATGATCCCGGCCGTCCTGGCCAGCCTGGTCGGAGGCGTCATCAACGCCTGGCTGTTCCTGCTCAAGGTGCCCGCCTGACTCCCGCCGGGTCACACGCGGGCGATGCCTGCGACTATCCTGTCGGGCCGCTTGGGCGCCGACGAGAACTCGCTCCAGCCGGGACGGATCCGCCGCGAGTCGCCTAGTCCGGGGGGCACGACCTCCAGATCACCGAAGAACGATGCGAAATCCGCCGACGTGTGGTTGTACATCGCGGCGAAGCCACTCGCGTTGTAGGTCCGGTAGAACTCTTCCGCCCGTGGGCCCTTGCCCGACGCGATCGTGGCGATCAGGTAGCTGCCCGGCGCCACGGCCGACATGTACCGCTTGACCAGCCCGGCGGCCGCATCGGCGGTCTCGAAGTGCAGGATCATGCCCATGATGACGCACACCGGCTTGCTGAGGTCGATCACGGCGCGCAATCCGGCCGCACCGAGGATCGCGTCGCGGTCACGCAGGTCACCGGAGATAACCGCGACCCGGTCGCTGTGATGGGCGAGCAACGCGGTCAGATGTGAGATCACGACCGGGTCGTTATCGACATAGGCGACCGCGGCCGCCGGGCTGGCCTGCTGCGCTGTCACGTGCGTGTTCGGGGAGGTTGGCAGCCCGGCACCGAGGTCGATGAACTGGGTGATGCCCTGCCCGGCCACCCAGGTGACAGCCCGCTCCACGAACCGCCTGCTCTCCGGGACGGTCTCGATGACCGGCGGGTAGACCGCCAGCAGCTTCTCCGCCACCGCCCGGTCGGCGGCGAAGTTGTCTTTGCCGCCGAGCAGGTAGTCGTAAACCCGCGCGATCGACGGGGTTCGCGGGTCGAAGACGGTCACCTACGCCATCCTAAGCTCCGGGCGGCGCGGCGCGGCCGGAACTTGACCCAGGCCAGGATGGCGATGGCCACCAGCAGCCAAGGTGAGAACAGGATGTGCACGGCGAAGCTGATGATGATCAGGGCTACGACGGCGATAAGCGCAAGGGTGATGATTCCGGGCATTTTGATCGATCTCCGTTCATATCAAGCTGTCTGCGGTGGCTGTGTGCCACTTCAAGGTTGCCGCCGATGGTGGCCGCCGTCGATCGGGATCAGCCCCGGTTCGCACCCTGGTATGCGTCCCCGAAGGCATCAGGGTCATCCCTGATCGCGGTCAGGGGAGCGACCAGCCTCGCAGTACGCCGGCTTCACAGTGCGCCGCCTGCCCATTTGGAGGCGCCGATGATGGCCCGGGTACAGAGCAGGATGGCAGTGAACGCGTCGTCGCCCGATACCGTGAGGGCCGCTTGTCCGGCCGCGGGCATGTTGTTGGTCAGCAGCCGCCAGGCCTGCTCGGCGTTCATGGCCAGGCTCCCTACAAGACGGGGGCCGGGCTGGTCACCGAACTGCCAGCCGGTCTCGGCGGCGACCAGGTGCCAGGTCCGGGCGAGCGGTCCGGTGACCGAGATCGACACGGTGTCGCCGGGCCGCGCTGCCGCTTGGGCCAGGCCTGCCCGGCCATCAGCGTCCGGCGACGGTCGGCATGGCAGTTTTCCGCACCCCTACATCTTGGCCGGTCGCTGGCTCCTCGGCGATCGAATTTCCTGGCGGGCGGAACCTGAGGTACCAGCGGGAGCCGGAGTGAACCGCGGGTCCGGGCGGGGAGACTAGGGTGATGGATGATCTGGCGACCATTGAGCTGGGCGGCTCCACCGTGGTCCTGCGCCGGGCATGTCCCCGGCCAGATCCATTACCCCACGCTCTCGCATTTCGGTCGCCGTCACGCGGGTTTTCGGGCTGGCGGGCGGTAGAGCTCGGTCGCCAAGGCGACCGCGGCGTGGGTGGAGGGATGCGGGTCGTGGCGCCGCCAGATCATCTGCACGGTAATGGGCGGGGCGTCCCGCAGCGGGCGGAAGACCACGCCGTCGCGCCGGTACTGGGCGGTGGTGCCTTCGGGGGTGATCCCGATGCCGCCGCCGGCCGCGATCACCGCCAGCCAGTCGTCGATGTCGCGGGTTTCCTGGAGCCGCGGTCGCGTCTCGGCGGGCCACAGGTCCGGACTGGTCGTCCCGGTGCGCCGGTCGATGAGCACGGTGCGCTGGGCTACCTCGTCGAGCCGGATGGAGCGGCGCCGGGCCCAGGGATCGTCGGCGGCGAGGGCACAGTACCGCCGCTCGTAACCGACGATGGCGCTGGCGAAGCGGTGGCCGTCCACCTCGGTGCGCAAGACCGCCAGGTCGCACAGGCCTTCGGCCAGGCCGCCGGTGGCGGAGTTGGTGCGGATCAGCTGCAGCTCGACGTCCGGGTAGCGGGCCGCCCAGCAGTGCTGGAACTCCCGGGTGTGACGGCCCATGGCCGACCAGGGATGGCCGATGCGGAGCCTGGTATGACCGGTGGTCGCCTCGGTGACCAGGTTATCGGCGGCGGCGAGGACCTGCCGCGCCTGGGCCAGGGCGTGCACGCCCGCCGTGGTCGGGGTGATGGTCCGGCTGGTGCGGTGCAGCAGCCGGACGCCGAGGACCTGCTCCAGGGCCATCAAGTTCCGTGACACGGCGGCCTGCGAGACGCCGAGCTGGATGGCGGCGTCGGTGAAGGTTCCCGTATCCACGATTGCGACCAGGCAGCGCAGGTGCCGCAGTTCCAGATCCATAACCAGAGCGTATAGCTATTTTCATCCATGCATTTTGCGCATGCATCTATCCGAGCCATGCTCCTGCCATGACGATCTCGATGCGCGTTCACGAGCTCCCGGCCACTGGGTCCGCCGGGCGGTGTGAGCGGCTCACCGGCATCGCGCTGATGACCGGCAGCGCCGCGTCCAACCAGCTCGGCGCGGCTACCGCCGCGCTGGCCTTCCCGGTCCTCGGACCCGCCGGGGTCGTTGCGATCCGGCAGTGGGTGGCTGGCGCGATTCTGCTCACCGCCGTGCGGCCGAGGTTCACCTCGTTCACCCGGGCGCAGTGGCGCCCGGTCCTGGCCCTGGCGCTGATCTTCGCCACCATGAACCTGTCGCTGTACCTGGCCATCGACCGGATCGGGCTGGGCCTGGCGGTGACCCTGGAGTTCCTCGGCCCGCTGTCGGTCGCGCTGCTGGCCTCGCGCCGCGTCATCGACCTGGGGTGCGCGCTGGTCGCGGGCGCCGCGGCGATCGTCCTGGCCCGGCCGCAGCCGAGCACCGACTACGCGGGCATCGCCCTGGCTCTGCTGGCCGCCGCCTGCTGGGCGGGATACATCCTGGTGAACCGGGTGGTGGGCGCCCGGCTGCCGGGCTCGCAGGGACCCGCGGCCGCGGCCAGCCTGTCGGCCCTGCTGTACGTCCCGGTCGGCATCTGGATCCTGGCCAGCCATCCGGTGACGGTGACCGCGCTGGACCGGACGGCCACGGCCGGCTTGCTGTGCTCGGCGGTGCCGATGGTCGCCGACCTGCTGGCGCTGCGGCGGGTCCCGGCCCGGTTCTTCGGAATGTTCATGAGCGTCAACCCGGTGTTCGCGGCGCTGACCGGCCTGATGGTCCTGGGCCAGTCGCTGGCGTTCGCGGACTGGCTGGCGATCGCCGCCATCGTGAGCGCCAACGGGGTCAGCCTCGGCACCGGACGCCACGCGTGAGGGCCGCGACGCGGTAGGGCACGATGGAGTCATGACCTCCAGCTTCGACAGCAACCCAGAGGACGAGTACGCCGACGACGAGTACGCGGACTTCGACGCCGAAGATCGCGAGCAGCCCTCAACGTCGAACGAGATTCCCGACGACGAACCGGAAGCCGACGTGCTCGAGCAGCGTCAGGCGGTCCCGTACGACCAGGAGGACCAGTAGATCGCGGTCTACGGGCTGGAGGCTGACGCCGAGGGACTGGGCGACACCGACACCGACACGCTCGGGGAGCTCGACGGGGTCAGAGTCGGGCTGGAGGTCGGAGTCGGGCTCACGGACGGGGATGAGCTGGGCGAGGTCGTCGCGGACGGGGTGGTCGACGGCGTGGCCGACGGCGTGCTGGAGGGCGAGCTCGACGGACTGGCCGGGGCCGAGCTGCCCTGGGCGGGGCCGACCAGGTTCGGCGGCTGGACCGCCTGATGGCCGGTGAACAACAGGGCGACGGCGGCGATCGCGACGCCCACGACGGCCACCGCTCCCCCGGTGGCCAACCCGGCCGCGAACGAGCGGCGGTCGCGGCGGTACTCGGTGCGCCGCCGCTCACGCAGCGAGGCGGGCAGCGTGGCCCGCCGGGCGGCCCAGCTGTTGACCGGGGCCGCGGCCATGCCGAGGGTCGGGAACAGCAGCAGTCCCGCCAGCAGCGGCCCGCTCAGCTGGTTGTACTTGGTCAGGGCGCCCGCGATGCCGGCGAAGCCGAACACGGCCAGGATGGACTCCGCCCAGTTGCCCCGCAGGGCCTCCCACCACCTGGTGCGCTCGCTGGTCTTCGGGGTGCGCAGGAACGCCGCCTTCTTGGCGAACAGCGCGAGCACCGAGGCGCGCGCCACCACCAGCGAGGTGGACTGCCAGATGAAAAACGCGCCGAGCGCGTCCCGCCAGGTCGCGCCGGTGCCGCGCCGCAGCAGGGCCACCGCCCGCACCAGGCCGAGCAGAACCATCACCGGCACGGCCGAGACCAGGAAGATGGTCAGTTTCCGGAAGAGCTGGCCGCCGCCGGTGGCCAGGTTGAACGCCCCGGCCAGCAGGAAGATCAAGAACAGCAGGCCCAGCAGGTCCCCGTACCACTGCAGCGCCCCGGCCAGGTAGGACCAGCGCTGGCCGGAGCTCAGGTGGTTCGCCCGGTTCGCCCGGCCGGGGAGCATCGAGCGCCAGTGCATGCGCAGGATCTGGATGCCGCCGAAGCACCACCGGTAGCGCTGGCCCTTGAGCGCCTCGAACGTCAACGGCATGATGCCGCGGCCGAACGACTCGTCCACGTGCAGGCCGTGCCAGCCGGCCCGCAGCAGCCGCAGCGACAACTCGGCGTCCTCGGTGATGCACCACTCGTCCCAGCCGCCGAGCTCGTCGAGGGCGACCCGCCGGATCAGCCCCATCGTGCCGGCGAAGATGGCCCCATCGTGCTCGTTGCGGGACGGCTGCGACACGGCGAAGAAGTACTTGTAGGAGTAGTAGAGCCGCCGGTAGTACCGCGCCTGCTGCCAGTCGCGGTAGTCCTGCGGCGTCTGGACGAAGCCGATCCACGGGTCGGCGAACGCGGGCGCGCAGCGGCGCAGCCATCCGGGGTCGACCTGGTAATCGGAGTCGACGATGCCGATGACCTCCGCGTCCTCCGAGGTCATCTGGCGCAGCGCGTAGTTCAGCGCCCCGGACTTGTACCCGGGCCAGTCCTCCAGGTGGGCGAACTTGACCCCGTGCCGTCCGCACCACGCCTCCACCGGGCGCCACAGGTCCTCGTCGTCGGTGTTGTCGTCGATCAGGATGACCTCGTAGCGGGGGTAGTCCAGGCGGAGCAGGGAGCGCAGCGTCTGGATGACCATGTCCGGCGGCTCGTTATGCGCCGGAACATGCAGGCTGACCATGGGCAACTCGCTGTACGGCATGGACAGCCTGGTCCTCGCGGTGATTCGCCGCCGCCAGTGCTCGGTGCCCAGCGCGTCGCAGAGTTCCCAGAGGTACGCGCAGCTCAGCACGGCGGCGAAGACCTCGAACAGCCAGAGCACCACACCACCCACGGTGCTGAGCGGCCCGAGGTTGCTGTGGAAGGTCCACTCGATCGCGTAGACCAGGTACACCACGAACAGGAACACGGTCGAGGCCCAGGCCAAGTGCGCGCGGGCCGACCAGCGCCTGGTCACCGGCAGCCAGATCAGGCTGGCCACCACCACGCCCGCGGCCCCGGCCAGCAGGTTATGCTCGGTCGCCCCGATCAGCCGCAGGACACCGCCCACCACTGCGGCCAGCACGGCCGTACCGATCACGGCCAGCACGATACGCCGTACCGCGGGCCAGGTTCCGGCGCCGCGGTCGATGAGCCGTGCGGGCACGAACAGGGCGGCCGAGCCGAGCGGCGCGGCGATGAGCGCAGCCAGCAGCAACGCCTGAAGCATGAAGGCCCCTCACCGGGTGCACCTGGGCGGACTGTTTCCGGTTTCGGACGCTACCCGAGCAAAAGCGGATCAATCATCCTGGCAGACAGCCAGTCCGCTTACCGGCTAGCCCCCATCGGCGCGGGACAGGCACGGCGGGCTGGCACGGTCCAGCGGCACGCACCGTGGCCCGTTCGGCCAAATAAAGAAATGGTGCGGACGGTCAGTAGTCAGCTCTGCGTTGGAGGACGATGTCGAAATTGGCGCGGGCGGGCTGGTTCGGGTCGTCGGCGGGCGTGAACTCGGTGATCAGGCTCTTCTTCACCGCGAACACCGCGTCGGATTCGATGTAGGGGCTGCCGGCCACGAAGATGTGCGTGGTCAGCGGGCGGTGCCCGGGGGCGGTCACGATGAAGTGGACGTGCGCCGGGCGGTAGGGGTGGCGTTTGGTCGCCTCGAGCAGCGTGCCGACCGGGCCGTCGGTCGGGATCGGGTAGTGGGTCGGCACGACCGTGCGGAACCAGTAGGCGCCGTCCCGGCCGGCGGTGAACAGGCCGCGCCCGTTGCCTGGCGGCTGCACGTCGGGCTGCTGAACATCGTAGAAGCCCTGGTCGTTGGCCTGCCAGACGTCGAGTTCGGCGCCGGGCAGCGGGGTGCCGTCGGCGGACAGGACCCGGCCCGCGAGCACGCACTGCGGGCCGGTCCCGACCAGGTCGATGGTGTCGCCCAGCGCCCGGCGCGGGGAGGTGACCATGTGGAACGGGCCGAGCACGGTGGACTCGGTAGCTCCAGCCGTCTTCCGGTTGTTGATCGTTTCGACCAGCATGGAGATGCCGAGCACGTCGGAGAGCAGGATGAATTCCTGCCGCTCGTGGTCGCACTTGTGGCCGGTAGCGGTGAGGAAGTCGATGGCCCGCTCCCACTCGGCGATCGTGGGCTCGGTGTCCCTGACGAAGGCGTGCAGGTGCCTGACCAGGCTGCTCAGCAGCTCGCGCAGCCGCGGGTCCGCGGTGGCGGCGAAGCTCTCGACGACCGCGTCGGCCGCGGTCTCCTCGGTGAAATCGGTGGCCATGACCGCCAGGGTAAGTCCCGGTCCGGGCGCAGGTACAGGTCGGAGGTCGGTCCGAGATGCTGGAGCTTGTCGGGGTTGACTACGGAGCGCACCGCCTGCACCAGGCCGTCGGCGATATCGACCGCGAAGACACTGGCCACCCGGCCTTCGACGTCGTAGACCACCGCGCCCGGCTGGCCGTTGACCAAGGCCGGCTGGGCGTACGTGCCCTCCCTGTGCGCCCGGCGGAACAGCCCGAGCAGGAACCGGGCGACCCGTTCCGACCCGTGCGTGGGCTCGCGCGCGGCCAGGCCCTTGCCGCCGCCGTCGCCGACCATGACGACGTCGGGCGCCAGGAGGTTCAGCAGGCCATTGAGGTCGCCGCCCTCGACCGCGTCGAAGAACCGGCGGGCCACCTCGTCGCGCTGCTCGCGTGAGGCCTCGAACCGGGGCTTGCCCTCGTCGATGTGGTGCCGGGCGCGGGCGAAGATCTGACGGCAGTTCGGCTCGGACTTGCCGGTTATCTCGGCGATGTCGGCGTAGTCGTAGCTGAAGACCTCGTGGAGCAGGAACACGGCGCGTTCGGTCGGCGTCAGGCTTTCCAGCAGGACGAGGAAGGCCATGGACAGGGAATCGGACATCTCGGCGCGCTCCGCGGGGTCTGGTGCGGTCGCGGGGGCCGGCGCCTTCGACGATCGGCTCGGGCAGCCAGGTGCCCACGTAGGCCTCGCGGCGGACCCGAGCGGACCGCAGGTGGCTGATGGCCAGCCGGGTGGTGACCGTGGCCAGGTAGGCCTTGGGCAAGGTGACCTGCGCGCCGTCGCGCAGCGCCCGGGTGAGCCGCAGGAAGGCCTCCTGGACGATGTCCTCGGCGTCGCTGACGCTCCCCGTCATCCGGTAGGCGATCGAGAACATCAGCGGCCGGAACTGCAGGTAGTCCGCGGCTCCCATGTCCTGGCCTTCGGGCATGTCCTGGCCTTCGGGGCGGCCTGCGGCCCGGCTTCAGGCGGCGTCGGCATGTTCGGCCTTGAAGGTCTCGGCCCAGACGGGGAAGCCGTCTCGCCAGCTTGGATAGGCCGGGGTCCAGCCGAGCTCGCGCTTGGCCTTCTCGTTGGAGGCCCCGCGGACCTGGGTCATCATCGAGACGACCATCTCGCCGCCCAGCAGCCGGCCGAGCCAGGCCGGGGCGCGCATCGGCGGCTTCACGCCCAGGGACAAGGCCAGGTAGGGCAGCCACTGCGCGACCGGGGCCGGGTCGTCGTCCACGACGTTGTAGATGCCGGGCGCGCCGCGGTGACCGCGGCCACGGTGGCGGCGGCGGCGTCGGTGACCTCGGTGAACGACCAGATGCCCGTGCCCCCGCCGACGACGGGCATCTGCCGCTTGCGCACGCCTCGAGCATGGCGTCGGAGGCGCCGTGACCGTAGAGGATGCCGTAGCGGAGCACCAGGCCCTCCGGGACGGTTTGCGGGTACGCTGTCCTCGAGGTGCCGGATGGCCGCCAAGGTCTGGCCGTAACCGCCAGCGGATGCGGGTCGAGCGGGTCCTGTTCGGTCTTGACCTGGCTGCCTTCCCTGAGCGTTGGTCCAGCCGATGAAGCTCTGCGCGATGAACCGGCGGGCGCCGGCCTGGGTGGCGGCTTCCAGGAGGTAGTCGGTGCCTTCGGCTGCGCAGCTCGTTGGTGACCGCGAACTCCTTGTCGAAGTTCCGGAAGCTGCGCATGCTGGTCAGCGCGGTCATCTGGTGGATGATCACCTCGGGCTGCGCGGCCGTGATCGCCTTGAGGACCGCCTCGCGGTCCAGCCCGTCGACGACGACCGGCTTCGCGCCCTGCGCGGTCAGCTGGCCGGCCTTGGCCGGCGAGCGGGTGCTGGCGGTGACCTCGTGGCCGGCGGAGATCAGGCCTGGTACCAGGAACTGGCCGACCACGCCGGTCGCGCCCGCGACGTAGACTCGCATCTTTCCTCCCTGTGCCCGTTGCCGCCCTCTACGACGCAGCCGGCCCCGCGGGCGTGACACGTGCTGCCGTTTAATCGCGGCTGCGCAGGTGCCAGGCCTGCGAGACGGGGCCGAGGTGGCTTAGTTTCTCCGGATTGGCCACCGTCCTGATCGCCTGGACCTGGCCGTCGAGGACGTCCAGGGAGATGACCGCGATGAGGCCGCCGCCGGCGTCGCTGGCCAGCAGGCCCGGCTGCCCGTTGACCCAGGCCGTTTCCAGCGTGGCGCCGAGCTCGATGGTCCGGCTCAGCAGGGGCTCCGGAAGCCAGGTGCCGACGTAGGACTCGCGGCGGACCCGCGCCGAGCGCAGGTGGTCGATGGCCAGCCGGGTGGTGATCGTGGCCAGGTACGCCTTGGGGTTGGTCGCTTGTTTGTCTTTCGTCGCGCGGAGGAAGGCTTCCTGGACGATGTCCTCGGCGTCGCTGACGCTGCCGGTCATCCGGTAGGCGATCGAGAACATCAGCGGCCGGTACTGGGTGTAATCGCTGGCGTCCACGTTGCTTCCCTTCGCCGTCATCGTGTCCTTTAAGACGAGGGACGGTTTCCGGCTGTGACTGGGTCGGCTCGCGTCCTGAGCCGGGCCGGTAGGCACTCTCCCAGGCCGTCGGCGAACAACGGGATCCGCCACAGCGGCGGCACCGGCCCGTTGTTCCCGCGCAGCTCCATGAGCGTCTCGACGGTGACCCGGACCAGCCGCCGGGCCCCGGCGAACATCAAGAACGCGAGCGGCAACTCGACTAGGAGCGCGGAGAGAATGCTGGCCGTGAAGTCGCTCGAGCCGTAGCTCAGGGTCACGTCGAACCAGGCGTCGCACACCAGCAGCGTCCCGGTGATGATCATCAAGAAGATGACGACCTGGCGCTCGTGCCAGGCCGCCCAGGCGGTCGCGGCGAACGCGAGGAGTTCGGCGATGTCCAGCCCAACCCATACGGTCTGCCAGTCGGTAGAGGTGTAGTGTCCGGGCAGGGTCAGCAGGAGGATCGCGATCCAGCCGGCCAGCCCGATGCAGCAGGCCGCCAGGATCAGCAGGCCGAGCCTGCGGCGACGCCGCAGCCGCGGATCGAGCAGCGGGTGCGGCAGGTCGATCGCGGCTAGGGCGCGGGCCAGCTCGCGCCGCTCGTCGTGTGTCATCCGGCGTAGTTCGGCCTCATCGATCACATCTTCATTCTGCGCCGGGCGGTTTCGGGGCTGTGGGGGCGGTTGCTTTTGCGGCGGGGGTGGCTGGGCCGGGCTCAACCATGATCGTGAACAGTTGGCGGCAAATAGCGCCCGAAACTGTACATGATCATGAAAGCCGCAGCACTAATGGTCGGCGGTGCGGTGGGCGCGGCTGCGCGGGAGGGCCTCGTCGAGGCCATGGCCGGACAGCGGGGTGTGGCGCAGCGAGCAGGCCAGGTCGTCGGCCGGGCCGCGGGTGCCGGCCCGGGCTGTTTCCAGCGCCCGGGCGGCTGCCGGGACCGGGGCCCGGAGGCTGGCATCGACCGTGGCCCGAAGCAGACGGCGGGCCCCGACGAAGGCCAGGAAGGCCAGCGGCAGTTCGGCGACGAGCGCGGACCCCAGGCTGATCCACAGGTCGCTGGTGGCCAGCGAGGTGCCGACGTCGAACCACGCGTCGCAGCACAGCATGGTGCCGATACCCACGAGCAGCAGGATCAGGACCTGCCGTTCCCGCCAGATGGCCCAGGCCGTCGCGGCGAAGGCCGCGAGCAGGAACACGTCGAAGTTCACCCAGACCGTACGCCAGTGGTGCGCGTCGAAGTGCCGCGGCAAGGTGGCCGCGATGACCACGATCCAGCCCGCCAGGACCACGCAGCAGGCGGCGGAGACGAGCAGCGCCAGCCGACGCTTCCGGCGCAGCCTGGCGTCGGTCAGGTACGGGTTGGCCAGCGCGTCCGGATCCGGGCCTGGGTTCGATCTCTCCTCGTGCGGGTGGCCGTCGAGTTCGGCCAGAACCCTGGCCAGTTGCCGTCGTTCGTTTAGGCTCATCCCCCGCACGTCAGCCTCGTCTATCACGAGCTCAATTGTGCGTGCTGGCCGGGAGTGACCGCGTCCACGGCCCGCGTAAGCTGGGAAAAGTGAGCGAGCTTGTGTACCTGGCCCTGGGCCCCGCGCCAGTTGACTACATGGACGGCTGGGATCTGCAGCGGCGCATTCACGCTCGACGGGTCGCCGACGAGGTCCCGGACAGCTGCCTGCTGCTCGAGCACGAGCCCGTGTACACGGCGGGCAAGCGGACGGCCGCATCCGACCGGCCGTTCGGGGATCCCGGGGCGCCGGTCATCGACGTGGACCGCGGCGGCAAGATCACCTGGCACGGGCCGGGGCAACTGACCGGATACCCGATCATCAAGCTCCGCGAGCCGATGGACGTGGTCGGCTACGTGCGAGCGCTGGAAGAGACCATGATCCGCACGTGCTTTGACTTCGGGGTGACGGCCGTACGGGTCGAGGGGCGCAGCGGCGCCTGGGTCCCGGGAGACCCGGACCGCAAGGTGGGGGCGATCGGCGCACGGGTGGCCCGGGGGGTCACCATGCACGGGCTCGCCCTGAACTGCGACTGCGACCTGTCCTGGTATGACCGCATCGTCCCGTGCGGCATCCGGGACGCCGGGGTGACCACGCTGTCAGCCGAAGCAGGCCGCCGGATCACGGTCGCCGACGTGACCTCGGTGCTGGAACGGCACCTGGCTGAGGTGCTCGGCTACCCGGCCTGGCGCCTCGTGAATGACGCTGACGTCCTGGCCGGAGACCTCGAGGCCCCGCTGGCCGCGCGCTAGGTGGCCCTCGGGCCGGGCCCGCCGCTCAGCGACCTCAGGATCATCGCGCGCTGCTGAGCCGGACCGGGCGTGGCCGAAGCCCGCGCCGGCGGGGGCTGGTAGCGCTGCGCCGGGTAACTCATCCGTTCCTGGCGCTGTGAGCGGAAGGGCTCGGGCAGGTCGGCCTGGGCGAAGCTGGCCGGCCATTTCGCCGCGTCGTACCCGATTCCGAGATCGCAGTGGTGGAGCTCCACCTCGACCAGCCGGCAGGTGAGCAGCCCGGACGCCGGGAACGGCTCGGAATCCAGCATCTGGACGCGGAACGACCAGGCCTCATCGGGCAGTTGCCGGATCATGGTGCGCAGCGCCATCGCGGAGTCGGCGAGATCGGTCATGAGCTCCCCCGACGCCCGCGCCGCGCTGGTCTCGATGTCGTCATCGCGGGCCTGCGCGCTGGCGTAGGCCGACCGCTGCTGCTGGGCTCGGGCACCGATCAGCAGGCTGCGCATCGCATCGGCGTTGCGGGCGACGTGCGCCAGGACATGTGCTCTGCTCCAGCCCGGCAACAGCGAGGGGGCCCGGAGGTCCGGCTCGGGCAGGACCCGGGCGGCGTCGAGCAAGCGCTGCGTGGCGAGGTCGAGCTGGTCGTTGAGCTGGCGTAGCGCGGTATCCACCGGCTCACTGTAAGCCGAGCGGCGAGGGATCATGACCGTGGACCGTTACTGTTGCTATTACCCCCTTTTCGGTCCACGGTCATGCGGGCGGCACTCGCCTCAGCCGGCGCGGCGGATCTTGACCGCGGTGCCGTGGGCGCAGATCCGACCGGACGGTGATCCCGAACACCTCGCCGATCACTTCCGTGACCTCGAATCCGGGCAGGTCATTCATGGTGCTCAAGATCATGTCGTTCCCTTTATCAGCTTCGACCGGCAGCAACATACCCTGAAGGGGTGGTACTGGCACCGGAGGGCCGGCGCATGCTCCGCCTGGAGGCCCGCAACGCCGAGGTCCCGATCGAGCGCAAGCC
This sequence comes from uncultured Actinomycetes bacterium, assembly GCA_963742795.1. GTDB lineage: Bacteria > Actinomycetota > Actinomycetes > Streptosporangiales > Streptosporangiaceae > Palsa-504. The sequence continues at coordinate 439,018 of CAVUNL010000005.1, forward strand.
GCCGTGGATCAAGACCCGGCTGCGCACGGGACCGTCGTACACCCAGCTGAAGAACCTGGTCCACAGCGAGGGCCTGCACACGGTGTGCGAGGAGGCGGGCTGCCCGAACATCTTCGAGTGCTGGGAAGACCGCGAGGCCACGTTCCTCATCGGCGGTGACCAGTGCACCCGGCGGTGCGACTTCTGCCAGATCGACACGGGCAAGCCGCAGCCGCTCGACAAGGGCGAGCCGCGGCGCGTGGCGGAGTCGGTGGCCGCGATGGGCCTGAAGTACGCGACCGTGACCGGCGTGGCGCGCGACGACCAGCCCGACGGCGGGGCGTGGCTGTACGCGCAGACCTGCCGCGAGATCCACGCCGCCATCCCCGGTTGCGGGGTGGAACTGCTCATCCCCGACTTCAACGCCGACCCGGACCGGCTGGCGGAGGTCTTCTCGGCCGCGCCGGAGGTTCTCGCGCACAACATCGAGACCGTGCCGCGGATCTTCCGGCGGATCAGGCCCGGGTTCCGGTACGCGCGGTCGCTGGAGGTGCTGCGGGCCGCGCGCGAGGCCGGGCTGGTCACCAAGTCCAACCTGATCCTGGGGCTGGGCGAGGAGCGGCACGAGATCACCGAGGCCATGCGGGACCTGCGGGCCGCCGACTGTGACCTGCTGACCATCACCCAGTACCTGCGGCCGACGCCGCGGCACCATCCGGTGGAGCGGTGGGTGAAGCCCGAGGAGTTCGTCGAACTGCGCGAGGAGGCACTGGGGCTCGGGTTCGCCGGGGTCATGTCCGGTCCGCTGGTGCGGTCCTCCTACCGGGCCGGTCGGCTGTACGCCCAGGCCATCGAGCAGCGCGCGGACGCGGCCGGTACGCGCTGAGCGAACCGGGGGCACGCTAGCCGGCGTTCGGGTACGGGGCGGTTTCAGTCCGGGGCGCCGGAACCGTATGCTGCGGAGCATGGCACGCATGTCGAGAAAGTCCGGGTCCGCTGACCAGGCCGCCGCCACGGACTCCGCGGCGGATATCGCCAAGGCTGGGCGGCTGAAGCAAATACGCATGGTCGCCGGCCTGGTTCACAAATCCAACCCGAAGGCGCTGCCGATCGTGTTCGGGAGCGGGCTCGGCATCCTGGTCGTGCTGGTGGTCGTCGGGCTGCTGACCGGCCTGCAGGCGCTGCTCATCCCGCTGGGTGTCCTGCTCGGGCTGCTGGCCGCGATGATCTTGTTTGGCCGGTTCGCGCAGAAGGCGCAATACGCGGCGATCGAGGGCCAGCCGGGCGCGGCGGCCGCAGTGCTGGAGAACATGCGTGGCAACTGGACGGTGACGCCCGCCATCGCGGCTAACCGGAACATGGACGTGGTGCACCGGGCGGTGGGCCGGCCGGGCGTGATCCTGGTCGGGGAGGGCTCCCCCACCCGGCTGGCTGGCCTGCTGGCCGCGGAGAAGAAGCGGGTCGCCCGGGTCGCCTACGAGGTGCCCATCTTCGAGTTCCAGGTCGGCAACGAAGAGGGCCAGATTCCGCTCAGCAAGCTGCAGCGCAAGGTCATGCGGTTGCCGCGCAACCTCAAGCCCGCCGCGATCAGCGACCTCAACCACCGGCTCAAGGCCCTGCAGCCGTCGCTGCAGGCGCCCAAGGGGCCGATCCCGAGGAACATCCGGCAGCCCAAGATGCCGAGGCCGAAGACCCGCTAACCCGGCATAGGCATCCGACCGCTACCACGCCGCGGGATGCGGCCGGTTATGTCCAGCTATGTCTGGCTATGCCGGAATCTCAGATTAAGACATCCGGACCCACGCCATGATCATGGGTCAAAGTGGGCCGTATGGCCAAAACGACCCATGATCATGAAACAGCCCCACGGCCCGGGCGGTAGGCGAAGTCGCTAGATGCGGACGACCATCGTGTTGGAGGCGCGGTCGTGCAGGCCGCGTAGGTCGCGGTCGGTCAGCAGCGGCGGGACCACGGCGAGCAGGAGCGCGGTCCGGACCAGCGCCCAGCCGAAGCCGATCGGGCCGCCGCCGATACGGACCGTGCGGATGCCGACCAGCCGTTTCCCCACCGTGCACCCGCCCAGCGCGGTCAGGATGTAGACCTCGACCGCGAAGACGGCGATCGTCCAGAACTGCGATTTGGTCAGCCAGTACGCGATGAGCATGCTGAGCAGCCAGTCGATGAACAGCGCCCCGACGCGGCGCGGCATGCTGGCCACCGACCCCGGGCCGCGCTCGGGCAACCCGAGGTGCTGGCCGGGATAGCCCTCGGTCTTCTTCGAGGTGGCCTGGTTCGCGTCAGGGGCGGCCGGGGCGGTCAGCTGCGCGGTGCCCGTCTGCACCGTGCTTCCGGACGCAGCAGCAGCTTGCGCGGGGCGAGCCGGCCGGGTTCCGCCGCCGCGGTTTCGGGACTTCTTGGCCACCTCACCACGGTATCCGCTCCGCCTCCGAACGCGAGCAACGGGCCGCGGACCACCCCGGTTTGGCCGGGCAGCGCCCCGGGGAACCGCCATAATGGGTGCCTTGAGCCAGGCCAGCGAGCCGTAACATCCGTGAAACACACCAGACACGGCGCGGAAATTGCTGGCGGCTAGCGTCCCGATCGCGTGCCTTTGAGAACCAAAAGCTTGCCCTGGACCCTGGAGGGGTTGATGTTTAGCAGTTCCGAGGAAGTCCTCCGTTTCATCGCGGAGGAGAGTGTGGAGTTCGTCGATGTCAGGTTTGTTGACCTGCCGGGGACGATGCAGCATTTCACGGTGCCCGCGGCGTCGTTCGGGGCGGGGGTGTTCACCGATGGCCTGATGTTCGACGGGTCGTCGATCCGGGGGTTCCAGCAGATCCACGAGTCGGATATGCAGTTGCTGCCGGACCCGGCGACCGGGTACCTTGACCCGTTCCGCGCGCGCAAGACGCTGAACCTGACCTTCTTCGTGCACGACCCGCTGACCGGGGCGCCGTACTCCAGGGACCCGCGCAACATCGCCCGTAAGGCGCAGGATTACCTGCGCGGCACCGGGATCGGGGATACCGCGTTCTTCGGGCCGGAGGCGGAGTTCTACATTTTCGATTCGGCGCGGTTTTCGACCTCGGCGAACGAGGGCTATTACCACATCGACTCGGTGGAAGGCGCCTGGAACACCGGCAAGGACGAGGACGGCGGGAACCTGGCCTACAAGCCCCGGTACAAGGGCGGGTACTTCCCGGTGCCGCCGATGGACCACTACACCGACCTGCGCTCGGAGATGGTGGCCATGCTGATCAAGTGCGGCATCGAGGTGGAGATGCAGCACCACGAGGTCGGCACGGCCGGGCAGGCCGAGATCGACATCCGGTTCAGCCCGCTGCTGGCGATGGCCGACAAGCTGATGACGTACAAGTACGTGATCAAGTCGACCGCCCTGGCGGCGGGCAAGACCGTGACGTTCATGCCCAAGCCGCTGTTCGGCGACAACGGCAACGGCATGCACTGCCACCAGTCGCTGTGGAAGGACGGCGCGCCGCTGTTCTACGACGAGGTCGGCTACGCGGGCCTGTCCGACACCGGCCGCTACTACATCGGCGGGCTGCTCAAGCACGCCCCCGCGCTGCTGGCCTTCACCAACCCGACGGCGAACTCCTACCACCGGCTGGTACCCGGCTTCGAGGCCCCGGTCAACCTGGTCTACTCCCAGCGGAACCGCTCGGCCTGCGCCCGGATCCCGATCACCGGCACCAACCCCAAGGCCAAGCGGGTCGAGTTCCGCGTCCCCGACCCGTCCGCCAACCCCTACCTCGCGTTCGCCGCGATGCTCATGGCCGGCCTGGACGGGATCAAGAACAAGATCGAGCCGCCCGAGCCGGTCGACAAAGACCTCTACGAACTGCCCCCCGACGAGGCCGCCGCCATCCCGCAGGTCCCCGGCTCCCTCGACGCGGTCCTCGACACCCTGGAAGCCGACCACTCCTTCCTCACCGAAGGCGGCGTCTTCACCGACGACCTCATCGCCACCTGGCTGGACTACAAGCGCACCACCGAACTCGACCAGCTCCGGCTCCGCCCCCACCCCCACGAATTCGAGCTCTACTACGACGTCTAACCCTTCTTAGCTGCTGAGGGGAACCCCTCACCTGATGACCGGTTCAGGCTGAAGTGGGCACAGCCCGCCCGGTCAAGCGCCGGATCGCTTCGGGCACACCTCGGCGCGGTTTCCGCGCTCCGCGGTAACGTTCCCGGAACGCTGCGGGCGTAGCGTGCACCACGTGGGTCAGACGCATCCAGGCCGGCTCACGGCACCGGTTCAGGCGTGGTTGTGCTCCGCTGGAGGTCAGAGATGATCGCGGCGGCGCCCAGCTCGCGTCGGTTCCGTCCCGGCTTGAAGGCGATAGCGAATCGCGCGGGGATCATGGTGCTGATCCCTGCCATGGCGATCTTCCCGCTATTGGCAATAACGCACCAAAGCGTGCTCTCCAACGCACCACTGGAGAAAGGCGGCCGTGCTCGCAGCGGGCTGTCCTTCTGGGTCAGGCCTGCGACGGCGTGGGCGCTGGCTGGCCTGGCGGTGCTCTTTGCCGCGGCGTTGATTCCGCTGTCGGTCGCGGCTCGGCAGAACCCGCTGACCCAGGGGAATGCTGCCACCGCAGTCGTAGCGGGGTGTTTCGCGGTGGTCGGACTGGTCGTCGCCTGGTATCGGCCGCAGAACGCGATGGGATGGCTGATGCTCGCCCTCGGCGCGGGCTTCCTGTTCACCGTGGACGCCGGCCTTTACAACGTGATCGGCTACCGGCTGGGTCACCGGCTCCCGCTCGGGCCGGCTGTGCTGTTCCTGTTTGAGGTTTCGCAGCCGCAGCTCGGCGTGCTCCCGTTGATCATCCTGTTGTTCCCGGATGGCCGGTTGCCGTCGCCCCGGTGGCGCTGGCTGCTCTACGGCTATCTCGCGGTTGGCCTGGTTGACACCATCGTGTTCGCCCAGGTGTCGGTGGACGCGATCGCTCACCACCGGACCGAGGTGGACGCTAGTGGCACCCTTATTTTCGCTCCGCACGTGGCCCAGCTTGTCGGTGTGGCGGCAGGGCTGGTCTTTTTCGCGATGTGGGTGCTCGCAGTCGGCTACCAGGTCGTGAGCTGGCGGCGGGCGGTCGGCGAACGGCGTCAGCAGCTCAACTGGCTGATGGCGGGGGGCGCCGCGGCCCTGGCCTTGACCCTCGCCCAGATCGCGGCCGTCGCTGTCAACCACCCCCTTTTCCTCCCGCACAGCGTCAGGCTGGTGGTCGGCGACGTGCTCGCGGTCGGCGTGGCCGCGCTGCCGGTAGGTATGGGCGTGGCGATCTTGAAATACCGGCTGTATGAGATCGACCGGATCATCAGCCGGACGCTGGCTTATGCGATCGTGACCGGGCTGCTGGTCGGGGTGTACGCCGGGCTGGTGCTGCTGACCACCCAGGTGTTCGGGGTCCACACCCCGGTGGCGGTAGCCGCCTCCACGCTGGCCGCGGCGGCGCTGTTTCATCCCCTGCGGCAGCGGGTGCAGCTGGTTGTGGACCGGCGTTTCAACCGGGCCCGGTACGACGCGGACCGGATGGTGGCCGCGTTTGCGGGCCGGCTGAAGGATGCGGTGGACCTGGATTCGGTTAGCGACGACCTAACCGGCGTGGTGACAAAGGCGCTGGAACCCGCCCATATCTCTGTGTGGATCAGCCGACGGGCCTGAGTGCCAAGCGGTCAGGGCCGGTGCTGTCAACGCAACCGAGTAGTCGGCTGCCGCGTCGAAACGGGCATGGTTATCCCCCCAGGAGAGAGGCCAGGCCGACGTCGGCTGGCTTGGCTCACATCGGTTGCTTGCACGGGAGTCGTGCTGGCCGGGTGCGGGACTCAGCACGCTGGCGCCGTCGGGCCGAGCAATGTCGGCCCGACCGCGGGGTCGCCGCGGCAGCGGGCGGAGGCCGACGTGGCGCGGATCATCGCGTCGTTCCCGCGGCCGCCGGGGGCGGTACGGACCGGGCTGATCGCGTCGCTGACCGTTCCGGGTGAGGGGCCGGCCGCTACTCCGGACATCGTGACCGCGACGCAATGGTGGCGCGCGCCGGGCCGGCCACAGGCGGTGCTGGCCTGGGTCCGCGCCCACGTGCCCGCGGGGTTCACGCTGGGCGGCTACGGTTCCGGGTCCTACGACCCGTCGCCGTCGGTCGCGCTGCCCGAGTCGTGGATCGACCAGTTCCAGCTGGCCCCCGTGCCGGAGGTGCTGACCGAGCGCTGGCTGGTGGTGCTGGTCGTCCCCGATGGGGATCAGACCGCGATCCGGGTGGACGCACAGGTCGTCTGGCTGCCGGCGCGGCCGGCCGCCGAGCGGATACCGGCGGACGCACGGGTGGTGACCATAACTCCGCTGTTCGGGTACCAGGCGGACAAGAAGCTCGAGCGGCTCGACCCGGTTGTCACCGTTACCAATCCGGCCAGGGTGGCCAGGATCGCGACGGTAATCGACGAGCTGGCTTTGTTCCCGGCCGGCGAGTTCAGCTGCCCGGCGGACTTCGGCGCCGAAATGATGCTTACGTTCACGACGGGCCCGGCGGGGCCGGTGGTGGCCCGGGCGACCGCGGGGTACGGCGGCTGCGGGGTGGTGTCCCTCAGCATTGGCGGGCGCAGCATGCCCGCGCTCAGCGACTACACCCACTCCGGGCAGCAGCTTCAGCAGCAGGTGCTGACCATCGCCGAGGTCCGCTGGCCATACCCGCCCGGCTCGCCGCCAGGCTCCGGCAGGTAAGACAGACGGGCAGGCGGCGCGAGGCTGACGGCCTTGCTGGGCGCGTCACGGGGATGACGACTGTTCAACTGGCAGACACGCGATCGTCTTCGGGCAGATAACCGCATGTTCGCCCAAGCTGCGCCCGTCCCGTAATCCGCGGCCGCCCCGGGGAGCCGCCCCCGACGCCCATGTCGCAGAATGGCCCCGTCCTTCAGCCGGTAATGTCCTCAGCTATGCGATCACGCGAAGAGCCTTTGTCCCGGCTCGCGGGCAGGGTCTGCGTGGTGACCGGGGCCGCGAGCGCGATCGGTCAGGCGGTCGCCGGGCGGTTCGCGAGCGAGGGCGGCGTGGTGGTCGGCGTCGACCAGGTCGAGCACGCCGTCGGCCAGCTTGCGGTGCAAGCCGATCTGGCCGACGAGGCGCAGGTCGAGGCGATGTATGAGCCACCTGGCGCGAAGCGGGGTGCGGGTGAACGCGGTGCTGTTCGGGCCGATCGACACGCCGGTCCAGCGGGCCGTCTTCGAACGCAATCCGGGGGCGCTCGACAAGCGGCTGGTGCACTGGCCGATGGGGCGTTTCGGCACGCTGGAGGAGGCGGCCGCCACGATCGCGTTCCTGGCCAGCGACGATTCGGGTTTCATCACCGCCGCGGCGCTGCCGCTCGACGGAGGCATCACCCAAGCATTCACCGTCCCGGAGTGACGGCAACGCCGTGTCCGTTTTCCGCCAGCCCTCTCGAGCGCTAGTCAGTGACCTTCGCGGCGCGGGGTGGCGGCGTGCAGCGCGGCGGCCGTGGCCGCGTCGGCCGGCCTTGTTCGTGTCGGCCGTGATCACGGACTCGGTGCAGGCGGGCCGCGAGACGCTGGAGGCCTTCAGCCAGGCCAGTTACGGCATGCCGCTGGCTCAGCTGGAGACCATCCAGGCCGTCACGGCCGGCCCGCCCGAGCATGTGGCGGCCCGGCTGCGCCAATACGCGGCCGCCGGGGTCCGCCACTTCGCCTGCCGGATCGCCACCACGAGCCTGGCCACCCAGCGGGAGCAACTGGAACTGCTCATCAAGCTCAAGCCGATGCTCAGCGGCCGGTAATCGTCGCCTGCTTCAGCAGGGCGGCGACCTCGGGGCTGGGCTGGTGGTCCTCGTCGGGCGAGAGGGTGACGTCCGCGGCGTTGGCGCCTGCCTCGAGCAGGGCCTGGACGGTGGCCGCCCAGTCGGGATGCGGGTTGAGGTCGCGCTGTTCGCTGCTGCCGACGGCGGCCCACACCAGCGGGTGGCTGTCCCAGGTTTCGTCGCGGGCATCGACGTCGGCGCCGCGGTCGAGCAGCAGCCGGACCGCGCCCGCGCTGCCGGCGTAGGCGGCGGCGTGCAGCGCCGTGCCGCCGTTCTCGCCGCCGTGTGCGCCGACACCGAATCCGAGGTCGAGCATCAGGGTGAGGGCCGCGAGGTTACCGGTCTCCGCGGCGCGGATCAGCGCGGCGGCCTGCTGGGCCTCGCTGAGCCGGTCCGGCAGGCCGGGATCCTGGGCCAGCTGCTCGGTCACGGCGGCCTGGTCGGCGTGCTGGAGGGCGGCCAGGAACCGGTCGGTGCCGGTGCTGTCGTCGGCGGCGCCGTAGCGGCGCAGCAGGTCGGCCAGGTCGGCGCGGCCCTGGAGGATGGCCAGGGTATACGGCGAGCGCCCGTCGGGCCCAGGGCGGTCCGGGTCGGCGCCGTGGGCGAGCATCAGCTCGGCCAGTTCGGCCGAACACCCCGACCGGACCACCTCGTACGCGGCCGAGGCCGGCGAGCCGTCGTCGTCGGCGTAGCGGCGGGGATCGGCGCCGGCCTCCAACAGCAGCCGTACGCCCTCGGTGTCGTGGAGGCTGACCGGCGCGGCGAGCGCCTTCTCGGCGATCCCGGCCGCGTCGGTGGCGTGGCCCAGCAGCAGCCGCAGGCTCTGGTGGTCATCACCGCCGAACCCGGCCAGGTATAGGTCGTCGTCGTCGGACATGGCGCCGCGCTCCTGCAGCAGCGCGACGACCGGCGGGTTGGCCGAGCCGGCTACCGCACAGCGCAGCGGCGTCCAGCCGCCGCGCGGCCCGCCGGTCCGGCCGTTGGGGTCGGCCCCGGCGTCCAGGATTATCCGGACCACGGCCAGCAGGCCGCCGGCCCGGGCCGGGTCGAGCCGGTGCCAGTTCGAGGCGCAGGCCGCGTGCAGGGCCGTCCAGCCGGTCCGGGCGTCGACCCGGGTGGCCAGGCCGGGGTCGCGGGCGATCTCGGCGCGCACCCGGTCGGCGTCGCCCAGGATCAGCGCGGTGGCGAAGTTGTAGTCGGCCAGCTCCGGGGTGGCGGCCAGCATCCGGACCGCGCGCCCGGTCCAGTCGCGGATGCTGGCCTCGCAGAACATGTCGGCTTGGCGGGCCAGGTCGGTGGTGCGGGCCTCGACCACGGTCTTGAGCCGGCCCAGCTCGCGAAGCCGTACTCGCGGGCCACGGCGAGCTGCGCGCTGGCCAGGGTCTGCGTGGCGGAAACGGCGCGGACGCGGTCGGCGGCGGCGGTGTCGCCCGCCTGCGCGGCGCGTAGCAGGTCGCGGGCCTCACGGCGCAGGTGGTCCAGGCTGGGGCGGGCCGGAAGATCGGCCATGACGTCTCCTTCACCGGCCTGCGATCCGCGCGGCAAGCCGACAAGGGAGATCGTCGGTGCGCTGCTGCCTGATCAAGCAGAGGTGGACTACGTCCTGCCCGCGGACCCGGAGGCGCCCTCTCACGCCTACCGTGAATGGTATCAGTGAGGGGACCTAGCGGCCCGGGCTGATCCACACCGAGACATGCGTGGGCTCCAGGGCCCGATGCACGACAACGGCCAGGTCATCGCGGACCGACGCCACCTCGACCGCGTCTTTGATACGCGCCGCGAACGCGGCCACGGTCTGGTCGGCGTCGTACCGGGCCCGGTTGAACCGCCGGTCCACCCCGCGCTGGACCCGCCGGCGCAGCGGATTGAACAGCGCCGCCGCGGCGAGCGTGGCCGCGGCCACCGCCACCGGCGTGCGCCACCCGAACGCCTGGATGGACAGGACCAGCGCCGTATACACCCCGACCAGCAGCCCGATGAATCAGCGCATCGAGCACCAGGGCGGCGGCCGCCAGCGCCAGCAGCAAACCGCCCAGGACCCGGGTCACGCCGGGCGGTGGTACCGGCGGCGCACGGCTCGCTGCAGGCGGCGGCGCGGCAGGTTGAACAGCAGCGCGGCGGCTACCGTCGACGCGGCTACCGCGACGGGCGCCTGGAAGCTCAGCACCTGGGTGGCCAGTACCACCAGTGCGACATAGACCGCGGTCAGAAGTCCGGTGATCAGCATGTACCTCATACTCCGGACGCTACGTGGGCACCGTTCCGGAAGCGTTACGGCTAGGCGGGCGGCGCGTTCGTCAGGGCGTTATGGTCATCTCATGCCGCGAGCTGACCGGAGCCACGCCCTCGATCACGTCGTCGTGATCATGTTCGAGAACCGCTCGTTCGACAACCTGCTCGGCCGCCTGTACCAGCCGGGGGAGGTGGCCTCGTTCGAGTACCGGCCATCGCCGTCTCGCCGTGGATCCCGGCGCAGACCGTGATCAACGATCAGTACCGGCACACGTCGGTCATCCGGACCCTCCGCGAACACTGGTCGCTGGGCGCGCCGCTGACCGCCCGCGACGCCGCGGCCCTGGACCTCAGCCCGGTCCTATCCCTCGACACCCCGCGGGACCCGGATGACTGGCCCGACGTCACGCCGCGGCCGGTGCCGGCGTTCAGCCCGGCCCGCGTGCCGCTCGAAGCACGCCTGAAGGGCCTGTGCAAGGCGGTCTGCTTCCCGGTCCTGGCACTCGCGAAGGACATGGGCCTGCCCGGCGCCCGACATCGATCAGGACGAAGCCATCGGCCGCGCGGACGCCATCGCGCTCATCGACGAGGTGTTCGGGCACATGTTCCCCGGCCTGCGCGCCGGCTAGCCGCGGGAGATCAGCTCATCACGATGACCGTGACGCTGAACCGGCGCTGCGGCGCGCAGGCATGGAGCGGATAGGTCTTGGGCAGCGGAAACGCCGGCTCCACCTCGTTCTTCTGCGTGAGCGCGCCCGTGCACGGAGGGCGGAGCGAAGTGATGAACACCCGTCCGGGCCGGACCCCGGCGAACGACTCGCCGGTGAGGCCCGCGATCAGGGAAAGCGCCCCGTTCGGGACGGGCTTTATCACGTCGCTGCTGGCCAGCGGCACCAGCCACCGGCTGGCAACGGTGCCGCGCAGGTACACGTCGAACCTGTCGCCGACCCTGACGCAGTAGGTCTTCCCGTTGCTGGCCAGCGTGAGGACGGCCCCCGCCGGGCGCTGGCAGCCGGACGGCGCGCCGGTACTGGCGTTCAGGGCGCCGGGCGCCTGGCTCTGCCTGGTCGACACCGCGGACGCGGACGCGTGCGCCGCGGATGCGGTCGCGGGCACCGCGGATGCGGTCGCGGGCACCGCGGACGTGGTGGGGTGCGCTGCGCCGCCGGAGGACGACGCGGTGACCGTCCCGCAACCGGCGGTCACGGCGGCCAGGAGGCACGCCGCCACCCCGCTTGACCGAAAATTCATCTGATCCTCCTCGCGTCGGCCTGAGGCCGCGCTGCCGGCCAGCCGTGTGTCAGCTGAAGATCACTTCCGCAGGTCAAGCACGGAACTTGGACGTCGGCTGGAGACGCTTGGTTCCACCGGATCGCCGGCCGGCGACTTATCACCAAAAATAATCATGTAGCAACCTCTAGTCACAAATTCCTACCGGGTTTAGGCTCGTGGCTGCTCCGAGGCCGGCGCTGTAGCGACGGACGCACTCGGGAGGGCCTGCAGCGCGCAGCAAGCCAGTAAGGAGGCTGCGCAATGATGCGCGGACGACCATGGCGATGGCTCGCACTGAGTGTGGCCATCGCGACAGGCGGAGCGCTGGGCGCTACAGCGGCCAGCGCCCAGCCGGCAGCCCCAGCGGGAATCTCATCCGCCAAATCACAGGCCTGCATCACCGGGCGGGTGTTGTGTACCGAGGTGCAGGACTACTATCACGCCTTCGGCGGCAAGTACGTGGGGCACGACGAACCGTCGGTGCTCTACTACTCGAACGTCCCCGGGGCGGGCAACAGCAACTCGTGGCAGGTGACCCTGCCTAAGGACCCGCCGCCCTCGGTGAAGTCCGGCCGTTCCTGGAGCTTCCAGCTCACCCCGGCGTTCTGGTTCGGCATGGCCATGTGCGACACGCAGTCGTATCCGCAGGTGACGAACACCTGCTCACCGGACAGCGACTCCAACATCACCCCGCTGGCCCAGCATCCGGGCACCGCGTTCATGGAACTGCAGTTTTACCCGCCGGGCTGGGTCAAGCAGTTCGCCGGCTCGAGCTGCGATCCGAAGGCCTGGTGCGCCGCGATGAATATCGACAGCCTGTCGGAGGACCCGATCCACGGCACGATGCTCAACACGGCGTGCCAGAACCAGATCCTCGGCGGCACTGAGTACGTCAACTTCGCCTTCATCACGCGTTCGGGAACGCCGATCGGCCCGCCGAACCCGCTGCAGTTCGACCCGGCCACGTCAGGCAACCCGACCCGGCCCGACGTGCTGTTCATGCAGCCCGGTGACCGTATCAGCGTCAGCCTGCACGACACGGCCCAAGGCCTGCAGGCGGTGCTTGTTGACCTGAAGAATCATAAGGTCGGCTCGATGACCGCGTCAGCAGCCAACGGTTTCGGCCAGATCCAGGCCGCGCCGACCGGCGCATCCTGCACGGAGATCCCCTACAACTTCCACCCCATGTACTCGACTTCCTCACCGCAGACGCGGGTGCCGTGGGCCGCGCATTCCTACAACATCGCGTTCGACGAGGAGATCGGCCACTTCGATTACTGCACCGCGGTAGACGCCAACGGCAACTGCACCGGCCTGGAGGGCGCGCCCGGGGACCAGGAGGCGACCGACGGCGACGACGTTGGCTGCTTCCCGGCGACCGCCTCGGTGCTGGTCAAGGTGACCGGCTGCACCGGCACCAACGTGCCCGGCTGGGACGGGACCTCCTACCTGCCGCTCTGGCCGGACGGCAACACGACACTGCACCCGACGCCGGCCCTGTTCTCCAGCCCGCTGACGGGGCCGTCCTTCAACAAGAACTACTCCACGGCGCTGTTCGAGTCGGACACGCCGAGAAACGAGGATCCCTCGTTCGGCGGGTTCGGGATGTGTAACAGGAGCACCGGAGCAGGCTGCACGATCGTGCCGACTACGGACGACAACCAGCCGGCCACCTTCTATCCCTTCTACTCGATCACGAGTTCCCACGGCTCCGGCGGCTGCCAGTGGTTCATCGGGAACCGGGTGCCAGGCCTGACCGCTAACGACTTCGGCGGGGTCAGCCAGTACGGCACGCTGTTCCCGCAGGAGTTCCTGATCTTCGGGGGTGGTGGCACCACTCACTCGGTGATCGACGACTTCCAGAACAACCTCGGGACCAATCCTTGCCCGGCCTGACGGCGAACCGCGCGTAACGGCACGGGTCCGTCACTCGATCGCACATGCCCGCCGGGTTGCTTCCCCGGCGGGCATGGCGCTCTCACCGACCCGTACCATCGGCAGGTGGGTGAAGAGTTCACCGTCCGCGCGGCGGTCCCGGCCGACCTCCAGGCGGTGGCCGCGATCTGCGCGCACTACGTCACGACCACCGTGACGACGTTCGAGGAGGTGCCGCCCACGGTCGCGGACTGGCGGCGGCGGCTGGACGACCTGGCCGGCCGGAATCTGCCGTTCCTGGTCGCCGAGGCGGACGGCAGCGTGTGCGGCTACGCCTACGCCAGCCCGTGGCGGCCCAAGCCGGCCTACCGCCATACCGTGGAGGACACGGTGTACATCTCGCCCGCCCGGACCGGCCGCGGGCTCGGCCGCGCCCTGCTCGAGGCGTTGCTCGCCGGGTGCGAGCAGGCCGGCGCCCGGCAGGTCATCGCGGTCATCGCCGATACCGGCAGCGACGCTTCGGTCGCGCTGCACCGCCGGCTCGGCTTCGAGCAGGCGGGCCGGCTGCGCCGGGTGGGCCGTAAGCACGGGCGGTGGATCGACACCGTGCTGATGCAGCGGGACCTGGAGCCGGGCCGGTGAGTACCCCGTTCACCGGCCACGAGGAGCGCTGGAAGGAGCGGCTGGGGAAGCTGAGGGACGTGGTGCGCCAGGAACTCGTGGCACGCCAGCTGACCGCCGAGCTGAGACCACCGCCCGTTCGGATCATCGATCTTGGCTGCGGTCAGGGGACGCAGGCCCTCGCTCTGGCGCGGCGCGGGTATGAGGTGACCGGGGTGGATGCCTCCGCCGAACTGCTGGCCCGCTTCGAGCGGGACCTGGCCGCCGAGCCGGCCGAGGTCCGCGCCCGGGTGCGGGTCGAGCGCGGCCTGATCGAGAATTGGGCCGAACGGTCCGGGGTTTACCGCGCCGAGGCCGTGCTGTGCCACGGGGTGCTGATGTACGCCGCGGATCCCGATCCGGTGCTGCGCGCCGTCGCCGGGCTGACCGCGCCGGGCGGGATGGCGTCCCTGCTGGTCCGCAACGGCGACGGGCTGGCCATGCGGCCCGGGCTGCTCGGCGACTGGGCGGCGTGCGCGCAGGCCCTGTCCATCTCCGGCGACTCGGTCACCTACGCGAACCGGATCGGGGTCACCGCCCGGGCCGACCGGCTGGCCGACCTGACCGCCCGGCTGGCGGGCCACGGGCTGGACGTCGCCGCCTGGTACGGCGTGCGGGTGTTCACCGACACCGCGCCCGGCGACGCCGAACCGCCGCCGGACCTGGAGGCCCTGCTGGCCTGCGAGGAACGGGCCGGGCGCACCGACCCCTACCGGCAGGTGGCCGCCCTGCTGCACGTGATCGCCCGGCGCCCCGGCCTGATCGCCGAGGCCTGACCGGTAGTGGCCGACGAGCTGTGGGCACGGCTGCTCGGCGAGGCGTGGACCGCGCTGGGCGGCCGAGAGCTCGGTACCGAGCTGCAGGTGACGGGCGTTCCGCGTTTGTTGCCGTCGCGCCTGCCGGTGGAGGACACCGCCATCGCCTGCGCCGGGGCGGCGCTGCTGGCCGCGGCGGACCTGCAGGCCCGGCGCGGCGGGCCCGCGCCCCGGATCGCGCGGCTGGACCGGGGGCACGTCGCGGCGGCGTTCCGGAGCGAGGCGTACCCGCGGCTGAACGGCGCGGCGGCCGGAGCGGGATTCGCGCCGCTGTCGCGGTTCTGGCGAACCCGCGACGGCTGGGTACGTACCCACGGGAATTACCCGTGGCACCGCGAGGCGCTGCTGCGGGCGCTCGGCACCGGCGAGGAACCGGACCAGGTGGCGGCGGCCATCGCGGGCCGGGCCGCGCACGAGGTAGAGGACCTGGTGGTCGGCGCGGGCGGGGTCGCGGCCGCGGTCCGGACCGAGGCGCAGTGGCGGGCCGAGCCGGCGGGCCAGGCGGTCGCCGCGGCCCGGCTGGTCGAGGGCGGCCGCCTCGGCGACGCGCCTCCCCGGCGCTGGGTGGCCGTCCCGCTGCCCGATGCGCCGCTGCCCGGCGTGGTGCTTCCCGGCGCCGTGATCCCGCCCGGCGCCATGCTGCCCGCCGCGGGGATCAGGGTGCTCGACCTGACCCGGGTCATCGCGGGGCCGGTGGCCACCCGCTACCTGGCCGCGCTCGGCGCGGACGTGCTGCGGCTCGATCCGCCGCACCGGCCGGAACTGCCTCTGCACGCCTACGACGGGCTGCTCGGCAAGCGCAGCGCACTGCTCGACCTGGATGCGGATGCCGCGCGGTTTGACGAGCTGCTGGGGGCCGCCGACGTGCTGGTCCACGGCTACCGGCCGCACGCCCTGGACCGGTTCGGGCTCACGCCCGCCGCGCTAGCCGAACGCCATCCGGGCCTGGTCGCGGTGAGCCTGTCGGCCTGGGGCAGCACCGGGCCGTGGGGCGGCCGGCGCGGGTTCGACAGCATCGTCCAGGCCGCGAGCGGGATCGCGGTCGCGGAATCGGCCGATGGCGACCGCCCAGGAGCGATGCCCTGTCAGCTGCTCGACCACGGTACTGGCTACCTGTGCGCGGCCGCCGCGCTGCGCGGGCTGGTCGATCAGGCCGTCGCGGGCGGGACGCAGGTCCGGGAGCTGAGCCTGGCCCGGACCGCGCACTGGCTGCTCGGCTCGGCAGCGGGCGGGCTGGCACCAGCTTCCGGCGGGCGGGCTGGAGGGGACGCTGACTGGCTGACCACGCTCGGCAGCGCCGAGGGGACGGTCACCGTGGTGCGGCCGCCGGGGCAGCTGGACGGGCGGGAGCTGGCCTGGCCGTCGCCACTCGCCCGGTACGGCGGTGATCCGCCCGCGTGGCGCTGAGGCGGCCCTGCATCCTGGTCACCCGACCGGGATCAGGGTCAGGTAGGCGAAGCCCAGCAGGCCGCGGTAGCCGCGCAGCCAGTGCGAGCGGTGCTCGTCGACGCGCTGCCTGATCTCGGCGGCCTCGGGGTGATCGGGATGGGCCGCGAGCCACTCCTCCTCGTCGGCCTGATAGCCCGACTCGAGCTCCTCCCACTCCTCCTCGGTCGCGGTCTCGATCCAGGCCGGGCGGAACCCCGCCGCCACGGCCAGGTCCGCGATCTGGGCCAGGTCGAGAAATTCCCCGGCGGTGGTGCCCGGCCACATGGCGGCCAGCTCGGCCGCCGTCGGCGGACGCTGCCAGAAGCCCTCGCCGAGCAGCACCCGCCCGCCGGGCGTGACCAGCCGACGGAGGGCGGTCAGCGCCGCCGCGGTCTGACCGGGCGGCTGGACGTCACTGAGCGCGTGGCTGGCCCCGACGCACAGCACCAGGTCGGCGGGCTCGCGCGTGGTGCCGGCGCCGGACTCCCGGGCGAACGTGACCCGGCCGGCCAGACCGCGGGCCCGGGCGGCCGCCCGGCCGCGGGCCAGGTCATCCTCGTCGAGGTCGATGCCGACGCCGGTCGCGTCCGGCACGGCGGCCAGGATGCGGAGCATCAGTTCGCCCCACCCGCAGCCGATATCCAGCACCGTGCCCGGGTGGTTCCGGGTCAGGCGTTCGGTCAGCCGGGCTGCCCGGGCCTGCGACAACGGCCCGTGAAAGGGCACCTGACTGAGCCGGCCGGGGCGATCCGCGTTTTCCATGGCGCGATCACCGTAGCTCTGGCGCGCCGGTCCGCAAAACCGGATTTCGCGCTGGCGGCGGACCGGTCCGGGTGGCAAACGCAGTTGGACTACCGCGCCCAGCGCCTTAAGGTAAGTACTGCTGTGGGAGACAACGAGGTCATTGAGCGGATTGACGCGTTCTGCGACGCTGTCCCGCGTCGTAGGACCCGGGCCGACGAGCACGGCCCGCTCGTGATATTCGTTCCGGTCGGCTCGGGCTGGCCGTACTACGCGCGCCCGCGACGCGGCTCCCGGCCGCCGATCACCGCGGCCGACGTCCGCGCGGTACGCGCCCGGCAGCGCGAGCTGATCATTCCCGAGTCGTTCGAGTGGATCGAGCAGACCGCACCGGAGATGGCGGCGGCCGCCGCCGAGGCGGGCCTGGAGGTCGTAGCCCACCCGCTCATGGTGCTCGCCGGATCCGCGCAGGTGCCGCCGCTGCCGACGGGGATCACGGTGCGGATCGTCACGCCCGAAGACCCCGAGCTCGACCGGATCTGGGCGGTTCCGGCGGTGGCGTTCAGTCATCCGGGCACGAGCGTCGGCGACGCGGGACCGGCCGAGCGGGACAAGATCGCCGCGGACCACGACGGGGGCACGATCGCGATGCTGCGGGAGCGGCTACGGTCCGGACAGTCGGTGCTGGCCGCCGCGTTCGGCCCGGACGGTCCGCTCGCGGCGGGAAGCTGCCAGGCGGTGGACAGCGTGGCCGAGATCACCGGCGTCGGCGTACTGCCGTCGGTGCGCCGCCAGGGCCTGGGCGCGGCGGTGACCGCGCTGCTAGCCGCGGACGCCCGGGACCGCGGGGTGCAGACCATCTTCCTGTCCGCCAGCGACGCCGCGGTGGCCCGCGTCTACGCCCGGATCGGCTTCCGCGAGATCGGCACGGCCATGATTGCCGAGCCCGCCGGCTTTTCCCGGCTAACCCTCGCCAGTCCCAGCTAGTCCTGCGAGCTGGCTGCCGAGCGGCACACCCAGATGCAGGTCCGGGACGGGTGCGCGTGGCGGCTCCGGGGCGAGCCACACCAGGCCATCCTGCTCCGCGTGGGTGCAGAGCCTGCCAGCACGGAGATTACGGCGGCGGCTATGGTCGTGGAGTGCTGTCACGCTGGCAGGGCGGGTTCGCCGCGCTCATCGTCACGGTGCTCACCGGCGTGCTGGTGATCCTGGACGTCAACGACCGGGCCATGCGCCGCTGGTGGGACGGTCACGCGCTCACCACCGACACGGTGTCGGGGCTGCTCGTGCTGCTGATCACGCTGCTGGTGGTCGACCAGGTGGTCAGGCTCCGGCAGCTCAACGCCCGGGCCCGCGCCGTGGCGGCGCAGGCGGCCATCATCATGACCCAGGCCGGGCGCACGGTGAGTGCGGTAAACCAGGCGACGGCGAAGGGCGCGCACGATAGTGACCGTGACGCGGCCAACGACCAGTTGCGGACGTACATGATGATGCTGCTGGTCGGCGCGCCGGTCCTGATCGACGCGCAGGTGTCGAGGAATTTCCTGGAGCAGGCCCAGACCGTGGGCGGGCTGATGGCGGTCTCGCTGGGAGTGACGGCCAAGTCGTCCGGTGGGCCGGCGTCCAAGGACGCCCGGCTCGACGACGCGGTGCAACAACTCCGGGCCGCTTCGATCCCGCTGCTCCAGGTGCTCGACCCGGAGACCCAGGCCGCCGTCCGCGGCGACGAGTCGGCGTGATCGCCTACCATCTCGCGAAACGGGCAAAGGGAACCTACGGCATCATGAACGGCGCGCCTCCACAGTTTGACGCTAGTTTGTTCGATACTGTATGGGTGAGGACAGCCTATCGATGCCGGGCATACCCCGACCAGGCGCAGCAGCAGGTACTGGCCCGCACGTTCGGCTGCGCGCGGCTGGTGTGGAACCGCACCCTCGCCGCCCGGAACACCCGCTGGCAGACCGAACACATGCGCACCAGCTACGCCCAGACCGACGCCGCACTGACCATAATGAAGAAGGACCCGGTGCTGGCATTCCTGTCCGAGGTGTCCAGCGTGCCTCTGCAGCAGGCGCTCCGCCACCAGCACCAGGCATTCCAGGCATTCTTCGCCAAGCGGGCCCGGTACCCGCGATTCAAGTCCCGCCGCGGCCGCCAGGCCGCGCATTACACGCGCTCGGCGTTTACGCTGCGCGGCGGCGAGCTGCGGCTGGCCAAGACGACGGCCCCGCTCCGGTTCGTATGGTCGTGGCCGGACGTGGACCTGACCACACTCGACCCGACCATGGTGATCGTTTCCCGCGAGCCGGACGGCCGCTGGTACGTCACCTTCACCATCGACACCGATCCCCCCGCACCCATGGAGCCCACCGGGCACGCAGTGGGCATCGACCTGGGCGTGACAAACTTCGCGGTGACCAGCGACGGGGACACGATTGCCAACCCCCGCTACCTAGAACGCAAGGCCCGGCACCTGGCCCGCTACCAGCGGCACATAGCGCGCTGCCAGAAGGGATCGGCGAACCGGGCCAAGGCCTCAGCCAAGGTAGCCCGCGCCCACCGCAAGATCCGCAGCGCCCGAAAGGACTTCCTGCACCGCGCCAGCACCCGCCTGATCCGCGCGGCCGACATCATCGTCATCGAGGACCTCAACGTGGCCGGCATGGTCCGCAACCGCCACCTCGCCCGCGCCATCTCCGACTGCGGATGGGGTGAGTTCCGCCGTCAACTCGCCTATAAGTGCCAGCGGTACGGCCGCAGCCTGGTCGTGATCGATCGCTGGTACCCCAGCTCCAAAACCTGTTCGGCGTGCGGGTACCTGCTCGCCGAACTGAGCCTGGGCACCCGGCACTGGACGTGCCCAGCCTGCCGCGCCCGTCACGACCGGGACCTCAACGCGGCTAAGAACATCCTGGCGGCAGGTCTTGCCGTGACTGCCTGCGGAGCTGGCGTAAGACACCTGGAGACATCTCCGGTGCAGTCGGCAGTGAAACAGGAAGCCCGGCCGGCGACGGTCGGAATCCCCGTCCTTAGGTACGGGGAGTAGTCAAACTACGCAAAAGTCCCCGCTGGGCGGCTATACCGCCGGCTAAGCTGCCCCCGTCTTTTGGGGTGCTATGGGCACGTGGGGGTGGCGGGATTGGGCGACTTCGAGGAGGTCGTGCGGCTTCAGGCGGGGATCCGTGAGTGGCTGCTGCGCACGGCCCGGAACGGCCGTCATGAACTGCGCGGCATCCCGGCTCCGGCGGTGCTGCCGCTGCTGTGCGCGGCCGCGTTCGGGCCGGCGCTGACCGAGGCCGCCGACCTGGGCGGTGCCGCGGCGGTGGCCAGGGTCGGGGTGCTGTCCTCGGTCGGGGCCAGCGCCCTGGGTGACGTCCTCGCGCAGGCCCTGGATCGGGTGCGGTCGGCGCACCAGGGCGGAGACCCGTCGCGCGGTGACGTCCAGCGGGAGGTCTCCCGGAGCGTGCAGGAGGCCCTGTCGGCCGGGGACCCGCACGCGGACCAGGTGCGATCCGACGTCGCGATGGTGCTGCGCGAGATCGACGCGGGCGGCACCGTCTTCCGCGCCGCGATCGAGGCGGGCGATGAGGAACTGGAGCACGAGGTGATTGCCGCGGTCGGGGCGGTGAGCGCCGAGTTCGGCGAGCTGGAATTCCTGCTCGCCGACCTGGCCCGTGCAGGCCGGAGAGATCCAGGACAGCCTCGGCGGCCAGGGCACCGAGCTGCGCGCCGCGAGCGAGCAGGTCGCGCGGCAGTCCGCCGACGTGCGCGTGATCCGCGAGGAACTGGCGGTCATCGAGCAGCGCACCCGGCAGTGGGTGCCCGGCTCCGGCCGGCCGGGCCAGGGCGGCCCGCGGTGGACGGACGGCTGCCCGTACCGCGGGCTGCTGCCCTACGAGCAGGCCCACCAGGCGGTGTTCTGCGGCCGCGGCCGTCTGGTCGCGACGCTGGCCGGGACGCTGGCGCAGGCCGGCCTGGTCATGGTGACCGGCGCCTCGGGAGCGGGCAAGACCTCCCTGCTGCAGGCCGGCCTGGTGCCCGCGCTGGCCCGGGGGGTGCAGGTTCCGGGATCATCATCCTGGCCCCGGATCGGCATGACCCCGGGGGTCCGCCCGCTTACCGAGCTCTCGGACCGGCTGGCGCAGCTCGATGACCGCGACCCCGCGGTGATCCGCAAGGGCCTGGCCGGTGCGCCCGGCGACGCTCACCTGCTGATCACCGAGATCGTCCAGGCCGCCGGGGCCGCCCGGCTGGTCCTCGTCGTCGACCAGTTCGAGGAGATCTTCGCGGCCACCGGCGAGGACGAGGCGCGGGAGCGGGCCGCGTTCATCGACGCGGTGTGCGCGGCGGCGACCAGGCCGGCCGGTCCCCGCGGGGAGCCTCCGGCGCTGGTGGTGATCGCGGTGCGCGGCGACTACTGGGACCGGTGCGCCGGCCTACCCCGGGCTGGTCCGGGCCATGCAGCACGACCAGGTCGTCGTCGGCCCGATGACCGATGCCGAGCTGCGCCAGGTGATCACCGGGCCCGCCGAGGCGAGCGGCCTGACCGTCGAGCCGGACCTGGTCGAGACCATCCTGGCCGACCTGCGCTCGGCCGCGGGCGGAGGCCCGGGCGGCCCGGGGGTCCTTCCGCTGCTCTCCCAGGCCCTGATGCTGACCTGGGAACGCCGCGACGGCGCCCAGCTAGGCAGGCGCGGCTACGCGGACGCGGGTAACCAGGCCGGGATCGCCCGCGCCATCGAGGTCACCGCCGAGACCGCCTACCGCGGCCTGACCGAGGACCAGCAGGCGATCGCGCGGGAGGCGTTCCGGCGGATGACGGCCATGGGTCAGGACCGCCGGCCCGTCCGCCGCGCGGCGACCAGCCGGGAGCTGCACTCCGGGCGGCCCAAGAGCGAGTGGCCCGAGGTCGACGCGGTCCTTCAGGCGTTCGCCCGCGGCCGCCTGCTGGTGCTGGACACCGACCGTGCCGAGATCGCGCATGACGTCCTGCTGCAGGCGTGGCCGCGGCTGCGGGGCTGGCTGGAGGAAGACGAGACCAGCATGATCCTGTACGGGCAGCTGGCCGAGGATACGACCCGGTGGCGCTCGAGCGGAGGTGACCGGGCGCTGCTGTACCGCGGGGTCCAGCTGACCGCCACCCTGCAGGCCGCGCGCGTCTGGGACGCGGACCCGGGCCGGTACCCGGCGCTGAGCACCAGCGAGGCGGACTTCCTGCGGGCCAGCGGCCGGGCCCTGGCCCGCGGCCGGTGGCGGCGCCGGGCGCTGGCCGGGCTGCTGGCCGTCCTGGTCATCGCCGCGCTGGCCGGAGCGGGGATCGCGGTCAAGAACGCCAGGACCAGCGGCGCCCAGCAGAGCACCACGAACGCCTCGCAACGCCTGGCCGCGCAGAGCACCGCCCTGGACGCCGCCGATCCGGTCACGGCCGCGCTGCTGGCCGGGGCCGCCTGGCGGCTGGCCCCGACCGCGCAGGCCCGGTACAGCCTGCTTCAGTCGCTGGCCCAGCCCGTCCGCGGCGTCCTGACCGCGTCGTCGGGCGTAGTCACCGCGCTGGCCTACAGCCCGGACGGCACCACCTTGGCGGCCGGGTACTCCGGCGGCGCGATCCGGTTGTGGGACCTGGCCTCGCACCGGCCGATCAGCGCCACCAGCTGGGGCACCGCGCCGCTGGCCCTGGCCTTCACCGGCGGTGGCAAGCAGCTCGAGATCGCGGACGCCGCCGCGGTCGGCACGTGGAACCTGATCGATCGGGCCCGGATCACCGCGCGCCCGTTCGCCAGCCCGGCGCATACAAACGCGGTCGCGTTCAGCCCGAACGGCCAGACCGCCGCCACCGGCGGCGCCGACGGGAACGTCCGGCTGTGGGACGCGGCCACCGAGCAGGAGATCGGCCCGCCTATGAGCTCGGACGCCAACCCGGTGGCGGCCGTGGCGTTCAGCCCAGATGGCACGCTGGTCGCGGCGGGTAGCGCGGACGGCAACGTCCAGCTGTGGGACACGGCCACCGGGCAGGAGTCGGGAACGGCCCTGGTAGCCGGCGCGGCGGAGGTGGGCGCGCTGGCGTTCAGCCAAGACGGCAAGCTTCTGGCCACCGGCGGCCAGGACGGCGCCGTCCGGCTCTGGGACGTCGCGACCGGGAGCCCGGTCGGCACGACGATGGCGACCGGCGACGCTGTGAGCGCCCTGACGTTCGGCACCGGCGGGACCACGCTGGCCAGCGCGGAGAGCGACGGCTCCACCGAGCTGTGGAACGTCACCACGCAGACCCAGACCGGAGCCGCGCTGACCGTGCAGGGCTCAGCCGGGGTAAGCGCGCTGGCCTTCAGCCCCGCGGCGGACGCCCTGGCTACAGGGAACGGCAACGGCAGCATTCAGCTGTGGAACCCGGCCGGCTTTCACCAGCCAGCCGCTCCGCTGCCGCTCGGACCGGTCGGCGTGGCCGCCGGGGCGGCCGGGCACCTGCCCGCCGCATTCAGCGCCGGCGGCGGCCTGCTCGCGACCAGCAACGGGCACGGGACGGTCCGGGTGTGGAACGTCGCCATGAGACGACCGGCGGGCCTGCCGATGGGCACTTACCACATCGTGACCGGGCTCGCCCTCAGTCCGGACGGCAAGACCCTGGCCGTGGCCGGCAGCGGCGTGCAGCTGTGGCAGACCGCCAGCGGCCGGCGGATCGGCACCACGCTGCCGCCGGCCGGGAACGGGCGGTACCGGGCCGTGGCGTTCAGCCCGGACGGCACGATGCTGGCCACCCTGGGCGCGGACGGCACGGCACGGATCTGGGACGTGGCCACCCAGCAGCAGGCCGGTGCCCCGATGACCGTGGACGGGCCGGGCATGGCCGGCGGGGCGGTGGCGTTCAGCCCCGACGGCAGGACGCTGGCCACGGCGGGCGCCGGCGGCCAGGTCGAGCTGTGGAGCGTGGCCACCCGCCAGCGGCTCGGCAAGCCCATGGCCGCGGGCCCGGGCCCCATCATGCTGGCGTTCAGCCCCGACGGCGCCGCGCTGGCCACGGCGGCCAGCGACGGCAGCGCCCGGCTGTGGAACGTGATGACCCAGCAGGAGATCGGCGCGCCGATGACCGCCGACGCCCAGCCGGTCTACGCGGCGGCGTTCAGTCCCGGAGGCAGCACGCTGGCCACCGCTGGTGGCGACGGCAGCGCCCGGCTCTGGGACGTGGCCACCCAGCAGGAGATCGGTGCGCCAATGACGGCCGGCGTCCAGCCGGTCTACGCGGCGGCGTTCGGCCCCGGCGGCAGCACGTTGGCTACCGCCGACGGCGACGGTGCGGCCCGGATCTGGGACGTAGCCTTCCCGGCCAACCTCCTGCAGGCCGCGTGCGGCATCGCGAACGTATCCCTTACCAGGCAGCAATGGGCTGACTACGCTGGAACCCAGCCATTCCAGCAGGTCTGCCCCGCTGGGTAGCCGATCGCACACACCAGGACGTCGCCATCGGAGTAAGAGGCAGGCACTCGTTGGGAGTGCCCGCGAGCACCACGGTGGTGCTCGCGGTCGCCGGCGTTGCTCTGCTTGTCGCGGCCGGCATCGTCGCGGTCTTCACGCTGGGCGGATCGGGAGCCCGGACGCCCGGGCACGGTGCCGCCGCCGCGACCGGAGCCGGCCCATCCAGCGGCCCGCCGGCTGCGGCCGCCGCGGCGACGGCGAGCTCGCCTGCTCCCCGGCCTGCGGCGTCGCACCACGATCCGCTCGGCTCGGCGGCGGCCTCGTACGTGTCGAGGAGGGACGGCGTCGTCCTGGCCGCGGTCTACGACCTGCGTACGGGCCAGACATGGCAGTTCGGGCAGGGGCAGCCGCAGGACGAGGCGAGCGTGGTCAAGCTCGACGTGCTCGAGACCCTGCTGGCCGAACGGGGCCGCAGCGGTACCGAGCTATCGGCCGGTGACCGGACGCTGGCCGAGCAGATGATCGAGGACAGCGACAACGACGCGGCGACCAGCCTGTGGGACGAGGTCGGCGGGGCCAGCGGCATCCGGTCGTTCAACACCTCGGCCGGCCTGGCCGACACGGTGCCGTCGGCGTGCGTGAACTGCCCCGGATTCCCCTGGCCCGGATGGGGTCTGACCACGACGATCCCCGGCGACCAGCTGACCCTGCTGCGGACGCTGGTCGAGCCGAACTTGCTGCTGACCAATACCGAGCGCAGATACGCTTTGTCGCTGATGGAAAACGTGACGCCGGACCAGCGGTGGGGCGTCACCGGCGGCGTCCCGGCCCAGGCCACGGTGGCGCTCAAGAACGGCTGGCTCCCGCTGAACAGCGCGAGCAACAACTGGCAGATCAACAGCGTGGGCTGGATCTCGGGCAGCGGGCGGGACTACCTGATCGCCGTGCTGACCACCGGGAATCCGACTGAGCAGTACGGCATCGACACCATCAACCAGCTGGCCGCCATGGTCTGGAACGGGATGGCCTGAGCGGCGGCCCTTTGGGACGCCCGGCGGTACGTCACGGTTGGCAAATCGCGTTGCTATTGTCCCAGTCGAGACATTTCCCCGCTGCCTCACGTGAGACAGTGCGGGCGCTAGCCGGCGGCCGGCCCCGCTGCCGGGCCAGCGCGGCCGGGGTCAGGCCGGCCAGTGCCCGGCATTCCCGGGTCAGATGCGCCTGGTCGGCATAACCGGCCTGGGCCGCCAGCGCGGCCAGGTCGTGGCCAGGATCGACTCCAGCCTGCCCGTTCGGCGGGCCGGCGTCGATCCGGGCCACGAAGCGCCGGAAGCGAAGCACCCGCTGCAGGGTCTTGGGCCCGTAGCCGACGACCGCGTGGCAGCGGCGACGCAGCTGCCGCATGCTCAGCCCGATTTCCGCCGCGACGTCTTCGGCGCGCGCCCGCGGGTCGGCCAGCAGGACCGCGGCCCGGGTCGCGGCCGGGTCGGGGTCGCCATCGGTGACCAGCGCGGCCGCCAGCTCAAGCGCGCGGGTCGCGGCGGTGTCCGGGTCGAGCGTGCCCGGCAGCCGGCTGCGCGTCGCGGCGGCGCAGATCTGAAAGGTCGACGCGCTGGTCGCGGAGTTCACTGAGCGGGACGCCGAGCGCCGGACCGCCGGCCGAGGGCCGGAAGCGGACGCCGACGACCACCGTGCCGGCCTTCATCACGGTGCTGACCGGGCCGGTGTCCGGGCCCGCCACGTACGCGCCCCGGCCCGGTTCCCAGATCAGGTCGCTGCACGCGTCGGGTAGCACCAGGCCGTCCCGGTCCGCGGCGCCGTCCGGGGTGACCTGCGCCCACAGGCACGCGATGGCGTGCCGCAGACCGGCCGGAGCCGGCCACTCCCGGTAGCCGGCCGGCAGGTCCCGTACGGGGCCAGGCTGGGAAGCCACTCTGCCAGCATGCCACGTCGGTGGCCGTTTCGTTCAATACGGGACGGCCCCGCCGTGCTGTGATGGACCGATGAACGCTCCTGACTTCGATGCTGCCGCCGCCTTCATCGCCGCCAACGCGAGGGTCGTCGACCGGCGCCGGTTCGGCCGGCTGTTCGGCGACGACGACGCCCGGCCGGTACGGGACGCGGTGGCCGCCTACCGCAACGAGGACGGCGGGTTCGGGCACGCCCTGGAACCGGACTGCCGCGCCCCCGGCAGCCAGCCGCTGGCGGTCGAGATGGCGCTGCGGATCATGGACGAGACCGGCGCGTGGGACGACGCCCTGGTCCGCGGGACCTGCGACTGGCTCGCGGCGGTCGCGCCGCCCGAGGGCGGCGCGGCCTTTGTCGAGGGGACGCTGTCCAGCTGGCCGCACGCGCCGTGGTGGGTCCCCGAGCAGGGCCATCCCGCCTCGGTCATCGCTACCGGCCTGATCGCGGGTACACTGCACGCCCGCGGGGTCAGCCACCCCTGGCTCGACCGGGCCGAGGAACTGATGTGGGCCCGGATCGGCAAGCTGGCCGAGCAGGGCGGGAACCAGATGCAGAGCGGGCCGGGCGGTGGCTACGAGATGTTCGGCATGCTGGCGTTCCTGCAGCACGTCCCGGACCGGGACCGGGCACGCCAGGCCTTCGGCCGGATCGGGCCGCTGATCCTCGATCGGGACCTGGTGGCGCTCGATCCCGAGGCACCCGGTGAGGTGCACTCCCCGCTGGCCTTCGCGCCCGAGCCGGATTCGCTGGCACGCGAGCTGTTCGACGAGGCCACCATCAAGGCGCACCTGGATCATCTGGCCCAGGCCCAGCGCGACGACGGCGGCTGGACGTTCAACTGGCTAGCCTGGTCACCAGCTGCGGAACGGGAATGGCGCGGCTTCCTGACCGTGGATACGCTGCGGCTCCTGCGGGCCAACGGGTATCTGGCCTACCCGTAGAAGAGCGGCTCCATGACTGTGCGGCAACGGCGGGCGGCGCGGCGGTAGTCCTGCTCGAGGGCCTGCGCGGCGTCGCCAGGCGGGTAGCCGAGCAGGCGGGCCACCGCGGTCAGCTCGCCGTGCCGGGTCGGCAGCGTGTCTCCGGGTCGGCCGCGGACCAGCACGATCGCGTTCCTGATCCGCGCGGCCAGCTGCCAGGCGGCCAGGAGCGCGGCCGCGTCGTCGGCGGGCAGCAGGCCGTCCTGCACCGCCGCCGCCATGGCCGGGCCGGTCCGGGTGGTGCGCAGCGCGGGTACCGCGTGGGCGTGCTGCAGCTGGAGCAGCTGGATGGTCCACTCCACGTCGGACAGCCCGCCGGGGCCGAGCTTGACGTGCAGCGCCCGGTCTGCGCCGCGCGGGATCCGCTCGGCCTCCACCCGGGCCTTGATCCGGCGGATCTCGCGTGCGGCGGCCGGGTCGATCCCGTCGAGCGGATAGCGGAACTCGGCGATCATCCGGATGAAGCGGTCTGCGAGCTCGGTATCGCCCGCGGCCGGCTCGGCGCGCAGCAGCGCCTGCGCCTCCCACGGCGCGGACCGCCCCCGGTAGTAGGCCCGGTAGGCGGCCAGCGTGCGCACCAGGGGGCCCTGCCGGCCATCCGGCCGCAGGTCGGCGTCCACCACCAAGGCCGGGTCGGGCACCGGCAGGGCCAGCAGTCGCCTCAGCTCGGCAGCCACCGCGTGCGCTGCGTCGGAGGCCTCGCGTTCCGGCTGGCCCGGGATCGGATCGTGCACGAACAGCACGTCGGCGTCGCTGCCGTAGCCGCACTCGTGACCGCCGAACCGGCCCATCGCGATCACGGCGATCCGGGTCGGCAGCGACCGCCGCAGCTCCTCGGCGACCTTCCGGATGGCCACGGCCAGCGCGGTCTGCACCGCGGCCCGGGTGACGCTGGTCAGCGCCTCGCCGGTGGCATCCAGGCCGGCGGTAACGCCCAGCAAGTCGGCGGCCGAGATCCGGAGCAGCTCGCGGCGGCGGACCGACCGGATCGCCGAGACCGCGGCTTCGGCGTCGTCGTCGTAGCGCTGGGCCGCGGCCATCATCTCCGAACCCAGCGCGGCCAGGCCCCGCGGCGCGAGCTCGGCGTCGTCGGCGAATATCGCCACCGCGTCCGGCGCGCGCAGCAGCAGGCCCGTCGCGTACCGGCTGGACGCCAGCACGTGCGCCATCCGCTCGGCCGCCTTGGTTTCGTCCCGCAGCAGCCTCAGGTACCACGGGCTCTCCCCCAGTGCCTCGCTGACCTGGCGGAAGGCCAGCAGGCCGGCATCGGGTTCGGCGGCATCAGCGAACCAGCCGAGCAGGACCGGCAGCAGGGTGCGCTGGATCGCCGCCCGCCGGGACACGCCCGTGGTCAGCGCGTCGATGTGGCGCAGCGCGCCCGCCGGGTCGACGTAGCCGAGCGCCTCGAGCCGGGCCCGGGCCTCGGCCGGGGTCAGCCGGGCCGCGTCCGACGGGAGCCGGGCCACCGCGTCAAGCAGCGGCCGGTAGAACAGCTTCTCGTGCAGCCGCCGGACCTGGCGGGCGTGCAGCCGCCACATCGCGTCGAACTCGACCGCCGGGTCGCTGCGGCTGGTGAGCCGGGGGCGGGTACCACGGACCGTTCGGCAGATCAAAAGATCGCATCGCCCGGCCCAGCCTGCGAAGTACGGCGGGATCCTCGGGCAGGGTGTGGGTCCGGCTGAGGCGGTGCAGCTGGAGCAGGTGCTCGGTGCGGCGCAGGAACCGGTAGGCGGCGGTCAGTTCGTCCGCGTCGGCGCGGCCGACGTACCCGCCCGCGGCCAGCGCGGCCAGCGCGGGCAGGGTCGCGGGCGCCCGCAGCGTCTCGTCGGTGCGGCCGTGGACCAGCTGCAGGAGCTGGACGGCGAACTCGATGTCCCGCAGCCCGCCGGGGCCGAGCTTCAGCTCGCGTCCGGCCTGCCGGGCGGGCAACGACTGCTCCACCCGGCGGCGCATGGCCTGGGTGTCCTCGACGAAGTGCTCGCGGCGCGCCGCCTGCCAGACCAGCGGGGCGAACGTATCCGCATAGGCCTGGCCGAGGGCCATGTCGCCGGCCACCGGCCGGGCCTTGAGCAGGGCCTGGAACTCCCAGGTCTTGGCCCAGCGCTCGTAGTAGGCCCGGTGGCTGGCCAGGGTACGGACGAGCGGGCCCTGGCGGCCTTCGGGCCGGAGGTTCGGGTCGACGGGGAAGATACTGCCCTCGGGGGTGGACCTGCGCGCAGACCCCGATCAGGCCCGCGGCCAGGCGACTGGCGGTGGCCAGCGCCGCAGTCTCGTCCCTGCTTGTCTGGCCGCCTGCGGCGGCGGGGGCCCCGTTTCGGCCGGCTCGGCGACGAAGATCACGTCGACGTCGCTGGCGTAGTTCAGCTCCCGGGCGCCGCACTTGCCCATGGCCACCACGGCCAGACGGCAGGGCGCGGACCCGGGGGCCAGCTCGGACCGGGCCACGGCGAGCGCCGCCTCGAGGACCGCGGCGGCGATGTCGGCCAGCTCCTCGACCACCGCCTCCACGCTGACCACCGCGGTCATGTCGCGCGCGGCCAGGTGCAGCAGGCGGCGCCGGTACGCCGCGGCGAGCGACGCGACCGGCTCCGCCGGCTGGTGGCTGGCGACCGGCTCGGCGAGGCGGGGGTTCGCGCCGACGGCGAGAAGCATCTGCTCGCGCAGTTCGGCCGGCCCGGGGCCGCCGATAGGCCCGCGGAGGATCTGCACGTCCTCGGGATGCCGGGCCAGGTGGTCGGCCAGGCCGGCGCTGACGCCGAGGACGGCGGTCAGCCGGTCGCGGAAGTCGGGTTCGTCGCGCAGCGCCTGGCGCAGGGCGGCCCGGTCGTCCGTGGCGCCGAACACGCGGGCCAGCCCGGTCAGGGCCAGGTCGGGGTCGGCCGCCGCGGCCAGCGCGGTGAGCAGCGGGTCGGCGCCGGCTCGCTCGCCTCCTCGTCCGGATCGATGCCGAGGTCGGTGAGCAGGCGCTCGGCTCGCGCGGCGTCCGCGAAACCCAGCCGGGCCAGTCGCCCGGCCAGCGTGGTCCGCGAGCCGCTCACGCTGCAAAACTAGTTGATCGTGGTCAGGCCGTCATGGCCGCCTGCGGCGCGTCTAGAGTGAAGATGATCGTTGGGAGCAGGCGTGAAGTATCTGTACATCGCGGGCAAGTGGACACCGGCCGCGGACGAGGGCACGTCGCAGACCATCAACCCGTTCGACGCGACCCCGCTGGAGACCCTGGCCGAGGCGTCATCTGCGGACGTCGACGCGGCCGTGGCGGCGGCCCGGGAGGCGTTCGACGAGGGCCCGTGGCGCCGGTCGACGATGACCGAACGCACTGCGCTGCTAGCCAAGATCGCCGATCTGCTGCAGCGGGACCGGGAGCAGCTGGCCGCACACGGAGAGCCTGGACACCGGCAAGACGCTGAACGAGGCGCGGGCCGACGTGGACGACACGACCGCGGTGTTCCGCTACTACGCCGGGATGGCGGGCTCGCACGCCGGACGGGTGGTCGACCCCGGCCGGGCCGGTGTGGTCAGCCGGATCACGCACGAACCGGTCGGCGTGTGCGCGCTCATCGCGCCGTGGAACTACCCGTTGCTGCAGATCTCCTGGAAGCTCGCGCCCGCGCTGGCCGCGGGCAACACGACGGTGATCAAGCCGAGCGAGCTGACCCCGCTCTCCACGGTGGCCCTGGTCGGGCTGTTCGAGGAGGCCGGGATCGCGCCGGGCGTGCTGAACCTGCTGCTGGGCCAGGGCGGGACGGCGGGCCAGGCGCTGGTCGCGCATCCGGGCGTGGACCTGATCTCGTTCACCGGCGGGCTCGCCACCGGCGAGAAGATCATGGCCTCGGCGGCGCACGGGGTCCGGCGGGTCGCGCTCGAGCTGGGCGGCAAGAACCCGAACATCGTCTTCGACGACACCGACTTCGACACCGTGGTCGACAACGCGCTGACCGCTGCGTTCCTGCACTCCGGGCAGGTGTGCTCGGCGGGCGCCCGGCTGATCGTTCAGGACCGCCTGCACGACAGCTTCGTCGCCGAGCTGGCCGCCCGCGCGGACCGGATCCGGCTGGGCAACGGCATGGACCCGGACACCGAGTGCGGCCCGCTGATCTCCGCGGCGCAGCGGGCCAAGGTCGAGCGGTACATCGCGCTCGGCCTGGCCGAGGGGGCATCGCTGCGGGCCGGGGGCCAGCGTCCCGCCTCGCCGTCGCTGGCCCAGGGTTTCTTCCTGCGGCCGACGGTGCTCGCCGACTGCCACCGGGAGATGGCGGTGGTGCAGGAAGAGGTATTCGGGCCGCTGGTGACCGTCGAGCGGTTCGGTACCGAGGAGGAGGCGATCTCGCTGGGGAACGACACCGCGTACGGCCTGGCGGGCGCGGTCTGGACGTCGGACGCGGGCCGGGCCGAGCGGGTCGCGGGCGCGCTGCGGCACGGCACGGTGTGGATCAACGACTACCACCCCTACCTGCCGCAGGCGGAGTGGGGCGGGTTCGGCCGGTCCGGCATCGGCCGCGAGCTCGGCCCTTCGGGCCTGGACGAGTACCAGGAGAAGAAGCATATCTACCACAACACGAACCCGGCCCCCGCGCGCTGGTTCTCCGGGTAAGACGTCGACCGGTACGCCTGCGGCGAACCGGGCTAGCGCCCGGTCTGGGTGCTCCGGGGCCTGTGGTAGGCATGGGCCATGGTCGATCTCATCCCGCGCACGGTGCTGTTCGGCAACCCGGAGCGCATCAGCCCGCATATCTCTCCCGACGGCACCCGGCTGGCCTGGATCGCGCCGCGTGACGGGGTGCTCAACGTCTGGGTGGCGCCGATCGGGGCCGGCGGCGTCGACTGGGACGCCGCCGCGGTGGTGACCGATGACACTGACCGAGGCATCCGGAACTTCGCCTGGGCCCGTGACAACCGGCACCTGCTCTACGTGCAGGACACCGGCGGCGACGAGAACTGGCGGCTGTACGACGTCGACCTCGACGCGCAAACTCCGCCGCCGCAGGCGGCCAGGCCAGCACGGCACGGCGCGACCTGACCCCGTTCGACGGCATCCAGGCCCGGATCATCGCCACCCGCAAGAGCCACCGCGACGAGATCCTGGTCGGGATGAACCGGGACAACCCCCAGCTGCACGATGTCTACCGGCTGGACCTGAGGACCGGAGAACTGACCAAGCTGATCGAGAATCCCGGGTTCGCCGGCTGGCTCGCCGACGAGGACATGGTGGTCCGCGGCGCGCTTTCCCCGCTGCCCACCGGCGGCTACGACGTGCTGGTCCGCGACGACGCCGAGGCTGACTGGCGGACCGTGCTGACCATCTCAGGCGACGACGCCCCGGCCAGTGACGTGCTGTCGTTCACCGGCGACGGGAAGTCGCTGCTGGTCATCAGCTCGGTCGGGGTGAACACGGGCCTGCTGGTCAAGATCGACCTGGACCCCTTTTCCTCGGGCGACACCCGGGTGCTGTTCGAAGACCCCGAGGCCGACGTGGAAGGCGCGATACTGCACCCGGACACCAGGGAGCCGCAGATCGTCGAGGTGATCAAGGACCGCGCCGAGTATCACGTCCTCGACCCGGCGGTGGAGCTCGACTACGAGGCCATCCGGACGCTGCACCCGGGCGACCCGTCGCTTATCGGGCGGGATGAGGCCGACGCCACCTGGCTGGTCGCCTTCACCGAGGACGCGGGCCCGGTGCGGTACTACGCCTACGACCTGGCCAGCCGCACCGGCAGCTTCCTGTTCGAGAGCCGCCCCGAGCTCTCGCAATACGAGCTGGCCCGAATGGAGCCGTTCGCGTTCACCTCGCGGGACGGGCTGACCGTGCACGGCTACGTCACCTTCCCGCCGGGCGCCGAGCGGTCCGGGCTGCCGGCCGTGCTCGACGTACACGGCGGACCGCAGGTCCGGGACGTGTGGGGCTGGAACCCCGAGGCCCAGTGGTTCGCGAACCGGGGCTACATGAGCATCCAGGTCAACTACCGCGGTTCGACCGGTTACGGCAAGGCGTTCGTCAACGCCGGCGACCGCGAGTGGGGCGCCAAGATGCACGACGACCTGATCGACGCGGTCGGTTATGTGGTGGAGCGGGGCTGGGCCGACCGGGACCGGATCGCGATCTACGGCGGCTCCTACGGTGGCTACGCGGCGCTGGTCGGCGCCGCGTTCACCCCGGATGTGTTCCGCTGCGCGGTGGACATCGTCGGCCCGTCGAACCTGCAGACGCTGCTCGAGACGATCCCGCCGTACTGGGCGCCGATGAAGGCCCAGCTGTACAAGCGGGTCGGCAACCCGGAGACCGACCAGGAGTTCCTGTGGTCGCGCTCGCCGCTGTCCCGGGTCCATGACATCCGCATCCCACTGCTGATCGCCCAGGGCGCCAACGACCCGCGGGTCAAGCAGGCCGAGTCGGAGCAGATCGTCGCCGCGCTGGCCGAGGCTGGGATCGACCACGAGTACCTGCTGTTCCCCGACGAGGGCCACGGCTTCGCCAAGCCGGCCAACCGGATCAAGTTTTACGCCGCAGCCGAGCGCTTCCTAGCCAAGTACCTGGGCGGCCGCTTCGAGGAGTAAGAGGCTACGGCCCGGGTGGTCAGAGCATCGGGAGGTAGCGGCTCAGCTCGTACTCGGTGACCTGGCGGCGGTACTCCTGCCACTCCTCGCGCTTGTTGCGCAGGAAGAAGTCGAAGACGTGCTCGCCCAGGGTCTCGGCGACGAGCTCGCTGTCCTGCATAGCCTTGATGGCCTGGTCCAGGTCCTGGGGCAGCGGGCGGATGCCCAGCGCGCGGCGCTCCGCGGAGGTCAGCGCCCACACGTCGTCCTCGGCGCCGGGCGGCAGTTCGTAGTCGCCCTCGATGCCCTTCAGGCCGGCGGCCAGGATCACGGCGAAGGCCAGGTACGGGTTGCAGGCGGCGTCCACCGAGCGGAACTCCACCCGGGTGGCGTTGCCCTTCTGCGGCTTGTACATCGGCACCCGGACCAGGGCGGAGCGGTTGTTGTGCCCCCAGCACACGTAGGCCGGGGCTTCCCCGCCCGCGCCGGCGGTGCGCTCCTCCGCGCCCCATAGCCGCTTGTAGGAGTTCACCCACTGGTTACAGACCGCGGTGATCTCCGGCGCGTGCCGCAGCAGGCCGGCCATAAAGGCCCTGGCCGTCTTGGACAGCTGGAACTCCGCGCCCGCCTCATAGAACGCGTTCTTGTCGCCCTCGAACAGGGACACGTGGGTGTGCATGCCCGAGCCGGGATGATCGGTGAATGGCTTGGGCATGAACGTGGCGTACACGTCCTGCTCGATCGCCACCTCCTTCATCACCAGCCGGAACGACATGATGTTGTCGGCGGTGGTCAGCGCGTCGGCGTAGCGCAGGTCGATCTCCTGCTGCCCGGGCGCGCCCTCGTGGTGGCTGTACTCCACCGAGATGCCCATCGATTCGAGCATGGTGATCGCGGTGCGGCGGAAGTCGTGCGCGACGCTGTGCGGCGTGTGATCGTAGTAGCCGCCGGTATCGATCGGCCGCGGCTTGGCGCCCGGCTCCGGCCGCTCCCGGAGTAGGAAAAACTCGATCTCCGGGTGCGCGTAGAAGGTGAAGCCGAGATCGGAGGCCCGGGCCAGGTTGCGCTTGAGCACCCAGCGCGGATCGGCGTACGACGGTGACCCGTCGGGCAGTAGGATGTCGCAGAACATCCGGGCGACGCCGGGGTACTCCCCGCGCCAGGGCAGCAGCTGGAACGTGGCCGGGTCCGGGCGCAGGATCATGTCCGCCTCGTAGACCCGGGCGAAACCCTCGATCGCGGAGCCGTCGAAGCCGATCCCGTCGGCGAACGCGCCCTCCAGCTCGGCGGGGGCGACCGCCACCGACTTCAGCGTGCCGAGCACGTCGGTGAACCAGAGCCGGACGAACCTGATGTCCCGCTCCTCCAGCGTGCGCAGCACGAACTCTTCCTGCCTGTCCACAGCATCCACCCTAGACGTTCCCTGGTGCCCGACCATCCGCTGTGAGTCTGCCCGGCTGGTGTTTCGGCGAGGTTACAGCCGCTACGGCTCTACTTTCCCCCGGCCCACCCTAGGCTGGAGGGCGTGACGAAGCTGAGGATCGCGCTGGCCCAGGTCAATGCCACGGTCGGGGACCTGGACGGGAACGCTGAGCTGATCGTGGCCTGGACGCGGCGGGCCGCGGAGCACGGCGCGCGGGTGGTGGTGTTTCCCGAGATGATGCTCACCGGGTACCCGGTGGAGGACCTCGCGCTGCGGGCGTCGTTCGTCGAGGCGTCGATCGCGACGCTGCACGCGGTGGCGGCCCGGCTCGAGGCCGAAGGCCTGGGCGGGATCGCCGTGGTCACGGGGTACCTGGACCGCCGGACCGACCTGGCGGCGCGCACCGGGCTGCCGGTCGGCGCGCCGCAGGACGCGGCGGCGCTGATCTACGGCGGGCGGGTCGTCATCACCTCGGCCAAGCACCACCTGCCGAACTACGGGGTGTTCGACGAGTTCCGCTACTTCGTGCCGGGCGACACGCTGCCGGTGTTCCGGCTGCCCGCCGCCGATGGTCAGAGCGTGGAGGTCGCGATCGCGATCTGCGAGGACCTGTGGCAGGACGGCGGGCCGGTCGCGGTCTGCCGACGGTCGGGGGCGGGCCTGCTCGTGGTGCCGAACGCCTCGCCCTACGAGCGGGGCAAGGACGACGTGCGGCTCGATCTGGTGGTCCGGCGGGCCCGCGAGGCGGGAGCCGCGCTGGCCTACGCCAACATGGTCGGCGGGCAGGACGAGCTGGTCTTCGACGGCGACTCGATCTTGGTCACCGCGGACGGCACGCTGGTGGCGCGCGGCCCGCAGTTCGAGGAGGCGCTGGTCGTCGCCGATCTGGACCTGCCGGCCGCGCCGCCCGGTGAGGTGCCGGGCGACCAGCCGGTGGACGCCGAGGACGGCACGGTGATCACGATCAGGCGGGTCACGCTGCCGGACGCCGGAGCCGAGACAACGGACTGGCCGGAGGACGCCGAGGGGCCATTCTGGCCCCGGCTGCCGGATCCGGCCGAGGTGTACAAGGCGCTGGTCACCGGGGTCCGGGACTACGTGAACAAGAACGGGTTCCGGTCGGCCATCCTGGCCCTGTCCGGCGGCATCGACTCGGCGCTGACCGCGACGATTGCCGTGGACGCGATCGGCGCGGACCACGTGCACGTGGTGCTGATGCCCAGTCGTTACTCCTCCGAGCACTCGGTCAGCGACGCCGAGGACCTGGTCAAGCGGCAGGGCGTGCACGCGGTGACGATCCCGATCGCCTCCGTGGTGGACGCCTTCGTCAAGGAGCTGACCCCGGCCGGGTTCCCGGAGACCGGGCTGCCCGCGGAGAACCTGCAGGCCCGGGTGCGCGGCGTGGTGCTGATGGGGCTGTCCAACGCCGGCGGGCACCTGGTCCTGACCACCGGCAACAAGAGCGAGCTGGCCGCCGGCTACTCGACCCTGTACGGCGACTCGGTCGGCGGGTTCGCGCCGATCAAGGACGTGTTCAAGACCATGGTCTGGGAGCTCGCCCGGTGGCGCAATGCCGAGGCGGCCCGGCAGGGGATGACGCCTCCGATCCCGGAGAACTCCATCACCAAGCCGCCGAGCGCCGAGCTCGCGCCTGGGCAGCTCGACACCGACTCGCTGCCGCCGTACGAGGTGCTCGACGCGCTGCTCGACGACTACGTGGAGAAGGACATGGGCAGCGCCGAGCTGATCGCGGCCGGCCACGACCCGGCGCTGGTCGAGCGGGTCATCCGGCTGGTCGACGCGGCCGAGTACAAGCGGCGGCAGTACCCGCCCGGGCCGAAGATCAGTCAGAAGAACTTCGGCCGGGACCGGCGGCTGCCGATCACCAACCGCTGGCGCGAGCATTGCGGACCCGCGTGATGCCGACACTGGCCGTCATCTTCACCCCCGACCAGCCCCCGGAGCGGCTCGGCGCGGTGGCGGCGGCCGCCGAGGCGGCCGGGCTGGCCCAGCTGTGGGTCTGGGAGGACTGCTTCAAGGAAAGCGGTATCGCCACGGCCACCGCGGTCCTGTCCACGACCAGCCGCGTCACGGTCGGGATCGGCCTGCTGCCGGTGCCGCTGCGCAACGTGGCGCTGACCGCCATGGAGATCGCCACCTTGGCCCGGCTGTTCCCCGGCCGGCTGACCGTGGGCGTCGGGCACGGCGTGCTGGACTGGATGGGTCAGGTGGGCGCCAGGGTCGAATCGCCCATGACGCTGCTGCGCGAGTACACCGCCGCGCTGTACGCGCTGTTGCACGGGCAGACGGTGACGACGCACGGGCGGTACGTGCACCTGGACAACGTAGCCCTGGACTGGCCGCCCGTCGTGGTGCCGCCGCTTCTGGTAGGCGGCATCCGGCCGCGCACCGTGGCGCTGGCCGGTGAGCTCGCCGACGGGGTGATCATTCCCGGCGGTAACTCCCCGCAGGACATCCGCGCCGCGCTCGGCTACTTCCGCGACGGCCGGGCGGCCCGGCCCGGCGGGAACTCGGCCGAGCGCGCGGAGGTCGTGGTATTCGTCAGCGTCCCGGCTGACGGCCCGGCGGCGGACGTGGCGGCCACGGTCGGCGAGTACGCCGAGGCCGGTGCCACGTGCATCGCGGTCGACACCGGTGAGGACGGCACCGACCTCGAGCGCTTCGCCGCCTTCCTGGCCGGCGAGGTCAAGCCGCTGCTCAGCTGAACAGCAGGACCGCGTAGGCGGCGAGCCGGTGGGTGACCATGTAGTCGTCGGCGACCACGTGCGGCAGGGTCAGCTGCGGGCCGACAGGCCCAGCAGGAGCCCGTCGACCAGGCGAGCCGCGAAGTCGCCGTGGAACTCGCGGTCCGGGGTCTTCTCGCGCGCCATGATGACGCCGGTCAGCGTGAGCATGGCGATCTCGATGTCGGTGTCGGGGCGCAGCTCGCCGGTCTGGATGCCACGGCGGATGACCGCCCGCATGGCCTCGCGCCGCGGCTCGGCGACGGTCTCCTTGTACCGGGCCATCAGCCGCGGGTACTTCTCCCCCTCGCCGAGCAGCAGCGCGTACCGCCGCGCCTTGCGCGGGTCGGCCTTGTCCGCGCACATCACCTCGACCATCGCGAGCAGGTCGTCGCGGACCGAGACGCCCTCGGGCTCGGGGAACGGGGACTTCAGGGAGCCGAACGCGGCGAGCAGCAGCTCCTCCTTGTTCGGCCAGCGCCGGTAGATGGTGGCCTTGCCGACGCCGGCGCGGGCGGCGACGGCCTCGACGCACACTCCCTCGAAGCCCTGCTCGGCGAACAGGTCGAGAGTGGCCTCGATGATCGCCTGCTCGGCCTGCTCGCTACGCGGACGGCCGGGCCGGCGGTTGGCCGGCCCGGCTTCCGTGTCAGTGCTTTGGGTATCTGGGCCGGGCCCCTGATCCAGGATCACGGGCTGCATGGTTGCTCATCCCTCTCGGGTAGCGGTGGTGAGCACGTTCGCTTCCATTATGGCCAGCTCGGACTCGTATGGGTCCTCGACCACGGCCGCGACTTCAGCCGTGGGGCGCGGCTTGCCGGGCATCCAGCGCAGCACCACGAACCCGCCCGCCAGCGCGAGCACCGCCGCGATCAGCGTGGTGACGTGCATGGCGTCGACGAACGCGGTGTTCGCGGGGGCCAGCAGCGACCGGCCGGCCGTGCCGAGCTGCTGCGCCACCGCCTGGGTGGCGGTGATCGAGGAGGACGCGGCGCTCCGGGTCGCGGCCGGCAGGCCGGTCAGCGACGGGCTGAGCGAATTCCGGTAGAACTCGGCCAGGATCGAGCCGAGGATGGCGACGCTGAGTGCCACCGCGACCTGCCGGGCGGTGTTGGTCAGCGCCGAACCCGCGCCAGCGCGCTCACGCGGCAGCACGTCCATGACGGCGGCGGTGGCGGCCGGCATGCTGATGCCGATTGCCGCGCCCTGGATGCCGAACAGCACCCCGAGCAGCCAGATCGGCGAGGCGGTGCCGAGGCTGGCGTAACCCGCGATGGCGGCGGCCATGACGAACATGCCCGTCGCGCCGACCACCTTGGCCCCGTAACGCTGGACCAGGCGGGCGCTGCGCGGCGACATGAGCAGCTGCCCGGCCGCGAACGGCACGGTCAGCAGCCCCGCGGCCAGCGGGGTGTAACCCCGGACGTTCTGCAGGTAGAAGCTGGTAAAGAAGAAGACGCCGCCCATGCCGAAGAACACCAGGCCGAGCGACCCGACCGAGGCGGAGAGCCGCCGGTCGCGGAACAGCCGCACGTCAAGCGACGGGTGCTCGATCCGGGCCTCGTACCAGGCGAAGGCGGCCAAGATGGCCAGCCCGCCCACGATCGGGCCAAGCACGCCCAGGCTCAGCCACGATTCGCCGTCGCCGCCCTGGACGATCCCGTACACCAGCGACACCAGGCCCGCGATGGACAGCAGCACGCCCACGTAGTCGATCCCGCCGGCCTCGCGGTTGCGGGACTCCGGCACCAGGATCGCGACGGCGATGACGCCGAGGACGGTCACCGGCACGTTGATCAGGAAGACCGAGCCCCACCAGAAGTGGTCAAGCAGCAGGCCGCCGAGCACCGGGCCGGTGGCGATGCCGAGGCCGACCGCGGTGGCCCACAGGCCGATGGCGCGTGGCCGCTCGGCGGGCTCGAAGACGTTGGAGATGATGGAAAGCGTCTGGGGCATGACCGCCGCGCCACCCAGGCCCATCGCGGCCCGCGCGAAGATCAGCTGCTCGGGCGTGCGTGAGTAGGCCGAGAGCAGCGAGGCGATGCCGAACATCGCGAGCCCGATAATGAGCATGCGCTTGCGGCCTACCTTGTCACCGATCACGCCGAACGTGAACAGCAGGCCGGCGAAGACGAGAGTGTAAGAGTTGATCGCCCATTCGAGCTGGCTCTGGCTAGCGCCGAGGCCCCCGCGCGGCTCGGCGATAGTCTTCAGCGCCACGTTGAGCACCGTGTTGTCGATGACGATGGCGAGCAGCCCGACGATCAGCACGCTGAGGATGAGCCAGCGGCGACGGTAAATCGTCTGCGTGTCCATGTGTCCCTTCCGGATCACTTGGTATCTAGCCCCCGGAGAGCGACCCCCGGGGAAGTCCCGCGCGCGGATCCGGGAAGGCCTGGGACCATCGGTGTGTTGCCATGGTCAGGGCCAAGAGGAACCGCCACTATCGATACGGAACAGTCTCGTATCGGAATCTATTTCCGCGCTGCTCCTGTGATCCAGGTCACATTCAGGCTCTGGGCCGTCGTTGGCTGCCGGTCCCGTTCCGGCGCTCTTTCTCATTTCTCCGAACGGACCGTGGTGCCTGCTCCCCGGACTCCGGCCCCTGGCCGTGTCGATCTCGCCGGCGCCTGGGCGGGAACGGGCTACGGGAACATGTCGGCCTGACGGAGCACGCCGGAGGCCGGGTCGACGACCAGGGTCAGGCTGAGCGTGGCGTGCTCGCCGACCAGTTCCACCGCGACCGAGGCAGCGCCGTCACCAGCCCGGTACGCGCCCAGGCGGGCCGGGCCGGCCCAGACCGCGGCCATCCGCAGGCGCCGGGCCAGCAGGCCGGCATCCACCGTCTCGGCCACCGGGATCGAGTCCGGCCAGTAGCGGTCCGTGCCGTCGTTGCCGTCGCTGCCGTTCAGCCAGGCCACGACCGCGGCCAGCGTGCCACCCAGCGGCGAGCCGGCCGCGGGCGGGACGGCCAGGGTGAGAGACTGCACGCGCGGCGGGCGTT
This sequence comes from uncultured Actinomycetes bacterium, assembly GCA_963742795.1. GTDB lineage: Bacteria > Actinomycetota > Actinomycetes > Streptosporangiales > Streptosporangiaceae > Palsa-504. The sequence continues at coordinate 479,909 of CAVUNL010000005.1, forward strand.
CGGGGTTGAGCTGGATCTGCGCCTGGACCACGCCACGCTCCCCCGCCAGCCACCACCGGCAGTGCGCGGGCGTGTCGAACTCGGGGCGGCGGCCGCCGTCGTCACCGAAGTCGCCGATGCGCTCCCGGATCATCGCAATGACCTCGCGCCGTTCGTCGAACGGCGCGTCCTGGGCCACGTTGAGAGAGAACAGCCGGGACGCCTGCGCATCGTCCCAGGACCGCAGCAGGGCGCTGACCGCCTCCCGGGCGGCCAGCGTCTCCGGCCAGGGCCCGGTCCCGTGATGCCCAGCGGGGGCGAGCGCGACGCCATAGCCATGCCCGGGCGGCTCGCGGTGCCGCAGCACCACGTCCAGCAGCCGGGTGGCCAGCGTCATCATCCCGGCGTAGGTACTGTTGCCGAGCGCGATGACGCTGGTGCCCGAGGCTGGATGCCAGCGCATGCTGCTGCCGAACCCCGGGTACCCGCCGCTGTGGCTGACAATCCGGCCGAAGGCCGGGTCGTCCTCCACGAACAGCCCGAACCCGTAGGCGGACAGCGCGGGCGCCGCGTCCCCGGGAAAGGCGGCCGGCTTGTCCCAGCCGGTCAGCACCTGCGGCAGCTGCATTTCCCGCCGGGTGGCCCGACGGATGGGGTGCGCGCTCCCGGTCTCGGGTTTACCGGGCGGGAAGGCGGCGGCGAAGCCGGCCACCCAGCGGGCGAGGTCCGTCACGCAGCTGAAGATCCCGCCCATCGGGGCGAACGCGCCGGCCGGGTCGAACGCCACCTCGGCCCACCCGTCGGGCGTGCGCCGGTACCCGCGGGCGGTGCCCCCGGACCCGGTGCCGTGCTCACCGGGGGTCTCGAACTCCTCCGCCTCATACCCGGTGCGCATCATGCCGAGCGGGTGGAGCAGGCGATGGCGGATGTAGTCCGGGTAGGCCGCGCCCGTGACCGTAGTGATGACCCGGCCCAGGATCGCGTAGCCGAGGTTGGAGTACTCGAAGCGGGTGCCCGGCGCCCAGTTGAAGCGCACGCCGCCGGACAGGAAGCGGGCGAAGTCCTCCAGCGGCAGGCCCTGCTGCCGGTCGCCCCACGGGTCGTCGGTCGGGAAGCCCGCCGTCATGGTGAGCAGGTGCCGGATCGACACGCGGGCCGAGTCCGGCGTCACCGACGGCCAGCCGCGCAGCTCGGGGACGTACTCCTCGGCCAGATCGTCGAGCTTGAGCACCCCGTCGTCGCGCAGTGCGAGGATCGCGGACGCGGTGAAGCTCTTGGTCATCGAGGCGATCCGGAACGTCGTGTCGGCGTCCGGCGACGGCCCGCCGACGTGCCGCTGGCCGAGCCCGGCCGCATGCACGAGTTCGCCGCCCAGCACGATCCCATAGGCCAGCCCGGGCTGGCCGCCGCGCTGCTGATAGCTCGCCGCCAGCCGGTCCACATCCGCGAAAGTGACCATCGTCCTAGTCTTCCAGAGTCGATCGGCCATACCGCCGCAGCTGGCCGACATGCGATCATTGATCACGTCCGGGTACGCCGCGAGGGCGACACGAGACACGGAGGTTGGTGACAATGTCACACGACACTGCTGCATCCGTGGCCGCGACAGGACAGCGGACCACATCATCCATTTCCGGCATTTCCGGCCCGGAGCCGCTCTACGGCGGGACCGGCACCGGGCGCCGGGTCACCGTCCGCGACATCGCCGCCGCGAAGGCCCGCGGCGAAAAGTGGCCGATGCTCACCGCGTATGACGCGCTCACCGCCGGGATCTTCGACCGCGCCGGGATTCCGGTGCTGCTGGTCGGCGACTCGGCCGCGATGGTGGTCTACGGTCACGACACCACGATCCCGGTCACCGTCGATGACCTGATCCCGCTGACCGCCGCCGTGGTGCGCGGTACCAGCCGGGCGCTGGTCGTGGCCGACCTGCCGTTCGGTTCCTATCAGGCCTCCGCGGGTGCGGCCCTGGCCGCCGCGACCCGCTTCCTGAAGGAGACTGGCGCGCACGCGGTCAAGCTTGAGGGCGGGCAGCGAGTCGCGCACCAGGTCGAGGAGCTGGTCGCGGCCGGCATCCCGGTGATGGCGCACCTGGGCCTGACCCCGCAATCGGTCAACGCCTTCGGTGGTTACCGGGTCCAGGGGCGTGGCGAGGACGGGGAGCGGCTGCTGCACGACGCCAAGGTCCTGCAGGCGGCCGGCGCGTTCTCCGTGGTGCTCGAGTGCGTGCCGGCCTCGCTGGCCGCGCAGGTCACCGAGGCCCTGACCATCCCCACCATCGGCATCGGGGCGGGCCCGGGGTGCGACGCCCAGGTGCTGGTCTGGCAGGACATGGCGGGCCTGTCCCCCCGCACCGCCAAGTTCGTCAAGAAGTACGCCGACCTGGCCAGCATCCTCGGCCAGGCCGCGGCCGCGTTCGCCGAGGACGTCACCTCGGGTGCCTTCCCGGACGAGGACCACTCCTACCGCTGAGGTCCCAGTGCTGAGGTCCCAGTGCTGAGGTCCCAGTGCTGAGGCCCTAGTGCTGAGGCCCTACTTCTGCGGCCCTACTTCTGAGGCTGGGCCACGAGCTCGACCTCGAAGCCGTCGGTGTTGTCCAGGTAGGCGGCGTAGTGATCCGGTCCGCCCGCATGCGGGTGCGTCTCGGGGAACAGCAATGTCCAGCCATGGGCCGGGCCCGCGGCGGCCAGGGCGTCGACGGCCTCGCGCGGGCCCGCGTGGAATGCGAGGTGGTTCAGCCCGGGACGCAGGCGGTCGTGGTGGCTGGCGGTCAGTGCGGGTGACTGCTCGACGACCACGTAGGTTCCGCCCAGACGCCAGCTGCAGCCATCGTCCCAGTCCTGGAAGGGCTCGTAGCCAAGCTGGCCGAGCAGCCAGCCCCACTCCCGGCGGGCCCGGGTCAGGTCGGGCACCCACAGCTCGACGTGATGCAGGCCGCCGGGGATCATGCGGTGGTCAGGACGACGTGGCGGAGGGTGCCGGTAAGCTCGGGCAGGACGGGAATCAGCCCGGCGGGCCGGAAGTCGGCGGAGCCGAGCTCGCGGACCAGGGCCACGTCGCTGGGTTCGCCGAAGCGGACCCGCCCGCCGGGCAGGAACCAGTAGTCAAGGCCGTCGACGGTGCACAGCAAGACCTGGTCGCCGCGGAAGATGACGGCCGCCACCCGCAGGTTGAATGTCCCGGCCGGGCCGCTAAAGGAGATGTCCGATACGGTGCTCACGCGTCCATCCTTCCGGATGCGGCGCCGTGGAGAGCCGAATGAAACCCGGGTTTCACCACGTTAGAGCGCAGTGAAACCCGGGTTTCACTGCGTTGCGGTCCGTTGGGCACGTATGGGACGACGCCGGAAGCGGGCGGGCGCGGCCCGCTGTGCGACGATCGTTACCTGAGTAGCGCAGGAGACTGAGGAGAACGCGGAAAGGGGCGGCAATGGAGCCGATGCCGGAGGACTGGGACAGGGCCGTCGCGGTGGTGGCGCACCCGGATGATCTGGAGTACGGCGTGGCCTCCGCCATTGCCCGCTGGACCGGGCAGGGGAAGCAGGTGAGCTACCTGCTCGCCACCAAAGGCGAGGCGGGCATCGCCGGCATGCCTCCGGACCAGGTCGCGCCGCTGCGGATGGAGGAAGAACGGCGCAGCGCGGCGGTGGTGGGCGTGAGCCAGGTGCTGTTCCTCGACGGCCATCTTGACGGGCTGGTCGAGTACGGGGTGCCGCTGCGGCGTGACCTGGCCAGGGCTTTCCGCATGCTCGATCCCCAGGTCGTCATCACCACCAGCTTCGACCTCACCTGGGGCGACGAGGGTCCGGTCAACCACGCCGACCATCGTGCCGTGGGGCTAGCCGTGCTGGATGCCTGCCGGGATGCCGCGAACGAGTGGGTCTTCCCCGAGGCCGGGTCGCCCTGCACCGGCATCCGCGACGCCTACGTGGCCACGATGGGCAACCCGACTCACTTCGTGGACGTGACCGCCACCATCGACGCGGGCGTCGCGTCGCTGCGCGAGCACCAGGCCTACATCGACGGCCTGGGCCGCGAGTTCGATCCCGATGAGTTCCTGCGGAACATGGCGGGCTACGTGGGGCTAGGCGCTGGGTGCGAATACGCCGTCGCTTTCCACCGTTATCCGATGGGATAGACATAAACAAGGCCCCCTCCATGTATGAGATGGAGGGGGCCTCATTGGCACCGCCGTGCCAGATCGGCCAGTCACCCGGCCTTTCTGGCCCTACGGGCCGCCCGCCAGGGCCAGGCCCCGGCGCGAAAGCCCGGTTTCCCGGTCCTTCCCGCCTCCCGGAGCTTCCCCCGGGTGGTGCCCGTTTCCAACGGTGAAAGTATTTCTATCGTGTCGGCCAGTGCCGCGCAAGGGTTATCCGCCGGCTATTTAAATTCTTTTCGGTATCCACATTATTTCCACAGATCGCGGGCGGTTTTCCGCAGCTGATGGTCGTTATCCACCGAATAATTCACAGCCTGTCCACACGTTACCGGGGGTAACTCGGGAAATACCTAAAATAGCGGCTGCTGCCGGTAATCGGGTGGTCTTCGCCGATCACGCGGACGGGTGGGCGTCCCCCCGGTGGCGGCCCGGCTGCTTACTCGCGGCCGCGGCTCCAGTGCGGCTTGCGCTTGTCCAGGAACGCCCGCATTCCCTCCCGCGCGTCGGGAAGCTGGCTGGTCGCGGCCATGACCTCGATGGCGTAGGCGTAGGCCTTGGGCTGGTCCAGGTCGACCTGGGCGTACAGCGCCTGCTTGCCGATGCCCTTGCTCTCCGCCGACCCGCGGGTGACCCGCTCGAGGAGATCCTGAACGGCGGTGTCGAGTTGCGCGGCCGGCACGACCCGGTTGACCAGCCCCCAGTCCAGCGCGGTACGCGCGTCGATGGCGTCACCCGACATGGCCATCTCCGCGGCCCGCTTGCGGCCGACGTTCCTGGCGATGGCCACCATCGGGGTGTGGCAGAACCAGCCACCCTTGCCGCCGGGCGCGGCAAAGCCGGCGTCTTCGCTGGCCACGGCCAGATCAGCGCTGGCTACCAGCTGGCATCCGGCCGCCGTGGCCAGCCCGTGCACGCGCGCTACCACCGGCTGGGGAACCTGCTGCACCAGCGTCATCAGCTCGGTGCAGGTCATCAGCAGCGAGCGGACCGCGGACAGGTCAGCATCGGCGACATCGGCGAAGTCATGCCCGGCGCTGAAGACCGGCCCGTTGCCGGCCAGCACGATGCCGAGGGCGTCGCTGTCCCCGACGTCGGCGAACGCGGCGATCAGCTCGCGCATGTGCTCCAGCGACAGCGCATTCCGCCGCTGCGGACGGTTCATCGTGATGGTGGCGAACTCGCCGGACCGTTCGACCAGGATGTGCTCGAAACCCATGACCACCAGCCTACGTCGGCCTTCGGTCAGGCGATCGCCTCGGCGAGCAGGGATATCTGGTCGAGCCGGGACGCGGTGGGGACGAAGATGATCTCGTCGCAGCCGCTGGCTTCGAACGCCGCGAGGTAGGACTTGACCATCTCCGGGCTGACCGCCGCGCTCCCCGCGATCATGTTGGCGATCTCGCCGAGCCAGCCGTAGTAATGCAAGAGATAGCCCTCCGCCTGGCTGCGGGCCTCGGGTCCGAGCCCGAAGTAGGCCAGGGTGAGCTTGCGCGGCCGGCCCGGGCGGCCCGCGTCCTGCCAGGCCTGATCCACGCCCGCCGCGGCCTGGGCGAACATGTCAGGCGTGCCGCCGCCCATGATCCAGCCGTCGGCCAGCCGGGCGACCCGGCGGAAGGTGGCCTCACTCGCGCCGCCCAGGATGATCTCGGGGCCGCCACGCCGGGCGGGCTCGGGCCCGATCGCGCCGGCGTAGCCGAACTCCTCACCGGACCAGACCCGCTTCATCATGGCGATCTGCTCTTCCAGCCGCCGTCCGCGGCCCTGCATGCTAACGCCGCTGGCCGCGAAGTCGTCCTCCCGGCCGCCCAGGCCCAGGCCCAGGACCAGGCGCCCGCCGGAGAGCCGGTCGAGCGAGGCCGCCTGCTTGGCGAACAACGCGGAGTTCGTGTAGAGCGGTGCCAGCAGCACGCCCGTGGTCAGCCGGATCTGGCTAGTGACCGCGGCCGCGGCGCTGAGGGCGACGAACTCCTCGTAGTTGGGGTACACGAGGCGGCCGATCGTGCCCAGGGTGCTGAACCCGGCTTCCTCGGCGTGCCTAGCCCAGTCGATGAGGGTCCGGCCTTCGGTGTCGGGGACCGTGTTGGGCAGGCCGATTCCGATGTCCACGCCAAACCTCCGCAGGCTTGTCCTGTTTCGCCGTCGAATGGAACAGCAGTGAGATAATCCAAGCACTGCGCCGGGCTCCAGGTGCGGGCGGCCCGATAATCCGGGGCGCCGACGACCGAAATCAGCCGCGCCAGCGGAAGAACGCGATGGCGAGCAGGTACGACAGGCCGCTCACCGCGAGGGGCCGAGAGCGGCTACTTGATGATGAGGAGGATGATGCCGGCGATGAGGGCCAGGGCGGCGATCGCGCCGGTGACTCGGCGACCGTACGGCCATACCCGTGGCTCGGCTCGCAGGCCGAGGATGAACTGGCGGGCCAGAGTGTAGGCGGCCAGGCCGACGACCGCCACCGGACCGGACCGCGCGAGCCCGTCGACTAGCACGACGATCAGGACCGCTCCCCCGCTGATCAGCGCGGACAGCGCCTCCAGCAGTTGGGCGGGAGCCCGGCGGCAGCCCAGCCGGCGGTCCGAGGACCACACGCCCCAGCGGGCCGCGGTGGGCCGCCCGGTACAGCAGCCAGCCCAGAAACACCCGGGACGGCCGATGGACATGCCGATGAGCAAGGCAGGCGCGGCCGCCGCCAGGTAGGCCCCAGCCGGGATGCCCGGCCCCGCGAGGGCGGCCGCGGCGACGACCACGGCGGCGCCGGCCACGAAGCCCTGGATGCACCAACCGTCGAACTTCTTGCCGCGGTGCACGGCGACATACCAGGCCTTCCCGCCGATCACGCCCGCGATGATGGCGATCACCGAGAACAGCATCGGGCGGAACAGGGTGTAGTGGCCGTGGTTCAGCAGCAGCGCCTCCAGGCCCAGGCCGACCAGGACGCCCAGGCCGACCAGGGTCGCGTAGGCGAACCGGATGACCCCAGGCACCTTACTGCGCAGCATCGTCGAGGTGTGGGTGGTGGCCGTTGCCTCTGCCGGGATCTCCACCCGGCGGGGCGGAGGCACCCGGTACACGCCAGCCGGATCATGGCCAGGCGGCGGATAGGACCGGTAGGACCGGCCGCCGGTCCGCGCGACCGAGCGCGCGGTCACCGTCCAGTCGCCCTGGTTGATCCCGCGGACCTCCGCCGTGATGGCCACCGGGCCGCTGCCCGGGATGATCCCGTCGACCGTTTCCTCCTGCCAGAACGAGTCACGGGGCTGGGGCTTCCCGGTCACGTCGGTCCGGTGGCCGGAGAAGCGGATCGTCGCGCTGAACGGCTCGCCGGACTCGCCGGGGTCGAGCCAGTAGGTGGGGGTCAGCAGTTCCTCGACCGCTTTGGCGGCCCACTTGGGCACGTCGTCCGCGGGGTCGGCGGGCGTCGTCCCGGGCTCGGCGGCGACCGGCGTGGCGGCTGCGGCGGGCTGCGCGGGGGCCGACCGGGCCGACGCGGCGACGGGCTGGATCAGCCGGGCGGCGCCCCGGTCAAGGCCGTTGTTGGCGGACGTCAACCCCGCGGGCAGGTCCTGGCCGGGGGACGTCTTCTTGGCGGCGGCCAGGCCGGGCGGGACGGCCGGGGCGGACGATGAGCCAGGCGATGTCTTCTTGGAGGTCAGGCCGGGCGGGACGGCGGGTGCCGACCCTGAGCCAGGGGGTGCGGCGGCCGGGGCGGTGCCGGCGGGCCGGGGCCGCGGCTGGGCGGCCCGGGCCGCGGGGTTTCCGCGCCGGTTGCCCTTTTTGTTCCTCTTCGTCGGCGGCATCGTCTTCCTTCCCCGGCTGGCATCACATCGTCGCCGTCCAGACCGGCCGAGTGCTGGACGGGTCGTTGCGTGCGGATGATGTCTCGATGAAGACCACGGGATGACGCCGTGAACACCCTGGGCTGACTGTGACTTGCGTCCATTTTATCGGGTTCGGCCAGAACCTGATGCGGGCGGCGTCCGGGAAGCGGGCACCACGGTCCGTTCGGCAAAAAAGGATTTTAGATGTCGGTGATCCGGATTCCGGCGTGCGCCTTGTAGCGGCGGTTGATGGAGACCAGGTTGGCCGTGAGGGCCTCGACCTGAGCGCAGTTGCGCAGGCGCCCGGCGTAGACGCCGCGCACGCCGGGGATCCGCGCGGCCAGGGCCTGCACCAGGTCGGTCGCGGGGCGGTCGTCGCCCAGCACCAGCACGTCCAGGTCCATGCTTTCCACCTCGGGGTCGAGCAGCAGGACCGCAGAGACGTGGTGGAACGCCGCGACCACCCGGCTGTCCGGGAGCAGCGCGGCGGCCTGCTCGGCGGCGCTGCCCTCGGGGACGGGCAGCGGGTAGGCGCCGCGGTCGTCGAAGCCGAGCGGGTTCACGCAGTCGACCAGGATCTTGTCCGCCAGGTCGGGCGCGAGCGGGGCCAGCAGCTCGCCGTGGCCCTCAAAGGGGACCGCGGCGATCACCAGGCTCGCCTCCCGGGCGGCGTCGCGGTTGGCCATGCCCTGGACGTGGTGGCCGAGCAGGCTGGCCACGGTCCGGGCCCGTTCCTCGCTGCGGGATCCGATGATCACCGGGTGCCCGGCCCGCGCGAACCTGAAGGCCAGGCCGCGGCCCTGGTCGCCGGTTCCGCCGAGGATGCCGATGACCAGGCCGTCGACGGACGGCGTTTCGCGCTCAGTCATGGCTCGATCCTGCCAGACTTCCCGATCCGCCCGACGCGCGGGACCTGGGGCCCCCAGGGGTTCTACGGGTCGGTACCTGCGCGTTCGTTCGGATCGCAACCGTCCGTGCCGATATGGCTGCGCACAAGTACCTTCAGGGGGCACCATAGGTACGTGGACGCGAACCAAGTGGCCACTCTTCGTGCGCTACTAGCCCCCACGGGATGGCTGGACCGGACCCGCGCCTTCGCGCGCGGACTACGGCAGGCGACCCGGACGCCGGGAGGGCTGCTGCTGGTCGGCACGCCCGCCGAAGAGCCCTGGCACCTCACCGCACACATGGATGAGGAGAGCCGCCTGTCCGGGATCCCCGAGCTGATGCCCACGCTGGTGCGCTGGGAGGTCCCCGCGGGCGCGCCGCCGCACCTGCGGGTCGGCCTGGAGCGGCTGGAGGCGGCCCGGCGGGGCGAGACGGTATTCGTCGTGACGCCGGCCACCGCGCCGGTCCCGCTGCTTGAGCGGGTCAGCGACGCACGCCGGGACGGGGCCACGATCTTCGCGCTCGACCAGGGCGACCCGGAGCTTGACGCCCTGGCCCACGAAGCGATGACGATCGCGCCCGGGCCGGGCGTACCCGGGATGATGTCGTTCGGGGCGGCCCAGCACCTGGTCAGCGCGGCGTGCGGCGAGCTGGGGCGGGACGGGGATTTCGGGGCGGGCGCGGGGCGGCCTGGTACGCCTGGCTACCAGCGGTACCGTCCGGGCGTGCGCGGGCTGAAGGACCGGGTGGCGCACCTGCTGGACGTGGTGAGCGGGCCGAACCCATAAAACCCCGTAGGTCCTCACGCGTCCAGGGTCAGGACCATGGTCGGGCGCTCGATGATGTGGTCGGGGCGCAGGGGGCGCACGGCGGTGCCGATGGCGAAGAACTCGGTGGTGTGCGAGCCCCAGGTGTGGCTGTGCTGGCGCAGCTGGACGCCGACGATGCCCTCCGCGTGCAGTTCCTCGGCCTCGGCCTGCATCCGGCTCATGGCCAGCTCGCGGGCGTCGTAGAGGGCCTGGGTGAACTGCTCGATCTCCACGTTGCGGCCGATGTTGCCCATCTTGGCGCCGAGCTTCTGGTGCGCGATGTGGTACACGCACGAGCCCATCACCATGCCGAGCGGCGCGTAGCCGGCCCGGATCAGGGTCCAGAAGTCCTGGCCGGACAGGTCCGAGGTGAACGGCTGCTTCTTGTTGTTGCGCCAGTTGTCCACTCCCCCGCCGCCGGCCCCCTCCTCGGCCTTGACCGCGGTGCCGACCGCGATGAACTCGGCGATGTCGGCGCCGAACTCCTTCATCTCCACGTCCAGCCGGACGCCGACGATCCCGTCGGCGCGCAACGCGTCGGCCTCGGCCTCCATCCGGGTCATCGCCAGCTCGCGCGCGTGGTACATGGCCTGGGACAGCACGTCGAGCTCCTGGTTGCGGCTCCACCGGCCGACCTGCAGCCCGACGTGGTAGATCGAGCTGCCCAGCACCAGGCCGAGCGGCCGGAATCCGGCCTCCCGGACCAGCAGGAACTCGTTGACCGACAGGTCGGAGGTGAAGATCGAGCCGGCCCGGCCGGGCTGCAGCTCGGCTAGGCGCTTCATGGCATCCTGCGGGACCCCGGCGGCATCCAGCTCGGTGGCGATGTTGCCCTGGTCGGTCATGACTTCTCCTATATCCGGATCCTGGCGGCCTGGCGGCGCTGGGGGTCGAGCGACATGATGGCCAGCGTCGGGCCGCTGTGCTGCTGCTCGGACTGCGCGAACCGGGCGATCGCAGTGCCGATGGTAGTGGCCTCGACGATGTGGTCGCGGCGGCCCTCCATGGCCGGGCATTCCCGTTCCCGCACCCGGATGTCCATGGTGGCGATCACCACGCCCTCGCCGCCGAGCCGCCGGACGTCACGTTCCAGCTGCTGCCGCGAGTCGTGCCGGGCGTCGTTGACCAGCTCGGTGTAGCCGACGACCTCGGCGTTGCCGGATCCCCACCGGGTCTGGCCGACGGTCAGCCAGTCGTCGTGCCGGGATCCGATGGAGATGCCCAGAGCTAGGCCGGCGGGTACCCAGCCCTTCATGATCAGCTTGGCGAATTCCTGCCCGGACAGGTCGGAGGTGAAAGGCGTCCGGCGGTGGCCCGACGTGTCTTTGTTCCAGTTGGCCAGGGGGGGCACCCCAGGCGCGCGGATGGCGGTGCCGATGGCCTTGAATTCCAGGCCGCCGGCCGGGAACGAGCCGATGGTCAGCCGCACGCCCACCACCCCGTGCCCGCCGAGTTCCTCGCACTCGGTGGTCATCCGGTCGATGGCCTTGTGCCGCGCGTCATACATGGTCTTGACCAGCGGGGCGAACGACCCGAAGCCGCCTTGGCTGGAGACCTGGGTCACGGTGCGGGCCGGGACCCCGTAACCCCAGGACCCCCAGGCGCCCGGGCAGTTGTAGCCGCCGGTGTAACCGATGTTGTACACGGCGGCACCCAGCACCTGGCCGACCGGCTCGAAGCCGACGCTGCGGATCGCGGCGAACTCATCCGAGGTCAGCGCGGAGCCCCACGTGCCGCTACGCCGGATCTCCTGCATCCGGGCTTCGGCGACGGGAGGGAGGTGTTCGCTCACCCCTCCAGCCTATCTGTCCTGCGCGTCCCATTCCTCGTTCCTGCGCTGGACGGTTTCCAGCGCGCGGGCCGCTTCCTCCGGGGTGGCGAAGGGGCCTAGCCGGTCCTTGCCCGGGGTGGGCCCGTCGTCGTCTTCCACGGTGTGGCGGGTAAGGCTGTACCACCATCGCTTCTCGTTGTCCATGCACATTAGACTCGCAAAGCATGGCGACAGTGCTTCATCCGGGCCGGCTTTCACCCACCCGCCAGGTTCCCGCGGATATCCCGCGGCCGGAGTACGTGGGCAAGAAGAACCCCAGGACCGGGGAGCCGGACGTCAAGACGCCCGAGATTATCGAGCGGATGCGGGTGGCCGGCAAGCTGGCGGCCCGGGCGCTGGCGGCGGTCGGCGCGGCCGTGGCCCCAGGCGTCACTACCGATTACCTGGACCAGGTGGGCCACGACTACCTGATCAGCCACGGCGCCTACCCGAGCACGCTCGGGTACCGGGGTTACCCGAAGTCGCTGTGCACCTCGCTGAACGAGGTGATCTGCCACGGCATCCCTGACGACACGTTGATCAACGACGGTGACATCGTCAACATTGACATCACCGCGTTCATCGGCGACGTGCACGGCGATACCAACGCGACGTTCCTGGCCGGCAACGTGGACGAGGAGTCGCGGCTGCTGGTCGAGCGCACGCACGAGGCGATGATGCGCGGCATCCGCGCGGTGGCGCCCGGCCGGCCGCTCAATGCCGTCGGCCGGGTGATCGAGTCGTACGCCCGGCGGTTCGGCTACGGGGTGGTGCGGGACTTCACCGGGCACGGGATCGGCCGGACGTTCCATTCGGGCCTGATCGTGCCGCACTACGACGACCCGCACAGCGACGTGATCATGGAACCCGGGATGACGTTCACCATCGAGCCCATGCTCACCCTGGGCACGATCGACTACGACGTCTGGCCGGACGGCTGGACGGCGGTGACCAAGGACCGGCGGCGCACGGCGCAGTTCGAGCACACCATCCTGGTCACCGAGGACGGCCACGAGATCCTTACCCTGCCGTTACATGGGTGATTTCGCGTTCGACGCGGACACCCGGGTTATGGCTTCTTCGGTTCGTGATGAGTTCGCGGCCGAGCTGACCGGGCGGTGGAACGGAACCAACGGTGCGGTCAACGGCGGGTACATGCTGGCTATCTGCCTGCGGGCGCTCGGGCTGCGGATGCAGTTCCCGGATCCGATCGTGATCTCCGGCTTCTTCCTGCGGCCCGGGACGGCCGGGCCGGCCGTGATCGGCACGACGCTGACGCGCAGCGGGCGGACGACGGAGTTCGGGGAGGCGGTGCTGTCGCAGGACGGAAAGGACGTGGCCCGGGCGGCGGCGGCGTTCGCCGCGCTCGGCGGTGCTGCCGAGCCGGCTTTCGTCGCCGGGGCGCCGCCTGACCTGCCGGCGCCGGAGGAGTGCCTGGGCGTGCCGGTAGGGTCGTTCGGCCTGGCGACCATCGCCGAGCGTGTCGAGTTCCGGTCCGCGTCGCTGCCGGGCTGGTTCCGGGGGGAGCCGACCGGGCGGCCCGCCAGCGAGTTCTGGATGCGGTTCGCCGACGGCCGGGAGGCCGACCTTTACGCGCTGCCGCTGCTGGTCGACTCGACCGCGCCGTCGGTGCTCGAGCTCGGCATGACGTCGACCACCGTGCAGCTCACCGTCCACCTGCGCGCCCACCCCGCGTCCGGCTGGCTGGCCTGCCGGGCGGCGGCGCGGTTCGTCAGCGGCGGCTACCACGAAGAAGACTTCGAGGTATGGGACTCGGCTGGCCGCCTGGTGGCCCAGTCCCGGCAGCTGGCGATGATCCTGCCGCTTGGCTTACGCGTCTCCGCTCACGCGTCGCGCTTGAGGAACAGGACGGCGCCGACCACGAGCAGGACCGCGGTGTAGACGGCGAACACGGCGAACTGGTTCCAGGCCGAGAACAGGTGCCCAGGCGGCGGTCCGACCGTGACCGACAAGGCCCGGCCCGCGGCGTCCGGCAGCCACCGGTCCACGTCCTGATACCAGCTCTGCGGCAGCAGGTGCGCGAGGATCGGGACCACGAACAGCACCCCGATCACGGCCGTGATGGTGCCCGCGGTGTGCCGCACGATGGCCCCGACCGCGAACGCGAACAGACCGCACAGCGTCACGTACAACGCGCTGCCGACCACGGCACGTAGGACGTTCGGCTGGGACAAGGTAGCGGTGTCGTGCGTGCTGCCCAGCAGCAGCTGGCCGAGGAAGAACGAGATGAACGCGGCGACGAAGGTGACCACCAGGGCGACGATCGCGAAGATGGTTGCCTTGGCGGCGTACACCACCGTCCGCCTCGGCATCGCGGTCAGCGAGGTGCGGATCATCCCGGTGGAGTACTCGGCGGTGAGCGTCATCGCGCCGAACACCACGATGACCAGCTGGCCCAGGTAGAATAGGCCGGCCACGCTGGCCTGGGTCGGGTCGAAGCTGGCCCGGTCGCTAGCGGCCATGTGCGACCAGTTGGCCGCCGTCCCGCCGGTGATGGCCGCCCCGATGCCGACGCTGACCACCAGCAGCACGAGCAGCGTCCAGTAGGTGGACCGGACCGAACGGATCTTGGTGAACTCCGAGGCCAGCGTGCCGCCGAAGCCGGCCCGGCCCGAGGCGGGCGGCAGCGTGCTCAGGATCGGCTGGGCCTGGGTCGTGGTCGCCATCTCAGATCACCCCTTCGCTGGCCGGGGCGGGTTGCTCCGCTTGGCCCTCGCCGGCCCGGTACTCCACGCTGTCGGCGGTCAATTCCATGAAGGCGGCCTCCAGGGAGGCCCGGACCACGGTCAGTTCATGCAGCCGTACGCCGTGGTCGAATGCCAGGTCGCCGACCCGGGCCGCGGTGAGCCCGTGCACGGTCAGCGAGCCGTCCGCCTCGGTGGTGGCCGTCGGCGTGGCCTCGGGAATTGCCTCCGACACGGCCTTAGCCAGCAGGTCGGGCTGGGGGGTACGCACCCGGACGGTCTGGCCGGAGCTGCGCGCGATGAACTCCTCCATGGTGCAGTCGGCGAGCAGGCTGCCGCGGCCGATTACGATCAGGTGGTCCGCGGTGTTCTCCATTTCCGACATCAGGTGGCTGGAGACGAACACCGTCCGGCCCTCGGCGGCCAGCGCCTTCATCAGGTTCCGGATCCACAGGATGCCCTCGGGGTCCAGCCCGTTGACCGGCTCGTCGAACATGAGCACGGCCGGGTCGCCGAGCAGAGTGCCGGCGATGCCGAGCCGCTGCGACATGCCGAGCGAGAAGCCCTTGGCGCGCTTGCGCGCCACGTCGGTCAGCCCCACAAGCTCGAGAACCTCACCCACCCGGCGCTTGGGCAGGTTGTTGGTCTGGGCCAGGCACAGCAGGTGGTTGTAGGCGGACCGGCCGCCGTGCACGGCCTTGGCGTCGATCAGCGCGCCCACCTCGCGCATCGGATAGGCCAGGCCCGCGTACCGCTTGCCGTGGATCATCGAAGTTCCGGCGTCCGGGTAGTCGAGGCCGAGAATCAGCCGCATGGTGGTGGTCTTGCCTGCGCCGTTCGGGCCCAGGAAGCCGGTCACATGGCCCGGCTCTACATCGAATGACAGGTCGTTAACGGCGATCTTGGCGCCGTACTGCTTGACGAGCCCCCGTACCTCAATCATGGGATGAGTCCTCTCCGGTGGCACCGTCCGGAAAGTGCCACCACGGCCTGTTCAGCCTATTACCTCTGTGTGGAGGACCGGTTCGCCCTGGCGTGAAGACTGATCGAATATCCCGTACCCCTGCCGTGCAGGCCGTGCCGCTCGCCGGGCCGCTTGCCGTGCTGTTCGCCGTGCCGTTCGCCGTGCACCCGGACCGGGCCAGGGCGCAGCACCGCGCTGGCCGGCGTGCCCTCGGTGGCCTCGCCGGCGATCATCGTGGCCACGTCGCAGTCGCAGCTCTGCCCGGCGTCGCCGGGCGGCAGGACCACGAGCCAGGCCCGGTAGGCCGCGCACTCTTCCACGGTGATCTGGACCGGACGGCCCGGCTCGAAGCGGACCAGGCCCCACCAGCGCTCGGGGCTGGCCGCGATCGACCGGAGCCGACGAGCCAGGGTGCCGACCGTCAGCGTGTGCTCGGCGTGGCTTTCCGGGAAGTCAGCCGGCGCCGCGGTTGATGTGCCTGGTGCGGTGTGCCGCGCGGGGATGAGCAGGACGGCTTCGGCGAGCCTGGCGATCTCCGGAGCGACAGACATGTCGGCGGTCAACGGAACATCCTTCGTGAGCGTCATTGGGGCGGCGATGAGCCCCGGCGGCGACAACGGTCAGCTGAGAGTCGTTGTCAGCAACAACACGAAGGACAGGACACGCACAGCATCAGGGCGACGACACTCGAGTGGTCGCCGTGTTCGCGGACTGCGCGGCCTGGCATGGGCGAAAGCATACACGGCGCCTGACCGCGAGGTGGCGAGGTTCGGTGTGTCGGCTGCGCCTCAGCGTTCGGCGTCCAGGCGTTCGGGGTCCAGGCGCTGGGCGGCGGCGCGAGCCGACTCGGCGGTGACACCGTCACCGGCCCAGGCCGCCGCGCACAGCGCACGCAGGCCGTCGATGCGCTCCCCGCCGCCGTCCAGCTCCAGCCGGTAGCCGTCGCGGTGGGCCGTCCAGCCGCCGCAGCGGTACGTCCCGTCCTGGCTGGTGACCTCGGGATGCGGTTCGAGCAGCCCGGCCAGATCCTCGGCCAGGTAGGTGGGGCGCTGCATGGGGGGCGCGAGGATGGCCTCCGCCGGGCTGGTTACCCCGGTCAGCACGAGCATGCTGTCCGTGGCGACCCGCTGCGCGCTCTCGATGTCGGTGTCCAGCCGGTCGCCGACGACCAGCGGGCGTTTGGCGCCGGTCCGCAGCACCGACTCATGATGCAGGGGCGGCTCGGGCTTGCCCGCGACCAGCGGCCTGACGCCGGTCGCGGTGGCGATCACCTGGATGAACGACCCGTTTCCTGGCTGGATGCCGTAACGGGTGGGCAGCGTGAGATCGGCGTTGGACGCGACGAACAGGGCGCCCGCGGCGACGGCCAGCCCGCCCTGTTCCAGCAGCGAGTAAGTGATGTCGGGCGAATAGCCCTGCACGACGGCCTGCGGCCGCTCGGCGGCGGCGCTGACCGGGCGCAGGCCGCGTTCCCGCAGAGCCATGCGCAGGCCGCTGCCCCCGATCACCAGGACCGGAGCGCCCGCAGGGAGACGCTCGGCGAGCATCCGCGCGGCAGCCTGGGCGGAGGTCACCACGTCGCGCGCGGCGGCCGGGATCCCGAAGCCGGTGAGCAGCGCGGCGATGGCGGCCGGCGTACGGGAGGCGTTGTTTGTCACGTAGGCCAGCCGCATGCCCGCCGCGTCGGCCTTGCGGAGCGCCTCGGCCGCTCGGGGGATCGCGGCGCCGCTCAGGTAGACGGTCCCGTCCAGGTCGAGCAGCGCGACGTCATAAGCGGTGTCGAGGGGTTCGGTGCTGCCGCGCAGGCCGTGCTGCGGCGCGGGCGTCATCGGTTGTCGTCCGTCGCGGCGTCGAGCTGCGTGCCGGCGTCGGGGCGGCGCTGCGTGCTGGCGTCGGGGCGGGGCTGGCGGGCGTCCTCCCGGGCGCGCAGGGTGGCGCGGACCGACCGCAGGGCCTCGGTGTAGTGCCTCGCGTCGGGTCGCATCGCGGCGGCCAGGGCCAGGTACTCGGCTGCGGCGGCGTGGTGCCCGGTCCTGGCCAGGGCCAGTCCCAGGCCGAAGTGCGCGTAGTCGTCCGACGGGCTCGCTTCCACGATCATCCGGAAGTTGTCGGCGGCCTCGGCGTACCGGCCGGCGTCGAACTGGGCCCGCGCCAGGGCCTCCCGGACACTGCGGGAGGCCGGCTCCGCCGTCGAGGCGCGCTGCAGTACCTGAGCCGCGGCCGCCGGGCTGCCGTTGCCGAGAAGTTCCATACCGCGCCGGTACCAGGCATGCACATCTTCCTCAGGAAGCACCTGGCCAGGGAAGTTTTCCTCCGCCCGGGAATCACCGCTCGCGCTTGATCCTTCTGACATGATGTGCAGACCCTTCCGTCCGACTCTGGTTCCGGCCTCGTGCTGGCACCCTTCCGCGGCATCCGTTACGCCCGTGACCGGGTGAGCGGCATCGCAAACGTCACCTCACCACCGTACGACGTGATCAGCGGAGGCATCCTCGAGAACCTGCGGGCGGCCGACCCGCATAACGTTGTCCGTCTTATCCTGCCAGGCGAGGGCGCTGATGCGAGCCAGGCCGCGGCCAGCCTGCTGCGCGAGTGGCTGTCGGCAGGGGTCCTGATCAGGGACCGGATGCCCGCGTTGTACCTGTACGAGCAGGCCGACGAGGCCTCGTCGTGGCTCCAGCGCGGCATCATCAGCCTGGTCCGGCTCGGTTCGCCCGAGACGGCGGGCATCCTGCCTCATGAGGGCGTCATGCCGGGACTGGTGGCCGACCGGAAGGCGCTGATGGCGGCGACAAGGGCCAACCTGGAGCCGATCTTCCTCATCTACGATCGCGAGGGCGGCGGAACCCGGCCTGATGAGGCCGCGCCCACGGCCACCGAGATCATCGACCACGTCGCGGCCGAGCATACGCCGATTGTGTCGATCACGACCGAGGACGGAGTGAAGCACCGATTGTGGCGGCTCGGCCATCCCGACGAGCAGGACGCGATCCTGGCCGACCTGGCCGGGCGCCGCGCCCTGATCGCGGACGGCCACCACCGGTACGCCGCCTACCTGGACCTGCAGGCCGACAAGCGCGCGTCGGGGCTCGGGGCCGGGCCGTGGGATTACGGGCTGGCGTTCCTCGTCGACTCCGACGCCTACCCGCCGCGGCTGGGCCCGATCCACCGGGTGCTGCCGGGCCTGCCGCCGGAGCGTGCGGCTGAGCTGGCCAAGGCCGCGTTCACCGTGCAGGACCTGCCCGCGGGCAGCGGCCTGGCCGGTGCGCTGGAGTGCCTGACCGCGGCCGGGCGCGAGGGAACCGCGTTCCTGCTGGCCGGTGGTCCGGTCGAGTCGCCCGGCTTCTGGCTGCTCAGCCAGCCCGACCCGGTGCAGGTCGCGGCGTCGATGCCGATCGACGCCTCCGCGTCCTGGCAGCGCCTGGACGCGTCGGTGATGCAGCAGCTGCTGATCGGCCGTCTGTGGGGCATCACCGACAGCGAGCGCGACGTATTGATTAATCATGACGCGGCCGATGCGGTGCGCGCGGCGACCAGCACTGGGGCGACCGCGGTGATCTGCAATCCGCCCTCGTTCGACGCCGTCATCCAGATCGCCGCGGAGGGCGAGCGGGTGCCGCGCAAGTCCACGTCGTTCGGTCCCAAGCCGCGTACCGGGCTGGTCCTGCGCACGTTCGGCCCGGCTGACTGAGGGCCGCCTGGTCAGCGGTCTGCGACAATGAGCCGGTGGACCAAGCCATTACCCCGCTGGGTCATGAGGTGTTCCAGATCGATACCCGGATGGCCGGGTACGACGGGATCACCGCGGGCTACCTGATCCGCGGCGACCGGCCGTGCCTGGTGGAGACCGGGACCGCGCCGTCTGCCCCGATCGTCAGCGACGCCCTGACCCGGCTCGGGGCCGGCGCCGGGGATCTCGCCACCGTCGTGGTGACGCACATCCACCTCGACCACGCCGGCGGCGCAGGCGACATCGCGGCCATGTATCCACAGGCGCAGATCGTCGTCCATCAGCGGGGCGCACGCCATCTAGCCGATCCGAGCCGGCTCATGGCCGGCGCCCGGATGGTCTACGGCGATGCGCTCGACCGCCTCTTCGGCGTACTCGCGCCCGTCCCCGCCGACCGCATCGTGGCCCTGGAGGACATCGGGACCGTCGATCTCGGCGGCGGCCGCCGCCTGGACAGCTACTACTCCCCGGGCCACGCCAAGCACCACGTGGGGCTGATGGACTCCGAGACCGGTGACCTGTACACCGGGGACGCGGCCGGGGTCTACATCCCGGACACGGGAGACCAGCGTCCGGCCACCCCTCCACCCGACTTCGACCTCGAGGTCGCGCTCGCCTCGGTGCGCAGGTTCGCCGAGCTGCGGCCCACCCGGCTACTGTTCAGCCACTACGGGCCGGTCACCGAGGTCGCGCAGGCGCTGGACCGGTCGGCGGAGGAGATCCGGCTCTGGGTAGAGGAGACGCGGCTGGCCCGCGCGGCAGGCCTCGACCTGGACCACGCCGTGGCCATGGTGGTGGAGCGGACCAAGGCTCGCTACGCGGCGTTCAGCCCGGACGCCGATCCCGCTCTCGCCGTGAAGTTCGACCGGATCAGCGGCAGCGCGTCCAACGTCAGCGGGATCATGCACTGGCTGGACCAGACCGAGGCCGCGAAACCAACGGCTTAGCCCGCGGTGATTCGTTTGTGACGTCCTCCGGCTCGTCGGCGTCGTCATCGGCGGCGTTGGCGTCGTCATCGTCATCGTCGGCTAGATCCTCGAACTCGACACCATCGAGCTCGTCCAGCCGGTCGGCCGCGTCGGTCTCGCCGTCGGAGTCGGCCGCCGCGGCCCGGGCGAATGCGTCCCTAGCCTCCTCGGTACGCCCGGCGGCGAGCAGCGCATCAGCGTACGCATAGAAAAGCCGGGCGGACCAGGGGCGCAGCCGCCCGCCGGTCAGCTCCGGTACCTGCAGGGCGATCACCGCGGCGTCCGCGAGCCCTTGATCGCGGCGGATGCCGGACTCGACGATGCGCAGCTCGATCTGCGTGGCGCGATCGAGGGTGCTGGTATCGGCATCGCGGATCAGGGCCAACGCCCGGTCCAGGCGGCCGAGGGCACGCTCGCTATCGGCCATCATGGGCAGATAGTCATCGCTCCCGGTCATCCGCCGCGCGGCCCGGAGCTCAGCCAGGGCTTCAGCCCACCGCCCCGCCTGGTAGGCGGCGATACCGGTCGCCTCCCTGACCACGCCGACCCGGGCGGCCAGGCGCTTGGCGGTCTGGGCGTATTCGTAACCCTGCTCGGGATCCTCGGCCATTCCCGCCGCGACCAGGTAACGGGCCACGGTGTCGGCCAGGTCGTTCGGCAGGCTGTGCAGCTGGGCGCGCGCCTGGGGTTCGAGCTGCGCAGCGACGATCGTGTCCGGGAGACGAGGCCCGCTCTCCCGGGGCGCGCTCTCGCGCGGCGCGCTTTCCCAGGGCCGGTTTTGCCGGGGCCGGTACGCCGCGCCGCCGCCCTCGGCCGCCGGAACCCGGGGACCCCGCCGCGGCGGGTAATCCGAACCGGGTCTCGCGGTGCGGGACCGGTCCGTCCCCGGCCTCGCCGTCCGGGACCGGTCGGTGTCGGGTCTTGCGGTGCGGGACCGGTCCGTCCCCGGCCTCGCCGTCCGGGACCGGTCCGTGTCGGGTCTTGCGGTGCGGGACCGGTCCGTCCCCGGCCTCGTCGTCCGGGACCGGTCCGTGTCGGGTCTTGCGGTGCGGGACCGGTCGGTGTCGGGTCTTGCGGTGCGGGACCGGTCGGTGTCGGGTCTTGCGGTGCGGGACCGGTCGGTGTCGGGTCTTGCGGTGCGGGACCGGCTGGCTCCGGGGCGGTCAGTGGTCCGGTCGGTGCTCCATCCGCGCGCCGGACGCGCCGCAGCCTCGTCCCTGTTCCCGTCCCTGTCCCAGGACCGCCGTCCGGTACCGGAGGTTGGCCGCCGCTCCCCGCCCTCGCCGGGTCGCGTTCGCGGCCCCGGCCCTCGCCCGGAGCCGGCGCTCTCCCCGGCTGAGCCCTCCTCCGTACGGCGGGGCGCATCGTGGCGGAAGCTGCGGGTACTCGGACCGGTTCCGCGGGTCCCGGCGCCGAACGAGCGCTCGGGTGCCCGGCCGGTCCTATCAGTGGAGGGCCGACCCGATGTCCGGCGGGCTCCGTCGCCGAACGACCGGCCCGCTGCCGGGCGCCCTTCGTCTCGCGCGGGTGGCCGAGCAGCCCGGCGAACGCCATCGGCCGAAGGTGGGCGGGCAGTTCGGCGCGCTCCGCCGGCTGCGGTTCCCCGGGTTCCTTCGGTCGCCGGCGGCCGAGCGGCCCGACGGGTTCCATCGGAGGCGGCCGACCGCACGGCCCGGCGCACGCTATCGGCTACGGGAGAACGCGACGTTCGCCGGGTCTCCTCGCCGCCGCGGGCCGTGGTCAACCCTCGCGCGCGGTCCGGCGACGATGTCCGGGTCGTCCGGCGCGGGCCATCGCTGGCTGGCGTCCGAGGACTACGTCGGGCGCCGTCGCCGGTCGCGCCGTCGCGACCGGCGCGCGGTTCTTGGCTGCCGCGGCCGGCGGCCGCCCGGCCCCGGCTGTAGCTAGCGGAGCCGCTGGTCCCGGTCGGCCGCGGACTCCTCCGCGGGGTCTTCGATGTTCCGGCGGCAGCACGAGCCGTCTTCGGGACACCGCGGCCGCCGCCGGTACGACCACCACCACTTGCCCCTCGGCCCTTGGGCGTTTCGCGTCCCTCAGCCACGCCAACAACCTCCAGCATCTGCCACCACCGTACCCAGACAAACGAAGAGGGCCGCTCGACCTCATCGGGAGCGACCCTCTTCACGTATGTCCGGCGGCGTCCTACTCTCCCACGCGGTCCCCCGCGCAGTACCATCGGCGCTGAAGGGCTTAACTTCCGGGTTCGGAATGGGACCGGGTGTTTCCCCTTCGCTATAACCGCCGAAACTCTATTGAGATGTCACCGGCCAGCTTGGTGAAGCAGGCCTGTTGCGACCGTATCTCAGGAACCGCACAGTGGACGCGAAATCGAAGAGAGTAGAAGCCAAGCCACTCGGCCTATTAGTACCGGTCAGCTGCACACGTTGCCGTGCTTCCACCTCCGGCCTATCAACCCAGTAGTCTAGCTGGGGGCCTTACCTGGTTAACCCAGAGAGAGACCTCATCTTGAGGCGAGCTTCCCGCTTAGATGCTTTCAGCGGTTATCCCTTCCGAACGTAGCCAACCAGCCGTGCTCTTGGCAGAACAACTGGCACACCAGAGGTTCGTCCGTCCCGGTCCTCTCGTACTAGGGACAGCCCCTCTCAAGTCTCTTACGCGCGCAGCGGATAGGGACCGAACTGTCTCACGACGTTCTAAACCCAGCTCGCGTACCGCTTTAATGGGCGAACAGCCCAACCCTTGGGACCTGCTCCAGCCCCAGGATGCGACGAGCCGACATCGAGGTGCCAAACCATCCCGTCGATATGGACTCTTGGGGAAGATCAGCCTGTTATCCCCGGGGTACCTTTTAGCCGTTAAGCGACGGCGCTTCCACATGCCACCGCCGGATCACTAGTCCCAGCTTTCGCTCCTGCTCGACATGTCTGTCTCACAGTCAAGCACCCTTGTGCACTTGCACTCGACACCTGGTTGCCGACCAGGCTGAGGGTACCTTTGGGCGCCTCCGTTACCTTTTGGGAGGCAACCGCCCCAGTTAAACTACCCACCAGACACTGTCCCTGATCCGGATCACGGACCTAGGTTAGACATCCAGAACGACCAGAGTGGTATTTCACCGATGACTCCACCGGCACTAGCGTGCCAGCTTCACAGTCTCCCACCTATCCTACACAAGACGTCCCAAACACCAATGTCAAGCTGCAGTGAAGGTCCCGGGGTCTTTCCGTCCTGCTGCGCGTAACGAGCATCTTTACTCGTAGTGCAATTTCGCCGGGTCTGTGGTTGAGACAGTGGAGAAGTCGTTACGCCATTCGTGCAGGTCGGAACTTACCCGACAAGGAATTTCGCTACCTTAGGATGGTTATAGTTACCACCGCCGTTTACCGGCGCTTAAGTTCTGAGCTTCGCAACCCGAAGGCCACTAACCCGTCCCCTTAACGTTCCGGCACCGGGCAGGCGTCAGACCGTATACGTCGTCTTGCGACTTTGCACGGTCCTGTGTTTTTAGTAAACAGTCGCTTCTCCCTGGTATCTGCGACCGCACCCAGCTCAGGAGGCAAGCTCCATCACCGGACACGGCTCCCCTTCTCCCAAAGTTACGGGGATAATTTGCCTAGTTCCTTAACCACAGTTCACCCGATCGCCTTGGTATTCTCTACCTGACCACCTGAGTCGGTTTGGGGTACGGGCCGCTTAAGTGCTCGCTGCGAGGTTTTTCTTGGCAGCATGGGATTACTCACTTCACCAAAATCGGCTCGGCGTCAGGTCTCAGGCTCATGATGTGCGGATTTGCCTACACATCGCCCTACACCCTTACTCCGGGACAACCATCGCCCGGTAGAGCTACCCTCCTGCGTCACCCCTTCAGCTTGCCTACTACCAGTCTGGATCGCACGATCAACCGGATCAGCCCCGAAGGGCTCCCCGGCGTCATGTGCTTAGCATCGCTAGCCTCGGCATTGGCGCACTTACGCGGGTACGGGAATATCAACCCGTTGTCCATCGACTACGCCTGTCGGCCTCGCCTTAGGTCCCGACTTACCCTGGGCGGATTAGCCTGCCCCAGGAACCCTTGGTCATTCGGCGGAGGGGTTTCTCACCCCTCATTCGCTACTCATGCCTGCATTCTCACTCGTGTAGCATCCACAGCTGGATCACTCCGCTGCTTCTCTTGCCACACGACGCTCCCCTACCCACCCGCGCACCTGGACCCTGAAGGAGTCGGTGGCCGCAGTCGAGGCGTCCGCAGCCGAAGCCGCGGCGGCCAAGACCGCCATCCACCTTAGCCATAGAGGGCCGGGCGATCGCGCGAGTGTCACAGCTTCGGCGGTGTGCTTGAGCCCCGCTAAATTGTCGGCGCAGAATCACTTGACCAGTGAGCTATTACGCACTCTTTCAAGGGTGGCTGCTTCTAAGCCAACCTCCTGGTTGTCTCTGCAACTCCACATCCTTTCCCACTTAGCACACGCTTAGGGGCCTTAGCTGGTGATCTGGGCTGTTTCCCTCTCGACTACGAACCTTATCGCCCGCAGTCTCACTGCCGCGCTCTAACTTACCGGCATTCGGAGTTTGGCTGATTTCAGTAAGCTTGTCGGCCCCCTAGACCAACCAGTAGCTCTACCTCCGGTAAGAAACACGCAACGCTGCACCTAAATGCATTTCGGGGAGAACCAGCTATCACGGAGTTTGATTGGCCTTTCACCCCTACCCACAGGTCATCCCCCAGGTTTTCAACCCTGGTGGGTTCGGTCCTCCACGCGGTCTTACCCGCGCTTCAACCTGCCCATGGGTAGATCACTCCGCTTCGGGTCTACAACATGCGACTCAACGCCCTATTCAGACTCGCTTTCGCTACGGCTGCCCCTCACGGGTTAACCTTGCCACACATCGTAACTCGCAGGCTCATTCTTCAAAAGGCACGCGGTCACTTCACTCTGGCCGAAGCCAGAACGCTCCCACGGCTTGTAGGCACACGGTTTCAGGTACTATTTCACGACCCCTCACCGGGGTGCTTTTCACCTTTCCCTCACGGTACTGGTTCACTATCGGTCACCAGGGAGTATTTAGGCTTAGGAGGTGGTCCTCCCGGATTCACACGGAATTTCACGGGCTCCGTGCTACTTGGGATACCGCTCGAGAGTCGTCTGAGTTTCGCGTACGGGGGTATCACCCTCTATACCGACGCTTTCCAACGTCTTCTGCTACCCAAACGATTTGTAACTCTCTGCCAGATCAGCAGCTCTGACTGAGCGGTCCCGCTACCCCGGCCACGCAACGCCTG
>CAVUNL010000005.1:507500-508765 GCA_963742795.1 uncultured Actinomycetes bacterium
GCGCAAAGGCCCTAGCTAGAGGACTTCCTGATGGCTCCCCGGGACCTGACCCGCTCTCGCGTCCATCCCCTCGGGGCAAGAAGAACTCTAGGGGTGCTCCGCGCCTTCGTCAAATCGAATCGCGATACCGGGTGTTAACCCAGGTCAGACACCGTGTGACCAAGCGTGTACGCACAGTCGCAGAGCTGAGCCCGGGCCGAAGGCGCCGGCAATTACCCAGCTAGCAAACGCGCCAACCGGCTCAGACAATGGCCAGAACGCCTTTCCGCGCGAACGCGAGCAAGCGTAGTGAAACTGGGCTTTCACCACGATAGAGCGCAGTGAAAGCCCAGTTTCATTTCGTATGTAGGGGGCCTGCGGCCACCGGGGGGGTGCGAGGCGCTGGGGGCTGGGGGCTGGGGGCTGGCTTTAGCGGACGACTTCGATGGCCCCTACGTTGCGCTTGCCGACGCGCAGGATGAGGAAACGGCCATGCAGCAGGTCACGCGGGCCGGGAACCGCGTGCTCCGAGGTCACCTTGCGGTTGTTAAGGTAGGCGCCGCCTCCGGCGATGGCCCGACGGGCCTCGGACTTGCTGGACACGATCTTGGCCTCGGCCATCAGGTCGACCACGGTCGGCAGGCTGTCGCTGCTGGCGAAGATCTGGACCGAAGGCACCTCGGCGACGGCCGACTCCAGAGTCCGCTCGTCGACTTCGGCCAGGTCGCTACGGCCGAACAGGGCCTGGCTAGCGGCGATGGCGCGGTGGCACTCCTCGGCGCCGTGTACCAGGGTGGTGACCTCCTCGGCCAGGGCACGCTGAGCCGCCCGGGCGGCAGGTCGCTCTACGCTTTCAGCGATCAGAGCCTCGATCTCCGCCCGGGACTTGAAGCTGTAGACCCGGAGCAAACCAGGCACCTCGACGTCGGCCACGTTGAGCCAGAACTGGTAGAACGCGTACGGGGACATCAGGTCGGCGCTGAGCCAGATCGCGCCGCCTTCGGTCTTGCCGTATTTGGTGCCGTCCGCCTTGGTGATCAGCGGGATGGCCAAGGCGTGCGCGGACGCGCCGTCGGCCCGCCTGATCAGCTCCACCCCGCCGACCAGGTTGCCCCACTGGTCGCTGCCGCCCAGCTGCAAGGTGCAGCCGTACCGCCGATGCAGCTCAAGGTAATCCATGGCCTGAAGCAGCTGGTAGCTGAACTCGGTGAAGCTGAGCCCGCCACCCTCGAGCCTGGCCTTCACCGACTCTCGGTCCAGCATCCGGTTGACCGAGAAGTGCCTGC
>CAVUNL010000006.1:0-157869 GCA_963742795.1 uncultured Actinomycetes bacterium
GCCTGGTCATCCCGGGTCAGCCGCATTGAGGCGGGCCAGCGACTCGCGTGCGGCGGGCACCACCTCCTCGGCGAACAGGCTTGACTGCCGCTCGCGGTCGCCGGTCGGCCAGAACACGAACGCGTTTATCTGGCCGTCGGCGTGCAAGGCGGTGAGGGTTTGCGCCCAACGTCCGACCGGCCCGTTGAACGGGTCGCGGTCCTCCGGCGTAATCAGCCCCATGACGTTGTACAGGCGGGTGATCGCGGCCGGGTCCCGGCCGGCGTCGCGGGCTGCGCTGTCGATGATCTGGTTGAGCCCGGGCAGCCGGTCGGGCGGCACGTAGGGCGCGGACACCGACCAGCCGTCGGCCTTGGCCCCGACCAGCTCGACCGCGCGCGGGCCGGCCACGCCGAGCCACAGGCCGATGTCGTGCGCGGGACGGGGACCGGGCCGGACGCTGGGCAGTTCGTAGTAGGTGCCCCGGTAGCTGTAGGGTTCACCGGCCCAGCTGGCGCGGATGATGTCGATGGCCTCGCTGAGCGCGCCGCGGGCCTGCCCGGCGGTGCGCCGGGGACCGCCCATCCCGGCGATCCCGTCGGCGAATGCTCCCGCGCCGAGGCCAAGCTCGAAGCGGCCGCCGCTGAGCACGTCGATGGTCGCGGCCTGTTTGGCCAGCATGGCGGGCGGGCGCAGTGGCAGGTTGGCGACGTTGGGAAACAGGTGCACGTGCCCGGTCCTGGCGGCCAGCCAGGTGATCAGGCTGAGCGTGTCGGTAAAGCCGTCGTTGTAGGGATGGTCCTGGATGCCGACGTAGTCCAGGCCGCTGTTGTCCGCGATCGCGGTGATCCGTTCCGCGATGGCCCGGCCGCCGGTGTTGGGGTCCACGTTGAGTCCGAACTTCACTGGCTGCGTCATGGTCTTATCCTGGTCTGTCCTTCGCCGCGCAGGTTGCGTACGGGGCACATGAGCCCCGGGATCGTCTCGATCTTGGCGTCCAGGGTCACCAGTTCGGCGTCCAGCCATTCGGCGAGCGCCACGTACGCCGCGTCGTAGGGCCACATGTTGTGCCGGAGCTGCCAGATGCGGGCGAGCAGCGGGACATGGCCGTACCGCTCGAGACGCATGCTTCCGAGCAGCTCAAGGGCCCGCTCAGCTTCGGCAGGCGGCAGCTTCTTCCCGCGTACCAGCCCGCGGAGCGCGGCAGCGCATTCCAGGTCAATCGCGTGCGGTGCGGCGAGTTTCCCGCCCACCACGACTGCGCGGACCCGTTCGGCGACGGGATCCGCGCCGACCAGGAACTCCACCATGGCCGATGTGTCGAGAACGATCACTCGCGAGCCTCACGCATCGCGGTGATCACGTCTATCACGTCATCGGCGGTGACCTCGGACCGTGCGGCGATGTCACGCGCCCGCTCGGCCGCTTCCTCCGGGGGCGTGGCGGCCGCCTCGCTCTCTAGGAGCTGGCGCACGTAGGCCTGGAGAGACTGGCCAGCCCGGGCCGCGCGTACCTTGAGCGTTGTGACCGCGCTTTCTGAGACGTCGCGTACGTGAATCGTGGACATGCAAGCATTTTACTAGCATGGCAAGCATTTTGCTAGCGAACAAAGGCTGGCCCCGCGGAGCAGGGATGACGTCAGCCAGGGCTTGGCGCAGTTGTCCAGCGCCCGCTGCTTGACTGTGCCGCGAGCCACTCCAGATCCGTTTCGTCCCTGATCCGGGCCTTCCGCTCGCGGGCGAAGAGCGCCTCGGTCTTGTTCAGGACGAGCGTGTAGGGACTGCCTTGCCGCCTGGTCACGTGGGTGACGGGCAGTTCGGCGGCGTCGATCCGGGAGTGGACGTGCTGCCGGCGCTGCTGGGCGAGCGGCCACTCGAAGGTGCGCCGGCTCTGGTCTTCACCGAACACGCGGAGGGTGCCGCACAGGTCGCACGTGCAGCCGCCCGCGGGCAATTCGATCGACCAGTCGCCGGGCGCGCGCTGCGGGCGGGCAAGCCGGGCGCGGAGCCGCGCCGCGCAGTCGACGGCCAGGTCGCCGACGCCGGCGTCGCCGCGCGTGCCGTCCCGGGACATCTCCGCCGCGGCGCGCAGCGCGGACATCTCCAGCGCGGTCACCGCATCTTCCTGTTTCCGGATATATCCGCAAACCGCATCCCGGGTGCTCGCTGCCCCGGTCGCGGCGGCGGCGGCCAGGACCGAGGCGAGCGGTTTACCCAGGTCACCGAGTTTCGTGTCGCGGTGGCTGGGCGACGGCGACGCGAGCCCGGTGCCGATGTCTTTGCTGGCCCACTCCCACGCCAGGTCAAGGAGCCGCTGGGCGGCCAACGCGCCGGCACCGCCCCTGGCGTGCAGCCCCTGGCACACGCCGGGCAGCCGGTCTGCCACCCACTGCGGCCGTTCGGTTCCTCCGCCGTACGCCCACGCTGGCCGGTCCCCGCCGAACCACGTTCGTAGCAGGTCCGCCGTCCATTGAGGACCGTACCCGTCGGCGATCTTCCCGAACGAGTCCACGTCCGCGCCGGTCAGGTTCTCGATACGGAACGGGCGCAGCAGCATCGCCGCGGTTCCCGCGTCGGCCACGGCGTCCGCCGCCCGCAGCGCCTTGCCGAGAAGCTCGGCTGCGCGGGCTCGCAGGGCCCCGTCCCAGAAGGGCGCGAGTGTCGCCGCGGCGGCCTGCGCGCCCGATACGTCGCCTGCTGACGCCATCGTGGCGAGCTCGTCGAGAGCCCAGGCCGGGGAGGTCTCGGCGCGGTTCGCGAAGGCCTGATCACGGGGCCACACGACGACCGCCGCCCGGTGGTACCAGCGGTCCAGCGTGTTGCCCCAGTTGCCCATGTAGCCCTCGTACTCCGAGGAATAAGGCTCCAGGTCGCCTTCCGGGGTGGACGCGCACACCTCATCGCCGTCGGCAAACAGCGAGATCTGCTCCAGGTGGGTACCGTCTGGCCCGGTCCAGTGAGTGAGGGCGACCTCGGAGTTAATGATTTCCTGGATCTCGTACTCGCGTTCGCTGCCCGACTGCTCGTCATCGTCGTCTTAGTCGTCATACCAATCCCGGCGTCGCCGGTAGCCGTAGGCTTCATCGGCCGGGAACGCGCTGTGCGTGGTCTTGACGTCGGCGAGCGCGAGGACGGCCTCGCAGCCTGCGTGGTCCGCGGCGGTCCGCAGCAGGGCCGCCCGGCTCGCGTCCGCGCCCTTCAGCCGCCGCCAGGTCAGCCCGCGGGGCGTGTACTCGTGGTCGAGGAGGTAGACGAGCCGGTTCGGCGGATCAGCCGCGGGACCGCCGTAGTAGCGGGGCACTGGCGTGCTGAAGTGCTCGCGGAGGAGGTCCGCCAGTTCGGCGACGGTGCCGTCCTCGCCCGGCGGACGGCTGGTGTCGCCGTGCAGGAGCAGGTTGTAGGTGAGCGTGATCCGGTAGCCCGACTCCACTTTGAGAACCTCGTGGCGGCAGTCGGCGTAGAAGGCGACGAGCGACAGCGCCGTCTTCGATCCTCGGTAGGCCTTCCACTCCTCGTTGTGCCCCACCATCAGGTCGCCGCCGGCGTAGCTCGACGGCAGCGTCACCACCAAGGTCCCGACCATCGAGTCGTCTTTCTCCGAATCCTGGTGGGCGAGGAAGTGCTGGTTCGTCTCATAGACCAGCAGGGAGTGAAGATCGGCGGTCAGTTCGGCGGCGTTCGGCAGTCCTAGCTCTTCTTTTACCGTCGCGAGGATGTCCTTCAGCGTCGCGTCGTTCCACTCGGCGCGGACGAGGTGCTTCGGGATCTCCCACGTGTCGCGGACATCCGGGTCGGTCACCGTCTCCTCGCCGCGGCCGAACCGGGCCGGCTGACCGAGGCCGAGGAGCTTGCGGGCTTTGGCAGGAGTCACCGGGAACCTGACGTGCCCGAAGCCCTCGACCTCCAGGCTCAAGTCGTCCGGCTTCGCCGTCAGTTCGACGCTGAACGCGGCCTGCGTGTCGCCGCGCAGCGTCCTGGCCAGCCGGTCACGCGCCGCTGTCGCCATGGCCCTCGTCCTCCCGTATCCCGGCAAACCTTCTTGCCTTTGACGCGACTGTAGTGAATCGCCGGACCGGCGTCCTGGTTTAGCGGCGCAATCCCGCGGCCAGGCGGCCCGGCGCGACGGTCACGGTGAAGGGGCGCTCGGCGGTGAAGGCCCTGGCGTTTTCGCGGCGGGAGCCTGCGCATGACACTTACCTTGCCATCAGCCTCTGACAATTCCTGGTTCCGCTGTTTCGTCCAGTAATGCTGCCGGCGGCCGCCTCGGCCGCCAGATACTGGGACAATCGTGCGGTGAGTCCTAAAAGTCGCGGGCGTCCGCCCGGCCGTGGCCGGAGCCGGCGTCCGGCATCAGTCCGCCGACCAGCCGGAAGGGTTCCGCCGGCGGCCGCGTGGGACGCTGACGAGATCACCGACTGCTGGTTCGACGACCCGCTCCCGGGCGACCGGCGGTCCTGGGCGGTACCGCCGGGGCACGGCACCTATCGGGGGCTCGACCTGGAGCAGCTGGATCCGGACGACGAGGACGAGCGCACGTTCCTGCTCGAGGCCCAGCACCTCGATATGGAGGAGGCGCTCAAGCGACATGAAGAGATGCCGGGCCCCGACGGCGAGCCAATAAACCCCACGCTGCACGTCGCACTGCACGGGATGATCGCGAACCAGCTGCTGGCCGACGAACCGCCCGAGACGTGGCAGACGGTCCAGCGGCTGGCCGGGCTCGGCTACGACTGGCACAACGTGATGCACCTGATCATGGGCCCGGTCACCGATGCTGTGCACGGGGCCTTGAGCGAGCGGCAGCCGTTCGACCGTGCGGACTACGTCCGGCGGCTGGCCGAACTACCCGGCGACTGGCCGCCGCCCGAGGAACTCGGCCTGCGCTGAGGCTCAGTGGGTGGCGTAGAGGGCCTGGGCTTACCGCGGCTTTTCTGCCAGGCGGGTGACCTCCAGGTCCAGGCTTTGCTGCAGCCGCTGCCGGGTGGCCGCGCTGATCGTGCCGTCCTCGAAAAGCCGGGCTAGCTCGGCGTTCTCCGCCGCGACGAGATCGGCCCGCAGTTCCCGCTCGGGCACCGGCTCCGGTTCGGTGTCCGGGGACTGGTCCAGGCGGTCACGCGTGCTGCCGATGCGAGTATCCAGAACGGCGCGGAGGCGGTCGATCACCGCATCGGGGGCAGCGCCTTCCTCGGCGAGTTCGTTCAGCCGGGCGAGCCCGGCCTCGGCCAGGCGGAGCCGGGCGACGGTCTCCTCGTGCCCGGGGTAGGCGGCGCCGCCCGGCCCGAAACCGGCGAGCCGGGCCAGCGGCTCCAGGGTGAAGCCCTGCACGATGAGCGAGATCACGATCGCCGCGGCGGTCACGACCAACACCAGGTCCCGCTGCGGCAGGGCGGCTCCGCTGGCCGTGGTGAGCGGGATGGACAAGGCGGCGGCCAGCGGCACCACCCCGCGGGTACCCGCCCAGGAGACCACGGCAGGGACCGACCAGGCCGGACGGCGCGTGCCGCGGCGCCGCTGGTAGACCGCCGACAACGGGAAAACCCACGCCACCCGGGTGGCAATCAGCGTCCCGGTGACCGCGAACGCCGCCACGAGCCAGTGCCCTGGGTGCCCGGTCGCGCGGACGAGCGTAGGGAGCTCCAGCCCGATGAGGCCGAAGATCACGCTTTCCAGCATGAAGATGACGGTCTGGTACACCGAGTGCAGATGCAGCCGGGTCTGCGCGGTGGTGATCCGGGACCGCCGCGCGCCGATCACCAGGCCGGCCACGATCACCGCGGTCACACCCGAGACATGGAACGTCTCCCCGAGCAGATACGCCGCATATGGGGTGACCAGAGCCGCGACCGTCTCGAGCACCGGGTCGGTGATCCGGCGGCGCACCACGATGACACCGGCCGCGACCACGGCGCCGACCAGCACGCCGCCGCCGGCGAGCACGACGAACTTGCCCACCCCGTGCAGGACGATGCCGGTCGCGGTCATCCCGGCCGTGCCACCTACGGCCAGAGAGACGGCGATCTGGTAGAGCACCAGGCTCGTTCCGTCGTTGAACAAGCTCTCCGCCTGCACCAGCGTCTGCACCCTGACCGGCAGCGAAAGCCGCCGTGCCAGCGCGCTGACCGCCACCGGATCCGTGCTGGCCAGGACCGCGCCCAAGACCAACGCCATGCTCGCTGACAGGGACGCCACCGCCACGCCCACGACGGCGACCGCGGCTGCCGAGGCCAGCACCAGCCCTACGGCCAGCACCGCCACCGGGCGCCAGACGGCCCGCAGGTCGCGCCAGGCCAGTTCCTCGCTGGCCGCATAGAGGAGCGGTGGCAGGACAACCAGGCTCACTACGTCGGGCGGCACGTCTATCGCGGGCGCCCTGGGCAGCATGCCCACGGCCAGGCCGGCCACCACCAGCAGGGAAGGGGCGGGAACTCGCAGCCGACGGGCGAAGGCTGCCACCAGAGTGGCCAGCGCGACCAGCAACACCACGGTCTCAACAATGCGCACGCTGGCCCGCCTCTCCGTTCCGATGGCCGTAGCCGACCAGACTTCCCAGGCTCTCCGCCCAGACCCGGCCAAGCCGACGGCCTGGTTTCCGGACAGCAGGTCACTGGCCGACGACGCGACCTCACGCCGCGCGGATCGGCCTGGGCGGTGTTACCGGCCCGATCATCGGGCCGGTAACACCGCTAGTAAGCCGGGGTCCCCTTAATCCTCGGCCTCGAGTTCCTCCTCGAGTTCAGCTTCGGCTAGGGCGATCACGAGCCCCAGCCCCTCGGCGATGTTCGCCGCCGCTGAGACGATGCGGGTCGTGCCCACGATGGGCGCCACCGCGACGAGAATATCTTCGACGTCATCGAGGTCGATGTCTGACTCTGCCGCCGGTACGGCGTTGAGCGCGTAGGAAGCGGCGGGTGCGTCTACCGCGACAAGGGCGGCGATCCGGGCGATCATGAGCTCGCGAGGGCCCAAGTCGCTATTTTCTAGCGACACGACGGTCATCGCCAGAAGCGTATCGCTGACAGGTGTATCGTTTTCTGTTTCGTTTTCGGACATGACGATGCTCCTTATCGAAGGTTTGGAATCTGGCACCCCGTCAATCACGGCGGCCTTGGTTTACGCTACGCCGGCCAGCTGCGCCACGTGCCACGGGTCCACCTGTCCGGTCGAACCGGGCCGACCCCCGAGGGTCCGACCCCCGCAGAGACAGGCCCGGCCCCGCCGACTGCACTTCGTTAGAAAGGCCGGGTTTGATCGCGGTGGATCCGGCGGAAGCCAGACTCAGTTGCGTTGGCTGATCCACAGCGATACGTGGGCGGGTTCCAGGGCCTGGTGCACGACACTGGCCAGGTCGTGGCGGACCGCGTCCAGGTCGACCGCGTCTTTCAGGCGGGCCGCGAACGCGGCCACCGTCTGGTCGGCGTCATACCGGGCCCGGTTGAACCGCCGGTCCACCAATAGCTGCACCCGCCGCCGCAGGGGATTGAAGAGCGCCGCCGCGGCCAGTGTGGCGGCGGCCACTGCCACCGGCGTGTGCAAGCCGAACACGTGGGTGGCCAGCAGTACCAGCCCGGCGTAGACCCCGGCCAGCAGGCCGGTGATGATCGTATAGGCCACGGTCCGGGAGATGACCCGGTCGATGTCATAGAGCCGGTACCGCAGCACGGCGATGCCGATAGCCACCGCGATGAGCGCGATAGTCCCGCTGACCATCGCGTTCTGCAGGTTGTTGGCCGCGTCGCCCGGGCCCATGATCTGCTCGACCGGCCCCGCGGCGATCAGGGCCGCCGCGACGACCACAGCACCCGCGTAAACCAGCCACTTCAGCTGTGCCCGCTCGGCCGTCCGGGCACGCCGGTACCGGAACGCCAGCGACAGCACGGCGGCCAGGCCCGCGGCGACCATCAGCACCCGGCCGCCATTCGCCATGATGTTGAAGATGTCCCCGGCCGGCCCGGTCACGCCGGCCGGGTTCGGCATCGGCGGGCTTGCGCTGATAATCGTAGGGGCGAACGCGTTGCCGAGCGCCCACCCGGCCAGGCCCGCCCCGGCGGCCCAGGCCACCGGCCGCCAGCGGCGGGAGGGCAGCGTCCCGGTGGGGAACAGCAGCACGACGAACGCGCACAGTCCGACGCCCAGATCAAAGGTCCAGCCTAGCCAGTTGGCCAGGGTGAGCGTCCGATGAAAGTGCGCCAGGAACACGCCGACGTTTCCCACGGCGTACGCCAGGGCGGTCGCCGACAGCAGCCATCCGATGGGGTTTCCCGGCCGCTTCCATGCCAGCACCGCGCCGACCGTGGCGAAGGCGGCGATGAACGCCACCCCGACCACGTCGTTCAGCCCGGTCACGCCGAAGCTGGCGGCCAGCTTCGCGGGCAGCGGGTGAACGGCGGTATAGCCAAGCGCGGTCGCGGTCGCCGCTACCGAGACGGCCCAGATTGACCACGCGCGCCAGAACGCTGCGGGGGCCATGTGCCTCACGAACGCAACGCTACGCCTGGACCGTTCCGGGAACGTTACCGCTCAGGAGATGCGGTACATGGCTACGCAAGCGCGCCGGCGATGAAGGCTGCCTTGGCCTCGGTGTAGGCTTCGCGGTCGTTCGCATGCCGGGCGCTCAGCCGCCGCTTCAGGTCCTCGTACCGGCTGGCCAGTTCACCATCGCATCGCAGTGCGTCCCGGAAGGCGATCTGCTCCGACCAGCGCGGATGACCGGCCCGGATGACATGCAGGTGCGCGATCCGGTGCTGCCCGGACGCGTCCGGCTTGACGAAAAACCGCCGCCACGGCCGCTGGTCCAGGCCGGGCGGCACGTAGCACCAGCCGTCCGCAGCGAGCCGCTCTCCAGCCAAAGCAACCACGGCGCCGGGATCGGCCGCCTGGGCCATGAGGTCGATGACCGGCTTGGCCGCTAGCCCGGGGACCGCTGTCGATCCGACATGCTCCACCCCGCCGTCCGCCCAGGGCGCCAGGAGATCTGCCAGCCGGGCACACTCGATCGCAGCACGCCGGCTCCACCGCGGATCATAAGGATGTATCTCTGGCTGCTCATACGCCCATAGCGGGACGGCATCGGTCATATCGCTCATGCTAACCACGTACGGCATGGCGACGGCGCGCCCGAGCCGCCGTCCCCGGCATCAGCACGCGACCCCGAAACCTGCGAACGTCGAGTGACGTAGCTTCTTCCCGGCACCTGCAGGCCCTCGCTGGGCGGCAGGAGATCCGGCTGGCCCGCCTGCCACGCTGTCCGGCCGTACCCATTTCCGCTGGCAATTTATGCCGAACGGACCGTGGTGTCAGCTCCAGGACCCGGGTCTGCGGGCCGTTTGTATGCCAGAATCCTGGGTGAGTAACGATGACTGAGACGAACGCGGCCCTGCTTGCCGGTCTTCCCTCCGACGTCCAGGCCCTCCTGGCCAGGCCGCCGCTTGAGGACACCTTGCTGCTGGAGCTGGCGGCCAGGTGGGAAGGCCTGTCGCCGGCGCTGGCCGGGATGGCCGAGGCGCTGCGGCTGTTCGTGGTCACCTGGGATCCGCTGGAGTGGCTGGCACCGCGGCCGGAGGCGGTGGCAACTGCCAGCGCGTGGCCGGTCGAGATCGTCGTCTACGTGCCGGTGTGGTCGCTGGCCGAGATGGCGACGCGGCGGAAGACGATGATGGCGGCCGTGCTGGCCGAGCTCGGCGGCCGGGCCGTTACGACCGCCGCGGCGCACGAAGACGTCGTTACCGCTGGGCGGCACGCCGAGCTTGCGGCGCGCGGGCAGGTGCCGGGCCTGCTGTCCGGGGATCCCGCGCCCGTGCTCGGAGAGGCCGTCATCACGGCCGAAGCCCCATTGTGGGACGACATCGGCCTGGGCGCGGTCACTGATTTCGTCCAAGAGGCGTTCGGCCCCGTCGACCTGGACCGGTCGCTGGTCGAGCTGACCGTGACGACCGCTCCCCGGCCTGGCTGCCCAGCCTGCGCGGGCCGGCGGTTCAAGTTCCCCGCCGACCTGGCCGATTCCCAGGACCGGATGTGCCCGCCGCACCGGAACGAGGCGGACGCGGTGATCAGGAGGCGGATCGCGCGGGCGCAGGCCAGCAATCCGCCCGGTTGGCGGATGCTCGGCGACGCCTCCGCGCGGCTGTCGCTGCCGCACCTGGCCGGCGGCCTGGCGACCAGGCTGGCGGCGGCCAGGAACGATCCGGTCCGGCGCGCCCGGCTGCTGACCGAAGCCGCGGCCGGATTCCCGGGGCGCCCCGATGACTTCGGCAGCGCGCTGGCCGAAAACCGGGATCAGGCGGGCCGGTTCCCGGCCTGGCCGGTCACCCTCATCCGCGACCTCGGCCGCGCGGGCCAGGCCGCCGAGGCCGTCATGCTGAGCGAGACGCTGGCCGCCGTCGACCCGGCGCGGCACGGTTCGTTCGCCGGCGAGGCGGCGGTCGCGCTGGCCGAAGCCGGGCTGGCCGACGACGCGCGGGCGAAGATCGCCGAGAATACCGAACGCTGGCCCGACGACGTCCGGGTCCGCCTGCTCGCCGGTGACGCGCTGGCGAACCTCGGCAACACCGAGGCGGCGCTGGCCCAGTTCCAGGTGGCCTTGCTGCTGGCCCAGCAGGCCAAGGACTTCAAGGTCACCCGGGACCTGTCCACGCGGATCTTCCGGCTCACCCATCCCGCCGCCGGCGAGATGGTGCAGCGCCGTCAGCCCCGCTCCAGGTCGGCCCGATCCCAGCGCAAGGGTAAGCGATAATTCCAGGTCAGCGGCGCAGTCCGGTGGTAACTCGATGAGTCCGCTGCCGAGCAACCCTGCGCCGCGACCCTCGGATGGCGCTGTCCATCGCGCCTGCCGACAACCCGTTCCAGCCCGTTGTCGTCCGCGGGCGGGTCGAAGAATGGCTCGACGGCGACGCGGCGTGGAAGATCATCGACGAGCTGGCCACCAAGTACACCGGTGCGCCCTACTCCCGAGGGCAAGAGCGCGTCGTGGCCGTGATCGAACCCGAGCGACAGACCGTCGGTGTTCGCTGAACGCAGGACGAGATCATGGCGGCGATCCGCGCGGGCGACGGGACTGGAGGTTCCGTGCTGATCACCTGACCCGACCGGGCGGCGGGCGGAACGGCGTGATTGGCGGCGTGGGCCGGCGGCGCGGGCCCGACCACATCGCGGGCACGACATCGAGGGCGTAAGCGATCGTGTAGGCAGCCAGCTCATAGTTGGCCCGCCAGCCGACGAAGTCGGGCCATGCGTCGGCGGGGTCGCGCTCGATGGGGAAGTCCACCTTGCGCAGCCTGGCGACCGCATCGAGAAATTCCTGGTAGGTGAGGGTGATCCCGGCGTCCGGGCCAGGCTCGTCGGGTATGCCGAATCCCATCGCCTGCGCTATCTCTCTCAGGCATACGAACCCGGAACGCAAGCACAGCCGGGCCTGGACCTCCGGCGCCGATTGCGGCGACAGGGCAAGGTACAGCGCGGCTGAATCCA
The DNA here is from genome assembly GCA_963742795.1 of uncultured Actinomycetes bacterium. GTDB lineage: Bacteria > Actinomycetota > Actinomycetes > Streptosporangiales > Streptosporangiaceae > Palsa-504. The sequence goes on from CAVUNL010000006.1 coordinate 11,442, forward strand.
GCACCGCCAGCAGCGAGATCACCCAGGATGACAGCGGCCGGGGGGAGCGGAACCACACCAGCGGCACGTAGGTGGTATGGCTCTCGGCGAGGTCGGACGCCCAGCTCTCCCAGTGCTCGTACAGGCCGGGCAGCGTGTCGATCGTCGAGGTGCTCGAGCCCAGAGCGTACTGAGTACGGGCCAGCAGCTCCGGCCCCCAGGACGGGACACCGGCCCGCGCGTTCAGCAGCGACACGTCGTCCTCGCGCCGGTTGAACGCTGAGTACAAGGTGGGCAGGTAGGCGATCTGCAATGTGACGATGATGAGCGCTGTCCCCGCTGCCAGATCAGCGATGATCCGCTCCGCGGCACCCAGGGCGTCGTTGGGCCCGAACACTGCGGGACCGGCCAGAGTGACTGCGGAGGTTATGCCTCCGGACGTGAATGGCCACCCCAGCAGCGTGTACCCGATGAAGGAGATGAACAGCCAGGCCACCAGCTGGCTGATCAGGAACGTGGCCGCCTCTGAGGCCAGGATCCGGTCCCGCTGTTTGTAATTGGCGATCGGGCTGGTAATGAGCTTGAACGCGCCGTCGACGATCACGCCGACCCAACGGGTCAGCCAGCTGGCGACCGACCGGGGCACGATCAGGGTGCCGACGACACTGACGGCCGCGGTGAGTACCAGCAGGGCACCGACGACGGCGGCTACATCGCGGGCGGCGATCGGGACCGCCATGGGAATCTCCTCGGATCTGGGTGGGCTGAACGATGGACGACCACCGTAACGCGCACTCGGCGTGACCGTCTCCTGCGCCCTGCCCAGCGCCGCTGACAACGCTGATCGCGCTCCAGGGCCGCCAAGGTGCGCGCCGCGGTGCCTAGCCTCCACGTGCATGGCCTCACTTGATCCTTGACGGATCGGCTTCGGTTGATCCTTGACACGCCCTAGACGTTTGTGCATCGCACTGCAACACGGTCGCACGTTGTCCGGACGCCCGGTAGAGGGCATGACGTAAAGATCATCGCGTTAGCCCCGGCTTGGTTGATCTGCGACGATGTAGCCGACTTTCCCTGCTGAGCCGTAACGTTCCCGGAACGGTGCGGGCGTAGCGTGCGCTTCGTGGGTGAGGTACAGCCTGCGCCCAGGCCGGTGGCCTTGGTCGGCGGGTGGGGAATCCGGATGAGAGCCCGGACGGCCCGGTGGGTGGCCGGGTGCGCCGCGGCGGGATCGGTCGCGCTGATCGGCGCCGGGCTGGCGCTGGCATACGCAAATCGGCATCTGCTGTCGGCCAGCCTGACTGACTGGACCGTCTCCAACATCTCCGGGCAGGTGGTGAACGTAGCGGTCCCGGTGACGGGCTTTGTTCTTGCTACCAGGCGCCCGGAGAACCGGATTGGCTGGTTGTTCCTGGTGGCGGGGCTGGGGCTAGGCCTAGGTGGCTTCTCGAACGCGTACGCGCTGCATGCCCTGGTCGCGGACCCGGGGTCTTTGCCAGCGGGCCGGGCGTTTGCCTGGCTGTCCAATTGGATCTGGGCGATCCCGGTCGCTGTGCTCGCGTTTTTGTTCCTGCTCTTCCCGACCGGGCGTGTGCGCTCCCGGCGGTGGCGCCTGGCCGCGTGGTTTGTCGGCGGGGCGTTCGCGCTCGCCACAGTATGGCTGCTCATCGCCGCCACCCGCGTGTGGGCGCATCCGTTCGCCTCGCCCGGCCAGGCGGGGAGCCCGCCCGGTCTGATCGTGCTCTGGGTGCTGACCGGCTTCTTGACCAGTGCCGCGCTGCTGGTCAGCGTGGCGGCGCTCGTGGTCAGGTTCGCGAAGTCATCAGGTGAGGAGCGGTTGCAGCTGAAGTGGTGCGCGGCGGCCGCGCTGTTGCTGGTCGTCGTGTTTGTCGCATCGATCTGGGTGAATTCGGCGGTCGTGAATGTGCTTCAGAGCCTGGCGTTTGTGTGCCTGTGGACGGCCATCGCCATCGCGGTCCTCAAGTACCGGCTGTATGAGATCGACCAGATCATCTCCCGGACCCTGGCCTACGCGATCGTCACCGGCCTGCTGGTCGGGGTATACGCCGGGCTGGTGCTGCTGGCCACCCAGGTGCTCACGATCAAGTCGCCGGTCGCCGTGGCCGGATCCACGCTCGTGGCGGCGGCCCTGTTCAGCCCGCTGCGGTCCCGGGTGCAGCGGGCGGTGGACCGCAGGTTCAACCGGGCACGCTATGACGCCGACCAGACCATGGCCGCGTTCGCGGCCCGGCTGAAAGGCGCCGTTGACCTGGACTCAGTCCGCAACGACCTGGCCGAAGCCGTGGACCAGGCCCTGGAACCTGCCCACGTATCAGTGTGGATCAGCCAGCAGCGCTGAGACGTCAGGCAGGACAACGCAACCTAGGCCAGGCCCCGTCAACCATCAGCCGCAGCCGGACATCGACACCGCATCGACCCGACGTCCGAGCTCGTGCCCTATGAGGACGACCAGGAGGGTCGGGTGACAATCACGGCGACGCACCGGACAGCACGGGCAAAGAGTTGCCAGGCAGACAGCAGAGGTTAAACGCCAAGCTAAGTGGCTGACCCTGTAAGTTCGTCGGGGCTGGGATGGGATCGGGGTCATGACTCTGGTTCGTGGCTGGGCCACCCGATGAGGTGGATCGTGCAGGCGGTAATCGAGGGCTTCTTGCGGGGTGCCGGCGGGGAGTCCGGCGCGCAAGATGGCGTCTTGGTAGCTGTCGTGGGCTGCGGAGTAGATCGCGAAGGCGCATAGCGGGATGTGCTCGCCGTCGCGGAGCACGCTGGTCACGTAGCCGAAGGCGCCGCGGTAGGTGACCTGGACCCGGTTACCAGTTTCTTTTCACGGTACGGGGCTATCCGGTGAAGGGGTCGTAGCTGTCGGCGGCATGACACCGGCCGGTGGATGGGACATATCGAAACCTGAGCCAAAGTCCGGAGGCTGCGTCCAGCTCGCGACCCGGCTGAAGTCGACCGTCCCGCCGGCGAACCCGGCGCCGGCGAAGCCGACCGTCCCGCCGGGGAACTCGGCATCGGCGAAGTCGACCGTCCCGCCGGCGAACTCGGCTCCGGCGAAGTCGACTGGCCCGCTGGAGAACTCGGCGCGGGAGAAGCTGACCGTCCCGCCGGAGAACTCGGCGGCGTGGAAGAAGACCATCCCGCCGGAGGTGCCGGCGCCGGTGAACTTGGGGCTTTCGCCGGTGAACCTGGAGCGGAAGAACTGGACCTCCGCGCCGGAGAACTTGGCGCTAGTGAAGTTGACCGGCCCGCCGGAGAACTCGGCGTAGCCGAAGCCGACCGTCCCGCCGGAGAACTTGGCGCCGGCGAAGTCGACCCTCGCCCCGGAGAACTTGGCGAGGAAGAAGTTGACCCCCGCCCCGGAGAACTTGGCGCCGGCGAAGTTGACCGTCCCGTCGGAGAACTCGGCGCCGGCGAAGTTGACCGTCCCGCCGGAGAACTCGGCGCCGACGAAGTTGACCGTCCCGCCGGAGAACTTGGCGCCGCTGAAGTCGCCGCCGTCGAAAACGACGCCGGCGAAGTCGAAGTTCAGGCCACACCAGGAGACGGGCGCGGTGCCGTTGAGATGTGCGGCGATGACCCGGATGACGGTATGGCGGACCTCGCGGCTGGCCTGGAGGGCCAGCCGCTTCTCCACCGGGGCATCATCGCCGGGCCCAGGTTCATACGGCATGCGCAGGTAGCCGCACAGCACGTCGACACACGTCTGCCGGTGGTCCTGCCAGTCATCAGCCAGGCCCGCCATCGCATAGACCGCAGCCAGCCGGACGGCTGGTGGCTTATCGCTACCCAGTTGCCCGGCGACCGTGTCGAATCGTTCGTTCAGGGTTCGAGTGCGCTGCTCGGCAAGCGTGCTGTCCAGCTGCTCGCCCTGCGCCTTCAGCCGGGCCAGCTCGATTGCGCGCTTGGCGGTGGTGTAGTTCTCGCCCGTGCTGGCCATGCGCTCGCGGATCGCGGCCTTCTGATCGGCGTTCGTCATCGTTCGACCTCTCGTGCGGGACGCCCACGCCCTCCCGCCACGATGGGAACACATGACGACGAACAACCCGCGTTGCCCCTGGGAGCACTTGTCCTCGTTGCTGACCTCGGCGTGGCGAGGATCGCTCGGAGAGCGGCAGGCGGTGCTGCCGCAGACCAGGCTATCTAATGCTCGGTGATGCACGCGAGCCGTCCGGGCGCCGCCGTCTCCTGGTTGCCGCCCGCCTGGTGCTCCCTCTTTGCTGGACGACGGCGCGGACAGTGGGATACAGCCGGGCCAGCGCGCAGCGCCTTCGGCCTCTACCTCAACGACCCACCGCCTTATCAGGCGTGTCCGCATGTGTCTCGCCAGTGTCTCGCCAGCTGCGTGCTACACGTGCCTAGCCTCCACGCCTAGCCTCCATGTCTAGCCTCCACGTGTCTAGCCTCCACGTGTCTAGCCTCACTTGATCCTTGACGGATCGGCCTCACTTGATCCTTGACACCACCCTAGGTTTGTAATTTTCCCGTTCCTTGTCGCTATCGAACTTCAGTTCACCTGTGTCCTGACGTCCGGGTAGCTCGCGTGCCCCGCCATCGCGGGGTTTGCGCGCCGCGCGCAGCGCGGGGGCAGGCCTGGGCCTGCCCGCTCTTCCTGGCCCCAGGGGCCGCAGTGGTCTCCGGGGTCAAGGGCAGCCCGCAGGGCTGTCGCGCGCAGCGCGATGCGCAGCACCCTTGGGGCCGGAGGGGCGGCCCCGTAGCATGCGCGGCGCGCCAGGAGATGAGCGGCGGCGAAGCCGCCTCCTTCTGCGCTCTTGGGCCCGCGCAGCGGGCTGGTCATGGTCATCACCTCACTCGGCCGTGCCGTGGCCGAACAGGGACTCGCCGTCGTCGCCGCCGAGCAGGAAGGTGAACCGGTCCAGATCCTGGCGCAGCTCGCCGACGTTGTATGCGGGGTGACCGACGAACTCTTCCAGGGAGGCGCCGAGGCGGCCCCGATCGCGGGCCAGCCACCGGCTGAGGAATTGCAGCAGCTCGGCGAGCTCAGCCGCGTCCACGACATCGAGCCTGACATCGGGCATGCCATTCACCGCCTTCCCGGGCGCGGGTGCGCCGCGTAGGCCTTGTACCGGTGGATCTCGCTAGTCGTGGTGCGCGGCACGACACCGGCAACCTGCCCGTCGATGATGAGCCGGAAGGCGTGGTCCTCGGCGGTGACGGTGACGATCTTGCCCGCGTGGACCAGGCCGACCTGGATCTTCTGGGTGGCGACCATGACGCCGCCGCGGGAGGAGACCCGCCGCTGCACGGTCACCGGGCCAGAGGGCGGGAGCGGGGGAGGCGCGGCCTTCCGGGCGCCGCGCAGCCGGTACCGGTCCCCGGCGGGAACCGGGCAGGGCATGGTGCGCGCCAGTTCCCCGTCGCTGGTGATGACCATCATCTGGGTGCCGTCCATCCGCAGCGTGACCCGCTGCCCGGCCAGCTGGTAGCCCACGTTGACCTGGGCGCCTGCCAGGCCAGCCAGGCCGGCGGCGTTGACCGTGCGCTCGATCTCGACGGCCGTGCCGGTCCCGGCCAGCAGCGGGGACGGCCCGGCAGGGCGGGCACCGCCGCAGGCCAGCCGGGCCAGCTCGGCAACGCCGAGCCGGGACGGCAGCGTCTTGATCCGGGCGCCGTCGTGCAGGACATGCAGGCTGGTCTCGTCCACCCAGATAGTGACCTTCCTGTTCACCAGGGCCGGACCGAGCCAGACCTGCTGCCCGCCGAGCTGCAAGTTGCCCGACGGCGGCACCACCCGGTCGGCCTCCACCGCCACCAGCGATACCTCCTCACGCTCCGGGACAGCAGCCGCGGGCAGGTCCGCCGGTGACGGCTCGTCCTGCTCAGGCTGCCCGGGGCTGGCCGCGGCGAGCTGCGGCGGCACCCGCAGCGGCAGCGGCGATACCGCCGGGGCGAACCGGGAGGCGGGGAAGGCCATGCCCAGCGACTGGTGCGGCCGGTCGGTGTTGTACTCCTCCCGCCAGGCATCCAGCGCCGCCTGCAGCGCCGCCAGCGAGGCGAACGGGCCGTGCACGTCCAGCAGCTCGTCTTGCAGGGACTGGTGCAGCCGCTCGATCTTCCCCGTGGTCGTCGGCGACCTCGGCTTAGTCCGCCGGGCGGTGATGCCGTTCTCCCGGCAGATCCGCTCGAACAGCACCTCGGCCGGGCGCGGCTTGATGAACCGGCCGGTGAACACCGTCCCGTTGTCGGTCAGCACCTCCTCGGGCACCCCGTAGACTCCCATGGCCTCGATGAAGGCCCGGCAGACCGGCCGGGCGGTGGCCCGCCGCACCGCCGTGGCGATGACGCAGTACCGGGAATGGTCATCGATCCCGGTCACGATCTTCACCTCGGCGCCATCGGCCAGGAACGCGCTGGCGGTCACGTCCAGCTGCCACAGCTGCATCGGGACCGGCCGTTCCCACCGGATATAGTCCTGCCGCCTGCGGCGCCGTGACCTCGGCTCGATCAGCTGGTTGCGGATCAGCACCCGGTACACGGCGGACCGGGTCACCGTGCCCAGGCCGCGGCGGCCCATCTCGAACACCAGCCGCTTCGGCCCCCACTTGCGGTGCGCCCGGCGCAGCTCACAGACCGCCGACTCCAGCTCCGCCGGGATCTGCCACGGATGGGCATGCACCTTATGGCTGCGGTCCACCAGGCCCGGCGGCCCCTCGTCCCGGTAGCGGGCTAGCCAGGCATGCACGCTCTGACGGCTTACCCCGTACCGCTCGGCGGCCTCGGTCACCGGAACCCCGGCCAGCACTTCCAGCACGGCCCGGTATCTCTGCTCGGTCACACTCAACTCCCACAGCATGAGCGGAGTGTCAAGCATCAAGCGGAGCTCATGTGTCAAGCATCAAGCGGGACAGCACATGTCTAGCCTCCACGCCGTGTGAGAACTTTTTGTACGGTTTCAAGGCGGCGTGGGCAGTAGGGTCCCCCTGTGGACACAGTGGAAGGTCTTCGTGACGCGGCGCAGCAGGCGCGGGAATGCGCGATCATCGGCCATGCCGTGACGCTGGCACGCTGGATGGGGAACGGCCGCCGTCCGGTGACGGCCGGGCGGGTGCTGCGAAAGGCCGACGTCCCGGCCGCGGGCGCAGCCATCGGGGTGGACGTGCCGCCGCGGCTGCGGACGATGGCCGACATCCGGGCGCTGCACAGGCCCTGGTGCGCGGCGATCGCGACCGGGCTGCTGCAGGTCGGCGACGGGTCGGTGACCGCCGGCCCGGCGCTGGAATGCTGGCCCCCAGACGATGCGGACCTGCTCGCCAGATGGCTGACTGGCCTGCGCGCAGTGTGCGCGGCGGAGTCGTCTCCGCAGGACGAGGACAGCGCACGGCTGCTGGCGATGGCCCTGCTCACGGTGCTTGGCGAGGACACGGCTCCTTGTCCTGACGGTTTCTGGGAGCCTGTGAACGCGGCGCTAGACGACCTGTGTGACAGGTACGACAAGTCGTCCTGGGAGCCGCGGCACGCGGCCGACAGGTACTACGACCCTGAAACCGAAACCCCGCTGGGCGGACTGGTAGCACTGCTGGCCGGCTTCGGCGCGGTGAGCGACGACCCCGGGAAGCCGGTGATCACCGCGCTTGGCCGGTGGGCCGCTGCCCATCTGGCGGACGGGCTGTCCGGCCTGGCCGACCCAGCCATGCCGGTCGCGGAGGTGATCACCGAAGCCGCCCGGTTCAGCGACGAGGAACAGCAGCACCATGTCGCGTGGGGATGGCTGGCGGAGCGCGACTCCGCGCAGGCCGCGCGGGAGATCCTGGCCGCTGCCGAGGGGATGTCACCGCTTTTGCGCAGCGTAGCCGTCCGCATAGTGGAAAGGCTCGGCGAAGACGCACTGCCTGCCTGGCGGGAGATGAAGTCGTCACCCCATGTAGGCCCGCACGCCCGCGCCGAACTGGCCGCCTGGGATCAGGGTCCCGAGCCCAGTGACACAGACTGGGAGTGGCTGGCGGTGGAGGCCGCCGCGGCCGCACTGCAGGATCAGGGGCCCGACGAGGCGCTGAACCGCGTCTGGGAGAGCATGCCAGGGGCGGACCTGGACGCTTGTCTCGCGGCCGTGCAGGGTACCGGGCACCCGGATGCCGCGGCGCTGGCCCGGGCGGTCGCAGAGTTCGCCGCCTCCGGCGCCCTGCTCAGCATCGAGCAGGTGACCGAGCTGAAGGTCTCACTATCTCGTGCCCGACCCCCGATCTGGCGGCGGGTCCGGCTGCCGGCCGCCGCCACCCTGGCCGATCTGCACCGGGTCATCCAGGTGCTGTTCGGCTGGGACGGTGACCACCTGCACCTGTTCCGAGTAGGCAAGAAGCGGTACGCAGACCAGTTCACGGGCCTGGAGCGGACCGGGGACGAACAGGCAGTCCGGATCCGCGACGTCCTCACGCCAGGCGCGAAGATCGGTTACACCTACGACTTCGGAGCCAACTGGGAACACGAGATCACGCTGGAGCAGACGATCCCGCGCGACCCCGGCCAGGATTATCCGGTCTGCGTGGCGTTCCGGGGCGACTCCCCCGTTGAATACTGGTGTGAAGAGGAGCCGGAGGAACCGGAGCCGTTCGGCCTAAATGAGGTCAACCGGCGGCTGCTCGCACTAGGCCGGGAGCCGGCGTGAACGGGCGTCGCGGCGGGGAGGGGCTTGCTGTCCTCATCGAGCGCAGCGCGGAACTGAAGCGGGACCTGGTCGACTTCGCGTGCAGCCCGCGCCTGGAGCGGTCGCTGGCCGCGGCCATGTTCGAGACCGGCCTGAAGGAGCCCGGGGAGGCCGATGCGATCAACGCCATCGACCGGTTCGCATTGCAATACCGCCTGCCGGACGAACCTCCCCGGCTTGGACGTGCCTGTCTTCCAGTTCCCGTCCGGCCTGGCCGACGCAGACACCGTCGTAATCATCTACGACGAGACCGACGGGATGAACTTCTATCCCGAGTACGGGATGCTGCGCGACCTGTTCGGCAACCCGGCGCTCGCAGCCGACAAACGGTATGCGGACGCGCTGCGCGGATACCTGCGGTCGGAGACGATCGCGCCGCTGCCGTTGCAGCGCCTCGCCGCCGCCCACCCGGACACGGTCGACGCGGTGTTCCGGAAGATCCTGCGCAGGCGGGACTTCACCTGGGCCGAACACGGCGAGGCGCTGATGCGCCGCCGGAAGGCCTGGTACTACCAGCGCGAGCCCCGTCCGGGCGTCACGGTGATCGGCGACCGCCTGCTCGAGCTCGCCTTCGGCGGTCGTGGGTAAAAGCGCGAACGCCAGCTGGCCGGAGCGTGTGGTGCGAGACAATGACCGGTTATGGAACTGTACGGCGACGAATGGGCGCGCAAGGGCGCGACGTTGAGCGACAAGACGGCTCGGGCAGAGTTCGGGTTAAGGCAGGACGAGATCATCGCGGCGATCCGCGCGGGCAAGCTCCAGTACCGGCAAGCCGCGATGCATGGGAACCCGTGGCTGCGGCTGCTCCGCCGTGAGGTCGAGGATCTGGTCAGCACCCGGCATGGTGAGCGATACCTCCGGGAACAGCAGGCGCGGACCGAGCTGAAGCGGGTCAACCGCGAGCTGAAACAGCTCCGGACCCAGCTCACGGCCCTTGAGGAACGGCGGGCTGCGCTCCTTTCCGAACTCGCCGAGCAATGACTTCGTCTCGTGCGCCGCGGGACCGGGACCGTCCCGGATGGCTCCCCGCAACACTGTCCGGCCGTACCCATTTCCGCCGACCTATTTTTCCCGAACGAACGGCGGTGCCAGCTCCCGGACCCCGGTCCGCCGCCGTTAGTCAGCAGCGCCGGCCGTTGGTCGGCAGCGACGGGCGGGCTCGACTTTGACCACGAGCCCATTGTCCAACGTGGCAGGCGTCGCCGTGTCAGGAACCAATGCCGCTTAGGTTGGACAGAACGTCCTCTCCTCAGAGCCTGCCGGGATCTGACTCGTTCCGAAACGAGGCCACCGCGCAGGTTCTGGATGTTTCAGGGACTGGTGTTACGTGTGTGACCTGTGAGCGGAAGGCCGAACGGCATGATTGCGGGCAACCATGTCGTCCTGACGACATGGGTTGGGGCAACTCACGTCATTATCTAAGCGGCATTGCCGCCTGTCAGGAACTTGCGGCCCTCGCGCGTTAGGTGCTGCTCGCGCCGGTCACCGTGCGCGGATGTGTTCCACGATCTGGTTTGCCTCCTCCTCAGTGATCTCGATGAACTCGTTTTCAGGTCGCCGCGCTCAGCAGAGACCAGCGACGAGCTGCGTTCCCAGACCAGATCTCGGCGTGAACGCTTCATCGCGCTAGCCGCCGGCCTCGGAGTAGGTGCGCCGGAACACGCCTGCAGGGCTGCTCACGGCTGCTCAGATCGTTCACGACTGCGTAGTAGGTGACCTTATCTGGCATCTGCGTCTCTCTCCGGGTAGTCGGGAATGTCGGCGGCTCCGGGCGGAATCGGTACCTCGGCGGATGACCTTTCTTCTGGAAGGCTTCCAGCACCAGCTCCTCGAACTCATCGGCCTGCTTGGTTCGGAGCCGTTCGTAGGCGTCATGGGTGAGTTGCTTAGCCTCGAAGCTGATACGAGTATGAAACTGCACTTCGAATCGCTGGCCGGTATCTGGCTCGATCCACTGGCTGTTGATGCCCTTGTATTCCTCACCGGACCAGGAATTCTTGAGCTTGTGCAGCTTGAAGCCTTCACCTTTCAGGCGTTCCAGATCCGTCCAGACACCTTGAGTGTAGCGAGACTCCCGGTACTGAAAGGTGTAACGGATCGTGTCCGACACAGCCGACACAGCTTCTTCTGCGGAGTAGGAGAACTCCTTGATCTTGTCGTAGACCTTTTCTTTGATGCGGTCACGGTCTTTGAGGCGGTGCTCGAAGCCGACCAGGCTGGCGGTCCGGATCTTGGCTTTCGATGGAGCGCATCGCGGGTGAGATCCGTTCTTCCTCCCGTCTGGCGATGCGGTCGCACTCTGCTTCGACTCGGCTGTTGTCGGCATTGTCCAGGGACCTGCCTCGGTCCCCGCGCCAGGAATCCGATGGATCCGTCGGATCTGTCGGCCGACGGTCGTTCCGCGGGCGGCCACTTGCGCTGGTACTCGCTCCATATCCAGCGGGACTCCGCTGACGTCTCCTGCCACTTCTCCGCGGCGGCCCGCTCCTCCGCCATGGTCTGTCGCGCTACGGCGGACTCTTCCCTGGAAACCGTCACACGCAGCTCGGAGTAATACTCCTGCCGGGTGCGCGTCTCGGCCCGGTCGTTGCCGCCGTGGGCAGCATGGTCGCCGGTGCCATCCTGATCATCCCGGCGATCTGGGTGGTCATCTGGCGGCATGTCGGCGTCACCGGGCCGGTCGGCTCCCACCGGACCTCACCGCCATCCCGGAGCACGGGATGTTACTGAAAGTATGTCATATATCGCAATAGGTAGCATATTGGTAGGCTGCGGACGAGTGGGGACGACGCCGGGAGGCATGTGTCCGACCGCCACCTTCTGAAACGATGTCAACCCGGCGCCGGTTCAGGGCTGCGGCCACATCATGATCCCGAGAGCGTCAGTTCAGTACGGACGGCCGGGATGTATCTGGTTGTACGCGGTGACGGCCGGGCCGGGTATGGTGCCGTCGGCGCCTAGTTCGAAGCCTGCGCTGAGGGCCCAGTTCCTGACTTCAGATGTGCTGGCCTGCCACTGTGAACCGGTGATCTCGGTGCCTGGCTGGCGTGGCCGGGCCAGCCGGATCGCCTCGGCGACGAGGTCGGCGGCGCGCTGCGTTCGCTTGATCGCGAGTTCGGTGAACACGGCGCCGGAAAGCTCCTCCACGGTGCGACCGGGCCGCTCCTGCTCGAGCTTGCGCACGGTCTCGGCGAGTTCGTCCAGGCTGAAGACGCGCACCGGGTTATCGAACAGGCCCAGCTGGGAGCGTGCTGGATGTGACGCCATACGGCCACGGTAACCCGCGGGCGGACGGCGCGAGTGGCGACTCAGCCAGGAAGAGCGGTGTTTCGGCCCTGAGGGACTCTGTGAGACGCTGACCTCAAGGTTTGCCGTTCGCGGCGAGTGAATTTGCGCACTAGATTTCTATGACTGGCCCCCGTGATCAGGGACCGGGCTACGACCTGCAGGCCGTGCCGTGCCCGCGGGATGGACGAGCGCGCAGGCCACCGAGTCTAGGAAGCTGCCGATTACTGCCGTGGCGCAGCAGCGCACGATCGCCTGGCCCAGCCCGGCGTCCGCTCGCCCAGGCGGCGGCCAGAATGCCCCGGCCAGAGACAGAGCCGTGCCCTGGTCCCCGGCCGGAACCAGCATCAGGTCGGCAAGCAGGGCTGTGAACAGCTTGCCGTCAGCGGCGATAGCCTCCCATCGGAGACCGATATGCGAGCAGTCATCTGTTTCGGTCAGGTCCTCCAGGCAGACGTCGGCCAGCCGGGTCAGGCCAGCATCCGGGCCAGCTAGCTCTACTAGGGCGGTAATGCCCTCGCCGTAGGCCACCTCGGAGGCCCGCGGCAACATCCCGCCGTTAGCCAGGCTTTTCAGCCGGGTCCGGGCGGCATGGAAGCCGACATTGAGCGCAACGCGGTCGCCGACGACAGTCTGGTCTGTCATCGGCACTAGTCCACCGGTCTGGCACTGGGTTCGCAGCGGTCACAGGTCCCTATCCGCGCAGGCCGAAGGTCACCAGCGCTACGACCGAAATACTCCGCACCTGACGGATGATCGAAGCGGTCGTGCCCCGAGATGCCATCACTGAGCTGGAGGTCCGCCGGCGGGGTGACCGACGAGGCATCGGCGAATGCCGCCCAGCATTACGACGAGGACCAGCTCGCAGCGCTGGTGTCGCTCATCGCTGGTATCAACGCCTGGAACCGTATGAACGTCATCACCCAGCAGCCTGCCGGCGACTACCAGCCCGGCCAGTGGGTAACCGGCTACCGCGACGATGACAGCGAGATCAACGGCAGCGGCTCAGGTGGTGGCTCCGATCGTGACGAGATCCTTGCGGGGACGTCCGCGAGGGCGCTTACGCGGCACGATCGTGCCGCCCATCAGCAACTCGCCGCCCCAGACGCCCCAGGGCTCCCTGCGCTCCAGCGCGCCGGCCAGGCAGGCCAGCCTGGCCCGGCATCCCCGGCACATCGCCTTCGCCTGCTCCACGTCTTGCGGAGACTCGGCGAAGAACAGCTCCGGATCCTCGGTGCACGGCAGAACCAGGCTCAGCCCCGTGGTGTCCTGCCCGCCGACGGCGGCATCGCGCCGCTGGATCGGTGTCATCACTTCTTGTTCCCCGTTCTCCAACGGCCGCGGCACCGTGATCAGCGGTGTCGGGCCGGCCCTCATCTGGCGTCCGATGCGGCCAGGCACGCGGCCGACCGCTGTCTGCGCAGCGACCGGCGTACCGCGTGTGCCGGGGCGGCGAGCGCCGAGCCGAGCTGACCGAGCCCGGCGGCCAACCCGCCGAGCTGGGCATCGGCCGCCTGGATCTCGGCCGTAGTCTTGCCGCGTTCGGCCTGATAGATGCCGTAGTACGAATTGACCATCATCGCCTCCCAGGCGATCCCTCGTAGGCAGCGACCGGTGGCGATCCGCCTGCGCCCCGTTCACCCCGTGCCGACGCGGATCGCCCCCGGAACCTCACCGCCGTGTACCGATGTGCTCCCGTTTGTACGACGAACAGCCCGGGCCCAACCGGACAAGCGATCGCCGTCAAGTACTAGATTCGCCGTAAGTCCGCTGCTGCCGCATCAGGCAAATGCCATATCTTCGCCGCCGCGCGCCTTACCCAGCGCCTAAGGCGCTCAGCTGGCGATCAGCGGCCGAGCCCGAGCGCGTGCAGAGCGCGCAGCAGGTGAGGCTCGAACCGGTCCAGGCCCGCGTGACGCAGTTTCGCAGGCGTCCACCACCGGACCTGGGCGAATTCGCGCTGGTCCGGACGTAGGGGCTGGCCCCACGCGACCGGCGAGGGCGAACCACTTCGGCCACGGCGCATTCGGCCGCCAGGCGGAACTGTCGCCCCCGGAAGAACGGGACGGCCCGGATGGACAAGCTCAGGCGGCCGGGCGCAGATCCATCGCGAAGACGACGGGGCCCTCGGCGGAAATCACGGTGAAGCCAAGATGCCGGTAGAAGGAAGATGCCCGCTGGTTGGCGGGCTGAACGAAGAAGTGCAGTCCCACCGATCCCTGCTCTTGTAGCGCGCGGATCAGCGTGTCCATCAGCTGCCGTCCGAGTCCTTGCGACTGCAGCCTTGGCACCAGGTTAATGTGCAGGTGAGAGGGGTAATCCTCGGCGAGCTCGTCCGGGACCGTGAGCGGGACATGGATGAAGCCGGCCGCGCGCTCATCCGGCGTCCGCTGGTCCGGCGGAAGCCCGGCCGGCGGCGCCGGGTACCGGTCGCGCAGCGCCGGCCACCAGTCGGCCTCCAGGCGCTCCTCAAAAGCCCTGCTGTTCAGCGCTCCGACGATGTACCCGCCGACGCCGGCCTCATCCTCAGCGACGAAAGCCAGCGATGGCTCGAACAACCCGTAGGGAGCGGCGAAGACGTGGCCCAGGATCCGCTGGTCCTCGAACATCGACGTGGCATCCTTGCCGCCGTCACCCGTCTGCAAGCAGATCCGGTAGAGATCCTCTAGATCACTGTCCCGGTACGGGCGAATAGAGGCTCGCGGCACATGGCCCAACCTACGCCCGTGCTGTCACATCTGCTCGACGCGCCCAGGACGAAGCTCATCATGTCCGCACCCAACTCACTCCCGCAGGTGACGACGGCGAGCGTGAGTCGTAAGCCTGCTGGTCGCCCGGTGTCCGCGGCTGTGGCGTACAGGTCTCCGGCCAGGGGCGGTCACAGAGGCGTGCCTATCCATCCGTGCCGGTTCGGCGCGCGGCAGCAGTGGATTGTCTTGCCGACCCGCCTCGCAGCTGGCTGATCCGGCCCTTCGAAACGCCCAGCAGGACGGCGGCATCGCCGACCGAAAGCTGCGCGGCGAAGCGCCGGAGGAGCTCGGAGGTGTCGCTGGCGATCTCAGCGGCGGCGCGCTCCTGCTCGCGGCGGCGGTCGCGCAGCCTGCTGGCCCGCTCGTCAAGCACCGGGTCGCCGGTCTGGTAATCCATCTCCAAGTCCAGGGCCGCTTCCGCGCTGCGCGGAAGATCCTCGACCATGCCGATGACCTCACGGACATTGCGGTCGAGGGCCCGCAAGGTCTTGGCCCAGGTATGCGTGCCGGGCAGCGAGGGTACATCGGCCATCCACCCGTCGCCGTCACGGATCACCACGACGTGGTACTTCATCGCCTCTTCAGCCATCCCTTTGCGCTCGATGAGCCTCATGACCTCCCTGGCTGTCATCAGTATAGTTTAGCGACTAACCATTTCAAGTGTTTAGCCCTAAACACTACGGCGGAGCAGTGCTCGGACGGCATCTATGGCGGTACGCCGTCGGTGACAGCCGGGTAGATGCTTCGCGAGGCGTCCCCGCGGCGGGCCAGCGAGTACCGGATGAGCAAAATCCGGTGCTCATGAGCAATGACTCCGGGCTTGTCGTAACGATCCCCGCTGCTGCCATCCGCGGGGGCCTCGGGTAATGATCCGCCGGATAAGACCTGCTGGGCCGCTTGGCCCAGGTTCTGGGTGAAGAAGCCGGTGAGCCGGGTTCCAGCTAGCCGGTAGCGGAGTTGGCCGCCTGCCGGGCAGACCGGGCCACGCCTATGCGCGATCGTCGGAGATAGGTGGCACGGCGCGGCGGGCCGGGCCTTCACGCGATACCAGAGGGCAGTGATGTCAACCAGCGGACGGACCGCGGCTGGGGTGACGGTCCCCGGCACGAAGCCGGGACGTGATGCCAGCGAGCCGGTGCGCGGCGGAAGGACCTGGTGATCGAAGTGAGCAGCAGCCACCGCCGCTTTTTCTACCCCGCGGTAGCGGGCGTTCTGGCCTTGGGCCTCCTGGCCGGGTGCAGCTCATCGGTGCCGACGAAAGACCAGCCGTCCAAGCCGTCCGAGCCGTCGCCGGCGAGCTCAGCCCCGGTCGGCTCGGCCGGCGGGCAGTCGGTGACTGCCCTGCCGGAACTCTCGCTGACGCAGATGGCGGGCCAGCGGGTGATCTACAGCTACACCGGGCTCACACCGCCGGCTAGCCTGCTCAGCTCGATCCGGAACGGTGAGGTTGGCGGTGTCATCTTCTTCAGCCAGAACATTTCCAGCCAGGCCCAGATCGCCTCGGTCATCGCCGGGCTCGACCAGGCGAACGCCAGCCCGCAGAACCCGCTGCGCAGCTACCCGCTGCTGCTGATGACCGATCAGGAGGGCGGCCTGGTCCGGCGCCTGCCCGGTGCCCCGGTGCTGTCGGAAAAGCAGATCGGGGAGTCGGCCGGCCCCGCCGCGCAGGCAACGGCCGCAGGGACCGGCGCGGGCCAGAACCTGGCCGGGGCCGGCCTGAACGTGAACCTGGCGCCGGTGCTCGATGTGTACCGCACGCCGGGCAACTTCGACGACCAGTTCCAGCGCTCCTACAGCATGAACCCGCAAACGGTCGCCGACCTGGGCGCGGACTTCATCACCGCGCAGCAAGCCACCGGGGTCGCGGCCACTGCCAAGCATTTCCCCGGACTGGGCACGGCCACCAGCGCCCAGAACACCGACCAGCGCCCGGTCACCTTGACCGTGCCGCTGACTGCGTTGCGCACCATCGATGAGTACCCGTACCAGGCGGCCATCGCCGCGGGGGTCAAGCTCGTGCTGGTGTCCTGGGCGATCTACCCGGCCCTGGACCCTGCCCGGCCGGCCGGGCTGTCGCCGACGATCGTCGGCGGCGAGCTGCGCCAGCGGCTCGGGTTCACCGGAGTCACGATCACCGACGCCCTGGAGGCCGGCGCGCTGCAGTCGTTCGGCACCATCGGGCAGCGCGCCACGATGGCAGCCCAGGCCGGGATGGACCTGATCTTGTGCTCGGCACAGCAGGCCACCGAGGGCGACCAGGCGAAAATCGCGCTGGAGAACGGCTACCAAGACGGAACCTTGGGCCAGGCCGCGTTCCAGGCCGCGCTGCAGCGGGTCCTGGCCCTGAGATCCAGCCTCGCCAAATGACCTTGATACCGCGGGCCGGCCGGCATGACTCCTTTGACCCGGTGCACGGCGGCAGCAAAAGCAATGGGCAGGACGCTCGCCGCCTCGCGGACCGTCGAAGGGTTCCAGTTTCGTGCTGGGCACGCTGCCGGAGCGGCATGATCCCTTTACGGGTGATCTGGAGCGCTCCGCTCGGCGGCCCGGATGAGTGCCGGCGTCAGGGCGGCCATGGCCGCCGTGACCGGCTCCAGTCCGGGCCGGGCGGTGACGATGCGGACGATGGACTCGTCCAGCCCGGCGCTCAGCCGGGCGAACGCGGCCGGCGCCGGAGCCGCGGGGCCGTAGTAGCCGACCGCCTGCAGCATCTCGTCTGAGGCTGCGTCCACCAGCTCGGGCATGGCCGCACCCCGGTCCCGCCGCTGCTCCAGCTCGCTCAGCTCCGCATCGAACCCCATCTGGCCGAACAGGCCCCGGTAGCCCGCGCCCGGCGGCATGCCGGGCCAACCCATGGCGTAGCCGAGCACCTGCGCGCCGAACGCCTGCCGTGCCGCGGCCACGTCGTCGTCGATGCAGACCCGGATGTACATGGTCATCGGGACCGTACCCGGGTCGCGGCCAGCCCGGATGGCGCCCGTATTAATCTGGGCCCGGCTGAACGCGATGCGCTCCGGCGTGGCCCAGTTGAGCAGCGCTCCGTCGGCGATCTCCCCGGCGAGCCGGAGCATCTGCGGGCCGAGCGCGGCCAGGTACACCGGAGCCGGCGGCAGGCCCGTTAGCCCGAGCGAGGCAGACCGCGGCCATCCGGGCGCACCCGGGTCGGCGCCTGCCCTGGCGACGATCGGCCCGGCCGTGACCGGCTGGCCGGCCAGCAGCCCGCGGACCTCGGTGACGTACTCGCGCATCACCGCGATCGGGCGGTCGGGCAGGCCCACCGAGGCCCAGAACCCCGGCCCGTAACCCCCCGTGCCGAGGCCGAGGACGAACCGCCCCGAAGACAGCTGAGCCAGCGTGGCCGCCTGGGCCGCGAGGCTCAGCGGAGTCCACATGCGCGCCGCCGGAACGACGGAAATCCCGGTGCGGAGCGAGGTGTCCTGCGACCAAGCGGCGCAGACGTGGAAAGCGTCCGGCACTCCGCCGGCCGGGGTCCACAGGCTCTCGAATCCGAGCCCCGCCGCCTCCCGCGCGGCCGCTCGCAACTGGTCGAACGGAAGGCCGAGCCGGGCATCCAGCCCCACGCCAATCATCATGACCGGCAGTATGCCGGACGCCCGGCGCGCCGCTTCGAGGGCCCCCGGCGGCCGCCCGCGCGGACGCTCAGTGGATGGCGTAGAAGGTGGCCACGGCGCCGAAGGGCCAGCCCTCGGCAAAAGGGATACGTCAACCCTTACGGCTAGCTCGCGAGGGAGTGCATGGTCATACTGCTATGCGGGAAACTGCTCCTCGCCTGTTGGCTCAATATGCTGCACCTGATTCATCGCTTGGCGGAGCCTCGCGAGCTCCCAGTACATTTGTCTCCGGGCGCGGTTCGAGTTTCCCAGCGGCTTATGCTCTGGCAGGCTGTGCCACGGGTTGTAGCGAAGGACATCTGCGAATGCGAGCTGCTCGTCGGAGGTAAACTTCTCCGCCAGCAGCCGAAGCCGCGCCACCGGGATGTACGGAGAAAGCTGCTCCGGCCACTTGACCGTGGCATCCTCGATCGGCATCAGGAACGAGTCGGTCTGCACCTGCACCATGAAATCAAACTCCCACTGCCCCATGGCAAGCGTCTTTACCATGGCGTCCCGCAGATAGTTCTCCGCAGGCCGCGCGGGGATCCTCGTCCTGGCCGGTGACCGTGGCTTCAGCGAGTACTGGACGGCTTGATCCTCGCCAAGCAGGAAAGGAACGTTGCTATAGTACTGCACTTCGAGCGGATTCGCCTGCATCGGCGAATAGAGCAACTGCATGAACATATGCAGCAAGTGCGGGTCAAATGGGTTGATGGCGTACGCCAGTGGCGCCTTTGCGCGCACCCAGCGCTGCAGCTTCGCGTTCTCGCGGATGTTCGGGGTAACGAAGCTCGCGGGGCTGACCAGGATCAGATCCTGGGTGAGCCGCTCGTCCTCCATCAGCTTGGGCCCGGGCACGCCCATGACTTTGATGCCGACCGAACACTGACCCAGATCCTCGATATCCGGCGGAGCGTACGGGCCGGGACCGGAGAAGCGGACCCATGCAGGATACGTATGCGGCTCCGCGAACAGGCCGCGGCGAAGGTTCGCCGACAGGCCCGGCAGAACCGAGAACTCGGCGCGCAACACACCGAACGTCTTGGTGTTGCCGAACCGCTGCGCTCCACCCGGGAGCCAGTTCTCCCTGGTGAACTTCGCGATTTCGTCGATGGTCGCGCGGATCTGCTGTTCCTCACCGGGAACCAGCTGCTCCTCCGCCAGCCCCAAATGATCATCTTGACGCCGGGAGTTCTGCAGCGCCTGTGCCCATGCGAACAACGGGGGCCTGAGCCATTTGTCGAATTGCGGCCGGTACAAGAACTCTATCCGCCGTTCCAGCCGCCAGAACCAGAGAAACAGGTCACTGAACGGCCGGAAGACCAGAAAGGTAAGCAGCCCCTCGGGGTCCACCAGAGAACGCTCCTGCCGTGTGGGCTGCTCGGCTGGCACGATGCGCGGGAATGTCCGTTCTGTCCGCGGCACCCGGCCGCGGCGTCTCTGCGTGCTCAACGCGTGAAGTCCAAGGAGAAGTCGAGGACGTGGCGGCGTCCCCAGAAGACGATTCCGAGAAAGACCCCCGGGGCGATTTCACGGATCTCGTCCCGGATACGGCGGGCAGCAAACGACGTCTTCGAGTAGTCGAGGACGATGCATGGGGCACCGTCATACCAGCTGTCCTGTTTGTAGATCTCAGCTTCTATCGCCTCGATCTGCAGTGGCGTCAGGATGTTCAGCAGGCGTGCCGTGCGTGCGCTTACCACCTTTCCCCGCCAGGCGAGAGCGTAGGCCGTGCCGGCGGTCGATCCGGGCCGCCAGGCCGCCCGTGCCAAGCAGAACCGTCCCGCGGCCGCGGCCGTCAGGGATCGCGCCGGCCCTCCCCGAGCTGAACAGCTTGGCCAGCTCCGGTCTGGTCGTGGTGATCAGCGTGGCCGGATCGGCCGTATTTATCGTGTGCATGTTTTCCCCAGGTTGGTTAGGTCACGTTCCCCGGATGGGTGATCGGATGGCCGCAGCTGCGCCAGGTAGCGCAGAGCCGAGATGCCGGGAAGAAAGAAGTAGGCGCCTCCTCGTGTCCGCACGAACTGGGGTACGCCGCGGTAACGACGGCGCACCGGGCGCTGCGGAACGGTAAAGGTCGCGCCTGCGGGCTGGCGGGTGCCGGTGAGCGGGTCAGTGTCGTCGTAGAGTCCGCCGAACGTGGTGTTGTTCAGCCACGTGTGCTGGACGAATTCGAATTGCCTGGACAGGTTGGCCGCCAGGCACAGGAAATAAAGCCCGGTTTCGGGACGCCCGTTCCCGGCCGCCTCGTAGCTGCGCCCGCGGCGCAGGAGGCGGTGCAGATCGCTGGTGTTCAGCGAGCTGGCGGGGTTCGGGGCCAGCGAGTCGCGCGGGTTCGCCCGGCGGATGTGCGCGCCGATGGGGCAGACGAGCCCGAGCGGGTCAGCCTGAAAGCCAAAGCCGTTATCGTCGCCGAGCGTCGGTACGTCCTGGTCCGGTGCGTCGATCAGGGGTGCGCCGCTTGGCCAGCGGCCTACCATCTTCGCGGCCAGCGCGACCCGCCGGCCTGGATCTTGGGTTCCGTCGGGCTGCCTGGTGACCTGGTCAAGGAACCGCCAGAACCCGTCGACGTCCTGTTCAAGCTGACGGAGGACCAGATAGGTGCCGTTTCGCCCGAGGTCAGCCGTGCCGCTGCCGGCAGGGTCGGGAAGCAGCAGGCGCCCGGGGTCGTCGGACGCCGGCAGGAGCGGCCGGTCGGTCAGCTGACCACGGGCGTTCGGGTAACCGAGGACGAACTCGCCCGCGGGCACTGATCGCTGAGCGCCGGCCGCCTTCGGCAGCCCGGCGATGACGGGCTGGGAGATCCCGTCGTGGAAGCCGAACGGCTCCTGACTGGCCAGTTCACGGGTGTGCAGCTCGGTAACGTCCCTGATGCCCAGCTCGGCGAGCTGCTGCAGCAGGACCGATTGTCGCTGCGCGAGGATGTCTGGCGTGGTGGCGTAGGCCAGGATGAGCCCGTCAATCGGCGGCCTTTGCGGTCCGCCCCACGCCCAGGAGCGCGGGTCAGATTCCCCGACGTCCCCCAGGAACCGGCTCCGATTGGTCTGCGTCATGCCCTCGATGAACTCGGCGGAGAATCCGGCCATGACGCTGTCCGGCAGACCGAGCTGGCGCAGGCCAGCAGGTGTGAATGCGATGTGCAGGGCGGTGTCCCCGGAGAACGGTGCCGCGTTCGCGACCTGCGGAAGCAGCCACTTCAGCAGTGCCTGGCTGGCGGCCGGCTCGCGGGCCGCGAAGATGGTGAACCGCGCGTACCGGTGCCCCTTGTACCCGCGGGCGAACAAGCCCTGGATATCTGTTAGGTCAAGGTGCACGGCCATGAGGTGCCTCACAAGAGCGAGAGCCAGCGCTGCGCTGCGGCGGGGCTCATCTCGCCGCGCAGGCCGGCCCGGATCTGGGCGTTCTTCTCGATATTGACCGCGCTCAGCCATGGGTAAGCGCTGTACCACAACGGCACGGGCACCTGATGAATGCGCAAGGTATTTTTAAACTGCTCCTCGTACTTGGCGCCCCCCCAGAACAGCCAGCGGGTCGGCGGATAGCCGACAGCGTTGCCGAACGCGGCGTTCAGACCCCACCAGACCTCGTCGATGAAATCGTCGTTATAGGCCTCGACGGCGCCATCGTAATTGCTCGCGAAGGTCATCCTCCGCCAGCCATCAAGGGGTACCCACCGGGCAAAATGGATCGTCGTTATCCCGGCCAGGCTCCCATCGTTGTACACGTGCCGGACCGCATAGTTCAGGGCGAACATCACCCCGCGGATGGTCGCGAGCCGCAGCGGCCCGGGTTTGATGAAGCCCACGACAGCGAAAGGATTCTGTGCCGTGTAATCCTCGTAGCTGGCGAGCGTCTCGAGGTGCTGCAGCGTCGGCCGCTCCGTGACCGGCGTGTCGCGTCGCTCGGCCAAGCGCAACAGCACCGCCCAGGCCGGCAGGGCGAACGCGAGCGCCGGGAGCAAAGGCACGAGGGCCAGCGGCACCGCGACCTCGTTCACCGCCTCGCGCACCCGGAAGGTCAGGGAGGGCGGCGCCGCCGGCGTCATCGCCCACGCCAGATCCGCCCGCCCCGCCACGTACGCCTGCAGGTCCCGCCGCACCGCGGCGGGCGCCCGGCCGGTCCAGTCGGTCTGGTCGAGATAGACCTCCAGCACATCGCGCAAGTACGCTTCCTGGCGGATCTGGCGCAGCCCGCGCCCGACCGTGTTGACGTAGACGGCGCTGGCCTGAACCAGGTGCTGGCGAAGCCAGCCGATCCGGGCACGGCGGTGGGCGGCCGGGCCCGGATAGCCCGTGCAGTATCCGAACGCCTGGTTGAGCCCGTCTCCCGCCACGTCGATGAGCTCATCCAGGTGCCGGCGCAGCGGCGCGTCCACCTCCGTCATGAGGACCAGGCTGGCTGGGATGAGCCTGCCCTCCAGATCGTCGGTCTGCTCGATCAGGAAGAGCTTGGCGAAGTGCAGCCCGCGCAGGTGCCGGAAGTGGAACGGGCCGTCCGCCAGCCCCTGCGGTGCGCTCGCGGTGAGCCATTTGCGGAGATCAGCCACCTGCTCCGCCGCGACCATCGCCCGGATCGTCACGCCAAGTTGATGTGGCATGGCAGCGTCCCCCCGCCCGGACGGAATACGATCACCGCACGCTCACCCGGTTCCACGGCTGGAACCCGTTCTGGACCCCGCGCAGCGCCGGGCGGAGTTGCGGATAATGGCGCAACACGATGTCAATCATGGACGTCTCCTCCAGCCACGCCATGCCGGTCGGCGTATAGACCTCCGGCGTAAAGTCGGTGGTGAAGAAGCGGTCACTGTTCAGCCTGCGGGACGCCATGAGGATGAAAATACGGAAGGCGGTGTCGCTGAAGCCGAAACCAGCAGGCTTTTTCTCGGCCAGCATTCCGACTATCGTATCGACGGATTCGATGTCGCGGTAGATTCGGCGGAGTGCGGCGAGCTGGTCCGGATCATCGGTGAGTTCCTCGAAACTGCCGGCCGGCCGCACGTGAAGGAGCCGGCGGAACTGGTTATAGCGTGGCACGCCCAGCTCCCGGGTGCGCAGAATGTCGGTGGCCGCCAGGTCCATCAGCCGGTCATTATCTGGCCGCTGGAACTGCTGCAGGAAACGCGGGTAATTGTTCAGGACGAGCGCGCCGGGATGAGCGGTGGCGAAGCTGTAGATGATATCGCCCATGTCGATGCGCGCGGCCACCTCTTGCGCGTTGGGGCCGGCGATCTCCGGGAACGTATGCCCAGAAATCACCTGATCGTCGGCGGAACGCCGGAAGGTGTAGTCATCGGGGATGAGGGGATGCATCCGGTAAATGATCGAGAATTCCTCGGTGAGCGAGTACGGGACGCCGAAATGGTCCTGCGCGGAGCCGGGGATTCCGCTGAGTACCTCACTGCCGCTGATCCGGCCGAAGATCTGGTGAATCCGCTCCCCGGTGACGCCCCACCAGTTCGCGCTCATGCCCGTCACAGTGGTCGGGTGGGCGATGATGGCCGGTGTCCACTCGGTGGTGTGAATCTTCGCGATGAGCCCCGCGCTGATCAGCCGCGCCCGTTGGTAGAGCTCCTCATCGCTCCATTGCGGGTACGCCGACCTGAGCGCGTCGGCGATCGCGTTGTGTTCCCGGATGAACAGGGTGCTCATCATGTTCAGTCCCAGCCACCAGCCCGGGACGAATGCCGGGCTCAGGGCCGGGTCGTCGGGCAGGACGAGCCGGTTGTCGGCGCCGATGAGCAGCTTGCCGTCCGCCCCGCTGCGCCGCGGCACCTGGTCTCCGGCGGTGGTGCCGCCGCCGTACAGCTGTGATGAGTCCCACCACGGTGTCTCGGTGTTGAGGAAGGTCTGCGGCCCGTCCTGGTCGGCCGTGCGGGTGGGATCGGGCAGCGTCTTCATCACCGTCAACGGCCGCTGCGGCCACGGGTCATCCGCGGCCAGGGGCAGCTCGAAAACGTGCTGCGGATCGCCGGCACCATGACTCAACCAGTCTTTCACCATGAACTGGATCCAGGCGGCCGCCAGCAGGTTCAGGCTCGTCGCCGGAATGAAGTCATGCCGGGTCAGCAGTTCCCGGCTGACCTCACGCGGGTTCGGGTCCAGGATTTTGTCCGGCGCTTCCTGATATCCGTACTGCAGGGGCACGTTACGGCCGAAACGGGTGCCCGCCACGCCCATCGCCGGGCTGCGAAGGTCGTTGTAGGCACCGTCGGGCGTCCGCGCGGTGAGGGTCTCGGGTGTCGGCGCAGGGAGCTTGGGCGTGACCGCCATCGGCAGGCCGCTTGTGTCATAGAGGTTGCGCTGCCGCAAGATGTTCCGCAGGCCGATGAGAACAAGCAAGCCGACGGGCTTCGGCAGCTTGTCCCAGCCGGCTTTCTGGTCGGCCGTTTGCGCGGCCTGGTCATACAGGCGCCACCAGAAAGTGTTCCGGTAGCCAGTGCTGGAATTGGCGGGCTCGGTCACGATGTCACCTTCGCTTCGCTCCGCGAGATACGCCGTGACCGCGAGGCCGGTATTTGCCGCAGAGATCAATGTGATCGCGATCGCCCAGGGCCGCCGCACCCGGCCGCTGAGTCCCAAGGCTGCTGCGGTGGCCGTGTCGCTGGCGTGGATGATGATGGCCTGCCCGAGCGCGCGGCGAAGCGGGGCGCCGGATAGGGCGAGGAGATCGACACCAAGGACGACGGTTCGGATCCCGAACATCCGCAGACCGTAGACCGCTGCATTGTCGCTGGCTGGCGACTCGCCGAACCTGCGGATGATGACGGACGGCGCGGTCAGCGCCACGGAACCGTTGACGATCCGAATGCCCGCCAGTGCGTACCGGGCGACCCGTCCGATGCGGGCGGCTTTGTCTTCGGCGCGCTGCGCCTGCGTTGGATCCATGGCCATCACCTTCCCGGTGCGTTGCCGAGGACATGGCAGGTGCCAGGCCGGCGGGGACAGGCAGTGAGGGGCGGCGTGCACCCCTTCGCGGCCGCCAGGACGGCGGCCTCGCCGAGCTCGTGGTAGGCCTCGAACTCGGCGGCGTCGTACAGCTGCTCCAGCGTGCTATCACACGGGTAGGTCGAGTGCTCCTGGGCGTAGGCGAGGACGTCCCACGGTGCTTCGGTCCACCAGCCGAGCTTGCACACCCAGATGTCACCCTCGTCGGGCAGCCCGGGGCGCCCGGGCGCCCTGCTGAACGTGCCGTAGGCGAACGGGTGGACCACCTGGCCCGGCTTCAGCCCCGTGCCGCCCTTGGTCATCGTGGTGGGATCGAGGGTGACGCTCACTCCGGCGTCGCTCCTGGCCAGGGCGATGGAGCCGCCGAGGGTGAACCACGTGTCGGCCTGGTCACCGGAAGCGTCCAGCACCACGATGTGCCGTGCGCCGCGGCGCAGCGCCTCGACCAGGCCGAGGTTGTCGTAGTGGCCGCCGTCGGTCACGTACATCCACGTCTCGCGGTAGCTCAGGTGGCCGGCGGCCTCGGACCACAGCAGGCCGACCGTGGGCTGCATCAGCCGGTACCAGAGCTCCCCGGTGAGCTTGCCGTGGAGCCTGAGGTCGAGGACATGGGCCCAGAGCCTGGCTTCCCGGTCGGCGTTCAGGTCCGCCTTGCGGCCCCAGAGCGGGTGCGGCGACAGATACCACAGCAGCAACAGCAGCGGCCGCCGCGTCCACGCCCGGTCGGGTGGCCCGGGGATGCCTTTTGCCTGGTCATCGATCCGCTTCCGCGCTTCCCGGACCAGTGCAGGGTGCGGCAGCCACACGCCGAGGCGGACGTTCGTCGCGGTGAGCAGAATCCGGTAAGCCTGCCGCGTCGCGGAGCCCATCAGCGGCGAGACGGCCGCCCCGCTGATCGCCGAGATGTCGAACAGGGTGCTCCGGCGCTGGCCGACGAGCGCCTCGTAGTCGGACGTCAGGGCCTGGGCGTCAGCCTCGCCTTCGGCGCAGGTTTCGCGGCGCAAGGTGACGTGCTCCGGGTCGAAGCTGACGCAGAAACCGCCGCTGCCGGGCGGCACCTCGCGGTCCGCGTTGATGTTGGCGGTTCCGCAGATCACCAGGCTGGGTTCTTCGGCGGCGCCCCTGTGGTCCCGAAGCTCGGACAGATGGGTCGCGGCGGCCTCGGCGAACAGGCGGCGCGCGTGCACCGGGTTGCGCTCCTGCGCCGCCCGCCGCGTGACGGCGAACGCGTTGGCCAGCCGCCACCGGTAGACATCGTGCAGCGACATACGGTTGACGTTCACGGCGGCCCGGCCGAAGATCATCACGGCCAGCGCGGCGATCACCTGCAGGAGCTGGGCCGCGGTGAATCCGGACCGGGCGCCGTCGCTGATCCACAGCAGCGCGAGCACCGCGCCGCCCAGGACGATCACGGCGCTGGCCAGCCACGGCAGGAGCCGCTGGCGCAGCCAGCCGGCCACTTGGGTGAGCAGGCTCGCCTGCCCGGCCGCCGCCGAGTTCGCCGGGCCGCTCAGCGCGTTCCACTTGGCGATCCCGGCCTGGCAGAACTTGGCGATCGCCGCGACCGCGGCGACCAGGCCGGTCACCGCCGCGGCCGACCAGGCCGGCCTCACGCCGAACCCGAGGGCGCGCGCCACCGTGCCGAACGATCCGGTGCTGCGGGTCAGCCACGAGATCAGCGGCGGGGCCGCGAGCATGGCCAGGGCCAGGCCTGCCGTCAGGAGAGCAGCCCAGCTCACCACCGTCGCGCGGTTGGCGCTGCGGTCCGGGTCGTCCGGCTTCAGCCAGGACCACCACCGCGAGCCGGTGGCGGGCCGCAGCGGCGGCTCAAGCGTCAGCCACCAGAACGCGAACAGCACCAGCGTGATCCCGGCCGCGATCACCGTGGGCAGCCACCACGCGGTCCCGGTCGCCGCGGCCGTCATCGCGCGCGACCCCGACGGGACCAGCACGCCCTGCCAGCGCAGCAGCCAGCCCCAGGCGTGCGTGAACGCGTAGAACGGGGCGGCCACGATGATGAACGTGACGATCGCGCCGAGCAGCAGTGACAGCACGCCGACCAGGACCGTCGCGCCGTTGGGCGCGATGTAGCGGGTGTTATCGCGGAAGTTCCGCTCTTCGGCGGTACCGGGAGCGTAGGCGTGAGGCACCGTGCCGGGCGGCAGGTCGTGCGCCACGAGTGCGCGGGAGGAGGCGATGTAGCTTCCGCCGGACACCCCGACGATCCACTTGGCGGTCTCGAGAAGACCGCCGCTGTCGAGACTCTGCAGTGCCCCCAGGCAGTAGGCAGCGGACCGGATGCCACCCCCCGAGCAGCAGATGGCCCAGTCGCCGCCGCCCGTCGCACCCGCGTCGGCGGCGGGCACCGCCCCGTCCCGCGCGGGCCGCGCCGCGTCAATCCCGGCTGCCTGTGGACTTGACGTCAATGACCTCATGCCGCCTCCCTCGGACCAAACACCAGGCGTATCGCACCGGGCATGCGTATCGCACCGGGCATTTAGCGGTACGGAGGTAGCGGAATCCTCCCTGATACGTGCTCGCGGTGCGAAACACGGAATTGCGAGGTCAGCTGTTCGGGCCGACCTCCGACAGGCCGAGCGCCAGGCCAGCCAGCGGATCGGTGCGCCCATGATCGCCGGGATTGACAGGCACCATTCACGCGAGTATCACCAGACTTACAAGAACTCATCAGCTGCGGGAAGAACGCGATCGAGGTCAGGACCCTGGGAAATCTATTGGGCACACCATTCTCTGGAACCTCTGCCGCCTCGATAGTGGCGGCCAGGCGAAAGCCTTAGCAGCGTTCGGCGGCGAGACGGGCCTCGTAGCCCGGTCATGGCAGCAGCGAGTGACTTCGCGCGAAATGCGGAGCGGAATAATCCAAGGAGGAGCACGAGGGGGGCGGGCCTTATGAGAGCAGTAAATCGCGCATCCAGGCGTGTGCGTTCGTGGGCGAGGAGGTTGCTATCCCTCCTCGAGTGGCCGGTTACGTGGGTCGTGCGCAGGCGTACGATGCATCAGTCGGCCAGGGGAAGTATCGACACGTCGAGACCATGGCGCCGCAGGGGATCCATGGTGACCCTGGAGATCCTTTCCTACCTTGGTGCGATAGCCCTTGTCGTCGTCGTGGTGTGGTCCCTTGTCGTCATGCTCCTCGGCCCGGGGATCCTGACCAACCTCAATAATCGCTGTGACTACTACAGTGCGGCGTGCGGCGCCGAAGTCGGGTTCCTTATACCGCTCCTTTTGGTGGCCCTGGCCTCGGCGATATTCCTCTTCTACCGGCTCCGTCACGTGACGTCTCCGGTGGTCCGCAAAGCGAAGAACAGCCCGCAGGACCTGGTCCAGACCTCCGCGCCGGATATTGGTGAGATCGTCGGCCGCGACGAGCTGTGCCGGGTGATCATGGACGATATACATGACCCTGATACTCGTCGGCCGCACTTGCTGGTCGGTGGCGTGGGCGCGGGCAAGACGGCAGTCCTGGTCCAGCTGACGAGGCTCCTCGCCGACCATCACGCCGTCCCGGTGCCGATCCGGTTGCGAGATGCCACGGACAACCTGAACTTTCGGGAAATGGCTCATGCCCGATTCCTCGCCATGGCGGAAAGCGGCATGCTGTCCGCGGACGATGCCGAGAAAGTCTGGAGACAGCTGAGTAAGGACGACAAGATCGTCGTCATCGCCGACGGCCTTGAGGAGGCCCTCACCGAAGGCAGTGCCAGCGTTCACGAGGACCGTGACAACCTCATCAGGATCGCGATTCGCCGCGCACGCGAGCTTCGCTTGCCGCTGATCATCGCGTCCCGCCCGCATGACCCCCTGCGCGGCGCGGATGCCACGATCATGGAGTTGGAACCGCTGAGTGAAGAGGCGGCTCTCGAATATATCGATCCAGGCCAAAACAGCGTCGACGCACGCTGGCTGGACTGGATCGTGGAAACCGCAGCCCTGACCGAGTTGCCGCTGTACCTCCAGATCACCCGGCAATTGTCTCGGCGTGACCGGCTCGATTACCTCTCGTCCGACCGGTCTGCGCAGGTGGATATGCGCAGCATGGACCGCTCGAAACTGCGGCTTCACTTGCTCGCCACATGGATGGAAGCGCTGTTCGATGGCCACCTGCTGGGCGCTGTGTCGCTGAACAGCGCCGAACGTGAAGCCACCGTGGAGTGGCTTTCAGCGCTGGCCTGCATCGGACTGCTGAGAGACACTATCGACGTCAAGTACGAACATTACTATGAGGATGAGCCAGCCAATCAGCCGGAAGTGACCCAGCAGCCGAAATACCGGGAAATCGACCACCAGATCCAAGGCTTTCTGGAGGACAAGCTTCCTCGTCGTCACCTTGACATCCGGCTGGCCGTCACGTGGGGAGACCGGCTCAACCTGGTAGAGGCGCACGGCGATGGCCTGCGTTTCCGGCATAGCATCATGCAGGCGTACCTCGCATCCCGTTTCATGAGCACCGCTCTGCAGGACAGAAAATTCCAGCAGGACGCGATGGTCAGCCTGAGGAGCCCCGCGCGGGAGCTCCTTATCGCATTGGTTCTGTACGCCCGTTCTGTGCCCGGACAGCCCGATCCCATCCGCAGGCCCTTCCACCGGAGAACGCAGACCTCATCCAGGCCGGTGCTCGGCTGCGACGTCACATCAATCCGTGAGGTTCTCTTCTGCTGCGCCGCTGAGGCTAAGGACGACGTCAAGAAGCTCGACCTGTATGCGGCTGCGCTAGAGATCGACAGCTTCCTCGACAAGCCCCGACACGAGGAGATTGCGAGAAGTGTCGCAGACGGCTGGGAAAGCATCCGCAGCGGCGACCAGCGAACCATCGACGAGGCGAAACTGGGACTGGTTTTCCGCTTCGGTGATGCGGTGCGAACGGTCGCCGACCGTCCCGCCCGCGGCCTGAGTAAGCTTGACCCAGCCTATAGGGAGCTGCTCGAAATGGCGCGCGACGAGCCATCTTACCCTATCCGCCTCGCCATCGCGCAAGAAATCGGAGCGGGCGGTGACGAAGCTTTCCGGATTCTTCGCCAGCCATCTTATAACGAACCCGGGATTACGTGGACGAATGCCGCATGGCCGAACAGGACGGCAAATGACAAGACGGGCGGGACCGGCAAATCAAGGAACACGGACAAGAATCGCACGTCGCGGGGACGCACCTTCTGTGCCTGGCTGACACCGCTCTTGGTTGGTTCGGTAAACGACTTCAGGGACGAAACGCGTCAGGAACTCGGACGCTGGCTTGATCACGTCGGGCGAGATCAAGAAGGTGGCGGGAATTATTTCCACCTCTCGCTGGAGGTGGCGCTTGCGCAGGGTTTCAAGTACGCGGCCAATCGCCGGCTCCGCCACCCGCACGCCCTTCCGGGGACCAGGGACTACTTGGCGGAACAAGCCATGGAGATGCTCAAGAGGGCCCGCTTCTGGTTCACGCAGCTCACCTTGATCCATGCGCTCTGCTTGTGGGAGATGCCGGATACGAGCATGTCCGGGGAAGACACAGCCGACCGTCGCAGTAACGGCAACAATGCGGCGGAAAGCGGGGCCCACCAGCATGGCTCGAATCCCGAGGCGACCGTGGCACACTGGCTGGCGGTCGCGAGGAACGGGAAGCATCCGTTCGTCGCCGAGGCGGGCAAACTAGCCGTCGAAGCACTCAAGACCGGCCATCCCGAACGATTCCTGTGGATAGACGAGAGCGGCATCGTCTCCAGCGTGGGTTCGCGCGTAGCGCAGGCAACCAAGGACCGGAAACACCATCTGTGGATCCCGCCGTCGGCCGGCTGGGCGGCACTTGACCCGCGCGCTCAGCAACTGGTCGCCGACGTGCTCCTGCTCCTGAACCTCGCCGAACGCGGGGAAGGGCCGGACGAGATCGAGCAGCGTCTCGGGCGCGTCGAGGGCAGTGACCTGCCGCTCTGTTTCACCCGCGATCGCGATCCTCTTGACCCCACAATGACGGTCGGGGGCCTGTTCAAGGCGCCGGGCAAGAACTGCATAGACGGCTGCCGACACCGGCTGTGTCCGTATCCGCCTGCTGGAGTTCAGACGTACCGATCAGAGCTGAGCGAGGCCTTCTGCCGAGGTCAGCAGACCCTGTTGACCAGGGGTCTGTCGGCTCCGTGGCAGACGATTCCCCGGACCGACCTGAAGCGCTTCTGGGAGCAGATGGCCGACCGGGCGCGCGGCGCCAGCACGGATCCCGATCGCGACTGATACCCGGCAGCGTAGCTGCGCAGCGGCCGCGGATACGGTGTCGGCTCGTTGGGATGGAAAGCAGGGCCGACGCCGGAGCTGGGCTCGGGACCAGTGGCGGCATGCTGCGATCCTTGGACGGCGCCGACCCTGCCGCTCGAGGGCGAGGTCATCGGCAGCTACCCCCTCTGACTCGATCCATGCGCAGCGCTCGGCGGCGACGGCCTGCATCCGCTGTGGCATGAGGCCCGCCTGCCACCAGAATCCCTGGGCCGCGTGCTGGCACTAGATCCGGGGTGTCATACCAGCACCGTGTCCGGGACGAGCGTGTCGCCGTAGGCCATCAGGTGCGCTGCGGCGAGCGCCAGCCACGGGCGCCAGTTGGCTGCCGGTGCTCGCAGGCCGAGGTGGGCGAGGGCCGCCTGGAGTGACGGGTCACCCGACGGGAACGCGTCGCGCTGTCCGAGCCGGAAGGCGATGTCGTCGCTCACCTCGGGTATCTCGCGGCCGGCGGCGAGTTCCGCTATCGCGCTCGCTTCGGCCCGGCCGAGCCCGATCGGCGCGAGGCTGGCCGGCGTCACTCTCGCGGGGTCAGGAAACGTGTAGGTAAGGCCCTCCTGCAGGCCGGGCACCGGGCTGCCCAGCCGGGCGACGAAAGCCTCGATCAGGCTGTCACGGTCCGGCTGGCCGGACAGGATCGCCGAGACTCCTGCTTCGAACGGGTTCCACGCCCCTGGTACGGCGAGGCCCGGGTGCTTGGCCACCAGGGGGCCGAGCACCGGGTCACCGCTGAGCGCGGCGACCCCGGCGGAGTGATCGCACTCGGCGCCGAGCAGCAGCCCGACCCGGTCCACCACATGGATCAGGCCCTCCCAGTAGGGCAGGTGAAGGCGCAGCAGCAGGCAGTTCTCACGGCCCGGGGAGACCTCCAGGAGGCCGGGCGCGCCCGCCATGGTGATCGTCCGCCGGTAGGTGTCGCCGTCGACCGCCTCGACCCCCGGCACCAGTCGGGCGGCGAGGAAGGCCCGCATCGCGTCCCAGTCATAGCCGGGCACGACCGGTAGCCGCAGCGTAAGCCCGCCGTCGGCGGCGAGCCGGTCGGCGCGGTGCCTGCGGCTGCGCAGGTCGGTCGGCGACGCGCGGAACACCTCCCGCATGGTCCGGTTGAACTGGCGCAGGCTGCCGAACCCGGCGGCGAAAGCGATGTCCAAGACGGTGAGGTCGGTGTCGTCGAGGAGCCGCCGGGCAAAGTGCGCGCGCCGGGACCGGGCCAGCTGATCCGGGCTCACCCCCAGGTGTCTG
Organism: uncultured Actinomycetes bacterium; assembly: GCA_963742795.1. Classification (GTDB taxonomy): domain Bacteria; phylum Actinomycetota; class Actinomycetes; order Streptosporangiales; family Streptosporangiaceae; genus Palsa-504. The sequence goes on from CAVUNL010000006.1 coordinate 44,203, forward strand.
AGGAACAGCCGGCGAAGATGCCGCGCTGACAAGCCGATCCGGGCCGCGAGCATCGCCTCGGTGCCACCGTCATCCATGACGCCACTGATGATCTGCTGCACCGCCTCGCAGACGAGCTCCGGTGCGCTGGTGGTGACCGGTCCCGCTACCCGGTAGGGGCGGCAGCGGTGGCACGCCCGAAAGCCCGCGGCTTCGGCCGCTGCCGGATGGTCAAAGGTCCGGACGTTCTGCGCCAGCGGCCTCGCTGCGCACCCCGGCCGGCAGTAGATGCCGGTGGTGACGACGGCGGAGTACGTGGTCATGGATCCACATATACGGCACGGATCCGACATTCTTCCGGCCGGATCCGGACACGATCCTGCCAGTCTTTCACGTCCAGATCTGGCCGGACCCGGCGTGCGTGGCCCGGGGATCCTTGCGGAGTACCCAGTGGCTCGTGAAAGGAAGTTCACCGTGCTGGTGAAGGTGTTCCCCATCAAGCTCAAGGACGGCACGCAGGACAAGGTCGAGGCGGTCGTGCAGGAATTCGCGCCGAAAGGGCCCGGGGCCGAAGACGGCACCTTGTCGTTCCGGGTGTACCGGGATCCGGCCAAGCCAGACTACCTGCTGTTCGTCGAGCACTTCGCCGATCAGGCCGCCTACGACGCGCACACCAGCTCGCCGGCCTACCGCGACCTGATCGCCGGCCAGTTCGCGAGCATGATCACCGAGTTCACCGAACTCGACCACGAACTGGTCGTCGGGCTGTAGAACCGGCTGCGCTCCGGCGATAGCTGTCCGGATCGGCCAGCTCGCCGGAGCGCAGCTGGCTAGCGTGGCGGTCATGACTACGGAACAAGCACAGCGCGCCAGAGCCTTCGCGGAGCTGCACAAGCCAGGTCAGCCGCTGCTGCTGCCGAACGCGTGGGACGTTGCCTCGGCGGTGGCGATCGCCGGCGCCGGAGCGAAGGCGATCGCCACCACCAGCGCCGGCGTGGCCTGGTCCCTCGGCGTGCCGGACGGCGCCGGCCTGGGCGCGAAACGTGCCGCGGTCAGTGGCCGGCCTAGTGCGGCTGACGGAGCCCGGCGATGAGCAGGCCGACCATGCGGCGCGCGTCGTAGCGTCCGTCGCCGTCGGCGCCGGCGCACAGGTTGCCGACGGCGTACAGGAGCCCGAAGGCATCCGTTCCCGGGCGGATCTCGCCCGCGGCGGCCGCGGCGTCGAGCAGCTCGGCGCACACCGGCACCAGGCGGTCGAGAAAGTAGGCGTGCAGGGTCTGGAAGCGGGCCTGGTCAGACTGCAGTGCCGCGGCGAGGCCGTGCTTGGTGACCAGGAAGTCGACGAAGAGATCGATCCAGCGGGTCAGCGCGGCGTGCGGGGTACCGCTGCTGGCCAGCAGGGCTGGCCCGGCCTCGGCGCAGGCGTCGACCTGGTGGCGGTAGACGGCGATGACGAGGTCGGCCCGGGTCGGGAAGTGGCGGTAGATCGTGCCCATCCCGACGCCGGCCGCGGCCGCGATGTCGCGGACCGGCGCGTCCACGCCCGAGGCCACGAACACGGCGGCGGCCGCGTCGAGCAGGGCCTGTTCGTTGCGCCGGGCGTCGGCGCGTTTTCCGCGCGTTCGCGCTGCTGGCCCACTGCTGTCGGGCACCGTGCCCCTTCCTTTCGTCGCGGCATTGCAAAGCGGAGCGATGCTCCGTATAGTGAACGGAGCGGTGTTCCGCTTCTCATGGTGCCACAACGGAAGGACCAAACGTCCCATGCCACACACGACCGCTCCCCGGTTCGGGATCGCGACGGCGCCACAGCAGGTCACCTACCACGACGTGCTGCGGGTATGGCGAGAGGCGGACTCGATCCCGCAGATCGAGCATGCATGGGTGTTCGATCACCTCCTGCCGATCGCCGGCGACCTGGACGGGCCGATCTTCGAAGGCTGGACGCTGCTGTCAGCCCTGGCCGCACAGACTGAACGGCTGCGCCTCGGGGTGCTGGTGACCAGCAACCGCTTCCGGCCGCCGGCGATGCTGGCCAAGATCGCCGCGACCGTCGATGTGGTCTCCGGCGGACGGCTCGACTTCGGCATCGGCGCTGGCTCACGGCCCAGCCTCCCGATGGCCAGGCGTGAGTACGAGGCCAACGGCCTGCCCTACCACGACTTCGCCCACTCAGTCGGGGACCTCGCCGAGGCGTGCACGGTCATCCGGCGGTTGTGGACTTCGGAGCAGCCGTTTGACTTCGACGGCAGCTATCTCCACCTGACCGGAGCGTTCTGCAGCCCCAAGCCCGTCCAGCAGCCGTATCCGCCGATTCTGATCGGGGGACGTTCGGCCGAGACGCTGCGCGTGGTCGCCGAGCACGCCGACCTGTGGAACATGCCCGGCGGTGACATCGACGACGCCGTGCAGCGCAGTGCTCTGCTGGACCGCTTGTGCACGGAGATCGGCCGCGACCCCGCCTCGATCACCCGGTCCATCATCCTGCCGGTCTCCTACGACCACCCTGGTAACACACGCAAAGCGATCGCCGAAGCCATCGACGCAGGCTTCCCGCACGTCATCCTGAGTCTGCCGGCCCCCTATCCGGAACAGGTCGCGCAGTGGGTCGCCGACGAGTTCATCTCAGGTGGCGGTCCTGGCGCGGACCGCGGACAGGAATGAGGCGTAGCTCCAGGACAGGTTGCTGACGCTCTTCTCGTATCCGGTGGCGGCGTCGAACTGCTCGCTCAGCTCGAGGTTGTCGCTGTGGAAGATGACCGCCTGCAGCAGCTGGTCGCTGGCCGCTTGCAGCGCCGCCGCGGCCAGCCCCACTCCAGGCCGACCCGATCCCAGCGCAAAGGCGGGCGATTATTCCCAGGTCAGCGGCGCAGTCCGCGGGCCAGGTCGGCTGGGTCGATGCTCACGGTGAAGGGACGGTCGGCGGTGAGAAGCCCTGACGTTTTCGCCGCGAGAGCGTAATGGCCGTCTCTCAGCTCGAAGATGGTCAGTTCTGGCTGGGGCGGGTCCGGATTCACGATCCAGTACGAGAGGACCCCGAACCGCTCGTAGGCGACTTTCTTCCGGTTCAGGTCGACCAGCGCGGTACTGGGCGACCGGATCTCCACGGCCAGCAGCGGCGGCTCGGTGAACTTGGCGCCGCCGATCTGGTCCATGCGGACCACCACCAGATCGGGATCGAACTCGGTCTGCGGGCCGAGCTCTACGGCTGGCTCGGGCACGATGCACAGGTCTTCGGGGCATGCGTCGGCCAGTACACGGAGCAGACGCATCGCGACGAACTGGTGAACGGTCGTCGGCCGAGGGCTCACGACGAGCACCCCGTCCAGCAACTCGTACCGGCGGCCGTCATCGGGCATCCGGTCCAGCTCTGCGACGGTGAACGGACGCCCGGCGGCGGGCCAGGCCTCGGCGATCGTCACGACACTCATGGTGCCTCCTTCTGTGCATGGCGTCCACTTTGCCAGGGACCTGTGACATTCCTGAGCTCGGTCATCACGAACGGTTACTACCCTTTTCGCCCGCTCATGCTGCTCCGCAGTAGGGTCCCCCGTGGACACCGTGCAAGGTCTTCGCGACGCGGCGCGGCAGGCGCGGGGAATGCACGGTCATCGGCCATGCCGCCGATGCCGGGCGATTACCGGGTCGGTGCCGCCGGGCCTTATAAGATCACCGCCAACGAGGTCGCGATCGGGATTACCATGCCCCGCCCGGCCGTGGAGATCTGCCGCCAGCGGCTCGCTCCGGCTCATTTCAACCGAGCGGTCGTGAACGCCGAGGTGTACCCGCCAGACGCCGCCGCCGTCGCGGGGTTCCTGGATCGCGTGGTCGGCGAGATGCAGCTCGCCGACGCCGCGCGAGACGTCGCCCAGCAGCTGCGGGCGCTGGACAGGCATGCTCATGCCGCGACCAAGCTCCGGGCCCGGGGCAAGACGCTCGCCGCGGTGCGGGCCGCCATCGACCTCGACTTCGCGGTCGCGGCGACGGCCTGAATCGTGACGTCGTTCCGATAACGTGGGAAGATGCCGCGGCAAAAGCAGCGCACGGGTGAGATGCGGGACCGGGTCCTGTCTGCGGCGGTAGAGATCCTGACGACAGATGGCGTAGCCGGGCTGACGGCGCGGCGGGTCGCGCACGATGCGCAGACCTCGACACCGGCGGTGTACGAGCTGTTCGGCGACAAAGGGGGCCTGATCCGGGCCGTATTCTTCGAGGGATTCCGGCTGCTCGGACGCCACCTCGAGCGGGAGGTCCGGGCAGATGACGAACGAACCGCCCTGCAGCAGACGATCACGGCCCTGCGCACGTTCATCCGGGACAGCCCGGCGCTGGCCCGGGTCATGTTCGAACGGCCCTTTGCCGATTTCGACCCCGGGCCGCACGACATCGAGGCCGGCGCCTCGGTCCGGGAGTTCATCATCGACCGGGTACGGCGTTGCGTGGACGCGGGGATCATCGCGGGCGATCCGACCGACATCGCCCACGTGCTGATCGGCCTGGCGCTGGGCCTCGCCGCCCAAGAGACCGCCGGATGGCTCGGCGCATCCCAGGCCTCTATTGACCGCCGGTGGTACCTGGGCGCCGAGGTCCTGCTCCATGGGCTGAGCCATACCGCCCAGGCAGACGAGCCGGCGCCAGAATCACCACTACCTTGGCCCAGCTCAGGTTAGACATATATGCTGGTTTCCATTATATTGGCGGGATGGCTGACAAGCCGATGACCGGCCAGGCGTTCTTCGTGCTCACCGCGCTGGCCGATGAGCCGCGGCATGGGTACGGCATCGTGGGTGAGGTGGCCGAGCTGTCGGGCGGCCGGGTCCGGCTGAAGATCGGCAGCCTGTACGGGGTGCTGGACCGGCTCGCCGCCGAGGGGCTGATCGAGCCTGACCGGGAGGAGGCGCACGACGGCCGGCTGCGCCGCTATTACCGGCTGACCCGGGACGGGCGGGGCGCGCTGGCTCAGGAGGCCGAGCTTCGGGCCGCCACCGCCCGGGTGGTACGGGTGAGGCTGGGCCTGGCCGGGGCTGAGGCAGCCGGATGAGCGGCGAGCTGGAGCGGCGCTACCGGCGGGTGCTGCGGCTGCTGCCGCGCTACTACCGGGAGCAGTGGGAACAGGACATGATCGGCGCCTTCCTGGACGGCTGGCTGACCGGCGACCCGGAGTTGGACGAGTACATCAGCAGGGTGGCCTGGCCCGGCTGGGCGGAGGTCACCAGCGTGGCCGGCCTGGCGGTCCGGCTGTACCTGGGCGGTACGGGCGCTCCGCGCCGGTACTTCGCCTGGGGGCAGGCGGTGCGGCGCGCGGTGCTCGCCGTGCTGCTGGTGCACGCGGTGCTGGCCGCTGACATTCTGGTGTTCCTGGAGCGGGGCCGTCGCCTGGTCGGCTGGCTGCCCCCGCCTCCGGCGAGCCTGGTGATCGCGCCCGGCGGCGGCTGGGACATGGCGTATTACCTGGTGAGCATCGCCTGGATCGCGATTTTCGTGACGCTGGCCCTCGGGCACTACCGCACGGCCCGGGTCCTGGCGGCACTGGCCATCGTCCCCGGCCTGGCCGCCTTGGTCCAAGCCCAGCTCACCGGCATCATGCCGGCGCCGTTCGCGCCATGGCCCTTCTGGGTCCTGCTCGACCTTGCCCCGGTCCTGGCCATGACCGCGTTCCACCGGAACGCCCCGCCAGCTGCGCCCCTGCCCTGGCTGCTGGCCCTGCCCGCCGGCTACCTCCTGGTGTACGGGCCGCTGCTGGCGCTCCAGGCGACCGGCAACTCCGCCTGGCTGCCGGACTTCCCCGGGCTGTGCTGCATCCTGATCAGCCTGGCCTGCCTCGCGCACGCACCCAGGGCCTGGTCCCGCCAGGCTGGCGGCACGGGGCCATGGTCGCTGACCTTGGTCTTGCTGGCTGCCGTCGCCGGGGCGTACCGGATCGTCACGCTCCCCGGCTACCTGCACGACCCGCACCTGATCACCGTGAGCCTGGCCGAACTGCTCATCGTGGTGGCCGCCGTCGTGCTGGTCGCCCCCGACGCCGCCCGCGCCCAGACAGCAACGCCCGCACCGCCGCCATATCCCCGCGCCATGACTGCCTAGGGAGGACCCGGGACATGCCCTTCCAGCGCCCGACGCGCCCGCTGCCCGTCCTGGCCAGCGCCCTGGCCGCCGCCGGCCTCATGCTCGCCGCTGCCGGCTGCAGCAACATCACCCCGCTAGGGCCGGACCCGGCGCTTGTGAGCCTGCCGCCGGTACGCGATCTGGGGTCGCCGATCATCATGCAAGTCATGCGCAGCCAGCCCGTCACTCCAGCGGGCGAGTGCCCGGCCGGCTCAGTCGCGCTCTTCGGGTCGGAGCCCGGCGTGCTGCGGGTCGTGTCCGTGGCCGTGCCCGTCCAAGGGAGCATGGCCACCCCTGCCCCCCTGGCCACGCCGGCTACGCCTCCCGCGCCGGGGGTGGGCGTAGCGTGCTACCTTCCGGTCGGCAGCCCGGTAACGGTGACTTCCGCTGCAGTCTCCGCTGTCACCTCCTACCCGCAGCAGACGGGGCCCGCCGCATACGGATTCGTGGTCGCCTTTCCCGCCGTGGAGGTCGCTGCGTTGACAGCGACCATCAGGCAGGCCTATGACTCTGGCGATGCCCTCGGCATGAGTGTCGCAGGCAAGCTCTGGCAGGCCCCGCAAACACGACGCGGATTCATCGCGCTCCGGGCGGAACAGGTCAACCTGCTCAGCAGGGAACAAGCCCTGCAGCTTTACCGCCTGCTGGTCCCGTCTGGCTGATCGCGGCTGCCTCCCCCGCGGCACCCGCGGCTGCACCGATGCCTGCCTGCGTCTGTACAGCGGGCCAGTAACTCACGGCATCAGCCGTCGCGAGAGGTGGCAGCCAGGACCGCGCACGCCTGCCTCAGCTTCAAGGTCCCGGCCCGGCACGCGATTTTGGCCGAACGGACCGGGGTGCGAGCCTCCCGTAAGGCGAATGCTTTGGCTCGCCTCCGGTGAGGACGGCCCTGAACCTACCAGCGCGACCGGGCGGGCGGGTGCCAGACATGCACCGTGAGCTTGTCGCCCCGATGCGCCTTCGTCGGCGGCCGGGGATCCTGATCGACCACCAGCCCGTCGACCGCCATCGCGTGCTCGGTGAGCTGAACGATCCTGACGCGAAGCCCACGCCGGGTCGCCACCTCCAGGCCCACGGGAAAGAACAGCCCTCGGACGTCCGGGACAGCGCCGGGCCTGTTCCGCCGGCGCCGCGGCGCCAGCCAGCCGGTCCACGCGAGCTGGCCGCCGGCCACGTCCACGCCAGGCAGCTCACCGATGATGCGCAGATCAGCTGGCGCCATCCCCGCCGATTCGATGCCGGTCCCGGGCTGGCCCAGACCTCCGCCCGAACGCCGGAAGCCGGCCGCCTCGTCGTAGCGCTTCCGGCTATCCGGGTCGCCGAGCAGCTGCCACGCCGTGTCCAGGAGCTCCTGCGCCCGCATGACCGCCGTGAGCACGTTCGGCGGGGCGCCCGAGATCAGTTCCGGCCGCAGCAGGGCCGCCTTGGCGTCGTACTTCTGCTTGATCTTGCGCGCCTCGGCTCCCGGCAGCGCACCAAGGACGTCGTACCAGGTTATGCCGGGCTCGATGGAGCTTCCTGGATCACGCCCCCGGGGGCAGGAGGCCGCTCCGGCTTCACCGGCTAGCTGCTGGATGGGTAGGGCTGGGTACATGATGACCTCTGCAAGGTGAGCGCGCCGAGTGGCGCAGCCCGGTAGGCCTGCCGAGCTATGGGCATCGTGCCAGCGCGGCATTGACCCGCGATTACGGCGTGATTGCGCCTCTCGCGATAACAAACCCATTTGCCGCGACCTTATCGTCGGCTGGCTGAACCTCCGCATCAGCGGGCGTGCCCGGGCCGGGCTGGCCGGGTGCTGCCGCGGCGAGCGCGGCCTGCTCCACCTCGATGACGGACTCGCTGCGCAGCCTCGCTTCGTAGGCCACCTTGCCGCCGCGGACGCCGAACAGCCGCTTGGTCCACACCAGGTAGATGACCAGCAGCAGGTTGATCGCGAGCGCCCCGACCTTCAGCCAGGTGATGTGCCCCCTGGTCAGGTCCCAGACCTCCAACGGCAGGAAGATCGAGGTCGCCACCATGGCGAAGTACTCGCCCCACCGCCTGCCCTGCCACAGCCCGATGCTCTCCACCAGTTCGATGAGGGCGTAAAGAGCCAGCCCGATGGCCAGCAGGGTGAGCCAGCGCGAATCGAACGCGAACGACTCGTTGATCAGCCTGAGCAGACTGGAGTGGCTGACGTTGAAGCCGAGATCCTGGTACAGGGCGCGGATCGCCGGCAGCGCGTTGTCGTACACCCGCTGGAACCCGGCCCGGCCGTACTCGAACCGCCACACCCCGTAGGCCGCGGCGCCGATGACCAGGAAGCGGAGGAACCGCTCCACCGCGAACACGCGCAGGATCAGCTCGCTGCGCAGCTCGTTGCCGCGGCGGACCAGCGGGGCCGCCGCGGCCGGGCCGCCGCCGTGCTCCCCGCTGGTCACGAACGCGCCGCAGCGCAGGCACCGCCAGGCCGTTCCGGCCGAGGCCGGCGCCATCAGCCGGTCCCGCAGCTCCGGTTCGTCCGGCGCGTAGGTCACGTGCCCCTTGCGGGCACAGCCGACCAGGTTCCAGTCCATATGCTCCTCCTGATGATCCGGCTTAATGAAGTCCTTGCCTCCCTGCTGCGGAAACGGCTGGGACCTCATGGCGCCAAGCTAGGCAACCGAACCTTTCCGCCCGCTTACAGCGCCCCGCGCCGCCATGCCCGCCGCGCTTCTTGGGCGTGTCCTGGCCGTCGCCGGTGTCGTCGTCCTGGTCCTCTCCCCCGCGGCCGCCGTCGCCGCCGCGGTGTGTGGCCGGCGGGTCTTATGGTTCTGGCAGCAGGAGCAGCTGGAGGCTGCGGGCGAGCCAGGCCTGGTACTGGTCGGCTGTCCACCGGTGGTGGGTGGTCAGCAGCAGGTACAGGTCGGGGTTGGCCAGGGCTGAGTAGGTCTCCGCGGCCTGCTCGGTGGTGAGGCCGCCGCGGAACGGCCCCCGGGCGTGCACGATCTCGGCCAGGGTCCGCTGGAAGTCGCGCCGGCGGTTGATGTCGGCGGTGAGGGGGCCGCGGAGGGCGCTGTCGGCTGCGGCGGCGTCGCGCAGTACCGCGTAGACCGGTGAGATCCGCTGGAGCATGCCGCGCGAGAGCGCGGCTGCCATCTCCAGCTGCCGGGACTGGCTTGGTTCGGCGGTGAGGCCGGTGAGTTCGGGGCGCTGTGGCAGGGGCACCGTGCCGCCGTCGGTGACGGCGGCGTCCTTGACGGCGACCATCAGGCTGGTCTTGTTGCGGAACCGGGCGTAGACGGTCTCGACGGCGACGTCTGCCGCCTCGGCAATGGCCTCGATAGTGGTGGGCACGTAACCGCGTTCCAGGAACAGCCTCGTTGCGGCGTCGATGATCCGCTGCCGGGTCTGCTGGGCCTTGTCCGCGCGGCGGGTGCGCTTTGCCGCCTTGACAGCCCCGTCCATGGTGATATCGTACCAGAGTATTAATACAGTCCTACTGTATTGAAGCATTGTAACTGCAACAAGCGGTGCGCCGCGGACCATGGAAGGGAGACGGGCCATGAGCACAACTGGTGCCGGCACGCTGGTGCCGCCCGGCGCGGGCGCTGTGATCGAGCTCGGCCTCGGACGGCCCACGATCAAGGTCGGGCCGCCGCTCAGCACCCAGATCGGGCTGGTGGAAAGCGAGCTGCCGCCCGGCGGTGGCTTCGCGATCCCGCACTGGCACGAGGACCTGTATGAGGTCTTCTACGTGCTCGAGGGCGAGATCGAATACCTGCTGGGCGGGGACTGGCGGCGTGCCCCGGCCGGCACCACCGTGTTCATCCCGGCCGGGGCCGTGCACGCGTTCCGCAACGCCAGCGGGCGCCCGGCCCGGCATCTGGTCGCCGGGCCGCCCCGGGCCGTCGAGATGCTCACCGAGCTCGGCCGGCACCCCCGCGAGAGGTGGGAGGACATCCATGAGCGCTACCGGTCGCACTACGCGTGCGGCCATCCGGCGGGCGGCGCCCCGCTGGCGCCGTAGCCGGCCCGGACACCACGGAGCACCGTGGTGAGCGCGCCGGAGGTGATCGTGATCGGAGCCGGCCGGACTCGAACCGCTCACCGGGCACCTGGGCGTGCTCGACGAGCGCGGGCTGCCCCGCCAGCACGGCAGGAAAGCCGCCGCCCCCGGCCTGCGCTTCATCGGCTACCTCCCCCAGCCCGGCCAGATCGGGCACATGGGCCGCCAGGCACGGCAAGCCGCCAAGGCGATCAGGACCGAGATCCGCCACGACCGCGACCCCGGAACCGGACAAAAGGCCAGCCAGCCGCCACCAGCCGCACCGTCGCGGGCCGGGTAAATTCCCAGCCAGGGCCAGCCAGGCACCCTGCCAGGAAGAGCCCTGTCCGGCCCGCGCACCAGAACCGCCTGATCTGCACAGCCACCGCCACCAGCCGATAACGCTCCCGGCACCTGCAAAACCGCGGATCCCGCGCACCCGGTTCCAGGCCGCAGGTGACGCTTCGTGACGAGGTCAGCGCATCAGGAGCACCTGCCCGGTCCCGGGCTGCAGCAGCGACTTCTCACCCCGAATGTCCGAAAGGACAAATCCAGGACATCTTTTCTGCGAATAGGACGCCCTCGACGAGAACCTACAGCGCGCGGCGCTGTAAGCGGGCGGAAAGGTTCGGTTTCCTAGCTTGGCGCCATGAGGTCCCAGCCGACGGAGGCGCGCTCCACAGCGGCCACCACGTCTAAGGCACCGGAGGAAGACCATGAAAAGCTCCACTCGTGACGCGCCGCCCGACGAGGTGCCCGCCGGCCAGGCCGCGGGCGACGTCCCAACCGCCGGGAACGCCCGGCGCGCCGCCCGGACCCGTATCGCGCGGCTGGCGCGGTACACCGCCGAGATCGTCGCGGAGATCCTGGTGGGGTTCCCGGTATGCTGACCGCGCACGTGGCGATCGGACTGGCTGCGGCGCGCCACCGGCGAGCCGGGGGATCATAGATCATGCGCGTGCTGGTGGTCGAGGACGAGCGGGACACCGCCGAGGCCCTGGACAGCGGGGCAGATGACTACCTGCCCAAGCCGTTCTCCTACCCGGTCCTGCTCGCGCACCTGCGCTCGCTGACCCGCCGGACGCTGGGCGCGAGGCCGGCGGTGCTGGCCGCGGCCGGCCTGCGCTGGATCCGGCCGCCCGCACCGCCACGCGGGACTGCAGAGCCAGGTCGAGCAGACGTTCGCCCGGCTGCTGGTGATCGGCGTGCTCGGCCCCGCCTGAACCCTCGGCGTGGCTAAACTCCGCGGCGGGGTCGCACAACTGAGGATGGGAAGCGGCATTCATGAGTGAGTACCAGTACTACGAGTTCCTCGCGCTCGACCGGCCGCTGACCGACAAGCAGCGCGCCGAGCTGCGGTCGATTTCGACCCGGGCGGAGATCACGGCCACGAGGTTCGTCAACGAATACCAGTGGGGCGACCTCAAGGGCGATCCGCGGAAGATGATGGAGCGGTACTTCGACGCGTTCTTGTACCTGGCGAACTGGGGGACGCGGCGGCTGATGTTCCGCTTGCCACGCGGGGCGCTGGGTTCAAAGACCGCCGAGCGGTACTGCTATTCGGACACCGCGTCGCTCATCGAGACCGGCAGCCACCTGATTCTCAGCTTGTACGTCGACCGGGAGCCGGACGACTACTGGGACGAGCCGGGCGGCCAGCTCGCGGCGATGGTCCAGGCCCGTGCTGAGCTCGCCGCCGGGGATCTTCGGCTGCTGTACCTGGCCTGGCTGTGACTGAGCGCCGAGTTTGGCATTTCGGATGGCTGCGAACTGACGGTTTGAGCGTGTCTGGGCATGAAGGTTGGCACTTGCTGGGCACGGTGGTTGGCAGCTGAGCCGGTTTGAGCGCGGGGCTGACGCGGACGCGGCTGGCGATCTGATGTCCGGGTAGCGTGCCGGTGCCGGGAGTCCGGTCAGTAGGGCCGGGCGTGCGGCACTGCGGGGAAGGCGGTGAACAGCTCGGTCATCTCGACGCCGAGGACGTTGGCGATGGCGAACGCGCGGTCGACTGAGATCGCCTGGCGGGCGTGCTCGACCTGGGCGTAGAACGACCGGCTCAGCCCGGCCTGCCTGGCCACGGCGGTCTGGGTCATGCCTCTGCTCTCCCGGATCTCGCGTAGCCGGCTGCCGAGCGCGATGCGGGCCTGCCGGATGATGGCGTCGCGGCTGTCGTCGTTCACGTCCTGCACCCTCGAAACGGTAGCGCGCGTACATCGATTGTTCTATATCTTAAACATCTTGTGATTGATATTCTAGACGTGCAAGCTGCACATGGCTGTGAGGCCGGCGGCGGCTGGCCTGCGGGCGGTCACTGGCGGCACGGCTGGCTCTGCGGCGGGATACAGGGCGGCTATGGCGTCGGATTGCTGCGGCCTGACGGACCTGGCCGCGATGTGCGCGGTGACTGATGACGATCGCCGTGCGCTGGTCCTGACCGGCGGGTGGAGCGGCCGGTGGATGACCACATGGAAGGTCGCCGGGCGGGAGGTGACCTGCCCGGTGGCGGACATGGGCGCCTTCCCGGTGCCCGGCTGCGAGCCGGTGCGGCATTTCACCTGGTCTACTGGCCAGCGGCACCGGCCGGGCTTGCAGAGCATGGCCGCCACCGGGCGGCTGCACGGGTTCGAGAGCCATGCCGAGCAGCGGCTGCTGCTGGCCCTGGATTTCCTGGGCGTGCGCGAGGTGGTGTCGCAGCCGCACCGGATGCGGTTTGAGTCGGTGGCGGGGCCGCGGGAGCACACTCCCGATTTCCTGGCCGTCACCGGCGAGGGCACGTGGCTGCTGGATGTGCGGCCCGCGGACCGGATCGAGGCGGCCGACCGGGTCAAGTTCGCCGCCTCGGCGGAGGCGGCGCTGGCCTGCGGGTGGCGGTATGGGGTGGTGGGCGGCTGGCAGCCGCACGTGATGACCACGCTGGACACGCTGTCGGCGCAGCGGCGGCCGCTGAGCGACCCGCTCGGCCTGACCGGGGCGCTGCTCGCCGCGGCCGCCGGCGGCCCGGTGCGGTTCGCTGACCTGGTGGCGGCCACCTGCTACCCGGCGGTCGCCCGCGCGTTCGCGATTCACCTGATCTGGCATCGGGTCCTGGCCATCGACCTGGCCGTGCCGTTCGGGGACAGCACCCTGGTCTGGCGCGGCAGGACACGGGGCGGGCGATGAGCGGCACGGTCTGCGCGGGCCGGTCGAGCTGTCGGCGGGCAGCCGGCTGGTGCTGGCGGGCACCCAGTGGCAGGTGCACGAGTTCGAGCCGCACACGGGCCGGGTGCTGCTGCGCCGCGACGACGGGCAGGAGCTGGCCACCACGGTCCGGGCGCTGGTCAACCACGGCGACTGCCGGCCGTCCCCGGCCGCCGCCGCGCGCCCGGCGCACAGCCGGGGCCGTCAGCCGTCCGGGCTGGAGGATCTCACCGCCCGGCAGCGGGAGCTGGTCGCCATGCGCTACGCGCACCTGATGGAGGCAGAGACCGGCTACCGCAGCGGCAGCCCGCTGCACGCCCTGCCCGGTGAGCCGCGGCCGGGCTATGATCCGGCGGCCACCACGCTGCACGAGCGGCGGCTGGCCAAGGTCGCCGAGATGGCCGCGCCTGGGCGCCGATTCGGCCGCGATGCTGGGCCTGGCCCGGATCAGCGAGCGGACCCTGGTCCGGTGGGCCGGGCAGTGCCGCCGGTACGGGATCGCCGGGTGCATCGACGGGAACTGGCTGCGCCGCGCAGGCGAGCGGCCCGACTCGATCACCGAGCAGGTCCGGGAGGCCATCTACGCGGTGCACGCGGAGTGCCTGCACCGGTCGCGGGTCTCGATGACGACCAAGGGAGCGGCTGATCCGCCAGTACGTCCGGGAGACGGTTCGGTCCCGGGTGCAGCGTGTCCCGTCCTACTGGACGCTGCGGCGGGCCTGGGCCGAATGGTTCGGTCCCGGCGGCGCCCGGCAGCGGTACGCCCGGTCGGCGGCGAAGCTGCCGGTCACCGGCGAGCACGTGGTGATCCACCGGCCCGGGCAGGTCGTCGCGCTGGACACCAGCCCGCTGGGGGTCAAGGTCCGCGAGCACGTGTTCGGCGAGCCGGTGACCGCCTCGCTGACCCTGGCCCTGGATCGTTTACACCCATTCGCTGGTCGCCTTCCGGCTCACCCTGGTCTCCGACACCTCGGTCGACGTGGCGATGCTGCTGCGCGATGTGATGATGCCGCTGCCGCTGCGCGCGGACTGGGGCCAGGACATGGAGTGGCCCTACCCGGGCATCCCGGCGTCCCTGGTCGCCTCCTTCGCCGGGCACAAGGTCGCGGGCCTGCCGTTCTTCGCCCCCGAGACCGTCACCACCGACCACGGGTCGGTCTACAAGAACCACCATCTGATCGAGGTGCAGCGCGTCATCGGCGCGAACATCCTGCCTGCCAGGGTGCTGCGCCCGACCGACAAGCAGGCGGTCGAGCGGGCATTTTCCGGGATCCAGTCGCTGCTGCTGGAGATGCTGCTGGGCTGGCGCGGGATCGATACCGCCGACCGGGGCGCCGATCCCGAGGCCGACGCGGTGCTCACCCTGGCCCAGGCCGAGCACCTGATCGCGACCTGGATCGTGAAGATCTGGCAGAACCGCGAGCTCGGCGAGTACGCCCCGGCGTGGGACCCGGGCACCCGGCACAGCCCCAACACGCTGTTCGCCGCCGCGATGTCCCAGGGCGGGTTCGCGCTGCAGATCCCGGGCCCGGAGCTGTACTACGAGCTGCTGCCGGTGCACCTGGTGAAGATCCACGGCCACCGCGGGGTGAAGATCCGCGGGCTGTGGTACGACGGCCCGGCACTGGATCCCTACCGGTCCGGGCCCTCGGCCCAGGGCGGCGCGGCCAAGGGCAAGTGGAAGATCCGCCGCGAGCCCCGCGACCGGCGCTACGTCTTCTTCTGCGACCCGCTCACCCACGACTGGCACACGCTGCGCTGGACCGGGCTGCCGCCCGAGGGCGAGGTGCCGTCCTTCAGCGACATCCGCGCCGATGACCTGCTGCGCGCCGCCCGCGCGGCCGGGCTGCAGCCCAGGTCCGAGCCGAGCTGCTGCCGCTGCTGCTGGACCTGGTCGGCGGCCTGATCCCGGTCGATGCGTGGCCGACCCAGATGAGCAGGCAGCAGCGCACCGCGCACGCCCGCGAGACCGCCCAGGCCGACAGGCCGCCGCCGACCGTCCCGCGCCGCCGCGGAGCAGCCGGCGCAACAGCCCGCAGCCAGGACAGGGACGACGGCGCGGACGCGGCGGTGGTAGCCGATGCGGTGGCGGGACCGGGCCCGCGATGCCGCGCGACGCGGTGGACGCCGAGCGGCGCCGCCGCCGTGAAGCGGCGGTCCCGTCCAGGCCTGAGCCGGCCCCGCTGATGCGCGATGCCCTGCGCCGCGGCAGCATGCTGCGCATCCCCGGACGAGGACCACGGCGGACCAGCGCACGGCGCCCGGCGCAGCGCCAGGAGCAGGCGTGAGGCCCGCACCCGGCAACGGCGAGGCGGATACCGCAGGTGGCAGTCCTGTCCCGTTCGTCCTGCCCGGGCCGCCGCCGGCGCGCGAGACCCTGGCCGGCTGGCAGCAGTGGCGGGCCAGCCCGGGGCTCGTTCACGCCCGCCCCGCGGCTGGACCGGGCCGCCTGGCGGGCGACTGCCGCCGCGGCGGCGGATGCTCTATGACCTGCACCGGGCCGCCACCCACGCCAACCTCCGCTGCAGCAGACCCCGATGAGCCAGGCCGTGACCAGGGTGCTGCGCGGCAGGATCGAGTCCAACGCGCTCAAGCACAAGCCGTCCACCCGCGCCGGGGTGATGATCACCGGCGGCGGCTACCAGGGCAAGACCGAGACCGCCTGCGAGGTCGCCGCGGCCTTCGAGGACGCCTGGCTGGAGCTGCACCACCACCTCAACCCCGAGCCCTGGCCGGGACCCGGGACCTGCACGCCCCGGTCGCCTACGTGCAGACCCCGGTCACCGCCAAGCCCAAGACCACCTGCAAGGCGATCCTGGGGTTCTACGGCGCCGACACCAAGAACATGGACCTGCCCGACCTGGTCCGCCAGGTCGCCGCCTCGATCCGCGACCACGGCACCAAGGCGCTGCTGCTGGACGACATCACCCGGCTGCGCATGCACCGCGCCGATGACCAGGACGTGCTGGACCTGATCCGCGCGTTCATGAGCATGCACGTCACCCTCGTGCTCATCGGCGTGGACATCCCCGGCTCCGGGCTGCTGCGCGAGGGCCGCCACGACCCGCGCACCGGGCAGTGGCTCTTCCCGCCGTCCCGGCACGCCGGCGTCCACGAGCTGGAGGCCACCCAGACCGAGCGGCGGTTCGACCTGGTCGAGCTCGGACCGGTTCCGCTACGACACCCCGGCCGCAGATCACCGCCTGGACCCGGCACCTGGCCGGCATCGAGCAGCAGCTGCGGCTGATGGACGCCGCCCCCGGCATGCTCACCGGCGGCACCATGCCCGAATACCTCTACCGCCGCACCAACGGCGTCGTCGGCCTGCTGGAGCGGCTGATCGAGGACGGCTGCCGCGAGGCCATCGACACCGGGACCGAACGCCTCGACCAGGCCCTCCTGGACAACGTCGTCGCTCAGCCTCCCCGACATCACGCGGCCGCGACGCCGAGGCCGGCGAGATCCCCGCCATCCCGCCCGGCCCCGCCCCGCCAGGCGGCAGCGGAACCAGCAAGCAAAGCGCAAGCGCGGGCGCAGCACCGTCTTCGATGACCGCGGCCCGGCCGCCGGGACCGGAGCATGACCCTGGAGGAACAGCCGGATGGCGGACAGCTGAGCCCGCTTCCGCGCAGCCTGGACCCGCTGCCGGATGAATCCCTGCCCGGCTACCTGCTCCGGCTCGCGCACCGGCTCGGGCTGGCCCCGGCCCGTATCATGCAGCTCACCGGCCTCACCGCCAGCCGCGACGGCCGCCAGCCGGCCCGCCGGAGCCTGATGCTGCACCTGGACGAGGCAGCCGGCCGGGGCCTTCGCCCGCGTCACCAGGCTCACCGCAGCCGAAACCGCAACTGTGCATGAGCAGCATGTCCGGCCGGTATCCGTGGGCGGCACCGCGGGTCACCGCCGACCAGTGGGGTCCCCGGTCGCTCGCCAGCCCGTGGGTGTTCACCTCTGCGACCCGGTACTGCCCGCAGTGCCTGGCCGGAGACGGCAGCCACATCCAGCAGCAGCACGGCGGCGCCTGGCAGAAGGCATGGCGGCTGCCGGTCGTGTTCGCCTGCCCGGCGCACCGGCGGCTGCTGGAACACCTGTGCCCGTCCTGCCGGCAGCCACGCCATGTCCGCAGCCACCCGGAGCGCCCGCCTGGCTGATCCCGCGCGCCTGCGACGGCGGCCTGCACCCCGCCCAGTGCCGGGCGGCCCTGCAGCCGCAGGCCGCCGGCCGGCACGCCCGCCCCTGCGGGGCCAGGCTCGACGCTCCTGCCCCGGCCGGAGAAGATTTCCCGGCTCCCGATGACCTGCTCGCCGTGCAGGACCGGCTGCTCCAGCTGCTGCGGCCCGGGGAGCCAGCCGCCGTCATGAGCGTCGGCCAGCCGGCCACGCCCGCCCAGTACTTCGCTGACCTCCGGCTTGTCTGCAGCCTGATCAACGGGGCCTGGCCGCACAGCCGGAACCTGATCACCAGCCCCGGCATGGCCGAGTGCCTCGACCGGTACATCGCCAGCACGAGCGGCACCGCGCCCCGGCGGCACACGCTCTGCGACACCCCGCCGCTGGACGCGCGCCCGGGCGCCGCCCTCATCACCGCCGCCGTCCGCATCCTCGACGGCGGCGACCTGCGTGTCCTCGGCGAGCTCCTGACCCCGGCCCGGGACGGCGCCAGCCGGAAAACCCCGCGAGGCCGGTGGATCCGCCGCTACCAGCGCGCCGGGCACGACTGCTCCGGCGGATTCCGGGACGCGCTCGAGCCCCTGATCAACAGCTTCCAGCGCGCCGACCGGCGCTCACGCGGACGCCGGGCACCCGCCCCCCAGATCAGCTTCGCTCCCGAGCACGTCCCCGAGCACCTGCAAGACGACTGGTACCACGAGCACTTCCGCCACATCGGCGGGAACACCCGGCTGCTCCGCCGCGCCGCCGCCCTCCGCCTGGTCCAGATGTCCGCAGGCGGCTCGCTCGCCGAGGCCGCCGCCTTCCTCGGCATCGACCACCGCTACCTCAAGGCATCCCCCGGCTCAGCAGCGTTCGCCGACGACCCGGCAGAGTTCCGCCTCGCGGTGCACGCGCTCGCCCGGCAGCTCAGCACCACCCCCGGCCTGATCAACTACAAGCACCGCAGGGACGCCCTCCAGGACTGGTGCATCGACCCCGCGGCATGGCAGGACATCATCAGCCAGCTTCCCCCGACGAAAGGGCCGTTCCAGCCCGAGCTCAGCGACTGCAAGCGCCAGTTCGCATCCGAGGCCGTCTGGGCGCGCATCACCCAGGGCGAGCACCTCCTGGCACCCCGGATCATCGAGAACCGCCTGTCAGCAGAGGACCCCACCTGGCACCGGCGCCGCGACAACATGTGGCACTTCTACAACGCCAGCCCGGCAAAACCGCACTACGCCGCCCTCAGGAAAATCCTCAACGTCTTCGCCGGCAACCTCGCCAGGCAGATCGACCACAAGGCAGCGCCAGCACTGCCACACGGCCCGTCACGGGCGCCGGGCTCTCGCGGATCGGGCTTGCCGCCACCGGCGGATCTCGCTACCTGCAATCTGGGGCAACTTCTCGCGCAACCTGCTGCCGATTCCACTGCCCGCAGCGCCTGGCTATCGTGTGACTGGCGGCGGGACACGGCAGGAAGGACGGATGCGTGAGATCAGCTGGCGGTGACGAACTCGGCCCGGTCCTCGACGAGCAGGCCACCTACTACCAGGCCAGCGCGGGCGAGTATTACGACCACTACCTGGACCTCCCGGGCGGCCAGGAGCTGACCGCAGCGCTGGATGCCTTCCGCCCGGCCGGCAGCGTGCTTGAGCTCGCCTGCGGGCGCGGAGCATGGACCAGCCAGCTTCTCCGCCACGCAACAGATGTCACCGCCGTGGACGCGTCCCCGGAAATGCTGGCCATCGCTGCGACCCGGGCAGGCAGTAAGCGAGTGCGCTTCATCCACGCCGACCTCTTCGCCTGGGAGCCCGACCGCCGCTACGACGTCGTGTTCTTCGGCTTCTGGCTCTCCCACGTCCCGCCCGCACGATTCGAGTCCTTCTGGTCACTAGTGGCTGACTGCCTGAAGCCGCACGGCCGGGTGTTCTTCGCCGACGACGCCTACCGCACCCCCGACGAGCTCGTGGAAGGACCATCATCCCCGGTCATCCGCCGGCAGCTGAACGACGGCACCCCCTACCGGCTCGTGAAGGTCCCCCACCAGCCAGCCAGCCTCCAAGAGCAGCTGAAGCGAATCGGCTGGAGCATCACGGTCACCCCCACCGCCGGGCCGTTGCCGTTCTACTGGGGAGCAGGAAGCCGAACCTGACTGATTGCCCGGCACGGCGGCTGGTCGCCCCAGCAAGCACCCGGGAAGCGGCACTCACGATCTGATGCCGGCCATCGTGAGCAGGTTGCAGCTATCGTGGTCCGGCTCACGGCGGCAGAGCCGGGGAGCACGGAGAGGCCAGATATCAATCACAGGGCCATATGCCGAGCACAGTCACAGCCACGCTGACATGTCGGCAGGCGAGTGCCAAACTCGGTGCCCAAATGCCAAACTCGCTGCTCAGTCACAGAATACCAGTGGGGCGACCTCAAGGGCGACCCGCGGAAGATGATCGAGCGGTACTTCGACGCGTTCTTGTACCTGGCGAACTGGGGGACGCGGCGGCTGATGTTCCGCTTGCCACGCGGGGCGCTGGGTTCAAAGACCGCCGAGCGGTACTGCTATACGGACACCGCATCGCTCATCGAGACCGGCAGCCACCTGATTCTCAGCTTGTACGTCGACCGGGAGCCGGACGACTACTGGGACGAGCCGGGCGGCCAGCTCGCGGCGATGGTCCAGGCCCGTGCTGAGCTCGCCGCCGGGGATCTTCGGCTGCTGTACCTGGCCTGGCTGCTGGCCCTTCAGTCCGATGAGGTGGACGACGAGGACACCGAGCCGCCAGTGCCGGCCGGTCTAGAGCACCTGAGCGCATCGCTTCAGGCGGTCGTCGACTTCTTCGAGATCGACGAGGACCTCATCGCCGTTGCGGCGGCTTCAAGCCCTTCGATTCAGGAGCCAGAAGGGATGGCCAGGTGGATCACCTCCCTCCCGGCGGAGCAGAAGGACGCGCTGCTGGCGCAGGTTGCGGCCGGGGAGGGCGCGCAGGTGCAGGCGCTGCTGCTGCGCCGCTTCCGAACGGCCAGCAGTTCGCCGCCGGCGGCACCGGCCCGAACGGCCGCTGAGCTGTGGCAGGCCGCCGGCAAGCGCAAGGCTGCGCGGGCGAAGGCCGCGGAACGGAGCCGGCGCCAGGCAGAGGCCCGCAGCGCGGCGGCTCAGGCTGCCGCCCACGCCAAGCACCTCGACCAGCTCGCTACCCAGACGGAGGCGGCCTGGGAGAAGGTTGCGGAGCTGATCCAGACCAAGCGGCCGCGCGACTACGACCTGGCCGTGTCGCTGCTGCGGGACCTGCAGGCGCTCGCTGACCGGCAGGAAGATCCGGCTGCGTTCAGGAAGCGGTTCCTGGAGTTGCGCGCCCAGCACCAACGCAAACCCAGCCTGCTGGACCGATTCGACCATGCGGGGCTGCCCGGCTGACGGGCTCGCGGCTGTCCAGGTCACAGGGCCACCAGGTCACGTTCGGCACGTGCGCGAACGGCGGGCTTCAGCTCGCTTGCTGCCACCAGGTCGACGTCTTCGCGGAAGCGCTTTGTGCAGACTGTCACAAGCCGTTTCCGCGGAAACGCGCGCTTTGCCGCCCGTGAAGCGCTCAGTGGAACCGAGGGTGGGGACCGCCCCGCTGGGTCGCCTGCCCTGCGATCCGGCCGCGCCCATTTCCGCTGGTGTATTCATGCCGAACGAACCGTGGTGACAGCTCTGGACTCCGCTCCGCGAGCCGAAACTGGGCCGACTCGCAGAGTTCCAAGCCGTGTCCGTAATGAGCTAGGGCCGCTTCACGCGGTTTCGTAGCGGAGGTGGACCGCTCCCTCGCCATGGATAGTTTTGATGTGACGCAGATCCACCTGGGCCGGACCGAACAGCCGCACGCCCCTGCCGACCAGCTTCGGCACGACGTGCAGCACCACCTCGTCGACCAGCTCGGCACCCAGCGCCTGCTGGGCAATGCTGACGCCACCGGCCAGCAACACGTCCTTACCGTCCGCGACCGCGCGGGCCTGCTCGACGGCCTGCCCGAGCTGGGTGGGGCGTGGACATGACAGACCGCCTGATCCGCGACACGATCCTGGTCCGCCCGGAGACCGGCTACGGGTACGCCCGCGCTAGCTACGAGGTGAACCTCGGCTGCATCTACGACTTTCTCCGGACTAGCCGAGCGGATCGCCGCCTATCCGAGGGCGATATGCTCTTCTCCCGGCAGGGATCGCTTTCCACGGAACGCGCGGCCGATTGGGCTGGACCGGGTCTCAGGCGGTTTGCGCGGTGCCACCGTCCGGCTCGATGCCGTGCTGGCGGAGCAGGCTGCGGAGGCGATCGAGCTCACGGTGCACCCGCTGGTTCTCCGCGATAACGGCCCGGACGTCTACCCCGGCTGCCCACTCCTGCTCCAGCCGCAGTTTCTCGGCGCGCAGCTGCCTTTCCCGTCCGCGCAGCGCCGCCGCGCCCTCGTGGTCACCCGTCTCGAACGCGGCCGTCTTCTGCCGCTGTACCTGGCGGAGCTGCTCGGTGACGTTCGCAAGGCCGGCCGGGACGGGCAGGCGGACCAGCCGCGTCTTCGGATCTGCCTGCTCATACCGGCCTGTCAGCAAAGCCACCACCCGTTCCCGGGCCAGGTCATAGCCGGCGCCCCGGCCAGCCAGCACCTGAGCAGCGATGCCGCCGTCCTCGGCGAGCAGGCTCAGCAGAAGATGCTCGGTGCCGATGTAGGTGTGCCCGAGCTGCAGCGCCTCCTGCAGCGACCGCGCCAGCACCTGCTTGGCCGGCGGCGTGAACGGGATGCGGCCCGCGGGCGTGCCCTGGCCGCGGCCGACGATCTCCTCGACCCGGTCCCGGGCTTCCTCCAGGGAGATGCCCAGCGACTCCAGCGCCAAGGCGGCGACGCCCTCTCCCTCGGCGAGCAGGCCGAGCAGGAGATGCTCGGTACCGACGGAACCGTGACCGAGTTCCCTGGCCTCCTCCTGCGCCAGGACGACGACTCGCCTGGCGCGGTCGGTGAACCGCGTGAACATGTCCTTGGGCCGGGTCCGCATCGTGGCCTCCTTGATTCTCCCGATCAGCGGCAGCGCTGGTCTTGGCCGCATCGGTGCCTCCTTTACTCGGGTCGCGGCACGGCCGCCGGGCCGCAGCCGGGGCGCCAGCCAGTCCGCGACGTCCTTGATGTCGAGCGTGCCGGCCGCAAGCTGGGTGACCATGGCCGCGACGTCCTCGGCCGGGTCCGGGTTCATGTCCCAGTCATTGAGGGCCAGGAACTGCAGCATGGCCGCCAGCGCCACCTGCTGGTTGCCGCGGCGCAGCGGCCGCTGCCGCACCAGCGCGTGCAGCAGCACGGCGGCGCAGGTGCCCGGGTCGGCGGGTTCGCTGCCTGGCCGCGCCCGGGCCAGGGCGTGCCCGGCGGCGGCAGGGTCAAGCAGGTCAAGTACCTGCCCGGTGTCCAGGCCGAGCGTGCGGCTGGCGATGAGGACCAGGTCGGCGACCTCCAGCGCGATCACGGCTGGTCGTCCCTGAGCAGATCGAGTGCCTGCCGGTGGCGGGCGAGGTTGTCCTCCAGCAGCCGCCGGAACCGCTCGTCGCCGCGGCGCTGCTCGACCAGCGTGGCGATGGCCTCGCGCACGACGTCGGAGACCGGGCGGCCCTCGACGTCGGCGACGGTCTGCAGGCGCCCGGCCAGCTCAGGGTCGAGGCGCAGCAGAAGGTTCTTGGTGCTTTCCGGTTTCATCGGCATGGTGCTATCAAGATATCACCAGGCCCACCGAGGCCCAGAACCCCGGCGCGGCGCGTCCGGCGGCCACCTGGACGGCGGGTCAGTGTGTGGCCCGGAGGCAGTCTTATCGATTCGTGCTGGCGCGGCGTTCGGCCCGGAAAGTGCCGCCGACCTGGTGGATTGAGGCCGGCGCCGCCTGGCTCAGCGGGCCGGGATCAAGACCGTGGCCAGGTCGGCCAGCCGCTTGTTCAGCTCACCGACAGTAAACAAGTCGCCGAATTCGGCAAATTGCTCATTGAAGACCCAGATCCCGCCGCAATCTTCAGGCGGCCCATCCCGGCGCCCGCCGGTGCACCGCGGGTAGGCCACTCCCGGCTCGGCCGGGATGATCCTCTCCACCACGATGTCGTGCCTCCAGTCGTCGCCGAAGTCGTAGCTGTACACCACCTTCGCCCGCTCAGCCCCGGCCACCTGCGCGAGCGTGGCGGTGGCCTCATCCTGCCGTTCCGCCCAGTCGTCAAGTTGGTCCGGCGAGCCGAACTGACCGCATTCGGTCTCGAAGGCATGCAGGTGATAGTCGTGCCAGTCGAAGGCGACCTGCAGGACGGCGTGTACGAGGTTCAGCGGCATCGCGCTGGGAATCTCGAGCCGCCGCCAGACCGGCGGCTTCGCGCCGTAGAGGCTCACCTTGACCCGGTGGACGGTGGTGACGGCATCCTCCGGCAGTTCGGGCAGTTCTTGCCGCGTGACGCGCTTGCCGCCAACGAACGTTTCCCGGTTCATGTGGTTCAGTATCTGCTGCTCCAGCGCCTCGGGCGAGCTGCCCATTAGCTGGAGCAGCAGCCGCTCGAGTTCGTCGAATGTCACTGGCTCTTCTGGCACACTGCGAGCCTTCCAGGCGCGAACCCGGCACGCCACCCAAAGCGGCATTGCGTTGGCGCGCGCTCAGGCGAAGTCAGCGGCGCTGATGGCGGCGAGCTCGTAGAGCGTTGCTAGTTGCCGGTCATGGTCTGCTGCGTCCAGCCGGTCGCGTGGCCTCCGGCGGTGACGGTCACGGTGAGGATGCTCTGGCCGGGCGGGGTCGGGACGACGGCGTGGAAGCTGCCGTCGGAGCCGGCCACGGCCTGGACGATCACGGTCGTGTTGCCCGGGGTGCCGGGCTGGCTGGCCGCGATGTCGACGGTGGCACCCGGGGCCGTCTTCCCGCTGACCGTGGCCTGGGCCTGCTGGGTGGTCAGGCCGGGCTCCTGGCTGGCCAGGATGTCCTCGGTGATTCCCGGGGCAGCCGTCGACGTGCTGGGCGGGGTCGCCACCGCGCCGGGTGCCGTGACGCTGATGGTCAGCGGCACGGTCGCCGGAGGGCCGCTGGTGACGTAGCGGTCCCGGGTGATGGCTGGCTGGTCGAGCAGGTGCCCGGCCTGCACGTCGAGGACGAGCCGCAGGTACTGCGCCTGGGCCCAGATGAGCGGGGCGGCCGAGCCCGCCGCCTTCCCGTTGGTGAACCCGATCGAGGCGGTCTTCGGGTCGCTGCCGTACGGGGACGCGGGCGTGTCGGGGTCCTCCCAGGCCTGTTCGGGTACCAGGCCGAGGCCGGAGGACATCAGCTGCATGGTCGCGGCCAGGCTGGCGGCGCCGGAGACGTCGCCGGCCTGCAGGTCCTGCTCGGCGCGCTCGCCGCTCAGCAGCGGCCACGGGTGACCGGATCCGGTGCCGGTGGGGAACCAGGGCGCTCCGGTCGGGGAGCAGCTCGTCGGATCGGGGACGTAGCAGTCGCCGTAGCCGTCGGTGCTGCCGGCCGGCTGGCCGAGCTGACCCGCCTTGACGCCGTAGCGGTGCCACCCCGGCCCGGAGGCGGTCTGGCTTTCCAGCACCGAGTCGACCACCGGCAGCGACTCCCGCACCGCGGGGTCATCGGGAGCAAGCTCGCCCAGCCGGGTCAGCTCGAGGAAGCTCGCGTCGATCACGTCCCGCTGGTCGACGTTGCTCAGGCTGCCGTTGCCCAGGTCGTAGGTCTCGGTCACGTTGGGGTTCCCGGTCGGGGACAGCCGGATGAAGTAGCGGGAGGCGTAAGGACCGGTGGTGGTCACCGTCCACCGTTCGACATTGCGCTGGTAGTAGTCGGCGGTAGCCAGGTACAGGCGCGCCCGGGCCGGGTCGCCGGCGGCCTGCGCCAGGTGCGCCGCGGCGACCAGTCCGGCGATTTCGGCGGCGATGTCAGCCGGGGAGAAGCCGGGGTGTTCCTCCCAGCGTTCCGCGCCGTAGGCCGGGCCGTGGTCGACGATGAAATCGGCGTCCGGGCGGATGTGGTCCTGGTAGAAGGACACGTTCCCGGCCAGCCCGGCTTCCCAGGCCATCAGCAGCGGGTAGGCGTCCTCGTCGATCTCCACCAGCCCGAACGTGTCCGGGGGGATCGCCCCGTTGAGCAGCGAGTCACGCGGGAAGCTGCCGTCCGGCTGCTGGGTCTTGTCGTACAGGAACTGCACCATGGCTCGGGCGCTGGCCAGGTCGCCGTCGGCGAGCAACCCGGTGAAGGTCTCGTAGCTGTCCCGGGTGAACACCTCCCGGTAGGTCCACCCCGGGTGCGTCGTGGTCGCCGGGACCGACTGGCCCCAGGGGTCAGTCGGCGAGGCGACGAAGGCTCCCAGGTAGGTCTTGTCCTCATCCGCCTTGAGCACGTTGGCAGACAGCCAGTACTGGCCTCGCATCGCGGCGTCCGCGGCGGCGGACAGTCCCGGCAGGGAGTTCGGCGGCTGACGCAGCGTGCTGTCGTAACGGCGCCATCCCGCGAGGTATTGCTCGAGCGTGTTCCCGAACGGCTGGACGCTGGACCGTTCGGCCGAATTAATTGCCTTTACGGCGGTGGACCCGAAACCGAGGGCCAGTGTGAATGGCGTCCCGGGCGCCGCGTTGACCAGCGCGGTCAGCGCGACGTTGCCGTCGTCAGCCGACTGGTACTGGCTGGTCAGCGCGTGGCTGGCGTCGAGCTGGCTGAGGCCGTCGCTGGGGGTGCCGGCGAACCCGGCGGATTCGGCGAGGAACGGCTTGCTCGCGGCCAGTGCCCCGTAGACAGTCGCCGCGAACGGTCCCGGGCCGGTCGCAGGCGTGGTGTCGGTGGCCACCAGCGCGGTCGTGGCCGGGTCGACGTCGGCGTTGTTGGCGCCCTCGTTGGAGGATCCGCCGCCTCCGGTGTTGTCGATGTGCGGGTTGTAGCGGACGTACACCTTCAGGCTGCTGAAGCCGGACAGGTGCCCGGGAAGGGGTGCCAGCCTGCTGTGCATGACGATGCTGTCGGTGGCCGGGTCCGTGATGTAGTCCGTGACGATCTGGAACCCGTGCCGGGCGTCGGTGCTCGTCACCTGAAAGCTAGGCACCACTTCCCCGCCGAACAAAACATAAACGGACACGAAGCGGCCTCCCGAAGCAGCGGCCTGGAGCAGCGTCCGGTTCCAGGTTTAACTCTTACAGCTTGTCAAGGTATCTTTGGCTTGATGCCTGACACGCTCGAGTCCGCCGCGCCGGTCCGACGCCGCCGGTCCGACGCCCAGCGGAACATCGACGCCATCATCGGCGCGGCCCGTATCGTGCTCGGCGACCGGCCCGACGCCAGCATGGAGGACATCGCCGCCGCGGCCGGCGTGACCCGCCAGACCGTCTACGCCCATTTCCCCTCACGCGACGCCCTTATCCTCGCCCTCATCGACGCCGCGGGAGCCGAAACCCTCGCCGTCATCGACGCCGCCCGCCTCGACACCGCCCCGCCCGCCGAGGCGCTGGCCCAGTTCCTCGACATGTGCTGGCAGCTCCTGGACCGCTTCCCCCTCCTGCTCGACCCGGCCATGATCCGGATCCCCCGGCCTTCCGGCCCTGACCCGCATGACGCCGCGACCGCCATGCTCGAACGGCTCATCCAGCGAGGCCAGCGGACCGGCGACTTCGACCGCGCGCTGAACGCCGACTGGCTCGCCGCCGCCATCGTCGGACTCATCCACACCGCCGCCGGACAAGTCGCTGCCGGGCGCCTCACCACCAATGCGGTGGCGACCATGCTCCTGGAGAGCACCCTGCGACTGTGCGGTGCCACCGCGCCTGACCGGACACAACGATGAGAAATCGTCAGGCCCGAAGCTCGATACCGTCGGTTGGTGACGCCACGCCGGCGTGGGACATCGCGGTCCCGTCACGGCCGCTTCGGCTGCCCGGGATCACCATGGCTGGATTCAGCGACCGGGCGAAGGAGCGTCGTCGACCTCCAGGTGGTCCCGTATCCGGCTGTGACGATGTTCATCGACCTCGGCGACGGGGTACTCGTCGATCACGCCAACGGTCGGCAGCAGCGAGGCAGCCTCGTCGCCGGCCTCGCGCCCGGTCAGGTTCGAGGACACGGCCAGCACATCGAGTGCCTGCAGGTGCGGCTGTCGCCGCTGGTCGCGCACGCGGTGCTGGGCGCCTCTTCGGAGCTGGGCGGGACGGTGGTCGCCCTCGAGGACCTTTGGGGGCGCGACGCGGCGCGGACCCAGGAGCGACTGCGGGCGGCCGGGTCCTGGGACGAGCGATTCGCGATCACGGAAGCCACGCTCGTCCGCCGGCATCCGGCAGGCCGGACGGTCGACCGGGAAGTCGCCTTCGCCTGGCGGCAGATGGTTACCAGCCGAGGACAGGTCCGCGTCGAGCAGGTGGCGGCCGAGGCTGGATGGAGCCGCAAGCGCCTGTGGTCCCGGTTCGGGTCCCAGGTCGGCCTCACCCCCAAGCGCGCGGCCCAGCTCATCCGGTTCGACCACGCGGCCCACCGCCTGGCCGCGGGTGACAGCGCCGCCCTGGTCGCGGCCGACAGCGGTTACGCCGACCAGTCCCACCTCCACCGTGACGTCATGGCCTTCGCCGGGGTAACGCCCACGGCCGTCGCGGCCGCGCCCTGGCTTGCGGTCGACGACATCGCGTGGGCCGCCCCGCAGCACCCGTCCAAAATCTGAGCGGAACATTTCTCCAATACATCCGGCGGTGCGCTCGCGCATGCTCGCAGTCAGCTACGGATGACAGGAGAATGCGCGATGGCAGAGCACGTGGCCGGTGGGCCAGATGCTGGCGACCGGTTCGTTCGGTTCGACGATGGTGACCTGTACGTCGTGGAGGACGGCCAACCGGACGCGCCCGCCGTACTGCTGATCCACGGCACCGGGGCCTGCACGGCCTGGTGGGACCCGGTGATCCCGCAGCTGGCGGGCACTCGCCGGGTCATCCGTGTCGACCTGGCCGGCCACGGGAGGTCAGCGAGTCCGGACGGCGGGTACGACATCCCGGCCCAGGCGCGCCGGGTCGGCGCCGTGCTGGATCGGCTCGGCGTGGGCCGCGTGACAGTGATCGGGCACTCCACCGGGGGCAGCGTGGCCACGGCCCTGGCCGAACAGCGGCCCGCCGCGGTGGCGGCGCTGGCGCTCATCGACACCGGTCCCAGCCCGGAGGCTTATATCGACCAGGGCGTGCTCAGCGGGCTCCTGCTGGCCCCGTTCCCCGGGCGGCTGCTGTGGCGCCTGCGAACCGAGGCCGTCATCCGGAAGGCCCTGAGCTCTGCCTTCACCCGCCCCATCGAGATCCCCGACGCTATCGTCGAGGCCACCTTGGGGATGACCCACCGGGCCGTCGCGGGGACGGCGCGCGGATCTCTGGACTACCTGAGGCAGCGGAGCCTTCCCGACCGGCTAGCCGCGCTGGGCCTGCCGGTGCTGGTGATCTTCGGCACCGACGACAAGCGATGGCGCTCCTCGTCGGCCGCCACCTACCGCGACGTGTCCGGCGCCCGCGTCGAGCTGCTGCCGGGCGTGGGACACACCCCGATGCTGGAAGACCCGCACACGACCGGCACCTTGCTCCTGCGGTTCGCCCTGGCTCTGAAGGAGGAGAAGCGTGTCGGCCCTCGCTAGGTGGTGTTTTCGTCACCGGTTCGCGGTCATCGCGGCCTGGGTTCTCGTCCTGGTCGGCCTCGGCGCGCTCTCCCAGGCGGTCAAGAGCGACTACAACAACTCCTTCTCGCTGCCCGGCACCGATTCCAACACGGCGCAGCAGTTGCTGGCCAAGGCCGTCCCGGCCCAGGCCGGCGACTCAGACACGATCGTCTGGCAGGTCAGCCACGGCACGGTGCGTGATCCGGCGGTCATGGCCCGGATGAGCAAGGTGCTCAGGAACGTGGCCACGATGCGCGAGGTCACCGCCGTGGCCAGCCCGTACGGGCCACGCGGAAGGGCCCAGATCAGCCGAGACGGCCGCATCGCCTACGCCACGGTGGACTTCGCCAAGCAGGCCGACAACCTGGCCACGGCGGACATCAACCGGATCGTCAACGCCGCGGAGTCCGCCCGCGAGCCCGGGCTCAACGTCCAGCTCGGCGGGCAGGCCATCGAGAACATCGAGCAGTCGCCGCTCGGGATCAGCGCCACGATCGGCGTGCTCGCGGCCGCGGCGGTGCTGTTCATCGCCTTCGGCTCGCTGCTGGCCATGGTGCTGCCGATTGTCACCGCCGTCGCCGGGGTCGGCGGCGGCCTGATGGCGATCGCGCCGCTCACCCACGCGATCAACGTCGTGGACATCGCGCCGATCCTGGGCACGCTGATCGGCCTCGGCGTGGGCATCGACTATGCCTTGTTCATCGTCACCAGGCACCGGCGCGGGATGCTGGCCAGCCTGACCCCCGAGGAGGCAGCGGTCAAGGCCATCGACACCTCCGGCCGGGCCGTGCTGTTCGCGGGCAGCACGGTGTGCATCGCCTTGCTCGGCATCTTGATCCTGGGCATCGGCTTCCTGAGCGGCCTCGCGGTCGCTTCGGCCCTGACGGTCGTGTTCACCGTGCTCGCGGCGGTCACCCTGCTGCCCGCCCTGCTCGGCGTCTTCGGAGCGCGGGTGCTGAGCCGTCGGCAGCGCCGCACGCTTCATATGCACGCGCAGGCGGCCAGCCCGGCCGGGCTGTGGGCCCGCTGGGCGGCGACGGTAGAACGGAGGCCTGCCGTCCTCGCCGTGGCGGCGACCGTGGTCATGCTGGTACTCGCCATCCCGGTGCTGAGCCTCCGGCTGGGCACGTCCGACCGGGGCAACGACCCGTCGTCGAGTACCACCCGGCAGGCTTATGACCTGCTGGCCGACGGCTTCGGGCCGGGCTTCAACGGCCCGCTGCAGCTGGTCGCGCAGACCAGCGACCCGGCCGACGTGGCCGCGCTCAGGGCGCTGGAAGCCGAGCTGCCCGGAGTACCCAACGTGACCAGCGTGAAACCGCTGGCCGCGGCACACGGCACCGAGGTCATTCAGGTCACCCCGGGCACCTCGCCCGAGGCGAAGGCGACGTCGGACCTCATCACGACTTTGCGTAACAGCGTCATCCCGGATGCTGAGCGCGGCACCACGCTGCGGGTCTACGTCGGCGGCGTCACCGCGACCTTCGCCGACTTCGCCGCCGTGGTGAGCGCGAAGATGCCGTGGTTCATCCTCGCTATCGTCGGGCTGAGCTTCCTGCTGCTGGTGGTCGCGTTCCGCAGCCTGCTCATCCCGGCGACCGCGGCGGTGATGAACCTGCTCGCCGCGGCAGCCACGTTCGGGGTGCTGACCGCGTTCTTCCAGTGGGGCTGGGGGACCGACGCGTTCGGCCTGGGCCGGGCCGGGCCGATCGAGGCCTTCCTGCCCGTGGTGACGCTGGCCATCTTGTTCGGCCTGTCCATGGACTATCAGGTGTTCCTGGTCAGCCGGATGAACGAGGAATGGGTGCACACGCACCGCAACGCGGCAGCCGTCCGCACCGGGCAGATGGAAACGGGGCGGGTTATCACCGCGGCGGCGACGATCATGATCTGCGTGTTCCTGACGTTCTCGTTCATGGGCCAGCGAGACGTCGCTGAGTTCGGCATCGGGCTGGCCGCCGCGGTCGCGCTGGACGCATTCATCCTGCGCACCGTGCTGGTCCCGGCGGCGATGCACATATTCGGGAACGCCAACTGGTGGCTGCCCCGCTGGCTCGACCGACGTCTCCCCCACCTAGCCATCGAGCCTTCGGAGGCAGGCCCAACCTCACCCATCCCAGTCCCCACAGCTTTGACTCAACAAGGAGCTCGGCGGTGACTACCCTCACGTCGGCCCGCCCGCTCGTTGTGTGCTCAGGCGTTCTGCCAGGTGCGGCCGCCGTCGGAGGTGTGCCAGGTGGCGCTGCCCTCGACCAGCCAGGCATGGCTCGCGTCGCTGAAGGCGAGCAGCGCGGGGGTGCTCGCCTCTTCCGCGGAAGGCAGCCGGACCTGGTAATGCTGCCAGGTCTGCCCGTTGTCCGTCGTGCGGTAAAGCTCTATGACGGACACGGCGGCTTGCCCGTACTCCGGTGCCCACGCGAAGCCGGTCCCGCTGCCTATGAGCTGGACGTTCCCTGTGGTAGGCGAGACGGCCAGCAACCGCCCGCTGGCGGTCGCGATCTGCTGGCGCCCGCTTGCGGTGAAGATGATCAGCCAGCCCGTCCAGCCGCCGGGCCCCTGCCAGGCGAAGCTCGCGGGTCCCGCGATGGTGCCAGTCGGCAGCAGGCCACCTCGCGTCCAGCTAGCACCCCAGTTGCTGGTGGTCCATTCCCGCACCGGGGCGGTTCCGCCGCTGTCCCGCTCCCAGGCAATGTTCCCGGTCACGGTCAGCAGCAGGCCGTGCCCGTCCGCGGATATCCACGGCCCGAAGATGCTCGCGCCGCTCGTGGTCGGCAGGCGGCCCGACCGCACCCAGGTCACACCGCC
The DNA here is from genome assembly GCA_963742795.1 of uncultured Actinomycetes bacterium. Lineage (GTDB taxonomy): Bacteria > Actinomycetota > Actinomycetes > Streptosporangiales > Streptosporangiaceae > Palsa-504. The sequence continues at coordinate 76,052 of CAVUNL010000006.1, forward strand.
GTCGCGGCTGCGCCACAGCTGCCATGTGCCGGGGCTCTGGAAGGTGACGGCCACGCCGTCATCGGCGGACGGGAAGTCCAGCTGGGTGAGCACGCCGGGGAGCTGCGCGATGACGTCCCAGCTCCGCCCGCCATTGCCGGAACGCAGCACCGCGCCCGCGTCGACTGCATCCTGCGCGCCGAACGCGGTCATCGCGCTGACTGCGGCCAGCTGACCGGTCGGTGCGGCCGCGGGTAGCAGCTGGGTCCACTGCTGGCCACCGTCGTCCGTGCGGGCCAGCACGCCCTGGTCGCTGAGCGCGTAGGCCACGTCGTGGCTGACCGCCGCCAGGGCGCCGATGCCCGCCAGCTGCCAGGGCTGAAGCTGCCGCCACGCCGCCACGCTGTTCCGGAACATCAGCCCGAACGGGGTTGAGCAAGCGCCCCCGTTCTTCCCTGTCGCGGCCCACGCAGACCGGTCCGGGGCGACAGACAAGATCATGCTGTTGCTGGCGCATCCGCCGCTCTGCAGGGCGTTCACCAGGGAGTCTTGCATCCAGGACGTGCCACCGTCACCGGTGTGGAACAGATCCGCCACGCCGCAGCCGTGCATGGCGCAGCTGTTCATGTCGAAGACAGTCGCCCAGGCCAGTCCTTCGGCGGTGGCGGCGAGCGTGACCTGCGTGCGCGCGGTCAGCGGGCCGATGCCGGCCAGCTGCCCGAGCCGCTGCCAGCTACGGCCGCCGTTCACGCTGGTCAGGAACGTGACGTTGGGTCCTTGCGGTCCGCCCTTGAGCCCGAGTCCCGGATGGATCTGCGCCGCCCAGAGTTGTCCCGCGGGGCTGGCGGTGGCGAAGACCGGGTTGGCGCTGCTCAGCGTGGACACCCAGGTCGCGCCGCCGTCGTGGCTGATCAGCACGTCCCCCGGGCACTTGGTCAGTGAGTCGTCAGCTGCGCAGCTGTCCTCGATGGCGATGCCGAGGTCGGCGGACACGAATTGAATCTCGTTCACGGCGGCTGGCAGCGTGGCGACCCGCCGCCAGTTCCGGCCGCCGTCGGCGGTGCCGATCAGTTCCCGGCCGCACGATGGTTTGCCCGTGCTGGCCGGGCAGGTGATCAGAGCCCATGCGTGTCCCGGGTCGGGGGCGCTGATCGACAGCGGCGCTCCTGAACCCTCCCATTGCGCCTGCCATGTGGCGCCGGCCGTGGCGGTATGCCACACCTCGGCCCGGCTCGGGCTGGTACCGGCCGCCCCGAGCAGCCAGCCAGCTGGCCGGGTCGGGAAGGCCAGGGCCGTGAATGCGGGCGCGGTTGCGACCCGCGCCTGCGCCTGATGCGGTGACTGCGTCGCGGAGGGGGCCGGCGGCGAACTGGTGGCCGCGGCTGAGCATGCCGTCACCGCCAGCAAGATGCCTGCCGCCGCCGGCATCGCGGGGAAACGCGCCGAACGCCACATGCTGTCCACCCAACACCGCGTGGAAGTTCCGTCCCTGTAGACAGCGGCCGCAGTTGCGCGGTTGGGAGTTCCGCGGCACCCGGCGCTGGGCCGGATGCGGTCGTGACTGCGTGAACGCGCAGAACTCGTTTCCATCCGGGTCCGCCAGCACGTGCCAGCGGATGTCGCCGCCCGGCTCGCGCAGCACTGTGGTCCCGACCTCAACCAGCGGCGCCACTGCGTGCACCGTGACGTCCCAGTGGATGCGGTTCTTCACGGCCTTGGGCTCGGGGACCGGGTCAAAGTCCGCGGCCAAGCACGGCCGCCCAGAACACACCGAGCCTCCCCGGGTCCTCCGCGTCCAGGCACAGGTCCTTGAATCGCGCGATTGTCATGGAAAGAAGGTAGTCCAGCAGCTGTCCGGTCTCAGGCGGCCTGGTTGCCGGCGTCGGGGACAGGCGCGCGGCGCAACGATGAATTCACGATCCTGCCGAGGTCAGTACCAGCGGCACAAGCAACGACATCTGGAGGACGAGATGGCACTGGATCTGTTCGCCGGCATCCCTGTCACCGACTACGCCGCGGCGTTGCCATGGTACGAGCGGTTCTTTGGCGGGCGGCCCTCGTTTCTGCCGAACGACACCGAGGCGGTATGGGAGGTGGCCGAGCACCGGTACATCTATATCGTGCAGAATCCCGGACGGGCGGGGAACGCTCTGGTCTTGTCGTTCGTCAACGACCTCGACGAGCGGGTCGCCAGCATCGCCCGACGGGGCGTCGAGCCTGCCAGACGCGAGATGCCCGCCAAGGGCGTGACCAAGGTGATCTACCAGGACGCGGACGGCAATGAGATCAGCTTCGGCGGCGGCTCGGGCTGACGCCACCCCCAGCGCCGACTACTCCGGATGTGTCACCCGCCTGCGCCTGCGTTCCAGTCCAGGAGCTCGATGATGACGCCGTTGGGGTCGCGTACCTGAAACGCGCGTTCGCCCCACTCCTCGGACCTCAATGGCATCGTGACGGTAACGCCTTCGGCCTGCAGCCGGGCCATTTCGGCCTCCAGGTTGTCCACTTCGAAGGCGAGGATGAGCCCGCCGGCGTGATCATGGCGCTGGTCTTCGGGCAGCATGTCCATACCGCGGCGCAAGAACACCACGTTCATGCCGGTGTCCGGGCGGGCCAGCGAGACGAAGCCGTCCGCCGACATTTCCTCGGTGAACCCGAAGTGCCCGGTCAGGAACCGCGCGGAGGCGGCAACGTCGTCAACGTTTAGTGATACCGCTGAGGCGTTGATCTTCATCGGCACTCCCGGGAGCTGACGAGACAGAGACGCTGTACTGTGTACAGAGTACATCGTATAACGGCCTGGAGGTGGTCCCGATTCCGTCTGCGCGCACCGGTGGCGGCGACCCGGCCCGCACTCTGCAGCTGCTGTGGCGTGACCCGGCGGCGGGGCCCCGGCACGGCCCCCGGCAGGGCCTGACCGTCGACCAGGTCATCGCCGCGGCTACGGCCCTGGCCGACGCCGAGGGCCTGGACGCGGTGACGATGCGCCGGGTCGCCAGCCGTCTCGGCGTCGTACCGATGACCCTCTACACCTACATGCCTGGCAAGGCCGAACTGCTGGACCTGATGCTCGACGCCGCCTACCAGGAGATGCCGCGCGCCGATACCACTGGGCGGCCGTGGCGGCAGCGGGTCACCGCGATCGCCGCCGAGAACCGGGCCCTGTTCCAGGCCCACCCCTGGGCCGCGGCCATCTCCACCACCCGGCCACCGCTCGGCCCCGGCCTGATGGCCAAATACGAGCACGAACTGGCCGGGTTCGACGGGCTGGGCCTCGATGACATCCAGATGGACGCCGCCCTCACCCACCTGCTCACCTTCGTGCAAGCCTGGGCGCAGGCCGCCGCCAGCGCCCAGGCCGAACGCGGCGAGTTCGCCATGGACGACGAACAATGGTGGGCAGCCCATGCGCCCCTGCTGCGCAAAGTCCTCGACCCGGCCGCCTACCCGCTGGCTGTCCGCGTCGGAACCGCCGCAGGCACCGCCCATCGAGCTGCCTACAGCCCCCAGTACGCCTATGACTTCGGCCTGCAGACCATCATCAGCGGCCTCGCCCCGCTCATCAGCGACGACCGCTCAGAGAGCGGTCCTGGCGCGGACGGCGGACAGGAATGAGGCGTAGCTCCAGGACAGGTTGCTGACGCTCTTCTCGTATCCGGTGGCGGCGTCGAACTGCTCGCTGAGCTCGAGGTTGTCGCTGTGGAAGATGACCGCCTGCAGCATCTGGTCGCCGGCGGCTTGCAGCGCCGCCGCGGCCGCGGCTGGCGTGGTCGACGCGGCCACCGCGACCTGGCTGAAGAAGCCGGCTGAGAGGCTGTCGAGCGGAACCGTTCCGGCGGTGGTGACCTGCCCGGCCAGCCGGTAGTACAGCTCGGCGAAGCTGGCCGTGGACACCGCCCAGGGGTGATCGCCGACCTGCGCGTCGGTGTCGCCGTCGTACACGTCCCCCGGGTAGCGGCCGAGCAGGGGACCGATACCGCGTTGCTGATCGGCGCCGTTGATCGGGTAGAAGTACGTCGAGCCCGGGTCGGCCCACTGGCTGCGCAACTGGGCGGCGGTGGCCAGGAGCTTGGTGTCGGTGACCGCGATGGCGCCGTAGATGGCCGCCATGACGATGTCGATGTTCGGGTCATAGGGAGCCCGGTAGTCGGCCGGGACCGGCAGCATGGACTGGTAGCACTGGCCGTTCCAGTGGCTGGCCAGGGCGTTCTGCAGCCACGGTATGGCGGGGCTCAGCCAGACCGGCACGTTGATGCCGGCGGTGTTGGCCGTGATGGCCTGAAAGCACTGCAGCTGGACCGAGCGGGCGAAGAACGAGGCGCCGTACTCCTCCTCCCACAGGTTCCGAGGCGATGTTGCGGAACATCAGCCAGAACATGTACGGCCCGATCGTGGTCAGGTCCGACTGCGCGACCGCGGGCCGCACCTGCCTGTATTGCAATGTGCCCATGTGGAGAACCACTCCTCCCGTCCGTCATCGGAACGGGGCTGAGCTTAGCGCTGGCCAGGCAGCCGCCTACCGAAGCAGCGTCCGGTTTCAGCAATCCAGCTCAGCTGTGGCCAGTTCCCGCGTAGTTGCTGCCCCGGTCAAGCGACGAAGACTTTCTCTAGGCGTTGACGTGTGGGAACGTACCTTGGAGAACTGGGTACGGCCAGGTCAATCAATCAGTTCGAAGTCAATGTCGAGGGCGCGGTAGGTCTCGGCGGCCCGGCGATCGCGGGTGGCAAGCGTGATCCCGTGTTCGGCTGCCGTGGCGGCGACGAGGGCATCGTAAACGGCGCCGCCGGCGATGCCGAGCGGTGCCAGCCTGGCATGGAGCCGTTGTGCGTCCTGGGCGCTGAGGAACCGCGAACCGGGGAAGTTGTGTGCGAGCAGCCGTGCCACGGCGGCGGGGGTCCGGCGGTTGGGCCCCGGCAGCCGGGTCAGCACGGAGAAGGTCTCGAAGGCCGCGTGGCCGCTGAGCCCGCAGCTCCGGTCGCCGATGGCCGTCCTGGTGGCCTGATGGTGCTCGTGCCCGGCGACCGCGAGGGCGACGGCGACGCTGGTGTCGATCAGGAGCTGCGGCCTGCTATCGCTGGTCGGCATCGCGCAGCGTCCGGACGAGGTCGTCGCTGACGGTGACGTCGACGGCCGGGATGACGAGCAGGCCGTCTTCGTCCTCTAGGCGGTCGTCGGCGAGCGGCTCGATATGCAGGCCGGCTCCATCCGGGGTTACCTCAACCTCGCCGGGCACTAGGCCGAGGCTGTCCCGCAGCGTCTTGGGTATAACCAACCGCCCTGCCTTGTCTATGGTAGAGCGCATGCCATCAAAGATACCATGCGCTTGGCAGGTGTGGCGGGCGACCGGATCTCGACGACGGGCAGCGGCGGCTCGGTGAACTTCGCACCGCCGATCTGGTCCATGCGGACCGTCGACCTGATCCCACATGGCTTTCCTCCGGTGCTGGACGCTGTCCCGGCAGATTCTCCTGCTCACGGTGGCACCGAAGCGTCCCGCGCCGGGGAATGCGGAACCTAGCGGCCCGGGTGCCTGCAGCCGACACGACGCGCATTCCTGCTGGCGATGCCGGCCGGTCAGGAGAGCCGGCCGACGACGGGCACTGCCGTGTCCAGGGGTGCGCCGAACCAGCGGGAGAGCGCTTCTCGCAGCGCCGGCACGCCGGAATCGGCGGGCTCGCCGGCCGTCGCGGCCCAGGCAATGTAGGCGTCCGGTCGGATCAGCAGGGCGTCGGCGGGCCGGTCAACGGTCATGGCGGTACGGATATCGACGCGGCCCTCCCAGGTGCGGGCGGCTTCGAGCAGGTCGGTGCGGCCGGCCAGGTCGAGGAAGACCGGCCGCGCGGCGCGCATGAGCTCCGCGACGCTGGTGGCGCTCCCGTCCTCGGTGCGCAGGAGCAGGTCGGGGGCGAACGCGCCGGCCAGGGGGTGGCTGCCGGGGTTGGGCAGCGGATAGCGGAAGTCCGAGCCGGCTATCAGCTCCCCGACGTGACGCAGCGGCTGCTCATAGGCCATCAGCTCCAGGAAGAGCTGCCGCAGCGCGTCGGCGGCCGGGTCCTGCCCGCGCCGCAGCGCCACCTGCGCCTGGGTCTGCAGCATCCCGCGCGCCCCGGCGAAGTGGCGCTCGTCGTGGTAAGTGCCGAGCAGGCCCGGCGGCGCCCAGCCGTGGACGCCGGCGGCCAGCTTCCAGGCCAGGTTGACCGCGTCCATCATACCGGTGTTGATGCCGATCCCGGTGGCCGGGAACTGGTGCGCCGCATCGCCAGCGACCAGGATCCGCCCGTCACGGTAACGCTCCGCCTGCCGCGCCTCGAACCCGTAGCGTGATAGCCGGGTCACCTCGGCCAGCGGAAGCTCCGCCCCGAGCACCCGGCGGATACTGCCCTGGAACTCAGCCAGGCTCATCGGCGCGTCGTCATCGACCGCGGTGGTCTCGTCCTCGGTGGTCTGGATCATCACGCGCCCGGCGGTCACCCCGAACGCGAACACGCCGCGGCTGGTCCGGGTGAAGCCGCGGCGGACCGTGCCCAGCCCGGGAACGTCGATGTCACCGTTGCCGAGCACCGTCACATCACCGGCCAGGGTGCCCTGGCCCAACCGGTGGACCTCCGGATAGGTGGTGCCGGGGAACGCGATGCCGGCCAGGTCGCGGACCCGGCTGCGCGCCCCGTCGCAGCCCACCAGGTAGCGGGCGCTGACCCGGTAGATCCCGTCCGGGCCGCGCACGTCGGCGGCTGCCGCGGCGTCGTCCTGGCTGACCGCGACGACCTCGTGGCCGCGGCGAACCTCGGCGCCGAGCACGGCGGCGTGCTCACCCAGCACGCGCTCCAGCCGCGGCTGCGGAAGACCCAGCGCCCACATCGGCGGATCCGCCAGACGCGAGAAGTCCAGGTGCACCTCGCCGAACGGCAGCCAGGGAGCCCGCTGGACGGCACCGGTCCCGGCTGCTACAACCCGGTCCAGCAGGCCCCGGTAGCGCAGCAGCTCCGCGATCTGCCCGCCGAAGCCGTTGGCCCTCGGAATCTCCCGGAGCTGCTGCCTCCGCTCCAGCACCAGCGCCCGCACCCCGGCCAGGCGCAGCTCGGCGGCCAGCATCAGGCCGGTCGGGCCGGCGCCCACGATGACGACGTCGGCGTCCATCACTGTCCGCTCCCCCAGCAGTCCTTCGTCGCGGGCGACTTCCCCAGCGGGAACCACCCGCCTGGCCGAGGTCCGGCGTCCCGGCGCGACCCGCACGCCGACAACGGCACACGCATTTCGCTACTCCCATTTCCGCAGGTTCTGGTCACGGCCGGTGACTCTACGGCACGACCCGGGTCTTGATGGCTTGCCCCACCCTCTCGCCTTCTTCGGCGAGGCCGATCCCACGGCGGCGAACGCTCCGCCGCACATCGTCAAGTAGCTAGCAACGGTCCCGCCAGCGCGCACCCGGGCACGACGACCGCAGCGAATATCCCGGAACCGTAACCCGCGCTACACCCAGCTCGGCATGCTCGTCATGATGCGGGTTCCCGTCAAACAGGGCACGGGAATCATGGAACCCGCGCGCTTCGCCCAGCGGGCACCTGGAGGCAGGTGAATCTGTGGTCCAGGGAGCGATCCGCGAAGCGCGCGAGGAAACAGGCATCCTGATCGACCCTGCTGACCTGGCCTTCAGTCACGTCGTTCATCACCGCAGCCCCGAAGGTCAGGCACGCATCGGCTTCTTCTTCACCGCCGTCCGGTGGCAGGGCGGGCCAGCCAACCTGGAGCCGCACAAGTGCGCCGGGCTGCGCTGGGCCGATCCCGCCCGACCGGCGGCGAACACCGTGCCCTACACCGCTGCAGCGCTCGCCGCTATCACGAGAGGAGCAGCTTTCTCCCTCGACGGCTGGTGACACCGGCCGGACTCACCAGCGGAACCTACGACTCCGTCGCGGGCGACATCGCCTACGACACGATGAAATACGCTGTCACAGCCGCGCCCTGAAGACCGGATACGGCCAGGGTGACGGCCAGGCGCGGGCCAGCCTGCGGTACCTGCCCGGCCGCGCCGCCCCCGCCGGCGCCGCCCGGCCGCAGGCGCCCGCGGCGGCGGCCCCGGACGCCGGTGCGCGACGATGACATGTGTGACCGACCTCCAGCCGGACTGGCGGCAGCGCAAGAAGGCCGCCACGCGTGACCGGATCCGGGGCAGTGCACTGCGGCTGTTCCGCGAACAGGGGTACGACGCCACCACCGTCGAGCAGATCGCGGCCGCGGCGGGCGTCTCGCACATGACGTTCTTCCGCTACTTCCCCGCCAAGGAAGACGTGGCCCTGTCCGACAGCTATGACCCCCTGATCGCCGCCCTGCTCGAACAGACCCCGGCCACCTGGCCCCTGCCCCGGCGGATCCGCGCGGCGCTGCTGGGCGGGCTGCAGCAGGTCTACGACAGCGACCGGGACGCGCTGCTGGCCCAGAACACCCTCATCGTGTCCACGCCCGTGCTGCGGGAACGGCTGTGGGCCGGCCAGATGGCCACCCAGGAGGCGATCCTGCAGGCGCTCGGCCCGCGCGCGGACTTCCAGGCCAGGGTCATCACCGCGGCGTGCCTCGCCGCGGCCAGCACCGCCGTCCTGACCTGGGTCCAGAACAACGGCACCCCGGAACTGCCCGACCTCATCAACCAGGCCTTCGACACCCTCGCCAACGGCCAGGCCAGCTGACGGCCCCGGGACCCGGTCCGGGACGGCCAGCAGCTTGTGGCCGCCGGGCGGACCACCGCATCGACAGGTTATCGCTCATGAGCGATATCACCATTTACCGATAGAGTGCTATTATTGGTCTATGGCAATACGAGGCGACGAGTACCAGGTCATCACGGCGCGGGACCTGGGCGCGGCGCTTAAGCATTTCCGGACCGCGGCCGGGGTGACACAGGCGGACGCCGCCGAGGCCATGGGTATCGGGCAGCCGTACCTGTCGTCGCTGGAAGGGGGCAAGTTCGGTAGTTCGCTGACCCACGCGCTGCGGCTGCTGCGCTTCGTCGGCTGTGAGGTCATCGTCCGCCGGAAGGAGGCCCGTGGCTGACCGGCTTGTGGCGTGGCTCTATGACACGCCGGTCGCGGTACTGATCCGGGGGCCTGAATTCCGGATCCGGCTGGAATGGCGCCCCGAGGGAATCGAGCGGTGGGGGCACGGCAGCCCTGTTCTGTCCGTGGGGCTGCCGATCGGCGCCCCGACCGGCCCGCGGGACCTGCGCGGCCTCGACTTCTTCGAGAACATGCTGCCCGAGGGTCCCGCTCTCGAGCGGATGGCGGTCCTGGCCGGGGTCCGCCCGGTCGACACCTACGGCATCCTGGCGGCCTTCGGCCGCGACTGCGCGGGGGCGATCATGGTGCTCCCCGACGGGGACCGGCCAGGCGGGAACGGCGACAGCGGATACTTCCCGATGACGCTCAGCGACCTGCTGCGGGTGATCAACGCGCTCGACGTCGCCCCCCTGGGCGCCGCGCCGGAGCGCGGCTTCCGCCCGTCGCTGCCCGGCTATCAGCGCAAGGCGCTGCTGGGTCGGGCCGACGACGGCACCTGGCAGCTCCCGTACGGGGACGCCCCCTCGACGTGGATCCTCAAGCCCGACGGCCCGCACCCGATGGCCGCCAACGAGGCGACGTGCCTTCGGCTCGCCGTCGCCTGCGGCCTGCCAGTGCCCGAGGCGGAACTGCTCGACGTCGCCAGCCTGCCCGTCCTGGCGGTCAAGCGCTATGACCGCCAGGACGCACCCGCCGGGAATATTCCGGTCCGGGTACACCAGGAAGACGGCTGCCAGGCCACCGCTACGCCTCCCGGGTTGAAGTACGAGGAACAAGGCGGCCCGGCACTGCGCGACCTCGCCGACGTCATCAGGAACTTCGGCGATCCCCGCGACGTCACCAGCCTGCTGCGCCGCACGACGTTCAACATGGCCGTCGGCAACGCCGATGCGCACGCCAAGAACTTCTCCGTCCTACACGACCCCGACATTCCGGCCATCAGCCTCGCCCCCCTGTATGACGTGCTCTCGACCATCGCCCTCGAGCTAACCGACCGCGCGGGGCAGCCGATGCGGGCGGACACGCACCTGGGCCAGCGAGTCGGCGGGCAGACCGACATCCGGAAGGTGACCGCAGCGGATCTGATCGGCGAGGCGGCTACCTGGGGCATCCGTCCGCGCGCGGCATCGGCGGTCGTGACCGAGACGCTGGACCAGGTGGTCGCCGCCATCCCCTCGACACCAGGCGATGCCCGGGTCCTCGCCCTCATCCGCGAGCAGGCCGAGCGGATCAGCCTAGGCTGACTGCATCCTCACCCTCGTATCTGACCGACTGGTGGCCGTGGGATCACCTGGTCAACATCCTGAGCAGCGCCATCCTCGGCGAGTTCACTCTTGGCGGCGGAACGGGGCCTCGTCCCGCTCGGCGGCCGGGTCGTGTGTCTCCTCGTCGACGAGTGCTGCGGCCTCGGTGAGCGCGGCGGCGCGGGACCGGGCCGCGAAGTCGGCGGTGAGCACGCTCTGCCCGATGCACCACTGCGTCCACTCCGGCAGCAGGCGGAGCGCCGCGTTGGCATAGTCGGGGAAGTAGCCCTCACGGATCAGGTGCGCCGCCATCTCGATCCGATGCGGTGAGCAGGCGTAGCGCGAGCGCTCCCCGGGGTGTGCCGACGGTCCCCACTCGGCGAGGATCGTGTCCACAGCGTCGGCCGCGTCCTGCGGGACGTCGTCGTGCCGTGCCGCGTACCAGCCCAGGAACGCCTCGCGCACCGGGCCGGGGTCATCGCCGCCCGACAACTCCGCGGCGGGGCTGGCGGCCGCGGCGCCGGTGAGACTGCGAGCGCGCCGCCGGAGCCGGTAGTACTCCCGGATGAGTTCGCGGGGCTCGCTTCCCTGCAGCATGTTCGACAGCGGCCCGGTCTCAAGGCAGGATGCCAGCAGCCGGGCGGTCGTCTCGGGCACGCCCGGCGACAGCGCAGTCCCGGCGGCGGGCCCGACGGCTTGCTGCCATTCAGCCAGCGCGTCCTCCGCCGACCCGAACACCCCGGCTCCCACGACGGTGACGATCCAGCACGAGTCGATGTCCCATGCGTACCAGTGGTCCGGCGCCTCCCCGCCGTATCCGAACGGGGCCACGAGCAGGAACCGACTGCCGTGTGCGTCGCGCGCGACCAGGAGGTCCCCGGCCGGCCGGGAACCGTCAGCCGGGCACCCGATGCCGGAAACCAGCCCGCGGCCGGTCAGCAGCTCGGCGGCCTGGCCCGCTTCGGCCTGTGCGGTCGCGTAGGGATCCTTGATGTCGGGGAAGCGCTCGCGGGCCAGCTTCGCGGTCTCGCTCTCGGTATCGCCGGGCGGTGCCGTGAGCGCCAGCCCGCGCAGCAGCGCCCACAGCTGCCGCCAGTCGCCGGTGCCGTCGGCCACCGACGCCCGCAGCGCCGCGCCGGTCTCCTCCACCAGCGCGCGCAGCCACTGGGGCGGATGCAGCCCGGTCACCGGCGAGTTGAGCCGCTCGTAGAACTCGTCGCCCACGATCCGGCAGGCTTGCGTCTCCAGGTCGACGAGGCGGGACGGCCAGGTAAGGGCACGGGCCGCGGCGAGAATCCGCTGATGGGACTCGCCCCACCAGGGCCTGGGCTCCGCCCCTCCGGCCAGGGCATAGGCCAGATCCCGCAGCGGGGAATCCTCCGGTTTCCCCGACCGGAAGTCCAGCACCAGCGGCGGGAGATCCGGATCATCCGCGATCGCCTGCCGCTGCTGAGCCAGTTGCTCGGCACGCCGCTGCGGGTTGCCGCTGATGCCAGGGCGGGACCCCTTGCCTTTCCCGGAACGCCGTTTCTTCGATGCCACCCGATCAGGGTAATGATCCGAGGCAGTGCCTGCCCGGCGCCTGCTCGAGCCGACGTGGCTACTCCAGGCGGTGATCTCCTCCTGGATCTCCAGGACCGGGGAGATGGCGTTGATGCGGGCATAATGGCCGCCCGCGCCGCGTCCGGCGACCAGATCAGGGGACCGCTCGCCGGTGGTAAGGGTGAAGTAGCCGTCGGAGTACTGGTTAATCACCCCGTCGATGGAAGTGACCCAACGGCGGACGTGAGCCAGGTCACCCTCGGCGACGCCCGGCGGGGCGGGTACCTGGCCGGTCTTCCTCGTGCCTGATGAGCTGCAGGATCGCATCCAGGATGACGGCGGTCGGCCGGGTTGCGGCGGGCTTCTAACCCTGTTACGTTAGGCCATAACATGTTATTAACTAACATATTGAGGAGTGCCTATGCGCGCCCGCAGGTGGTGGATGCTGGCGGTGACGTGCCTGTCGGTGATCGTGGTGAACCTGGACCTCACGATCTTGAACATCACGCTGCCGGCCATCTCGGCCGCGCTCCATGCAGGCACCGGTGACCTGCAATGGCTCGTTGACGCCTACCAGCTCGTCTTCGCCGCGGTCATGCTGCCCGCCGGGGTGATCGGGGACCGCCTCGGCCGCAAGCGGGTGCTGCTGGCCGGGCTGGCGGTGTTCCTGGCGGCGTCGCTGTGGTGCGCGCTGTCGGTCTCGGCCGCAGAGCTGATCGCGGCGCGAGCGCTGATGGGGCTGGGCGCCGGGATCGTGTTCCCGCTGTCCCTGGCGGTCGTCTCGGCGGCGTTCGGCGACGACGACCGGCCCAAGGCCATCGGCATCCTCGCCGCGGCGGTCGCGCTCGGCCTGCCGCTCGGGCCGGTGCTCGGCGGCGTGCTGCTGCAGCACTTCTCCTGGCACTCGGTGTTCTGGATCAACGTGCCCGCCGTCTGCGCGACCCTGGCCGCGGGCGCCGTGCTGATGCCCGAGTCGCGCAACCCCGCCGCGCCGCCGCTGGATGCCCCGGGCGCGCTACTGTCCGCCGGGGCGGTCACCGGCCTGGTCTGGGGCGTCATCAACGGCCAGGAACACCGCTGGACGGCGCCGTCCGCCTGGGTGCTGCTGGCCGGGTCGGCGGCGCTGCTGGCCGGCTTCCTGGCCCGCGAACGCCGCTCGGCGAACCCGGTCATCGACCCGGCGCTGTTCGGGGACCGGCGGTTCACCTGGGGCACGGTGGCCACCGTCGCGGTCACGGTGGCGCTGTTCGGGATCTTGTTCGCGGTGCCCCAGTACCTGCAGAGCGTGGCCGGCGACGACCCGGTCAGCGCCGGCCTGCGGCTGCTGCCGGTGATGGGCGGGCTGCTGGTCGCGGGCGGGGCAGCCGGCAGGCCGTGCGGGCCGCGGGCACCAGGCTCACCGTGGCCGCCGGGCTGGCGGTGCTGACCGGGGGGCTGGTCATGCTCAGCCAGATTCACCTGGCCACCGGGTACGCCTACGTCGCGGCCGGGCTGGCCGTGACCGGGCTCGGAACCGGCGCCGCCGTCGCCGCCGCGATCGACGCGGTCATGGCCGCCGCGGGCGGCGACGAGGCCGGCGTGGGCGCGTCGGTGAACAGCGCGGTGCGGCAGGCCGGCGGGGCGATCGCGGTCGCCGTGCTCGGCGGCGTGCTGTCCGCCGGCTACACCCGCGCCCTCGGCCCGGCGCTGGACGCCCTGCCCGCCCGCGACGCGGCCACGCGCGCGCGTCCATCACCCAGGCCGCCCAGCTCGCCAGGCACCTCCCGGCAGGCGGCGCCCTGCGGGCCGCCGCGGGCCGCGCCTTCCTGCACGGCATGAGCACCGTGATGCTGACCTGCGCCGCAGTCGCTGCCCTGGCCGCCCTGGCCAGCCTGCGGTACCTGCCCGGCCGCGCCGCCCCCGCCGGCGCCGCCCGGCCGCAGGCGCCCGCGGCCGCGGCCCCGGACGCCGATGCGCGACGATGACATCTGTGACCGACCTCCAGCCGGACTGGCGGCAGCGCAAGAAGGCCGCCACGCGTGAGCGCATCCGGGGCAGTGCACTGCGGCTGTTCCGCGAACAGGGATACGACGCCACCACCGTCGAGCAGATCGCGGCCGCGGCGGGCGTCTCGCACATGACGTTCTTCCGCTACTTCCCCGCCAAGGAAGACGTGGCCCTGTCCGACAGCTATGACCCCATGATCGCCGCCCTGCTCGAACAGACCCCGGCCACCTGGCCCCTGGCCCGGCGGATCCGCGCGGCGCTGCTGGGGGGGCTGCAGCACGTCTACGACAGCGACCGGGACGCGCTGCTGGCCCAGAACACCCTCATCGTGTCCACCCCCGTACTGCGGGAACGGCTGTGGGCCGGCCAGATGGCCACCCAGGAGCGCGATCCTGCAGGCTCTCGGCCCGCGCGCGGACTTCCAGGCCAGGGTCATTACCGCGGCGTGCCTCGCCGCAGCCAGCACCGCCGTCCTCACCTGGGTCCAGAACAACGGCACCCCCGAACTGCCCGACCTCATCAACCAGGCCTTCGACACCCTCGCAACTTGATGGAACGGCCAGTGCAGGGCGTTCTGCTGGAGACCGGGCGACTGGTGCTCCGCCAGTTCACCATGTCCGATGCTGACCGCCTGGCCGACCTTGACGCTGATCCGGGCGTCATGCGCTTCATCACCGGAGGGCTGGCGACCTCCCGCGACGAAATCACCGGCGACGTCCTGCCGAGGTTCATGGCCTGGTACGGGCATCCGGGAGGATACGGCTGCTGGGCGGCCGAGGAGAAAGCCGCCGGGGACTTCCTGGGATGGTTCCGCTTCCATCCCCGCCGGGGAGGTCCGCTCGGAGAGATCGTGCTCGGCTACCGGCTCCGGAAGGCGGCGTGGGGACAGGGCTATGCCACCGAAGGATCACGCGCCCTGATCCGGAAGGGCTTCACCGAACTGGGCGCCCGGCGGGTCGTGGCCGAGACCATGGTCGTGAACCTGGCTTCCCGCCGGGTGCTGGAAAAGGCAGGCTTGCACCTCGTCCGGGTCTTTCACCAGCCCTGGCCCCACCGGGTCGACGGCCGCGAGCTAGGCGACGCCGAATACGCCTTGACCAAGGCCGAGTGGGAGCAGCAGAACGGCATCACCGCCGTTGAGCCCCCGTAAGTGGCTGGGCGAAAGGGTCGGCTCCGCGAGATGCTCGCCGTACACCTGAGCGGCAAGGGTGTCTGGTTCGACTCCCGCGCCTGGATCGTCACCGCTCGCCGCCACTAAACCGGAACACCACGCGGGTCCTGCCCTCAGCCATCCTGGCCGGGTAAGTAATCATCTGACTGGCCGAGGATGACGTGCTGCCAGATCTCGCTCGGGCAGGGACCGACTATCAGCGTAACGAGAGCATCCACATTGAAAACTCCCGCGGCTGTGACTGTTTCGGTTACCGCTTCTTCGATGAAGAAGGCTCCTTGGATGGCGTCACAATGCTGGCATCCGTTGGATACGTAAGTACCGGAGACAGTCTTGCTATAGCGCGGCCGGATGGTTTTGCTAAGGTCGTTTCGGCCGCCTGATTGCAGTATGGTGCGGGCAGCTTCCAGCGGCTCACCCTCACCGCACGTCATGAAGCTATGGCTATCTGTGACATGGCGATCGGGGTACAGTGCGCCCACGCACAACGTCATCTCCTCGCATCTCCAGCATTCTCGATGAATTCCGAGCACTCGAAGCGAGATAGAGGGGCGGCAGCCGGGCGGAGGCCCAGGAGGGAGCGGAGGTGGTTCGTCACCCCTTGACGATGCACGATGTCGTTCGTAGCAGTTAAGGCAAACTACATGCCATGCGCCTTCGACAGGCCGGAGCCGGCCTCCGCCGGGGAGCACGTGAGCGAGCAGGAGAAACATCCGGCGGCGTAACGATTGACCGTCACGAAACACCTCCTACGGACGGATGGGCCGCTGTTGCGCTCAGATCCTGTCTCCAGACCATAAACGCCGGGGCCGACAAAACCACGGATGAGTCAGCGGGCGCTCTGGTCTGTAACTGACCGAGGAAGACTTCAACGTGCCGGTCCGCCCCGCGTTTTGGGCCGAACGGATCGGGGTCGAGCCCGGCAACCGGCTGCGTCTGGCAACTTTGCCAGGCGCAAGTGCTTACGATTGCCGTGTGGCACTGCGGGAGCTGTCCCGCCACGAGATTCTCCAGGCCGTGGCGGAGTATGACCGGCTGGGCCAGGAGCGGTTCCTCGAAAAATACGGGTTCGGCATGGCTCGCTCGTACCGGCTGGTGGTTGACGGCAAGACCTACGATTCGAAGGCAATCGTAGGGGCGGCATACGGCTTCCTTCCCGGCCGGGAATCGCTTGCCGCCGCCGACTTCAGCGGCGGGGCGGCGACCGTCGGGCGCCTGCTGGGCGGACTCGACTTCCAGGTGACGCAGGCGGTGTCTGGCCTAACGGCCGGGAAGCTGATCGAGTTGCTCTCCACGCTGCGGCTGTACCGGTCGTCAGCCGACCGCCAGGCGCTCTACCAGCCGCTCGCCTTGCTGTGGGCGGTCGGCCGTGCACACCAGGGCCTTGCGCGGATGGCGAAATGGAGCGAGACGGAAACGCGCTCGGCGAGTTCCTCGAACGTCATGGGGACATCCACGGCCGCACTATCCGGTCGCGGCGCTATACCACGTCGGCCTGTGGGATCTCGGCGGCCCGCGGCCGGTGCCACCCGCGCACGGCAACGCGCCGCTGCATTGGTTCGCCAGCAACCAGCCTGAGAGCGGCCTGCCCACACCGGTCTATAACCTCGTCCGGTACTCGGGAGAGGCCCGCGTCGCTGCGGCAGCGGCGATAGTGGATAAGTATCTCGAGGGTGCCGACTATGACGCAATCCTGGCTGACGCGGGGCTCGCGGCCGCTGGCATCGCCGACGATGAGGCCACGGCTGGTGACGTGATCGTGGTCAGGAGCCCGCTGGAAGAGGAGTACCGTCGCCTCTGCGGGATCGGGGCCGGTGCTAGCGATCGCGGCGCCAGGCTTAGCCGCCCGCGGGTAAGCGTTGACGTGCTGCGCCTCGAGTCGGCGCGGCGCGCCGTGCTGCTGCGCAGCCGCGCGCAGGGCACCGCGGTAGGCAGAGCTCCGAGTTCGAGGTAACTGCGCAGAGGAGGTTCCGGTCCGTCGAGATGGAGAGCAGGGCCGACGCCGGAGCTGGGCTCGAGACCAGTGACGGCTCGCTGTGGTCCTTAGACGACGCCGACCCTGCGGTTCGAGGGAAGGGTCATCGCCAGCTACCCCTTCCGACTCGATCCATGCGCAGCGCTCAAGGGGCGGACCTGGTAGAAGACCGCTGGGACTGGCGTCACTGACCTGACTTCCTCGCATGTTCACGTCCGGAGCGCTACTTCTTTGCGGCGTTTCGCTCGGCTGGTCCCCATCCAATGAACCACGCGGTGGCGAGATGGTCTCCGGCATCCAGGAGCAGCGCTACCGGGCCCGGCAGCGCGACCTGCGGCTGTCCGCGGCGCTCATCCGGCGGCACGCCGACGAGACCGAGGCAGCCGTCCGATCCGCCTTCGATGCCTTCCTCAGCGGCGTCTTCGACCGGGCACGCAAGCAGGACTGGCCGCCGGACGGGCCGGACAAGCCCGTCATGCTCGTCTTCGACGACCGCGTCAGCGTTGAGGCGGCGGAGCGGATCCGGGCCCGGGTGGCGGACGTCACGCGGGAGATAGCCGAAGCCGAGGCGGGCAATATACCGGTCAGCGTCGCGATCGGCTTCGACCGGCCGGCGACGTGATCCCGGCCGCCAGCTGCCTTCGATTCTGTTTCCCGTGCGCCGCACCGACGAGGAGATCCGCCAGCTCACCGAACGGGCGCTCGCCACCCTGAGCGCGGCCGAGCGCAAGGCACTCATAGGCGCGCTCCAGCAGATCCGGCGCAACCTGTCCGCCGGGTAGGCGGCAGTGCGCCGACGTCCGGCAACTACTTCTGCAGGCGCTGGGGTGGGCAGGAGATAGCCACTTACCGGGCCCACCACCCGGCCGCACGTCATCACCTTCTTGTCCTGGGCCCGCCAGCAGCGCATCATCCGCAACCTCGAGATCCCGGTGATCAGCGCCGCGGGAGCGGAGGCCTGCCCGCCAGGATCTGACGCCCGGCTCGCGGCGATCCGGCGGCTGCTGCTGGATGAGACCTTCGCACCCGGCGACCGCATCGCCGGCTGCCTCGTCACGCTCTACGGCCAGCAAGTCACCACCATCGCCACGCTGCGCACCACCGACACCTCCTGCGCCGGCGCCACCCGGCTCAAGTTCGGCGCGGACTGGCTCGACGTGCCCGAGCCCGTGGCCACCCTGCTGCGGCAGCACCTGGCCAACCGTGCCAACATGACCACGGCCGCCAACCCGGACTCGCCGCCCTCCGGCATGCGCACACCCCGGGCGATGTTCCGGGCGCCGATCAGCGAACCGGACAGCGCGACGGCGAGCTCCACCATGCTGAGCGGCAACGTTCCCGGAACGGTCCGGGCATAGCGTGAGATGTGTGAGGGCAGGCACGGTCAGCGAACGGGCCGGGCAGGCACAGGGCGCCGGGCGGCGTTCCTGGCTGGCCTGGCCAGCGGCCGCGAACGCGCTGGCCGTGCTGGTAGTGCTGCTGGCCGCCGCTGTGATCCCGCTCAATGTGCTGGCCCGGCAGAACGTGCTGGCGAACGCGGCGCTGCTCGCGATCAGCCTGCCAATGGGCGCTGTGGGCCTCATCGTGGCCCGGCGACACCCGGGCAACCCGATCGGCTGGCTGCTGCTGGTCGTCCCGGCCGGTGTTCTGCTCGGCCTGGACGCCGGTCCGTACGCGTGGCTGATATACCGCCTGGGTTACCGGCTGCCGTTCGGCCCGGCGGCTGTGCTGCTGGGGAATACCTACTGGACGGTCCTGACCATCGCGCTGCCGCTGGTGTTCTTGCTGTTTCCCGACGGCAAGCTGCCCTCGCCGCGCTGGCGCTGGGTGCTGTGGTCGACCTGACAGTCGCCATCGGCCTGTTCCTGCTCGGCTACGCCGCCATGGTGACCATCATCGTCACCCAGGGCGTCCACCTCGACGCGGGCGGCGGCCTGGCCGGATTCGATCACCCATCGGGTTCAACGGCTTGGGTCTCCAAGGTCAACGCGCTGTTTCCTGCCCTGCTGGTGTTCTGGCCGGTGTTCGCCGCGCGCCTGGTACTGAGCTGGCGGGGGGCCAGCGGGGACCGGCGGCAGCAGCTGAAATGGCTGATGGCCGGGTCCGCGGCCGCGGTGGCCGGTTTCGTCATCAGCAACGTGGTCCCCGCGCTGGACCCGGGCGCGATCGCGGTCGGCATCGGGGTGGTGCTGCCGGTGTGCCTCGGCGTGGCGATCTTGAAGTACCGGCTGTATGACATCGACCGGATCATCTCCCGCACCCTGGCCTACGCCATCGTCACCGGCCTGCTGATCGGGCTGTACGCGGGCCTGGTGCTGCTGGCCACCCAGGTGCTGTCGCTCCACACCCCGGTGGCGGTCGCCGCCTCCACGCTGGCCGCGGCGGCGCTGTTCAACCCGCTGCGGCGGCGAGTGCAGCAGCTCGTGGACCGGCGGTTCAACCGGGCCCGGTACGACGCCGAGCAGACCGTGGCCGCGTTCGCGGCCCGGCTGAAAGACGCCGTGGACCTGGACTCAGTCCGAGACGACCTGGCCCGCACCGTGCACCAAGCCCTGGAACCCGCCCACGTCTCGGTATGGATCAGCCAGGCACAGCTGACACCGCCGCAGGCTCCGATGGACCGCGCACCCTCCAACAACGAGACGCGGAGGGACGGATCCGGCCGAGGCCGCACAATCTGCAATCATTGGTTGCATGTTTCCTCTTGACGTGCTACCGTCGGTTGCAGACGTACGGTCGGAGCGACCAGTGACCGGCGATAGCCGCAGGCGCGCTCAGCGAGGGATCGGAGACTCATGGCAGGCCTCGTGATTGAGCGGGAGGTTCTGATCGAGGCGCCGGCGGAAGTGGTGTGGCATACCATCACCGAGCCCGGCCAGATGAGTCAGTGGTTCGCCGACCGGGTGGACCTCGTGGTCGAACCGGGCGCCCACGGCTACATGGAGTTCGGGGACCAGGGCGGCCCGGTGGTCGTCGAGATTGTTGACCCGCCGGCCCGCTTCTCATTCCGCTGGAACCACCCCCGCGGGGAGGAGCCGGTGGCCGGCAACTCGATGCTGGTGGAGTTCACGCTGACCCCCGTGGGCGAGGAGCGGACCCGCCTTCGCGTGACCGAAAGCGGCCATGAACTGCTCGGCTGGCCCGACGTGGAGAAACAGCGCTATGCCGACGAGCACCGGGACGGCTGGGTCGAGTACCTGGATCGCCTCGCCGCCTTGCTCGCGAAACGCCGATCGGGATGACCGCGCAGACCGATGACGAGCTGTGGTCAGCCATCGCCGACCCGTCTCGCCGCCGGGTCCTCGACCTGGTGGTCAGCAACGGTGAGGTAAGCGCGAGCTGGCTGGCCGGACGGGTCCCGTTCACCCGCCAGGCCGTCTCCAAGCATCTGGTCGTGCTCGAACGGGCCGGGCTGATCAGCCGGCGCAAACAGGGCCGGGAAGTTCTTTACCAGGTGGAAGCCGGCCGTCTCGACCAGGCCACCCGGGCCATGGCGCAGCTCGCCGCGCAATGGGACCGGCGGCTGGCCGCGATCAAACGGCTCGCCGAAGCTGCGCACGCAGAAAACAAGAGAAGGAACCATAATGACCGATGAATCAGCACACCCCGGCGGGCCGGCGGCCGGCGCCGCCAGCGCACCGGGCCTGCCCGCGACCGTCGACCGGGCCACCTTCCAGGCCGAACTGGACAGGCTGCGGGTCCGGGAGAAGGCGCACACCCGGGAAGGCGACGCGATCGCCGCAGCCCGGCGGCGCCTGCCCATGGTCGAGGTCGACGCCAGCCTCACGCTGACCGGGCCCCGCGGGCCGCTCACCCTGCTCGACGCGTTCGAAGGGCGCCGGCAGCTCATCGCCTACTACTTCATGTGGTGGGCCGGGCATCCCGCGGCCGAGCAGTGCGAGGGCTGCACGTGGGTCACCACCCAGGTCGCGCGAGCTGTCCTACCTGCATTCCCGCGACATCACCTACGCGGTCTTCTGCCAGGGTCCCTACGACGAGAGCGTCCGCTACCGCGGCTTCATGGGCTGGGACATGCCGTGGTACTCGGCCCAGGCCTCCCTCGACGCGCTCCTGGTCGGGCGCCAGATCGGCCTGTTCCACCTGGTGTGCTACCTGCGGGACGGCGACCGGGTCTTCGAGACCTACTGGACCAAGCGCCGCGGCGCAGAGGCGATGGACTACAGCTACGCGCTCATGGACCTCACCGTGTACGGACGCCAGGAGTCGTGGGAGGACTCGCCCCCCGGCTGGCCGCAGCGTGCACCATCACGCGTACTGACGGCGGCCCGCCCGACTGGCCGCCAGTGTCAGCGTGGCCGGGCGGACGCCCCATCGCCCAGTGGCCGCGCCTGGAGGCCGGGCACTCTGACGACCTCGCCGCCGCCCATGACGGCCGCTAGAACGACCGCGGCGGCGCTCGGGCTGGCCGCCG
This sequence comes from uncultured Actinomycetes bacterium, assembly GCA_963742795.1. GTDB lineage: Bacteria > Actinomycetota > Actinomycetes > Streptosporangiales > Streptosporangiaceae > Palsa-504. The sequence goes on from CAVUNL010000006.1 coordinate 97,432, forward strand.
CTGCTGGGTGGTCGCGATCTGGCAGATGACCGGGATGGACATGGGAGTGGCGACCCTGCTCGGCTCTTCTTCCTGTGTGAACAAAGGAGACAGCACAATGACCAGTCACCGGATCGGAACGCGTGAGGAGTGGCTCGCGGCGAGCGCTGAGCTGCTGGAGCGCGAGAAGGAGCTCACGCGGATGGGGGATGAGCTCGCCCGGCAGCGCCGGGAGCTTCCTTGGGTGCCGGTCGAGAAGGAGTACATGCTGCAGACCGCAGACGGGGCCAGGACGCTGGCGGAGCTGTTCGACGGCCGCTCGCAGCTGGTGGTCTACCACTTCATGTTCGGCCCCGGCTATCGAGGCCGGATGTCCCTCCTGCTCGTCGACCGCCGACAGCTTCAACGGCGTGCTCGCCCACCTCAAGGCCCGCGACGTGACGATGATCTGCGTCTCGCGCGCGCCGATCGACAAGCTGCTCGCCTACCGGGAGCGCATGGGCTGGAGCTTCAACTGGGCCTCCAGCCACGAGAGCGACTTCAACTTCGACTTCGGCGTTTCGGCCGGGGAGGGGAAGACGCAGCGACGCAGCCGCGCCGCTGCCCGAGGCCAACGAGCTCGCGCTTTTGAAGCTGCTGAACGAGCAGCCGGCCGTCCGTGAGGAACTGCCGCTGGTCACGGCCAGAACGCGAGCGCGACCGGGACCAACCTCGAGGGCTATTTCTCCGAGGGGCACGGCGTCAGCACGTTCGCTCTCGAGGGCGACACCGTCTACCACTGCTACTCCAGCTACGCCCGCGGTACGGAGTTCCTGATGGGCTACTACGCGATCCTTGACCGCGCCCCAAGGGCCGGGACGAAGGCGATCAGCCCATGAGCTGGCTGTGCCGCCACGACGAATACCACACCCAGTGAAGCGTATCGGAGGAGACCATGACGAACTCGGCTGAGGACGAGGCCAGCGACTATAACACCGAGATCATCAAGGAGTTCCGGGCGAACAGGGACGCGTCGGCGGGATGTGGACGGGCACCACGCTAATCCTCATCCACCACATCGGCGCCAGGTCGGGGATCGAGCGCGTCACCCCGGTGGCCTGCTCCCCCCAGGGAAACGGCCGGTTCGCGATCTGGGCCGCCAACGGCGGATCGCCCACCCACCCGAACTGGTACCACAACCTCAAGGCCCACCCCCAGATCACGTCGAGGTCGGTGCCCAGACGTTCACGGTCCTGGCGGAGGAACTGGGCGGCACCGCCCGCGCCGAACTGTGGCCCAAGCTGGTGGCGGAGTGGCCGAAGCCGGTCGCCGGGTCCCCTGACCTCGGCGCAGCCCAGGCCAGGACCACGCGGCAGTTTCCGGTGTTCCTGCTGACCCGCCAGGACTAATCCGGGGACGAGACACCCGGCTCGCCCATGACTCACCGCAGAGGAGATAGCCATGAGCGCACAATCCCCGGGCCAGTCCAACACAGCTGGCACGGTACCAGGCAGGCGCGATGCCCTGACAGCCAGTCCGTCCCAGGCCCTGCCCGCGACCACTGGTCCCGCCGGCGGGAGGCTGCCGCTGTCGGCGACCGAGCGGACCCGGCACCGCAGGTACCGGCACCTGGGGCGGGCTGACCGGGACTGTTTGTATGCGGTGCTAGAGGCCGGGCTGGTCGCCCACCTCGGAGTGATCACCGGCGGGTGGCCGATGGTGGTCCCCACCTGTACGGGTTCACCGCGGACACCTTGTACCTGCACGGCTCGGTCGCCAGCCAGAGCCTGAACACCGCGGGACCCCGGTGTGCGTCACCATCACCCTCACCGACGGCCTGGTGCTGGCCCGGTCGGTGTTCGAGCACACCATCAACTACCGCAGCGCCATGATCTACGGGCAGCCCCGGCTGGTCACCGACCCCGCCGAACGGCTCGCCGGGCTGCGGACGCGTCACCGAGCACGTGGCACCCGGCCAGTGGGACTACGCCCGCCAGCCCAGCCGCAAGGAACTCGCCGCGGTCCGCCTGCTGGCGCTGCCGCTGGACGAGGCCTCGGTGAAGATCCGCACCGGCCCGCCCAGCGACGGCGACAGCCCCGATGCCGCGCTGGGCCTGTGGGCGGGCGAACTGCCGCTGGCCACCACCTGGCAGCAGCCCATCCCCGACCCGGCCCTCCCGCCCGGGATCCCCCTCCCCGCCCACATCCGCTCCCGCGCCGGCACGCGGGCCGACAGGGGTACCAGCAGCAAGCCACGGCGGACTGACGCGTAACAGGAGAGCAACCCGGAATGGGCGATCTGGGCGTTGCTGGCGACACCGGTCTTATCTCAACCAGCAGCGCTTATTCGGCACGGCGAGAGCATCCGGCTGCTGCCCTCGCCGGGTGCTCACCTTCCGTAACGGCCACCGACCGCGCCGGCTCTCGTGCTCGGCGTGCCTATGATGCCCGCTCAAGGCAGATGATCGGCTCCGGGGCTCGGTTGAGAGTTCTGAGCCAATCCCCGGTCGGGCCGCCCGGGGGTGACCGCCCATCGTGAATGTAGCCTGAATGGGTGGCGGGTACGGGCGAGCCTATCGTCGGCCGGGTGGCCGCAGCCGGGGCGCGGACGGTCGCGGCGGGTACTGCCCGGTTGTTCGCGGCCTGGTCGGAGGGTTCGCCGGTGCCGGAGGCAGCGGACCAGCGCTGCGAAGGGGTAGCTGACTTTGCCGCTCGCCGGGCCCGGGTGGCCCAGGCGGTCATGTTCACTTCCGGGTCCACCGCGGAGTTCATAGCGGAGCATCAAGACGATGACCCCGACGGTGACCTGCACGAGCTCGGTGAGCCGCAGGAGGCGATCTACGACGGCGCCAACACGTACCTGCGGGTGGGCGGCAACTGGACGGGCTTCTTCCTGGGCGATCCCGGCGGGCCGCGGGGCGTGAACGATCCGCTGTGGCCGCTGGACGCGCTGTTCGGGGCCCGGGATGCGGTCGAGATCGGGACCGAGCGCGTGCGGGGGGTATCCGCGACTCACTACCGGCTGACGATCGACCTGGCCAGGGCAGACGCGGCGCTGCCGGCGGGCGTGACGGTGCCCGCCGGCCCGTATCGCAGGCTCAGCCAGATCCCCGCCGAAGTGTGGCTGGACGCGGACGGCCTGGCCCGCCGGATCGCCGTGATGAGCGATCCGACGGCCGGAGACGGCGGCACGCCGATGTGGTCGATCGTCGAACTGCAGGACTTCGGGGTGCTGGCCTACATCACGCCGCCCGCTCCCGGCGAGGTCGTGTCACCGCGTGATGCTTACTCGGAGGCCGACGGGTTAGGCCTGCACCCGCGTAGACGCCGCCGTCCGCGGCGGCGAGAACCACGGTCCGTTCGGCGGAAAGAACTTCAGTATCCCGGACGGGTCCTGGCGCTACGGTCCGAGACCCGGTTGCCAACGGGGCGACGGGCTACTGATAGCCGAGCGATATGAGCGGCCACCGAAGGGCTGTCGGTGACGTGGCCGTCGGCCGCCGTCTCCAGGTAGACGACGGGCGGCCTAGCGTCGAGGTCTGCGATCACGAAGTGGGCGAGCAGGCCCGCGTGGGCGCCGGCGGCGCGGATGACCTGGATCGTGGTCTTGGGGTGCTCGGCCACCTCCGCCAGGCGGTAGAGCTGGCTCCGCATGACCTTGCTGCCGCCGATGGCGCGGTGCAGGACGCCCTCGTCCAGGACGCACCACAGCTGGGGCGCGTCCGGCCGGTCCAGCACCGCCTGCCGGGCCAGCCGCGCGGCCACCTGCTCGTCCAGGTCGTCCAGGTTCCCGTCGGGGCGGACGCTGAGGATCGCCCGGGGCGTAGTCCTCGGTCTGCAGCAGGCCGGGCACGACGAGCGGTTCGTACCAGCGCAGCGACCCTGGCCTCGGCTTCGATGTCCGCCCATTCCTGGAACCAGCCGTGCAGCCGCTGCTTCTGGCCCTTCTTCAGGTGGTCCCACAAGCGGGTCAGCGCGCCCCGGGTGTCCAGTTCGGGTACCGCGTCGAGCCGGGGCGGGAAGTCCTCGGCGGGCGGCCGCTCCCCCGTCTCGATCTTGCTGATCACGTCGTGCGAGACGTTCGCCCGGGAGGCCAGGTCCTTCTGGGACAGGCCTGCGCGGGTCCGGTAGTAGCGCAGTTCCGCGCCGAACACGCCCGCGGGTGTCCCGGCACGGCCGGCATCGTTCGGCATCTGATCGGCATCCTTTCAAGGAAGGCGACCCCGGGCCGGCAATCGGTGGGCATCCGGGCCGATCTCGTTCCCAACGGTAGTCCTCGCGCGACAGGCTGTGAAACACAAATCCGGCCATCGGGAGAGGGACAGTGACCACGACAGCCGCGGCGGCAGGCACCCGCCGTCACACCGGAACCTACCCCGCCGAACCCGGCCAGGTCAGGCACGCGCGGGCCGCGCTCGCCGGATGGCTGAGAGGCTGCCCGCAGGCCGACGAGGCGATCCTGATCGCATCGGAGTTCGCCGCCAATTCCGTCCTGCACAGCGCCTCCCGCGAGGGCGGCGCATTCACCCTGCGCGCCGAAGTCCGCCCGGACCGCCTCCGGATCGAGGTGGAGGACGCCGGGGGCCCGTGGCGCGACGGGCCGCGCGACGACAGCCGCCCGCACGGCTTCGATGTCGTGACCGCGATCGCCGGCCCGGGGAAATGGGGCATCGACGGGGACGCCCGCGGGCGCACCGCCTGGGCCACACTGGGCAGGTGAGTTGCACATGGCCGTCCTTCCTCCGCCCGGCGACGCCTCGCGCGTCTCCTGCTTCCTCGCGGACCACCCGCGGTGGTCCGCCTGGTGGGACAAGAAGCACGGCCTGTGGCGCGTCGCGGAAGACGACCCCGACTCCGACCTCTACGCCGAAAGCAGCGACGCGGATACCGTGATGGGCTACATCACGGCGCACGCCCGCGAATCCGCCTAACCTCAATCTTTCGTGCCGGTGATGCGGTGACCTGAGGCGCTGGCCGGCGACTGATGGTCGGATCACCGATCAGCGGCGGTCGTCGCCTGGCTCGAGGAGCCTGCCGTTCTTCGACAGGTCCGGGTCGGTGCATGCGGAGAGGTTGAAACAGCAGGGCCGTCTCTTCCCGCTGTTCATCTTCGAGATGCTCACGTCGACCCGTCGTCTGCGCGTGTCAGGGTTCTTCGTGGCGTTGACCCAGCGCACCCATTCCCAGCGCGCCATCGGGGTGGTCTCGTTCCACAGGTCCTGGATCTTCTGCGGGGCGGCGGCCAGAGCTGTCGCAAGATCCTGGGGTACGTTCGGCTCTGGCCAGTCCTTGGTCACCTCGATGTCGAGCGTCGCATCCTCACCCGCGCTGATGCCAGCAGCGTGTTGCAGCGTGTCATCGACCCTCATCCAGTGGCCAGAATTTCCGTCTGGTTCGAGCACCGTCTGGAACTCGACGCCATTGATCGTTCCGTGGACGGCCACCTGCCCGCGCGAGGGCAGGTTCTTGCTCGCCGTCTCAGGCAACCGCAACACAGTCGATGTGCCGATCGTGGACAGCGTGGCGCTGAAGCGAATGGTCGCTCCCTTTGTGCGCTGAGTCACCGCCGCCTCTCATCTTCTCCGTTCCGGACACGGCGCCCCGACGGCGACACCGTCATCGAGTGCGTCACGGTTGGCACTCTACAGCGAGCGGATCTTCCTCGAATATGTCGAACAGGTCGGCTGAATACGCGCGGGCGCTGACCAAATCCTGAACGGCATGAACCACGGCCCGTTCGGCGAAAAGAACTTCTTCATCCCGAACGGGCACTGGCCCTACGGTCCGAGCCGGGCGATGCGGCGCCTCCTGCCCGTAGCGGGTCATACGGTCAATCATGTCCGGTACAACTCACCGCTCCGACCCACTCGGGACTCTCCCAGCATCGGACCAATCTAAGAGGGCTATTCGCAGGGACGTCCGCCTGGTAACGAAAAGTGTTGAATAGCGGCGCGCCTACCCGGCTCCGGGGCAGAGCTGGACCGCTCGGAGAAGACCCAGTGCTGGGAACTCGTTGGACGCATTGAGGACGCCACCCGTCCCCAGACCGGCAGAATGGCCGGATGGATCTTGGACTGGACGGCAGGGTTTACCTCGTCACCGGCGGCAGCCGCGGTCTTGGGTTCGCTGCGGCGCAGGCACTGGTCGCGGACGGGGCCCGCGTGGTGCTCAGCGCTCCGCACGAGGGTACGGCCTCGTCGGCCGTGGCACGCCTGGCGCAGAACGCCGCCGCGGCCGAACCTGCCGCGTGGGTCATCGCTGATAATGCCGATCCGGCCACCCCGGGCCGGCTGATCGCGGCGGCCAGGGACCGTTTCGGCCGCCTGGACGGCGCGCTGATCAGCGTGGGCGGATCGCCGTCGGGGACCGTCGCGACGACGACGGACGAGGCGTGGCGGTCCGCGTTCGAGAGCGTTTTCCTCGACGCCGTGCGGCTGGCCCGGATCCTGGCGGCAGATCTGGGCGGCACGGGCGACGGCCGGGCGACGGCCGACTCCGTCACCGGGGCGGGCGGCTCGATCGTCTTCGTGCTGGCCTCGTCGGTGCGGGTGCCGCTCGCGGAACTGGCTCGCCAACGGGCTGTTCCCGGGTCTGGCCGGGGTAGTGAAGACGATGGCCGGGGAACTCGGCCCGGCCGGGATCCGGGTCAACGGGCTGCTGCCGGTCAGGATCGCTACCGATCGGGTCCGGGAACTTGATGCCCTGCAGGGAGATCCGGACGAGGTGCGCGCCCGGCTGTCTGAGCACATCCCGCTGCGCAGGTACGGCGAGCCCGAGGAGTTCGGGCGGGCGGCGGCGTTCGTGCTCTCCCCCGTCGCGTCCTATATCACCGGCGCGATGATCCCCGTCGATGGCGGTGCCATCAGCTCGATCTGAGTACCCAGCCGCAGGCCAGGCTCCCCGAGGTCGAGGCTGGTTCGGGCTGCGCTCGTATCCGGCGCTCTAGCGTCTGGGCCGTCCTGGTCAGGTGCGGTAAGCGTCCCGCCGATGCCGGATGGAGTGGATTTCCACGGTGTGCTTGTCCTCGTTGATGCGGTAGATGATCCGGTAGGTCCCGCGTCGTGCTGAGTGGTAGCCGTCGAAGGGCTCCTCCAGCGGCTTGCCGGCGCGGTGCGGGTTGGTAGTGAGAGGCCCGTCGATCGTCTCCATGGCGGCAACGGCGACATCGAGCGGCAGGTTCTCGTGCAGGTTGCGCCGGGCCTGGCGGGAGAAGATGACCGTGTACGGCAGTGAGGTCTCCGGGCCGGGGGTTTGCGGCTCGCCGCTCACGGTGTTCCGCGGCGGCGCCGCTCAAGCTCGGCGCGGACCTGCCCGGCGTCGAAGGTGTCGCCGGCGGCGAAATCTTCGCGGGACTGCCGCAGGTCGGCAAGCGTTTCCTCATCGCTGAGGATGTCCAGGGTCTCTTGCATGGATTCGTATTCGGCGACCGAGATGAGCATGACATCAGCGCGGCCATTGCGGGTGATGGTGAAGTGATCGTGTTCGCGCGCGACCCGGTCGGCAAGTTCGGCGATCCGGGCCTTCGCTTCCGTGATGGGGATGGTCTCCATAAAGACCAGTATAAAGACCGGTCTCAATTATAGCCAGTAAAAAAGGCCGCCTCTGGCCCGCTAGCGCGGCCGCGTCGACCAGCGGATCTTGCTCGGATACGTCGAACAGGCCGGCTGAATACCGCGCGGGCGCTGGCCAACTCCTGAACGGCCTGAACCACGGCCCGTTCGGCGAAAAGAACTTCTTCCCGGTCTCCTGGACGTACTCGGGCGAGGTGGTTTTTCGAAGGTCTATCGCGCGGCACACAGCCGTCGGCGTGCCTCTCGCGGGTTTGTCAGTGCCTCGTGGCAGGATCTTCCGCAGGGTCGAAGCCAGGGAGGGCTGCTTCGTGGGCAAGGCGAGCCGGCAGCGACGGCTGAAGCAGGAGAGGGAGCGCAAGCAGCGGCGCGCGGCGCAGCCGTCCGCGTCATCGCCGTCCGGCCCGTCGCGAACGCCGAACGAGACCCAGCGGCATGACATCCCGCCCCGGCAGGGGCGCGGCACGCGGCGCGACATCCGACGCGAGCCGCAGCCCCAGACCGAGCAGCCGTCTCAGCGGGAGCTTGCGGCCATGGGTGTGACCGAGGCCCTGCACGCCCTTGCGCACGGCCTGCAGGACCAGTTCATGGAGTGGGTGGAGGCGCTGGCCGGCCAGCGGCAGGTGCCTGGCTGGGACGCTACCGTCAGCCGTGAGCTGGTCAGTTACCTGCGCGTCTCGGTGACCGGTGCCTGGCGGCACGGCTGGCAGCCCGCTGAGCTGGTGCGGCATGCGGGCCGGGAGAAGGGTGACTCGCATGCCCGGATGGCCACCGACATGATCGCCGGCGAGATGCGCGGCTACGCCGCCGCCACGGTGGACGACCGCTGGCTGGCACAGCTGTCCGCTCTCCGGACCGAGGTGTGGTGGGGAAGTGACGATGCTTACCTCGGCCGGTGGCGCGACCGGGAGGGGGACAGTCCGCAGGCCACCTTGATAACGGCGGTGGAGCTGCTCTTCGTGCTCGGCCACCTGCCGGTGCTGCCCCAGATGTGCCCGCTGCCCGGTACGATACGGCCCGGTGCCGCGGCCAGGCCGGGCGCCGCGGCTGGCGAGGAGCGGACCGCCGACGAGCGGGTCCTCGGCAAGATCCGTGCCCTCCTCGCGAAGGCGGAATCCACGGAGTTCACCGAGGAGGCCGAGGCGCTGTCCGGCAGGGCGCAGGAGCTGATGGCAAAGTACAGCATCGACCACGCGCTGCTCGCGGCCGAGGCGGGCAGGAAGGACGAGCCGGCCAGCCGGCGGCTGCCGGTGGACAACCCGTACGAAGGGCCGAAGACTCAGCTGCTCCAGGAGGTCGCCAAGGCCAACCGGTGCCGTGCCGTGTGGTACAAGAGCCTGGGGATGTCGGCGGTGATCGGCTTCCCCGCCGATCTCGACGCCGTTGAGCTGCTGTTCACCTCGCTGCTGGTGCAGGCGAACACCGCGATGCTGCGGGCCGGCGCGAAGCGGGATCGGTACGGCCGGTCGCGCACCCGGGCGTTCCGCCAGTCGTTCCTCATGTCCTACGCCATCCGGATCGGAGAGCGGCTGGCTGGGGCTACGGGGGACGCGGAACGCCAGGTGGCGGCCCAGGCGCCAGGCCGGAATTTGCTGCCCGTGCTCGCGGCCCGGCACCAGGCCGTCGACGATGCGGTCGATGAGATGTTCGGCGACAGCGTCTCATATCAGCGGACCGGCCGCGTAAGCGACTCAGAAGGCTGGTATTCCGGCCGGGCAGCCGCCGACACAGCAGCGCTGCACGGTCACCGTGAGGTCACTGCCGAATCCGCCTGAGCGGCGTCGTCGTTGCTCTTCGTGAGGACGCCATTCGGCAGGCGCTGGCAGGCGGCGTATTTATCTTTCCGTGTCATGCACTGTATCGTGCAGGATATGCAAAAGTCTGCACCGCCGCCCCTGCTGCCGCTGCTGCGTTCTCGGCTGCAGGCGGAGGTGCTCACCCTGGTCCTGCTCAATCCTGACCGGGAGTGGACGCTCACTGAACTGGCCTCGCGGGTTGGGGCCGCCGTGTCGTCAGTGCAGCGCGAGATAGTACGGGCGGAACGGGCGGGAGTAACGACCTCCAGGCGAGTCGGGAAGACCCGGCTCGTCAAGGCTGCGCGGTCGCCGTTGACGGGGCCGCTGACAGAACTGCTGCTCCGATCCTTCGGCCCTCGTCAGGTTCTCGCTGACGAGTTCGCCGACGTGCCCGGTATCGAGAACGCGTACCTATTCGGGTCCTGGGCTGCCCGGTATGCCGGACAGGAGGGTCATCCACCTGCTGACCTGGATGTCCTTGTCATCGGCAGGCCTGACCGTGACGCGCTGGATGATGCGGCTCAGCGTGCGGGAGCTCGCCTTGCCCGTGAGGTCAATGTGACCATCCGCTCAGCCGACTGGTGGCACTCCGGCGACGACGGATTCCATGCCGAGGTAACACGGCGCCCGCTCGTCCCCGTTCCTATCCCGGAGGGGAGCTCATGAGCTGGGAACCTGGGCGTGAGCGTGTGCGCGAACTGATCGACGCGGGGGAAGTAGACCGAGTCACCCCAGACCTCACGATCGCAGACCGGATGCTAGAGGACGCAGGCCGTCACCTTGCCACCGCGTCTGCGGCCAAGGTAGCCGGGGACTTGTCCGGTGCCTACCAGCTGGCCTATGACGCCCTGCGCAAGAGCGCCGCGAGCCTACTTGAGGCACAGGGGCTGCGGGCAACCAGCCGGGGCGGGCATCTCGCGGTGCAGGAAGTCGTCACCGCCCAGTTCGGTGCGACAGTACGCGTCTTCCGGTCGTTCGGGAGGATCCGCCGGGCACGGAACAGCTTTGAGTATCCCAGCAGCAACAGCCCCGGTCCTGCCGCCGACGACATAGACGATGCCATCGCCGTCGCCACCCGAGCCCGCGAGGCAGCCACGACGATCCTCGATCAGAATGTGCTTTCTCGCTGGTGACAATGGAGCCTGAAAGTATGGCCATGGACAGGCTGGAGGAGCGAGGCCGAGTCGCTCCGGATCCCAGGGCCTGATCAGTTCCTGGCGGTATGCTCCTGCGGTGACTGCGGGAGAGACGCTGCCGGACGTTGCGGTGTGTCGTGAGCTGGCCTCGGCGGTGCGCGCCGGTGACGATGCGGCGGCGGTGGGGCTCGCCGCGCGAGCGGGCATCCCTCGCGTGGCTGCTAACCCACCCTGAACTCGGCCCGCGCGGGCGGCTGGATGCCGGCGATGCCGGGGATGCGCTCGGGTGCATCTCGGTGCTGGCGGCCGGGCACGCCGCCACCCTGATGCCCTGGCTGGCCAAACCGGCGGTGATAGACCTGGTGGCGGAGGCGGTAGAGACCGCCGCGGCGCAGGGAAGGGCAGCGGAACACCCGTGGGCACGCGGCATCGCGGCACTGCAGGATTGCGGGCATCCTGGCGTCCCGCTGCTGCTGCGGGCCCGGGCGGAGGAGGGATCGGGCCGGTCTGACCAGGCGCGGCAGCTGATCGGGTCGTGCCTGCGGCTGGAGGAGGACCTGGTCCCGGCGATCCGCGACGCCTTGGAGTATGAGCTGTGCGCCGGCGACTGGGCACGGGCCTGGGAGCTGGCTTCGGCGATCGGCTCCGACGACATCGCCGAGCCGTTGCTCCGGCCGCTGGACCGGCTGCGGCAGCCTGCCCTGGGCGCCGAGCGCGCGTCCCGGAACCAGCCGTGCCCGTGCGGGTCCGGCCGCAAGTACAAGGCGTGCTGCCGGGTCAGGGACCTGGACGGTGGCGTCCATCCGCTCCCGGACCGTGCCTCGGCGCTCTACGCGATGCTCGCCACTTACGCTCGGCGGGGAGCGAACCGCAACGTCGCCGACCGGATGGCTGCCTGCGCGATCGGCGCGCCGCACGCCGCCATGCTCGCGCTCGACCTCGCGATCTTCGACGGTGGCACCGCCCGGCGGTTTCTCGCCGCCCGGGGGCACCTGCTGCGCGAGGACGAGCGTGACCTGCTGGGCGAGTGGCTGGCCGAGCCGATGGACATGTACGAGGTGAGTTCGGTCAAGCGCGGGTCGGAACTGTTCCTGCGCAGCCTGGTCGGCGGGCCGCGGCGGGTCGGGCAGCGTGACCGGCTGTTCTCGCTTTCGGTCCGGCGACTGGACATCGTGATCGGCCGGCTGCTGCCCAGACGGCGCCCGGCCGGACGGCGGCAGCAGGCACCTGCAAGCGCTCGGCGGGATGGGCATCCTGCCCCGCGACCTCCGCGAGGACGCCGAGGCGCTGTTTGCGGACGGCCCGGTCGCGCCAGCAAGCGTGCCGCTGTTCGCCGAACGGCTGCTGTCGCAGTTCGCCGGGCAGTCATCGCCGGTCTTCCAGACGGCCGACGGCGACGAGTACCGGTGGTGCGAAACGACGATCGAGGTCGGCTCCGCCGGGAACGTCTGGCCGCTCCTGACCCGGCCCTGCCTGGCTCCGCCGCCGCCCGCCGATCAGGGACGCGGACGGCTACTACGCCTATCTCAAGTCGCTGCCCGGGCGCTTCTGGACACGCAATGCGCCAGACGAGATCGAATACGCCGGCGAGGTCCAGCCGGGCCGGCTGACCAACCTCGGGACCGTCCGGCGCGGCATGACGGGTTTCACGGTGACCGCGAATTCCGTGCGGCGAGCCGCCGATCTGAAGGCCGTCGTGCTGGCGGCGGCTTCGGCAGCGGGGTGCCCGGCCGACGTGACGCAACGCAGAGCCCTGACCGCGGACGAGCTGACCGGTACGCCACCACAAGCCGGTAACGGGCCGACCAGCCGCGAGGCCGCGTGCCGACGGCTCGGCATCGAGGACGTGCCTGCGCCCGGGCCGCGCAGGCTCATCCTGGAGGGGTACTTCCTGCCGATCGAGCACGGCCTGGACGATGTCGCGCGCGAGATTAACCGTGAACTCGGCTACCTTTCGGTCCTGGAAGCCCGCGACGCGGCCGGCCTGACCCCCGCCGAGGCGGTGGCCGCCGGGGGCGCCGCGCTGGACCGGGTACTTGCGATGATCGACGACTGCGAGTGGCGACTCCGTCGCGCGGAGGCCGAGGGCGGGAAGGACACCAGCATGCTGCCGGATCCGGGAGAGCTTCGGCGGCGCCTGGGGATACCTGCGGGCCCGCGCCGGACCGTGACGTAGGCCGTACGCAACAGGATCTGGGCCGGGCGAACCCGGCGGGAGGCGGAACTTGCCGATCGTGCTCGTCGCGCCGCCAGCTGCTGCAGTGGCGGGGCTGGTGCCTTCCTGCCTGGTCATGCCGCGAGGAAGGCGGTGATCAGGGCTCCGGGTTCTCATGTCTGGTCGTCTGTGTCCCCGGTCAGGGTTCGGAGTTCCACAGGGCATCGATCGGGAGGGCGCGCAGGCGGTCTCCGAAGGGGAGGGTTTGCTGGCCGGTGTAGAGGACGTATCCGGCCACCAGCCGCGGGCCCAAGAAATCACCGCGATGCGGCAGGTTCTGCCGGCTGCGGAGATGCCCAGGCTCCGCTCGCAGATGAATGACACGCTGCTGGAACCGGTCTACGACGATCCGCTGAACGCCTGGGAGGACATCCCGGTACTAGAGCTGACCGGGCCGCTCGACGGCCGGCTGGACGCGGTCCTCGCCGCGCTGGGCCAGTCGCGGTGACCTCGCCCGACGGGACTAAGCGCCCGGAGGCTCTGGCGGCAAAGGAAACGCGGCGCGGGTGCGGCTGCGGCGAGTGGACTTCTTCGACTGAAGGGCTGTGAATACCGCGCGATGCGCTTACTGAATCCCGAACGGCCTGAACCACGGCCCGTTCGGTGAAAAGAACTTCATCATCTCGGACGGGCACTGGCACGCCGGACCTGCCAGTCGGATCGGGCCTAGATCCCGGCCTGGTCGGTTGCGGGTCGGTCAGTCCGCGGCTGGCGAGGGGGACGGCGGGCCGTCGTAGCGGGCGACGCCGACGAGGGCCCAGTACTTGGAGGGGTCCTCGGGAACGTCGTCGGGGGATTCGGGCCGCCATTTGGGTATCCAGACCAGGCCGGGTTCGGTGAGGGTGAAACCGTCGCACAGGCTGGTGATCTCATCGCGGGTGCGCATGTTCAGCTGGGCGGTGACGCGGTTGTTGTACACGGTCTCGAACGAGGTCGCCAGGCTGGGCTGCTCGTCTCGGCAGGCGTGGCAGATGACGAGGTAGCTGCCGGGGGCGAGCGCGTCGCGAAAGGTGGCGATGATGTCCGCGGGATGATCGCGGTCGGGGATGAAGTGCATGACGGCGACCAGGAACACCGCGACGGGCTGGGTGAAATCAAGCAGCAGCTGGGTCCCCGGGTCGGCAAGGATCTTGGCCGGTTCCCGGAGGTCGCCCTGGATGACGGCGGCGTCGGGGTTGCCGTCCAGCAGGAGCCGGCTGTGGGCGACGGCGACGTCGTCGTTGTCCACGTAGACGACGCGTGATCCGGGAGCGGTGTCCTGGGCGACCTGGTGGACGGCGTTCTCGGTGGGGATGCCCGAGCCGATGTCGAGGAACTGGCGGATGCCGGGCCTGGCCGGCCAGGAATCGCACCACCCGGCCGAGGAAGGCGCGGCTGGCGCGCATGGTGGTGCGGATGTTCGGGTCCAGGGCGATGATCGTCCGTGCCCGGTCCCGGTCGGCCTGGAAGTTGTGATCGCCGCCCAGCCAGCTAAGCATCTCGGCGGGCAGGGCCTTCACGGCTTCGCCGATTTCCAGCAACCGGATGCGGACAGCGTCGAATACCAGGCCATCGGACAGATCGCCTCGTAGCAGGTGGGAGCGGACGGCATCGATCGCCGCCTGGATGTCAGCCAGCCGCTGCCGCTCCCGGAACGTCACAGCGCTACGAGGTCACGTTCGGCGCGGGCGCGGACGGCGGGTTTGAGGTCGCTGGCTGGGACCAGGTCGACCTTGGCGCCGAGGATGGCCTCCAGGTCGGCCTGGACACGCCCCAGGCCGAGCAGGCCCATGTGCGGCGGCAGGTCCACGAGCAGGTCGACGTCGCTGTCGGGCCGGTCCTCGCCACGGGCCACACTGCCGAAGACCCGCAGGTTGGTCACCTCATGGGCGGCGGCGGCCGCGACCAGGTCCCGCCGTTTCCGCCTGACCTGCCGCCCTACCGGGCCGGACAGCCTGCTCAGCTGCGGCGGCTGCTGCTGGATATCAACCACCAGGTCGGCTCCGGCCGCATCGATCAGCCTGGCCAGCGTCGGGAGCGACGGCTGTCGCCGTCCGGCTTCATAGGCACTGATCACGCTCTGCGTGACGCTCGCCCGGAAAGCCAGCTCCGCCTGTGATATCCCCGCACCGCGCCGGGCCCGCCGCAGCAGGCTCCCGGCCGTTTCATCGGAGTGATCCACGAAGCCAATTATAGCGGATTGTAGATATCACGGTGGTGTCTGCCGGCCCACCGATCCCGGCTCCGGCAGAATGGCCGGATGGATCTTGGACTGGACGGCAGGGTTTACCTCGTCACCGGCGGCAGCCGCGGTCTTGGGTTCGCTGCGGCGCAGGCACTCGTCGCGGACGGGGCCCGGGTGGTGCTCAGCGCTCCGCACGAGGGGACGGCCTCGCCGGCCGCGGCGTGCCTGGCGCAGAACGCCGCCGCGGCCGAACCTGCCGCGTGGGTCATCGCGGATAACGCCGATCCGGCCACCCCGGGCCGGCTGATCGCGGCGGCCAGGGACCGTTTCGGCCGCCTGGACGGCGCGCTGATCAGCGTGGGCGGATCACCGCCGTGGAACTCGGGCCGGCCGGGATCCGGGTCAACGCGCTGCTGCCGGTCAGGATCGCCACCGACCGGGTCCGGGAACTCGATGCCCTGCAGGGAGATCCGGACGAGGTGCGCGCCCGCCTGTCGGAGCACATCCCGCTGCGCAGGTACGGCGAGCCCGAGGAGTTCGGACGGACGGCCGCGTTCGTGCTCTCCCCCGCCGCGTCCTACATCACCGGCGCGATGATCCCCGCCGATGGCGGTGCCATCAGCTCGATCTGAGCACCCAGCCGCGGGCCAGGCTCCCCGCGGTCGAGGCTGGTCCGGAACCAGCGGCAGGAACCACGGACCGTTCGGTGAAAAGAATTTCAATTGTCCCGAACGCGCGGTGAGGTCGCCGGGGTGTTGACTGACCTGGTGGCTGATGGGGATGAGCGCATGCTGGTCGCCTTGGTGGCTCACAGAGCCACGAGGTCACGTTCGGCGCGGGCGCGGACGGCGGGCTTGAGATCGCTGGCTGGCACCAGGTCGACCTTGGCGCCGAGGATGGCCTCCAGCTCGGCCTGGACCCGCCCCAGGCCGAGCAGGCCCATATGCGGCGGCAGGTCCACGAGCAGGTCGACATCACTGTCGGGCCGGTCCTCGCCGCGAGCCACGCTGCCGAAGACCCGCAGGTTGGTCACGTCATGGGCGGCGGCCGCCGCGACCAGGTCCCGCCGCTTGCGCCTGACCTGCCGCCCTACCGGACCGGACAGCCTGCTCAGCTGCAGCGGCTGTTGCTGGATATCCACTACAAGGTCGGCACCAGCCGCATCGATCAGCTTGACCAGGGTCGGGAGCGACGGCTGACGCCGCCCGGCTTCATAGGCACTGATCACGCTCTGCGCGACACCGGCCCTGAAAGCCAGCTCCGCTTGCGACATCCCCGCACCGCGCCGAGCCCGCCGCAGCAGGCTCCCGGCCGTTTCATCCGAGCGATCCACAAAGCCCATTATAGCGGATTGTAGATATCCTGACGCTTCCCGCCTGTCGGAGATCGATCGGTGCGCTCTGCAAGCGCGATGCCCGCCGGGTGGCGCTGCTGGCCCCCTACCCGCAGGAGGTGACCGAGGTGAAGGCTCGGATATGCGGGCGTACGAGCGGGGTCAGGGCCAGGGAATGGTTCGCGGGCCGGTAGCCCTGGCTCGCAGGGCTTCCAGGGCGGTGGCCTGGCCGGTGCCGGTGAGGCCGTAGCTGCGGTCGGACCATCCGGCGCCGACCGCCAGCAGGCCGAGGGCGCGGCACAGGTTGCTAGTGGCATGGACGGCCCAGCTGATGCCGCGTTCGTCTGGCGGCTCACCGGTCCGGTTGTCCCGGAACCCCTCTTCGGCGGCGGCCAGGCCGACAGCGGCATTGATCTGGCGGCCGGGCACCTCCTGGGCGTCCAACAGCAGGGCGAGGAACAGCTCGCCGGCGAACGCCGCGAAGTCGTCGTCGCCGAGCAGGCCGGCGGCGACGGCGCGCCACAGGCCGCCGGGGTCGGCGCGGAGGCGCCGGCCCTTGGCCGTCAGCGTCAGCGTACGGCCCGACCGGCGGGCCAGGCCCAGGTCCTGCGCCAGGTGGCGCAGCTGGTGCAGGTCGAACAGCTCGTCCTCGGTTCGCGGCGGGCTGGAGAAGTCCCACCCGAACCGGCCGGCGTTGTGCTGGACGAACGCCCGGCTGAGGTTGCCGGTCTGGGTGAGGGCGATGCCGCCGTCGAGCTGGTCCAGCAGCCAGGACAGCCGGGGCAGTGGGTCGGCGGAGGTCGCGGCGGGGAGTTCGGCGGGGTGAAGCAGGCGGTTGGCGAGCGGGGCGATGATCCGGCGGCGGGTCTCGCTGCGCCGCCAGCTGACCCAGGTCTCGGTGCGCTCGGTGAGGATCACCTGGGCCAGTGTCTGACCGAGCAGGTCAGGTTGCGGGGTGTCCAGGTGGGCCCGCGTGAGTTCCTGCTGGCGGGTTTTCCAGCCGCGCCGACCCGGGACGAGATCGCCTCCGGCCACGGCGACCTCGAGGAACTCGGCGGTCGAGGACCAGGCCGAGGCCTCCTCCAGACCCATGGCCGCGCCCCATTGGAAGTCCGGCAGGTCGGGCGGCATGATGCCGGATGCGGTGGCGGCGCGGCGGAAGGCGGCCTTGCCGTGCGCAGCGCCGGTCTCGTACGCGGCCAGGATCTCGCGTGTCTGCTGGGACCGGCAGATGGCGGCGTACCGCGGGAGCTGGAGCAGGTCCAGCACCTGAGCCAGCGCCGCGGTGATCCGGACCTTCTCGTCGAGATCGACGAACCATTTCACCGGCAGGTCGTACCAGCAGAAGTTCTGGATGCGGGCCTGGGTGATGAACGCCAGATCCTGCTCCCCGGCGATCCACTCCAGCGCGGCCCGCGCGTCGTCGGCGGCCGCCGCGTCCTGTCCGGCCAGTTTGGCCAGCGCCGCCACGATCTCCTGATCCTCGTCCTCAGTCATAACCGTAAATACTGCAACGGCAGGCGGGCTTGGCGGAGGAATTCGGTGATCATTTGCCAAGGCGCGAGCTGCGGTGGCTTAGCGCATCTGGGCGTCGGTCCGTCCCCTCAGCCTTCCGAATGAGGTCAGGGACACTCCGGCGCGGGGTCACGCCAGCGTACCTGGCTGCCGGGCGCGCTCGGCCGCTATCTCGCGGGCACGGGCCGGCAGTTCGGCGTCGACCTTAACGGCGAAGTCCAGGTACGCCTGGCGGCCGGGCATCTCTTTCAGGCATCTGGTGACGAGCGTGGCGGCCAGGGAAACGTCACCGCGGCGCTCTGCGAGCCTCGCGCGCAGGAAGTTGAGTTCCGGCCCGGCGAGTGCAGGGCTGGCGACGAGCCGGTCAAGCAGTTCGTCCTCGGGTGTGCCCGCGAACCGGTCGAGGAGCATCTCATGCCACGCGGCGAGATCGTCCGCCCGCTCCTTGCGCCGGTAACCGGTCTCATCGAAGGTTCCGTACACGGTGCGCGGCCGCTTAGGGTCCGCGCGTCCGGCTACCTCCAACGACTCCAGGTAGGATTCGGCGAACGTCCGCCACATATCCGGTGTCGTGAGCAACCGGGCGAGCGGAACGGCCAGGAGCGTCTCCTTCTCAGCCACCTGACCGTAGCCCCGGCGGGTCCAGCCGTAGTCTGCTTCCCAGCGGATGAGCTGCTCCGGCGCGCGACCGGCGAACGCCGCGAAACCGTCATGCCGGAGTACCGACTCCCACAGCGCGGTCACGGCCTCCGATACCACGAACTTCGCGGCCTCCACCGGATCGTCGGAGTGGAAATAGTCGTATCTCTTCATATCGCAGGCCAGATCGACGATTTTCGCGACGGCCTGCTGCGCTGGTGCGGGGTCGCTGACCGCCAGCGCCGCCAGCGCGTCGGCTGCCAGCCGGCGGAACGTATGCCGCCACCGCGACCGCTCGGTGTGATGCACTCGGCGGTCTCCCGCCATGTAGGCGCCGTCCTTGGCCAGCTCGACGAAGGTCGTCACCTCATCCAAGACGCCAGCCGGGTCTGGTAGCTCCTTCTTCGGCTTCACCTTCGGCTGATCCTGCGGGCGCAGCTCGTCCTCTATGCGCTCGCGGAGCTGAGCGTTCCCGCGCCAGTAGACGGTCCACAAGATCTTGCGGAGGCACGCGTCGTCGTGCCGTGCCATCACGGCGTAAAACTCGTCACGGTTCATCCGGTTCTGGCATGACACCCGATCGTAGGGCTGGACGGCCGACTCCCGCAGAACAGGCACGCTGGTCGGCGGAGGAGTGCTGGGCGACCTGGCGCCCATGCCCGCCGCCCGGTTCGCCGTCCTGCCGGGCACCTCGCACATCGGGGTCACCGGCCGCGCCGACATGCTGATGACGATGATCCCGCCGTTCCTGGACGCACCGTGAGCAATTAGACCAGGATCACTGTGACGACGCCGAGGAAGATCGTCGTCTGAATACCGCGCGGGCGCGGACCAAATCGTGAATGGCGTGAACCACTAACCTTACGGCGCCTCGGGCGTGCGGAACGGGTGGCCGTTTACTCCTGGCGGCGGAACGGCGGCTCGTTCTGGTTGGCGGCCGGATCGTGGGCCTCGTCGCTGACCAGTGACGCGGCCTCGGTGAGCGCGGCGTCGCGGGAGCGGGCCGCGAAGTCGCCGGTGAGGCCGCTCTGCTCGATGCACCACTGCGTCCACTCCGGCAGCAGGCCGAGCGCCGCGTTAGCGTGGTCGGCGAGGTAGCCGTCACGGATCAGGCGCGCCGCCATCTCGATCCGGTGCGGTGAGCAGGCGTAGCGCGAGTGCTCTTCGGGGTGCGTCCCCGGTCCCCACTCGTAGAGGATCAGGTCCACAACGTCGGTCACGTCCTGCGGAAGATCGTCGTGCCGTGCGTCGTACCAGCCCAGGAACGCCCCGCGTACCGAGCCGGGGTCGCCGTCGCCGGACGAGGCCGCAGTGCTGGCGGCGGTGACGCCGGCGGATCCGGCGAGGATGCGGGCGCGGCGCCGGAGCCGGTAGTACTCCCGGATGAGCTCCCGGGGCTCGCTTCCCTCCAGAATGTCCGACATCGGCCCGGTCCGCAGGCAGGGTGCCAGCAGCCGGGCGGCCGTCTCGGGCGTGCCCGGCGACAGCTCCGTCCCGGCGGCAGGCCCGACGGCGTGCTGCCATTCGGCCAGCGCGTCCTGCGCCGACTCAAACACCCCGGCCCCCACGACGGTGAGGAGCCAGCACGAGTCGATGTCCCACGCGTACCAGTGGTCGGTCGACTCATTGTCGTAGCCGAACGGGGCCACGAGCAGGAACCGACTGCCGTACGCGTCGCGCGCGATCAGGGGGTTCCCGGCCGCCCGGCAGCCATCGGCCGGGTGCCCGGTACCGGGAGACAGCCCGCGGTCGGCCAGCAGCTTGGCGGCTTGGCCCGTTTCGGCCAGCGCGGTCACGTACGGATCCTGGATGTCGGGGAAGGTCGCGCGGGCCAGCTTCGCGGTCTCGCTCTCAGCGTCGCCGGGCGGTGCCGTCAGCGCCAGTCCGCACAGCAGCGCCCACAGCTGCGGCCAGTCGTCGCTGCCGGCGGCCACCGACGCCCGCAGCGCCGCCCCGGTCTGCTCGGCCAGCGCGCGCAGCCACTGGGACGGGTGCAGCCCGGCTAGCCCTGAGTTGAGCCGCTCGTAGAATTCGTCACCAACGATCTGGCAAGCTTGCGTCTCCAGGTCGACGAGGCGGGACGGCCAGGCAACGGCGCGGGCGACGGCGAGAATCCGCCGGTAGGACTCGCCCCACCACGGGGCGGGTTCCGCCCCGCCGGCCAGAGCGTAGGCCATGTCCCGCAGCGAGAAATCCTCCGGTCTTCCCGGCCGCCGCTGCGCCAGTTGCCCGGCACGCCGCTGCGGGTTGCCGCTGATCCCCTGGCGGGGCGTTCTGGCCTTCCCGGAATGCCGCTTCTTCGATGCCACGCCGTCAGCGTAGCGATCCCAGGGCGATATCAAGCAGGGCCGTCTTTCCGAATTCTGGACGGCTTGAACCACGGGCCGTTCGGCGAGGTCGTGGCACCGCGTGATGCTTACTCGAAGGCCGACGGGTAGGGCTGCACGCGCGTGGACGCGGCCGGGCGCGGCGGCGAGAACCACGGGCCGTTCGGCGAAAAAAGCTCTTGAATTTTGCTTTTTGCCCCGAGAGTTACGATCGATCGCATGAGCGTGCATCTGACGCACTGGTAAGACGGCGTCGTTATCGTGGCGAGGTATCCGAGGGAATGCTGTGCAGCTGCGCCGAACTCGGCTGGGACTCGTCGGTCACGGACCGGGGTCGCACTGCTTGACGACTCCGCTGGTTTGCGGGTGGGCGAGGGTCTCGATGATCATTACGTCGACTGGCGACGTCTGGTGAAGACTGCAGACGACCGGCTCGGGGCGGAAACTGGCGCAGAAGATTCCCCCATTTCCAATCGCCCA
Source organism: uncultured Actinomycetes bacterium (assembly GCA_963742795.1). Lineage (GTDB taxonomy): Bacteria > Actinomycetota > Actinomycetes > Streptosporangiales > Streptosporangiaceae > Palsa-504. The sequence continues at coordinate 118,563 of CAVUNL010000006.1, forward strand.
AAGGTGCCGCAACTCACCTGATCATCCCGATTTCCGGCGAGCTGCGGATGCCAGCTCATCGGCGACCGCGCCGGGTGCCTCCAGAGCCAGGGTCCTGGTCCCGGTCAAGGCTGCCCCCAGGCGCGGTCCTAGCGTCGGCTTAGCGCGTCTGCGTTCTCCGGAAGCATCTCCGCTTCGGGCATCTCGCCGTCATGAACGGGGGCCGGACGTGATGCGCTGTGGGACCGGCGCAAGGTGATGACGACCGAAGCCAGGACGAGGGCCGCGCCGAGTCCTTCATGCCAGGTGAACTGCTCGCCGAGGAACATGATCCCGGCCAGCACCGCGACGACGGGGTTGACGTAGGCGTAGGTGGAGACGGTGGTCACGGGCAGGTGGGACAGGGCGTAGCCATAGGCGGTGAAGGCAAGGATCGAGCCGGGACCGATGAGGTAGGCCAGGGCGATCCAGGACGTGGCCGGGACCGAAGACCACTGGATGCGGGAGAACTCCCCGGAACCGGCGGCCACCGCCAGCAGTACTACGCCGCCGGCGAGCATCTCGATGGCGGCAGCGAGCATCGCATGGCCCGGCACGGCGAGCCGGTGGCTCAGGACTGACCCGAAGCCCCAGGCGGCCGCGGCGCCGAGCACGATGATCACGCCCGAGATGCGGCCCGATGCCGTGCCGTCGCCGACCAGGATGATCACTCCGCCGAGGCCGACCACGAGGGCGAGCGCGGAGCGGAAGGTGACGCGCTGATGCTGGACGGGCCAGGCGAAGAGGATCAGCCAGAGCGGCACCGTGGCCACCAGAACGGCGGCGAAGCCCGAGGGTAGCGTCGTCTCCCCCACGGTCAGGCCGCCGTTGCCCGCGAATAGCAACAGGATGCCGATGACGGCGCCGGCGAACCACGCCTTGGCGCCTGGCTTCGCCCTGTCCTGGGCCGATCCGCGGCTGCTGGTCGTCGCCCGCAGGGCGATGGGGTAGAGCAGCGCGCCTGCTATGACGTACCGGGTGCCGGCCAGAAACAACGGCGGCAGGTGCCCGACCCCGACGCGGATGGCCAGGTAGGTCGATCCCCACACCAGGTATACGACTCCCAGCGCGATCCAGCTCAGGACTGGGCTACGGGTATCGGCGGCGGTGCCGTTGTTGGTCATGTTCCCATCGTCGACCCGCTGGTCTGGCGCCGCGAGTGGCAGAATCGACAACTTAGGGTAGATTGCTGCCATGCACCGCATTGCCATCCCCGTCACTGCGGACTTGCCGATGTTCGAACTGGCCATCCCGTGCGAGGTCTTCGAACCGGCCGGCAGGCTTTCCCGTGCCCTGGTGGTACGAGCTGCAGTTGTGCGCCGTCCAGGACGGTCCGGTCCGCACCGCCGAGGGGCTGCTCTTCGACAGTCCGCTCGGGCTGGATGAGCTGAGCAAGGCGGACACGGTGATCATTCCCGGCTGCGCCGACCGGCAGGACGATCCGCCTGAAGCGCTGCTGCAGGCCCTGCGTACCGCCTATGACCGGGGTGCGAGGATTGCCTCCATCTGCACCGGCGCCTTCATCCTCGCCGCCGCCGGCTTGCTTGACGGCCGCACCGTCACAACCCACTGGATGCACGCCAGCGAGCTCACCCGGCGATGGCCAGCCGTCCGGGTCGAGCCCAACGTGCTCTACACCGACGACGGCCAGATCCTTACCTCCGCCGGATCAGCAGCCGGGATGGACCTGTGCCTGCACATCGTCTGCAATGACCACGGCACCAGGATCGCGAACACTCTCGCGAGGCGGCTCGTCATCCCGCCGCACCGGGAAGGCGGGCAGGCCCAGTACATCGAGCAGCCGCTGCCCGCCAGCGGCTCCCAGGGCCTCGGCTCATCGCTGGACTGGGCCAGGGAGCACCTCGAGCTGCCGCTGACGGTCGAGGACCTCGCCCGCCAGGCCATGATGAGCCCTCGCACCTACGCCAGGCGATTCCGCGAGACGACCGGCACCACACCGCTGCAATGGCTGTGCGCCGAACGAGTCCGCCGCGCGCAAGACCTGCTCGAGAACACCGACGATACCGTCGAGCGCATCGCAACCCTGTGCGGCTTTGGATCCGCCCACCAGATGCGTACGCACTTCACCCGGATCAACCACGTGACCCCGCACGCGTACCAGCGAACCTTCCGGTCCCACGCCGCAGCCTGAGACCGCCACCGAGGCGCACGATCTACCGGGAGCCGTGTTCAGGCGACCTTGATCGTCCACCGTCGACAAGTTCCAGGGGCGCGAGGCCCATCAGCTCGATCTGAGCAGCCGGCCGCAGGCCAGGCTCCCCGCGGTCGAGCTAGGTCCGGTGACCGGCGGCAGGCACCACGGACCGTTCGGCGAAAAGAATTTCAATTGTCCCGAACGGGCGGTGAGGTCCCCGGGAGTGTTTACTGACCTGGTGGCTGATGGGGACGAGTTTGTCTCAGATGCGTACGACGTAGGGATGGCGCAGGCAGGCCATTCAGTGGCCAAGGATGGGTAGTGAACGTATCCGTACCCGGCCCCGTGCGATTGTCACCAGCGCGCCTGCCTTAAGCTCGTCGGTCGCTGCCGGTAGATTCGCTGCCAGCAGGGCAGCCTGCTGATCTGGGGTGAGGCGATCCGCCGAGCGAAGCAGCACTGCCGATGGACGGATCGCCCCGCGCGAGAGAGCGAGCAGTTCGCCAAAATCGGTGTCGGCCGACACAATCACGAGTCCGTTCTCTGCCGCATAATCCAAAATGGCCTGGTCAGAAGCGGTGAGCAAGCCAACTTCGGTGACGTGGACAGAGTCGAAGCCCGCACTGATCAGTCCGGCCGCAACTCTGGGCGAGAGGTTCGCGTCGCCCAGGAACCGCATGGAAGCTAGGCCGGCTGGGCCAGCGGCAGTTCACGTTCTTGCACGGCTGCGGCCGCAAACTCCAAGGCGGCGAGGATGTCATCCCGGTCCAGATACGGATAGTCGACGAGAATTTCCTCAATGCTGCGCCCGGCTGCGAGCTGGCCTAGGACAGCGCTCACCGTCACCCGGGTGTCCCGGATGCAGGGCAGGCCGCTCATCCGGTTCGGGTTGACGGTAATCCGCTCGTAGGCCACGTCCACAGAATACGCCACACAGTCCTTCCGCCTCCCTGCTGGCGGCCTGGTCCTCAAAGCCGGGAACTGGTACCTCGTCGCCGCGCCCGGCCCGCGCACCTACCGGGTCGACCAGATCCTCAGCCTCCACGCACGCGAGGAGACCTTCCAGCCACCGCGCGACTTCGACCTGGCCGGATACTGGCACCGGTAGGCCGGGGTTGTGGGTGCATATCGCCGTGTGCGGGCGACGCTGGACTGCACCTCGGGCTGGTATGCGCCGCAGGACTGGGACGGGGTACCGGTCAGCGCGCTGCTGCGCAGCTTCGGGCAGGCCCGGAGCCTGCTCGTGCACTCCGTCACCGGGTACTGGATCCGCTTTCCGGTGAGCGACGTCGGGCACATGACGTATTTTCCCGGCGCCGATCGGCTCCGCTACTAGCAAAGGCCGCACAGCCCAATCGGTGTTACTGACGTTTCGGCTGTTCTATATGAAAGCCAGGGGGGATAAGTGCTGCAAGAGAGTATAGTAACCATGACGGCAGACGACTTGCGCGGGGATCTCCCGCCCTCGCTGGCCCGCCCTGGGCAGAAACCACCGGATAAGACAAGCCGGTAGCCGTGGATTGCGCTATCCCTGCTCGCCATGGGGATGGCCACGACCGCGGTCGGCATCTGGCTGGTCCGGTCACACGTCGACAGCTCGCTGGCCCCCGCTACTTTCGTGGCCGGTCCCTTCTTCCTCATATCCGCCGTTGCAGCCCAGCTGGGAATAACCCGCGAACGGCGCCTTGATAAAGTGGAGGACGAATCATGCGAAAACGACTGCCGGGATCTCTACTGGAGCCTGTACGAAATTGAGGATCGCACCCTCAAAGGACTTGCCTGGGTTAATTACAGGCAGCTCAGGACCTTCATCAAGATAGCTCAGAGGCAGGCCCGGGTATCTTTCTACACCAGCCTCGTGGCGGCGGCAGCTTCCTTGCTGGTACTCACCTCGATTACGGCTGTCGCCATCGGACTGCCGACCACCTCCGGGAAAGTGACCGCGGGACTGCTAGCCGCGGCGGGCTCCGCTTTGTCGGGCTTCCTGACAAAGACGTTTCTCACGTCATATCAGATGGCATCACGCCAGATGAGTTACTACTACGGGCAGCCACTGGTGCACTGCTACCTGCTGCTCGCGGACTGGCTGGCAGCGGAGGGCCGCCAGGAATTCGGCAAGGAGGAGGGGCGTCTCCTGCTACGAGAGGTGATTGGTGCGAGTGTCAAGGCAGCCGCAGATGCCCAGCACCACCTATTGAGCATGCAGGCCCATGGTCAGGGCAAGCGGAGCGCAGGGCCACTGCGCCGCCGAGGAGCCCCGCGCCAGGGTCAGGCACCGCCTGTTCCGCACCCGTTCGGACCGCTATCGGGAGCGAACTGATCCCGGCGGTGCGAGCCCGGCCGCGAGGGTCGGCTCTCCCGGCCGTTTCCGCCGCGATGCTCATGGCTAGTTATCGGCGCAGGTACAACGGTCCGTTCGGGAAATCAGCGCGCTGCGCGGTCACGCTCTTGCGCACGCCGCGAAGTGCCTCATCCTCCTGGTCAAGATCGGGAAGAAGCAGACCCGCTACGTGCTGGCCGTGGTGCCCGGCGACGCCCGGCTGGACCTGGCGGCGGTCAAGGCGCTGCTGGGCGCCAGCTACGCCGCGCTCGCCGACACCGGCAAGGCCGAGCAGCTCGCGGGCAGCCGCACCGGGACGGTGCTGCCGTTCAGCTACGACGAGCGGCTTGAGCTGATCGCGGACCCGGCGCTGCTGGACTGCGACGAGCTGTACTTCAACGCCGGGCGGCTCGACCGGTCGGTTGCGCTGGCCAGTCAGGACTACCTGCGCCTGGCCGGCCCCGCATCGCCCGCATCACCGCCACCTGACCCCGCCTGCCTGAACATGAGGTCATGACGGTGTGGCTGGGCGTGGCGCGACGGCGTTAGGTGTAGTTGACTTCCTTGAGGGTGTGCCGCAGCGCCGGGGAGGCCACGCGTGGACATCGCCATCGCCGGGGGCAGCGCGGCTGGCTTGTTCGCCGCGCTGCTGCTGGCGCGGGCCGGGCACCACGTTGTCGTGCTCGAGCGTGACGGCCTGGAGCTCGCGCCGGACGTCGAGTCCGCCGCCGGTGCGGCGTTCCGCCCTTCGGCGCCGCAGATCGTGCAGCCCCACATCGTCATGGCCCGCTGCCGGCAGCTTCTCATCGACCGGCTGCCGGACGTCTACGACGGGCTGCTGGCCGCCGGAGTGGTCGAAGCCCCGCTGTGGACCCAGATGCCGGAATCGCTGTCCGACACCACGGCCCGGCCCGGGGACGAGCAGCTGACCCCGATGATGACCCGGCGGTCCACCCTCGACTGGGTCCTGCAGCGGGCCGCGGCGGCCGAGCCGCGGGTCACGCTCCAGTACGGGGTAAAGGTCACCGGGCTGCTCGCAACCCAAGGGCAACAGCCGCACGTGACCGGCGTGCACACCAGCCAGGGCGACCTGCGTATGGCCGCCTCTTACGACCCGACTGCCTTCCGCGCGTTCTGGAAGATCAACGGAATGGTCTGCCCGCCCGAGCAGGTCTACACCGACCCGGACGTCGTGGCGTGCACGCGGGAAGCCCTCCGCCAGCACCGCGACGCGCCGCCGGCCGCGCAGCCCACCCGCGCGCAGCTCCTCGCCGCCCTGGCGCAGTGAGGAGCCTGTTCGAAGGTCAGGATTGCGGTCTCCGTCCCGGATCAAGTACGGAGCCGGGCGGCAGCTTCCCGCAACGCCTCGTCCATCGCGACCGGCTGCAGCCCGAACATCTCAGTAGTCACACTGGCATCGAGCACGAACGGCCTGGTGAACTGGTATCGCGTCGTCCGCAGCTCTTTGATCAGCGGGGAGAACAGGCCGCTCACCCACATGACCGGGTACGGGATCTGCGTTAGCTTGGCCCGCGGCGCGCCGTTGACCTCCGCGAACCTGGCCGCTAGCTGGCGCACGGTCAGCGGCTGGTTAGTCGGCACCAGCCAGGCCTGGCCGTAGGCCAGCTCGTCGGCGGCGGCCGTGACCAGGGTCCGAGCGCAGTCGTGGATCGAGGTCCAGCTGTGCGGCACGTCCAGCGGCGAGGGCGCGTACGCCCGCCTCCCAGCGAGCAGCGGCTTGCCGATCACCGTGGACAGGATGGAGTTCGCCTCGATGTAGTCGCTGGCCCGGACCTCGGTGGTGCGGATCCGTCCGGCCTCCTGCGCGGCGAGCTGATCGTCCCACATCTGGGCCCGCAGCCGGAGCTTCGGGTGAGTCGCGGCGAGCGGGGTCTTGTGGGTAATCGGGCCGTCCACCGGCCCGTAGCCGTACAGGTTGCTCATCGAGGCCAGTACGGCACCGCTGCGCTCGGCCGCGGCCAGGAATGCCCGGGCCAGCGGCGGCCAGTCGGTGAACCACTGGTGATAGAGCGGGCTCGCGCAGTTATACAGGGCCGCAGCGCCGGTAGCCAGCTCCGTCAGCCGCTCCGCATCGGTCGCATCCGCGGCGACCAGCTCGATCGCCGGGTGCTCGGGGCCGCTGCCGCGCCGGCTGACCATGCGGACATGCTCGCCCCGGTCGGCCAGCAGTAGCGCCGCGGCTGAACCTACGGCTCCCGCTCCGACGATGACGTGCTCGGACATTTCCTGCTCCCTTATGCGATGGGGCCTTCTGGCCACCTGGTGGTCCATGACCCCGGTTATCCGAGAGCATTGCTCTCTCTTGTAAGCATGAGTCTTACATAGTCGGTCCGACAGTGCAAGAGCAGTGCTCTCGTTTGTGTGCGATAATCTCTTCATGCCAGCAGGGTCCATCCGGGCGCGCGTCCGCGCCGAGATGATCGCCGAGATCAAGACCATCGCGCGCCGTCACCTGGAGACGGACGGGGCGAACCTGTCGCTCCGGGCCGTGGCCAGGGACATGGGCATGGTGTCGTCGGCCTTGTACCGCTATTTCGCCAGCCGCGACGACCTGCTCACCGCGCTCATCCTGGACGCCTATAACGCGCTCGGCGAAGCGGCCGAGGCGGCGGACGCGGCAGTGACCGACCGCAGCCAGTTGCGGGCTCGGTGGCTGGCTACGGCGCGCGGGATCCGGGGCTGGGCGCTGCGAACGCCCGCCGAGTACGCCCTGCTGTTCGGCACTCCGGTGCCCGGGTATGCCGCACCCGCCGACACGATCACCGCAGCCGCGCGGACCCCGGTCGTGCTGATCCGGATCCTGGCCGACGGCTTCGCCTCGGGTGCGCTTACCGGCGGATCGGCCCTCCGCATCGGCGCTCCCGCTGGCGGCCCCGGCGTGCTGGCCGCAGCCGGCCCAGCCAGGCGACCGCAGGCAGCGGGCATCGCCGCACGACTTGGCGACGCGGTCCGGGCGGACCTAAGCCGGGCCCGCGGCGACATCGCTCCGGAACTGCCGGACGAGCTGATGCTGGCCGGGATCACCGGCTGGGTTCAGCTATTCGGCATGGTCAGCTTCGAACTCTCCGGCCAGTTCAACAACGTGATCGAGGCTAGGGCTGAATTTTTCGGCCTGCAGATGGAGGTGATGGCCGATCTCATCGGGCTGTAAACGCGTCCGGTCGGCGTGCCGTCACGCGAGGATGCGGTGGGCTAGGTAGTTCTGGGTGATGGTCAGGCTGGCCTGGTCGCCGATCGTCCCGGCGGCGTAGAAGTTAAAGGTATGGTTCGCGAAGGGGATTGCCGTCAGGGTGATGTCCACCCCGGCTGCGCGCGCCTGACCGACGAATGCGTACACTCCGGCTGGAGGGACCCGGGAATCGTGTTCGGGCTCGATGATCAGGGTCTGCGGGGCCTTGCCCGTGATGTAGGTCGAGGAAGAGATCGCCTTGTAGCGGCCCGGATATTGCTGCGCCGGGAGATTCGCCCTCGCGGTCGGCTGGGACCTGCCAGGGTTGGCCTATGCGCTGGATTGACAGGCTGAACCTGGCTCAGCGGGTCGTGGTGGTTATCACTCTCGGTCTCACGCTCGGGATCGTAGCCAGTTATCTCACCGGCCTGGGCGTGCGGACCGGCTGGTATGCGTATGCGCCGCTGTCCGGGCAACTCCAGGGACCGGGTATCGGCGAGCCCGGATGGCTTCGCCTGATCATCTGGCTGGCCGCGGTCAGCCTTTGGTCACTCACCTCGCTGAGGGTGCTGAGCCAATCCTCTGGTCCGGCCGCCCGCGGGTGACCGCCCGTCTATCGGGTACGCAATAGGATGTTGCGCAGGTCGGCGGAGGGAGCGATTCGCGTGACCATGGACGAGATCAACGCGCTGGGGCTGCGGCTGGCTGAACTGTGCCAGAAGTACGGCATTGCGGAGTTGTCCGTCTTCGGGTCAGTCGCACGCGGGGATGCGCAGCCGGATAGCGATGTTGACTTGCTGTACGTGCGCGCTCCAGGAAATGACCTCGGCATGTCCTATTTCGCTCTGCAAGACGACCTGGAGAAACTGTTCGGCCGGCCTGTTGACCTAGTCCCGAAGGAGGGCCTGCACCGGGTCATCCGCGATCAGGTCCTGGCCGACGCGCAGGTCCTGTATGCGGCATGACGAGCTTTATATCGCCGACCTGGTAGACAGCACGCACGCCGTTCGCGAGTACCTGGATGGCGTCAGCCGCGAGCAGTGGGATGAAGACCGGGTGCTGCGAGACGCGGTGCTTTACCGGCTGCTTCTGCTGGGTGAAATCGCGAGCGCCCTCCCGGATGCCCTTCGAGACCGATACCCGGACGTGGCCTGGCGGCAGATCCGGGCGTTCCGCAACCTCGCGGTGCACAAGTACTTCAGCGTCGACTGGGCGGTCGTGTGGCAGATCTCCCGGGAGGAAGTACCCGTCCTGGAAGTACAGGCAATGGACATCATGCGAGCGGAATTCCCGGAGCTGTCAAAGACGTATGAGCCGGAAACGACAGTAGAGCGGGGTCCGGACCATACGGCAGAGCCCGGCCAGGAATAAACGGCCTCACGATCGCGCCGTTGTGCGGGATCTTCGGGTCCACCAGCGCAACGGCCAGCGCCTCCCGTCGCCTCGAGGCATGTCGGGGAAGCGCTGATTGAGTTAATTCTCTTTGTTTGGCGGCTCCCGAGCGCCTAGCCTTGCCGTTGTCTATGGCTGCGGAGGGCGTGCACCGTCTCGGGCTTTGAGTCAGCAGATCGGAGGTACGGAGCGGAATGACTTGTCGCCTTGTTGCGCTCTGCCTTGATGCGGACGACCCCCTCCGTCTGGCGCGCTTCTGGGCCGGCGTCCTAGGCCAGGAGATGGCCGAGGGCCTCCAAGATGGCATTGCGCTCCTGCCTGGGGATGACACTGGGTTCCGGCTCCGGTTTCTTCCCGCTCAGCAGCAGCAGGCCGGCCAGAACCACTGGCACTTCCATCTGACGAGCACGTCCCCGGAGGACCAGCAGCAGACGGTGGCAAGGTCGCTCGGCCTCGGCGCCCGGCACATCGACATCGGCCAGCGCCCCGAGGAGGGTCATGTCGTGCTCGTGGACCTCGAAGGCAACGAGTTCTGCGTCATCGAGCCGGGCAACAAGTACCTCGCCGGCTGCGGATTCCTCGCAGAGGTTACGTGCGAGGGTTCGCGGGAGGTCGGGTACTTCTGGAGCGAGGCGCTGGGCTGGCCGCTGGTCTGGGATCAGGGCCTCCAGACCGCGATCCGCTCGCCGCGGGGCGGTCCGAAGATCTCCTGGGACGGAGAGAGAATGATGCCGAAGACCGGAAAGAGCCGGCTGCATTTCGATCTTGCTCCGTCCGTTCACGGTGATCAGCAAGGGGAGGCCAGCCGTCTGGTCGACCTCGGGGCGACCCGCATCGACACCGGCCAGGGCGAGGTCAGCTGGGTGGCCATGGCCGATCCCGATGGCCGTGAGTTCTGCGTACTGACTCCGCGATAGCGCGGTCGGGACGCGGATGGCCTGGACCGCCGGATCGCCGTGATGACCCATCGGACGGCCGGCGGCACGCCGATGTGGTCGATCGTCGAACTGTGGGACTTCGGGGTCCTGGCCGACATCACGCCGCCCGCGCCCGGTGAGGTCGTGGCACCGCGTGATGCTTACTCGCAGGCCGGCGAGTCAGGCCCGACACCCGCGTAGACGCTGGCGTGGCGGCGAGAACCACGGTCCGTTCGGCAGAAAAGCTCTTGAATTCTGCTTTTTGCCCGGAGAGTTACGATCGATCGCATGACCGTGCATCTGACGCACTGGGGGACGTTCGAGGCTGTCAGCGATGGTGAGCGGCTGACCGGGGTGCGTCCGTGGCGCGGGGATCCGGAGCCGATGCCGCTGATCGACAACGTCGCCTCCGCGCAGCATCACCCGGCTCGCATCACGCAGCCGCACGTGCGCCAGGGCTGGCTGGACCACGGGCCCGGGGCGCCGGGGCGCGGCGACGAGCCGTTCGTGCCGGTGTCGTGGGGCACCGCGCTCGACCTGCTATCCGGGGAACTGCGGCGGGTCTACCGCGACCACGGGGCCGAAGCGGTGTACGGCGGCTCCTACGGCTGGGCCAGCGCGGGCCGGTTCCACCACGCGCAGAGCCAGCTGCACCGGTTCCTGAACTGCCTCGGCGGCTACGTCCGGCACGTCAACAGCTACAGTCTCGGCACCTCCACCGTGCTGCTGCCCTACGTGATCGCCGACATGAACGTGCTGCAGACCCACGCCACGGCCAAGTCCGTGATCGCGGAGCACACCGACCTCGTGGTCGCTTTCGGCGGGCTGTCACCGAAGAACGCCGCGGTGTCTCCCGGCGGGGTGTCCCGGCATCATGCCCGCGGCTGGATCAGCGCCGCGCGGGCCCGCGGCTGCCGGTTCGTGTCGGTGAGCCCGCTGCGCGACGACACGCCCGCCGAGGCGCGGGCCGAGTGGATCGCGCTGCGGCCGGGGACTGACGCCGCGCTGATGCTCGCGCTGGCCCAGGTCCTCGACGCCGACGGCCTGGCCGACACCGGCTTCCTGGACCGCTACACCGTCGGCTTCCCGCGGTTCGCGCGTTACCTGCGCGGCGAGGACGACGGCGTGGCCAAGGATCCCGCGTGGGCTTCGGCGATCACCGGCGTGCCGGCGACGCGGATCAGGGATCTCGCGCACGAGATGGCCGCTTGTCGGACCATGGTGACCGTGAGCTGGTCGCTGCAGCGGGCCCGGCACGGGGAGCAGCCGCTGTGGCTCGGCGTGGTGCTCGCGGCCATGCTCGGCCAGATCGGGCTGCCGGGCGGCGGCTTCGGCCACGGGTATGGCTCCACGGCCACGGTCGGCGAGCCGGCGCCCCAGGTCGGGGTGCCGCGGCTGCGGCAGGGGCAGAACGCGGTTTCCACGTACATCCCGGTGGCGCGGATCGCCGACATGCTGCTGAATCCCGGTGCTTGCTATGACTACAACGGTGAGCGGCTAACCTATCCGGACATCAGGCTCGTGTACTGGGCCGGCGGCAACCCGTTCCATCACCACCAGGACCTCGCCCGGCTGCGCGAGGCGTTCACCCGCCCGGAGACGGTCGTGGTGCACGATCCGTTCTGGACGGCGACCGCCCGGCACGCCGACGTGGTGCTGCCGGTCACCATGAGCATCGAACGTGACGACTACGGTTCCGGGCTGAACGACCGGATGTTCTTCCCGATGCCGGCGCTCACCCGCCCGCATGGCGACGCCCGGGACGACTACGCCATCTTCGCCGAGCTGGCCGACCGGCTCGGCGTGGGCAAGGACTTCACCGAGGGGCGCACCGCGATGGGGTGGCTGCGGCACCTGTATGACGAATGGCGGGATTCGCTTGCGTCCCGCTGGCCGGTTCCGGGTTTCGACGAGTTCTGGGGAGGCGACGGGCTTGAGCTGCCGGTAGCCAGCGAGCCGCAGGTGGCGTTCGCTGAGTTCCGTCTTGACCCGGAGAGGCATCCGCTCACCACGCCGACCGGGAAGATCGAGATCTTCTCCGCGACCATCGACAGCTACAAGTACCCGGACTGCCCGGGGCACCCGGTCTGGCTGGAGCCGGAGGAGTGGCTCGGCTCGGCCGCGGCGCGGCGCTTCGGCCTGCAGCTGGTCGCCAACCAGCCGAAGGCGCGGCTGCACAGCCAGCTCGACATCGGCGCGCACAGTCAGTCGGTCAAGATCGCCGGGCGGGAGCCGGTGCGGATGAACCCGGCCGACGCTTCGGCCCGCGGGCTGCGCGACGGGGATCTGGTCCGGATCTTCAACGACCGGGGAGCGTGCCTGGCCGGGCTGGCGGTCGACGAGGGCGTCCGGCCGGGGGTGGCGCAGTTGTCCACCGGGGCGTGGTACGACCCGGACCCGGCCGACCCGGGGTTCTGCCGGCACGGGAATCCCAACGTGCTGACCGCCGACCTGCCCTCCTCGACCCTCAGCCAAGGGTGCACGGGGCAGCTGGCCCTGGTCGAGATCGAGGCGTACCGCGGGACTCCGCCGGAGCTGTCGGTCACCCGGCCCCCCGCGACCGCCTGACGCATTCGCGCTCGGTCACCTGAGCCGCATGGATCAGCTTGGCCAGAGTCGAGAGCGCGCTAGCCGATGTGACGGTAGCGGCGTACGGCCAGCGGGGCGAAGACGGCGGTGATCGCGATGCTCCAGGCGATGGAGTGCCACGCCGGCCGTACGCGAAGACCATCGCGATCGAGACGACGTAGCGGACGAAATCTCCCATGATCGTCCCGGTCAGCGGGGCCGACCGGGAGATGGGCAAGCTCCGGAACCGGTCGAAGATGCCCTTGGTGACGTCGGTGTTCAGGCCGATGCCGGTGCCTATGCTCGCGAACAGCACTGTCATCACCATGATGCCGGGCAGCACGTACTGCAGGTAGGTGTGCCTGCTTTCACCCTTGATCGCGCCGCCGAACAAGAACACGAACAACGTCACGAAGACGATCGGCTGCAGCGTGACGTCGAGCAGCTGCTCCGAACCGCTCCAGCAGCTCGGCCGACCGCCGCTTCGCCTCCGCCCTGGGCACCTCCAGCAGCCGCCCGATCAGCAGCAGGTTCTCAAAACCCGTCAGATCCTCATCGACCGCCGCGTACTGGCCGGTCAGCCCGATCAGCTCACGGACCCGGTCGGCCTGCTGGACGATGTCCGCGCCGCAGACCAGGGCGTGACCGGCATCGGGCCGCAGCAACGTGGCCAGCATCCGGACCACGGTGGTCTTCCCCGCGCCGTTCGGCCCGAGCACGCCCAGTACCATGCCCGGCCGGACCGCCAGATCGACGCCGTCCACTGCCAGCGTCTTCCCGAACCGCTTGACCAGGCCCACCGCCTCGATCGCGAGCGTCATGGCATGCGTTCCTCAGGGCCGGGGGCACATTCAAAGGTGAACCTACCCGGTTGAGGTGCTTCCGCGTTGTGGGCGTTTACCCGTCGGGGGCGGGCGGGCTGTGGCTGTAGAAGATCTTGGTGCCGTCGGGACTGCGGGCGGTGGTAGTGCCGTCGGGGTGCAGGGCGACGGTCCAGCCCTGCTGGTGGATGGCGACATGATGGTGGTAAAAGCAGAACAACGCACAGCCGTCGACGCTGGTCTTGCCGCCGTCGGCCAGGTGGGTCACATGGTGCACTTCGCAGGCTGAGGCGGGCTGGTCGCAGCCGCCGGCCCAGCGGCAGTGCTGGTCCCGCAGGATCACCGCGCGGCGGATCGCGGCGGGGATCTCGGCGCTGTGCCCGACGTCCAGCGGCAGGCTGGGTCCGGCCAGGCGGGCGCCGAGCTGCCGGGTGCGCAGGAAGCTGGCCAGCCCGCCGGGGCCGGAGACCAGGTCGACGGCCGTGCCGATGATCGCGTGCCGGAGCATCTCCAGCGCCTGCGGCGTGGGGGGCCGCGGGCCGGGCGGGCGGAGACTGTCATCGGGCAGCTGAGGACCGTCTTTTTCTGGCGGGCCGGCGGCCGGTTCGCAGTGCGGGCCGTGGCCAGTGAACTGCAGGCACAGGCCGGCTAGGGCATCGAGGGCGGCCGGGTCGACCTGCCCGGTGACGACCGGGATGAGGGTGGCGTCGCACGATACGGCGCTGGCTGCCTTGCCGTCCAGCCAGGCGGCGCCATCGCTGCCGGTCTGCGAGGCGGCCGCGCGGTGGACGGCCCACCGGACGGCCATCTCCCCGATCCACTCGGCCTGCAGCACCGACCCGTCGTCCATCGCCCGCAACTCAGCCAGCGACACGTGCGCCCATACTTTGACCGGCTGGCCGGCCCGCTCAGGGAGCAGGCCGCTGGCGACCAGACGGCGCATCGCGTCCGCCAGCGCGTCGTGGTACCGCTGTTCGCGGGTCCGGGTGTCCTCGGCCCCGGCCGGGGCCGACAGGGCCTCCAGCACCGCGGTCACCACCGCCGCGCAGTCCGGCGTCAGGTCCCCTGACATAACTCCGGCGCCCGCGAAGGTGGTCTCCACCCGGAGCTTACGGTCCTCCAAGCTCGGCTGCGAGTCATCATCTGGCTGGTCAGCGAGGGAACGGGCGTAGATCTCCGCGGCCAGGCCGGCCAGGTCGTCCTGGCGGGCCCCGTGCCGCGCCGCGGTCACCAGGATTTCATCGGCCGCCTCCTGGCACCTGGCGGGTAGCTTGCCGGTCCAGCCGCAGATCGTGCGGGCCATCGACTCGGTCAGCACGGTTCCCTCGGCCAGCGCCGCCACCACCTGCGGATGCGCGGCGGCGCGGCGGGCCCAGCCCAGGTGGCCGCGGGCCGCGCCCTTGGTCACCTTCGTGCGGTGGATCAGCCAGGAAGCAGCGCTGTAATCCGCGTCGCCGGCGTAACCCTGCCCGGCGGTGAACGCGGCCAGGATCCGGGCCCGCGCCGCGGCGGTGATCGCCTCGGCCTGCTCCAGGCTCTGCAGGCACTCGGCCTGGGCCTGGGCGGCCAGGGCGGTGGGGTCGGCGGCGGCCAGGTAGCGCAGGCCGGCCAGGACCATATCCGCCGCCTCGGCGGTGCTGGCGGGAGCGGGGACAGCCACCTGGTGCTCACCTCCCCGTTTCAGAGGAGCTCGCAGGCCGGTCCGTCAGGTCCAAAGTTTTTTTTGGATCTGTAGTTCGATCCTATCATCCCGTACTGACATTTCCGGGAAACGACACGCCCGGCGATCTGCAGCCGCTAGCGCCGCGGCGAACAGCCCTCCCGGGGGTCCGCTAGGCCCGGGGGCCCGGCGGGTTTGCAAGGCTGGGAGCTAGGGGTTAGACGGCGGACGACGTGAGGAGGGGGCATGACTCACCGGACGGGGACGCAGGGCAGTAGGCGACCAGCGGAGCCAATGGCGGACAAGCGCGGCGGTCAGGCAGCCGCCTGTTCGCCGCGCTGGGCCAGTTGGTGATACGCCATCCGTGGCGGGTGATCGGGGCGTGGATCATCATCGCGGTGGCGGTCATTGCGACGGCTCCGGCGCTGCCGACCACGAGCAACGAGGCCAGCTTCCTGCCGAGCAGTTACGAGTCCACGCTCGCCGCCGCCGTGCAGCAAGCGCACCGCCACGACAAGCTCGCCATCGCGCACATCACGACGGCCGAAGGCGCCCAGCGAGCCATCGATGCCGGAGTTGACGGCCTCGGGCACCTGTTCCTCGATTCACCCACCCAGGAGCTCATCGGAAACATAGCCTCAGCAGGCGTTTTCGTGGCTGCGGTGTTAGGTGGCGATGGCTACGTGGCGGTGCACAGTGGCTGGGTCGCCGGTGATTGCGTTTGTGACACTCCTGGTCGTGAGAGCTCACGAACCTCAGCCAGAATCGGGGTCCAGTACTCAGCCTGGGACTGGCGGCCGATGAACAGGCCGATGTGCCCGCCCGGTGCGAGGTGCCAGCGGACCAGCGAAGAGCCAACCGCGTACCGCATGTTGTGGACCTGCTGCCACGGCGTGATGTCGTCCTCTTCGCCGCCGAGCAGGAACACCGGGCAGGTAATGCTGCGCAGGCTCACCGTCTTGCCCGCGACCTCCAGCTCGTCCTTGAACAGTTCGTTCTTGACGAACAGGTGCTCCACGGCCCACAGGTACAGCTTGCCCGGCAGGTCGACCGGGTAGAGATACCAGTCGTAGAAGTCACTGAAGTGGTCGAGGTACTCGCGGTCGTGCACGTGCCTGCGGACCTTGAGGTGCTCGGCCACGTGAGTGACCGGGTGCATCGCGATGAACCCCATGACGAGGTTGATGCCGGGCACGATGCCGCCGTTGGCCGCGACCATGGCCTTGTACAGCGCCATGTTGCCGCGCGGGATCAGGATGGGCATGAGCTTCTGGGCCGGGCCATTCCCGGCGCTGGTGTCGATCGGCGCACCGGCCACGATCAGCGTGTTGACGCGCTCGGGGTGCATGGCCGCCCACAGCGCGGCTTCCCAGCCGCCCTGGCAGTTGCCGACGATGTTGACCTTGCCCTCGGGGCCGGCGATGAGATCCACCGCGCGGGTGATGAAGTCGAGGCGGTCAGCCTCGGTGGTGTCCTTGGTGGCGTTGGTGGCGCTCAGCCAGTCGAACGAGTAGAGCTTGGTCAGGCCCATCGTGATGCAGAGCTGGACCTGGCTCTGGCCTCTCTTGTCGATGATGCACGAGGCGTGCCCGGCGAGCGGCGGGAACAGCAGCGTGGGAACGACGTCGTCGCCGCCGACGCTGAAGTCACGTAGCAGGGCGAACGGCGCGGCGAGCACAACCTCATTGCGGCTGGCCCACTTCGGGGGTTTACGGTTGGTGGTCTCGTGGGCCCACAGCACCGTGTCCGCGGGCATTGGTATAGACCTGGCCATAACACGCGCACTTAGCGCGGTCGCGGCGAACATGGTCTGGGTCAACTGCCTGAGCATCTGCTTCTTCTCCGAATCGCTGGTAATCCCGCTTGCTGCCGCTTCCTCATCAGGCATCCGCGTCGCCGCAAGCAGTCAACCATGAACACCTACTGATGAGTAATTGAATTGTCGATACCCACAAATCAAGACCTTTAGACCGCACTGGGACACCCTCAGCCCGTCGCCGCCCGGTACGGGCGAAAGAGCGCGCACAGCTCCTCCGCGTAGAGCTCGGGCTCCTCGAACGGCGCGAAGTGCCCACCGCGCGGTCGACCATCGTGTGCGGGGACCGGGCTGCTCAGTCAGAGATTGTCCTCGTCGACTACGTACGAGGCTTCTCGGCTCCGCCGAATTTGCACGCAGTTGTGGTGGTGAGCCGGAGACGGTGATCCGCCGCGTGCAGCGTCCCTGACTCTGCTCGTCGGATCGTCGGTCAGGGGCGGTCGTCCGCTGGCGGCCTGCCGCCGGCGCGCTGGACAAGCACCGCGCCTACCTGGCCGGCCTAATCGCCGACGACAAGGTCATCACGCTGGTCAGCGAAGAGTCCGGCCAGCTGACCGGATTCCTCATCGCCACCCTGACCGGCGCGCCGCCGGTCTACGCCCCCGGCGGCGCGACCTGCCAGATCGATGACTTCGTGGTCGTGCCGGATGCCCGATGGCAGAGCACGGGCAGCCGGTTGCTTCGCGCTGGCCCGGCCCGCAGTTCTCGCTGCCATCCCTGATGTCCCCCGAGGCGGCGGACGTCCTGCTGCCGCGGGTGCTCGCCAGCGCGGCACCCCCGCCTGAGGTGCTCAGCTCCAAGTCCTGACGGGCGAGAACCCGCCGGAGAGTGATCGCCTTCCCGGAGGGAGCGCAGGCTGTGACATTGTGAGGTTGTGAGGGGGTCCGGCGCGGTAACGTGCTGGAGCTACCCGGCTGACGGCCGGGCGCTGCGCATCATCATTCTCCGCTCAGGCCGCACGTCGGTGCGGTCGCTGGCCAGGTACGCCCAAGTCTCGGCGGAAGCGGTGTGCATTTGTGCGACCGCGCCGGGACTCCTGCGCCAGCGACTTGTACGTCCCGGCGTGGAAGATCAATGGCTCCAGCTGGGGACGGTGTATCAGCGCGACGACCTCGCCCAGCACGATCAGGTGATCGCCGGCACGGTACGACTGCCGCAGCCGGCAGTCGAACGACGCCGCGGCGTCGGCCAGGATCGGGCAGCCGGTTACGCCTGGTTCGAGGGGCACGCCGTCGAACATTGCCGGGCCGGCCGGACGGTGCCGGTCAGCGAACCAGCGCGAGATGTCCTGCTGTGCGGCGGAGAGCACATTGACGACGAACGCCCCGGCACCGCTCGATCAGGTCCACGGCGCGGCTGGTCTGATTGAGGCAGACCAGCACGAGCATCGGGTGGAGCGACACTGAGGAGAAGGAGTTGACCGTCACGCCATGCATGGTGCCGTCGTCGCAGGCCACGGTGACGATGGTGACTCCCGTCGGGAAGGAGCCCATTGCCTTGCGGAAGGCGTTCACGTCGACGGCCGGCGCGGTGCGCGAATCGATGGTCATTCTTTTGCGTGTCATCTCAGAGGGTCAGCGGGCCGCCGGCGAGGTAGCGGGCGATCGGGCCCGCGGCGGTGGCGCGGGACGGAGGGTGGAAGGCCAGGGCACGCGTGGCGCCCAGCAGGTAGGCGATCTCGGGCGACTCGATGAATGCCATGCCGCCGAGGGTCGCGGCGGCCGACATGGCCGCGCGCTCGATGGCCCGCTCGGTCGCGAACCGGGTGTAGAGCGCCCGTGCGAGCAGGGCATCGTTATCGTCAAGGGTGGGGGCGATCGAGGCTACCTGCTCCAGAGCGGCGGCCGCGGTCTCCAGTTCGATGGCCAGGCCGGCGCGGTCCTCGTCTGAGCCGCGGCCGCGTGCGATGGCCCGCTCGGCGAGGTTCGTGGCGGCGCCGAGGTAGGACGCGGAGATCAGCAGTTCGAACCAGACGAACCCGCGCGCCTGGATCGGATCCATCGACTCGCCGTCTTGCGGGTAGAAGATCAGCGCCTCGGGGACGAACACGTCGGTCAGCGTGACCTGGTCGCTTTCCGCGGCGGCGAGCGCGGTGGTCTGCCAGAATGGCGCGCGCTTGATGCCTGCTGAGTCGGCCGGGATCAGCACGACCGCCAGCCGGTCGGTCCCGGTGGCCGGGTCGGCGACGGCGACGCTGGCGCTCATCAGGTTCATGGACCAGGTGAGGCTGCACGGCTTCTTCACGCCGCTGACGGCGATGCCGCCGTCGGCCGGGACGCCCCGCATGGTGGGCGTCAGGATGTGCTGGCCGGGCTTGCCCTCGGCGAAGCCGGAGCTGAGCAGCCACGAGTTCTCGGCGATCGCCATCAGCATCGCCCACTCGAACCCGTTGCCGGCTGCGGTCAGCTCGACCAGGGAGGCAACGGAGAAGTGGTGCATGGTCGTGCCCACGGCCAGCGACGGCGACCGGCTGCCCACGGCGCGCTGGATGCGCACCGCGTCCAGCAGGGAGGCTCCCCTGCCCTCGTACTCGGCGGGTATCAGCAGGGCCGGGCCGCCGAGCTCGCGGAACTTCTGCAGCGCACCGCAGCCGGGCTGCTCCAGCTCGAGCAGCGGAATCTCGCTGAGGTATTTGTCCAGCCCCGGCAGAAAAGCGTCCAGGGTGTCTCGCTCGGCGCGCAGCAGGTTCATGATCCGCTGCCCACCAGGACCGCCACGTCGGAGGCGGCGAGTTCAGCGTGGCCGACCAGTCCGCGCACGATCGAGACGATGTTGTCGATCAGCGTCCGCGCCGCGATCGGCTCCAGCGCGTCGGCCAGGCTCGGGATGCCCATGTCGAGCCTCGCGGAGAACACGATCTCGCTGCCCGGCGCGGCATCGACGCACTGCCATGAGCCGTCGAAGACGGCGGCGTCGCCCTCGAGCTGACGGAACGTGATGCTCAGGGCGCCGGGGTCGAACGTGTCCTCCTCGGTCCAGCGCAGCAGGCCAGCCCGGAAAGTGACCTCCCAGTGCGACACAGTGTGGTTCTCGGACACCTCGGTGACCGCGACGCTCCGGACGGCGTCGCTGAGTTCCGGATACCGCTCGAAGTCGGCGAGCGTTTGGTACACCTCGCTCGCTGGTTTGTCAGGCACGTGCAGCCGGAGGAGGACGGTGCGCATTCAAATCTCCTTCAGAAAGCAGCCAGGTCGGAAAATGGGGATAAGAAGGGTCAGGCGGCGAGGGGCACGACGCGGGAGGCATGCCTGGCCGCCGACGTCAGGGCGCGTCCGAGCCAGTCGAGGTCGGCCGCGTCGAGGATCGCCGGCGGCGTCAGGCGCAGCACGTTGCCGGAGTTGAGTGAGTAGGACGGGATGACGTGCTCATCTAGGAGCCCGATCAGGAACTCGGTGGCGGCGTCAGCGGAGACGAAGTCGACGCCGATGAGCAGGCCTTGGCCGCGTACCTCGGTGACCAGGTGCGGGCAGTGCGCGGCGACCGCGCCGGCGGCGAGGTCGCGGACCTGCGGGCCGAGTTCGCGGACCCGCCCGAGCAGTCCTTCGGACTTGATGGCGCCGATGGTCGCGGTGACCGCGGCGGCCGCGAGCGGGCTGCCCGCGAACGTCGAGGAGTGCAGCAGCGGGTCCGCGTTGAGCGGCGCGAACAGCCGCGCGGACGCGACGACACCACCGACGGGCATCACGCCGCCGCCCAGGATCTTGCCCGTCAGCAGCGCGTCCGGCGTGACGCCGGCCAGGTCAGCGCCCCACCAGGCGCCGAGCCGGCCCATGCCGGACTGGATCTCATCCAGGATCATCACGGCGCCTGCCTCGGTGCACGCCTGCCGGACCTGCCGCAGGTAACCATCGGGCGGCAGCCGGACACCGCCCTCGGCCTGGACCGGCTCGAGCAGCGCCACCGACTCGGCCGTCAGGACGGCCCGGAGCGCGGCGAGGTCGCCGAACGGGACGAAGTCGACCATCGGCAGCAGCGGGCCGAACGGGTCGCGGTACTGGGCCCGTCCGGTCACCGACAGCGCGCCAAGCGTCTTGCCGTGGAATCCGCCGTGCATGGCGACCACGTGACGCTTGCCGGCCAGCCGCGCCAGCTTCAGCCCGACCTCGGTCGCCTCGGCTCCCGAGTTGGTCAGGAAGACGTAATCCAGCCCGGCCGGCGTGATGCCGGCCAGGTCCGCGGCCGCCTGGGCCAGCTCCGGGTTGAGGAACAGCCTGGTGGCCAGGGGGTTACGCCCCAGTTGCTCGCGCACCGCCGCGACCACGACCGGGTGGCAGTGACCGAGCAGGAACACCCCGAAGCCCCCGCAGTCGAGGTACGTGTGTCCGTCGCTGCCCTGGACCTTCGACCCGGCGGCGGTCACTTCCACGGGCGCCGCGACGAGCCGCGCCAGGCTGGCCAGCGACTTGTTCACGTGTTTGGTGTAGCGATCAAGCACCCGATCGCGGTCGGCCGGCGCGGTCATGTCAGGCCGCCCGCTCGGTCTCGGCCTGGCCGAAGCCGTTGCGCGCCGCCCAGTACCGCAGGCTGTTCCGCAGCGATTCGCGCTGGTCGGGCAGCGGCCTGGCGCCGAGCGCGACGAGCTGGTCCAGGCTGCTCGGCTTGGTCTGCCCGGACTGCAGGTAGGTGGTGAAGAACTCCAGCATCCGCAGGACATTCCTGCGGATCTTGCCGGGCAGCGCGTCGAGGAACACCGGGCCGATCAGCCGGTCGAACATCTCCGGCGGTACGAACCGCGGCATATCGATGCTCACGCCCCGGCTGCGCGCGAACTCGACGACGACCGCGACACCCTCATCCAGACGCAGCGCCTTCTCGCCGGCGCTGAGCCAGAACTCGCCCTCGCTCACCCGGTTCTCGACCAAGCAGGCGATCGCGTCGGCGACGACGTCGACGGGGACGAAGTCGATCGGCCAGCGGGAGTCGAACGGGATCATCGGCACGATGCCCGCGAATATGCCGGCCACGACCTGGTGCAGGCCCTGGAACGCGGCTATCTCCCCGGTGACCGAGTCGCCGATGACGACCGACGGCCGGAGGATGACGTACGGCACGCCGCTGGACCGCACGACCTGCTCGGCCGCGGACTTCGACGCGGCGTAGCCGATGGCGGTGCGGCCGCGGTCGCCATCCACTGTGGTGTCCACGAATGCGGTACTCACGTGGTACAGCACGGCCTTCGCCGCCGCGGCGAAGGCGGCCACGTGCTCCGTGCCGGTGATGTTCGTCGCCTCAAGACTGCCGTCGGTCCGGTTGAAGTCCGTGACCGCGGCACAATGGATGACCGCGTCGACCCTGGCCGCCAGGTCCATGTAGGCCTGCTCGCCCAGCCCGAGCATCGGTTCGGCTATGTCGCTCGGAACGGTGGTCACATCCGGCCCGCAGACCGGCGACCGATGCACCAGGCACACGACGTCGAGGTCACGCATCCGCTGTAGCAGAGCGCGTCCGACGACTCCCGACGCACCGGTCAGCAGAACGGTGCGCCGTTCGGTCTCCGGCATCCTGCCGATGCTCTGCGGCCCGGCGATCTGAACAGGCATCTGATACCTCCGTTTCAGCTGAATGGTGCTCAGGCGGCTCGCTGCTCCAGCAGGTTTGCGGCCCTTCCTCTCGGTGGGAAAGCCATCGTGAACACCCCTCTATCCATCGCGCGAGCCGATCCAGTGGCCCACAAGTCCCCAATCCCCGACTCACCTGAGCCGTTTTGCCCGCACTCCGATCCACGGCGATCCGGCATGGCCAGCTGCCAGCTTGACTGACGGGGCAGGCGGCCGTCAGTCACCCAGCCGACACTTCTGATATCGGCCCGCCGGCACCTAGCGACCGGCTAACCGGCATCAGGCCAGCGACGCGGCAGCCTCCATCTAGCCGGAGGCATTGATTCCCGACCCTGATACCGCTGCGGCGGAAACACTGCCCTGCGGGCAGCACCCGCCCGGGCGGACGGCCGTGGCCAGGTACCGGCTGGCCAGGGCGTGCCCGCTGGACTGCAGGAGCTGGCGCGTCAGTGACGGCCAGCGGTTGCGGTGGGGTCGGCGATCGCTCCGAGCTGCAGGAGCATGGCCAGGTGGTCGTTGACGGCCCAGCGTTCCACGATGCGGTCCCCTGCGATCCGGTACATGAACGCGGTGTCGCGGTGGTAGGGGCCGGCGGGCATGTCGAAGCCCCGGAAGGCGCCTCCGGGCCAGTGGCCCCCGCGGACCCCGAAGTGGACGACCAGATCGCCCTCGGCGACGACGAACCGCTCCCGCCAGCGGAACGACTCGAACTTGCGGCCCTCGGTGGCCAGCCACTGGCGGGTGCCAGCCAGCCCGGGAGGCCGGCTTGGCGCCAGTGAGTGGTTCACCATGTCCGGGCTGCACAGCTCGTCGAGCTGGCCCAGGTCTCCGGTGTTGAGGATGGCGTCGAGGCGCTCTGCCAGCGCCTTGTTCGTCTCGGTGCTCATGTCCGGCCTCCATTTCGTGATAGGTAACCTCTTACGATTAAAGTAGTAATATCACGAATATGGCTCCCGCTGTCAAGAGGCCCTACGACAACTCCCGGCGCCAGGCCCAGGTCCGGGCCACCCGGCTGAGGATCATCGAGGCCGCCAAGGCGTTGTTCATCGCCCACGGCTACCCGGCCACCACCCTCGAAGCGATCGCCGACGCGGCCGACACGTCGCTGCCGACCCTCTACCGGCTCTTCTCGTCCAAGCCGGCGCTGCTCAAAGCCGTGCTCGACGTCTCCTTCGGCGGCGACGACCAGCCCGTCGCCTTCGGCGACCGCCCAGACGTCCAGGCCGCCCGCGGCGAACCAGACCCCCAGGCCCTGATCACAGCGTTCGCCCGAATCGGCCGGGACTTCATGGAGCGGTCCTCGGCCATCATGCGCGTCCTAGCGGTCGCCGCCACGGTCGATGCCGACGCCGCCCAGCTCGTGGACGAGATCAGACGCCAACGCCACACCGGCCAGTCCCGGATCGTCGCCGCCCTCTCCGCCAGCGGCGCCCTTGACCCCGACCTCGAATTCTCCGAGGCCGCCGACATCACATACGCCGCTATGTCCCCCGACGTGCATCACATCCTGACCGTCGAGCGGGGCTGGACCGCCGAGCAATACGAGCAGTGGCTCGTCCGATCGCTAGCCGCGCTCCTTCGACGGGAACCAGGAACGACGACCAGCACAGAAAGGAATGAACAGCCCCGGCGTCCGACGCGGAGCTGAGCTCGGGCCAACGAGCGCCGCACGGACTCCTCCGGCGGAACGTTGCGACACCGGCCTGCCCTTCGTCCAGCGATTCCCGGTACCCCGATGGCCGGCAGGCCGAGGTCACCCGCGACGAAGCAGCCGGCCGCCGCGGCACCATAACCCTCGACGGGAACGACCCTCGCCGTCCGTGCCTGTCGGTGCGTCGCCCGGCCCGGTACCACCGCCGTGATGTCGAGCTTGCCGAGAACTCCGAGGATGTGATCGATTGGCTACTCGTTCGCCAGACCGGGTCCTACTCGGCGTCGGTCGGCGCGGCTCAGGGCGAGGAGGCACTGGATGCTTGGCCGTGCCCGGCCGCCAAGGCGTTCGTCAACCCTTCGAGGTCCGCCACGGTCACGGTGAGCGCCGAGTGGCCACTTCGGCGAAGCGGTGATGGCACCTTCTCCGCGAAATGGATGCACACCCCCGCGTTGTGGTTCGTTCCGAAACTCAAGCCGTCGTCGACCATGGATCCGCGAACACCGAACGCGGTCCACCAGCGGTAGTTCCGGGTGATGTGCGCCTCAGTGACATTTGCCAGCGGCGTCTTGATCTTGAAGAAACCGAAAGTCGCCGACAGGGAGCCGTCGTCCGTGAGCGTGACGCCGTCTTTTGAACCTCGCAGCCCGAAGGGCACCAGCAACGGCAAATATCGCTTGTCAATAGCGTAGGCAAAACGTTTGGACATGATTGGTCCGATCCCCGTCATGCGTGACCGCGACTGAGCCCAGGTATTGTCCGATCTCCACGTTACATCGAAAGCTTCCCCAGGAAACTGGGAGCAAGGGCCGCCCCGCGCGACCGTCACGCGCCGACTGTGCACCATCGCAGAGCTCTATAAGTACACGGTCGAAGAGGAACTCCTCGAGCACTCACCCGCCGCGCACGTCCGTCGTCCACAGGTGGACTACGAGTCTCACGCCGCCGCGCTCGACCGCAACGCGCTCGGCGCGCTACTGGTAGCCGCCGGGCTCGGGCCGCCGACAGAGCATGCGCTGATCTCGCTGCTCGCGCTGAACGGGCTGCGGGTCTCCGAGGCCACCGGCGCCGACATCGAGCACCTCGATCTGGAACGCCGCGACCGGACTCTCACGATTACCCGCAAGAGCGGCGAGGTCGTCACCATCCCGCTCGCGCCGCACACCGCCCGGGCGATCGGCCTGGTCATCGGCGAGCGCACCGGCGCACCGGTGTTCCTGGCCGCGGACGGCGCGGCGGCGGGACCCGCACGCCACTTGCATCGTCGCCGCCTATACGGTCACACGGCCGCGCCAGGCTGGACGGTCACGGTGTCAGGCGATGAGGCGGCGCACATGCCTAGGATCGCCGGTTCCCGGCGCTGTCGCGCAAGGCCCGAGTCGCATCTAGGCCCCCGGTGGGTGCCGATAGCCCTCAAAGCCGGTGCCGAAGTCGTGGCGCGGCACGGTCGCGAGTACCTGCTGCTGGTAGTACACCGGCCCGCCGCCGTCAGCGGTCACGTCGGACGGGTAGTGAGTGGAGACGAACAGCGCGTAGATGTTGCCGCCGGAGATCGCCAGGCCGAAGTAGTCGCCGATGAATCCCACCGCGCAGTCGGCGTCGGCGCACGGCAGCTGGCTCAGACCGCCGACTATCTGGCCCGGCTGCTGCGGGTCCCGGGTCATCGCTGATAACGCCGATCCGGCCACCCCGGGCCGACTTGTCCGGGACCGGCGGCAGGAACCACGGACCGTTCGGCGAAAAGAATTTCAATGATCCCGAACGGGCCGTGGTGTTACGGCCTGAGCCTGCCCCTCGCTTCACCTGCTCGGCGCGCCGTCAATCGCGGTGGCTTGGGGGGTAGTCCTGGCCGTTTGACGGCCTGACGGCGGCAGGGTTACAGTCATACCGGCTACCCGATCGATCGATCGATCGGGAGGTGTTCTCGGCGGGAGGTTCCTCGTGTTCCACATCGGCGTTGATATCGGCGGCACCTTTACCGACTGCGTGCTCGTCGGGGACAGCACCGAGGGCATCGTGACCTACGGCACGGCCAAGGCGCTGTCGACGAAGGCTGATCCGGCGGAGGGCGTGCTGGCCGGGCTCACCGAGCTGGCCGCGAACGTCGGGCTGGCGCGGCCGGAGCTGCTGGCCCGGACGGGGCGGTTCGGGCACGGCACCACGATCGGCACGAACGCCGTGCTGGAGCGCAGCCGGCGCCCGGGTCGGCGTCATCACGACCGCCGGGCACGGCGACACGCTGGCCATCATGCGCGGGCACGGGCGGGTCGCCGGGCGCAGCGTGGAGGACGTGTTCCACGTCCGCGGCACGGCGCTGCCCGCGCCGCTGATCGTCCCCGGGGCCGTGCTGGAGTTGCACGAGCGGGTGGACGCGACCGGGAAGGTCGTGGTGGCCCTGGACGAGTCCCGGGCCAAGGATGCGATCGCCGCGTTCATCGAGCGCTACCAGCTGGACAGCGTGGCGGTGACGTTCTTGTGGTCGTTCGCGAACCCGGCCCATGAACTGGCGGTGGACAAGCTGGTCCGCAGCGTGGCGCCGGGGGTCTTCGTGTCCGTTTCCAGCCGGGTATCGCCACGCCTCGGCGAGTTCGAGCGGACGGTCGCGACCGTGCTCAACGGGTATATCGGGCCGGCCTGCACCCGCTACCTCACCTCGATGGGCGAGCGGCTGGCGGCCGATGGCCTGCGCGTGCCCTTGCTGGTCATCCAGTCAAGCGGCGGGGTGGTGCCGGTCTCGGTCGCCGCGCAGATCGCCCTGGGCACGCTCGACTCGGGCCCCACGGCGGGGCTGACCGGGGTGGCGGCGCTGGCCCCGGCCAACGGCCACCGCAACGTGGTGGCCACCGATATGGGCGGCACCTCCTTCGATATCGGCCTGGTCATCGACGGGCAGCCGATCGTGGCGAACGAGTCGGTCATCGACCAGTACACCTACCAGATCCCGCACCTGGACATCCGGGCCACGGCCTGCGGCGGCGGCACCATCGCCCGCCGCGACCCGCAGACCGGGGCGCTGCGGGCGGGCCCCGACAGCGCCGGGGCCGAACCCGGCCCGGCGTGCTACGGCCGCGGCGGTACCGAGGCGACCGTGACCGACGCCGACGTGGTGCTGGGGCTGCTGCGCCCGGAAAGCTTCCTGGCCGGCCGCATGCCGCTGGACGTGAACGCGGCCCGGGCGGCGGTCGGACGGCTGGCCGGCTCGCTCGGCCTCGGGCTGGAGGAAACCGCGGCCGGGATCGTCAACGTCAACAACCTGCACGCCGCGACGGCGATCCGGCAGCAGACCCTGGAACGCGGCCTGGACCCGCGCGACTTCGTGCTGTACTCCTACGGCGGAGCGGGGCCGGTGCACGCGTTCGGCTACGCCGGCGAGATCGGCATCCGGGAGGTGGTCATCCCGCTCGGCAACGGCGCGTCCACGCTGTCGGCCTACGGGATCGCGGCCGGCGACGTGGCCCGGTTCGTGGAGATGGAAACCGCCCAGCGGGCGCCGTTCGACGAGACGGCGCTGTCGAGCGCGGTCGCCGGCCTGGTCAAGCTGGCCCGGCAGGCGATGGCCGACGCCGGGGTGACGCAGGAACCGCACGTCGATGTCTGGGCGCTGATGCGCTACACCGAACAGCTCATGCACGCCCTGGAGGTCCCGGTCGATCCGGCCGACGCTGACGGCGCGGGGCTGTCCCGCCGGTTCACCCAGGAGTACGCCCGGCGCTACGGCGAGTCCGCGGCGTCGGCGTTCCAGGCGGCCGAGATCTTCACGCTGCGGGCCCGCGCCCGGGTTCCCGCCGCGGCCCGCTGGGCGGGCGACGACGGCGCGGCGTCACCGGCGGGCCAGGCCAGCCGGACGGCCGAGGTGTACTGGCCGGACGCGGGGACGCGGCTGGCCACCGCGGTGCACGACGGCGGGCGGCTCAGCCACGGTGACGAGATCACCGGGCCCGCCCTGGTCGAGTTGTCCCACACCACGATCGCGGTGCCCCGCGCCGCGACCCTCACCGCCGACCACGGGCATTTCCGCCTCCTGCTGCCCGCCCAGGGTTTGGCCGCCGATGACACGACCGTGACGGGAGCAGCACGATGACCGCAGTGACCTGGGACGGCGTGGCGCGCGGCTACATCCCGGCCGAACCACTCGCCATCGACCCGGGCCTGGCCCGGCACGAGACGCGCTCGGCCGACGTCGACCCGGTGACGTTCGAGGTGATCCGGTACGGCTTGCTCAACGCCAACGTCGAGCACGGCCAGACCCTGCAGCGGCTGTGCGTCTCGCCGATCACCATGCTGACCCGCGACTTCCAGCCCTCCATCCTCACCCAGGACGGCGAACTGGTGTTTCTCGGGCCGTACCTGCAGTACTTCTCCAACGCGCAGTCGCTGACCATCAAGTGGATCCTGGAGAACCGCAGCGCCGACCCCGGCATCGGGCCCGGCGACATGTTCTTGTCCAACGACCCCTACGTCGGCACCCCGCACCAGCCGGACACCATCGTCGCGGCGCCCGTGTTCGTCGGCCAGCAGTTGTTCTGCTGGGTCGCGAACGTGCTGCACCACTCGGACATCGGCGGTTCGGTGGTGGGCAGCTTCTGCATCGACGCGCCCGACATCTTCACCGACCCGTCGGCGTTCCCGCCGTTCAAGCTCGTCGAGGGCGGCCGGGTGCGGACCGACATGGAACAGGTGTTCCTGCGCCAGTCGCGGCTGCCGGGGGTAGTCCAGATGGACCTGCGGGCGGCCATCTCGGCCAACACCGTCGCCGTGCGCACAATCGAGGCCCTGGTCGGCCGGTACGGCGCCGACGCGGTCAAGACGGTCATGAGCAGGGTCATCGACGCCGGCGAGCAGCTGTTCACCGAACGGCTGCGGCAGATCCCGGACGGCACCTGGTCGCACCGGGTGTACGCGGAGGCCTCGCACACCGGCGACACCGGCCTCTACCGGTACCAGCTGACCGTGCGCAAACGCGGCGACGAGCTGGTCGTCGACAACGCCGGCACCGACCCGCAGGCCGGGTCGATCAACGTCACGTACGCCGGGCTGGTGGGCGCCTTCCTGGCGGCGCTGACCGCGTCGCTGACCCCGGACCTGGCCGGCGCCTACGGCGGGGTGTACCGGCGGGTGCGCTTCGAGCCGGTGCCCGGCACGTTGTCCTGCGCGGACTTCCCCGCGGCGGTCAGCCCGGCCGGGGTGTTCACCATGGAGCTGCTGATCAGCCTGTCCGGTTCGGTCATCGCCAAGATGGTGGCGTGCGGGCCGCCGGAACTGCGCGACGGCGCGCTCGGGCCCTCGCAGCCGCACTGGTACGGGACGATCATCGCCGGCCAGCATCCGACCGGAGCGCCTTATATCGCCGTCAACGCCAACAACATGGTCGGCGGGCTGCCGGCCAGCGCCGACGCGGACGGCGCGGACTTCGGCGGGCACTTCTGGATCCCCGAGGGCATCGCCAGCAACATCGAGGAAACCGAGCAGCTGTACCCGATGCTGTGCCTGTACCGCCGCGCCCTGCCGTGCGGCGCGGACGGCGCCGGCGCTCACCGCGGCGGCCGCAGCATCACCGAGGCGTACGTCCCGTGGGACACCCCCGGCATGGCGGCCGCCCTGTACGTCGACGATTCCTTCCCCAAGGCGGTCGGGCCGTTCGGGGCCAACCCGAGCAGCATGGGACGGGTGCGCATCAAGCACGGAATAGGCCTGGCCGAGCAGTTCGCCGCCGGTACCGTGCCGCAGGACCTGGATGCGATGCCGGGCGAGGAGCAGCCGGTCGATCACAAGGGGCCGCTGCTGATGATGGGGCCGGATTCGGTCCTGGCCTGGACGGGCGCGAACAACCCCGGCTACGGCGATCCGCTGGTCCGCTCGCCGCAGGCGGTCGCCGGCGACGTCAGCCGCGGGTGGCTCGGCCCGGCTGACGCCACCCGTGTCTACGCCGTGGCCTGGGATGATGACGGCGCGGTGGACGAGACGGAAACGCGGCGGCTGCGCGCGGAGCGGCTGGCGGCGCGGCTGGCGGCGGCCCGGCCGCCGGCCGCTTCTGGCGCTGCTTCCCGGCTGGCCGGGCCCGACGCGGAGCTGCGGCCGGTCGGCGGGGAGCTGGGCGTGCTGCTGACCGGCGGTCATCCGGCCGAGTGGGTCTCGCTGTCGGGCCGGGCTCTGCTGGGACCGGTCACCGGGGACTACCGGGCGGCGTGCGCCGTCCTGGACACGCCGGTCAACGCCGCGGCGCCGGAATTCGCCGCCCGCCCGGGCCGGCCCGGCGCGGCGATGCTGTTCCGCGAGTACCTGTGCCCGCTCACCGGCCTGCGACTGGCCACCGAGCTCATCCGGTCCGGTGACGACCCGGCCCCCGACATGGTGCTGGCCGGTTGACATCCTCCCTCGCCTGAAGGCGAGGGATTCCAGCTACTACCCCGATGGGAGCAGCAGTTGAGGTTCGCGGTTCACAGGCCGGGTAACCCCGTCGCCTCCCCGCGCAGTCACGGCGTGCCCCGCCGCGATGTTGATGGCCGCGTTCACATCCGCGTTGCAGGCGAAACCGCAGGCAGTGCACCGGAACACGGCTTGGCTCTCACGCGAGCCCCGGTCCACCTGCCCGCACGCCGAGCACCGCTGGCTCGTCAACGCGGGTTTGATCTTCTCCACCCGGCGCGGGGCCTTGTCCTGCAGCCGGCGCACCAGCAATCCCCACCCCGAGGCCAGGATGCCCCGGTTCAGCCCGGCTTTCTGCCGGACGTTGCGGCCCGGGTTCTCCCGGATCCCTTTCGCGGACCGGGTCATCTTCGTGATCTTCAGGTTCTCGACCCGGATCAGGTCGAACCGCCGCGCGATGCCGGTGGACACCTTCTCGGCCCAGTCCTTGCGCCGGTCCGTCTCCCGGGCCTTCAGCCGGGCGATCGCGTGCCTGGCCCGGCGACGGCGGTTCGATCCCCGCCTGGCGCGGGCGAGTTTGCGCTGCAGGCGCCGCAGCCTGGTCCGCTCCCGCGCGGTCAGGGCGGGGGGGTGCAGCAGCTGCCCGGTGGACAGGGCGGCGGAGACCGCCACGCCCCGGTCGATGCCCACGGTCCGGCCGTTACCGGGGGCGGGAACCGGCGCGGGGATCACGGCGAAGGCGACATGCCAGCGGCCCGCGCGGTCCTTCGTCACCCGGTAGGACTTGGCGTCCGGCGGTACCGTCCGGGACCAGCGGAACCGCACCCACCCGGCCTTGGGCACCCAGATCTCGCCGACGTGGCGGGACACGCGGCGCACGTCCCACTGCCGCCCGCGCCCGACGATCCGGAATCCCTCATGGCGGCCGGCTTTGCGCCACGACGGCCGCCCGGCCGGGTTGGCCGGGTCGAAGAACGCGGCCATCGCCTGGGCGAAGTCGCGCAGGGCCTGCTGCTGGACCGTCTGGGAGCCAGAGGCCAGCCATGGGTGCCCGGCTCGCGCGGCGGTGAGCTGCCGGCACTGTTCCAGGTAGCCCGGCGCGCTCGCCCGGCCCGGGTGCCAGTGGGAGTGCTGCTCGACGGCCAGGTTCCAGATGTACCGGGCGTGGCCGCAGTGGTCCCGCAGCACCGCTTCCTGCGCGGGGGTGGGGTTGAGCCGGTACCGGGACATGCGAACACACTATCGGATGGTGCCGACATTTCCGGGGAGGTGAAGCGGCGTTTCCTCCCCGGCCTGAAGGCCGGGGTCTCCACGCCGCGATTCGGATGAGCGCGCCGGACGAGGCGTCGACCGTCGGCGGGCTGCTGCTGCGGTCAGCGCGCCGCTGGCCGGACTCGCCGGCCCTGGTCGAGGGGCAGACGGTGCTGACGCACCGGCAGGCGGCGTCGCGAGCGCGTACGGTGGCCCGGCGGCTGGCGGCGCGGGGCGTCCGGCGCGGCGACCGGGTCGCGCTGGCCCTCCCGAACGGCTGGCGGTACGCGGTCACCTACCTTGGGGTCCAGCTCGCGGGGGGTACCGCGGTCCTGGTCAACACCAGGTTCGCACCGCCGGAGATCGAGTACGTGCTGGCCGACTCGGACGCCTGCGCCGCCGTGGTGGACGCCGAGACGTCAGCGCGGGTGCCGCGGCTGTGCCCGCAGTGGGACGTCGATGAGCTGACCGGCCCCGGCGCCGAGGCCGGCGAGCTGCCCGGCCTGGCCGCGGCCAGCACCGATATCGCGAACATCCTGTACACCTCGGGCACCACCGGCCGCCCCAAGGGCGCCATGCAGACGCACGGCAACCTGGTGTTCAACGCCGGCACCGTCCGCTCCGTGATGAGAGTTACGGCGTCGGACCGCACCCTGGTGGTGGCGCCGATGTTCCACGCCACCGGCATCGCGTCGCAGCTCGTCGGGTTCGGCGCGCAGGGTGCGGCCTGCGTCTTCCAGCCCCGCTTCCGTCCGGCCGACATGCTCGGCGCGCTCATCGAGCACCGGATCACGTTCTTCGCGGGCGTGACCGCCATGATCCAGCTGATGCTGGCCGACCCCGCCTTCGACCCGGCGGACCTGCCCGCCCTGCGGGCCGCGTGCTTCGGGGGCGCCCCGGTGGCCGAGGCGTTCGTCGACGAGGTGGTCCGGCGGATGCCGGACGTGACCTTCATGAACGTATGGGGGCTGACCGAGGGCACGTCGATCGTCACCTGCGCCATCGGCTCGCGGTGGCGGGAGCGGCCGTGGTCGGTGGGACGGCCGGTGCCCGGAGTGGAGGTGGCCGTGGCCGTCGACGGCCAGGTCGCGGATGCACCGGACGCCGTGGGCGAGCTGTGGGTCCGGGGGCCGGTGGTGACCGCTGGCTACTGGAACCGCCTGGATACGGATACGTTCCGGCCGGACGGCTGGCTGCGTACCGGCGACGTGGGGCGCGCCGACGCCGGCGGATACGTCCAGGTGCTGGACCGGCTGAAGGACATGATCATCAGGGGCGGCGAGAACATCTACAGCCTGGAAGTGGAGGGCGTGCTGGCCCGGCACCCGGCTATCGCGGAGGTGGCCGTGGTCGGGGTGCCCGACCCGGTCATGGGCGAGCGGGTCTGCGCCGTCGCGGTGCCGCGTCAGGGTCAGTCCCTGGCTCTGCGCACCTTGCGCGAGTGGGCCGGCGCCCAGCTCGCCGACTACAAGCTGCCCGCCGAGCTAGTCATCCTCAGCGCGCTGCCCCGCAACGCCAGCGGCAAGGTCATCAAGAAGCAACTGCGGCAGCTCGAGCAACTGGCCGGAACCCGGTCGCCGAGCGCACCCGCGAGGACCTGATGCACACTGGCTGGATGCCACACCAGGAACAGGCGGCCAAACCAGACCGGGCGCCGGCAGGCCGGTCCATGTCCGATGCCATCCTCGACTCGGCCGCCGTGCTGTTCGCCCGCCGCGGTTACCACGCCGTCGGGATCCGCGAGCTCGCCGACTCGGTGGGGCTGTCCACGTCCACGCTCTACCACTACTACGCCACCAAGCAGGACATTCTCTACGCGGTCATCGGCCGGTTCCTGCGCGAGTTCGCGGACACGCTGGTGGCCGGCCTGCGCGACACGTCGGTGCCGCCGCGGGCCAGGCTCGAGCGGGCCGTGACCGATCACGTGGTCCTGACCGTGACCCGCCGTGAGGAACTTCTGGCCGGCAACCCGGTGCTCAACGCGCTGACCGCCGAGCAGCAGGCCGGCATCGCGGCGCTGCGGCGCTCATACCGGGACGCGGTCCGGGACGTGATCGCCGAAGGCACGGCCGCGGGCCAGTTTCACGTCACCGACCCGCTGCTGACCGCGATGGCCATGCTCGACATGCTCGACGGCATCCGCGCCTGGTACCACGAGGACGGCGCCCTGTCCCTCGATGAACTCGCCGCCCGCTACCGGGCGTTCGCGCTGTCCCTCTGCCAGGCAGGTGAGGCATGACGGCCGACGAGGCAGCCTCCTCCGCGGCGGGCATCCCGCTGCGCCCCTTCTACGCGCCCGGGGAAGCCGACCGCGAGTACGCCGAGATCGGCGACCCTGGAGCCTACCCGTACACCAGGGGCAGGATGGGGCCGCCAGCGGCCCGGCGCCGCGGGTGGATCCACCGGGAGCTGTCCGGAGAGGGCTCGCCCCGCCGGTCGAACGAGCAGCTCCGGGGCCTGCTGGCCCGCGGCGCGCTGGGCATCGACGTGATCGGGGACAACCCGACGATGTCCGCGCTCGATCCCGACCATCCGATGTGCGTCCCCGCCGTCGGCACCACGGGCGTGTCGCTGTGCCGCAAGCAGGACTTCATCGAGCTGGTCGAGGGCATCCCGCTGGATGAGATCACGCTGAGCCATTCGCTGCCCCCCGCCTTCGCGCTGGCCGGCCAGTACCTGGCCAGCCCGTGCCATGGCATCGACCCCCGCGTGCTGCGCGGGTCCGCGATCCAGCCGCCCCTGTACTCCGAGGACTGCTCGTACTCGACGTTCCTGCCGTTCGAGACCAGGATGCGGCTGACCCTGGACTCGATCGTCTTCGCGCTCCGCGAGATGCCCCGGTTCCATGCGTTCCTCGAGGACACCTACTACATCTCCGACGGCGGGCTGGACGCGGTCGAGGAGATGAGCCTGGGATTGCTGGAGATCAGAGAGGTATGCCGCCGGCTGCTCGCCCGGGGCCTGCCGGTCGACTCCTTCGCCCCGCGCATCGCCATCCTGGTCAACTGCCGGATGGACCTGTTCGAGGAGATCGCCAAGATCCGCGCCACCCGGCGGATGTTCGCCCGGATGATGCGCGAGGAGTTCGGCGCCACCGATCCGCGATCGTGGTCGGTGAACATCGCGGTGCACACCTCCGGCCTCACGCTCACCGCCGCCCAGCCGGCGAACAACATCGTCCGCGGGGCCGTACAGGCCCTGGCGATGGCCATGGCGGGGGTCCAGGGGCTGGAGATATCCGCCTTCGACGAGCCGTTCCGCACCCCGTCCGCGATCGCGCACCAGACCGCCATCCGCACCCAGCAGGTCATCCAGACCGAGACCAACATCACCGCCGTCGAGGACCCGCTGGGCGGCTCCTGGTACCTGGAATCGCTCACCGACGAGCTGGAGCGCCGCATCGACGCCGCGGTGCGGCAGATGGAGGCGCTCGGTGACGTCGGCACCCTGGTCGAGAGCGGCTACTTCCGGAACATCTTCCTGCACGGCATGGACCGGCACTCCCGTGCCGTGCAGAGCGGGGACCTGCGGATCGTCGGGGTCAACGAGCATGTCATCGCCCCCGAGGACGACCGGTTCCTGCGCGACATCGCCGAGGAGCGGTTCGAGCCGGACTACGCGCAGGTCGAGTCCATCCGCGCCTGGCGCCCCACCCGCGACGGCGTGCCGCTGCACGCCGGCCTCGAGCGCGTACGCGATGCATCGGCCGACCCCGGCGCCGACCTGATGGGCCCGATCGTGGCCGCCCTCGACGCGGACGCCACCATAGGCGAGATCAGCGGCTGCCTCCGGGAGGGCCTGGGGCTGCCGGGCGACCCGTTCGAGTTCGCCGCCCGGCGCCAGCCGCCCGGGATCCGGACATGACCGGCCCCGCGCCCGGCCCCGCGCCTGGTCCCGCGCCTGGTCCTTCCGGCGGGAGCGGCAGGCCGGGACGCATCGTCATCGGCACCCTCGGCCTCGACCAGCACGAGGTCGGTGCGATGGCGATCAGCCGGATCCTCATCCGGCACGGCTACGAGGTCATCTACCTGGGGCGCTTCAACACGCCGGAACGGCTGACCGCGGCGGCCGAGCAGGAGGACGCCGACCTGGTCGGGGTGTCGATCCACTCCTGGGAGTACGCCGCCTACGCCGATGAGCTCCTGGCCCGCTGCCGGGAGCTCGGCATCGGCCTGGTCCTGGGCGGAAGCGTGCTGACCGAGCGGGATCAAGCCGAGCTGCTGGGCCGGGGTGCTGACGCGGTGTTCGGCCCCTACGCGTCCGAAGCCACCATGCTGGAGCAGATCGACGCCGTCGTGCGCCGGGTCCGGGCCGGCGACCCGCCCGCTCAGGCTGCGCTCGCTCAGGCTGCGCCCGCTCAGGCTGGGCCCGCTCAGGTTGGCCAGCCCAGCGGCACGCAGCCCGGCCGTCCGGTGCCGCTGGCCGGGCGGACCGTCATCGTGACCGGCGCGGCGCGCGGGCTCGGCCGCGCCTACACCCTCGAGCTGTGCCGGCAAGGCGCCGCCGTGGTCGCCGACGACATCGACGAGGCGGCCCTCAAAGAGGTCGCCGACGCCGCCCGGGACCTGCCCGGCAGCGTGCACGCGGTCGTCTGCGACGTCACCGGTCCCGATGCCCCGCGCACCCTGCTCGATGCCGCCCTGCGGCGCTACGGCCAGCTGCACGGCCTGGTATCGAACGCCGGCCTGCTGCGTTCCGGGCCGATCCTGCAGCTCGACGACAGCGACCTGCGCCTGCTGCTCGACGTGCACGTGACCGCGCCGTTCCGGTTGCTGCGGGCGGCCGGCCGCTACTGGCGCGCCGAAGCGAAGGCAGGCCGGGCGGTCGAGGCCGCGGTGGTGCTCACCACCTCTTCCGCCGGGCTGTACGGCTTCCGCGCCGAAGCCGCCTACAGCGCGGCCAAGGCCGGCGTGGCCATGCTCGCCCGGGTCGGCGCCGACGAGCTGGGCCGGTACGGGGCGACGGTCAACGCCGTCGCTCCCGTGGCCCGGACGCGTCTGACCGAATGGCTGGGCGAGGCTCCCGCCAGCCGGGGCCAGCCCGGCGCCAGCCCCGGCGACGACCCGCTGGCCGCCGAGCACGTGGCGCCCGTGATCGCCTGGCTGCTGGGACCGGCGGCCCGCACGGTCACCGGGCGCGTCCTGGAAGCAGGAAACGGCCAGATCTCGGCGCCCGGCACCTGGCAGCCCGGCCCGCAGTTCCCGCTGCCATCCCTGATGTCCCCCGAGGCGGCGGACGTCCTGCTGCCGCGGGTGCTCGCCAGCGTGGCGCCCCCGCCTGAGGTGCTCAGCCCCCAGTCCTGACCGGCGAGAACCCGACCGCGTCCCGCGCGCTGGTTGCTCGCGCTCGCCGCGCGGCTCGTCCGGGAGACGGGCGCGCTCATCAACGGGGCGGCGCGGGCCAACAAGCCGCTCGCCACGTTCGGGCTCGATGCCGAAGTGCGGTTCGCGAAGCCGGCTGATCGCGCCGCGTTCGCCGGTGAGCTCACGGACGCGCTCACCGGGATTATCAGTAAATATCACACCGAAACTGGTCGGCCGCACCGCCTTATCGTCGCGGTGCACCCGAGCATCACCGAAGACGCCGACCCGCCAGCAGAGGAGCAGCAGCAGTCATGACGCATTCATTCGAGGTACGCGACGAGATCACCGTCGACGCCACGCCGGACGAGGTGTGGGAGGCGATCGCGTCGGGGCCGGGAGTCGACTCCTGGCTCATGGGGCGCACCGAAATCGATAGCGCCAGCAAGACCAGCACGTTCACCATGTTCGGCGAGGTGTCCAGCTCCAGCATCACGGCCTGGGAACCCGGCCACCGCTACGCGACGCAGGAGGACAAGAACCCGGACGGCACGTTCATGGCCTTCGAGTGGCTCATCGAGTCGCGCGACGGCGGCGGCGCGGTGGTGCGCGTTGTGCACAGTGGTCTCCTCGGCGAGAACTGGGAGGCCGAATACAACGGCCTGTCCGTCGGCGACCACGCCTACATGACGAAGCTCGCCGTCTACCTGACGCACTTCGCACCGCGCACCGCGAAGGGCTCGCTGTTCATGCCGGGGCCGATCACCAAGGACTCGTGGGCGGCCATGACGGCGGCGGTCGGCGTCAGCGCGGACGCGGCGGACGGCCAGCAGGCGCGGCTCAGCGTGCCCGGGATCGAGCCGGTCGACGGCACCGTGGAGTTCGTGGGCTCGCCGAGCTTCGTGGGCATGCGTACCGACGACGCGATGTACATGCTGATCCACGGCTACAACGACATGGTCTTCGCGACCGCGCACTACTTCGACGACCGCGACCCGTCCACCGAGACCGAGGCGTGGCAGAACTGGCTCGGCGGCCTCGCGGCCTGATCAGCGCGTTTCTGGCTGCCACGGTTTATCCGCAATAGGCCCCGGCAGGAGGCACCGAGAACAGGAAGCCCTCATGGTGCTCACCTACTGGGGCCGATGTGGATGGCGCCGGTCCTAGGCCAGGCAGCGGGAACAGGTCCGACGGGTATCGCGGCGACGTACGGCTGGTGTACCGTTTCGGGAGCCAGCAGCCCGTTGGGGGGCCTGGCCAGCGGATGGTTCAGGGAGGGACGGGCGTGCGCGCCCGGGAAATGTCATGCGAATGTGGCTCCAGAACAATATCGCGATGCCGTTCAAGAAGCTAGGCTTGCTATTTGTTTTTTTGTGCTAGCGGTTGGCGCGGGGATCTGGGCTTATCTTCTGCAGCAGGTCGCATTCCCTGCGGCCGGATCCAGTGCCGAGCAGATATCGGCTACTGTATACGTGGAAAAGCTTCCTGCTCAAGTGAGCCTGCAATCGACGTTCACGCCGGTCACCTACGGCCACATCGTCGCCGTCACTTGCGGCAACGACATCGTCTTCACCTACGGCAACATCGTCGCCGTCACCTTCTGTCACGACCTCCGCCACTCCGAGCCCTAGCGCCGCGGCATGTTATACGCAGATTTCGCGGGGTGCCACGTCCGTGAAGTACGCCCTTCCGGCACCAACAACCGTCGTCACAAGCGAAATCCTGAATAACGTGAACCTATCCGATGAGCGAATCGACTCCATGTATCCGCAGGGAATAATAACAAATAATCAGGTCACCTGGAACGGCGGAGCAGGCCTAAGTCCCAGCCTCAGCGCCACGAACCTCCACTCGGCCGTGCGTCTGAACAAGGACGCGTTCTTCGCGGGGCTTCTTTATGGTATTGCCGCCGCGCTGGCGATTCCCTACTTGGTAGAGTTCTATAGAGTCTGGCATGATGAGCGGGAACGCCTGGCGAAAGACAAGCTAAAGCAAGGACACGAGTTATCATAGACAACGGCCCATTATCTCTTACAGGACGAATACCGTCCTGCGGGAACGGTGTGAGCTTCAGAGGTTTATGGCGTCTGTTCTTGGGCGCTACGTGGCGTCTAGGCCCGGACATCCTGAAGCTGCGGCCAGCCGCAAAGTAGCGGCCGAGCTCAGCAGCTTCGCCGGGGCGAGCCGAGCAGGCTGGCGACCTCGTCTACTGCCGCGTCGCCGGGTTTGACGTAACACATGGCGGCGTGCGCCTGGTGCGCGATCCCCGGCCGGGGCGGTGCCACGCGGGGATGTGCCGGGGGCCATGCTCGGTGTAGGCCGGA
>CAVUNL010000007.1:0-52279 GCA_963742795.1 uncultured Actinomycetes bacterium
CTGTCTACCCCTTCGGAACGAAGGACCTGGTCGGCGCCGAGCGTGTGCCACGCCACCCCGCCGGCCGCTGGCGGCCGTCCCGGTCTCGGCGTGTCCGTCAGTCCCGACGTCATGTCGATTCCTTCTTGCCTGGCAGCCGCTGGCAGCCATGCGGGGAAGCTCTCAGCATCGAGCGGGAACAACCCTTCCGGTCGATCCCGGCAGAGATCCGGGTCGGCGTGGCGGCAGACGGCGTCGCGCCAGTTTACGGGTCCGCTCATCAGCGGGCGATGCGCAGGGCCAGCCGCGGGGGGCAGCCGAGCTGCACCAGCCGGGCGACCTGGTGCCAGTCAAGGTGGTCGGCGTTGACCTCGGCCAGCGATCCGGGATGCCGAGCCCGGTGAGCCGTGCCACCCGCCAGTTGTGCACGAGCAGCTTTTCGTCGCTGGCGGCCTCGTGGGCCGGGCTCGGATGCGGCGTCATGATCGGCTCCTTCACTCCCGATACTGAATCTCACGATCAGTCTGTAATATATTCATCAACTATGATTACCATGGTGTCAAGAGCGGCCTGGCGGAGTCAAGTACTCCGGCTGACCAGGGCAGCGAAGC
Source organism: uncultured Actinomycetes bacterium (assembly GCA_963742795.1). Lineage (GTDB taxonomy): Bacteria > Actinomycetota > Actinomycetes > Streptosporangiales > Streptosporangiaceae > Palsa-504. The sequence continues at coordinate 591 of CAVUNL010000007.1, forward strand.
GAAAGGAACTGCCATGCTCAAGTCACTGAGCACGTCCCTGATCGTGCGCGGCATCCTGGCCGTGATCGTCGGGATCATCGCGCCTGGCCTGGCCTCGGTCACGGTCCTGGCGCTGGTCATCTTGTTCGCCGTGTACGCGTTCATCGCCGCCGGCTTGCAGGCCGCGCGGGCGTTCAGCAGCCGCAAGGCCGGGCCGGTCATCGGGCACCTGCTGCTCGGGCTGGTCGACCTGGCCGCCGGGGTCATCGCGCTGGCCTGGCCGGGACCCACCGCGCTGGTCCTGGTGCTGATCGTGGGCGTCTGGGCAATCGTCGCCCGCCTGGCGGAGATCGCCGCCGCCTTCGGTCACGGCGAGGCCGCCGGGACCCGGGCGCTGTTCATCCTGGGCGGCCTGATCACGGCCGCGTTCGGCGTGGTGCTGTGCGCCCGCCCCGGCATCGGCGCGGTCACCCTCGCGCTGCTGTTCGGCCTGTTCAGCCTCATCGCCGGGATCTGGATGCTCGTCCAGGGCATCGAGCTGCACCGCACCGGCAAGACGCTGGACCCCGCCGCGCGGGAAAAGACCCCGGCCTAGGGCGAGCCCGCCACCAGCATGGTTCACTGTCACGTAGTTGGAGGCAGGCGTGCTGAGGGTGAAGAAGCCGGCGGTGGCTGCTCGCCGCCGCGGTACTCCCGCTGATCCTCGCCGCGTGCACGAGCACGGCCGGCCGCCCGGGCCCCGGGACCGGGACGACCGCCGCGGCGGCCGGGTCCGGTTCCGCGTCGCCCGGCGGCCTAAGGGCGGTCCGGCACGTGTGGGTGATCGAGCTGGAGAACCAGGGGTACGCGCAGAGCTTCGGCACCCCGTCCGCCGACCCGTACCTGGCCCGGACGCTGCCGCCGATGGGGGCCCTGCTGGAGAACTACTACGCCATCGGCCACAGCAGCGCGGCCAACTACATCGCGCAGGTCTCCGGGCAGGCCCCGGATCTGGGCACCCAGAGCGACTGCCCGCTGCGGGTGCCCTTCCCCGGCCAGGTCATCGCCGGGCCGTACCGCCAGGTCCTCGGCGAGGGCTGCGTCTACCCGGCGGCGGTCCCGACGCTCGGCAACCAGCTGTCCGCCGCGGGGCGCAGCTGGGCGGCGTACCTGCAGGACATGGGCAACGACCCGGGCCGGGATCACACGGTCGCCACGGCCCGCGGACCCGCCTGCGGCCATCCCGCCACCTGGGCCGTCGACCACACCCAGAAGGCCGAGAAAGGCGACCAGTACGCCGCCCGCCACGACGGGTTCACGTTCTTCTCCTCGGTCACCGCCAACCAGGCCTTCTGCGACGCGCACATCCTGTCGTTCCGGCCGCTGCCCGGCGACCTGGCCCGGGCCGGCGCCACCCCGGCGTTCTCCTTCATCGCGCCCAACCTGTGCAACGACGGCCACGACTCGCCGTGCGTCACCGGCGCGGCGGCCTGGCCCAGGCCGACGCGTTCCTGGCCCAGTGGGTACCGACGATCATGGCCGCGCCGGCCTACCGCGACGGCGGCCTGATCGTGATCACCTTCGACGAGGCCAGCGACTCCGCCGCCTGCTCGGCGAGACCGCCGGCATCAGCTCCGATCACCCCAACGTCCCGCTGCCCGGCAAGACCGGCCCCGGCGGCGGCCGCATCGGCACGGTCCTGCTGTCCCCGCTGATCAGGCCGGGCACCGTCAGCACCGTCGCCTACAACCACTACTCGCTGCTGCGCACCATCGAGGACATCTTCGGCCTGCCGCACCTGGGCGACGCGGCCATGCCGCAGGTCAGGTCCTTCGGCCCGGACGTATTCGGCTAAGGAAAGGGAGGTCTTGAAATGCTTCCGTTGTCAGACGGCCTTCCCGCGCGGCGGTTCCCGGTCGTCAACGTCTTGCTGATCGTGGCCAACTTCGCGGTGTTCATCTTGTACGAGCTCCCGAACCTGAACTCAGCGGTCTACCACGCCTCGTTCTACCCGTGCACCGTCGACGGCGCCTGCCGGGCGCCCGAGCCGTGGGGAGTGAGCTGGATCACCGCCATGTTCCTGCACGGGGGCTGGGACCACATCCTGGGGAACATGCTGTTCCTGGCCATCTTCGGCAAGAACGTCGAGGACGCCTTCGGGCCGCTGCTGTACCTCGGCTTCTACTTCGCCGGCGGCTTCGCCGCGATGATGACCCAGACCGCGATGACTCTGCTGTTCGGCACCGCCGCTGAGGCGCGGGTGCCGGAGCTGGGCGCCAGCGGCGCCATCGCCGCCGTGCTAGGCGCCTACTTCCTGCTCTACCCGGGCTCGCGGATCCGGACGTGGATCTTCCCGATCTTCCTGGTCCGGATCCCGGCCTGGATCTTCCTCGGGCTGTGGTTCTTGTACCAGCTCATCGAGGCGAGCTTCGGGCTGTTCAGCGCCTCGGCGAACGGGGGCGGCGTGGCGTTCTTCGCGCACGTCGGCGGGTTCGCCTTCGGCCTGCTGGTGACGTGGCTCCTGGCCCGGGCAGGACAAGTAGCACCCCAGGAGCTAGAGCGCTCCATTACGTAGCCCCGCGGGACCCTTCCCTCACCGCGCCGGAAGACGCAGGACGCCGGAGCGGAGATGCGTATCGGCTTCGTATCGGGTATGATCAAAATTGCGATAATCTATCAGTACTGATTATTAGTATCATCTGGATGAGCGCTGAGTACCGCTTGGCAGTGGCGGCCGCGGGCTGGCTATGGCCGGGAACCGTGGCCGCTAGTGGGCTGGGTGGAACGGCGGGAGGAGCAGTGATGGCAGAGGCAGCATCGGCAGCCGGCGCGCCGAGGGTGTCGCGGCTGGACCGGCGTAAGGCCCGGACCCGGCAGGCCCTGATCGACGCCGCGGTGCGGCTGATCGCCGAGGGCCGCGGGGACCGGGCGAGCATCGCCGAGATCACCGAGGAGGCCGACATCGGCTTCGGGTCGTTCTACAACCACTTCGACAGCAAGGAGCAGCTGTTCGCGACCGCCTCGGAGGAGGTGCTGGAACGCTGGGGGCAGATGATCGACCGGGCCACCGCCGGCGTCACCGACCCGGCGGAGCTGTTCGCCGTGGGCACGCGGATCTCCGGGCGGCTCGGCTGGACCCACCCCGACATCGCCGGGTTCCTCACCGGCATGGGCCTGGACGCGCTGGACATCCCCGGCGGCCTAGCGCCGCGTGCCCTGCGCGACATCCAGGCGGGGCACGCCACGGGCCGGTTCACCGTCCCCGATCCGGAGATCGCCCTCAGCGCCGTGGCCGGCGGCCTGCTCGGGCTGCTGCGCCTGTGCCAGCGGCACCCCGAACGCGTCACCGAGGCCACCGTCGACCAGCTCGCCGAGGCCGAGCTGCGCCTGCTCGGCGTCCCCGCCCCCGAAGCCGCCCGCCTCACCGCCCTCCCGCTCCCTCCCACTGGGACCTGGTAACAGCCCCGATGATGCCGTCGGGACCGGCTCGAGGAGCAGATCCTGGTAATTGCGGGCATCGCGCTGGTCGCGTCGATGGCGGTGAACCTGGCCCACGGCGAGACGTTCATCGGCGCCTTTGAAGACGAATTTCCATCCGAGCACGTCTCCGTCGAGTCTTCTTCGCTCAGCCCTCTCCTCCCCCCGAAATTGGGGTGGGTGGACTGGCCGACGGGAGGCGCCCTGATGGCGAGGCGCCCGGGTGGCGCGAGGAGATCCGGACCCGCAGCGACGCCGGGCGGCTGGCGAACCGCAGCGGCGGATCCAGGTCCACCGCCTCGCCGTCAACCCCGGCGTGCACCGGTGCCGGGGCACTCACCTCCAGGAGCGCTGCGGTCCAGGCTCGCCCTAGAGGGCGCGGGATATCGCCGGGGGCGTCGAGGACGATGACCCCGAGCCGACCGCCGTCGAGTGCCGGGCGGGTGCCTTGGGCCAGCGGGCGATCGAGCGCGTAGGGGTTGTTCGACACGAGCACGATGGTGGGATGACGGTGCTCGTGCCCCAAGTCGTCGGCCAGGCGCAGCGCAAGCGGCTCCGCGCTCGGGCCCATCACCTCAGCCGCGGTCTCCAGCAGCGTACGCACCTTGGCATCGCGGTAGGCCGGGCTGCGGACCGCATCACCGTAGATGCCGAGCGAGACGTTGTTGAGGAACAGGCGGCCGTTCACCGCCGCCGTGTCGATCCGGCGCTCGACCCCGCCGGTGAACGCGTCCAGCGCGCCGGCCAGGTCGTGCCGGTCCACGCCGACGTCGAGCGCGAAGTGGTTGCGCGTGCCGGCCGGGACGCACACGAACGGGATCTGGTGCTCTGCCGCTACCGCGGCCACGACCGCCAGCGACCCGTCGCCGCCGGCCATCCCGAGCGCGTCCGCGCCACCTGTAACGGCTTCACGGGCCAGCGCGGCCAGGTCCTGGCCCGCGGCGAGGACGACGGCCTCGATCCCCTTTTCGCGCGCCCGCTCGGCCAGCCCGGCGCGCGCGGCCTTGCCATCGCCCGACCTGGGGTTGATGAACAACACGGGCCGGCGCGGCGGATCAGCGGGCCGCCAGCCATAACGAGACAACTGCCGCTTGGACGGCATCATCGGGGCTGTTACCAGGTCCCAGTGGGAGGGAGCGGGAGGGCGGTGAGGCGGGCGGCTTCGGGGGCGGGGACGCCGAGCAGGCGCAGCTCGGCCTCGGCGAGCTGGTCGACGGTGGCCTCGGTGACGCGTTCGGGGTGCCGCTGGCACAGGCGCAGCAGCCCGAGCAGGCCGCCGGCCACGGCGCTGAGGGCGATCTCCGGATCGGGGACGGTGAACCGGCCCGTGGCGTGCCCCGCCTGGATGTCGCGCAGGGCACGCGGCGCTAGGCCGCCGGGGATGTCCAGCGCGTCCAGGCCCATGCCGGTGAGGAACCCGGCGATGTCGGGGTGGGTCCAGCCGAGCCGCCCGGAGATCCGCGTGCCCACGGCGAACAGCTCCGCCGGGTCGGTGACGCCGGCGGTGGCCCGGTCGATCATCTGCCCCCAGCGTTCCAGCACCTCCTCCGAGGCGGTCGCGAACAGCTGCTCCTTGCTGTCGAAGTGGTTGTAGAACGACCCGAAGCCGATGTCGGCCTCCTCGGTGATCTCGGCGATGCTCGCCCGGTCCCCGCGGCCCTCGGCGATCAGCCGCACCGCGGCGTCGATCAGGGCCTGCCGGGTCCGGGCCTTACGCCGGTCCAGCCGCGACACCCTCGGCGCGCCGGCTGCCGATGCTGCCTCTGCCATCACTGCTCCTCCCGCCGTTCCACCCAGCCCACTAGCGGCCACGGTTCCCGGCCATAGCCAGCCCGCGGCCGCCACTGCCACCCGGAACCCAGCATCCACCACACTGATTAGTGTAATCGGTGCTGATAATTTATGACAGTGCTGATTTATACCTTACGAACCCTGCGCCCATCTCCAGCCCGCGCCGGGCCGGGATACGCCGGGGTGTTCTCAAGGGTTCGCGGCCCGACGAGATCATACGGGGATTTCAGCTTGCGGATGCCTCATGACCGGGCGTAACCGCTGCGGCGGGCTCGGACCGGTAACGCGGCCACCACCGGAGCGTCAGCATCGCTACGCCCACGCCAACCGCCCATCCCCCCGCAATGTCGGACGGGAAATGAACGCCGTTTACCACCCGGGCCAGGCCAACGGCCACCGCCAGCGCCCCGACCGGCACCGCCACGGCCGGCAGTTCCAGCCCGACGCCGGTGGCGAACGCCGCGGCAGCAGCGGCGTGCCCGGACGGAAACGAGCTGGTAACCGGCGTCCGGCCCGGGCGGCGGGCCGACGGCACCTCACCGGCCGGGCGCGCCCTGCGCGCCAGGCTCTTGCCGAGCACGTTGCTGGCCGTGCTCGCGATCACCATGCCGGCTAGACCTCGAACGGCCGCCCGGCGCGCCCGCTCGTCGTTGGTGGCCGCCAGCGCCCCGGCGATGCCGATCCACAACACGAAGAAATCGGCGGACCGGCTCAGCGCGGGCAGGAAGCGGTCGAGCATCGGTGAGCTGGCGGCGGAAACACGGGCCATGATGGCCTGATCGGCAGCATCGATCCTGTCGCGCACGGTACCGCCCGCCATCCCGCCCATTCGCGCTTGGCCTCTCTAGGCTCGCCAATGACTCTCGTATGCATTATGACGGCGAGACCGGCAACCCGGCCCGGGGAGCTGGTCCTGCCGGGCCGTGACCTTAGTCCCTGCCGGGTCCTGGCGGTCGCTACGGGCAGGCGAGGCGCTTCCTGATGCGGGCGAGCGCGCATAGCCGCACCGTGGGGCGGTTCAGCTAGCGTGGCATGATGTAGTGGCGTCGTGCGGCTGGGAGTGGCGATGGGCGCAGAACGCGAGCGGGTCGCCGGGTTCGGCCGGCTGGAGGACGGGCTGCTGCAGGCCGGGGACTGGTACCGGTGGGGGCCGTACGTCAGCGAGCGGCAGTGGGGCACGGTCCGGGAGGACTACAGCGCCGACGGCAGCGCGTGGGACTACCTGCCGCACGACCACGCCCGGTCGCGGGCCTACCGGTGGGGTGAGGACGGCCTGGCCGGGTTCTGCGATATCCAGCAGCGGCTGTGCCTGTCCCTGGCGCTGTGGAACGGGCGGGACCCAGTCCTGAAGGAGCGGGCTTTCGGCCTCACGAACCCGCAGGGTAATCACGGCGAGGACGTGAAGGAGTACTGGTGGTACCTGGACGCGGTGCCCAGTCATGCCTGGAACCGGTGGCGCTACCACTACCCGCAGGCTGCGTTCCCCTACCAGGACCTGATCGATGTCAACGCCGCCCGCGACCAGTACCAGTTCGAGTATGAGCTGCTGGACACCGGCGTGTTCGACGGCGACCGGTACTGGATCACCGAGGTGTGTTACGCCAAGGCCGGCCCGGATGACCTGCTGATGGCGATCCAGGTCACCAACGCCGGCCCGGAGGCCGACGCGCTGCACGTGCTGCCTACTGCCTGGTTCCGCAACACCTGGTCCTGGAACGCCACCGAGCCCGGGGTGGCGATGCGGGCCTCTGGCGACCGGTCGGTCACCATCGACCACCCGTTCCTCGGCGCCCTGGACCTCACCGCCGCCGCCGCACCCGGCGGTACCGGCCCGCAGCTGCTGTTCTGCGAGAACCAGACCAACGTCACCTGGCTGTACGGCGCTGCCCCGGTCACGCCCTATCCGAAGGATGGCATCAATGACCATGTCGTCGGCGGCGCCGGCACCGTCAACCCGGACCGCACCGGCACCAAATGCGCGTTCTGGTACCGGCTCAGCGTCCTTCCCGGGCAGACCGCCGAACTCCGGCTCCGGCTGCGGCCCGCTCCCTCCGGGCGGGCCGGTTCCGGGGAGGCCAGCTCCGCGGCCGGGGCGGCAGCCGCCCTCGGCGCCGGCTTCGACCAGGTCATGGCCGTCAGGCGGGCCGAGGCCGATGAGTTCTATGCCGAGCTGACCCCGGCCGGCGCCAGCGCGGATGAGGCGATGGTGCTGCGGCAGGCGTGTGCCGGCCTGTTGTGGGGCAAGCAGTTGTACTACTACGCCGTGTCCCGGTGGGCTTCCACTGCGTGACCCTGGCCCATCTGGACCCGGCGTTCGCCAAGTAGCAGCTGATCATGATGTGCCGGGAGTGGTACCAGCATCCGAACGGGCGCTGCCGGCCTACGAATGGGATTTCGGCGATGTCAATCCCCCGGTGCACGCCTGGGCGGCGCTGGAGGTCTTCGCCATCGACGGCGGCCGCGACATCGACTTCCTGAGCGGGGTCTTCGACAAGCTCCTGGTCAACTTCACCTGGTGGGTCAACCGCCAGGATGCCAGCGACAAGAACGTCTTCGAGGGCGGGTTCCTCGGCCTGGACAACATCGGCCCGGTCGACCGTTCGCACCTGCCGACGGGCTACACCCTAGAGCAGTCCGACGCCACGGGGTGGATGGGCGCCTACGCGCTGACGATGGGGTCCATCGCGGCCGTCCTGGCCGGGTCGGGCCAGCGCCAGGCTCGGGGTCTGGTGCTGAAGTTCCTGGAGCATTTCGCGGGCATCCGGGAGGCCCTCGTCATTCAGGGCCTGTGGGATGAGGCCGACGGGCTGTTCTACGACCGGCTGCTCACCCCGTCCGGGGAGGCTGTCCTGGTCAAGGTCCGGTCCATGGTCGGGATCATCCCGGCCCTGGCGGCAGCGGTCATCGACGGCGACATGCTGCGACGCGCGATGACCCTGAACAAGGGATTCATGGGTTTCCTGGAACATGAGGGTTTCGGGAATATGCAAAAGCTGGCCGAGACCCCGCAGCTGCGCGGCGAGCCGGGCCATGAGCGGCTGCTGCTGTCGGTGGCCCGGCCTGGCCAGCTGGAGCGGCTGTTCGCCAAGCTGTTCGATGAGGCCGAGTTCTTGTCCCCGCATGGCCTGCGCGCGCTGTCGGCCCACCACCGAGACCACCCGTACGTGTTCGACGTCGGGGGCTACCGGGCGGCCATTGACTATGAGCCGGCCGAGTCGACCACGCCCATGTTCGGCGGCAACTCCAACTGGCGCGGCCCGATCTGGTTCCCCCTCAACTACCTGGTGATCGCCATGCTCGAGCGCTACCACCAGTTCTACGGCGGTGACTTCGAGATCGAGTACCCGACCGGCTCGGGGAAGCGGCTCACCCTCGACCTGATCGTCGCCGACCTCCAGGACCGGCTGATCTCGCTGTTCACCGCCGACGCGAACGGACGGCGGCCCTGCTTCGGCGGGACCGAGCGCATGCAGACCGACCCCGCCTGGCATGACAACCTGATTCTTCGGCGAGTATTTCCACAGCGACAACGGCGCCGCGCTCGGCGCCTTCCACCAGACCGGCTGGACCGGCCTTGTCGGCGATGTGATAATGCGCCGCCACGGCGCGGCCCCGTCAATCGCAGAAGTCCTGAGCGACCTGAGCAGAAAGGCCGAGCAGTGACCAGCCGGCGCTTTGCACCGCAGGTCAAGTACCGATCAAGAGTGCCGAAAAGAATCGAGTTCGACGAGCTCGGTAACCTGGCCTGCTTCGCCGAGATCGACGCCGAGGCCGGGGGCCTGATCGGCCCTGCAACATCAGCTTTGTCGGCGCGGAACTCGGCCGGGCTCTGCCGCGGCCGTGCTGCCGGTGGAGGAACTGTGGGCGGCGCCCCCGGCCAGAGCGCTGGGCCGCCGCGTCGCGGCCAATGCCGACGTGGACACGCTCGCGCCTGCGCTGATCGGGCCGGGCACCTGCTGTTCGCAGGCCGGGAAGGCGTCCCGCCGGAGGCCGGCGCGGTCCGCAAGATGGTGACCACGGTAATCGCCAGCGTAGTGAGAGAACGGTAGTCCTGAACGGCCATGCCCGCACCGGGATCGGGCGCCGGTCGTCTCATGTACACCGGGGCCTGTCGGAGAGAAAGCGCCGTTGGTTTGCAGTCCTGGCTACCGAGAAGGATGTATGACGTGACGGCTCGCAGGGATGGTCAGCACCCCGGCGGGGAGCCCGTCAACGCCGGGACGTCCGCTTCGGTGGCGGCGAAGGCCGCCGCGATCGACGCCGTGCAGGCGCGCCCGCTGACCTGGAAGATGGTCGTCATGCGGGCGCTGGCCGTCGCGGTGGCCGGCGTGGCCCTCTACCTGGTGCTGCCCAAGCTCATCGCGGTGCTGGGGGCCTGGCCGCGGCTGTCGACGCTGAACCCGGTCTGGTTCACGGTCTGCCTGGCTGCCGAGCTGGTGTCTTTCACCTGCAACTTCGCCTTGCAGCGGCTGGCGCTGCGCACCAAGGACTGGTTCAGTGTCGTCACCGCCGGGCTTTCTGGCAACGCGGTGACCAGCAGCCTGCCCGGCGGCAGCGCGGCGGGCGCCGCCGTCCAGTTCAGGATGCTCACCACCGCGGGGTTCGACACCGACACCGCCGTCGGCGGCCTCACCGCGTTCTCGCTGCTCGAGGTCGGCGGCCTGCTGGCGCTGCCCGTCTTTGCGCTGCCCGCCATCCTGGCCGGGGTGCCGGTCAGCCGGGGGCTCGTCCATACCGCCCTGCTCGGGATCGCCGCGTTCGTCCTGTACGCCATCTTCGGCGTGATCGTGCTGCGCGCTGACTGGCCGCTGGCCACGCTCGGGCGCGCGGCGCAGAGCTTGTGGAACCGGGTCACCCGCGGGCACCGGCCGCCGGTGACCGGCCTGGATCAGCGGCTGCTGGCCGAGCGCGACACGATCAGGGCGGTGCTGGGCAAGAACTGGCGGCAGGCGGCCGTGCTGACCGCCGGCCGGCTCGGCTTCGACTACGGCTGCCTGCTGGCCGCCCTGCGGGCCACCGGAGCCAGCCCGCAGCCCTCCCTGGTCCTGCTGGCCTACGCCGCCGCCGGCATCGTCGCGCTGTTCCCGGTCACCCCGGGCGGGCTGGGCATCGTGGAGGCCAGCCTGAGCGGCCTGCTGATCCTGGCCGGCGTCCGCGCCGGCGACGCCGTCCTGGCCATCCTGGCCTACCGGATCGCCTCCTACTGGCTCCCCCTGCTCGCCGGCCCGCCGGCCTACCTGCTGTTCCGCCACCGCTACGGGCGGCCGGCCCCCCGGCGCGCCACGCCGGGCGAGGCCGGCTGCCGCCGCATAGCCCGGGCCTATTGCCGCGAGGCCTGCGTCGCTATCCTCGCCGGAGGCTGCGTGGGGTTGCTAGACGACAGCAGATACGGGCCATCCTCGATCGCCGGCTCGCCGATGCCGTGAAGGATCTGGTGACCGTCGCACCTGTCGAGGGGCTGTCCGCCTCGTTATCGCCGGGGCAGGTACAGGTCGGTGATCGTGCCCTCGAACGCTTCGGCGGCCATGGCGACGGTCTCGGACAGGGTGGGGTGCGGGTGGATGGTCAGGCTGACGTCGGCGGCGTCGGCGCCCATCTCGATGGCCAGCGCCGCCTCGGCGATGAGGTCTCCCGCTGATGGCCCGACGATGCCGCAGCCGATGGCTCGGCCGGTCGTCTGGTCGAACAGCACCTTGGTCAGCCCTTCGGACCGGCCGAGCGTGAGCGAGCGGCCGCTGGCAGCCCATGGGAAGACCCCCTTACCGTATGTGACACCCGCGGCCCTGGCCTCGGTTTCGGTTATCCCGGCCCAGGCCACTTCCGGGTCGGTGTAGGCGACCGAGGGGATGACGCGGGCGTCGAAGAAGCTGTTCTTGCCCGCCGTCACCTCGGCGGCGACCTTGCCTTCGTGCATGGCCTTGTGCGCCAGCATGGGCTGGCCGATGACGTCGCCGACGGCGAAAATATGCGCCACGTTGGTCCGCAGCTGTTTGTCCACCGGGATGAAGCCGCGGTCATCGACTGCCACGCCGGCGCTGTCGGCTGCGATCAGCTTGCCGTTGGGGCTTCGGCCCACGGCGACGAGCATCCGGTCGAAGGTGCTGGTGGCGGGGGCGTCCGGGCCGTCGAAGGACACCAATAGGCCCTCGGGCCGGGCTTGGACGCCGGTGACCTTGGTCTTGAGGTAGACGTTCTCGTATTGCCGGGTGACCCGCTTGGCCAGCGGGCTGATCAGGTCCTTGTCCGCCCCGGGGATGAGCTGGTCCATCAGCTCGGCGATGGTGATCTTCGCGCCGAGTTCGTGGTAGACGGTGGCCATCTCCAGGCCGATGATCCCGCCGCCGAGGATGAGCAGCCGCTCCGGCACCTCGCCGACTTCCAGCGCGCCGGTGGAGTCGATGACCCGTGGGTCCGATGCCGGGATGAACGGCAGCGTCAGCGGTTCGGAGCCAGCGGCGATGATCGCCTGCTCGAAGTCCACGATGGTGGTTCCGCCCTCGGCGAGCTCAACTCCCAGCTGGTGCGGTGAGGTGAACCGGCCGTAGCCGCGGACGGTGGTGATCTTGCGCTGCCGGGCCAGGCCGGCCAGTCCGCCGGTGAGCCGTCCGACCACGCTGTCCTTCCAGGCCCGCAGCTTCCCGGTGTCGATCGCCGGGGCGCCGAACGCGACGCCGTGCTCGCTCATCTCCTTGGTTTCGGCGATGACCCTGGCGGCGTGCAGGAGGGCCTTGGACGGGATGCAGCCGACGTTGAGGCAGACCCCGCCGAGCGTCGGCCGGCGGTCGACGAGCACGACCTTCTTGCCCAGGTCGGCCGCGCGGAACGCGGCCGTGTACCCGCCCGGCCCGGCACCGAGCACGAGCACCTCCGCGGTGACGTCACCGGGAAGCCGGCCACGCCCGGCGGGCGCGGCGGCTGGCCTGGGCGCAGCCTCGCGCACCGTCGTCTCGCCGGTGCGCAGGTCGGCGATGAGATGCCCGGCCGAGACCCGGTCGCCCGCCGAGACCCGCACCGCGGTGACGGTCCCGGCCACGGGCGCGGGGATGTCCATGGTGGCCTTGTCCGATTCCAGGGTGATCAGCGGGTCCTCGGCGGCCACGGTATCGCCGGAGGCCACGTGCACCTCGATGACCGGCACGTCGGCGAAGTCGCCGATGTCGGGGATGCGGATATCCACGTCAGTCTCCAGGAGGCGGTGCGGTCACAGCAGCAGGCGGCGGATGTCCTCCAGCACATGGCAGAGATGCCGGGCAAACCGGGCCGCCAGCGCGCCGTCGATGACCCGGTGATCGTAGGACAGCGAGACCGGCAGCATCAGCCGCGGCACGAACGCTGTCCCGTCCCAGGCCGGCGTCATCCGGGCCCGGACCACGCCGAGGATCGCCACCTCGGGAGCGTTGACGATGGGGGTGAAGGCGGTACCGCCGATGCCGCCCAGGCTGGAGATCGTGAAGCAGGCGCCCTGCAGGTCGGCCAGGTCCAGCTTGCCGTCCCGGGCCCGGGCCGAGACGGTGCCGAGTTCCTTGCTGAGTTCCGTGATGCCTTTGCGGTCGACATCGCGGATCACCGGCACGACCAGGCCCTCGGGCGTGTCGACGGCGACACCGAGGTGGTAGTAGCCCTTGTAGATCAGCGCGTCCTTCTCCGGCGTCAGCGAGCTGTTGAACCGGGGGAACTCCCGCAGCGCCGAGACGGCGGCCTTCATCAAGAAGGCGAGCAGCGTCACCCGGTAGCCGTCCGCCCTGGCCGCGGCGTCGAGTTCCCTGCGGTAGCCGTCCAGGCCGGTGATGTCGGCCTCGTCGTTGTGGGTGACGTGCGGGACGTTGAGCCAGGACCGGGATAGCGAGGGCCCGGACAGCCGCTGGATGCGCGTCAGCGGCCGGATTTCCACCGGGCCGAATTTCGAGAAGTCCTGCGCCGGGACTTCCGGGATGCTGCCGCCCGGCGCGGCCGGGGCGGCGGCCGCAGGCCCGCGCACGCTGGCTATCACGTCGTCCTTGGTAATGCGGCCCTTCGGCCCGGTCCCGGACATGGCGGCGAGGTCGATGCCCAGCTCGCGGGCCAGCCGGCGCACGCCGGGCCCGGCGTGCACGCCGTCGAAGCCGGGCGCCCCTGCCCCGGTTGCGGTCACCGCCGTGCCGGGAGACGGGACGGGACCGGACGCTGGCGTGCCGGTGACCGGCGTACCGGCCCCGGCGCCCAGCGCCGCATCGGCCGGAGCGTGAGCAGGCTCCCGCGCCGCCGCCAGCGGGTCAGCTGCTTCCACGGCGGGTGGCTCCTGCTGGTCATCCAGCGGCGGCGGCTCGGTGAGCACCCCCTCGGTGTCCAGCAGCAGGATCGGCGACCCGCGGCTGACCAGGTCACCCACCTTGACCCGCAGCTCCCGGACCATGCCCGCGGCCGGCGAGGGGACGTCCATGGTGGCCTTGTCCGACTCCAGGGTGATCAGCGGGTCCTCCTCGCTGACCACGTCGCCGGCCGCGACGTGGATCTCGATGACCGGCACATCAGTGAAGTCGCCGAGGTCAGGAACGCTGACTTCAGTTACGGCGGGCATGGCGGCTCCCTTCAGTAATCCGGGCCGTCAGGCAAGCCACGGGTCGGGCTTGTCCGGATCGATGCCGTACCGGGAGATGGCGTCGGCGACCGTGGCCGCCGGGATCGTCCCGCCGGCCGCCAGCGACGCCAGCGCCGCAACGGCGACGTAGTGCCGGTCGACCTCGAAGAAGTGGCGCAGGTTGCGCCGGTAGTCCGAACGGCCGTAGCCGTCCGTGCCCAGTACCCGGTAGCGGCCCGGCACGAAGGTCCGGATCTGGTCGGCGAACGACCTGACATAGTCGCTGGCGGCGATGACCGGGCCGGGCCGCCCGGCCAGGCACTGGTCCACATAGGAACGCCGAGGCGGCGAATCGGGGTGCAGCATGTTCCACCGCTCGGCGTCCAGGCCGTCCCGCCTCAGCTCGGTGAAGCTCGTCGCGCTCCACACGTCCGCGGCCACGCCGTAGTCTGCGGCCAGCAGGTCGGCGCCGGCCAGCACTTCCCGCAAGATGGTCCCGCAGCCGAGCAACTGGACCACGGGCCCTCCCGCCTCGCCAGAGGCCTCGCGGAGCAGGTACATCCCGCGCAGGATCCCGGCCTCGGCGCCGCCTGGCAGCGCCGGATGCTCGTAGTTCTCGTTCATCAGGGTGATGTAGAAGAACACGTCCTGCTGCTCGTCCAGCATCCGCCGCAGCCCGTCGTGGATGATCACCGCGACCTCGAAGGAGTACGCCGGGTCGTAGGACACGCAGTTGGGGACGACCGAGGACAGCACGTGGCTGTGGCCGTCCTCGTGCTGCAGCCCTTCGCCGTTCAGCGTGGTGCGGCCGGCCGTCCCGCCGAGCAGGAAGCCGCGGGCCCGCGAGTCCCCGGCGGCCCAGATCAGGTCCATGACCCGCTGGAAGCCGAACATCGAGTAGTAAATGTAGAACGGGATCATCGGCACGTCGCTGGTGCTGTAGGCGGTGGCGGCGGCGATCCATGACGCCATCGCCCCGGCCTCGGTGATGCCCTCCTGCAGCATCTGGCCGTCGGGCGCCTCCCGGTAGTACATCAGCTGGTTGGCGTCCTCGGGCTGGTAGAGCTGGCCGGTCTGGCTGAAGATGCCGAACTGCCGGAACATGCCCTCCATCCCGAACGTCCGGGACTCATCGGCCACGATCGGCACCACGTGCCGGCCGATGGCCTTGTCCCGCAGCAGCGTGTTGAGGATCCGGACGAACGCCATCGTGGTGGAGATCTGCCGGCCCGGCGTGCCGCCGAGCTGGCCGCCGAAGACGCTGAGCTCGGGCACCGGCAGCGTCTGGCTCGACCGCGCGCGCCGGGCGGGCAGGTACCCGCCGAGGGCGGCGCGCCGCTCGCGCAGGTAGGCCAGCTCCTCGCTGCCCTCGTCAAAGCGCAGGAACGGCAGCTCGGCCAGCTGCTCATCGGACAGCGGCAGGCTGAACCGGTCCCGGAACCTGGCCAGGGCGGCGTCGGCCATGTGCTTTTGCTGATGGGTGATGTTCTGCCCCTCGCCGGATTCGCCCATCCCGTAGCCCTTGATGGTCTTGGCCAGGATGACCGTCGGCTGGCCGACGTGGCGCACCGCGGCGCAGTAGGCGGCGTAGACCTTGACCGGGTCGTGGCCGCCGCGGTTCAGCGCCCAGATCTCCTCATCGGTCATCCCGGCCACCATCTCGGCCAGCTCCGGGTACGTGCCGAAGAACTTCTCCCGGACGTAGGCGCCGTTCTTGGACTTGAAGTCCTGGTACTCCCCGTCGACGCATTCCTCCATCCGCTGCAGCAGCAGCCCGGCCGAATCGCGGGCGATCAGCGGGTCCCAGCCGCTGCCCCAGATCACCTTGATCACGTTCCAGCCCGCGCCGCGGAAGATGCCCTCGAGCTCCTGGATGATCTTGCCGTTGCCGCGGACCGGGCCGTCCAGCCGCTGCAGGTTGCAGTTGATCACGAAGATGAGGTTGTCCAGCTTTTCCCGGCTGGCCAGCGCGATCGCGCCCAGCGACTCCGGCTCGTCGGTCTCTCCGTCGCCCAGGAACGCCCAGACCTTGCGGTCCGCGGTGTCCGCCAGTCCCCGGCGGGCCAGGTATTTCAGGAACCGCGCCTGGTAGATCGCCATGATCGGGCCTAGGCCCATCGACACCGTCGGCATCTGCCAGTACTCCGGCATCAGCCACGGGTGCGGGTAGGACGACAGGCCGTCTCCGCCGGTCTCCTGGCGGAACTTGCGCAGCTGGTCTTCGGTGAGCCGACCTTCCACGAACGACCGGGCGTAGATCCCCGGCGAGGAATGGCCCTGGATGAACAGCAGGTCACCGCCGTGCTGGCCGGCCGGAGCCCGGAAGAAATGCTGGAACCCCACCTCGTACAGCGTGGCCGCGGACTGGAAGCTGGCGATATGCCCGCCGAGCTCGGATGATTCGGCGTTCGCGCGCAGCACCATGGCCAGCGCGTTCCACCGGATCAGCGACCGGATCCGGTGGTCAAGGGCCAGTTCCCGCGGGCCCGGCCGGTCTTCCTTCTCCGGCGGGATCGTGTTCAGGTACGGCGTGGTGGCGCTGTACGGGACCGGTGCCCCCTTGCGGCGAGCCTCCCCGACCACCTCATCCAGCAAGAAGAACGCACGGTCCGCGCCCTCGAAGGCCAGCACCGAATCCAGGGCCTCCACCCACTCGCGGGTCTCGGCCGGGTCAAGATCTTCCAGCATCGGGTCCCCTCCGCAGGACTTCTGGGGCCGGCCAGATCGTGGCAGCGGCGGAATGATCCACGTCCCCGCCCAGCTTCCCTCCTGGGCCATACTCCAGGCAAGGAAGGTAACCCGCCCCGGAGGACCAAGCGCAGTGGCGAACCCGCTCGACCAGGTGGCGTCGTGGCCGGCCACCGCCGCGGCCGGAGTCGCCGCCGCGGGCGCGACGGAAACAGCCGGGCCGGCCGGCCGCCCGTTCGCCTGGGCGTCGGTGACCAAGCTCCTCGTCGCGCTGGCCGCGCTCGACGCCGTGCAGCGCGGGCTGGTCGACCTGGACGAGCCAGCCGGGCCGCCGGGATCAACGATCCGGCACCTGCTGGCGCACGCCTCGGGGCTCGCCTTCGACAGCGACGCGATCCTCAGCCCGCCCGGCCGCCGCCGGATCTACTCCAACCGCGGCATCGAAATCGCTGCGGACACCATCTCCGCCCGCTGCGGCCAGCCCTTGGAGTTCCTGCTGGCCGACGAGATCTGCCTGCCGCTGGGGATGACAGGCACCCGGCTGCAGGGTTCCTCCGCCTCGGGTGCCGTCGGACCGCTCAATGACCTCATGAAGCTGGCCGCCGAACTGGCCAGCCCGTCGTTGGTCGACAAGGGCCTGCTCGCCGCGGCCACCAGGACCGCCTTCCCCGGCCTGCCCGGCGTGCTGCCGGGCTTCGGCTACCAGCCGCACTGCGACTGGGGCCTGGGGTTCGAGATCAGGGACAGGAAGACGCCACACTGGACCGGATCGCGGAACTCTCCCCGGACGTTCGGTCATTTCGGCCAGTCCGGCAGCTTCCTCTGGGTCGATCCCGAAGCCCGGGTCGCCTGCGCCTCGCTCGCCGACCGCGACTTCGGCGACTGGGCGAAGCAGGCGTGGCCCCGGCTGTCAGACGACGTGCTCGGGTCCTACGCCCACTCGATCGCAGGCGGGGATGTGCTGGAGTGAGGCTAGCCCGGCGTCCGGCATCCGGTCGTCGGCACGCAAGCGCCGAGGCGGCCAGGTCCATGGGCGAGACGATGGCGAGCGGGTGCCGCTGGCCGGTGGAGTCCCGGGCAAGGTTGAGGAGGTTCGGCGGGTCCGGCGTTCGGTACGATTCGGCTGGGTTTCATCTGCGGGAGGCGTGGGTGATGAAGGCGGCACTAATTGATTCGCTAGGGCGGGGCCTGCGGTTCGCTGACTTCGCCGAGCCGGTCGTCACCGGCGGGGGAGACCCTGGTCGAGGTCACCGCCGCCGGCCTGCACCCGATCGTGCGGATGCTGGCCAGCGGCGAGCACTACGGCAGCCACGGCATGCTGCCGATGATCCCCGGTATCGATGGTACGGGCCGCGCTCCGGACGGCACCCGGGTGTATTTCGGTGGTGTCCGCGCCTCCTGGGGCCCGATGGCCCAGCGCGCGGCGGCCGGATTGGTGCTGCCGCTCCCCGACGGGCTGGACGAGGTGACCGCCGCGGCAATCGTCAACCCCGGAGTCGGCGCCTGGATGGCGCTGATCCGGCGGGCCGCGCTGCAGCCGGGGGAAACCGTGCTGGTGCTGGGCGCCACCGGCGTGTCCGGCCGGATCGCCGTGGCGCTGGCCGCTCGGATGGGCGCCGGCCGGGTGATCGCGGCCGGCCGCAATCAGGCCATCTTGGACCGGCTCGGGACGGCGGCCACCGTCACGCTCGGCGGCCCCGATGACCGGGCCGCCCTGGCCGAGGCGGCCGGCCCGGACGGGATCCACATCATCATCGACTACCTGTGGGGCCAGCCCACCGAGGCGGCCATCGCGGCCATCACCCGGCGCGGCATGGCCCATACCGCGCCGCGGGTCCGCCTGGTCGAGGTCGGGCAGATGGCCGGGCCCACCATTTCCCTGCGCGCGGACGTGCTGCGCAGCTCCAGGCTGGAAATCCTCGGCAGCGGCCCGGGCACCATACCCCTGGCTGAGATCACCGGCGCGATACCAGGGTTCATGGCCCTCGCCGCCGGCGGCGACCTGCCGATCGAGATCGACGAGGTGCCCCTCGCCGAAGTCGAGCCAGCCTGGCGTCGCAGCGACAGTGGCCGGAGGATCGTCCTCCGGCCCTGAACGGTGAACCTGGCCTGGCTGATAACGGCTGCGCAGGCACGATCAGCTCGCGGCCGCGGTAGAACCCCTCCTGCTCGCTCAGGACGTACGGAGCCATCGCCGCACGCCGGCGCGTTTCCTCCCACGATGCCCGCCATGTATCACATGCCTCCCGGGAGACCCACGACGACACGGCGATGATTTCCTGCTCGTCGTCAGACCAGTATGCGTAGGCGTGCAGCATGCCGTCGGGATGACGCTCGGGCCGCCAGAGCCGCTTGAAGTCAGCCAGCGTGCCTGGCTTGATCCGGCGCGTTGTCATCCAGACAAAGGTCTCCTCCATCGCGGCCTCCTCCAGACCGGCGCGGGATCACCGCCGCCGAGCCGGCCGACGGCAACCCTGGGATGTCTTTCCCATTATTACTCGGGCCAGGTCAGCAAGGTGGGGGCGGATCCGGACGCGGCCGTCACGCGGCCAAGAGCGGCAGCCGCGAGAGCTACCAGCCTGGTGGACTAACGACGTGGCCGTCGCGGAACGCGCTGTCGCCGCCGAGGAGGCCCCCGGCAACCGGCCCTGCGTTGCAGGCGCGCCGCGTTCCGGCGGCGCAGCGCGTCGCTGAGGGCTAGGACGATCGCGGGACTGCCCTCCGGAGCCGGTGCAGGCCCGCGGAAGGGAGATTCGCCTCCGGCCATACTCCGTCCAGCCCCCGACAAGGTGGCCATCCTCTCGTCCGTCCTGGATGGGTACCGCCCGGAAGACGTAGGGTCGGCCCTGGGAGCCGAGGGGATCGCGGTGCCCGCCCGCACCACGGACCGTTCGGTCAAAGATCTTGAAATGAACGAACGGGACGTGGCGCTACGGCCTCCGCCCGGGCCGACGCTGGGCCGACCGGTCAGGCCCGCCGACGCTTGTCCGTCAGCCGCAAGATCGCCGGCGCGAAGGGCCGGTCTTCCTCGCATCCCGCAAGCCGGGCCGCGCGGGTTGGCGCCGATGCCGGTGGGCTGGCGCCCGCAGCGGCATCCGCGGGCGTGGTGGCCGAGGGCTGACCGCTCCGGGCGAAGACTAGGCCGGCGGCCCGAGGCCGTCGGAACTGTCCAAGGGCCCGACCGGCAAGATCCTCAAGCGGGAAATCGTCATCCCGGTCGACCTGGTCGTGCGGTGAAGCTGCCGCTGGCCCCCCGGCGGCGGGAAGGGCACGCAGCTGCAAGCCCTGATTACATCCCTCAGAGCAGGCCAAGGCCTGCATCTCTACATCCGTAATTAACGAACTACTGCTAGACGTATTGCCAGGTACAGCCCTCGCTATGCTCATGGTGATGAGAGCACGGCGCGAATCGGGTACCGGCTTTCACGTGGTTTTGGATATCGTGGTGCCGCGTGCATTCGACGGTCCCGTCGCGAGGAACGACCTGGCCTGGCTTGTAGGTCTCGGCGGCCGGCGCGCTCTCGGCGTGGCCAGGCATCAGCGCCGCCGCTTTCAGCAGCTCCTCGGCGAACTTCCGCTGGCTGGCAAGCAGCTGCTCGGCGAATTCGTAGGTCCTGGCCACGGCGCCCTCTGACTTTGCCTTCAGCAGCTCCTCGGTGAACTTCCGCTGGCTGGCAAGCAGGTGCTCGGCGAATTCGTAGGTCCTGGCCACGGCGTCCTCTGGCTCGGGCAGCTTGTCTGCGAACGGCACGCTAACGGATGGCAGCTTCGGACTGGCTGTCCTGACGGTTTCGGCCAGGTTCCTGACCGCGGCGATCATGGCCTCCTGGCTCTTACGGATGACGGCCAGGAACTCTTCCTGGCCGGAGGTGCTAGCCATTGTCTTTGGCCTCCTTGTCAGCTTCTATCGACGATCTCCTCTATGGCGGCTCATGTCCTTGCCGCAGACATACCCAACCTCATCTACCTGCTAGCCGGAATACCGGAAAGACCTCAACCGCAGCCAGTCGCGTCAGCGGACAACAGCCACGTCACCGCAGCCCGCGGCTCCGGCCCAGCCGGTAGCGACCGTACCCGCTGAAGGTCACAGAGGGCACGGTCGCTCGGCGCGGTGCCGCGTGCGCGGCCCTGTGGGTGCCGAAAACCATGTCACCCCTTGCGACCTGGGCGTACTCGTGGATCAGGGCAAGCCGTCTGCCTGGCCTTCGAGGTTCATCAGCAGGTTGCGGGCCTGGTCACCCACCTCCCGGTCGGATGAGAGGTGATCCCGGCCAGGCGCACGCGCCGGGTGCCAGCCTCGGGGTCTTGACTTGGCGCTGGAGTACGGCGACCTGATGGCGAAGGATGAGGATCACGGCGTCCTTGGCGCGGTCGGAGCGGGCGAGCAGTGCAAGCCAGCTGAACACGCGGAGCACTGCTAAGCAGGCGAGTCGTAGTGACATGAGTACTGACTGTGGCCGAACAAGTGGTGCTCGCGCAGCCAGACGGCTAACTCGATCTCCACTGGGGGACCAGGTCAGCGGCGATGACAGGTTTTTCGGCACGCACAGGGTATCCGCGCAGCGCGGTCAGCGTTTGAGCGCTTCCTGCAGCTCGCTGGTGATCTGGTCGATCGAGGCGTCCACCTTGTGCTTGGTGACCTTGGCCGCGCCGGCAAGCGCCTTGTCGAGTGCCTTCTCGAGGGCGGGCTCGCTGCTGACCACGAGGAGCCCTGCCTGGTCAGCTGTGAGTTCCTCAGCCGCCTCATGGAGCTCCTTGCGGGGAAGAGCCCCGCCCCCGAACCACTCAGGGATGACACGGACGCGCGGCCGGTCCAACCGCTTGACCACATGGGGCTTGCCGTTCTCCTTATCGATCACGGCCGCGTCCATCGTGCCGATCGCCCCTTGCTTGTACAGCTGCTCGATGGTGGCCAGAGCCGTCTCCGCATCGGTGACGCTGCTGAACGAAGCGGCATACACATCCAGCCGGTCTTTATCAGCCATGACGATCTCCCTTGATCGGGTCGACCCCGGGTGGGTGAGCCCGGCGCGGCGCCGCCGCCGGCCAGCTGCAGCGGCAGCCAGCACCCTGCCCCAGCATAGCGCCCGGGCTGCGGACCAGGCATTGCCGCCACCTGCCATCACTGGCGGATGGGATGCGGGCAGGCACATCCGCATTCCAGGCTGTAGGGTTCCAGAACCTTGTCATGGCCTCTGACCTGCAACGTTATAGCTGGGCCGGTGACTGTCATGCGGCCTGTTCACACTCGTGGATCAGCCCGCCGAGGACCCTATGACGTCGTATCCGCGCCGCCAGGTCGGCGACGGGGGCTGTGATGCTGTCGTGGGCTGCCCGCGCGGCAGCGACCGGGCCAGCGATAATCCGCGACCGCTCCGCCTCGGTGATCCGCTGCTTACGTCCGCACCCAGGGCGATTGCCCAGTCCGTCGATGCCGATGGCGTTGAACTGGTGCAGCCAGCGGCGCGTTACGCTGAACACGTCTGACGGGCTGGAGCACCTGCCTAATTCGCAGGTGCTTGCGGCTGCGGTGCGCCCTGGAGCGGGTGGCCATAGCGGGACCAATGACAGGGGGGTGCTGTCATCGCCTTGGCAATCGCGAGTCCGTGAGGTGGACTGATGAATGAAAGTATCCGCTGCCTGGCCGTCGATGGAAGGTGCACGAAATGGGCGGGGACGACGACATCCGCGACGCGGTCGAAGATCAGCTCACCTTCGACCCGGACGTCGACGCGGCAGAGTCACATATCACGGTCGAGACCGTGAACGGGGAGGTAACCCTCGACGGGACCGTGCCCAGTTACCCGCAGTACCTAGCGGCGGCAGCGTGCGGGCTTGTCGATCTTGCCGACGGCGTTGCGCGGCAGCTCGGGCACGATGTGGATCGCCGTCGGGAGCTTGATCTTGGCCAGGTTGGCGCGGCAGAGCCCCAGCAAGTCCCCGGCCGTCACCGAGGCGCCCGGGTAGGTGACCACATAGGCCACCGGTACCTCGCCGTATACCTCGTGCGGCACCCCTATCACGGCCGCCTGCAGGACCGCGCCGTGCCGGCAGAGCACCGACTCGATCTCCTTGGGGTAGATGTTCTCGCCGCCCCGGATGATCATGTCCTTGATCCGGTCGACGATCCTCAGGTAGCCGTCGGCGTCGAGCACCCCCACGTCCCCCGTGTGCAGCCAGCCGTCCACGATCGCCTCAGCGGTGGCCTCCGGCCGGTTCAGGTAGCCGCGCATCACGTTCGGGCCCTTGATGACCACCTCGCCGGGCTCGCCGGCCGCCGCGAACGAGCCGTCGGGCCGCATCGTGGCCACCAGCTGGGCAAGATAACTCCCCCGGTAGCCGCTGCCCGAGCGCCTGTGGTCTTCTCCCATCACGCTGCCGCGCGGTAACTCCGGCCTCCAGAGGCGAAGGTTCCGCATGTTCCGGTCGGCCAGACGGTCATCTGCCCGGCCTGCGGTTATGACTTCGGGCAGGCATGGCGAGACCTCGGCCCCTGGCCGGGCAGGATCTGCTGTCAGGGAACGATGCGGTCGCCCACCGGCAGCGGTGATGGTACCTCGGGGCCCGGGCGGGCCCGCCCGCGAGCTGGCAGGACCGGCGCGCCCCGGCTCGGCTCATCGCCGTGGTGGCGTGGCTGCTGGCGCTGACCGACGGCTCGTCAGCGCAATGGCATCCTACTTACATGCATAATGCCGATGAGCGGGCCCGACGTCGCCGTAGTCTGAGGCAGGCGCTTGTGCCATCCAGCAACGGAGAGGAGCTGATCTTCGATGACGAGGTACGTTATCGGTCCGGACGTCGCCATTTGCTTAGCGGGCGACGAGGCCGTGGTTCCCGACGGGCACCATATGCTGGCCCCGGCGCTTCTTCGCTCGCAGATGCTGTCGCTCCTCTATCAGGCAGTACACCGCGGTGAGATGACCAAGGAGGATGCCGAGCGGCGCCTCTTCTACGTGCAAGGGATGCGGATCCGGCTGCACGAGGACTATCTCCTTCAGGACGCCGCATGGCAGGTCGCCGACCAGCTCGGCTGGTCTGACACGTTTGATGCTGAGTACGTGGCTCTGACCCAGCTCGAAGCCAATGCTTTGATCACACTCGACCGGCAGCTCGCCGATGCCGTGAAGGACCTGGTGACTGTCGCACCTATCGAGGCGCTGTTCTGATCGAAGCAAAACCTTGTGAACGGTCCTGCCGCCTGGCACCCACGGGCCGCGCTCCTCGCCCAGCAGCACCAGCGATGCGCCGATGATCAGCCCGCCCAGGCTCGTCGCCACCAGCAGGGCAGCCGTCCCGTCCATGCCGTGGCCCTGGCCAGCGCGTAGGTGCGGGTGGAGTCGGCGGTCAGCGCGCTACCGGCTACCACGGACAGCACCACGGTGGCTGCGCCGCCCGTCAGCCGGTCCCCGGTCACCGCGACCGCCCCCTGCGCACCGCCGCCGCGGTGGGCCTGCGCACGGCCGGGGTGGCATCCACGCGCAGTGCCGGCACGCCGGGCTTGGGCACCGCCGGCGCGGGCCGGCGGATCTCGCTGGAGTCCCGGAAGCACAACGGGTAATACAGGTTCCGGGACGCCGTGTTACGCGGGGCGGGGCGGCCATCGCGCAGCACGGCAACAGCCCGGTCCTCGACGCACACCTGCCACTCGTCCGGGCCGCACTGTCCGGTGATCGTTCCCGGTAGCCACGGCCACGCCGCCCGGTCACCGTGTTCTCCCCTGGTGCGGGGGTAGCGGACCTTGACCCGGCTCTCGTCGGGGAACCGGCCGTCGTTGTCGTCGCCGCCCGGTCTGAGGGCACGGCCAGCGCGCTGCTGACCGCCACCAGGCAGTGCGGCTCGGCGCTCGGCGTGGCGATCGTGTCCGCGGCGCTGGTCGCCGTCCACGGCCCGACCTATCACCGCACCGCGGTAGCGGTGTTCATCACCGCCGGCTTCGCCCTGCTCGTCCTGCTCGCGACCCGGGTGGTACCGCCCGCGTCGCCCCACCCTCCCACGCCGCCGCACCCTCCCGCACCGCGCCCCAGCACCGCACTCCCAGCACCGCAGCTCCCAGCACCGCAGCTCTCCGCGCCGCGGTCGCAGCCGGAGCCGCACCATCTGTTCCGCTATCAGGCCGGCGGGATCCCCTGACGGCCGCGTCCGAGGCGCCGCCGCCCCGGCGCGCTGCCACGTGCGAGCCCCTGATACCGAGGTCCGTTCCCGGATAAGCGCCTAGAACGGCGGCTCGTCGGAGTAGTTGCCGCCGCTGTCGGACGCCCACGGATCGGGGTCCTGACCCGAGCCGCCCTGGCCGCCGCCGGAGGACCGGCCGCCGCCCTGGCCACCGCCGGAACCGCCCTGGCCGCCGCCGTTCCCGCTGGACCGGGCCACCTTGTTGACCTTGGCCGAGGCGTTCCGCAGCGAGGGGCCGACGTCATCGACCTCGATCTCGTATACGGTCCGCTTCTCGCCCTCCTTGGTCTCATACGACCGCTGCCGCAGCCGCCCGGACACGATCACCCGCATCCCCCGGGTCAGCGACTCGGCCACGTTCTCCGCCGCCTGCCGCCACACATTGCAACGTCAGGAACAGCGAATCGCCGTCCTTCCACTCGTTCGTGTTCTTGTCGAGATACCGCGGGGTGGACGCCACGCGGAACTTCGCGACCGGCTGCCCTGCCGGGGTGAACCGCAACTCCGGGTCATCCACGAGATTGCCCGCGATCGTGATCGCGGTATCGCCTGCTGCCATGAGCAGATCTCCTTACCTACGTCTTGGCTCCTTCCCGATATTGTGTACGAGGCCACCGACATTTCCGGCGGCATTATCCCAGGTGGTGGTCAGAGCTCGCCGATAACCTGCGCCAGCCGGGCCACGCCCTCGGCGATGGCACGCTCGCTGACCGTCGCATAGCCGAAGATCAGGCCCCCTGGACCCGGGTTCGTGATGCGGTACGGCCCGACGGCGTCCAGGCCCACTCCGGCCCGCCGGGCCGCGCCGACTACCGCCGCCTCGTCCAGGTGCGGCGGCAGCCAGGTGACCAGGTGCAGCCCGGCGGAAACGCCGACCGGCTGGAGCCAGGGCAGGTGGCGGGCCAGTGCGGCCAGCAGCGCGTCGCGCCGCCTGCGGTAGATGGGGCGCATCCGCCGCAGGTGGCGGTCGAACTCGCCGCGCGTGACGAAGTCCGCCAGGGCGACCTGCTCGAGCGCGGGCGAGCCGCGGTCGGCCGCGATCTTCGCGGCGGCCATCGGCTCGGTCAGGTGCCGCGGCAGGACGAACCATCCGAGCCGGATCCCCGGCGCGAGCGTCTTGCTCGCCGAGCCGGCGTAGACCACGTGGTCGGGCGCCAGGCCCTGCAGCGCGCCGACCGGTGTCCGGTCGTAGCGGTACTCGGCGTCGTAGTCGTCCTCGATGACGACCGCTCCGCGCTCGGTGGCCCAGCGGATCACCGCGGCCCGGTTCCGTGCGGACAGCACCGACCCGGTGGGCCACTGGTGCGACGGCGTCAGGATGACGGCATCGGCCTCGCTGTCCCGCAGCAGGTCGACCCGGATGCCGTCCCCGTCGACCGGGATCCCGACCACCTCGAGCCCGGCCGCGCGCGCGGCCGGGAGGGCGTCGTCACGGGAGGACGGGTCCTCCAGCGCCAGCCGTTTCGCGCCCGCGGCGGCCAGCACGTCGATGAGCAGCGTCACGCCCTGCGCGTAGCCGGTGCAGATCACCATGTGATCCGGTTCGGCCACGGTGCCGCGAACCCGGTTCAGGTAGCTGGCCAGCGCCGTGCGCAACTGCGGCACGCCGCGCCCGGTCAGGTAGCCGAACACCTCGTTCGGTGCGTCAGCGAGCGCGCCGCGGATGGCTCGCAGCCACGCGGCCCGGGGGAAGCTGGACACGTCGGCGCGGCCGTAACTGAGGTCGACGGCCGGCTTGGGCTCGCCCGCCGGGCGTAGCGACGCGGCCGCCGGAGCCAGGCCCGGCCGCCACCTGCGTGTACCCGCCCGCACGGCTGCTCAGGTACCCCTCGGCGGTCAGCTGCTGGTAGGCCTCGACCACCACCCCGCGGGAGACGCCGAGGTCGGTGGCCAGCACCCGGGTGGGCGGCAGCGAGGATCCGCGCGCCAGCCGGCCCGGCGCGGATCGCCTCCCGGATCGAGGTCTCGATCTGCCGGTGCAGCGGAATGCGCGCGTCATGCCGCAGCAGCACCAGCAGTTCCGAATTGGTCCTGGTTTCGGCCATCAGAACTGGACCTTATCACCAGGACCGATTTCTGTCAGGGTCGAACTATACCCACCGACGAAGTGAGGGATGACAATGGGAATCTTGCTCGCCCTGGCCGCGGCCCTGCTGTACGGCGGCTCGGACTTCGGCGGAGGCCTGGCCTCGCGACGCCTCGGATCGCTCCGGGTTTCGGTCGTCGGCTCGGCCGCCGCCACCGTGCTGGCCTGGGCCACGCTGATCATGGTCGGCGGCCCCGGGCCCAGCCTGCGGGCCGTCGCCTGGGGGCTGGCCAGCGGCCTGGCCGGCGGGGCCGGCACCCTCGTGCTGTACCGGGGCCTGGCCCGCGGGCAGATGAGCGTGGTCGGCCCGCTGTCTGCGGTGGGCGCGGCGGTCGTCCCGGTCGCGGCGGGCGTCGCCTTGGGTGAGCGTCCCAGCCTGCTGTCCGTGGCGGGCGTCCTGGTCGCGCTGCCCGCCATCGTGCTCGTCGCTGCCAGCGGCTCGGTGCGCGGCAAGCTGGGCGCCGCCCCAAAGGCCTGCTCGACGGCTTGGCCGCCGGCCTGGCCTTCGGCATCTTGTTCATCGGACTCGCGCAGGCGGGCCGCAACGCCGGCCTGTGGCCGGTCGCGTCCGAGGTAGACCGGCACGCTGCTGATCACGCTCGCCATCGCGGTCAAGACCCGCGAGCCGCTGCGGATACCGCTGCGCGCCGCCGGCCTGCCCGTGCTGGTCGGGGCCAGCGGCATGGCCGCCACACTGGCGTACTTCTACGCCACGCACTTCAGCATGCTGGCCATCGCGGCGGTGCTCGTCTCGCTGTACCCGGGCGTCACCGTCCTGCTCGCCCGCACGCTGCTGCATGAGCGCTTCACCCCGGCCCAGCGTGCTGGCCTCGGTCTATGCGCCCTGGCCATTGCCGCCATCGCCCTGAACTGAGCGTGAACTGAGCGGGCGACCACCTGCCCCCGGACCGCCTGAGCAGGAAGCTCACGCGGTCAGGCTGGGCACCGTACCGTCCGACGTCACCGCCCCGTCGGTGTAGCTGACCGAGTTGGTCGCCACGGCCGGGATCCGCGGGCCGGGCAGCACCACGCCGACCAGGTTCAGCGGGTCTGCCGCGGACAAAACAACCGTCTCGCCGTCCCGCGGCCGCTTCCTGATCTCGCGCAGCACGGCCACCGCGTCCGGGTGCGCGAACTGCTCGCCGCTGAACCCGTTGACGAACCGTCCGCCGCTGATCGTGCCGCGCGCCTCCATCCGCCGGAACGCCCACAGCACCTCCCGCCAGGGCACCGCGATATTCTCCCGGACCAGCAGGTCCCGGAACACCACGCCCCAGCGGACGGCCAGTTGCTCCGCGACCGCCTCGGCCAGGTCGTCCGCGTCGCAGTCCTCCATCGGCGCGGGCAGCAGCGACCACCGCCCGGCGGTCCGCGAGGCGAGCTGGCCGCCGCGCCGCAGCCGGTGCCGGCCGAGCGCCGTCTGGGCCAGCGACCGCTGCGCGAACAGCGACCGCACGGCCCGGAAGCCGTCCGCCGTGAGCAGCCCGCGGGCCACGCCGTCCCACAGCGCGTCCTCGATCTCACCCGGCAGCCGCCCCGTCGCAACCGTCAGGTCCGTCTGGAACAGCGCGCCGCGCGCGGCCAGCGCGTCGAGTACGTCGCGGGTCCGCCCCGGCCCGGGCGAGGCCGGACACGAAGCACCCCGCGCCGCCGCCAGCAGCCAGGCCAGGTCGTCCCGGATCATCAGCGTGATCGGGGTCGCCCGAGACGGCGTGAGACCCCGGCTGGGCAACTCCGGCGAGGGCTCGGAGTCGCGCATCGACAGCCGGCCCCAGGCCACGCCGCCGTCCAGGCACACCTCGTCCAGCCACTCCTTGCGGTAACCGGTCACCCGGGCTGGGAGGACCGCCTTCTCCCAGGCACCCGCCGCGAGCTCGAAGCCCTGCAGTTGCTCCACCACGGCCAGCACGCCGCGGCTGCCCTCGCGCCTGGTGTCGGGGGTGACGTGCTGCCAGCACAGCAGGAACCGCATGAAGTCCCGGGCCGTCACCGGCTCCACCTCGCGCCGCTTCCGCTGCCGGGAGTACGCGTGGATCCGGGTCAGCACCCGCCGCGCGCACCACTCCTCCGGCCCGGAAGGGTCGCTGAACCGTCCCCGCAGCGCGAACCCCTCGGTCTCCAGCCGGACCAGCGCCAGCGAAACCTCGGATACGCCCAGAGCCGTAGCCTGCGCCAGGTCAGCAGGGGTACACGGCCCCGACACATCCAGGTGCCCCCGCAGCATCTCCGCCGCCACCGCTTCCGGCTCCATCGGCTTCAACCCGGGAACCGGCGACGCCGCGGCCGCCCAATCAGGGAACAGGGGAGCGAGCACCACGCTCCGTTCGGCAGCACACCACAGCACCCCGTCCGGCCCGCGGATTTCCGCGGCCCGTCCGGCCGCCGCCAGCGAATCAAACCACTCCTGCCACGGCGGAGCCGGCCGCGCGACGAACAGCGTCATCAGCAGATCATGCAGCTCGTCAAGATCCCGCGGCTGCGGTTGCACCTGCTCCCGGACCTGCGCGATCGCCGAAGGATCCAGCCGGGCCAGGTCGCGGGCGTCCACCGGCAGCCCGCGGGGGAGCTGCACCTGCCTGCTGCGCCGGTTCGCGAACTCGGTCTCGTCGTCCAGGTACGTGTACGGCATCCCGTTCAAGATCTCGTGCGCGAGCACCGACGGCTCGGTGGTGTCCCGGGTGATCACCGTGATCCGGCCTGTCTCGATCCCGGCCACCAGCTCCCGCAGCCCGTCGATGTCCATCGCCTCGTGCAGGCAGTCGGCCAGCGTCTGGCGCACCAGCGGGTGGTCGGGGATCTCGATCGGGCCCGGGGCCACGTTCTCCTGGCAGGCGGCCAGCGTGGGGAACACCGCCGCCATCAGGTCGTCGGCCTCCATCCGCTGGATCGCGGGCGGGTTCTTCCGGCCGCCGCGCATCCGCAGCACGGTCAGCGAGGTGTTCAGGTTCCACCGCCAGCGCGCCGCGAACAGCGGCGAGGTCAGCACCGCCTGCCGGACCACCTGCTCCACCGTGGGCGAGGCCAGGAACCGGGGAACGCTCTCCAACGGGAAGCTGTGCTGCGGTCCCAGCGACAGCAGGATGGCGTTGTCGCTGGCCGCCGCCTGCAGCTCGAAGTCGAACGTCACGCAGAATCGCTTGCGCAGCGCCAGCCCGAACGCCCGGTTGACCCGCACCCCGAACGGCGCGTGCCCGATGAGCTGCATGCCGCCGGCCTCGTCGAAGAACCGCTCCAGGATGATCACGTTCATGGTCGGCAGCGCTCCGAGCGCGGCCAGCCCGGCTCGCAGGTAGGCGACGATCGTGCCGGCGGCCGGCCGGTCGATCCCGCATTCGTCTGCCAGCCAGCGATGCGCATCCACAGGAGAAAGGTCCGAGACCGCTTGGCGGAGCGCCGAGACCTCCTCGGATAGCTCCCGGGTCCGGCCGGGTGCCTCGCCCTGCCAGTGCGGCACCGACGGCGGTGCCCCGTGCGCGTCGGTCACCCGGACCGTTCCGGGCTCGACCCGGCGGATCCGCCAGGAGTGCGTGCCGAGCAGGAACACGTCGCCCGGACGGCTCTCCACCGCCCACTCCTCGTGCACCGAGCCGACCTGAACCTCGTCCGGCTCCACCACGACACGGAAGTCGCCCAGCTCGGGGATGGCCCCGCCGGAGGTCAGCGCGGCCAGCCGCGCCCCGCGCCGGCCCTTGACCGTCCCGTTGACCTGGTCCCGGTGCAGGTAGTAGGCCCGGCGCCCGCGCCCGGTGCGGATCCCCTCGGCCAGCAGCTCGGTGACGTCGTCGAACTCCTCGCGGGACAGGTCCCGGAACGGCGCCGCCCGCCGGGCCAGCTCAAGCAATTCGTCCGATGTCCACTGCTCCGCCGCGGACTCGGCCACCATTTGCTGGGCCAGGATGTCCAGCGGGCGTTCCGGGACGATGATCGCGTCCAGCCGCCCGGACCGCACGCCGCGCAGCAGCGCCGCGCACTCCACCAGCTCATCCCGGGTCGTCGGGTACAAAAACCCGCGCGGCGTCCCCGACCGCGTGTGGTTGGACCGGCCCACCCGCTGCAGGAAGGTGGCGATGCTGCGCGGCGAGCCGATCTGGCACACCAGCTCGACCGGGCCGATGTCGATGCCCAGCTCTAGCGAGGCTGTCGCTACCAGGGCCCGCAGGTCCCCGGCCCGCAGCCGGGCCTCGACCCGCTGCCGGCGTGCCTTGGACAGCGATCCGTGATGGGCGGCGACGAACGCCCCCAGCTCGGGGGGTTCCGGGGGGTCGCCCTCCCGGGCTAGCAGAGCGGATCCGAGCCGCTCGCCGAGCTGGTGGGCGACCCGTTCGGCCATGCTCCGGGTGTTGACGAACACCAGCGTGGTCCGGTGCCCGCTCACGTGCTCCGCGATCCGGTCCAGGATCTGAGCCATCTGCTCGCCGGTCGGCACCGCACCCAGCTCGTCGTCGGGGATCTCCAGGGCCAGGTCCAGCTGCCGGCGGTGCCCGGAGTCCACGACCGCGCACCGTGGCGTCCCGTCCGCGTTGTCGCGGTCCTCGCCCGCCCCGACCAGCAGACGCGCTATCGCCGAAATCGGCCGCACGGTCGCCGACAGGCCCACCCGTTGCACCGGCTCCTCGGCGACGTGGGTGAGCCGTTCCAGGGTCAGGGCCAGGTGCGAGCCGCGCTTGTTCGCGGCCACCGAATGGATCTCGTCCACGATCACGGTCCGGGTGCTGCGCAGCATGGACCGGCTCCGCTCCGCGGTCACCAGCAGGAACAGCGACTCCGGGGTGGTGATGAGGATGTCGGGCGGGTTCTTGAGCATGGCGGCCCGCTCGGCGGCCGCCGTGTCGCCGGTCCGGACCGCCACCCGGATGGCCGGCGCGGGCAGCCCGAGTTCCCCGGCCACCGCCGCGATCTCCCGCAGTGGCGCCTCCAGGTTCTGCTGGATGTCCGTGGCCAGCGCCTTCAGCGGCGACACGTACACCACCTGCGGCCCGGGCCCAGCCTCAGACGCACAATAGAGCCGGTCGATGCAGACCAGGAACGCGGCCAGCGTCTTGCCCGACCCGGTCGGCGCCGCGATCAGCGTGTGCCGGCCCGCCGCAATCTCCCCCCAGCCGCCCGCCTGCGGCTCGGTCGGTCCCGCCGGGAACCGGCGCTCGAACCAGGCACGCACTGCGGGATGGAACGAGTCAAGCACCCGCTCACCGTACCCCCGCGATCCCGACATTCCGCCGGTCTCCAGAAACGTCCGGGTGTGCGTCAGATTTGTAGGTGACGAAGATCATTTTCGCGACGAGGCAGCTCAGATGATGCCTGTCTGGTTGTGACGATGTGCCCAAATGTGGCTGCTCCGGAGCGACATGAACCGCCCGCAGCCTGCTGAGCAGCATTTTGTGTCTGGTTGCAGACATGTACAACCACAATAGAGTCGCGACCAGCGAAAACGCATTGGCTTCCTTTTGACGCGCACCCGCTGAGGTCAAATCCAGGCAACTGTCCGATTTGTCGGTGGTCGTCGCTATGGTTCAGTCATCCAAGCCTGGGTTCTGCCCAGCGCACCTGATGGCCAACTGTCCGAAAGGACGCTTGACGTGACTGGGCGAATTTGGATTCTGTTCCTGTTGTGTGCTGTGGAGTTCGTCTTGATACTGCCAGGGCTTACGGGAATAGTGATGCTGGTCTTGCAGTGGTGGGGTCAACGCGTGTGGCGCTACCTGGCGGTTGATGACTACCTCAACGCGATGCTCTACCCGTTCGTCGGCGCGGCGGCGGGCGCACTGGCCGGGGTCGGCCTGACCAGCGGTCTCGCGAGCAATGGCCAGAAGGGGCTGGGACGGGTGGTCGCGAGCATGGCCGTCATCGTCATCGCGTCCGTGGGACCCGCGCTGATGAGGCGTTCACAGGCAGGCGTGCCGCAGCGATTCAGCCCGAATGACCTAGAACTGGAAGTCAAGATCCTAGCTGGCCGCCTGTACCTGTCCGCTGCGGAAAGGCAGTTTTTCGAGAGGCGTGCCGCCGAAGACGAACTCGAAGCCGAGCGCGTAACTGCAGAAGCGGATCGCCTGACCTGGACCCCGTACTGGCACACACGGTCACGGCGCAAGCGATTCCTTGCACTCGGGAGCCTGGTGCCCGGTGCTTGCGTGGCAGGAGCGCTCGCGTGGCTGTCGGGCAACCCGTTGCTTCTCGTGGCGGTACCGTCGGGCGCTGGGCTCCTGATCGCTCTAGAAGCCAGTCGCAGGTATCGGCGCCGCGATGGGCGGTTCCGGGGCTCGCTGCTGATGGAGGCTGCGGCTGAGGTCAACGAGCATTTGGAGCGACTGGAGACTGTGCTCGAACCGGAGGCAGATCCCAGTCACGGCTTTGTGAAGCATCTCGCCTTCTTCCTGCCAAGAGGGCGCTGACACAGCGGAGCGGAGCAGGACGGCCTCGCCGCTAGGGTCGGTCTCAGAAGGGACCTTCGGTCAGGGCAGGGATGACGATGCTGTCGATGTGAGGATGGGCCACGCCGTGCTGGCCGCAGTGGCGCTCGAAGGTGGCTGCTCCGGAGCGACATGAACCGCCCGCACCCCGCTGAGCGGCATGTTTGTGTCTGGTTGCAGCATCTACAACCAGAACAGAGTCGCGACCAGCGAAAACGCGTAGGCTCCTACATTTTTGACGCGCACCCGAAACGTCCTGGGTCCTGAATCCCGACGGGACTACCACCGCCTGGATCCCCGACCGCACCAAGGTCCCGATCCCTGTGGGTCTCCTGGCTGCGCCGTTCACGATCGCAGCGTAACCAGGAACAGTAAGAGCGCACGGCCGATCCTGAAAGCCCTGGGCGGGCGCTCCTTTGCTTCAGGGGAGGCGCCGCCGTCAGGCGTCTACTAGCTGGCGCACCTCGACGCTCTCATCGGCGTCTACCTGGTAGATCACCACACCGTCATCAGGGCTCATTTCGTCCCAACCGCGCGTTGCCGCTCCGGTTGCGTGAATCGCTGACCGGATGCAGCTCAGCCCCGTGCTGAAAGCATCCGCAAGGCTGGAGGCTTCGACAGTAACCGCGAACTCGGCGGTGTCGTCGGTGGCGTCAGAGTTGACCGAGTAGTCCAGCAGAGCGCTGTTGCACGTGTCGAGCTTGGCGAGCTGCTCGACCACGAGTTCGATGTTGTCGCCTAGGTCCCCGTTGTAGCCGGTCACGTGGACCGGGACGTTCACCCAGTACTTCATCGTCGCGCCTCCCTTACCAGCATCTCGTGCCGTGAAGCCACTGCCGCTTCTCCTGCTCGTACCTCGGGTTAGACGGTGATAGATGTACCCAGGTCATGTGCTTGCCGCACGGGCAGCGCAGCCGAAAGTACCTTTCCTTTCTGTCAACACGCCACCCCTTACTCTCCGCCTCCGCGAGGAGGGCCTCCAGCTCCTTGACCTTGTGCTTCTGCCTGCTCATTATTAGGCGTTCCGTAATTGGAGTGTACGCATACGCGCTTGCATGCGCCTAGATAGGCTGCGGTGGAGAAACAACACCGGCCTGATCAGCTGCGTCTTGGCCGGGTTAGCAGGAGTTACGCCCTCGGCATACCCACATATCCAGGGCTACTGTACCGGGCGGATCACAGCGGCCCGGTGCGCTCGCCGGGGCGTGTCACGAAGATACCACGCCCGCCCGGCCAGCTGCCCGTGGTCACCCGCCCGCATCACCCGGCCGTCGCGATCTGGTTCCCGCTGGCCGCCAACACATCGCCCGCCTGGCCGCCGCCGTCCTCCAGTACCACTAGCCCGGGACCGCGCCTAGCCAGGACCACGCCGTCGGCCGGTGCTGACCCAGGTCAGCGCACCGATGTAGGACAGCAGCGCCAGCCCGGTCAGCAGGGCCATGGCCAGCGAAGCAGCCGACTGACCGTTGCGCACGAAGATCTCGCCTGACGCGAACGCCCCGCCGATGGCGGTCAGGCCCGCCGCGGCCAGCACCGCAATCACCCGGTCCCCGAGGCGCACGGCCCGGAGCAGGAGTACCAGCGCGGCCCCGATCAGGGCTAGGCCGAGCAGCGCGTGCACGGTCAGTATTAACGGGCCGCCGGCGATCTCCTGCATGAGCCCGGCGTGGGCATCGGAGGCCGGGACAGCGATATAGAGGCTCAAGATGATGCCCAGGCCGTACTGGACGACCAGCATGATCAGGGCGGCCAGAGAGACCCGGCGCACGTCCTCCAGCTCAGCCCGGCGAATGTGCCTGCCGGGAACGACTCGGACCACTCCGCCCGCCATCGGCCCACGCACCTTCCCGGCCCTGCCAGGCCGCGTCGTTGCCGCTCCCAACCGTTAGATACGGCTGACGGTGCCGTGGCGTTCAGTGCGTGCCGCTGCCGACCGGAATCCGCGGTCCGGTGGCCGCCATCCGATTGACCTCGGCCCAGACGCGCGGGTCGGCCAGTACCCGGAATGACCCTGGGGCGCGGGCTCGGGCTGCCCGTATACGTACCAGCACTGCGCCGGGTCGAACAGGTCCTGATACAGCGCCACCCTGATACAGCGCCGCCCTGATACGGCTAGACGCCCGGATCGATGTGGATCTTGGTCCCCGATCCGGTACCGATCTGCCCGGCCAGCGCCTCGGCGGCCTGGCTCAGGCCGACGGTCACCGACACCAGGCCGGAAGGGTTCACCCGGCCGTCCGCGTAGTGCTCGATCGCCGGTTCCAGTCCGGCCGAGGCGCCCAGGATGCCGACCGCGGTGAGATCGCCGAGGACCAGGTCGCGGCTGTCGACCAGGCTCGGCGCGCCCGACACCCCGATGAACACCACCCGCCCCGCCGGCTCGGCCAGCGCCAGCGCGAGGGCCGGCATCCGGTGGTCATCGGTGGCATCGACCACCGCGTCGTAGGTCACCGGCGGCGGATCCGCCCGGGTCCAGTACCCCGAAGCGCCGAACGACCGCGCCAGCGATCGCCGGCTCTCGTCCAAGCCCAGGACATCCACCGACGCGCCAAAAGCGACGGCGAACGCCGTGGTCAGCAGCCCGATGGTACCCGGTCCGCAGACCAGGATCCGCTGCCCCGGACCGGCCTGAGCGGCCGACGCGGCCCGCCAGGCGTTGCCGCCCGGCTCGACCAGAGCCCCCGAACGGTCATCGAGTGCGTCCGGCAGCCGGTGCAGGCTCCACGCCGGGACCAGCACCCGCTCGGCCAGCGCTCCCGGCCAGCCGCCCATGATCCCGACCTCGTAGCGGTCCGCGCACACGTGCCCGTGCCCGGCCCGGCAGCGTGCGCAGCGCCCGCAGCCGAGCATCGTGTCCCCGGTGACCCGGACCCCAAGCCACCCGATCGGGACGTCGGCCCCGATCGCCGACACCACCCCGCACCACTCATGCCCCGGGCGCACCGGGAACCGCGTCTTGCCCTGGGCGAAGTAAGCCAGCTGCCCGGTGAACAGCTCGACGTCCGTCCCGCAGATCCCGGCCCGCCGAACGTCCACCACCACCTGCCCGGCCCCCGGCACCGGCTCCTCGACCTCCTCCACCCGCGCCGACCCAGGCCCGCCGATCACCAGTGCCCGCATGCCCCCAGTATCAACGGCCTTAGCTGGCGACCAGCGGCTCCTCGGCGGGCGCGGGGACGACGCCGCGGGCCCCGGCCAGCACGCGCAGCGCGTCCGGCGGCAGGTAGGCGTGTACCGGGGTGCCCTGAGCCAGGTCCGGGTGCTGGCCGTCGTTCTGGACCAGGGCCTGCAGCGGCGCGCCCGGGGCCAGGCGCAGCATGACCTGGGTGGCGGCGCCCAGGAACACTACCCGCTCGACCATCGCGGGCACCCGGTTGTCACCGGCCGACCCGTGCGCCTCGATCCGGACCCGCTCCGGCCTGATCACCGCGTGCGCGGTCCCGGTCACGCCCGCCTCACACCGCTCCGAGGCCAGCACGAAGTCCCCAAGCCGCAGAACCCCCCTGGACTCGACCGCAATCTCCATCAGGTTGGCCGCGCCCAGGAAGTCGGCGACGTAGGTGTCGGCCGGCTCCTCGTAGACCTGGCGGGGCGTGCCGATCTGCACGATCCGGCCGGCGTTCATCACCGCCAGCCGGTCGGACATGGTCAGCGCTTCTTCCTGGTCGTGGGTGACGTAGAGGAAGGTGATGCCGACTCGTTCCTGCAGCGCCTTCAGCTCGATCTTGAGCGAGCGGCGCAGCTTGGCGTCCAGCGCGCCGAGCGGCTCGTCCAGCAACAGCACGGCCGGGTTGAGCACCAGCGCCCGGGCCAGCGCGACGCGCTGCTGCTGGCCGCCGGACAGCTGTCCCGGGCGGCGCTTGGCGAACGAGGTCATCATGACCAGTTCCAGGGCGTCGTCCACCCGGCGCTTGAGTTCCGCCTTGCCCAGCGACCGGTGCCGCAGGCCGAACGCCACGTTGTCGAATACCGACAGGAACGGGAACAGCGCGTAGCTCTGGAACACCGTGTTGACATTGCGCCGGTGCGGCGGAACGTCCGACACGTCGACCCCGTCGAGCAGGATCTTGCCCGACGTCGGCTGCTCGAAGCCGGCGATCAGGCGCAGGGTGGTGGTCTTGCCGCAGCCTGACGGGCCGAGCAGGGAGAAGAACTCACCGCTGGCCACGGTCAGGTCGATGTTGTCCACCGCGATCTCGCCGAACCTCTTGGTCAGCCCGGACAGCTCGATGCTTCCTCCGGCCACGGCGCCACCTCCGAAAATTACCTGCCATGTTTGCGGGCCCGCGCCCGCCCGGGGGCGGGCTTCGAGTCGAACCCCAACTGCCCGGCCGCGAACCGCATCGCCAGCTCGTACGCTCGCTGCGGCGGCACCGCCGGGTCCTCAAGCGCGATCTGCACCGCCAGCCCGTCGAGCAGGCCCGCCAGCGTGATCGTGAAGTCGTCCGCGTCCACGGGCGCGAACTCCCCGGCTTCCTGACCGGCCAGCACGATGGAGCGGATGGTCTCCCGCCACCGCTCGTCGGACTTCTGCCGCACCGCGGCCACCCCCGGGCTCCGCGGCGAGAACGCCCACAGGTCCAGCCACAGCAGCCAGTACAGGCGCGGCTCGGGATTCCCGGGCAGGCAGATCATGGCGATGGCCTCGGCCAGCCGTCCGGCGGCGGTCGGGATTCCCTCCATCCGCCGCAGGTTCTCGGCGTACCAGGTGTCCTCGGAGTACCTGATCGTCTCGGTGAGCAGCTGATCGCGGGTCTTGAAGTAGTAGATGACCAGCGCCGGGCTGGTCCCGGTGCGCTCGGCCACGTCGGCGATCCTGGTCTCGGCGTAGCCGCGTTCGAGGATGACCTCCAGCGCCGCCCGCAGCATCTCTGTTTTCCGTTCGCCTCCGGGGCGCTTGGAGGCGTCGCCTTCCCTCGTCGCTCCTTCGTCGCTCCTCGGTCCAGGCAACGCCGCGCCCCTTCGGCTCGCTC
Organism: uncultured Actinomycetes bacterium; assembly: GCA_963742795.1. Classification (GTDB taxonomy): domain Bacteria; phylum Actinomycetota; class Actinomycetes; order Streptosporangiales; family Streptosporangiaceae; genus Palsa-504. Next base: position 38,700 of record CAVUNL010000007.1, read on the forward strand.
GCAGGGCCGCTCCTTCGTCGCGGCCGCCCTTGAGAATTTATCGTAGCAGCTTCTAGACTGAATGTTCAGTCAATCTTTGGAGGGCCAGGTTCATGGCTACGAAGGCAACCAAGGCGACCAGCACGACCGGGGCGAAGGGGGGAGCCGAGACCGCGGATTACGACGCGATCATCGTCGGCGGCGGGCACAACGGGCTGGTCGCGGCGGCGTACCTGGCCCGCTCGGGGGCCCGCACCCTGGTGCTCGAGGCCAGGAACAAGACCGGCGGTGCCGCGACTACCGAAGCCCCGTGGCCGGACGCACCCGAGTTCAACGTCACCCGCCTGTCCTACGTGATGTCGCTGCTGCCGCCGACCATCATCAACGACCTGCAACTAGCCAGACACGGGTACAAGATCTTCCCGATGGGCCCGTACTACCAGGCCTTTCCCGAGGGCGGGTCGATAAAGCTCTACGCCGACGACGCTCAGCGCAACTACGACGAGGTGTCTCGCTGGTCCAAGCAGGACGCCGACGCGATGCCGCGCTGGGACGCCTGGCTGGCCGGCCTGGCCGAGGTGCTCGGCCCGCTGCTGCTTACCGCCCCGCCGAACCTGGGCTCGCATAAGCCGCAGGACCTCAAGGAGACCCTCCGGCTGGCCTGGCGCCACAAAAACCTCAACGTGCGCACGATCGCCGACGTGACCCGGCTGATGACCATGTCGATCGCCGACCTGCTCGACGACTGGTTCGAGTCGCCGCAGGTTAAGGGGGCGCTCGCGGTCAACGGCGTGATCGGCACCTGGGCCGGCCCGTACGAGCCCGGCACCGCCTACGTGATGGCGCACCACTCGATCGGCGACGTCGGCGACGGGCACCTGGGCAACTGGGGCTTCCAGGAGGGCGGCATGGGCGCCGTGGCCGACGCCATCGCCAACGCCGCGCGAGAGAACGGCGCCGAGATCCGCACCGGCGCGAAAGTAAACCAAATCCTGATCAGCAACGGCAAGGCCCAAGGCGTCGTCCTCGAGAACGGCCAGCAGCTCACGGCCAAGGTCGTGGTCACCTCACTGCACCCCCGCACCGCGTTCCTGGACCACGTCGGCCGCCAGAATCTCCCGGACGACTTCGTCAAAGACATCGAGCACTGGAAGACCCGCAGCGGCGTGGTCAAGATCAACCTGTCCCTGGCCGAACTCCCCGACTTCACCGCCGACCCCGGCACTAACCTGCAAGAACACCACACAGGGTCGGTGGAGATGGCGCCTACCATGCCCTACATCGAGCGCGCCTTCCAAGAGGCCAGAGACGGAAAACCCGCAACAAAACCGTTCTCCGACGGCGTGATCCCGACCTCGTTCGACAAGACCCTGTGCCCGGACGGCTACCACATCATGTCGTTGTTCACCCAGTGGGTGCCGTCCGACTGGAGCGAACAGCCGCACACCGAAGAGCTCCAGGCCTACGCCGACCGCATGATCGACTGCTACAACGAGGTGGCGCCCAACTTCAAGAGCTCGATCCTGCACCGCGACATCGTCGGCCCGTACGAGATGGAGCACGACTACGGCCTGATCGGCGGGAACATCTTCCACGGCGAGCTGTCCCTGGAGCAGCTGTTCCACATGCGCCCTGCGCCAGGCTTCGCGGACTACCGCACGCCGGTGCCCGGCCTGTACTACGCGAGCTCGGCCACCCACGCCGGCGGCGGCGTGTGCGGCATCCCGGGCATGCAGGCGGCCCGGGCCGCGATCGCCGACCGCCGCAAGCGAGTCCGGCGCCGGTGACAGTATCCGCCCCGGTTACCGCCGGCGAAGCCGGCGCAGACAGCACCGCGGTGACCGCCATGCTGGAGGCTCGCAGCGTCGCCCTGGTCGGGGCGAGCGCGCGCCCCGGCAGCCTCGGCGCGCGGATGATCGCGGAGCTGGCTCGCAGCCCGTCCCGGCCGCGCACGTACCTGGTCAACCCCCGCTATCCCGATATCGGCGGAACGCCCTGCCTGCCCAGCCTGGCCGAGCTGCCAGAACCGGTCGACCTGGCCCTGCTCGCGGTGCCCGACACCACGCTGGAGGATCAGCTGGCCCTGGCCGCACGCACGAAGGTCCGTTCGGCCGTCATCTTTGGAAACGCCTTCGACGCTGACGGCGCGACCGGGCTGCGGGGCCGGCTGGCCGCGATCGCTACGGACGCGGGCATGGCCCTGTGCGGGGCGGGGTGCATGGGGTTCGTAAACGTGGCCCGCGGCCTGCGCGCGGTTGGGTACCTGGAGCCCGACCCGGTGCCGGCCGGGCCGGTCGCCCTGATCACGCACTCCGGGTCGGTGTTCTCCACCATGCTGCGCGCGCACCGCGGGTTCGGCTTCACCGTGGTCGTCTCGTCCGGGCAGGAGCTCGTCACCACCGCCGCCGCCTACGCCCGCTATGCCCTCAGCCTGGCCGAGACCAAGGTGCTGGCCCTGGTCCTGGAGGCGATCAGGGACCCCGCTGAGGTGAGAACGGCCCTCGAAACGGCCCTCACCACCGACGTCCCGGTCGTCCTGCTCAGCGTGGGCCTGTCCCAGACCGGCAGAAACCTCGTCTCGGCGCACTCGGGCGCGCTGGCCGCGGCCGACGGCGCGTGGGAGGCGCTGGCCGGCGCGTACGGCCTGCACCGGGTCCGTGACCTGGCCGAGCTGGCCGACACCCTGGAGCTGTTCGCGGCCGGCCGCCGCTGCGCCCGCGACCATAAAGGCATCGCGACGGTTCACGACTCGGGCCTGGAACGCGCGCACGTCGCGGACCTGGCCGCCGAGCTCGGCGTCCCGTTCGCCCCGATAAGCCCAGCCACAACGGAAAGACTCGCGAAAACGATCGACCCTGGCCTGCAGCCCGCCAACCCGCTCGACGTGTGGGCGACCGGCCGGGACACCGAGCCGCTGTTCGCCGAGTGCCTGGCCGCGCTGGCCGCCGACCCGCAGGTAGCGGCGGTCGCGCTGGCCGTCGACCTGGTGCCGGAGTTCGACGGCGACGAGGCCTACCCCCGGGCCGTCCTCGCGGCCGCCGCGCGCACGGCCAAGCCGGTCGCCGTGCTGGCCGGCCTGCCCGCGGCCGTCGACCCGGTCGCTGCCAAACAACTGCGCGCCAACGGCGTGCCGGTCCTCGAGGGCACACGAAGCGGCCTGCTCGCCCTGCGCCACCTGCTGGACCACGCCGCGGACCGTCCAAAGCCGCCGCCGCCCGCCACGCCCGGGCCCCGGCGTCAGCGCTGGGCCCCGGTCCTGTCCGCGGGCCCGCCCGGCGGCGCGGTCCTGTTCGACCTGCTGCGTGACTACGGTATCCCGGCCGTCCGCGCCCGGGCCGCCGGCACCCGGGCCGGGGCCCTGGCCGCCGCGGCCGAGATCGGCTACCCGGTCGTGCTCAAGACCGACGAGCCCGCGATCGCGCACAAGTCCGACGTCGGGGGAGTGCGGCTGGGCCTGGCCAGCCCCGAGGCGGCCGGCGCCGCCTACGACGACCTGGCCGCCCGCCTCGGCCCGCGCGTCCTGGTGTGCCAGACGGCCGCGCCCGGCACCGAGCTGGCCCTGGGCCTGGCCCGGGACGCCGCGCTCGGTCCGCTCCTGGTCATCAGCGCCGGGGGTGTCTTGATAGAAATTTTTTCCGAACGGAGCGTGGTGCTTCCTCCGGTCACCCGCTCGAGCGCCCGCGTGGTGCTGGCCCGGCTCCGGCTGGCCGCCGTACTGGCCGGGGCCCGCGGCCAGCGGCCCGCCGACCTCGACGCGATCGCCGGCGCCGTCACCGGCCTGTCCGACCTCGCCGCTGACCTGGGCGATTTCCTGGACGCGCTGGACATCAACCCGCTCATCTGCGGCCCGTCCGGCGCGGTGGCCGCCGACGTCCTGGCCGTCATCCGGCCCGGTCGCCAGGCTCTTCGGTCGTGAGCCGCAGCAACTAAGCACGCTGCTCGAGCAGCCTGCGCGCGTTGCGCATGGCCAGCGCGACGATCGTCTCCATCGGGTTGATGCCGAGCGGGCCGGGGAACAAGCTGGCATCGGCGACGAACAGCCCGCGCACGCCGTGCACCGCGCCGAAGCTGTCGGTGACGCCGCGCCGCGGGTCCTCGCTCATCCGCGCGGTGCCCATCAAATGAATCGAGTAGACCTGCATCAAGGCCTTCGGCACGGGGCGGGCCAGCAGGGTCCGCAGCTCGCCGGGGCTGCGCACCTCGGGCGCGCCGTCGAAGGGGAGCAGCATCCGGCGTGCTCCCGCTGCGAACAGCGCCGCCGCGGTCAGCTCCACCCCCCGGACCAGGCGGGCCGCGTCGGCGTCGGTAAGCCGGTAGAAGACCTGTGTCCCGAGGCCGGGGATGGTCCGTACCCGCCCGGTCCCGGTGTCCTCGACCAGCGGGCCCGCGGTGACGATGCGGTTGTAGTCCGCCATCAGCTCCCCGAGCTCGCGGCCGTAAGCCGGCACGATCGCGGCCAGCATGGGCGGCGGCAGGTTCTGCGCGGTGAGCACGAGGCCCTCGGCCATGAACTCGCGGACCTGGAAGGCCTGGTGCACGCCGTGCCACCCGGTGACGTCGGAGTCGAAGAACGCCACCACCGTGGTGTTCGGGTGCAGGGACAGGTTGCGGCCCAGCTGCCCGCGGCGCAGCCCGGACCGGGCCAGCAGCGCGGGCGTCTGGATCGCCCCGGCCGCCACGACCACCGCGCCGGCCCGGACGGTCAGCCGCGGGCCCGGACGCCCGCCGGGCCGGACGAAGTGCCCGGTCAGCCCCGTGACCGTACGCCCTGTGCGGGTCACCCGGTCCACCCGGCAGTCGGCGTACAGCCGGGCGCCCAGCGCCAGCGCGCGCGGCACGCTGGTCACCAGCATCGAACGCTTGGCGCCGGTCGGGCAGCCGTTGAGGCAGTTGTTCGTGCCCGCGCAGTGCAGCTGGCCGCGGCGGTTCGGGACCACGGCCCAGCCCTCGGCCACGGCGCCGGCGCGCATCAACTCCGAGTCCCGCCCGATCGTCTCCGGGTCCTGCAGCCCGACCGAGTGCCGCGCCTCGGCCTTGGCGAACCAGGCTTCCATCTCCCGCTCGCGCAGGCCCAGAACCCCCGCTGCCGACCAGCGTTCCAGCACCCGCTCCGGAGTCCGCCAGGACATTCCCCCGTTGACCACCGTGGACCCGCCCACGCACCGGCCCTCGGCGAACACCACCGACGGCCGGCCCACCGCCATCCCGCCGCCCCCGTCCCGGTACAGGGTCCGCAGCGCTCGCATGCTGTCCGCGTTGAACGACTCGGTCGGATGGTAGCCGCCCTCCTCGATCACCACCACGTCCACGCCCGCCTCGGCCAGCTCCGCCGCCATCGTCGCCCCGCCCGCCCCGGACCCCACGATCGCCACATCGCACTCCACGCTCACATCCCCCGTGACCTCAGCCCCCGTGGTGAGCCCCCGCGGCGCCTTCACCGCTGCCCCGCCCCCGCAGCTCCCCAGCCTCGCAGCTGCCCATCCTCACAGCGGCCCCACTCGACCCACCCTCCCGCCAACCCAGAGCGGCTGATTTCATGATCGTGAACAGTTTCGGGCAAATATTGCCCATTTCTGTTCACGATCATGGTTCCTCCCTAACCGTGACCACCGCCTCGCCCGCGGCTATCTGCGGCCCGTAGGATTCCAGGCGCAGGCGGGACACGGCCGCGATGTACGGGTCCGGGTCATAGCCGATCTCGCGCTGGACCGGTGGCAGCTCGTAGTAGCACATCACGACCAGGCCGCGCAGGCGCTGCACCAGCTGCGCCGGGACGCCGCCGCGGGCCAGCAGGGCCCGGATGTACGCCTCGGCGGCCTGGTCGTCGAGCCGGGTGAACCGCCGTCCGCGCGCCCGCGGGTACAGCCGGGCGCCGTGGTCGAGGACGACGACCGCGGCGGTCAAGGCCTTCCTGGCCGCCGGAGCCAGCGAGGCGAGCAGGAACTCGAACTCGGTCAGGACCCGGTCCGTCCGGTGGTGCGCCCGCATCCCGGGCGGGCAGACCACCTCGGCGAAGCGGCTCGTGACCCGGCGCACCCGGGCGCTCAGCGGCGGATCAGGCCGCGGGTTCAGCAGCGGGTCAGGCCGGGCGGTCGGCACGGAAGATCGGCCAGCCAATATCGGTCCTCCATTCCGCCTGGTCCGCCGTGTCGCCGGCGCCGCGCAGCTAGTACTCGCGGAGCGGCCCGTCGATGCTGATCTCGTGCGTGGTGGCGTACGAGCCGAGCTTGGCGTAGCTGAGGTCCGCGTCGGCGAGCGAGCCGTAGTGGACGATGATAGCGAGTTCGGCCGCGGCCCGGGTCTGGGCCAGCTCGGCTTCCAGCCGGCCCAGGTGCGCGGCGATGAGCGCGTTGCGGGCGGGCGCGTCCGCCGTGGCCAGCACCGCCTTGACGTCCGGGTTTACCGCGGCCGGCTCGATCAGCCCCACCTGGTGGTAGTGGCGAAGCGTTTTGATGCTGAGGTGAGTGGCGCGGGAGAAGTCGCCCACGGTTAGGCTGCTGGCATCAGGCCATTGTCGACCCTCCCGTTACCGGACAGTCAATCCGCAGTTCCAGCACCGCTGCCCGGGATCCTCGGGGTCGCGGAGGACCGAAGCGCGGCACGAGCAGGTCCAGACTGGTGGGCTCGAACCGGCCGATCCGGGCGAACGTGCGCCCGTACCGGGCCGCTTTTTCCTCCACGCACCGCATCAGCTGCGACCAGCCGGCGCCGGCAACCGACCTGGCCGTCCGGGTGCGCATCTTACTGAGGGCCCCCTGCGTTAAGCTGAACCAGGCCCGCAGGGGGCCTCCGGTCCGCGGAAAGGGCAGAGCCCGCCTGAGATCGCAGTGAGCAGCTGGCCGCCACCCCTCCTTTCGGCCTGACGACGCGGACCGCAGGCATGCGAAAGGAGCCCTCCGTGGCCGACCTTCCCGATGAGCCTAGTTACGAGCAGCTTCGCAACCAGGCCAAGGACCTCCGCCGCGCCGTCCTCGCTGGCGAGCCCGGCGCGCTCGCCGAGGTCGCCGAGCACTTCCCTGACGCGCCCGCCCCGTTTCCGCTGCACGCCGCTCAGCTCGTCGTCGCCCGCCGGTACAGCTTCCCCAGCTGGGCCCGCCTCAAGCGGCACGTCGAGGTGATCGAGCACTACAGCCGCTTCCCCGACCGCATGACGGCCGACGCTCCCGCCAGCCTGGCCGATGAGTTCCTCCGCCTGGTGAGCCTGTACTACGAAGATGACCAGCCGGAACGCTGGGCCGAGGGGCGTCGTCTGCTCGCCGCGCACCCCGAGATCACCCGGGACAGCGTCCACGCGGCCGCCGCGGCGGCCGACACTGAGGCGCTGCGGCGCATCCTGGCCGTAGACCTCTCCGTCGCCCGCCGCGAGGGCGGCCCGTTCCGCTGGCCGCCGCTGTTCTACCTGGCCTACGCCCGGCACGACCCGCAGATCGACGAGGGCGCCGTCCTGACCTCGGCTCGGCTGCTGCTGGACGCGGGCGCCGACCCGAACGCCGGCTACCTCTGGCACGGGCTGCCCACCCCGTTCACCGTGCTGACCGGGGTGTTCGGCGAGGGGGAACTAGGCCCAGTCCGCCAGCCGCGGCACCCGCACTCGCTCGCTCTCGGCCGCGTCCTGCTGAAAGCCGGCGCCGACCCCAACGACGGCCAGGCGCTCTACAACCGGATGTTCGAGCCGGGGAACGACCACCTGGAGCTGCTCTTCGAGTTCGGCCTGGGCACCGGCGACAGCGGCCCGTGGCGCAGGCGTCTCGGCGACGCCGTCGACACCCCGGCCGAGATGCTCCGCGGCGAGCTCGCCTGGGCCATCACCCACGGCCTGACCGAACGGGTCCGGCTGCTCGTCAGCCACGGCGTCGACGTGACGTCCCCCTTCGACGGCAGCGCCACCGCGACCTCGATGGCGGCCACCACTGGCCACCCGGACCTGATCGACTACCTGGTCGCGCACGGCGCTCCGCCGCTCGGCCTGGATCCGGCCGAGGCGTTCGTGGCCGCGGTGCTCGCGCCGGAGATAGGCAGTGCCCGGGCCAGCCTCGACCGGCTGCTCCGCGAGCATCCCGGGCTGGCCGATCAGGTCCGCGCGGCGCGGCCCGCCCTGATCACCTGGGCCGCCACCTGCGGCAGCATAGAGGCGGTCGAGATTCTGGCCGGATTCGGCTTCGACGTCAACGCCAGGGGACGCACCGACGTGCCGAGCGACCAGCCGTGGCAGACGGCCCTGCACAAGGCGGCCGAGGACGGGAACCTGGAGCTGGCCCGGACCCTGCTCCGGCTGGGCGCCGACCCGGACATCCGCGACCACCGGTTCGGCTCGACCCCGCTCGGCTGGGCCCGCTACTTCGGCCAGCAGCCGCTCATCGACCTGCTGGAACCGCTCACCGCGCCGGAACCGGAAACCTCTGACGGGTAAGTTCGCATACATGAGCTTCGATGTCAGCGCGGACGCCTACCTGCGGTTCATGGGCCGGTACTCCGAACCACTCGCGGTCCAGTTCGCTGACCTGGCCGGGGTTCAGCCTGGGCAGCGGGTCCTGGATGTCGGGTCCGGTCCGGGCGCGCTGACCGCCGAGCTAGTACGCCGGACCGGCGCGGAGGCGGTCAGCGCGGTCGAACCGTCCGCGTCGTTTGCGGCCGCGGTGCGCGAGCGGCTGCCCGGAGTGGATGTCCGCCGGGCAGCGGCCGAGCAGCTGCCGTTCCCGGACGACACCTTCGACGCCGCGCTGGCCCAGCTGGTCGTCCACTTCATGACCGATCCGGTGCGGGGGGTGCGGGAGATGAGCCGGGTCACCCGGCCCGGCGGGATGATCGCCGCCTGCGTGTGGGATCACGCGGGCGGCCATGGACCGCTGACCGCGTTCTGGTCTGCGGTGCGCGAGCTGGACCCCGCCGCCGACGACGAGTCGGGCCTGGCCGGCGTCCGCGAAGGCCACCTGGCCCGGCTCTTCGCCCAGGCCGGGCTGGGCCAGGCCCAGGCCACGACGCTGGCCGTCCGGGTCCGCTACGACAGCTTCGAGCAGTGGTGGGAGCCGTTCACGCTCGGCGTTGGCCCGGCCGGAACCTACGTGGCCTCGCTGCCGCCGGACCGGCGGGCCGAACTGCGCGAGCGGTGCCGCCGCCTGCTGCCCGCGGGCCCGTTCGAGATCAGCGCGACCGTATGGGCGGTGACCTGCCCGGTGCCAGCCCCAGGGGGCAGTCGTGACCGTCCTATCCGACCTGGCTGGTCTGGCCGGCCCAGTAGGGCGCCCGGAGCTGGCGTTTGAGCAGCTTGCCCGATCCCGTGCGGGGCAGTTCGGTCGCGAAGTCGATTGACCGCGGGACTTTGTAGCTGGCCAGGTGCTCGCGTGCGAACGCGGTGATCTGGTCGCTGGTCAGCGAGGACCCAGGCGACCGCACCACGGTCGCGTGCACGGCCTCGCCCCACTCTGGCGACGGGATCCCGAACACCGCGACGTCGTAGATCCCGGGGTGCTGTTCGAGCGCGGCCTCGATCTCGGCCGGGTAGATGTTCATCCCGCCGGAGATGATCATGTCGGTCTTGCGGTCGCAGATGTACAGGTAGCCCTCGTCGTCCCAGTAGCCGATGTCGCCGACCGTGTGGTAGTCGCCGCGACTGTTCGACTGATAGCCGGCGTCGTTCTTGTAGTAGGCGTCGAACGTGACCTTGGACCGTACGAAAACCTCGCCGGCGTGGTCCGGCCCGGTACCGGCGACCTCACTGCCGTCGGCACCGACGAGCATGATCTCGATGCCGGGCGCCGGCCTGCCGCACGATCCGGGCTTGCGCATCTGGTCCTCGGGCATCAGCACGGTGTCCACGCCGAGCTCGGTCGAGCCGTAGACCTCGAACAGCGACTCGGGCGGGAAGTCGGCCACGTACTGCTGCTTGAGCGCGTAGCTCCACGGCGCCGCGTTGGCGATCATGATGCGCATCGTGGAGCGGTCGTAGCGGTCCTTGACCTGCCCGGGCAACGCGCAGATCATCCGGACCAGCGCAGGCGCGGAGAAGGTCGAGGTCACACCGTAGGTATCCACCAGCCGCAGCCAGTCCTCGGCGTCGAACCTGCGTTGCACGATGATCGTCTGGCCGAACAGCAGGCCAGCGCCCATAAAGGCGCTGGGTCCGCTGTGGTACAGCGGGCCGGAGGTGAGGTAGATGTCGTCGGGACGGTAGCCGAACAGGTTCAGCAGGGCACCGAGCACTTCCGGATTCGGGGGTCCTTTCCGGACCGCGCCCTTCGGCTTACCGGTCGTCCCCGAGGTGTAGATCATCGTCCCGCCCCCGCCGGCCGCGTCCCCGACGTCGGGCGCGTCGGCCGACGCGGCCGCGATATCCGCGGTGCCCAGCATCCCCTCCGGGGCTGGCCCGCCGACCACGATGACGTGCCGCACCTTCTCCAACTGGCCGCGGAACGCGGCGAACATCGGCGCGTACTCGTAGTCCACGTAGGCGACCTCGGCGTCGCTATGGTTGACGACGTAGAGTGCCTCCTCCGGCGTTAGCCGGTAGTTCAGCGGCACCGCGACCGCGCCGATCTTCCTGGTGGCGCTCATCACCGCGACCACGTCTGGGGAGTTCGGCCCGCACCACAGCACCTTGGCACCCGGCCCGGCCCCCAGCGCCAGCAGCAAGTTGGCTACCCGGTTCGCCTGCGCCTCGAGCTCGGCGTACGTCCACACGACGACCGTCCCATCCGGCCTGTCGTCGATGACGCCCGGCTTACCCGGCTGGCTCCGCGCGTAGACCGAAAGGGTGTCCTCCGGCATCGCACCTGCCCCTCACGAACACGTCACAGCCACGAGCGGTCGGCTACCACCACCGCCTGCAGCCAATGTACGGAAGCGCTACCGATCGGTAAACCAGGACAACCCACGCACCGAACCCCGCGAAGCGCGAAGCCTGTATGCCTTGACGGTCACGCCCGGGGCCAACGGCTAGAGCTGGCCCACGTCGGTAATGCGCAGCACGGCCGAGCCCGCCTCGTCGGAGGCGGCCAGGTCGACCACGGCGTTGATGCCCCAGTCGTGATCGCCCGCCGGATCGTCGAAGATCTGCCGGACGGCCCAGCCGTCGGGACGCTGGTCGATGATCAGCAGCGCGGGGCCGCGCGCGTCCGGACCCGTCCCGATCTCGTCGTGGACCTCGAAGTAGCCGTCCAGGACTTCCTGCCACGCGGAAGCATCCCAGCCGCTGCCCGCATCCAGCGTGCCGAGCGAATCGTAGTCACCGAGCGCGGCCAGCTTGACCCGCTGGAACAGCGTGTTGCGGACCAGGACGCGGAACGCCCGCACGTTCGACGTGACCCCGGCCGGCCGGTCATCAGCCGAGGCCGAGGCCGAGGCCGTAGCAGCGGCCGACGGGTTGCGCAGCCGCTCCCACTCGTCGAGCAGGCTGGAGTCGACCTGGCGCACGATCTCGCCCAGCCACTCGATGAGATCGGTCAGCTCCTCGGTCTTGGCCTCGTCCGGCACGGTCTGGCGCAGCGCCTTGTAGGCGTCGGCCAGGTAGCGCAGCACCAGCCCCTCGGAGCGGGACAGCCCGTAGAACGCCACGTACTCGGCGAACGTCAGCGCCCGCTCGTACATGTCCCGGACCACCGACTTCGGTGACAGCTCGTAATCCAGGACCCACGGATGACCGCGGCGGTAGATGTCGTACGCGGCCTCCAGCACGTCGGCCAGCGGCTTGGGGTAGGTCACGCCGTCCAGCAGCTCCAGCCGTTCCTCGTACGCGACGCCGTCCGCCTTCATCTGGGCCACCGCCTCGCCGCGGGCCCGGAACTGCTGGGCGGACAGCACCTGCCGCGGGTTGTCCAGGGTCGACTCGATCACCGACAGCGCGTCAAGCGCGTAAGACGGCGACGTCACGTCCAGCAGCGAAATAGCGGCCAGCGCGAGCGGCGACAGCGGCTGGTTGAGTGCGAAGTCGTACTGCAGGTCCACGGTCAGCCGCACCAGGCGCCCCTCCGCATCGGGGGAGGAAAGCCGTTCGACCACGCCCCCGGCCAGCAGCGCCCGGTAGATCGCGATGGCCCGGTGGATGTGCCGCCGCTGCGCCGCGCGGTCCTCGTGGTTGTCGGTCAGCAGGTGCCGCATCGCGGCGAACGCGTCGCCCGGGCGGGCGATGACGTTCAGCACCATGGCGTGGGTGACCTTGAAGCTGGACGTCAGCGGCTCGGGTTCCGCGGCGACCAGCCGCTCGAAGGTCGGCTTCCCCCAGGCGATGAAGCCTTCCGGCGGCTTCTTCCGCACCACGCGCCGCCGGGCCTTCGGGTCATCGCCCGCCTTGGCCAGCATCCGCTCGTTCTCCACCACGTGCTCGGGGGCCTGTACCACCACTCGTCCGGACACGTCAAATCCCGCCCGCCCGGCGCGCCCGGCGATCTGGTGGAACTCGCGGGCCTGCAGCAGCCGGGTCCGGCTCCCGTCGTACTTGGACAACGCGGTGAACAGCACGGTGCGGATCGGCACGTTGATGCCCACGCCCAGGGTGTCGGTCCCGCAGATGACCTTGAGCAGCCCGGCCTGGGTCAGGGTCTCCACCAGCCGCCGGTACCGGGGGAGCATCCCGGCGTGGTGCACGCCGATGCCGTGCCGCACCAGCCGGGACAGGGTCTTGCCGAAGCCGGCCGAGAACCGGAAGTCGCCGATCAGGTCGGCGATGGCGTCCTTCTCGGCCCGGCTGCAGACGTTGACGCTCATCAGCGCCTGGGCCTGCTCCAGGGCCGCCGCCTGGGTGAAGTGCACCACGTACACCGGAGCCTGCGCCGTGGACAGCAGCTCGCTTAGGGTCTCGTGCAACGGCTCGATCGAGTAGGAAAAGACCAGCGGCACCGGCCGCTCGGTCGACGCGATCACCGCGGTCGGCCGGCCGTTGCGCCGGGTCAGGTCCGCTTCGAACCGCGAGACGTCGCCCAGGGTCGCCGACATCAGCAGGAACTGCGCGTGCGGCAGCTCGAGCAGCGGGACCTGCCAGGCCCAGCCGCGCTCGGGGTCGGCGTAGAAGTGGAACTCATCCATCACGACCTGGCCCACGTCGGCCGCGGCGCCGTCGCGCAGCGCGATGCTGGCCAGCACCTCGGCGGTGCAGCAGATGATCGGGGCCTCCGGGTTGACGCTGGCGTCGCCGGTCATCATGCCGACCTCGGCCGGGCCGAATGCGGCGCACAGGTCGAAGAACTTCTCCGACACGAGCGCCTTGATCGGCGCGCTGTAGAACGTGCGCCGGCCGTCCGCGAGCGCCGCGAAATGCGCGCCAGCCGCGACCAGCGATTTCCCCGAGCCGGTGGGAGTGGACAAGATGACGTTCGCGCCCGACACGATCTCGATGAGCGCTTCCTCCTGATGCGGGTACAACGCCAGCCCGCGCCCCTTCGACCACCCGGCGAAGGCGTCGAAAACCGCATCCGGCTCGGGCGTCTCCGGCAGGAGGTCAATGAGGGTCACAGCTTGCAAACGAAAAATCAAAATCATTTATGCCGAACGGAGCGTGGTTCGTCCCCCGAGCCCCGGTCTCCTCAGCCATCGCGGCCCAGCCTGCGCCCCCAACGGGATGAAACCCGGGTTTCACCACCCTCTAGCGTAGTGAAACCGGGGTTTCACTC
>CAVUNL010000008.1:0-414005 GCA_963742795.1 uncultured Actinomycetes bacterium
GTCCGCGGCTGGAAGCGGGACGGCAAAATGAAATTGAGCGCCTTTCCCGACCGTGCTTTCCACCCATACCCGACCTCCCATTAACGCCGTCAAATTCCGACAGATTGACAGGCCCAAGCCAGTGCCGCCAAAACGCCGATTCGTTGACTCGTCCACTTGGCTGAAATACCGAAAAAGCCGATCGAGTTTTTCTGGCGGGATGCCCGCGCCGGTATCTTCCACGCAAAAATGTACCATGTTGTTCACATCCGCTGAAGGCTCTACCTGCAGGTAGATTTCGCCGCTGGAGGTGAACTTGATCGCATTGTTCAGAAGATTGAGCAGAACTTGCCTCACCCTGGTGACGTCGCCGACCAAGGTAGAAGCCATTCGTGGGTCGATCCAGGCGCTGATTTCAAGCCCTTTCCCGAACGCCATTGGTGCCAATAGATCCATTACCTGATCGACCACGTCGCGGAGCACAAAGGGAATCGACTCCAATTCGAGTTTGGCGGATTCGTCTTGGACAGGTCCAGGATATCGTTGATGATATGTAAAAGAGTTTCCCCGCTTGTTCGAATGACTTCGACCAACTCGCGCTGATGAGTGTCGAGGCTCGTGTCAGAAAGAATCTCTGTCATGCCAAGGACCCCAACCAACGGCGTGCGTATCTCATGGCTCACATTTGCGAAAAATACCGACTTGAAACGAGTTGCCTCCTCCAGCTTTTCATTGAGAATCTCTAACTCGCAGTTTTTCTCCGTAAGTTCCCTTTGACTCGCTTGGAGTGCTTGAAACGCCCGCTGCCGTTGCAAAGAGTGTATGTATGCTCCGGAATGCATACGCACCCGCGCGAGCAATTCGATGCGGTTAGGCAATTTTACTATGTAATCATTGGCTCCGGATTCAAACGCCAACTGTTTGGTAGCAGGGTCCTCTTTGCTAGAAAGGACAATGACAGGAACCGCGCGAGTGAACGGGTTGTTGCGGTATTCTCTCAGCAGGTCAAATCCGTTCACACCGGGCATCACAAGGTCTTGCAAGATCACGGTCGGGCCAACCTTAGTGGCCAATTCGATCGCTTGCGTGGGATCGCTCACATAATGGAAGGCGATCGTCGGATCGATTGCTAGCATGCGTCGAACGCCTTCGGCTACCATTGCCTGGTCGTCTACCAACAACACCAAGATCTTATCTGTGGCGCTTTCGATCTCTGTGATTACCGAACTCATTTTCCCGCGTTGTTAACCTCGCTCATCTCTCTTTTTGGATATCAGGCCCCCATGACTGCTCTTAAAAACGACCCATTGAGGGAAAGTGGGGAGCATGTCTTGGGATCCCTATGTAGACTCCCTACCGCTAGTTGTGCCAGTTTCGAGCCGGTTCTGTTGCCTTCGTTCCGCTCTTTGTTTCGTGTGCGCGCAGGTTCTCTTTTGCAGCCGTCGGGTCGGAGGTTATACGGTTCGGCCCGACCCGCCGACAATAATGATACACAACGCCGCAATTCGCGCTTATCCATAGAAACCATATTAACCATATTTATCACAGTGTCTAACCGCTTTTTGCCAGAGACTTGTCGTCTCTTGCACAACACGGAAGTAACTGAAAGGACGAGCGCTGATTTCGTTCAGAGCCACAATCTCTCCATCGATAATGGCGTCCTGAACGTCGAGCGCCGCAATTGAATCCTTCACTTCTGGGAACTTCTTACCGAGATCCTTTTGGTTCCGCGACGGGACCTTCGTTTCACTGCCGCCTCGCAGCGCCAAAGCACGATAACCGTCGAATTTGATTTCGTAGATCCAATCGTCGGGCCGCATGGAATCGAGGAGCTTTGCCTTCATCGGCTTCACGAAATCAGGCATGCAGGCGGATGTGACGCAGTTGATTTCACAAGTTCAGTCGCCGTCCGGCACCGCTTGCTCCTTAATCGCGATAGTCACCGACGTTACCCGCCGATGGAGTGATTGCTCCAGCGACTCAAGTGCGATGTTTAGGTCCGTCTTCTTACCGCCTACGCGGCGCGGTGTTTCTTCCGGTGCCTGATTCCGAGCAACGCCACGCCGCCTATTGCAATCATCGACCATGTCGAAGGCTCGGGAACGGACGCGACGGCGAGTACGGCGGGCTCGTTCAGCCCCGTGATGAAGTTGACGTTGATCGCGGCTCCGGTGATGGCGTCGTATTCGCCAACCGTGGTGCCCAAGAAGTTCGCCACGAAGAGGTTGTTGCCCGACAACGCGGGTCCGAGGGGCTGGTTCAGCCCCGTGATGAAGTTGGCGTTGATCGCGACTCCCGTGGTGGCGTCGTATTCGCCAACCCTGCCGCTTGTCTGGTTCGCGACGAAGAGCTTGTTGCCCAATAACGCGAGTCCGCCGGGATTGTTCAGCCCGGTGATGAAGTTGGCGTTGATCGCGACTCCCGTAGTCGCGTCGTATTCGCCAACCCTGCCGCTTGTCTGGTTCGCGACGAAGAGCTTGTTGCCCAATAACGCGAGTCCGCCGGGGTTGTTCAGCCCGGTGATGAAGTTGGCGTTGATCGCGACTCCCGTAGTCGCATCGTATTCGCCAACTGTGGTCCCAAGGTAGTTCGCCACGAGGAGGTTGTTACCCGACAACGCGAGCCCGACGGGCTCGTTCAGCCCCGCGATGAAGTTGGCGTTGATCGCGGCTCCCGTAGTGGCGTTGTATTCGCCAATCGTGTTGCCGAACTGGTTCGCGACGAAGAGGTTGTTACTCGACAACGCGAGCTCGATGGGCCAGTTCAGCCCCGTGATGAAGTTGGCGTTGATCGCGACTCCCGTAGTGGCGTCGTATTCGCCCACGCTGCCATTGCTGAGCTGGCTGACATAGAGCTGCGCCTGGGCGCTTCTGGGCATGGCCCAAAGCGCGGCGATGCCCAGAAGGAGCGTGCAAAGAGCGCGATGCAGCGGCCTCGAATTTGATCCGATGATTGTTTTCATGGTTTTGCTCTGGGATTTCGGTAGGTGGGCGTTACCGGCGTGCGCCGTTAACCGCCATTGGACGCACGCCGGTCGGTGTTCTCTCTGTTTTTGCCGCAAGGCAAACCCTCACTTAGCTTACTACCTATGACGGAAACCATTGTATTTATTTATACACTGAAAAGCAATAAATTATATGGTATTTTTAAGAGTTGCCCGAGTTCGTTTTTCTGGCTGACGGTGAGAGTGCGACCCTCCTTTGAACGTACGAGGGGACCGTGCTGTCTGATAACCAGCCACGGCTCTTTTCCAGCGAAGAATTCGACGCCGGAAGCCTCCATTTTGAGCCAAAAACTCATCCAGCGAAAGGGAGGTGCCGCGGGAGTCGCCAAAATTCCAGCGCGGTTAGCGATTGGCTGTTGGTTTAAGCATGCCCTTGGATACGGCCGAAATCGGCGTGCCGAAAGCAATGCTTTGTGCATGGAGAGACGCGGAAGGCATAAAGGACGCCGGAGCAACGTTTCGGCGGTTGACCATTACGTCCGCGGCGCTTATCTCGACATCAATCGAAGCCCAGGACGTAGGCAGCCAATCACAGGCCAAGCCTCAGTTGTTTCCAATCACAACCAAAAGAAAATCATGAAAAAAATTTTAATCACAGGTGCAGCCGGCGCAGTCGGCAAGAATGCTATCAAGAAGCTCCTGGAGCTAAAGGTACCAGTAAGAGCATTGGTTCATAAGGCGCTCGGTCCGAGCAACTGAGCGCACAGGGCGTGGAGATCGTTGTGGGAGATTTGCCGGACTTTGATTCGCTAAGCACAGCCCTCAATGGAGTTACCCGGGGCCTGCTACATGTATCCGATTCAGGTTCCAGGCATCCTCGAAGGCACAGCAATCTTCGCGCAGGCGTCAATAGAAGAGGGTGTCGGCCTCATCGTGAACATGTCTCAAATTGCAGCCAGGAAGGTTGCTAAGAGCCATGCTTCTCAAGATCATTGGATCGCGGAACGTTCGACTACTACAAAAACGCCTTCGCGATATGCGGCTGCCGGTTCTAAAGAAGAGAGGCGTTATTTCTGAGATGAACGGGGAGCCCGGTCCTCCGACGACAAATAACCCAAAAACTTAGGAGGAGATCATGAAACTGCACGTACTACTTGCCCTTGCAGGGCTAACCACCGGTCTCACCCTACCGGCCCTGGCCCAACAAGAAGAACCACCTCTTGCTGAGCAGGACTACCAGAAGCTTGTAGAGTTGGGAAAGAAAAACGACGAGGCCTGGAGCAAGCGCGATGCAACCGGCTTGGCTTCACTCTATACCAAAGATGCATTATTTGTGACCCCCTCGGGTATACTGTGGGGCAGAGACGCGATCGAGCAGCGTTACGAGGACGATTTCAAGGACTTCCAAGTAAAGGGCGTCCGCGTAACCACTGTAAGCCGGGCCGTTGAGGCACACGCGGTTGGCAACAACATGGCGTGGGCAGTCGGAGAATGGACCCAAACGTTTACTGGCCCGGCAAACTTGGTCAAAGAGGTTCACGGCAACTCGGTTGTTTTGGCCCAACGTGACGGCGATGCATGGAAGTGGCGTCTGCTGATCATTAATGTGGCCCCAGCTACCGTCAACTTGAGGGCCTACCCAACAGCCACCCCCAATTAATTATCGGTATCTCAATCCACGATCAGAAGGATTAGTCGATGTTCTTTGGTGATCTGCTATTACGATCCTTGGTTCGCGATAAGATCCGCGTCCCACTTCCGCGCCGGGGGATGATTTCGGTTTTCACGACTTGAGTGGCCGGCCTTCGGTATCCCCTGAGCTATAATCGAAAAGTGCAACGCGTTTACCCGTAGGCCCAATTTCTCCACCGATTCGATTTCGACGTACAAGTCGGTCTTACACATACTCTACCCAGTTGAGCCGCAGGCGCTTCTACCAGTTAACCAGACAACGCGTCCCAGATGTCTCGACGCTACCACGCCAAACGCAGCAATTGGAAGACCGCGCTTTGGTTAGCAGTTGCTCACCGCTCGACCGCACACTCCAGTATGCCTTTTCCCGCTCCGCGCTGCCCTCTCCGGGCGCGTTTGGTAGCCCGCGAGTGTCGTCCCCTAGTGGAAGCGCCGGACTGAGCGTTAAACGGCGAGCGAACTTCAAAACGTCACCCCCTTGAATCGGTTCTTATCCAGATTGGTGTAGCGAACCGTAGACGATATCGACCGGTGGCCGAGGTAACCTTGGATAATTCGAATATCGTTTCCACCGTTCACCATCGCGTACCCGGTCGAGTGTCTCAACGAGTGCGGGTGAACCTGCAAATGTTCCAGACCGGCACTATTGCTAAGCTCGCGAATCATCGCCCACACCGCGGAACGCCATAACGGCTTGCGCCTTTCGCTGATAAATAAGGTGTCGCAGTCAGCCGGCGGATTCATTTTGGCTCGCTCGAGCAACCAGGCCTTAATCGCCTTCGGTTCAGGATCGCGGAGAGGGTGCGGACCGCTGTCGCAGCCTTTAAGCCGGTTAACGTGGAGCTCCTTAGCGTCCACATTGATATCCGACAACTTCATCGCGCAAAGCTCGCTCACCCTCAACCCGTGCCGAAACATCAGGAGCAGGATGGCATGCGCCCGCACCGGATTACGCGAGTTGAATGGATCTTTACTGGCTTCCAAAAGCCTGTCCATTTCGGACGGAGTGAGGTAATCGCGGGTTCGTTGTGGTCGGGTCGAGGTGATCATACCTATATATACGACCGTTTAGCGCCGAATATAAGGTATTGTCCAAAGTTATTTGTCCAAAGTTAGCAAACCTGCATTTACGCGGATTGGCTCCTAGACTTGATCCGCGAGGTATCGACTATTTGAAGTTACTAATACTTTGGCCAAAGTACTCAGAACGTCCAAAGATTACCCGACGTCGGGTAAATTCAAAACGCTAGTTGTCGCCGAATGGCTCGAAACCGCCGAACCGGTTGAGTCGGAGCCGCCTGTGTTCCACTTCGGCCTTTGTCTCCGGCTTGGTATCCACCTTCGGCAGTTGGAGCTCGGCCTCGCTACTAATCGATGCATCCAGCGCCGCGCATTCCATCTCAACCCGCTTGCGGATTTCCTCGTACCTGGACCACTCAGACTCTCGCATGACGACGTAGAACTTGTCTCCTTCAAGCCGTCTCAAGGAACTGTCGTCAAGCCGCTCCCAGTAATCGAGCTTTGACATCAGATTGAATTCGTCATCGTCGACGACCGTCAACCAATCGCTATAGAGAGGGTCAATTTCCATTAGTTGATTCTGCTGAAAAAGCATAATTTTAGGATGTTATGCTGGATGCCGGTCGGGATCTTTATTATCATGCCGGGCATCGATGAGCCTACCGAAGTTTGACCTGCAGGGCTTTTTGTTCGAGAGCCTCGGATCGATCGCGCCGGATCTGTTTAACGAGAAGGATAAGTACAAGCTTTTCGCTACGAAAGTTTGGCCTCTGTTGGCGGGCCGCCGGGAAGAATTAGCGCAATGCTACGAGCCAGAAAACGGACGACCTGGGATCGAACCGGTCGTCTTACTGGGAGTGTTGATCTTTCAGTTTATGGAACGCGTACCGGATCGGCAGGCCGTCGAGATGGTAAAATATCATTTGGGCTGGAAGCTGGCGTTAAACCTCAAGCTTGGGGCGGATGGATTCCATCCGACCACCTTGGTGCATTTCCGGCAACGCTTATTGGAAGCTGGAAAGAGTGGCTTGGCCTTTGGGGTGGTGTTGAAAGCTCTGCAAGAGGAAGGCTTTATCGCCAAGCGCTCCAGGCAACGCTTGGACTCCACGCATATCCTGGGAGCCGTCGCCCGGATGAGCGCTTTGGAATGCGTGCGTGAAACGCTTGCTGTGGCGCTTGACGAGCTGGAGGGGAAATTAACAAAAGACCAACGTCCGGAATTCTGGGAAGAGCTCTGGGAACGTTACGTTGAGAGCAAGCTTGATTACAAAAGTGCCGAAGAGACCTTGCAATCCAAACGCCGCCAAGCTGGCGCGGATTGTTTGCGCCTATTGGAGTGGCTTGAACCGCTGGGCGCCGAAAAAAAAAAAATGGGCGCCGCGGCGCCCTTCGGCTGCGGCGGGTCCCGCCCCTTATGGCGCGGCCGAGGGGCTGGCCGAAGCCGTGGGATCAGCCAGCGCGCCCGGCTGCGCCTGGACCATGGCCTTCTTGGCCTTGTGCTTGTGGCCGCTCAGCGATACGGACAGGGACGCCGACGCGGTGGGGGTCGGCGGCGGGGAGTAGGTCGCGAACTCGCTCGCGGCCGGCTCGACCGGGACCATGAGCGCCACCGACCCGGCGGTGGCGAAGTGGAGCACCAGCTGCACCGTCTCCCCGCCGCTCAGCGGCCTGGTCAGGCCGTTGAGCACGACCTCCGGCGCCGGGCCGCTGAGGTCCACCAGGGTGTTCGGGTGCAGGGTGATCGGGGCGGTGAGCAGCTGCACCGAGCTCGCCGCGCCCGGCGCGCTGATCGAGGTCAGCTGGTCGCTGGTCGGCGACTGCAGCGCCATGAACAGCGAGGCCTGCCCGCCGGCCGGCAGGACGGAGCCCAGAGGCGGGCCGAGCACGAACACGTTGTCGATGTTGATGCCGTCGACGATCGTGCTCACCCCGAAGGAGGCCTGGTGGAACTCCAGCGTCGGCGCGTTGAAGCCGGCCTCGCAGCCCGCCAGCGCCGGGACCAGTATGGCTAGGGCGCCGATAAACAGGCGGCGGTTCCAGCGCGTCACCGTGTGGCCTCCTCGACTCATTCCGAGCGGAACGGAAAGAATCGTAGCGGTCACGCCGCCGGCCGGTGACACGGGGTCTGGCCGGGCCTTACGGGCCCCCGGGTGGCCGGGGCCTGGTCGCGCCCGCCGGCGGGGTGGACCGCGCCGAGGAGTTCGCCGAGCCCGAAGGCCGGGCGGTCTCGCGGGCGCCCGCCGACGGGCTGGCCGTGGCCGAGGTCGCGGTGGCGGAGGCCGCGGAACTGGAATTCTGCGCGCTCCGGGTTGCGGTGGCCGAGGGGTGGCCCGGGTGCTCGTGCCCCGTGGCCGGGCTGAACGTGGCCACTGACAGCATGGCCCCGGCCACCAGGCAGACGGCCAGGATGCTGGCCAGCAGCGGCATCACCGTGCCCGGCCCGGAGAACGGCGCGGTCAGCCGGCCCAGCCTGCGCCGGCGCTGGCGGGTGCGCACTTCCCGGTGGTAGGCGATCACGTCGCGGTCGAGCTCGCGCGCGTCATCCGGGATCTGGACATCGAGGGGAGGCTCGTCCCACCCTGACCCGCCGCCAGGATCCACACGTCACCTCCGGCGCGAACCGACCCTTGCTATCCAGTATGGACCCCTGAAAAGCACTTTAAGATGCCGGGCTCCACCGGATCACTCAGGTAGACTGTATTCAACGCTGTGAGCCATCCAGTGGCGGTGCCAGGTTCGGCACGGCCAGCGCAACGATGTGTGCGCAGGCCGGTTACTGGCGTACTGACCTGCATATTTGCCGTCAAGGACGTTTTATCGACACCACCCGACGTGGTAAGATGGTGTTCAGCGGAAGGGGTACCTGCCACATGTCTTTCAACGTCGGCGATACCGTCGTCTATCCCCACCACGGGGCTGCTCGCATCGAAGCGGTCGAGACTCGCACCATAAAGGGCGAGGATCGAACCTATCTGGTCCTCAAGGTCGACAAGGGCGACCTGACCGTGCGCGTTCCCGCGGACAATGCCGAGCTGGTAGGCGTTCGTGATGTCGTAGGCGCCGAAGGGCTCGAGCGGGTCTTCGAAGTGCTCCGCGCGCCGCACACCGAGGAACCGACCAACTGGTCCAGGCGCTACAAGGCCAACCTGGAGAAGCTCGCCTCCGGTGACGTGAACAAGGTCGCCGAGGTCGTCCGCGACCTGTGGCGGCGGGACCGCGAGCGCGGCCTGTCCGCGGGCGAGAAGCGGATGCTGGCCAAGGCGCGGCAGATCCTGGTCAGCGAGCTCGCGCTGGCCGAGAAGACCAACGAGGACAAGGCCGAGGCCCTCCTCGACGAGGTCCTTGCCAACTTATTCTTCGGGGGGGTCTGGGGGGGTCGTCCCCCCGAGAGAACACAGCCCACGCGTCGGCCTGGGCGTCGACGTGCACCCGCTGACCAGTTCACGAGAGCTGTATCTGGCTGGCCTGTTCTGGCCGGGTGAGGCGGGCCTGGCCGGTCATTCGGATGGTGACGTGGCGGCGCATGCTGTCTGCGACGCGCTGCTGTCCGCGGCCGGGCTCGGCGATCTCGGCCAGAACTTCGGCACGTCGCGCCCGCAGTGGGCGGGCGCGTCCGGCACGGTCCTCCTGCGTGAGACGTTCCGGCTGGTCAGCGAGGCGGGCTTCGTCATCGGCAACGTCGCGGTCCAGGTCATCGGGAACCGGCCCAAGATCGGGCCGCGCCGCGCCGAAGCCGAGAAGGTCATGGCCGAGGCGCTGTCCGGCGCGTCGGTCAGCCTGTCCGCCACCACCACCGACGGGCTGGGCCTGACCGGCCGCGGCGAGGGCCTGGCCGCGATTGCCACCGCGCTGCTCGTCCCGGCCCCCCTCACTGGCGGTATCCCTTAGCCTTTACACCGTGACCTTGCAATTTCACGACACCGCCACGCGCACGGTGCGCGACTTCGCGCCGCTCACGCCGGGCCAGGTGTCGGTGTACCTGTGCGGCGCCACGGTGCAGGCGCCGCCGCACATCGGCCACCTGCGATCGGCCGTGTGCTTCGACGTCCTGATCCGGTGGCTGGAGGCCAGCGGGTACAAGGTGACCTTCTGCCGCAACGTCACCGACGTCGAGGACAAGATCCTGCGCACCGCGGCCAGCGAGGGCGTCGCCCCGTGGATCATCGCCGAGCGCAACGAGCGGGCGTTCACCTGGGCCTATGACGCGGTGGGCTGCCGCCCGCCGGATATCGAGCCGCGGGCCACCGGGCACATCCCGGAGATGATCGTGCTGATGCGCCTGCTGATCGAGAGCGCGCACGCCTACCCGGCGGACGGCGACGTGTACTTCGACGTGCATTCGTTCCCCGCCTACGGCGCGCTGTCCGGCCAGCGGCTGGACCAGATGCGCCCGGCCGAGGACTCCGACAACGCGGGCAA
The DNA here is from genome assembly GCA_963742795.1 of uncultured Actinomycetes bacterium. Lineage (GTDB taxonomy): Bacteria > Actinomycetota > Actinomycetes > Streptosporangiales > Streptosporangiaceae > Palsa-504. The sequence goes on from CAVUNL010000008.1 coordinate 10,055, forward strand.
GCGCGACCCGCGCGACTTCGCCCTGTGGAAGGCGGCGAAGCCCGGCGAGCCGTACTGGGAGACGCCGTGGGGACCGGGGCGGCCCGGCTGGCACCTGGAGTGCTCGGCCATGTCCACCAAGTACCTGGGCCCCACGTTCGACATCCACTGCGGCGGGATGGACCTGATCTTCCCGCACCACGAGAACGAGATCGCCCAGTCCAAGGCGGCCGGTGACCGCTTCGCCCGGTACTGGCTGCACAACGGCCTGCTCGGGCTGGCCGGGGAGAAGATGAGCAAGTCGCTCGGCAACTCCCTGCTGGTCACCGACGTGCTGAAGAGGGTCAGGCCCGCCGAGCTGCGGTACTACTTGGTCCAGGCGCACTACCGGTCGATGCTGGAGTTCTCCGAGGAGGCGCTGGAGGAGGCGGTCGCCGCCTACCAGCGTATCGAGCGCTTCGTGCTGCGCGCCGCCGAGGTGCTCGGCAGCCTGGGCCTGGACATGACCCAGCCCAGCCTGGGCGACGACGACAACGAGGAGCTACCTACGTCGTTCCGTTCGGCGATGGACGAGGACCTGGCCGTGCCGGCCGCGCTGGCCGCGGTGCACGCCTGCGTCCGGGACGGCAACCAGGCGCTGGCCGCCTCGGACAAGACCGGCGCCCGGGCCAGCCTGATCCGCCTGCGGGCCATGCTGGGCGTGCTCGGCCTCGACCCGCTCTCGCCGCACTGGTCGCGTGCTTCCGTCGGGGCCAGCCAGGGCTCCGGCGAGCGGCTGCGCCAGGTGGTCGGGTCGCTGGTCAAGCTGACCCTGGACCAGCGCGACGCGGCCCGGGCCCGCCGCGACTACGCCACCGCGGACGCGATCCGGGACGGCCTGGAGGAGATCGGCGTCATCGTCGAGGACACCCCGCAGGGCCCCCGCTGGGAGCTGAAGCGATGAGCGCAGCCGAAGGCCCCCGGTCCCGCCGCAACGCTGCGGGCCGCACCAAGTCAGGCAAGCCGCGCCCCGGCACCGGCGGCCAGGGCCGGCGCAAGCTCGAGGGCAAGGGCCCGACCCCGCCCGCCGCCGAGCGCCCCGGACATCCAGCCCAGAAGCGCGCCTCCAGCTCGGGCTCTCGCCGCTCTGCTGACGCATCCGGCTCGGCTTCCCGGCGCTCCGCCGACCCGTCAGGGTACGGCTCCGGATCGCGGCGCTCCGCTGACCCGTCAGGGTACGGCTCCGGATCGCGGCGCTCCGCTGACCCGTCAGGGTACGGCTCGGGTTCCGGCTCTCGCCGCTTCGCTGACGCGTCCGGTTCCGGCTCGTCCTCCGCGGGCGCCCGGCGGACCCCGCGCGGCGCGGGGGAGGCGGCAGAGTTCGTGGCCGGCCGCAACCCGGTGGTCGAGTCGCTGCGGGCCCGGGTGCCCGCGGCCACGCTGTACGTCGGGGCCCGGGGCGCCCGCGACGAGCGGGTCGATGAGGCGATCAAGCTGGCCGCCGACCGCGGCGTGCCGGTCCTCGAGGCCGGCGCCGCCGAGCTGGACCGGCTCACCGGCGGCGCACTGCACCAGGGTCTGGCCCTGCGCGTGCGGGCCTACGACTACGCGCACCCCGACGACCTGCTGGCCCGCGCCGCGGACGCGGGCCAGGTGCCGCTCGTCGTCGCCCTGGACAGCGTGACCGACCCGCGCAACCTGGGCGCCATCGTCCGTTCGGCCGCCGCGTTCGGCGCGCACGGCGTGGTGGTGCCCGCCCGCCGCGGCGCGGGCGTGACCGCGGGCGCGTGGAAGGCCTCGGCCGGCGCGCTGGCCCGCCTCCCGGTGGCCCGGGCCGCCAACCTGGCCCGCGCGCTGCAGTCCTACCGGGACGCCGGGGTGTTCGTGGCCGGCCTCGCCGCGGCCGGCGACGTCACGATCCGCGACCTGCACCTGGCCACCGCGCCGCTGGTCCTGGTCACCGGGTCGGAGGGCAAGGGCCTGTCCCGGATCGTCGCGCAGACCTGCGACGTGCTGGTCCGCATCCCGATCGCGGCCTCCACCGAGTCCCTCAACGCCGGGGTAGCTACCGGCATCGCCCTGTACGAGGTGGCCGCGATCCGGGCTAGGTCCGCGGCTCCCAGCTGAAGAACCGGATCGCGAACAGCAGGCCGCCCAGGCCCCAGGCGGCCACGACCAGCACGTCGGTCCAGCTGAACGGGGTGCCGAGGAACCCGGCCTGCATGCCCCGGGCGAAGTGCCAGACCGGGAAGATTCGGGCGATCCACACGATCCAGGCGGGCGCGTTGCTGCCCAGCGGGATGAAGACCCCGGACAGGAACAGCAGCGGCAGGATCGACGCGTTGACGATCGCGGGCGCGGCGTCGGCGTTCGGGATGACGGCGGTGATCGCGAACCCGAGCGCGCAGAAGCTGGCCGCCCCGACCAGCAGCATGACCAGGAATCGCAGCAGGGTGAGACCGGTCGGGATGCTGGCGCTGTACGCGGCCCGGCCGAACGCCGCGGTGATCACCACCAGCAGGATGGCGACGAGCAGGGCTTGCACCATCCGCGCGCCGAGGAAGACCGAACTCGGTAGCGGCGTGCCGTTCATGCGCTTCAGGACGCCGGTATCGCGCTGGAACGACACGCTGATCGCGATGTTGGTATAGCAGGCCGAGATAACCCCGAAGGACGCCATGGCCGCTACGTAGTACGTAGAGGTATTCACCACTTGGGTAGACGAGATACGCACCGATCCGTGACCGAGTAGCGCGGTGAAGATCACCAGGAACATCAGCGGGAACGCGAATATGAAGAACGCCGAGGCCGGATTGCGCCAGAACGCCTTGTTCACGTACCGGACCTGTGACAGCGTCAGCGCCGCGGCGTTCATGACCTGCGCCATCCTCTCCGGCCGGCCCGGTTCCCGCCGACCGGTTCCTTGGTGACCGCCCCGGCCTGCGCGGCCGGGCTGTCGGTCAGCTCCAGGTAGACGTCCTCCAGGGTGGGCCGGGTGACCTCCAGGCCGGTGAGCTCGACGTGCTGGTCCAGGGCCCAGCCGGTCAGCCGGTGCAGCGCGGCGGTGAGGTCCTCGGGCACCAGCTCGGTCAGCCCGTCCGGCCCGGGTGACGCGGTGAGGTCGGCGGGCGGCGCGGCCCCGTCGGGCAGCCGGTAGCGGATCCTGGCCCGGGCGAGTTCCCGGTTCCCGATGGTGGCCGGCGTCCCCTCCGCGACGATCCGGCCGCTGCTGATCACCGCGACCTGGTCGGCCAGGTACTGCGCCTCGTCCATGTAGTGCGTGGTCAGCAGGACCGTCTTGCCCAGCTCCGCCAGGTTCTTGATGACCTCCCACGCCTCGTGCCGGGCCGAGGGGTCGAACCCGGTGGTGGGCTCGTCGAGGAACAGCAGGTCCGGGTTCCCGGTCAGGGCGATCGCCACGTCCAGCCGGCGCTGCTGCCCGCCGGACAGCTTCAGCACCCGGGTATCGCGCTTGGCCTCCAGGCCCACCAGCTGGATCACCTCGTCCACCGGGCGCGGATGGGGGAAGAACCCCGCGTACATCGCGACCGTCTCGGCCACGGTCAGGTAGCTGTCCATCCCGCTGGACTGCAGCACGATCCCGATCTGCCTCTTCAGCCGTTGCCGCTGCCGTCCCGGGTCGTACCCCAGGATCTGGACCGTCCCGCCGTCCCGCGACCGGTAGCCCTCGAGGATCTCGACCGTGGTGGTCTTCCCGGCTCCGTTCGGCCCGAGCAGCGCGAAGATCTGCCCCCGCGCCACGGTGAGGTCTATGCCGCGGACGGCGTGCACGCCGCCATAGGACTTCGTCAGGCCGCGGACCTCGATCGCGGCCCCGCCTTGCCTACCAGGCTCAGCCATGGCACCCATGTTGGAGCCAGAAGCGGGCTATTGACTAGTGCCGAACGTCACGCTTTCGGAGCGGCGCGCCGGGCGCGGCGGCGGCTGGCCTTCAGGAGCTCGGCCAGGCTGTCTTCGATGCCGCGGGCTAGCACGTCGAGGTCCGGGCTGGCGGCGAAGTCACCGGTGATCCCGAACGTCACGTGGTCGCAGTAGGTGAAGATCGAGACCCCGGTGCGCATCGTCGTGGCGATCGGCACGTAGGGGATGATCTCCACGATCCGCCGGCCCATCCCGTACAGCGGCTGCCGGGGACCCGGCACGTTCGTGGTGACGGTGACGATATCCCGCTGGGGCAGCTCGAACCCGAGCCTGACCAGCCAAGACGCGAACGGGAACGGGGTGTACCGGCCCAGTGAGGTCAGGGCCTCGCCCAGCATCGCTTCGTTGCTCGTCTTCAGGGCCGCCAGCTCGGCCCGGACGGCCGCGAGCCGCTCCACCGGGTCGGCGATGTGGACGGGCAGATCGGCCAGGAGCGCCGAGACCCGGTTGTCGTAGAGGCTCTCTTCGCCAGGTGCCCTGACCGAGACCGGGACCAGCGAGCGGACCATATGCGGTCCCGGCTGCTCGCCCCGGGCCAGCAGGAGCGCGCGGTAGCCGCCGCTGATGGCGGCCAGGACCACATCGTTCACGGTGCCGCCCAGCGCCCGCTTGATCGCCTTGACCTCATCTAGCGACGCCCGGGCCCAGGTGTAGCGCCGCTGCCGGCCGATGTGCCCGCTCAGCGAGGACCCCGTGGCGGGCCACAGCGCCGGAGTCAGCTTCGCGAGGGCCCGCGTCATGTCGGCCGCCTGCCGGATGGCACCGTGCGGATCGGCCACGGCACCGCGCAGCGCGAGGGCTTCCCGGACCGGGAGCACGACCGCGTCCCGAGCGGCCTGGACGGCAAGCTCGACGGCGGAGGGCTCGGCCCCCGCGACCCGTTCGTCGACGGCGGCCGGCGAACCCTCGGGGGAGAGGTCGAAGATCACGCGGTACAGGTCGGTGCCCGAGACCCCGTCGACAAAGCAGTGATGCACCTTCGAGATCAGCGCCCAGTGACCGTCGGCGAGCCCTTCGGCCACCCAGTACTCCCACAGCGGGTGATCGCGGTCGAGCCGCTGGGACATTACCCGCGCCATCAGGTCGGCCAGCTGCTGGTCTCCGCCGGGAGCGGGCAGCGCGGTGCGGCGCACGTGGTAACGGAGATCGAAGTCCGGGTCGTCCACCCAGACCGGCCGTCCCAGGCGGAACGGCACCGTGCGGAGCTTCTGCCGGTAGCGGGGCACCCGGGCCAGGCGCCCGGCCATGTGAGCCAGGAACTCCTCGTGGGAAGGTGCCGGGCCCTCGAATACGGCGATCGACGCGATCGCCATCGAGGTGTGCGGGTCTGCGTCCTCGGCGTCCACGAACACGGCGTCCAGCGGGTTCAGCCTGTCCATCGACGGCCCCCTTGTCCAGCGGGACCGATCTCGCCGCTTCCGCGCCGGGTTCGGCCAGTCCTGATTCTCAGGCCATCCGTACGGTAGGCCGCTGCGACCCGGCCTGTCCCGGGTCGCTCGGTCCGGCTCGCCGGGACCTTCGGCTCTTTCGTGGGCGCGGGCCGTGTCTGGCAGGGTGAAGCCATGACCGAAGCGGATCTCACCGTCGCGGTGACCGGCCCGACCGGCACGTTCGGCTTCGGCCTGATCCCCGTGCTGCAGGGCGACGACCGGGTGCGGAGGATCGTCGGCATCGCCCGGCGCGCGTTCGACCCGGCCGCATACGGCTGGACGAAGATGGAGTACCAGCGTGGGGACGTCCGCGATCCCGATGCGCTGCGGAACGCCTTCGGCCACGCCGACGTGGTGGTCCACCTGGCCTTCCTGGTCACCGGGGCCGCCTCGAGCGAGGCGATCCGGTCGGTCAACCTCGACGGCACCCTGAACGCCTTCCGGGCCGCGGCCGCGGCGGGCGTACGCCGTTTCGTCTACGCCTCCTCGGTGGCGGCGTACGGCTTCCACCCGGACAACCCGGTCGGGATGACCGAGGAGTGGCCCGTACGTCCCTCGGCCCGGCTGTTCTACGCGCGCCAGAAGGCCGAGCTGGAGCAGCTGCTGCGAGCGGAGGCGGCCCTGGCCGCCAGGCCCGCCCTGTACCTGCTGCGTCCGCCGATCGTCCTGGGCCCGCACGCCATCGGCGCCAAGGACCTGTTGCCCGCACCGCTCGCGCCGCTCAGCCGTGCCCTGGCCGGGCGGGTCGGACGGTTCCCGCTGCCGGTGCCGGTCCTGGTGCCCGCATTGCCGCTGCAGGTCGTGCACGAGGAGGACCTCGGCCAGGCATTCGGCCGGTGCGTCGTGGCCGGCGGGCCGCCCGGAGCGTACAACATCGCCGCCGACGGCATCCTGACCGCCGCCGACGTGGCCCGGGAACTCGGCCTGGTCCCGCTGCCCCTTCCCGCCGGCCCGGCCCAGCTCGCGGCTCGGGCCGTGGCGGCGCTGCCGTTCCTACCGTCCGCCGCGCAGTGGGTCGAGGCGGCCAGCCATCCGGTAATCGTCGACACCACCCGGGCCAGGGAAGAACTTGGCTGGTCCCCCCGCTTCAGCGCCCTCGAGGCCCTGCGGGACACCGTGCGACGGGGACTTCGGTCGGCCCGGTCGGTCCCGGGCGGATAGCCTCGCAGTACGGAAGCCAGATGTGTCGTGGCGGCCCGAGTGGGTTACGATGCAGCGAGTCTCCCGCCGGTGTAGCTCAGCAGGCAGAGCAGCCGTCTTGTAAACGGCAGGTCAGCGGTTCGAATCCGTCTTGTAAACGGCAGGCCAGCGGTTCGAACCCGCTCACCGGCTCCCAGTTCAGAGGGGTGTTGTGCCTAGCCCGGGACCGGGCATGGTCATGCGGCAGGTAGTCCCACGCATTGCCGTCGGCGCTGTAGTCCTCCCGCACCGTGCCCCACTGCCGTTCGCTGACGTACGGCCCCCAGCGGTACCACTCCCCAGCCTCCAGCAGCCCGTCCTCCAGCCGGCCGAACCCGGCGATCCGTTCACGTTCCGCGCCCATCACCACTCCCTAGCTCTTACTGGTGTTCCGCTTCGCGTCTCATAGCCATAGCCCAGTGCCATGTCACCAGCTGAGAACCAGCCGCGCCAAACGCTGCCCCGGTGAAGGCAGCGGCGTGAGCGGCCGCATTCCCAGCCGCCTCACAACCTGGTAAACGAGCAGCGACCGGGCCGCTGCCATCGCGCTCGAGATCGACACTGATAGGTTGCCTCCGCATGCAGAGATCACGTATCGCTCTAAATGGGTAATTCCGAGCCTTGAGTTGACGGCCATAGCTCGCATCCTGGGCGCGGGTGCGCGGAGAACCAGAATTACCCTCCGGGGATCAGGGCCTCCAGCTCTTGCGCGCGTTGACGGTTGGATGTCGCCGATTGCCTGCTGTTACGGATCGTCTGGTTCCTCCAATGCGGCTCCGACGTCATATCCGAGTGCGATCGCTACGTCGGGAGCGGCGCAGACGACCCGGCCGAGCCCGGTCATGGGGGCGATTGCTAGCAGCACATCGGCGATCTCGTCCTCCGTCGCGCCTGCCGCGAGCGCCCGGGCGGTGCTCCATTCCAGGCAGACCGCTGGTGACCCGCTGGCCACCAATATCCCCAGCTGAAGCAACGCGACGGTTTTGGGTTCCAGGGTCAAGGTCCTGGCCAGAGCAATTCCCAGCCCGGCCTCATCTTCGACGAAGCCCTCGTCGATCATCGCCAGCCTGCGCAACGTTTCCTGGTATCTCGCCATCTGGCTCATAAGTCTCCCTCACCCTGGATGGCCTCATCACCTGCCCGGACGCCTCCCGCTTCCGGGTTGGGGTCGGTCATCAAGGCGGCGGTGTTCTTGCTGGGCTTCTCTGACCGGGACCGTTCCCGGCTGGGCGGGGACTTGGGTTGGTTGAGGCGCTTGCGGTACCACAGGACATCCGTTCCTGAGGGGAAGTCCTCTACTCGGCCCACCAGTTCATAGCCGTTGCGTTCATACAAGGCTCGCGCCTGAAAGGCGTAGGTGAAGTGGACAGTCTGCGAGCACCCGCGCGCTGTCGCCTCGGCTTCGGCGGCGGCGAGGAGCCGCGTAGCGAGCCCACGCCCCCGAAGGTTGGGCTCCACCCACAGGCTCTGCAGTTCGCAGCAGTCGCCCCAGGTCCATCCGCTGATACCCGCGACGACCCTGCCAGCGTCGCGGACGAAGATCGCCAGGTCGACTTCCTCGCCGAATCCCATGGCGGCGGACGCCTCACGACGGATCTGCGCTTCGAGGACTTCGATGTCGAGCGGATCGGGATGGTCCTCGACGTGGAACTCCACAGCGGCCGGCTCGTCAGACGCCGGCGATTTGCTCGATCAGCGAGGCGTCGTCGAAGTACGTCCGGTACGACCGGATCTTCCCGTCGCGGAAGTCGGCCACAGTGACGCCGGCCAATTTGACATGCCGTCCCGTTGTTTCCAGCACCGCATCCTCGCTAAGGACAAGTGGCCCGGTGTGATCGGCTTCGATGAGCCATTCGGCGAACGCCTTGTTGCCCACTTCGTCGAGTCCCCGGACCGTGATGATGACGTTGGAGAACGCTGTTTCACGCAGCGCGGCCAGGTCAGCGAGTGCTGTCAGCCCCGACACGGTCGCGTACGGCGACCAGCCGACGACATCGTTGGCGAACAGGGTGCCCAGATCCACCGATGCGCCGCCGACCTCGGCCTCAAGCGCCTTCAATAGCACGTCTTTGCGCGATCCACTCATTGCTACCCTCTCGTAACCGATCTGTTCGACGTCATCCGGCACTGCGGCGCACGTTCACGATCCGATGATCTTCGCCTTGGCCGCCGTGAACTCTTCGTCTGTCAGCACGCCCGAGGCGTGCAACTGCGCGAGGTGTTCGAGCTCGTCGGCCGGGTCCACCGGAGGCGGCGCATATTGCGACTGGTCCTGCTGGTCGTCGGCCGCCGATCGGCCCTGGTAGTCGTCGGCAGCTGTCTGGCCGTCGTAGGCCGGCTGCTGCTCCCCGGCCTCCTTGGCCTCGTGGTGCGCCATCGCCCCTCCGGCAACCGCCCCGGCAATGAGCGCCCGCCGCCGTGTACGTCGCCTGAATCCCATGGAGAACCCCTTCCTGTCTTTCCGAAGACACATCCCGCTACATGCGGCCCGCCATAGCAGGCCTGGGTCGCCGTCGGGCACCAGTCCACCTCGTAACGGGGCGGGTTGCATCCCCCGCAAAGGGTAAAGACCGGGGAATCCGTCGGCGTGCGAAGCCAGGACAGCAGCAGTCATTAGAATGCATGCGTGCGGACGCCGATCAGGAACCCGCCGGACCCGATGTACGCCGAGCTTGAGGTGCACCGGACGATGATCCGCGACCGCGTCCGTACCGAGGCCTTCCGGCGTGCGATCGAGTCGGTGGTGCGCCCCGGTGACGTCGTGCTCGACGTCGGGGCGGGAAGCGGCATCTTGAGTTTGTTCGCGGCGCGGGCCGGGGCTGCGCGCGTTTACGCGGTGGAGCGGACGACGGTCGCCGCCGTGGCGCAGGGGCTGGCCGCCGCGAACGGGGTCGCGGAGATCGTCCAGGTGATCCACGGCGACGTCATGGAGATCGAGCTGCCGGGACGGGTCGATGTGATCGTCTCGGAGTGGCTCGGCGGGTTCGGGATCGACGAAGGGATGCTCGGCCCGGTCGTCGCCGCCCGTGACCGCTGGCTCAAGCCGGACGGGGTCATGATCCCCCGCCTGGTGACGGCCTGGACCGCGCTGGTCGAGGACCAGTACAGCGGGGAGATGGTTCAGTTCCTGCGGGACAACCCGTACGGCCTCAAGCTCGACGGCCTGGCCGAGATGACCGTCAACGAGATCTTCTATTCCGGCACCTTCCGGCACCTCGCGGCCGGTGACAGGCGCTCCGGGCCGGGCCGGCTCTGGGCGACGGACGCGGATCTGATCCCGCTCGAGCAGGCGCAGGCGCCTCACAAAGCCGAGACGCTGCTGCCTGTCCGCGAGCACGGAACAGCGAACGCGCTTGCGCTATGGTTCAGCGCCGAGCTCGCGCCCGGCATCTCACTGTCGGTGGGACCCGGCGATGCACCGACGCACTGGGGGATGACGACGGCCCCGCTGCGCTGCCCCGTGGAGCTCACGCCCGGCATGGTCGTCCGCGCCAAAGTCAGGACCGCCCCCGCCCGGCCGGCCGGGACATGGACGAGCTGGGCCGTCGCGCTGCCAGGCGCGGGCTGGGAAGAGCACGACGAACAGGCCGTCTGGCAGGAGATCGACGACTGAACAATCCCAAGAACCCTGACGGGCGAGCTCTGCGCCGCTGACCCGGTTGCACGTGGTAGACGCCAACGGTCGTGACAAAGATCGTTCCGTACATTTTCCGGATCATGCCGGGGGTTCGCGGTCACCTTTCAGCCAGCCCTTGTAAGGTCGGTGGCGCCGGAGACGGGCCTGCACCGCGGGCGTGGTTCCCCGGCTCCAGCGTCCTGCCGATCTCCTCGACATGCGACTCGGCGAGAAGCACCGCCAGATCGGCCTCTGGGGTCATCACCCAAACCGGGTAATAGCGGCACTTCACTGGCCGCGATCGCCCCGGCCCCGAGCTCGCATACTACGGAGATCTACGGCAGTCTCAGTTGACGATCAGGTAGATACTGCTTCCGATGAGCCAGAAACCCAAGATCAGGCTGCCCACGATAATCACCTGGTCGATGCGAGTGTCCATCCAGGTCCTGAACCTGGCCAGGAACGCCTGGCTCTGGTCAGGCCGGAAACCGGCGTAGATCTCCATGGCCAGGTAGGACGACGAAGCCAGGACGCAGAACAGGAACAGCGCGAGGTAGCTCTCCCAGCTGGACAGCTTGGCCCCCACCACGGTGGCCGCGCCCGCGGCGATCAGGCCCCAGGGCTGCAGGGCGGGCGCAAGGCCCATCGCGAACCACGGGGACATGGTGTCCACTTGCGCCTGCCACTTCGGCGGCTTCTTCGGCGGCTTTGGCTGCCCCATCCGACGGCGGTGCCGGATCGCGATTGCGACCAGGCCGGCGCCGATAGCGGTCTTCACCGCGAGCTGGGCCAGCGACGGTGCCGTGTTCGGCTCGGGGGGGTTATTGCCCGTACCGAGCACGGTGACCGTGACCACGATCGCCAGCGACACCAGCCATCCGAACACGAAGGCCGCGCCCTTTCGCACCCCGCGCTTGGAGGGCAGCACCACGGTGAATGCCGTCAGCGGCAGCGGGTCGAATGCTATCGCCAGGCCGATCAGGGCAAGGTCAAGCAGCAGCACGGCCGTTCCTCCCGTCTCCTCCCGACCGAAGGCGTCCCGATGCTGGGCGCGTCATCGTCTTGACCTGCGCGCAGTCCGGGTAATACGAGCATCGCCCGCAAACCCGCCAGGGACATCACCCGGATCGGAGGAGGCGTTCGACCGGCCTTCCCGTCTTCCTCGCAGGCGCTGCAATTCTTGCGGCGCACGCGCCCCGGCGCGGATCATTTTGAGGCTAGGGCAGCACCTCGTCGGCGCTGCTGGGCTCCTTGCGTTGCTGATGGTTGAGCGTGTGGCGGAGGACGGACGCGTGGCGGTAGACCTCTTTCCTGGCCCGCATGATATTGCCGAGGGGGGAGTGTTCCGCCGTTACCCGCCACGGGGTGAATGACGGCGCGTCCATCTTCTCGAGGTTGTCGTCTCCCGAAATGTCCTGCTGCGGGATACGGACCTTGGCCACCGTGATGAACGGGGACAACTGCTCAGGCCACTCGACGGTAACGTCCTCGACCGGCATTCGGTCAATATCAGCGCATAGCTGGACTTGAATGTCGAATTCAAAGGGGCGTTCACGCAGTTCGGCTAGCAGGGCCGGGCGGAATACCTCCGGTGCCGACGCCAGATCGAGAGTATGCCGGGCAACCCTGCTGGCGAACTCGGGTACTGGGGCGGTACGGATCTTGGCGACGTAGTCACCGTGCCGGACTGCGCCCATCGTCCAGTAGTTCGATAGCAGCAGGTTCACGGGGCGAATCCGCGCCAGACTGACGAACGCGAAAAGCTCCTCCCAGGCCCACTGGTCCTCATCTAGGGTCCCCTTTCCCGTTACCCAGTCACGGAAGAATCGATGCTCGCCTTGGCGCCCCTGAGAGAAGTACTGTCCTGCCTCGATGAACAGGTCATTGATGAACAGATAGTGCTCGACGGTGTTGCAGAAGAAGACGGGCGCATTGATGTTGGCGTAGTCGAAGGTGCCGGTGTCAGGCTCGTCCTCCAGAAGGGTCGGGCCGTTTATGTCGAAGATCTTCAGAGCCATTCCCACCACTGGGCCGAGCAGCATGTCGGGTCCGGCGTGCGGCTGTCCGTTGGAGAAGCGGATGAGAGCGCCATGCTTTCCGGGTACCGCGTAGATACCCTGCGCGTACTCCGCGGGCAACTGGCCAAGGATCTCGACTTCTGCCTTGACCAACCCGTATCCCTTGGCGTGCGCGTCACGGACGGCGCGGCCGGTGCCTTCAGTGGTCACCGATCCGGCAATGTATTCCTCTATCTTGTCGATCACGATCTGCAAGCTCTCATCGAAATACGGATCGGTTGCTTCGATGTCCGGCGGGTATCTGACGAATTGCGTTGACATGCGTTCTCCCGTTCGCGGATTTTCTTGCTCATGCGCGCGCTGCCGGATGGATGTCACCGATTGCCTGGCGTCGGGCTCATAAGTCTCCCTTGCTGTCGCGCACCATTCCACCTCGGACCGGTGCGAGTTCCATCCCCCTGCTGGTGTAAAGATGGGCCGTGATCCTTCAGGAGTCCCAACTGGTGGAACCGCGCGACGCCCCCCATGCGTGCCTGACCGGCCGTTAACGGCGGGAAGATGGTGACCACCAGGCAGGGAGCGTCGTAGGCTACCTGGCTGCTCACCGGGCCCGCCCCGCCGGCGCTGCCGCTGCCGCGAGCCCGCCCGGGGCCTTGTTGCGCCCGCCTGGCTCACGTCCCGGCCGTGGCGGGTTTACCCCCGGGGGATGATGTCGCACCGTCGATGAACCGGTTCTGCTGGGAGAGAGCGGCGGCGCGGGGAGGCAATGTCGGGTAAATGCCCGCCCTGGTCCCGCCGCGAGGTGGCCTGCCGCATCGCGCCCGGTCAGGAGCAGGTCAGCGGGCGCAGGGCGGGCCTTCGGCGTAGGCAGTTACGTGAGGAGAAAACATGTTCAGGGACAGGCGGCAGGACCGCCGTGAGGAGCGCCGCGGCTCTGGCGCGACGCACTACCGGATGCGGCAGAAGCTGGTGTCCATCGGCGATGACTACTGGATCGAGAACGACCAGGGCGAGCGGGTCTTCAAGGTCGACGGCAAGGCCCTGCGGGCTCGCGAGACACTGATCTTCGAAGATAGCCACGGCACGGAGCTGCTGAAGATCCAGGAGCGCGTGGCCCGGATACGGGACACGATGCAGATCGAGGATCCGGACGGGCGCACCGTCGCGACGGTGAAGAAGGCGCTGATCACCCCGGTGCGCGACCGGTGGACCGTCAAGGTGGCGGACGGCCCGGACCTGGACGTCAAGGGCAACATTGTCGATCACGAGTACACCATCGAGGACGGCCGGTCCACGGTGGCCGAGGTGTCCAAGAAGTGGTTCCGGATCGCTGACACCTACGGGGTCGAGGTCGCCCCCGGGCAGCACCCCGCGCTGATGCTGGCCGTCACGGCCGTCCTGGACCAGATGGCGCACGAGGAACGCTGACACTGATCCCTCATCGCCCGTAAAGGCCCGCGGGCCGACCCAGGCGCGAGCGCTCAGTCGCCCCGCGGGCAAGATCGGGCAGCGTTCCAGGCACGAGGCCATCATCGGAGCGCGCAGGATCTCCTCACCCGCCACGGGTAAGCGGCGACCTGCCGGGTCGACACGCAGACCTTGATCGGCGCGATATGTTTCTCCTCGGCGCCCCTGCTGCTCTTCCCGGAACGTACCGAGGAAAACGCAGTCAGGTGATCAGCTCGCAGCGCTGATGTTCCGGCGGGCGGAGTAGGGTTCAACGCGCCTGGCGCATGGGTTTCCAGCCTGGCCGCGGGACGCTGGCGCGCAGGCGCTGGGTGTAGGGGTGCCCGGGATGGTCGAGTACCCGGGCGGTCGGGCCGCGCTCGACCACGGTCCCGCGGTGCAGCACCAGCGTCTCGTCGGTGAGCTGGCGCACGACCGCCAGGTCGTGGCTGATCAGGAGGTAGGAGACCTGGGTCTCGTCGCGGATGTCGGCCAGCAGGTTCAGGACCTGGGCCTGAAGCGACATATCCAGCGCGGAGACCGACTCATCGAGGATCAGGACGGCGGGCTGCGCCGCGAGGGCGCGGGCGATCGCGACCCGCTGGCGCTGTCCGCCCGACAGCGACCGGGGCAGCGCCCGTGACTGCCGTTCGTCGAGGCCGACCAGGCCGGTGAGTTCGGTGATGCGGGCGCGCCGACGTTCGGCGGGCCAGCCGTGGTGCAGCCGCAGCACCTCATCGATGGCGGCCTCGGCGTTCTGGCGCGGGTCGAGGCTGGTGTAGGGGTCCTGGAACACGATCTGCACCTCGCGGCCGCGCCGGCGCCGGTCGCGGGTGGATCGGGGCGGCCTGGACCGGTCGTGCCCGCAGGCGGTAATGGTTCCGCTGGTGGGCCGTTCGAGGCCGGTGATCATCCGCGCGATCGTGGTCTTGCCCGAACCCGACTCCCCGACGATGGCCAGCGACCGGCCGCGACAGAGCCGGAAGGAGACGTCATCGACGGCGACGAACTGGCCGAATTGCTTGCGTAGTCCGGCTACCTCGAGGACCGGCGCCCCGTCGTCCTCAGCCATCGCGCACCGCTTGGAGCTGGCCGCGAAGTTCGTGCACACGGGCGCAGCGAGACACCCCGCCGTCCAGCTCGACGAGGCCGGGCCCGGTGGCCCGGCAGACGTCGCCCGCGTGCGGGCAGCGGGGCGCGAAGGCGCACTCTTCCACGGGCGCCTCGAACGCCGACAGCGGGCGGCCGGAAATGGCGCGCAACCGGCGCGTGGTCCGCGTGATGTCCGGGCGGGCCGCGGTGAGCGCGGCGGTGTAGGGGTGCAGCGGGTCGCTGTGCAGCAGCGAGGAGGCGCGGACCTCGACGATCTGCCCGGCGTACATGACCGCCGTGCGGTCGCAAATGGCGGCGGCCAGCTCCAGGTCGTGGGTGATGAAGAGCATCGCCAGCCCGGACTGGTGCCGCAGGCCGTCGAGTATCGCCATGACCTCGGCCTGGGTGGTGACGTCCAGCGAGGTGGTCGGCTCGTCGGCCAGGAGCAGGCGGGGCCCGGTGAGCAGGGCCGCGGCGATCATGACCCGTTGCAGCATCCCGCCGGACATCTGGTGCGGATACTGCTGGAGCCGCCGAGTCCCGTCCTCGATGCCCACCTGGGCGAGCATGTCTACCGCGCGGCGGCGCGCCTCCCCCCGGGGCACCCGATGGTTGGTGCGCAGTGCCTCGGTCATGAAGTCCCCGATGCGCCGGACCGGGTTGATGTGGGCTCGCGGGTCCTGGAAGATCATCGCCATCTCGCTGCGGTACCGGCGAAGATCCGCACCGGCGAGCTGGCCGATTTCGGTACCGCCGAATCGGATCGAGCCGTGTACCTCGGCGCCGTGCGGCAGCAGACGACCGATGGCCCGGGCGGTCATCGACTTGCCCGACCCGGACTCGCCGACCAGGCCGACGGCCTCGCCCCGCCGCAACGTGAGCGAGACGTCCCGCAGCGCCACGCGTCTCGCACCGTTCACCTCCAGCAGCACGGTCAGGCTGACCGCCTCCAGCAGCGGCAGGTCAGCTGCCGCCCCGGCGGACGCCAGCGTGTCGGCGGCTACCGGGTCGCTCATCCGCGGGCTGCCTGGGCCTGCTCGAATAGCCGCTCGCCGAGCAGGTTGACCGCGATCACCACGGTCACGATGCACAGGCCCGCGGCGACCGCGGGCAGCGGATGGCCCGCCAGGAGACCGTCCTGGTTTTCGGAGATCATGACCCCCCAGTTGGCGGTAGGCGGCTGCACTCCGAGGCCCAGGAACGAGATGGCGGCTAGGTCGACCATGGCGTAGCCGAACAGGATCGTGGCCTGGGCGACGATCAGCGGCCCGATGTTCGGGACCACGTGCCGCAGGCAGATCGAGGTGGCGGGCGCTCCCTGCACCTCCAGCGCCGCGACATAGGGCTGGTTGCGTTCCCTCAGTGCCGCGCCGCGCAGTACCCGGGCGACGTAGGGCAGGTACGCGATGGACAGCGCGATCGCGGCCGCGGGCAGGCCCGCCCCGAACACCGCCGCGGCGAGCACGGCGAGCAGGATGCCGGGGAACGCGAACACGATGTTCAGGCCCGTAGAGATGGCGGTGTCGCTCACGCCGCGCCGCCAGGCGGCGGTGACCGCGAGCAGCGTGCCGGCCGTCACGCTG
Source organism: uncultured Actinomycetes bacterium (assembly GCA_963742795.1). Taxonomy (GTDB): domain Bacteria; phylum Actinomycetota; class Actinomycetes; order Streptosporangiales; family Streptosporangiaceae; genus Palsa-504. The sequence goes on from CAVUNL010000008.1 coordinate 26,319, forward strand.
AGGATGACGACCGCCAGCGGCCCGAGCATCGAGGACTGCGCGCCGGCTAGGAGCCGGGACAGCACGTCGCGGCCGTCGACGTCATACCCGAGCAGATGGCCGCCGGCCGGGCCGGCCCAGGCCAGCGACAGGTTCGGCAGGTCGGGGTCGTACGGGGCGAGAACCGGGCCGAACGCAGCCGCGAACGCCGCGACCACGATGACGGCGGCCGCGGCGACCCCGGCCGGGCCGGTGGCGCGCAGCCGGGCCAGGCCCCGCCGGGAGGCGGAGGACTCCGCGGCCGCCATGACCGTGCTCACCGGGGAGTGTCCCTCAGTGCCAGCCGCGGGTCGAGCGCGGCGCAGATCAGATCCGTCAGCAGGTTGACCACGACGAACGCGGTGACCAGCAGCAGCGAGATCCCCTGCACGACCGCGATGTCCTTGGACTCTGCGGCCTGTACCAGGTAAGCGCCGAGCCCGTTCAGGCCGAACGCGACCTCGACGACCGCGGCGACTGCGATGAGCGAGGCGATCGTGATCCCGGTGATGGTCGTGATCGGGATGGCCGCGTTGCGCACGATATGCCGCTGGATCACCCGGTGGGCCGGGATGCCGCGGCTGACCGCGGTCTGCACGTGCTCGCGCTCAGCCTCCTGCCGGACCGAGGCCCGGGTGACCCGGGCGACGATGGCCAGCGACGCCGCGGCCAGGGCGACGGCCGGCAGGGTGAAATGCCTCACGTTGCTCAGGAGGCTGGTGCCGTTTCCGAGCGCCGGGAACCAGCCCAGCTTCACCGCGAACACCATGATCAGCGCGATCGCGGCGACGAACGCCGGGATGGCCGCCAGGACCGCGGTCACCACCAGCACGCCGGCGTCGAGCCGCCCCGGCCGGAGCCCGGACGCGATGCCCAGGCCGATCCCCAGCACCACGATGATCACGGACGCGTACAGGACCAGCCCGGCGGTGGTCCAGATCCGGGACGCGATCAGCGTGGACACGTTCTCCCGGAGCGTGATCGACACCCCCAGGTTTCCGTGCAGCGCGTTGTCCAGCCAGTACCAGTACTGAGCGAGGAACGACTCGTTCAGGTGGTAATGCTGCTCGAGGACCTGGACGCTGCCCGGCGGCAGGGGCTGCCCGCCCGACAGCGCGGCCAGCGGGGTCCCGGGCTCCAGGTACAGCGCCGCGAATATCACGAAGCTCGCCACGAGCAGGCTGGCCAGCAGCAGGGCCAGCCTGCGCGCGACGAAGCGCCAGCGCATCGCTCAGCCGGTCCCGCCCAGCTGGTTGGCCCAGGGGGAGAACAGGTAGGCGGATGAAGAGACCGCGCCGGTGAGGGCCTTTGCGAGCACCAGGACGGTATCGGGCTGGACGTCGGGGATAAAGGGCAGTTGCTCGGTGGTCAGCTTCTCGGCCTGAGCTATCAACGCTGCCCGCTTGCCGGGGCTGGCGGTAGTGCGCGCCAGTTCCACCTCGGCGCTGATGGTCGGATCGTTGAAGTGGTCGAAGTTCTCGATCCCGTCCGGCAGGACAATGTGAGCGAGCAGTGCCGCCGGGTCGGCGTAGTCGCCGTAGTCCACTTCCGGGAGCCCGTCGATGCCTGCCCGGAACTTTGGATCGGTAAAAAAGTTGATGTAGTCCTGGGCCGACACCGACTTAAGTATCACGTTGAGCCCGATCGCCTGGATCGCGGCCTGGTAGGCGGCGGTCACCCCCGCGATCGCCGATAGCTGGCTGCTGGTGCCGATAGTGATCGTCTTTCCGGTGTCCCCGGCCTGCTGGACCAGCTTCCTGGCCGCGGCGATGTCCTGGGTCAGCACCGGCGAGCTGGCGTAGGCCTGGTCGAACACGGCCTTGCCGTAGCCGAACGTGCCCGGGTTGGCCAGCCATCGTGGCAGTTGCGCCGCGCCCTGGTAGACCGAGTCAATGATGGCCTGCCGGTTCAGCGCCAGCGACAGGGCCCGGCGCACGTTCAGGTCGCCCAGCACGCCCTTGAGGCTGGTAATGGCGAACAGGTCGGTCGACCAGCCAGGGCCCTGGTACACCTTGACGCTGCTGCTTGTCTTCAGCTGGTCCAGGGTGGGGAGCCCGATGGCGTAGTCCCCGTGGATCGCGCCGGTCAGCAAGCCCGCGGTCAGGGACGCTGCGTCCGGGATGGGCTTGAGGGTGATCTGGCCGGCCAGCGGGTGGACCGCAGGGTTCCAGTAGTGCGGGTTGCGGACCGCGACCAGGCCTACGCCCGGAGTCCAGGACTTAAGCATGTACGCGCCGGTGCACATGATCGACCCGGCCGGGGTGCCGTAGTTCTTGCCTTCCTTCGCGGCGAAGCTCTTTTCGATGACGATGCCCGGTATCGAGGCGAGCTCTCCTTCCAGCCAGTAGTCGGGCTGCTTCAGCTTGATCGTCACCTGGGACGTGCCGGTCGCGGTGATCAGGGCCACCCGGCTGAAGTCCGCCGCGTTGTACCCACCGAGCTTCGGGCTGAATTGGCGGTCGAGGCTGTACACCACGTCGGCGGAGGTCACCGGGTGGCCGTCCCAGAATTTCACCCCCGGCCGCAGGGTGAACACCACCGTGGTGGGCGACGGGCTCGAAACCGTGGCGAGGCCGGGCTCAATCGAGCCATCGGGTGCCTGGCGCAGCAGAGACTCACACATCAACGAGTCGGCCGTGTACTCCGGAAAGGCAGCGGCGTAAAGAGGGTCCAGCGATATCACGTCCCGGTTGGTGGCCCAGACCACTGAGGACACCGGCTTGGTGCCCGTCGGCGTGACCGCAGCCAAGCCCGCGCCCGACGGGGTACGGCCCGGCGAGGAGGTCGGCCCGCCGGTGGACCCGGTGCAGGCCGTGACCACCATCGTCCCTGCCGCTGCGGCGGCCATGACCGCCGCCCGGCTATGTCTGCGATTCATATGTACCCCACGGCCACCGCTGAGCTTCCGGGAGTTGGTATCGCTGCAGGCCACCTCCCCGGACCTACCATACGAGTCCGGCGCCCCGTCGTCTCAGCCAGCCCCCGCCCCAGACGCAATTGCGTGCTTGACCTGTTACGAGGCTTCGGGAAATCATGGGAGGGCCAGATTCTCTCACCATGAGGGACATGACTTATAGCGACGTGCGTGAGCGGGTTGGCCAGGCCTGGCCGTGTAGGCGGGGCGGCGTACGACCTAATCGCGGCGAAGCTCATGCGTCCCTTGGTGCGACCGGGGACCATCCGCCGGTCGTCACTGATCGAACGACTGGCGAAAGATACTTCTCATCCGATCGTGTCCGTGGTCGCGCCGGCGGGTTACGGGAAGACGACGCTGCTGTCGCAGTGGGCCGAGGCCGACGGTCAGGCGTTCGCGTGGGTATCGGTGGACGAGGCGGACAATGACCCGAAGGTCCTGCTTACCTACGTCGCCGAAGCCGTCGATGCGATCGAGGCGATCGGTGGGCGGGTGTTCGACGCACTGGCGTCCCCGGCGAGTTCGGTACCTGGCTCGGTCGTCCCGCGCCTGGGGTCGGCGTTTGCGTCGATGACCTCGCCGGTAACGCTGGTCCTGGACGACGTGCACCTGCTGCGCAATTCCGAATGCCGGGCCGCGCTGTCGGTGCTCGCCGATCACGTGCCCAGCGGGTCACGGCTGGTGCTGGCCGGGCGGGACCAGCCGCCGCTGCGGACCGCGCGGCTGCGGGCTGAGGGAAAGCTCCTGGAGATCGGCGCCGGTGACCTGTCGCTCACGGTGGGGGAAGCGGCATCGCTGCTGCGCGCCGCCGGGGTGCAGGTCGGCGACGAAGATGTTGCTGGGCTGCACCGGCGGACCGAAGGGTGGCCGGCCGGGCTCTACCTCGCGGCGCTGTCCCTGCGGGAGGACGGGTCGCTGCCGGGCGCGGCGGCCTCGTTCGGCGGTGATGACCAGTTGGTCAGCGAGTACGTGGAGTCGGAATTCCTGACCCGGATCTCCAGCTCGCAGCGGGCGTTCCTGACCAGGACCGCGGTGCTGGAGCGGATGTCCGGCCCGCTGTGCGAGGCGGTGCTGGACCTGCCCGGGTCCGCCGCGGTCCTGGCCGAGCTGGCCAGCTCGAACCTGCTGCTGGTGCCGCTGGACCGGCGCGGGCAGTGGTACCGCTATCACCACCTGTTCCGCGACATGCTGCGCGCCGAGGCTGAGCGCCTGGAGTCCGGCCTGATCCCGGAACTGCGGCGCCGGGCCGCCGCCTGGTACCTGCGCAACGACCTGCCCGAGGAAGCGCTGGAGTACTCCATGGCTGCCGGGGATGTTGACACGGCGGCCCGGCTGGTGGAAGAACTCTGGCTGCCGACGTACCGGCGAGCCAGGATCACCACCCTGCAGCGGTGGTTCCGGTGGCTCGATGACCGGGGCGGGTTCGAGGACCATCCGCGGGCCGCCGCGTACGCCGCGCTTCTTGCCCTGGCGACCGGGCGGGCGGCCGACGCCGAGCAAATGGCTTATGCCGTCGACCGCTGGCGCTCCCAGGACGTGGCCCGGGCCGGAAACCATCTCGTCGAAGGCCTCGCCGCTGGGCTGCGCGCTTTGCTGTGCCGCCATGGTGTCGAGCAGATGCACGCGGACGCCGATGAGGCTGCACGACAATTTGCGGCGGCGGCCATCGTGCGCCCGATGACCGGGCTCCTGCAGGGCATCGCGCACATCCTCTCCGGCGATCTGGACGGCGCGGATGCCGTCCTTGACGAGACGGTCAGAACCGGACGGGAAATCGGCACGCCCGATACCATCGCGCAGCTGCTGTGCGAACGGTCGCTGGTGGCGATGGCACGCAAGCAATGGAACCAGGCTGAGGCCCTGGCAGGCCAAGCGCGCTCGCTGCTGGATCAGGCCGGGCTGGAGGACGCGACCGTCTGCGCGGCGCAGGCCCGCGTGGCCCTGCACCAAGGCGATGTCCCGGCGGCGCGGCGCGAGCTCGTCAGCGCTCAGCGGCTGAGGTCCTTGCTGACGTACACGCAGCCCCACCTGGCCATCCAGACCCGCATCGAGCTCATCCGCGCCCACATCGCCCTCGCCGACATCAGCGGGGCCAGGACGCTCATGCGGGAAGTCGATGACGTGCTCAAACTTCGGCCTAGCATGGGAATCCTGGTCGGCGAGGCCGAGGCGCTTCGGGCCCAGCTCTCCAAGCAACGCAGTTCAGCCGGCCCCGGCGCATCGGCCCTGACCGCCGCCGAACTCCGCCTGCTGCCGCTGCTGGCCACCCACATGTCGTTCCCCGAGATCGCCGGCGAGCGGTTCGTGTCTCCTAACACGATCAAGGCGCAGGCGATCTCGATCTACCGCAAACTCGGGGTTTCCTCCCGCCACCAGGCAATCACTCGATCCCGGGAACTGGGGCTCCTGGACGGTTAGACCGGTCTCCTGCCGGGAGGGAACTCGGGCCACCTACAGCGGCCGAGAGTCCGAAAACTCATGTCAATGGCCTTTTTAATGCCGATGGCATGATGTCTAGCCTGGCTCGCTGGCGTGTGGTGGTTGATAGGCGGGACATCCTGAACGGCGGCCGGGCGCGGCGATATTGCGACGTGTGGTCCCCCATGGCGAGCGGCCGGCCGACGGGGAAGGAGGAAGATTCGATGGTGGCTGATGTTACCGGGCAGGTGGCGGCTTCCGCCAGACGGCCGGCAGTTTCCGCGGGTATCCCCATCCTGGCAGCCAAGATCACCGCGCCAGCTGTGCCTGACTGGGCGGTGCCGCGGCCGCGGATCACCAAGCTGATCGCCTCGGGCGCGCGGCGGTGGCCGCTGACCATCGTCACCGGCCCGCCCGGCGCGGGCAAAACGATGGCCCTGGCGCTGTGGGCAGCGGCCGCATCCGGGACTGTTGCCTGGATCTCCCTGGATGACGTTGACAACCAGCCGGGCGCGTTCTGGTCCTATACCGTCGCGGCCCTGGGCCGGTCCGGAGTTGCCCTTCCTAAGGTCTTGTCGGCTGATCCGCCCCGACGGCAGGCAGACCATACATTCCTGGTGCGGCTTACGTCGGTGCTGGCTGCTCAGGACCCGCCAGTGACGCTGATCGTCGACGACCTCCATGTCCTGACCAGGCCGACGGTACTGACCGAACTTGACTTCGTCTTGCGGAACGCGCAGCCGGGCCTGCGCCTAGTGGCCTCCTCCCGGGGGGATTCGCTGCTGTCCTTGCACCGCTACCGGCTGGCCGGTGAGCTGACCGAGATCGGGGCCAGCGACCTGGCTTTCAGTACCGCCGAAGCCCGCCTGCTGCTGGCGCAGCACGGCAGCGCGCTATCGGCAGACTCCCTCGAACGCCTGATGCGGCGGACCGAGGGCTGGGCGGCCGGCCTCCGCCTGGCCGCGATCTCCATGAACGGCCATCCCGATCCGGACCAGTTCGTCAACGAGCTGATCACCGAGGATAACGCCCTGACCGGCTACCTGGTGGAAGAGGTTCTCAAGGCCGCTCCTTCTGAGGTCCGAGAAGTGCTGCTGAGCACGTCCATACTGGACCACGTCAATGCCGAAGCGGCCAGCCTACTGACCGGCAACGAGCAAGCCGGTGCGATTTTGTCGGCAGCGGCTCGCGCGAACGCGTTCGTGCAGCCGACCGGGTGCGGGTGGTATCGCTACCACACGTTGTTCGCAGAGGTGCTGCGGCTGAAGCTAAGGTGCCAGCACCCGGACCGGATGGCCGCTGTGCACCGGCGGGCTGCCCAGTGGTACGAGCGGAACGGTATGGTCGCCGCTGCGGTGCAGCACGCCTCGCAGGCCGGTGACTGGCAGCTTGCCGCCACAATGGTCATCAATGCTCTAGCGATCATCGAGATCATCGAGCCGCGGGGCATTCCGTCCCTGGCCCGGGAGTTCCGGCGCATGCCGCACGGCGAAGCCTGGGCGGGGCCGCACCCGTACCTCGTCGCCGCCGCGATCGAGCTGGCCGCTGGCCGGTATGACTCCTTCGCCGCCGCGCTGGAGGTCGGCGAAGGCATGCTTGCTCCCCTTCCCGCCGATGAGGCGGCCGCGTGCCGGCTTGCTGCCGCGGTGATCCGCCTCGCCGCTTCCCGCCGCACCGGCGACCTCGTGGGGGCGGCGGCGGCCGTCTCCGGGGCCGAGGCGCTGGTCAGCCGGATGCCGGAGGACAAGCTCGCCCGGCACCCGGAAATCAGGGCGCGGGTACTCGCCGACCGCGGGGTCGTCGAGCTGTGGCTGGGCCATCTCGACGAGGCGGCCCGCTTCCTCGATGCTGGTATGGCCGCCGCGGCCAGTCCGGGCGGAGAGCACGAACGGGCCGCCTGCCTCGGGCATCTCGCGCTGGTGGAGGCCTTGCGCGGCCGACTGTGCCATGCTGCAGAGCTGGCTGGCCAGGGCACAGTGGCCTTGGCCGCCAACGAGCAGCGGCCGCCTCCGCATCCGGGCCCCGCGGCGGTCGCCGGGCTCGCCTGGGTGCACCTGGAACGGGATGAGCTGCCGATGGTCGGACGGCTGCTCAAGCAGCTGGAAACCGCGCTTAGTGTCAGCCCGGACAAAATGATCGAGGCGGTAGCCTGCCTGATAGCGGCGTGTACTGGGCTGGCTAAGGGGGACGGCGAAGCGGCCGCGCAGATGGTAGCCAGGGCACGGTCTGGGTGGTCTGTCCCGGCATGGCTCGACCAGCGGCTGAGCCTGGTCGAATCCCGGGCCTGCGTGGCGGCCGGCGATATCTCGGCTGCGGTCGCCGCGGCCGGACGGGCCGGCGGCGATAGCTCGCCAGAGGCGGCAGCCGCGCTCGCGCACGCATGGCTGGCCGCCGGGAACGGCCAGAACGCAAGGCTGGTGCTCGCATCCACGCGGCCGGCCCGGAGCGAGGAGCCCGAACGGGTGCGCGTGCAAGCGTGTCTGGCTGACGCTCGGCTAAGCTACGACGGCGGCGACCGCGCGCGAGGCCGCCGGTCGCTCGTGCGCGCGCTGCGGCTGGCTGAGCATGAGCAGCTAAGGCTGCCGTTCGTGTTGGAGCAGGGCTGGATTGGGCCGGTACTGCGGCGTGATCCTGAACTGTCCGGCATCCAGCGGCGTCTGTTCCCATCGGCCCGGCGCCTCGATCAGCCCCAGGCCCCGTCAGGCTTGTCCCCGGAAGCCACGGTTCTGGTGGTCGAGCCGCTCACCGGACGCGAACTGGAGGTACTGCGGCACGTGTCAGGCATGCTGAACACCGCTGAGATTGCCAGCGAGATGTGCATCTCCATCAACACGGTCAAGGCACACCTCAAGAGCAGCTACCGCAAGCTGGGGGCCTCTCGCCGCGGCGAGGCGGTCCGCCGGGCCCGGCAGCTTGAGCTGATCTGATCTCACTCACGGGACATACAAGATTACGAAACTGCTGTCGCGGGGCTCAGGAGGATCATGGTGTCACCCTCTTCCAGCGGAGGGATGGACGTCTGGGTGATCGGCGCCAGGATGCCGTTGGCCCGGACCAGGAACAGCAGATCGCTGCCGGCGGGGATCCCGCTGTCCGCCGGACGGGTGAAGATCCGTGCTCCGGCGGCGTAGCGGTGGCCAATGTCATACCCGGTCAGGCTGGTGCCGAACAGGATCTCACCGCCGGTATACGGTGCGACCACGCCGTGGCTGGGGAGGCGGGCGCCGAGCCGGTAGACCGGGCCGTCGGCAGCGCCTGCCAATTCCGCGGCGGCCAGGGCGTTGAAATCGTCCTCATCGGTGAGCAGGAGCACCGCGGTAATGCCCTCGAGCTCCGCGCCGCGGGCGGTGGCCGAGGCCAGCAACTCCCCCGGCGCCAGTTCCAGGCCAGCTCGCCTGACCGCCTCGCGCTGCTCGTCGAGCCCGGCCCACATCAGCACGTCCAGGTCCGCCGAGGCCAGGGCGCACGCCAGCTCGACCGCCCAGGCCTGCCCGCCGACCAGCAGCGGCCGGGTACGGGACGGGCGGGTGACACCGACCCGCCGGGCGACCGGCACCGCCGTCAGGCCGTACACGGCGACCGTGGCGACGATCACCAGGAACGTGACCGGAAGGATCTTCGAGGCGCCGCCGACGTGCTTGGCGGCTAGCTGCGCCGAGAACGTCGACGCGGTGGCCGCCGCGACGATGCCGCGCGGGGCCATCCACCCGGTGAACTCACGTTCCCCCCTGGTCAGGTCGGTCCGGAGGGTGGCCAGGAATGCCACCAGCGGCCGCGTGATCAGCACCAGGACGGCCACCAGCCCAAGCGTCGGCAGCACCAGATGGCTGAGCGACGCCGGGGTGACGGTAGCGGAGATGGACACGAACAGCACCCCGATAATCAGCTGCACCAGCGTCTCGAAGAACGGCCGCCGGGCGGGGACGTCGAAGCCATCCATGTTCGCCACCGCCAGCCCCATAACGATGGCCGCTAGCAGCCCAGCGTCCTCGCGCGCTATGTCGCACGCGGCGGCCACGCCGACCACGCAGGCCAGCTGGGCGGAGGTGCCCAGCACCTCGCCGAGCCGGAGCTTACGCAGCAGGAACCACAGCAGCGCGATGCCGATGACAGCCCCGGCGAGGCCGATCCCGACGGTGATCAGGAACTCTCCAAGCTGATAGGCCAGGCCCTTATGGACGCCTGCCGCCACGGCCGCGTACACCACCGCCCCCAGGATGCCGCCGACCGGGTCGATCAGCGACCCTTCCCAGGCAAGCACCCGCCGCAGCCGTTCCGTCGGCCGGACAAAGCGCAACAGCGGCGCGATTACCGTCGGCCCGGACACCACCAGGATGGCGCCCGTCATCAGCGCCGCCCCGGTGGACATTCCCAGCAGCAGCGCCGCGAACGCCGCCGCGAACGCCCAGGTGATCGCGACTCCCCAGGTGATCAGCCGGATCACCACGCGGCGGGTGTGCCCGCGCAGCTTGCTAAGCTCCAGCCCGAGCCCGGCGTCGTAAAGGATGACGGCCACCGCCAGCGACACCAGCGGCTGGAACGCCGCCCCGAGCAGCAGCTCTGGGTTAACGTCGCTGGTGAGCGCGCCTGCAATGAAGCCAGCCGGCAGCAAGATGATCAGTGCCGGGATCCGCAGGCGGCTCGCCAGCACCTGAGAACCGACCGCGAGGACCAGGATCAGGCCGACCCCGGACAAGACCTGATCTGTTGTCATCAGACTCACCGCTTCCCAGATCAGACTGACACAGGGCTCTGGCTAGGACCGGCGGCCGCCTGTGCGGCTGAGAGATGCGGACTCCCAAGGAGCCGCCGTCATGGGCAAGCGGCCTCTGGCCAGCGGTGCTGCGCTACCTGCGCACCGCGGCCGGCCAGCGCCCACGCTGGCACAGGCCGCCAGCCGGGTCAGGCCGCAGCGTAGTGCGCCAGCCGGGTCAGGCCGCCAGGACCTTGGCCTTCTGGTGCTCGAACTCCTGAGCGGAGATAACTCCCCGGTCGCGGAGGTCGGCTAGCTTGGCCAGCTGGTCCGCCGTGTTGGCCGGTGAGTCCGCCGCGGCCTGCTGGACGTAGCTGCGGAACTCCTGGTCCTGCTGTCGGGCCTGCTGCGCGGCCCGCTCGTTCATCGAGTCGCCGCGGGCGATCAGGTACACCAGCACGCCGATGACCGGGATGAACAGCACGAACAAGAACCACAGGGCCTTGGCCCAGCCGGACAGGTCCTGGCTGCGGAAGATGTCGATGAAGACCCAGATCAAGACCCAGATCCAGATCACCCACAGGAAGATCATGAAGATCGTCCAGAACGCGCCCAGCAGCGGATAGGAGTAGGAACTTGAGGCGAGCGGCATGGCGTCTCCTTTGCGCCAGTGAGGTCGCCGGCAGCGGCCGGCTAATGGGTCCTGCGCCCAGCGCAGACTCAGTATCCGCGTAGGGGCGAATCAGCCGCATCACCCAGCACGGGTAAGTCAGATGACCTCCAGCCCCGCCAGCCAGGAAGCTGTTGAGTTACTGACCGATCGCCGGCTTCCCATTCATGCGAAAACTGTTTCAAGTCTTGGGTCTGCAGTGCAACCGCACCGTGCGTAGGACCAGACCATACTTATCGGTACGCGGACTCCGATAACCCAGGGCGAGGCCGACGCAGATGACTATCTTGTTTGTATTCACCCTCTCGTTCATAAAGGCAGATCAGTTATTAGGCCGCAATCGGAGTTATTACCCCTCTGGGATGATTACGTATTGCTTCCAGGCCCTTATGAAAGTGCTGTGGCCTTCTTGAGCCCCTGGTTCGGCACATTGTGATCGCGCTGGGCCACCCACGTCCAGGACATGCTCCCGGGTAGCCAGTTCCCGCTGGCCGCGACGGTCACCGACGCCGGGACGAACTTGGCCGTGGCCTCCGGGTCGCCGACGCATGATGCTCTGCTTGTTCGACGAGAATGGCGCCCAGACGCAGATTCCCATGCATGATTACGACGCCGACATTTGCCGCGTCTTCGTGCACGGGTCCGGGCGGGGCATACTTGGAGATACCGGGCCACGGTCCCTACGATCCGGCCTGGGGGGTGCGCCGTGGCTGCGCTCCCGGTCCGTGGCAGGCGAGCCGGTACTGGGCCAGGCGTTCGAGGCCAAAGGCATCAAGGTCATCACCCGGTGCCAGCATCAAGGTCTCTGGCCGTGTCATGATGCTCGGTGGTTACGTCTGACCGTCGCCTGGGTTTGCCGTTGCGGTGCTGTGCGAGGGTGCGGCGGGTTGCGGGGCGGCGGCCGGCGGGGTGGGCGTGGCGGCGGCGCGGGTCCTGGACAGTGTCTTGATGGTGAGGTAGGCGACCACGACGGCGACGATGATCAGCGGGCCGGTGGCGATTCCGGCTTTGGAGGTCAGCAGCAGGGTGATGATGATTGCTGACAGCGGGAGTTCGAGGATGGACACGGCCGCGGCGGCCATCAGCACGGCCACGGCGGGGGTCTCGGAGAACCCGGGCAGGTGCGCGGCGAGCAGGCCCCCGGCCGCGCCGATGAACAGGGCCGGGAAGGTCGGGCCGCCCCGGAAGTTGCCCAGCGAGATGCTCCAGGCCAGGCCCTTGAACAGGAGCAGGAACGCCAGGGTGGACAGGGACAGGGCGGAGCCCTGTTTGATCAGGGAACTGAAGGCGTCCTGGCCGGAGAACAGCACGGTGTCCGCTGGCTGGTGGGTGATCTGGGCGAACCCGATCGCCAGGCCGCCGACGGCCAGGGCGGCAGCCGGCAGCAGCAGCCACGGCCGCCGGGCGACCACACCCGCCGACCAGCGGGCCAGATCGATGATCGCCAAGGTGGCCAGGGCGGCGGTGAACGCGAGCACGATGGCCCAGCCGAACTCGGCGGCGGTCAGCGTGGAGAACGCGGGCAGCGAGAGGGGGCCCAGCGAGTAGGCGCTGGAGCTGAGCCCGGTCCAGTGGCCCATGCCGATGAAGACGACCGAGCCGATCCCGGCGGACATCAGGCCCGGCAGCAAGATCAGCGGCAGCATCGGCCCGCCGAGCCCGGCGGCCTCGATCAGGATGATCGCGCCGATGACCGGCGAGCCGAAGACCGTGGCGATCGCGGCGAACGCCGCGCTCGCGGCGAGCACCGCCATGACCTGGTCGGGGGCGTCTTTCTTCACCCGCCGCACGGCCAGGATGGCCAGGCCGCTGCCCAAGGCGATGAGCGGGGCTTCTGGTCCCAGCACCAGGCCCAGGCCGAGGGTGGCCAGCGCGGCCAGCAAGATGCCCGGCAGCTCGGCCGGCTTGGTGGCGCCGGCCTTGATCCCCTCGTAGGGGATGTGCCCGCCGCGGCCGGGCAGGCGGATGATCGCGACGGCCGTCAGCACCCCGGCCACCGCCAGCACCGGCAGCGGCCACCACCAGGGGACGGGATGCAGTCCCAGCCCGCTGGGCAGGTGCTGGTACACCTCGTGCTGGATCCAGTGGACCAGTTCCAGGAAGCACCAGGAGGCGAACGAGACCAGCACGCCGATCAGCGCGGCCAGGACGAGCAGGACGCGGTAGCTCTTGCTCCGGATCGTCGCGCCCGGATCGGCCGGGGCAGCAGCCGCCTCACTCACCGGCGGTGCCTGCTTCCCCGGCCACCGAAGTTCCGCCGGCGCCTGCGGCGCCTGGCCTCTGGGCTCGCGCCACCTCGGACACGACCGCGTTCCGCCCGGGGTGCGCGGCGCCGGGTGTCATCTTAGATCTCCGTCGCGGACTCAACCTTGCCGTCCTTCACGGCGGCCTGGAGCGCGGCGTAGTCGCGTTCGTTCTGGTCGGCGTAGGTCTCGGCGAAGTCGGCGATCGCCTCATCGAACTTGCCGGAGCCGCCGAGGTAGGCGGCCAGGGCAATGCGGTCACCGGAGCGGGCGTGCGCCCGGGCCAGGGTCCACCCGCACTGCCGGGCGTAGACGGTCATGCCGGCGGGGATCATCGCCTCGATCGGGAAGGAGAATTTCCAGTCCCGCAGCTGGCGGACGTAGAAGTCGCGGTCCACCCCATCGGGGCCGGGAGCGCGGGTCCAGCCGAGGAAGATGTCGCTTTGGGCCTGCATCAGGTGCTGCCCGGCCACGACGCGCTCGCCCTGGTTGTCGTGCTGGCTGCGCCCGGCGTACTCGGCCAGGACGGAGGGCTGGGCCTCCTTGGCCTGCAGGAACAGCGGTTCGTCGCCGTCTGCGGCGTCCATCAGCAAGATCCAGGCGCGGGTGCCGACGCTGCCGACCCCGACGACCTTACGGGCCATCTGGACCAGGGTGAACTGCTCGAGCAGGTGCCGCCGGTCGGACTGCAGGGTGCGCCCGTACTTTCCCAGCACGGTGCGGATTTGCTCGTAAATCGCGCTGGCCTGCACATCGCTGAAGACCTCTTCGACCGGAACGATCAGCGGGGGGTCGCTGATGATCTGCCGCCGCCCTTCGCCACGGTGGTCAGCTTGTCCAGCGCCTTCGTGCTGTCGCTGGTGTGCGCCTTGGCCAGCAGCTTTTCGGTGGCCTTGAACCTTTTCGCCTTCATCTGCGACCGGAACTCGCTCAGGGCCGGCTCGATGTCCAGGTGCGCATACCAGACCGCCAGCAACGGCTGCTCCGCGAAGGCGCGCATCGCGGTGCGGTAGCCTTCGGCCGCCGCCAGGACGATCTTGCGGCGGGCCTTGGCCGGGAACCCGTTGTCCCGTCCGGCCACGGCAAAGCTCGCGGCCAGCCGCTTGACATCCCACTCGAACGGGCCGGGCAGGGTCTCGTCGAAGTCGTTGATGTCGAAGACCAGGCGCCGTTCCGGCGAGGCGAACGCGCCGAAGTTGGACAGGTGCGCGTCCCCGCACAGCTGCACCCGCAGCCCCGACGAGGGCGTGCCGGCCAGGTCCGCCGCCATCGGCAGCGCAGCACCCCGGTAGAACGTGAACGCCGACACCAGCATCCGCCCATGCCGCACCGGCACCAGCTCCGGCACCCGCGACTGCGCCTGGCCCAGCAGCAGCCCGACCGGGTCGCGTGACCGGCCCGGCCGGAACTCGGCGTGCGAGTCCAGCGGGGCCACCGCCCGGGCGTCCTTGCCGCGGGCCACCCGGTCCGCCCGGCTCAGCTGCTCCACCGCCGCAGCCCGCGCCGCACCCCGGCCCGACGCCCGCGCACCAGACCTTCTACCATCCGTCACCGTCATGGCCACTCCCTTCGGGCGCCGCGGCGGCTTAAGGGCCCGCGATACCACGGATCCTTATTGAGCTGAGATAGGCGGGAACGTATCGTCACGTCACCTGCCCTCCCTGCACGTGGCGCTCACGCCCATTCTCGGCTGCGGGTGGCGCCCGGGCATCACCCAGGCAGGGTAAACCTGGCGGCGCCGGGCCGGTATGAGTGCCGCGACCCGGGTCGCCTGGGGAAGTGGTCCATCGAGACCGGGAAAGCATGTCCGGCCGGAGCCATCTGATCGCGGTGCCTGGGACGCGGCGGGCCGAGGGTGTCTTGACCCGTGATCATCGGTGCGGTGAGCGTGCTCGGATCGCTCGCCGATCGGTCAGGATCTCGTGGTTCACGCCGTGCTCCGGTTCCGCCGCAGTTTCTTGAGGGCAGCCCTGAACGACAGGTTCCGCTCCTGCCACACGATGCCTGCCACCGCGCCCAGGATGATCACGACCCCGATGGCGATCAGCCAGGACATGAGCGCAAAGACCACACCGATCGGCCCGTACTTCTTGTCATCCGACGTCACGATGCCGGAGAAGACGACCGAGAAGACTGCCTCCATGCCCACCCAGAACACGGCCGTGGCGACGGCGGCCGGGAACAGGTCCCGCCAGGAGATCCGTCCCGCCAGCAGGAACCAGATCGTGAACCACCAAAAGCCGGTGAATACCACCAGGCCGATGACCGCGAGCAAGACCGGACCGCCCGCGCTGCGCAGCCCGGGCCCGGCCCAGCCGGCCAGGACCGAGCAGCCCACCAGCACGGCCAGCCAGATCAGCCCGCGGAGCATGTCCCTGGCCCCCCGGCGGTCCAGCTCGAAGGCCCGCTCGTACAGCTCCTGAATCGCCGCCGCCGCAGCGATACCGCCCAGGATGAAGAACACCCAGGCGGTCCCGGTGACGGCGCTGGAGGTGGCAGCCGAGGAGGTGAACAGGCCGCCGACATCAGCGGCGGCCTGCTGGTTCAGGCCCAGGTGCCGGGCCAGCCCGCTGGCCGCCGACCGGCCGGCCAGGGCATTGGCGACGATCAGGAACGGGAAGAAGCACAAGAACAGCGTGGCGGCGAAGAGAATGCCCCGGTTGATGAAATCCATCGATCCCAGCCGGCGCCACAGATGCTCAGCCGATGAGCCGGCATACTTCCCCTTGGCGACCTCGATGCCACGCCGGACACGCTGCCCGTGCCTGTCGTCCGCGGCGACTCCCGGCGACTCTTCGTCCTGCCCGGCGGACGCCATTAGCCCACGATTTGTCCGCTGGGGGGCACCGGCGCAGGTTCCGCTGTCTGGCCCCAGGCCGACCGTCCGCGATCAATGCCGCTAGCAGCATGCCGCGTCGAACCAACCTCGAGCGTCATTTCGCCCCCTAGCTCAGGCACGGCGTGAACTCAGTATTCTCCTGCCTGCACGCTGGTGCCTCACCCGCGCCGGGTAATGCCCAGCCGCCTTGGTCCAGCCCTCACCTCGCTGTCATCCCCGACGCTCGCGGCTTTGACGATCAGGCACTTCAAGCACAAGCAGGGGCAGGATGGCGGTGACGTTTGAGCTCGAGCCGAAGCCGACAAGCACATCGCGCCTGACATCGAGATCTACCCGTACGGCCTCTCGGTCAGCTCTGAACACGACGGCCCGGCCATGGTCAGAGGGAGCATCGAGTCCTGCCGCGCGCTCGCGCCGACCCCGCAGTCACCGCGCATCGGTCCCGGTGGCGTGCTGGTTCTGTTCTATCCATGCTGTTGCGTCTGCGTAGGCGCGCTTGAGGGTAGCGCCTACCCGCTCATCGCCGGTGTAGATGTTCTCCGGGATGATCAGGTCGGTGACGCCGGTCACGCGGAGCTGTTCTTGGATCCGCTCGCTGGCCGAGACGATGACGAGCTTACTGCCGGTAGCTGTGAGGGTTTGGGCGTAGCGGCGCAGGACGTCCATGAAGGTGGTGCCGAGGTCGGTGCGTCCCCGCAGCCGGAGGATCACCACGGAATTGCCGACGGCGTCAGCCGGGGCCGGGAGCTGTGACTCGAGTGCCGGCGCGGCGGCGAAGAACAGGCTCCCGTAGGGCTGGAGCACGACCACCTCATTGGCGGGCAACCGGGCCGGCGGGTCGGTCTCGATGAGGTTCCCGTCCGGGTCGAGCCGCCAGCGCTTGATGGTGATCTGGTTCGACTGCCGCACGACGTGCAAGATCACTGACAGCCCCACCCCGGCGAGCACCGCGTACTGCAACGGGATGACCATGGTGAGCACGAAGGTGGTCGCCAGCACCGCCTTCTGCACGGTGCCGGTCTTCCACACCGACCGAAGATCGTCCGGCTTGATGGTCCGGAAGCCGACCAGCATGAGCAGGCCGGCCAGGGCCGGCATGGCGATGTGGCCGACCAGGCCGGCGAAGGCGAGGATCACCACCGCCATCACCACGCCGGCGATCATCAGGGCGATGCGCGACCGGGCGCCCGCGGACTTGTTCAGCGACGTGGCCGACATGGACCCGCCCACCGGCATCCCGCGGAAGATCCCGGCGATCACGTTCGCTGCGCCCTGCCCGATGAAGTCACGGGACGCGTCGGGGTAGCGGCCGTCGGGGTTGGGGAAGTTGGCCGAAATAGCTGCCCCCTGGATTAGTCCCACGAAGGCAAGGGACACCGCTGGAACCAAAAGCGAAGGGACCAGCCGGAGCATCGGAGCCTCGGGCAGCGGCAGCGCGCGGGGGATCTTACTGAGATCGCTGACGGTCGCCACGCCATGCCATCCCAGCACGGCCACGCCGGCCGAGGCGACGATGACCGCCAGCACCAGCCCCAGCGGGCCGAGCCTGGTGCGCTCGAGCACAAGTATCAGCGCGATCGTCACGACCCCGATCGCCAGGGACTGCAGGTGGAGCTCGCCCGGGTGGACCAGAGTGTTGATGGCGCGGACGACGCGGTTTGCCCCTTCCGCTTTGTAGCCGGTGAGGTTGGCCAGCTGGCCGAGGATGATGTTGACGCCGACCGCGCTGATGAATCCCACCATCACCGCGTTGGACACGAACCGCAGCACCGAGCCGAGTCGCAGGAACCCCGCCGCGAGCATCACCACGCCGGTAAGCAGCGACAAGGTGAACAAGGCCCGAGCCGGGTCATCAGCGGAGTGAACCGCCGGGACGTCGGCGACGACGATGGCCATGGCCCCGGTGGCCTGCACGGCCATGAAGGCCGAGCTAGTGAAAAATGAGCCGCCGATCGTGCCGAATAGGTACGCGTAAAGGCCCGCAATAGGGTTGACCCCGGCGAGCAGACCAGCGGCCAGGCCGTCAGGAACGCTCTCCACGCCGAGCACCAGGCCAGCGACGGCGTCCTTGCCCAGCGTGTCCCGCCTCGCTGGGATGCGGAGTTTCATCTCAACCGCGGCGGCAGACCATGCGGGGTCATGCGCGGGTCACGGGCGGGGGCGCCCAGGTGCCGTTGAGCACGGCGGCCTGCGGGGAGTACGGCCGAATCGTGACCGCCACCTCGCGTGCCTCGCCCGGCCCCATCTCCGCCGTCATGCCTGGCCTCCTCCTAGCCCGACGCTGCTAAGCTCGCCCACGATCTCACCCGCGCCCGGCGCTCCAGATCATCCAGGACGGGTAATCCTGCCACCGCCGCGCGCCAGGCTCTATTGATGGCTGTCCATCCGATCCCAGGCCAGGCGAGCGGATCACGCCGGATGCCGGATTGCTGTGGCGGCGCCATCCCGTATTCTGGCGGACCTGGCTGGACCGTATGTCCGCCAGGCGCGAGGACCGGCTCACACCGAGCGTTCGTGCCGGGCAGCCCGCCACCGCGAGTACGCGGCCCTGATCCCCAGCCCGACGGCGACGATCACCAGCACGCCGAGCAGCACGCCGGTCCCGGCATCTCCGATGCGCTCCGCGACCTCCGGGCCGAGGAAGTAGGAAAGCCCGACGTACATTCCGACCCAAAAGATGCCAGAGACCAGCGCTCCGAGCAGGAATATCGGGAATGACACCCGGAAGATCCCGGACACATAGGCCGGCATCATCACCGATGCGAGGAAGGTGTGACGGCCGAAGGCACGGTCGCCCTTAGCGAGCAGTTCCAGCCGCCTTTTTTCCAGCCGTCCCGGGTGGTCGAGCAGCCAGCGTCCCTTGCGGAAACCGATCTCATATCCAACTACCGAACCGAGCATCCAGGCTGCCGCGGATACGGCCAGCACGATGGCGACATTGAGCCGGCCCTCTCCGGCCAGCGTCCCTGCGGCAATCAGCGACGCGTCACCCGGGCCCGGCAGGCCGGCCCCCGTCGTCGCGACGAGCACGAACAAGACGATGTACTCGGCCAGCATCATGGCTGCCGCTCCCGCATGATCGCGAGCGACGAGGTACCAGGCTCTGAGGCAGAGCCTGATGCGTGTGATGCGCGCTGATAAGGCATTGCCGAGCGAGCGGAGCGTCCGCGGACCGGGCAGCAAGACGTAGGCCCCTCCTAACATTGTGAACCGGGGCAAGCCGTGGAGCGTCGTGCGTCATGATCACTCGAAAAAGGTGGCCATGCGGGCGCTCAGCCAGCGCGGGGCGGGCGGCGAGACGCGGGTGAAGCCTGCGGCGGTGCAGGTCGAGCGTGTGCTGTGGTGTCGGTCGCTGCCGGTCCCGCCAAACAGTTGCGTCAGGAACAGCATGGAAGCTCCCGTTCTTGGCGGCGAATTACACGCCTTCTCCCAAGTTGGCGATAAATTTGATGGCCGTTATGCTCGGCAGAAACACGTACGCAGCGGCTTTGGTCGTAACGAAGCTCGAGAGACCCGTAACCTCGATCGGCGGGCCTCCATTTGCCTGCGGTATGACGAAAATGCTCTCTGCTGGATTCTGGGTGCCGATCAGCGGATCTTTCGACTTCGGGTGAAGCCTGACGGCCCCGGCGAATTCGCTGTCATTGACCCACTGCCGCAGCACGAACTCGTATTGGTTTTCGATATTCGAGTTGATGAAATGAAAGAGCATCCCGCGCTCGATGCCATCGTAGGGCTTCCTTCGGTCATAGGCCGGTCCGTACGGCAGACCGCGACGAATCAGCCGGTGGGAATTGTTGCTGCCGCCGGGCAGCCCCTGGCCCGCAACTGGCTGGCCTCGTGGATTGACGCGGCGTATGTGTGCGCCGACGGGACAGCGGATCCCCTTCGGATCTCCCGTGCCATCGGCATCTACATACTCGAAATTGTTCAGCTGTTCGGGCGATATCCCCCCCGCAGGGCTATCCGTGTCCGGTGACAAGGCGAGAGGAACGCCGTTGCGCCATCGCCCCAGCATCTTTGCGGCCAGCAGTTCGGGATCGATCTTGTCCTTGTTCGACTGCAAGAAGTCCTCAAAGCCCACGACGTCAGTCTCGACCTTCTTGAAAACTGCAAAGCTGCCGTTCAGGCCGAGTTCTCGCGGCTCGGGTACGTCGTAGTTCCCCGCTTCTTCCCGCAAGACGAAGAGCCATGGCTCGCAGGGCCGCTGGTGATCGGGGGGATATTGTTCCGGGCCGCCGCGAATGGCGGGCGTACTGATTCCGTCGGTATATCCGAAGTGAACTTTGGCAGTAGGCACGGGTTTGCCATCTTGCATCTCCATCAGCGCCATCCCGTCCTGGCGCCAGATTTCCCGAAAGGCATCTCCTTCGGCAAACCAGGCGCGCACCCTGTCGCTGTAGCCCTCCATCGCTTCCGGGCTGATGGCGTGCAGCGTCACCAGGACGTGATCGTGCCCTTCTCCGAAACCGGCAATCCAGTTCCCGGGCGAGCTTGGCCCAGTTTCTCCGACCGACTCCGCTCGTTGCGCGGCTCCTTCGATGAACGCGCCAAATGACTTGAACGACAGCGCCGGGACGCGTTCCTCCATCTCGAGCGCCACCAGCCCGGGCCACGTGACACCGATGTTGAGGCAATAGTCTGGCTTGCGACGCGGGGCGGCCGCGGGATCGTCTCCCGGTCCGGGCGCGAACCCCACGTGCCAGTCCTCGGCCGTGGTGATTTGCGGGACGTCGGATTCGTCGCCGCTCACGAGCCGTCCGAGTTGCCTGCGCGCTTGTGCCGGAGTTCCTACCGTCAACAAGAAATGCCGCACCATCGGCATTCTGTAACCGCGGAGAATGAACCCCTGAATGTCAGCGAGGTCGAACGCCGACTCTTCCGCGGCCGCCGAACCGCCATCGGTCCCCGAAGGTTCATGCCGCCTTCGGCCAAGCAACCGGCGAAGAACCCCCGGGCCCTTCATCGCCGGTGCTCCTTGTGAGTTGTACTCCCTGGCCAGCGCCCAACTCGGAGCTGATTACGGTTCGTCACCACGTGACGACTAGTCCTAGCCAGCGGTGGCCGGCGGTGACTTGCGATCGGCCAGCAGGGCTTTGATGTCTTGAACCGACAGGCCTGGATAGGCGCTGTAAAACCCGATCGGCGGATAGTTGTTTTCCAGTCCCCACTGATAGAACGCCTGGGCGTTCTTTTCCACCGGAGTAGGCGGCCCGCCAACGACACGCGGAAAGAGAGCATTGAAGACGAAGGAGGTCTTGTCTGCAAAGTCCTGGAAGTACTTCTCCATATCACCGTCGAAGACCGTGAAGAACCCTATGTGGTTGTGCTCAAAGGGCACCCAGTGGGCGACATGCAGCGTCCCGATGGAATCCGACGCTTTGTGTCCCTTGTCTCCTACCAGGGCCCCGGCGACCAGCTTCACGCCAACGGCTTGCACACGTGACTTGAAGGCTATGTACGTCATCAAGGTGCCCTGCGTGGTATTGCCCGTAAAGCCCGCCGCGCGCGCGCATGCCTTGATGTCCTGAACCGAAGCGTCCTCGTAAGCAAAGTACGTGTCTAGAGGCTCGCGGACATGCCGCTTCAGCCATTTGGTGACGATCTCAGGGTTATCAGCCACGGGCATGGGCGGAGGGTTATCCACGTATGTGAAGATGGCGTCAAACACCGGCCCGGCACTCTCCACGAGCCGCTCAATGTGCTCGTCGGTCTCGCCGTCGATGTCCGAAAGGAAGAGAAGCTTCTCGTCTCCCTCGACCATGAACCGGGAGAAATGCACGGTACCGAGATCGTCCTGCGCTCTTGCGAGATCGGGCATCAGCGAGGGCAGCTCTTCGGGTAGCGCCTTGGCGATGGCAGGACCTTTGATCGGGAAGTCAATGACGAGATGACTCTGGCTCACAGCGTTCTCCTTAGCTGTCAGAATGGTCGTGGATGTCCTGCTCGACGCGGTGGTCGGCGAACTCGCCGATGACCCACTCGCGACAGCCCCGACGGCGACCGACGCCAGCAGCGGCGGCGTAGTTCCAGCCACAAGCTCAGCGTGATGGCGTTGGGCATGGGACGCATCATCCGCTTTGGGTAATTACGCGCCGGGTATCCGATTGGCGGGCGGTTTAGTCCTGCTGTCGGTTATGGAGCCAGCCTTGGCGGTCAGGTCGGCGACGGTGAACCCGGCCGGTGCCGCGGCCAGGGCTGGTGGCGGGGCGCGGTGGCATGGGCGGCGTGAGGAGCCGGGCCAGCCGTCGCAGCACGGGTGCCGCGTAGCCCCGCGATTTTGGAGATCATAGCTGTGTGATTACTCCTGGCGGGTGATGCCATGGTTCAGGCCGGGCGGTTGACTATCGATGGGGGTTGTCTCGCGGGCTCCCGATGGTTACTCAGGGGAAAGGACATGGCCGTGGCGGATGCACCGATCGACCGGACCAGGCTACCCATGGCGGATCCGGCGTTTAAGGGCACGGCGAACCGGACGCTGGCGGGCTCGGCCCCTGACTGGGGCCTTATCGGGCACGTCACGCCGCCTGAGGGGGCGCCCAACGTGCTGCTGGTGCTGGTCGATGATGCGGGGTTCGGTCAGCCGAGTACGTTCGGCGGTCCGATCAGCACGCCCGGAATGTCGCGGATGGCCGAGGAGGGTGTCAGGTACAACCGGTTCCACGTGACGGCGCTGTGCTCGCCGACCCGGGCCGCCTTGCTGACCGGCCGTAACCATCATGCTGTCGGTTTCGGTTCGATCGGCGAGCTGTCCTCTGGCTTTCCCGGCTATACGGCGTTCGTGCCGGAGGACAGTGCGCCGTTCCCGAAGGTGCTGCAGATGAACGGCTACAGCACGGCCGCGTTCGGCAAATGGCACCTGACGCCGGACGGCCAGCAAGGCGCGGCGGGCCCGTTCAGCCGGTGGCCGAACGGATGGGGCTTTGACTACTTCTGGGGGTTCCTGGGCGGTGAGTCCGGCCAGTGGGATCCGGTCATCACCGAGAACAACAAGACGATCGGGGTGCCCCAGGGCAAGGACGGCAAGAAGTACTACTTCCCCGACGACATGGCCGACAAGACGATCGGATGGCTGCGCGACGTGCGCGCCCAGGATGCGGGCAAGCCGTGGTTCGTGTACTTCTCCACGGGCTGCGCGCACGCGCCGCACCACGTGCCGGAGGAGTGGGCGGCCAAGTACAAGGGGAAGTTCGACAGCGGCTGGGATGCCTACCGGGAGGAGACGTTCGAGCGGCAGAAGAGGCTGGGCGTCATCCCGGCCGACGCGAAGCTGACCCCCCGCAACGAGGCGTTCCCGGCCTGGGATTCCCTGGCCGATGACCAGAAGGCCCTGTACGCGCGGCAGATGGAGGTGTACGCGGGATACTGCGAGAACGCCGACTGGAACGTGGGCCGGGTGATCGCCGCGGTCGAGGAGATGGGCGAGCTGGACAACACGCTGGTGATCTACATCTTCGGCGATAACGGCGCCAGCATGGAGGGCGCGCTCACCGGCTCGTTCAACGAGCTGACGATGCAGAACGGCATCCCGCTGACCCCCGAGCAGCAGCTCGCGCTCATTGAGCAGTACGGCGGGCTAGACGTGTGGGGCAGCGAGCTGGTCGCCCCGCACTACGCGGCGGCGTGGGCCTGGGCCGGGAACTGCCCGTTCCAGTGGGGCAAGCAGGTCGCCTCCCATCTGGGCGGCACCCGGCAGGGCATGGTGATCCGCTATCCCCGGCTGATCACCGACGCCGGGGGACTGCGCAGCCAGTTCACGCACTGCATCGACATCGGCCCGACCATCCTGGAGCTGGCCGGCCTGCCGCAGCCGACGCACCTCGACGGGATCGCCCAGGCGCCGATGCACGGCACCAGCTTCCTGCACACCTTCGCCGACCCGAGCGGCGAAGAGAGGCATACCCAACAGTATTTCGAGATCGCCGGCTACCGGGCGATGTACAAGGACGGCTGGTGGCTCGCCCAGTCGATCCCGCGTATCCCCTGGGACCTGACTCCGGAGACGATGGCGAGGTTCGCGCCCGGGGTATGGCAGCCCGACGATGACCCGGTGGAGCTGTACTACCTGCCTGATGACTTCACTCAGGCGGACGACATCGCGGCGCAGCACCCGGAGAAGGTCAGGGAGCTGCGGGAACTGTTCTGGGCCGAGGCGGAGAAGTACAAGGTGCTCCCGCTGCTCGGCAGCCTGAGCTTCTACTTCGGCCTGCTGCCGCCGATCCCCGCGCAGACCACTTACACCTATTACGGTGACGTGCAGAACATCGCGTCCGGCATGATCCCCCGGATCTACAACCACTCCTACGCCATCTCCGCCGACCTGGTAATACCTGAGGGCGGCGCCGAGGGCGTGATCGTGGCCGAGGCCGACCACCTGGGCGGCTTCTCGCTGTTCGTCGAAGGCGGCAAGCTCAGGCACACCTACTCGATGATGGGCGTGCTGGTGTACCGGCAAGAGGCCGATACCCCCCTGCCCACCGGCCAGGTCAACGTCCGCCTGGAGTTCCACGCCGACGCGCCCAAGCCCGCTACCGGCGGCGACGTTCGCCTGTTCGCCAACGCCAAGGAGATCGGCAAGGGCCGGATGGACTTCACCGTCCCGCTCCGGTTCTCCGGCTACGCGGGCATGGACATCGGCCGCGACAACGGCGGCGTCGTCGACCGCAACTACGCGAACCGGGCACCGTTCCCGTTCACCGGAACCATCAAGACGGTCACCTTCGACATCAAGCCGCACCTGAGTGCAGCAGACGAGAACACGCTGCACGAATCGGCTCACCACGGACACGTGGCCCACGGCATCAGCGCCTAGCTTGCCATTGACCCAGTGGCCGCGAGCCGGACAATCGGGAGCGGAAGGCGGCCTTTCGCTGACGAGGGGCGGCCGCCCGAGCCACCTTCGTCGGCGTGCTGTGCGGGTTGTGGCCCGGCGTGCGCCGGCGGGCCTCCCAAGGCTGAGCCCGGCGCAAGAGCCGGGCCAGCGGCGGCGCGCAACGGTGCCGCCCTAAGTACGCCCGGCATGGGCGATCGATTGGGGTGGAAGTCCCTGGTGGAAGAGATGGTGCTAACTCCGAGCCGGAGGCAGCTGCGTCGCCGTGAGGCGGGCTGGGAAGCAAGCCCGCGGCGTATCCCTGCACCGGGGAACACGAACCGCCTAGAAGGCGGGGTGATCCGGGTGAGCCTGCTCAAGAAGGCGAAGCCCGTCACCGTCAACAGGGTCGTCACCTAGACGCGGCAGGTGACTCCCTCACCAGGCCTTCAGGGGAGACGACCATGACCGATCAGCCGGACTACCAGCTGCTGCCGGTCCAGCGGAGGCGCCTGGTCTTCCGGGCGGTGCTGCGGGGCGTCCTGAGCGCGGCCGCGCTGGTCGTCGTGTACTACGTGCTCCCGCTGGACCAGCCGTGGAACGCCGACACCGCGGTGCGCATCCTGATCGGACTGCTGGTCTTTACGGGCATCGTGGTGTGGCAGGTCAGGTCCATCGTCGGCTCGCGTTATCCGAGAATCAGAGCGTTCGAGGCGCTGGGCTTGATCCTTCCCTTCTACCTATTGGTGTTCGCCTCGACCTATTTCGTGATGCAGCGAGCGTCTGCGGCGAATTTCACCCAGCCGCTGACCCGCACCGACGCCCTGTACTTCGCCGTGACAGTCTTCTCCACGGTGGGATTCGGGGACATCACTCCCAAGTCCGAGGCCGCCCGGGTGGTGCTGATCGTCCAGATGCTCGGCGACATCGCGCTGCTGGGTGCCGGCGCGCGGGTACTGCTGGGGGCCGTGCGCCGCAGCCAGCAACGACAGGGCACGAGCGACCAGGACGGCCCGGCGGCTGGGTGAGGGTCGCTAAGGAGATTGCAGGAACATGGCGAGGCGCTGCGTTGCTGACCGAAGAGGAAGACGGTCACGACATGTCCGCCAGCCGATCACCAACCGCCTCCGCGGCCAGCCTGTGCTCCCGGCATCGTTAGCGCTGAGCTGGCAGCGTCATCTAGGTCGGGGCACGGTTCCCAGCCTGCCGGTCCGGCATCAGGGGGGCGTATCGGACTCCAGCGCGCTGGCCGAAGCCCGGCGGATCGTCCCCGCGCCGCCGATCAGCGCCCGCCGCCACGGCGCAACGCCCTCGATCTCGGTCTCCAGCGAGAAGCTCAGGAACGTCCTGATCACCACGATCAGCCCGAGCTGGAGGACATTGTTGAGGGTGGGCGCGACCGCGATGGTGCGAATCAGGTCAGCAGCGACGAGTATTTCCAGTCCGAGCAGCAGGGTCCCGCCGAATGCCTGGCGCAGTACCAGGTAGGCCCTTGCCGACCAGCCGGACCGCCGCACGGCAATCGCGCCGAGCAGGAACGACCAGATCACGCCGACGATCAGGATCGCGGCTCCCAGAGCCTCAAAAGCCTGGGCCACGTGATCCATCAGCTCAGTGAACGTCACAGCCGACGTCCCCGCGGCATCCGCCGCGAGGATCATGTACCCCTGTCCCGCATGCCGTCTCCTCAGCTAGCCAGCGAGCCGTCAAGCAGCCTCTCATCCGCCGGGCAGTTCCGGTGCGGCCCCGCCGAACCGCTCATGTGGTGCGATGGCAAAGGCACGCTGTAGCTCGTCAGCACGCGGGTCGGTACAGTGCCAACTGCAAACCGGTCCTTCCTCGATCCAAGCAGCGCCAGCACCGCTCATCATCACCCATCCTGGGTAAGCCACTTGACGTCCCGTGGCGGAGCCTCAGCTGTCCGTCCGGTCACGATCGGCTCCTTCCTAGCTACCCCGACTGTGCCGCACAAGGCGGCTGCCGTCTGTACCCCGACTGGGTGATCCGGCCCCCATTTGGCCGGGGTTACGCTCGTAGCGGACCGATAGCCGAGGCCGGCGCCCCTAAGAGCGTCTCGTTCCACCGGATTCCGGTCCGTCCAGCGTACGACTGCCCGTGAAAGGTGTAGCGACGATCGAAGGGAATGCACCCGAGCGGCCTACGGAGTCGCCTTCCGTTGATGATGCTTCCAGCCAGCCCGTTTTGCCCGGCGCCGGGACAGACGGCGGATCATCCGCGCGGCGGCGCATTACGCGAGTACAGGTCGAGCGGTTTATCCAAGCCGTCAGGGACAGTGACCAGGCGGTTGTGGATGAGATGGTGCTGCGGCTTAGCCGCTCCCGGCGGTGGCTTGCTCCCCTCGCCTTCGCCGTCGGCGCCTTCGCGATGCTCTTCGAGGGAGTGAAGCTGCTGTTCACCAACTGGCGGCTCACCCTGATCCAGGTGCTACCCGCGATGTGGATCTGGGCCGCCATGTACGACCTGAAGGCCCATGTGCTGCACGGCAAGTCGTTCCATACGCTGACCGGGCCGGCGGTGATCCCGATCGTGTTCGGCATTGCCGCGATCACCGCGGCGAGCTTCTACTTGAACGCCGTGTTCGCGTATGCGATCATCCAACCGGGCCTGCCGGCGATCAGGCCGGCGTTCGCCCAGGCCCGGTCTCGCCTGGCTATCGTCCTGGGATCGGGCGCAGTGGTTGGCGTTCTGCTCGGCTTGTCCACGGTGGTCGTCGTCCGCTGGGGGGTGTTCTGGTTCGGGCTCACCCTGAGTGCGGTCATCGGCGTGATGATGCTCTGCTATGTCGCCGTGCCGGCTCGGCTCATCGGCATGAAGACCACCCATTCAAGGCGCGACAAGCTGGCTGCCAGCGCGGTAGGCGGAGCTATCGGAGCGGTGGTCTGTACTCCTCCTTACGTCCTGGGCCGCGTCGGGCTGCTGATGCTCGGGTCGAGCACGCTCTTCATCCTTGGCGTCATCGTCTTCGCTGTCGGGCTGACACTGCAGGCGGGCGCCACCGGCGCGGTCAAGACGATCAAGATGAGCGCCAAGCTTATCTCCGGACGCAACCTGGTCACTGGCCAAACGCCGTCTGAAGATGCTGTTCACCCGGTAGATGGCTAGCATGTCGCCGCGGAAACCATCTCTGCTGGGTGAGGAACACCCCGGTACCAACGGCATAGTCGGGCATAAGGCCGGTCGACCCCGCGGCTGCTCCGGCACGCAGGGGCCGCCTCGCAAAGTTCCGGCGAATATGGGGGTAAAGTCCCAGTTCAGAGAGGGTTTTAGCCCAGTCCACACCCGGTCCGTGGAACGAATGACACCGATCCGGGCTGTCCGGGGGACAGGCGTCATCCGGCGCGCCTTGGAGGCGCTCGCCGCGGACGGCCTGATCCTCGTGCGCCGCGGCCAGACCGCGATGGTGGGCGGGAACGCTCGACAGCATGCTGCCCAGTG
Source organism: uncultured Actinomycetes bacterium (assembly GCA_963742795.1). GTDB lineage: Bacteria > Actinomycetota > Actinomycetes > Streptosporangiales > Streptosporangiaceae > Palsa-504. Next base: position 54,379 of record CAVUNL010000008.1, read on the forward strand.
CCCGGAAGCGGCCCGGTCCCGGCCACGATGGCCACCGGGCCGGGTGTCGTCAGCACGTCTGCCACCCGATGAAGCCCAGCACGATCCGCGGTATCCACAGCATCTTGTCCGGTGCGTTCGCCGCCGCGCAGCGGTGGGAGTGGATCGACCGCAACCCCGCCGAGTCAGCCAAGCCGCGGGCCACCATCCGCCAGCCGATCCCGGCCACCTCGCCGGACGACGTGGCCAAGGTGATCGCCGAGGCCCGCGAGCGCCGCGCCGCCCTGGGCCTGTACCTGTGGCTGGTGGTATTCACTGGCGTGCGCCGCGGCGAGCTGTGCGGTTTGCAGATCCGCGACATCGACCTGGACCGGGGCCTGGTGCACGTCGCCTTCAACTACGTGGTCCGGGCGGTCAGCGCGTCCGCAAGGACACCAAGACCCACCAGGACCGGTGGCTGGCCATCGACCCAGACACCTGCGCCCTGATCGCGGCCTACCTGGAGGAGATCAAGGCCGAGCTGGCCGCGTCCGGCGTCGAGCTGCGCGATGACGCTTACCTGTTCTCCAATGACCCCGCCCACTCCCGGCCGTGGAACCCGGACTGGGCCACGCACAAGGTCGCCGAGGCCGCCGAGGCGGCCGGGGTGAAGCTCGGCATCAAGGGCTGGCGGCATTACACCGCCAGCCAGCTCCTGGTCGGCCGCTTCGACCTGCGCGACACCGCCGCCCGCCTCGGCCACAGCGGCGGCGGCGCGACCACCCTGCGGAACTACGCCGACTCGGTCCCCGAGGTCGACCGCCGCGCCGCCGCCTACCTCGCGCAGCAGACCGCCGGATCCGCAGCCCAGAGCAGCCGGTGACCTTTGCTGAATCTCCTATGCGCCTCTCTGATCATCAGATCCGTAGATCGATCCAGCATGTCCAGCCAGTGCTCCTTATCCAGAATCCCAGGTCGGAGCCCGCCGGGCGTCCGACATCGACGTCTGAGTCCGGTGCCGTCCCATCAGCCCGTAAGACGGCTGTGAAAGGTCTCCCGGTCCCTTGCGACCTACGTGTCTCGTGCGTGGCCCGGCCCGCCGCCGGCGATCCACACTGAGATATGCGCGGGCTCGACGGCACTATTCACCACCGCCACCAGGTCGGTGCGCACCGGGTCCAGGTCGACAGCGTCCCGGAGTCGCGCCGCGAACGCGGCCACTGTCTGGTCTGCGTCGTAGCGGACCCGGTTGAACCGCCGGTCTACTACGTGCTGCACCCGCCGTCGCAGCGGGTTGAACAGCGCCGCTGCGGCGAGCGTGGCCGCGGCGACAGCCACCGGGGTGTGGAGCCCGAACACCTGCGTGGCCAGCAGGACCAGCCCCGCGTACACCCCGATCAGCAGCCCGGTCACGATGGCGTAGGCCAGGGTGCGGCTGATGATCCGGTCGATGTCATACAGCCGGTACTTCAAGATCGCGATGCCCACCGCGGCGGGGATCAGCGTGAAGGCGATCTCGAAGGCAGCCAGCGGGTCATTGCCGCCGAACTGGCTGGCGGCCAGGACGATCACCGCCGCGACGGCCGAGGCGTACATGAACCACTTCAGCTGGAGCCGTTGTTCGAAGCCTGATCGCCGGAAACGGACGATCATGGCGGCCGCGCCGGCCAAGAACACCAGCGTCCAGACGACCTCGGCGAGGTTGTAGGCGGTCCCGAGCGGCGCGACGAGCATCACCGGATCGCGCAGCCTGGGGAAGTTCGAGGAGAAGTTGACGTCGGACAGGGCCGGGCAGACCATCAGGGCGAGCCAGTCGATGATCACCACCCACACCACCGGCCGCCACCGCGGCGAGGGCAGGCGGCCGTCCGGGAACAGCAGCAAAGGCAGCACCAGCAACGGCGCCGTCACCCACAAGACCACGGTGAAGACCCAGGCCACCCAGGCCGCGCCGGGCAACCCGGCGGCGGGCACCCGTTCCGCATAGGCGCGGGTAACCAGTACGACAGCGGCCCCCGCCCCCGTACCCAGGAGCAACCAGCCGAGGTTATTGCCGGTCCGCGCGGCGACCAGCGCGCCGACCACGGCGAACGCGATCGCGACCGGTATGAAGGCGAATACCACGTTCCAGGTCTCGCCGCCGGTGAACCCGATCACCAGGCTCAAGGCCAGCAGCACGATTGTGAGGCCGAGCAGCGTCCCAGCCAGCCAGCGGGCACGCCCCGGCGATGCCCGCGCCGTCCCGCACCGCCGATCCGGCAGTAGCTGCGGCATGACACTCCCCAGTCCCGCGCGTCCTGTCCACGCGCAGGGCCAGCCTACGAAGCCAGCGCTACGGGATCGTTACGGCCAGCATGCGGGCGACCTCTGAATTATGAGCGGGCCCGCAGGACGCCACACGGGTTTGTCCCTTACCTCTGAAATTTGCCCGGTCACCGCCCGTACGTCGCAGGGGATGGCCCACATCCGGTCCGGGCAGGAGGGCCAGGCGGTGCTCGCGAAGATTCACAAGATCGCATAGGGCTGTGAGAAATTGCGAGACGGCGGGTCATACCACGAAGCCCCGGACGCTGCCTTCTCTTGGGAACAACCCCCCTGACCTGCGGTTTGGGTGGCGCGCTCGGAAAGACTCGAACCCCGCACAGATCCGTAGCTACAGAAGTTAAAGGTCTGAGGAGCGCAGTAGCTACGGAGGTTAGCTGGGTCGCTACGACCGGCACGGCAAGATACGCGGCGCCAACGAGGAAGCTGCCATGGACCCGCGGCGGGCATGTAGCTGGCCGACCGCCTGCGCGGCAAGAACGTCCTGCTGCTCGCCGGGTCCAACTGCGACACGCTGAGGATCACCGGATGGAAGGGGCCCAGCGCTGAGGTGCGCCGCCGGGAGCTCGACGGGACCTGGACCAGCCCGTTCCTGGTCCCTAGCGCGTACCTGGCCGACAGCGCCGAGCTGGACCACGCGGGCAACACCCACGTCGGGCAAGGCCGGACCGTGGACACCGCCCACCTGCTGGTCACCGGCACGCTCTCCCGCCGGTCCCTGTACGTCGGGCTGACCAGGGGCCGGGACTCCAACACCGCGCACATCGTCACGGGAACACCGCGCCACCCGGCCACCCGCCCTACCAGCAGGCCTCCCCCAAAGCGGTGGTCAAGGCCATCCTGGACCGGGACGACGCGGACCTGTCCGCCACGGAGCAGATCCGCCACGCCCAGGACTGGACCGGCGGAACCGGTCACCTGCTCACCCTGTGGTCCGTACCCGCCCCTGAGCCCGAACCGGCCGCTGGCCCACCCGGACCGGCTGAACCGGGTAACCAGAGTGAACCTCCACGCTCCAGTCCGGAAGCTGCGTCCGATCATGAACCGGACGGCCGAGCGGCACGACTCGACGAGCTACTCGCCCACGTTAGCCAGGCTGCCCAGCGTGTCGCCGCGGAAACCGCCGGGCGTCAAGCCAAGGCCGAGTATGCCGTCCGCGTCGAGCGGGAAGCTCAGGCCGAGCCCGAACTCACCTTGCGGGCTGAAGCACCTGACGAGGCCGAGATCGAGCTATGAGTCACGTTGCGGTGATGCGCGCGATCACCGTCTGTGCTGACCGGGCTGCGATCTTGCTCGACCACCTGGCCGTCCGCCGGGCTGATGCTTGCGCACCTGCTGCAGCGCGAAGGCAGCAGGCCCAGCTTGGTGAAGATGGACACGACATGGGTCTCGACGGTTTTCGGCGACAGGAACAGCTGCTGGCAGAAGGCATGGTTGGAGCAGCCCTCGGCGATGAGGGCCCGGATGTCCCGCTCACGGTCGGTGAGCTGGTCCAGGACGCTGCCTTGTTCCCGGCGCCGCAGCAGCCGCGCCACCACGTCGGGGCCGATCACCGATCCGCCGCATGCGATTCGCCGCACGGCGTCAGCGAATTCGGCGATATCGGAGACCCGGTCCTTCAGCAGGTAGCCGACGCGCTGCGGCGCATGCTTGATCAACCTGATCGTTTGCCGGGTCTCGACGTACTGGGACAGAACCAGGGCGCCGGTGCCGGGACGCTCCGCGCAGAACCCGGGCCAGCCTTCGCGGAAGAGCACCGAGTCGTCGGCCAGCATCACCCTGATAGGCGGGCTGCCGCGCTGGACGCGGGATCGGGTTCCGGCACTGGTGCCTGCTCAGGCATCGCAGGGTAGCTCGGCATGGACACGGGTTCCCTGTCCGCACGGGCTATCGACGCGGAAGGCGCCGCGCACCGCGCATACCCGGTCTTCCAGCCCGCGCAGGCCCGAGCCCGGCTCGGGTCGGCTCCGCCCACGCCATCATCAACGATCGCCATCTGGAGCGACCCGTTGCAGCGTCACAGTTCGACCCGCGCATGGGAGGCATGCGCGTATTTCGCGACGTTGGCCAGCGACTCCGACACCACGAAGTAGGCGACGGCCTCGAAGTCGGCGATCACGTGGACCGGGGGCCGAGGACTGATCGGGCGAGTGATTCCCCGGCCGCCGGGCAGGCCTTCTTCGGTGAGGATCGCCGGATGGATCCCGCGCGCCAGCTCACGCAACTCCTCGATGACGTGCTTCAGCTCGGTCAGGGCCCTGGCCTGGGCGTGGAACCCCGGGTGGTCGTCCACGATCAGCACATTGCCTGGCATCGCAGCGATGCGCGCATAAAACACGCGCCCTGCATCAGGGCTAGCCCTGAGCCAGATCCCGGAGTCAGCCCCGAAGCACTCCCGGCTGCACCGTCCGTACGGTGGAGCCATCGACCCACGAGGAGGACACCGATGCAAACGCTGAGGCCGGACGGGCCCAGGCGGTGAACGAGACAGATGTGCCCCGCATCCTCACCTACCTGGGAGCGGCCACATTCGCCGCCGCCGCGGCCTGGTTCTGGCTCGCCACCAAGGGCGTGACGGTGGCCACGGCGCCGCAGACAGGACCGGACGTTCCCCCGCAGCAGGCGATACGGATCTACTACCAGTGGTTGGTCACAACCTTGCCGCAGGAGCGGTATTACACCTCGATCGCGATCGCCGGGTTCTTGTGCCTGGCCGCGACCGCGGTCTTCCTCCGGAACCTGCTGGGCCGTGACCGCGCGCTCGCCAGGACCGGCGCGCTCGCGACCGGCGCCGGCTCCCTGCTGTGGATTACCGGGAGCGTCGCGGAACTCGGCGGCCACCGCGCCGTCGCCTGATGGCCACGCATGCCAACCCGATCCAAGCCACCAACTCGATCGCATTCACCATCGACACGATCACCACCGCGTTCGCGCTCGTCGCGTTCGCGATGATCGGCGCCGGAATGCTCGCATTCGCCGCGGCCGCACAGCTCCCCTGGCGCCGCGCATGGGTCAGCGGCGCGGTCGTCATCGCGCTCGTGATGCTGGCCACCGCCGGATCCTACGGCGCCGGCAACCACAACCTCTCGGACCTGATGCTGTTCGCCACCGGTGTCGCCGTATTGCCCGCGTGGCTGATCTGGACCGGCCGCATCAGCGGAACAGGCGATGCACCCCCGGATCCACGCTGACACGTGCCAGGCACACCCAAGGAGAGCGTAATGGACAGACACGCGACGTTCCTCAACTGCCCCGCCTACATGGACAACGACGGCGCCAAACGGTGCGGGCTGCCCGCCGAAGTGGAGTACCGGTACACCATGGACTCCACCGACGGGCCGTTGGAAAGCGCCAAGATCAGCTGCCCGCGCGGCCACCACTTCAACGGGCTCATCGAATGCCTCACCGCGCGAGAGCAGCCGGCCGCGACCGCCGTATCAGTCAGCCCGCCGCCACCTCCGACCGTTCAAGGCGCAGTACCGCACCTGTAGAGGGGACAAAGCTCGAATGCTGGGGGGATCAAGTATGAGCATGCAGCAGGTCACGGCTGCGGCGCTCACAGCCAGGAGCACAGGGCCCATGTCGGCGTCGGCCGGAGATGTGGCGGGTGCCGCTCGCCCGCGGGCCGCTGACCCGGGCCAGGCTCCGGCCACGGCCGGGTGGTGGGGGGCGTGGCGGGCCCGGTTCGGGCTGGCCGAGGTGTGCGGCACCGTTGCGGCTGTGGCCGGTTTCGCCGCCGGGTACCTGGCCGCCGGGTCGCTGCTGGCCGCCGCCGGGCTGGCCACGGTTTGTGAGGCCGTCGGGTTCTACGGGTGTGTCGGGGCCAAGACGGCGGCCGCGGCCTGCCGGGCCACTGCCCACCTGGCCGGGTGGCGTCGCCTGGCCGCCGGGACATGGCACGCGATGACACGGCAGCTGGCCTCGTGCGCGGCCGCCGAAGCCCTGGACGGGTTCGTGATCCGCCCGGGCTGCCTGGCCGGCGCCGCGTGGCTGGCCCGGCCGCTGCCCGGCGGGGTATGGCTCGGGTTCGCGGTCGGCAAGGCCGCCGCGGACCTGGCCTGGTACGGCATGGAAGCCTCGGCTCGGCGGAGCGTGGCCCGGTCGCTCGCCGTCGCCCGGCCCGTTACCCCGTACCTGCGGCTCGATATCGCGCGGGCCGCAGACAGCTTCCGGGAACTGGCCGCCGCGTTGCCGGGGGTGATGGTGCACTACGCGGTCAAGGCTAACCCTCATCCCCGGCTGCTGGCCTGCCTGCACGCGGCCGGATGCCGGTTCGAGGCCGCCTCCTGGGCGGAGGTCCGAGCGGTGATCCGGGCCGGCGCGGACCCGTCGACGGTGCTGTTCACCAATCCGGTCAAACCCGCCGCCGACATCGCCCGCGCCTGGAAGGCCGGGGTGTGGCGGTTCGCCGCCGACAGCGACACCGAGCTGGACAAGATCGCCCGGAATGCCCCCGGGTCAGCGGTACTACTGCGGATCGACACCGGCGCCGGGAGCACGGTCGGCGATCAGGGCAAGTTCGGGATCCCGCCCGCACAGGCGCCCGGGCTGGCCCGGCTGGCCCGGTCACTGGGCCTGACCCCGTACGGGCTGGCCTTCCACGTCGGATCCCAGACCATGGATCCCCGGGCGTGGGACGGCCCGATCCGCCAGGCCGCGCAGATCATGACCGCCCTGGCCTCCGACGGGATCCGGCTGGCCCTGCTGGATGTGGGCGGCGGGTTCCCGGTCCGCTACGACACCGACCCGCCGCCGCTGGCCGACTACGCCGCCGTGATCCGCGGCGCGGCCGCCCGGCTGCCCTATCCGGTCCAGCTGGCCTGCGAACCCGGGCGGGCGATCGCGGCCTCGGCCGGCATCATGACCGCCTCGGTGATCGGCGCCGCATGGCGCGGCGGCACGCTGCGGGTCAGCCTGGACACAGGCGCGTTCCACGGCCTGATCGAAGCGCTGGAATCCGGCCGCGAACTGCGCTTCCCGGTCACCATCCCCGCCGCCGGGAACCGGACGCTGGTCCCCTGCACGCTGACCGGCCCCAGCTGCGACAGCCAGGACACCATCCTGGACCGCGTGTGGCTGCCCATGCCGCTCGTCGGCGACCGGGTGCTGATCGGCAACGCCGGCGCGTACACCACCTGCTACTCAGGCCGCAGCAACTTCAACGGCTACCCAGCCCCGGCTATCAAGATCATGAAGACCGCAGCATGACCAACGTGGCAAGATCAGCTACCACCAACCGCCAGCGGATGCGCCCGGAGAAGCTGGCGGCCTGGCGGCACTGCGCGAGCGTTACGGCGACCGCGACGGGTCGAGGGTCGATCGAGGCACCCTCTTGGCCGCCGCTGCCTGAACCATTGCGAGCTGGGCTGCGCTGACAGCAACAGCAGCGACCGGCGACAGGCAACAGCGGTCAGCGACCGCCCAGAACTTTCCCACATCGCGCGGCAACTTGGGATATGTCCGGCCTGAAAACGGACGGTCAAAGCAAGGGCACCGCTGCACGGAGGGCCTAACGTAGTCGCGGAAACAGTTCCAGAGCGTTCTGCCGTTCGATTCTGGCCCGGTCCTCTGGTTGCAGGAGCGGGTTGCCGTCCAGGACCTGGATCAGGGTGTGGACGTCGGCTTCGTCCAGGGCTGGCCAGTCGCTGCCGTACAGCAGGCGCTCCGGGCCGACGAGCTGCAGGACCGAGGCAACCGCGTGCGGGTTCGTCGAGATAGCGAGGTCGTAGTACAGCCGCTTGAAGTAGGCTTCGACGCCAGCCGGGGCATGCGTCGTGGTGCCGGGCACGAACCGTGCCGCGAGCAGGCTGATCCTGTCTACCAGGAACGGGATGGTCCCTCCGGCGTGCGGGACGATCAGGGTCAGGTCCGGGCAGCGTTCGAGGGTCCCGCTGAGCACCAGGTGCGTAACGGCGCGGGTGGTGTCGAAGACGAACTCGATCAGCGAGGGAGCATAGCCAAGCGAGGTGTGCTCGACGCAGGCAGGCAGCGTCGGATGCAGGAACACCACGGCCTTGCGCCGGTTGAGTTCGTCGAACACCGGATCAAGCCGACGGTCACCGAGATAGACGCCCTCGTGGTTGGTCAGCAGCGCCACGCCGTCAAGCCGCAGCGTCCCGAGCGCATAGTCGATCTCAGCCAGGGCAGCGTCCACATCGGGCAGCGGCAGGCGCGCAAAGCCGCCGAAACGGCCCGGGTAGCCGCGGATGGCTTCGACCGCCGCCTCGTTCGAGGAGCGGGCCATCCGCTGTGCTGCGGCGGCATCGCCGGGAGCGGCGAACATCCCGGCCCACAACACCATCGACAAGATCGCGGTCGCAATGCCCTGACTGTCCATCACCTCCAGCGCTGCCTCAGGCCCCCAGGTGGCAAAGCCACGGAAGATCGGCGCGGGCGGCACGGATGCCTGCAGTCCGGCCGGCACATAGTGTGCGTGCACATCGATGCGGCCAGAAGAGAGGTGCCCGCCGCCGGGCATGCCAGGCTCGTGCCGCGCCATCGTCATCCCGTCTTCGCCGCTCATCACGCGCGCTCAGCCCAGGCGGCTCGCCGATCGGGCGGGTCGAAAGGTTTGGCGTAGTAGCGGGTGTCTGTGACAAATATGACCCGTGTCATCAAGTTCCAGAATGACCACCACGTGCCACCGGTCGCCACCGTAGTCGTTTATGCCTTCAACAACCCAGGTTCGCCTGGCACCGGCAACTCGCCGCATGGATATGGACGGTGGGGGACCGGGAAAGGCCTGCTGCATGGCACGCATGGCATCGCGCCCTCGGATGCGCTCACCGGACTGCGGCATATACATGACATAGTCAGGGTGCCGCACCTCGAACTCAGCCTCCGGGGACAGGGCACTCGATCCGCCGCCCAACAAAAGGTCGATTGCTTCGCGCATAGCCGAGGCATCACTGTCCTGCACAGCCTGCCGGAGCAGTGCCTGGACGCTTGACTCAGCCATGACCTTTCCCCTCCCGGAGTCCAGGGACTACAGCACACGAGCTCGGCTATCCCCTGATTACGGCGGTGCGGCACCGATCACGCGAGCATAAAGTCTTATCCGCCTCCCCGCTCCGACCGGATGAATGCTATTCACCGATCAGCTTCAGGCCGTACTTCGCCTTCAGTTCAGGGACCAATTCCGTCAAGTAGTTGAGCCGGTACTTGGCGGCAAGGTCAGCCGTCGTTTCCGGATCTGCGAGGCGTCACCTGCCGCGGATGCAGCCGCTAACGTTAGTTCCTCGAAGGTAACTAGATAGGTCCTGGTATGGCGCTGGCTGGCGGGCGCGATGTCCGGGCTGTTCAGTAGCGTGATGGGTCAGCGGTTCATCAGGGCGAAGATACCCCAGCCGAGGTATTCGCGCCGGTACCTGGCGTATTGTGCGGGTGAGGTGGCGAGTTCCGCGCGCATCTGGCCTGTCAGCTCGTCATCGGGATTAGCGTCGAGCCAGCGGCGGATATTCAGCCATTGCGCTGCGGCGTACCGGTCCCAGCTGTCCTGGCTGGCGAGGACCATTTCGACGACGTCGCAGCCCAGGTCACCGAACCGTTCGATCAGTTCCGGCAAGGGCAGGAAGTCATCCGAGCCGATCGCGTGGCAGCCCTCGACGGTGGCCTGGTCGGGAGGTTCCTGGCGCCAGTACGGCTCGCCGATCAGCATCATGCCGCCGGGCTGCAGGCTGTGCCGCAGGAGGTCGATCGTGCCGGGTACGCCGCCGCCGATCCAGGTGGCGCCGATGCACGAGGCGATTCCCGCCGGGGCGGCGGCGACGTAGCCCGACGCGTCGCCGCGGGTGAAGCTGACCTTATCGTCTACGCCCAGCTCGGCGGCCCGGGCGCGGGCGGCGGCGATGAACACCGTGCTGATGTCGATCCCGGTCCCGGTCACCTGGTGGTCGCGGGCCCAGGTGCACAACATCTCGCCGGTCCCGCAGGCCAGGTCGAGCATCGGCGTCCCCGGCGGCGGGCTCAGCGCCTGGCCCAAGGTGGCCAGCTTGCCGGGTGTGAACGGGTTATGGATGCGGTGGCTGCTCTCGCGGATGGTAAAGCTGCGGGGAAGGTCCACGTCAGGTCTCCTCACACGAGACGGTCTCCGGGTCAGCGGCGGCCCGGCGATCGTGCCCGGCGAGGGGCTGCGCGCCTGAGGCGGCCGCCGGGCCATTGTCCCGGTTGCGCAGGCACCGGGGTAGCTGATTACCGGCCTGCCCCCGGCGGGACGCCGGCGCCCGGGCTGATGCCCTGGTGGCCTGCTTTGCATGGATCGGGCGGCTGGTACGGCGAACCCGGCTGGGGATGGGCGGACATGGCAGCTGCCGGGTGGGCCGCGGCATGGCCACCGGGGCGACGGCGACGATGACCGCCAGGCCCCCGGAGGCCAGTGCCATGGTCAGGATGAGGAGCTTGCCGCGGCGGAGCAGGCGTTTCATCGATCGGATCTTTTCTCTGGCTGTTTGCTGGCGGATTGGCGTTGTGCGGGTCGCTGTCATGTTCTGGTGCTGCGCGCAGCCGGGCGGCCCGGGTCCGTTGATCAGTGCCAATGACCAGGAGTCAGCCGTGCTGGAGCACGCCGGAGTACCGGGTTGGGTTTACCGTCGCTCACGGAGGCTTCCGTCAGGTAACCGGAGGCGGTACGCCTGCGGCGCGGGCGCAGGGCGGTGATCCACAGGTCGGCCGGGTGGCCTAGGTAGTAGGCGGGAGCGGTGTTGGGGCGGCGAGCTTCCCGCTCCGGCTGGGCGGGAAAATCCCGCCGGGCGAGCCCGGCGTCATCGTCACGGCTATCGTGACAGCGAGGGAGGCTGTCACGCCCGGCGCGGGAGCCCGGCTCCGGCAGGGCCCGGATCGTGCTTGTCCGTGCCGTCCCGGGTGAGGGATTCGATCGGCCCGTTGAAGTAGTGCCCGGCCGGGCACCTGACCATGACGCTTTCGAGGGGCCCGTCGGTTGAGCGCATGGTGAACCGGCAGCTGACCTCGGCAGGCAGCCCGCATCGTGCGGCGCCCTCTTGGTCCAGGCAGGCCGGGCAGGTGAGGAACATCGCCTGGCTCTCCATTACGTCCCCCTCTGGGTGTGCTGGCATGTCAGCGTGAGTTCAGAGATAGGGATGCGTCCTCGACTGCGCCGATACGGCCGGCCCAGATCAGCCACGCAGGCAGCACCACACCGCCGGCGAACAGCATCAGGTCCGAGAGGCTGTCGTTGCCGGCGGCGCAGGACCCGGCGGTGACCAGCAATACGAGCGCGACAAGGGCCGTATAGCTGACCCATGCGCGATGACCGGGGCGCCGTGCGGCTGCGGCGAACGCGAGCATTCCCGCGCCGATCAGCGCGAACGCGGCGAGCGCGAATGCCGCGACGATCGTGTCGATGCTAAACGCGATCGAGTTCGTGGTCTGGATCGGGTTGGCATGCGTGGCCATCAGGCCGACGGCGCGGTGACCGCCGAGTTCCAGGACACTGCCGGTGATCCACAGCAGGGCGCCGGCGCCGATCGCGAACGCGCCGATCCTGGTGAGCGCGCGGTCCGGGCCTAGGCGATCCCGGAGGAAGAGTGCGGCTACGGCCAGGCAACCGAAGCCGGCGATGGCGATCGAGGTATAGTACCGCTCCTGCGGCAGGGTAGTGACCTGCCACTGGTAGTAGATATGCATCCCCTGCTGCGGGGTCTCCGACGTGGAACGTTTCGTGGAACGACCCGCCAGATATTCCCGGCGTCGTGAGTGCCGTCAGTGCGATGACCCGTGTCATCTGTGCAGCTAGCGCGTGTGCAGCCTGCGAGCGCACTTCTTGTAAACGGCAGGTCAGCGGTTCGATCCCGCTCACCGGCTCCCAGGTTGCCGCGTAGGTCTGCTGGCGGAGGTCAGCGAGGTTATCGACCGCGGAGGAGAGCGCCGTGAGCGTGGTGCCACGGAATGCGGCGGTGGCGAGCAAGGCCTCACGGGCGACGCCATGGTCGACCGGCCAGTTGCGCGTCAGGGTGTAGATGTCGGCGTAGTCGCGGACTCGCGTGTTGGCCGGGCCGAGGCCGATGGCCGTGGTGATCTTTTCGGCTAGTACGGTCTCGATGGGATAGCCGAGCACTCGTACAGGCGGCAATCCCGGCCGCAGCGAAGGCAAACTGAGATGTCGTGGTGCGGGCGTGACCGGGTCGCCGAAGTTGACATCGAGCCGGAACTTCACCACCGCTGTGGCGGTGGCGCAGTCCATTGCGATGCGCGCACCTGAATAGAGGGCTTCGTCCCGGATGATGCGGGAGCTGACCGTGTCCGCTCGATACTCGACCCGTCATCGTAGGCGGGAGCCTGACGGGCGATCTGTATAACGCGCTCCACGACCGCGGACTGGTCATTGCTCCCGGCGTGGGCGAGTGCGTCTAGATCGGCGGTGGGCCGACGGGCGTCGTATGCGGCGAGCAATATGCCGCCCTTGATGATGAGCTGGTCGGTGTAGGGCGACATGCTGAGCCGTGCGAGCCAGCGCTCGACGACGTACAGGGTGAGGAGTTCTTGGGTCGCTCGTCCTTCCGCCCGGGCCCGGTTCTGCAGGTCGAGGTAAGCCTGGCCGGCCGGTGTTGCTCGTGTCGGCCGCCTCATCCGGCCCTCGCTATGTCCACTGCGAGCCTGACTGGGCCGTATACATCTAGCGCAGCCGCGATCCGGAGCAGCGCTGCGGGCTGAGCGTCGCGGCGCCTTAGGTACCGGCGCAGAGCGCCAAGAGCGACCGGCTCACCAAACCTATGCCGCAAGCGCATCAGATCTACGACCGTGCGAGGCGGATCGTAGATCCGGACCAGCTCGCCGGGCGCGGCTTCGACGCTGGAAAGACCAAGCTCGAACGTCTCGGGATCGAACCGGAAAACCTTCGTCGGCGGGAACGCGATATGCGGTGGCCTGCTCGGTTTAGGCACGGCGATCTGGACCACAGCCGGGATCTCATCGGTCAGATCGTGTACTGCCGCCGCCGACACCAGGCAGACGATGGCGCGCGGCGCACGGTGCGCCACCGCGAGGAAGTCGGGGTAGGTAGCCAGCGATGCCTCCGCATGGCGGAAGACCCCGCGGGACAGTTCGATGATCGCGCCCGAGTCCCGCGCGGCATAGAGATCGCGGGGATGGACTCCGTGCGCTACTGCCTCACCGGTCGTGAAGGTCGCTGGGAGGCTGGCGAGACCAGGCATGGATAAAAGCGTCGCACGATGATACGTTCTGTACAACCTTCTAATCCGCCACAGCGGCGCATCGAAGTTGATCACGATGTCACAGCCTGACGAAAGCCGGACCGCCAATCCCTGCACCGACCATACGCAAGAGGTCTCTCTCGTGTTCGAGGAGGACCCTTGACTTTAGTAGCGAGAGCAGGATTTGAGCCTGGGACCTCTGGATGAGCCGGCCGACGCATGTCCCACATGTCCGCACGCCACGCGTCCGGCGGTTCCCACTTCGCGCCAGGATGCCCGTCCTCGAACGACCGGTCATGCTCTGGGTCTAGTGGAGGCCGGTGATCTGCTCGATGTCGTACCGGGCGCGAAGGTCGGCCACGACATCGGCGTCGGGTCGGCCCTTAGTCGCCTCCATGATCGTCATGAGCTCGTCGAAGTAGTTCTCGTGGCCACCGGGCACTGAGGACTGGAAGAACACTTTCACCGGCGGGACGAACTTCGTCATCGTCTCTGGCCTGCGGGTTTTGGGATTAGCCGTGACCTGCGCGTGCCGCGGGAAGAGCAGGCGCTGCCCGCCAAAGGCGAGGCCCGCCGGGTGGAGGGACGGGGCCGGATCGAGCGCAGCCACGAACGGAGGCTAGCCACCGTGTTCGGCCCGGTCAGGCGCATAACACGCCAGGATTCGTTCGTTATCAAAAGATTTTTCGGACGGAGCGTGGTGCTACCTCACGAGCACTGACAGGGGCCCGCCCGGTCTGGCGAATCACCGGGATCTGGCGATGACTCCTTACCTTGGTGGTGGTGAGCCTGGCGTGGTGATGACCCCTGCAGGCGGCGGGATGTGCCCCTGTGACGTGCCAGAACCCCGCGTGTTGCCCTGACCTGCTGGTCTACGCTTGGTGTTTACCCGCCGCCGCCGTGCACGCGCCGATGTTTTTACGTCGACTGGTCCCGGTCTTAGGTAGCTTCTCCTCTGGTTTGGGCAAGATCTTGATCGGGATGTGCGCTCGCCCGAACGCCTCGACTCCCGACCACCTTTCCCCTGGTGGCGGCTCGGCAGTCCGCCATAAGATCGCCTGACTCTTGCGCCGAATCTTCTGCGCGGGAATCCGTGGACGGCAATAATCCTTTCTAAGGACTATCAGTAACTGGGGAGCCTGGAGCCCGCCCAGGCTCCTTCCGAGAGAGGAAACGGTGGATGCGCTGGTTCAAGGTGGCCGCCATCGCGGCCGGTGTATTGCTCGCGTTCCTGGTTGTCTCCTCGGTCATCGGGTTCCTGATGGAGGCCGCGATCGCCGCGCTCGTCGTCGCTACCATCGTCCTCGCCGTCAAGGTGGCGTTCTACCGTAAGCAGGTTTCGTGGAACAGGCCCAACAGCGAGGTCCGCGAGCCCACCTACAGCAGTCCGCTGCCCCGGCATAACAGGCGGGATGTCGATGAGGAGCTGGCCCGGCTGAGGCGCGAGATGGGCGGCTAGCCGCACCGTCTTACGTCGGCACTGGCGCATCTGTATTGTCATGGTCAGCAGCAGTTCAGCGGTCCCGACAGCATGAGGTTACGGACCACGCCAAGCATCCCTTCAACAACGACGATGCTTACGATCGCCCGCTTTATAAAGTCGGTGTACCGAGCCAGTGGTCACTGCCTTTTCGCGAACGTGCCTCTGTCAGATTCGCTGGTCGCGAGCGGCAAACTCTGAGGTCAGCGCCTCGCGGAGTCGCTCAAGGCCGAAGCGGTGCCAAGTCAGGTGAGACTGCGTCCTGGACTTCGGCCGAGGAGTCGTCGCGCTGTCCCGGGGCCTGAAGAGGACAAAGGCCGCCGTTACTGACCACTGTCTCGGATCGAATAGTCCGCCGGCCCGGACGCGGAGGCGGAGGCGAAACACACCAGCCGCCTGTCACCACCAGGCCAGGTGCTGCTGTCTGGTGTAGAAGCCACAACATCAAATGCCGACGACGGATTGTCGATTCCGCCATATGCTCTGAACGCCGTGAGGCAGCGCGCATATCCGTCGTCATAGACCACCTGATCCCCCGGATATGCCGGTGACCGCGGCCATGAATTGCCCGCGAAGGACACCTCGGCTGTGTGCGGCTGAGCGCAGGGGGTCGCGGTGAAAGGGCCGTTCCATTGATTAAAGTTTATTTGGATCTGGCCCGAGCCCTGCAGCCAGTCCCCGGTCTGGAGCTGATATATCGTCACCTGGTCCGTCGAGGGGAGGAGGCGGACGTCGAGTACCTCGAATGAATAATCAATCCCACGATGGTCCCACCCGCCACGACCAGCGCAGCGGCCATGCTGACAGTAATCAGCAGACGCCGTGACGGGTCACTGCGCCCAGCCCGCTCGGCGGCCGCCGTGTCTGCCGCATACGGCTGATAGCCGACCCGGGCTCCGCACCGGGCACAGACCTCGGTCGCCTCAGCACGCTCCGGCCAGGCACCAGATGGCGCGCGCAGCGCGCTATGCAGTGGCGCCGTGCAGGGCGTCCTGGAGTTCTTGCTCGCCTTCCTTGGACAGGGAGGTCTTCAGCACGGTCCCGCCGTACTTGCTCATGGCCTCGACGGCCTTGTCCGGGGTGACCTTCTCCACCATGAGGAACAGCGCGGAGGTGCCCGGCTGTAGCATGCCGCGGACCTGGTCCTGGAACTGCTTGTCGATACCGGACTTGGTGACCTTGCCCATCAGCGCGCCCAGCCCGGCCCCGATGGCCATCCCGAAGACCGGGATGAAGAACAGCAGCCCGAACAGCAGGCCCCAGAACATGCCCCAGGTCGCCCCCGCGCCGACCAGGTGATGGCGGGTGTGCACGTGGTAATCGCCAGATTTGTCCCGCACGATCACGGCGATCGCATCGGGCTCGATGATGAGGTCCTTGGCGAGCTGCCGTGCCTCGTCGGCGGCGGCCTCGGCGGTGGTCTCGTCGGGGTATCCGATCGCGATCAGGTCAGACATGGCGTCCTCTTTCTTGGCCTTGGCTGGTTCAGCTGGTCAATCATCGGCGAGGTCTCTGGCGCGGCAGGTGCGGGCTGATAGGGCTGCTGCGGAGCCTGCTGCTGTTCGAGCTGGCTGAGGCGCTGGTCCTGGTCTGCCTCGGCCTGATCTCGCTGCTCCGCCTGCCGGCCCATGCTCCGTCCCGCGACGTACGCGCCGCCGCCCACCACGGCCGCACGCCGCAACGGTCGTCGTCGCCTGAACATGGGTTGCCTCCCTTGTCGCCTACTGCTCGTGCCTGGCCCGTTCTACGGCTCGTCGGGTAGAGACAGGCCGAGGGCCACCATGAGCTCGGGCGCGGCCGCCACTGTCTTCGGCCCGCCGACTTGCGGTGCGATGGCTATCAGCACGCCCATGAGGTCCGCCGGGGTAGCCCCGGCATTCAGCGCGTTGGCTACCTGCCAGAGGTAGGAGGCTGGCGGGGCGTCGAGCGCTATGAGGGCGGCGATCTTGACCAGCGCGTAGCTACGGGGGTCAAGGCCGCTCCTGGTTTGCCATTCGGCACGCAGTTCCAGGCCTTCAGCCAAGAGGTCATGTGTGCCCATGGCCAATCCGGCCAGCATCTCCCTTGTGGTGTCATCGACATCTACCTTGGATGGCGTGGTCATGATCAGGGTCCTTTCCGTCCCAGACGCGGACGGCTTGCCGCACGGGACTGCATCACCAGGTCAATGATGGCGACGTGGGGGCGGCGCTGCCTCACCCGTGGCGGATGGCTCTGCTGAGGTCAATGGTTCGCCCGCTGATCTAGGGTCGCCGCCGATACCCAGCAAGTTCGCCTCCTGCGTTCCGCAGCACAGCGCCGATTCGCTGCCGGGAGGCTCACCATGGGGTCGCTCACCCGTCCCCTGGCGCGGACCGCGCACGCGGGGATCCGCGCCAGGGGAGCGCAACCGGGCCGTTCCGCGAACTTACTGGCGGGACATGGCCATGCGCATCTCGCTGGCGGTGTCCGTGATGAGGTCGCCGGAGAGGTCGATGATGACGGTGTGGAGGGTGCCGGTGAAGCGGAAGGGGGCGAGGTAGTCGGTGGTGACCGCGGAGCCGGGGTTGGCGCCGCAGGTGAGGCCGCCGGGGTTGAACGCGATGGGCGTGGTGAGCGGGAACTCGTTCTGGGCGATGAGCCGGCCGTCGACGTAGAGCTGGGCCATGCCCGGGGTGCCCTTGCCCTGCGCGATGTCGGGTTTGCCGGTGGGCTCGAATTCGAAGCGGAGTCGGTGCCGGCCTGCCGGGAGCCGGTCGGTGCCCGATACGCGGCTGACCGAGCGGCTGACGTAGTTGTGGGCGTAATGCAGCCGGCTGTCCTTGACGTAGAACGTCCAGCCGCCGCCGATGCTGCCCTGGCAGATGGCCGACGGATCCGGAACGGTCCGAGTGGTCCTAGCCCTTCCTTCCTGGGAGGACTCCCTGCGGACAAGCCTGGACGATCTCATCGAGTCCGCTTCCCGCTCTGCCATGGTGCTGCTGCGGGCACGGACCCTGCTCACTAGCCTGCTGAACACGGCGCCCCCCATCGATCGCGTGGCGGCTCGGGTACGTCCAAGATCTGATGACCGGCAACTTCCCGCTGCTCTGGCAACACGCAGGCGGGAAGACCCAGGATGAGGACCTCAGCTTCCGGCGCTGTCGCCATTCAGGCCAGGAAGCGGCCCGAGGTGCTTGTCATACGCCTCCAGGGCCGCCTCTAGCGGGAGCGGCCCGCGGAGCCGCTGAAGCTGCGGCGGGACCTCGGAGTAATCCGCGTATGGATTATCGCCGCAGCCAGGGCAGATGAGCTCGAACACGCCGGTGTAGCCCCCCTGGGCGCGGCCGTCCACGATGCGGACCGGCTGGCGGCGCACGAATGCGGTCCTGCCGTGGCCGGGCTCTCCGGCAAGCGGGAATACCATCCCGACGCTAGGCCCCAGGCGCAGCCACGGGTCACGCCGAGCGTGCAGTCGCGACGCGGGGACGCCGGCCGGGCGGACAGCGGGTCCGGTACCGGTCACGATGTCAGGGTCACCAGGACAGCTCACTCAACTCACCGCCAGACGATAATTGTCGCGCTGCTGGGGGCTGGAGCAGCATGTTCTCACCTGACGATACATGCAGGCGCTGCACGACGAAATGTCCAGCCGAGTTGGACCAGGCCTGGTGAAGCATTTGTTCCCGGCCGTTTGCCTTAGCGTCGGGTGACGTTCCGACAGTCGGGTGTCGTCCCCGAACCCGCCGGGGTCTCGGCAGGTTTGCCCAGGTATCTTCACGGGCAATCTGTCTGGATGCAAAGCCACGGTCAAACGTAAGCTAGTTGGTAACACTCGTACGACGCTGCTCTAGACCCCGGCAGTGCAGGTAACCGCTTTGTCTGGAGACAAGGTGAGCAGTGCAGAACCGCGGGTCGTTAACGGCGAGTGTCCAGTCGGCCACGTGAGTGCTGTCCGGGCCGGTGCCGGGCAACCGGGCGTTTCCCGGGCTGGCGTTCCGGCAGAACCTCCTATCCCGGCCGTTGCTCCGTCGGTGCCCCGGCGGGCGAGTGGCGGCGCGCTGATCGAGACCAAGCTGCACGCGCCCGCGCTTCGTCAGGAGTGGGTGCAGCGCGAGGACCTCGTCGGCCATCTGGCGGGATGCTCGTCGTCCAGGCTGGTGCTGGTGGCCGCGCCTGCGGGTTCGGGCAAGACCATTGCGGTGGCTCAGTGGGCGGCCAGCATGATCGAGAACCGGCCATTTGCCTGGGTCTCCCTTGACCGCGGCGACGATGACCCGGCCCGGCTGTGGTTGCACGTCGTGTCGGCTGTGCAGCGGGCCTGCCCGCAGTTCGGCGGCGAAGACATCCTGCGGGCCCTTCATTCCCCGGCACCGGACATCTCGGGGACGGTGCTGCCGGGCCTGGCCAACAAGCTAGCCGAGCTCCCGGCCCCGGTTGTTCTCGTGCTGGACGACTATCACGTGATCAGCGATCACTTCTGCCACGACCAGGTCGCTTCCTTGCTGCCGCGCCTCCCGGCCGGGGTCCAGCTCGTGCTGGTGACCCGCGCCGACCCGCCGCTGTCGCTGGCCCGGCTGCGGGCCGCCGGGGAGCTAGCCGAGGTCCGGACGCATGAGCTGCGGTTCACGGCCGCGCAGGCCACCGCACTGGTGCGGACGGTCGCTGCGGTCGATCTGCCCGGGCCCGACCTGGCCGAACTCGTCGAACGCACCGAGGGATGGCCCGCAGGCATCTACCTGGCGGCGCTTTCGCTGCGCGGGCATCCTTCGCCCGCTGCCTTCGTCCGCCAGTTCACCGGCGACAACCGGTTCATCGTCGAGTTCCTGGCCCAAGAGGTGCTGAACCGCCAGCCCGCCGAGATCCGGCGGTTCCTGACCCGGACCGCCGTCTTGGGCCGGTTCTGCGCACCGCTGTGCGACGCGGTCACCGGCTCGGCCAGCGCGGCGGAGATTATCGAGATCATCGAGCGTGACAACCTTTTCCTCGTGCCACTCGACGACCACCGGGGGTGGTACCGCTTCCACCACCTGTTCGCGCAAGTGCTGCTCAGCCAGCTCGCCAGGACCGAGCCCGCCATCGTGCCGGTGCTGCACCGGCGCGCGAGCGCCTGGCACCAGCAGTCAGGCTCAGCTGAGGAGGCGATCGATCACGCCCTGGCCGCCGGTGACGTGGCCGCAGCGGTCGACCTCATCGCGGCTCACTGGCCCGCCTACATGGATATCGGCCGGGTCGGCACGGTCCGCGGCTGGCTGCGCGGGCTCGGCGATGACCAGATAAGCGCCGACCCCGTGGCGGCGCACTGCGCGGCGTGGTGCGCGGCCCTCGCCGGTGACCGGCAGTCGGTGCGGCGCTGGCTCCCGGTGCTCGAGTCAGCTGACGATAACGGCTCGCTTCCTGATGGCATCCGGTCGCCGAGGTCCTCTGCCGCGCTGCTGCGGGGTTCCTTCGGATTCGACGGTGTCGAGGTGATGCGCGACGCGGCGCGCATGGCGGCCGACCTGGAAAGCGACCCCCAGTCGCCCTGGTATGCGCTGGCCAGGAATGCGCTGGGTTCAGCGCTTTACCTGTCCGGTGAGCCGGACGCGGCGGCTGTGCCGCTGACAGAAGCGCTCGCCAGCGCTGCGTCGATCAGCGCGGCGCGGGTAGCGGCCCTTTCCCTGCTGGCCGTGGTGCGGGTCGAGCAAGGGCAGGCCGGGCAGGCGCAAGAGCTTGTCCGTACCGCTCGCCAGCTGGTGGGAGACAGCGATCTCGCCGAAACCCAGCAGGGGTCTAGCGTCCGCACGGCCACGGGCGCCGTCTACGCGGCTCAGGGACGGATCGCGGAGGCGCGCACCGAGTTTGAGCACGCCCTCCGGATCCGCCGGCAATGGCTCGGGATCACCCCCTGGCCGGTCATTGACAGCTTGATCAGGCTGGCGGCGGTGCTCGACGACCTAGGCGAGCGTCCCGCGGCGGCCGCGCTCGCTGGCGAGGCCAGGCAACTGCTGACCGCATGCCCGGACGGTGCGCAGGCTCAGTGGGACCGGCTGTACCGTCTCCAACGGCAGCTCACCCGCACCCGGCCGGGTGCGGCGGGCGAACCCCTCACCGAGCGTGAAGTGACCGTGCTGAGGCTGCTCCGGGGCACCTTGTCGCTGCGCGAGATCGGCCAGGAACTTTATCTGTCACCGAACACGGTCAAGACCCACACCCGGGCCGCTTACCGGAAACTGGGCGTTTCCACCCGTGAGGATGCCATCGCCAGAGCGCAGGAAACCGGCGTCCTGTAACGGTCCCTGTCCCGGCTGCGGGCGCGAGGCTAACCTGGTACCCCAGGGTGTCAAGGGGAGGCCGTGTGAGCGCTCACGCCCAGCAGGGCCGCGCCCCCGAGCTGACCGACCGGCACACCGAACGCCGGGTCCTGGACCGGTTCCTCGGCGGCGTACGCGGGGGCGAAGGCCGCGCCCTGGTCGTGCGGCGACCCGGGCGTGGGCAAGACCGTCCTACTGGAGTACCTGGCCGGTCGCGCGGCGGAGTGCCGGGTGGCGCGCGCGGTCGGCGTGCAGTCGGAGATGGAGCTGGCCTTCGCCGGGCTGCACCAGCTGTGCGCTCCGCTGCTGGATCGCGCCGGGCGCCTGCCGGAGCCGCAGCACGAGGCGCTGCGGACCGTGTTCGGCCTCAGCGCCGGCCTGCCGCCCGACCAGTTCCTGGTCGGCCTGGCCGTGCTGGGGTTGCTATCGGAGGCGGCCGGGGACCGCCCGCTGATCTGCGTCGTCGACGACCAGCAGTGGCTGGACCAGGCCTCGGCCCGGGCGCTGGGGTTCGCCGCCCGGCGGCTGGCCGCCGACCCGGTGGGCATGGTCTTCGCGACCCGGGTCCCGGGCCAGGACGTAGCGGGCCTGCCCGAGCTGGCCGTCGGCGGGCTGGCCGACAGCGACGCGCGGATCCTGCTGGACTCGGTGCTGACCGGCCCGCTGGACGCGCGGGTCCGCGACCAGATCATCGCCGACACCCACGGCAACCCGCTGGCCCTCCTGGAGCTGCCCCGCGGCCTGACCGCGGCCCAGCTGGCGGGCGGGTTCGGGCTCAGCGGCGGGGTCCCGCTGGCCGGACGGATCGAGGACAGCTTCGGACGTCAGATCGAGGCGCTGCCGGACCCGGCCCGGCGGCTGCTGCAGCTGGCCGCGGCCGACCCGTCCGGCGACGCGGCGCTGGTATGGCGGGCGGCCGGGCGGCTGGGCATCTCGCCCGAGGCGGCGACGCCGGCGACCGAGGCGGGGCTGGCGGAGTTCGGCGGCCGGGCGCGGTTCCGGCATCCGCTGGTGCGCTCGGCGGCCTACCGGTCGGCGTCGGACTCCGAGCGGCGGGAAACCCACGCCGCCCTGGCCGAGGCCACCGACCCCGCGGTCGACCCCGACCGGCGCGCCTGGCACCTGGCCCAGGCCGTCGCCGGGTCCGACGAGCAGGTGGCGGCCGAGCTGGAGCGGTCGGCGGCCCGCGCCCAGGCCCGGGGCGGGATCGCCGCGGCCGCGGCGTTCCTGGAGCGCGCCACCCTGCTGACCCCCGACCCGAACACCCGGGCCCGGCGCGCCCTGGCCGCGGCGCAGGCCAAGCACCTGGCCGGCGCGCAGGCCGCGGCGCTGACCCTGGTCGCCGCGGCCGAGGCCGGGCCCCTGAGCGACCTGCAGCGGGCCCAGGCCGACCGGCTGCGCCTCGCCCACGAGATGCTCACCGACATGGGCGTGACGGCGTTCGCCGAACGCGCCCGGGGCGAGCTGGCCGCCACCGGCGAGACCGTCCGCAAGCGTACGGCCGAAACGGTCAGCGAGCTCACCGCGCAGGAGGCGCACGTCGCCCGGCTGGCCGTCGCGGGCCGCACCAACGCCGAGATTGCCGCGCAGCTGTTCATCAGCGCCCGCACCGTCGAATGGCACCTGCGCAAGGTGTTCACCAAGCTCGGCATCGGCTCCCGTCGCGAGCTGAGCCGCGCCCTGACCACCCTCGAGCCGTTCAGGGCTCCTTGATCCACACCGACAGGTGGTCGGGCTCGAGCGCGGCGTGCACCGCGTTCGACAGTTCGTCGCGGACGGTGCCCAGGTCCACGGCGTCCTGCAGGCGCGCCGCGAACGCGGTGACGATCTGGTCGGCGTTGTACCGGGCCCGGTTGAACCGCCGGTCCACCACCCGCTGCACCCGGCGGCGCAGCGGGTGGAACAGCGCCGCCACGATCAGCGTCGAGCCCGCCACCACGGCCGGCGAGGACGACGGCCGGACCAGGCTGGCCAGCAGCACCAGGCCCAGGTACACGCCGACCAGGAGCCCGGTGACGATGGCGTAGGCCAGCGTCCGGCTGAAGATCCGGTCGATGTCGTACAGCCGGTACTTCACGATCCCCACGCCGATTGCGGCCGGCAGCATGGCCGCGCCCAGGTCGGCGGCGTCCTGGACGGCCTGCGCGGCCTGTGAGGAGTAGTTCCCGGCGAAGATCGTGATCGCGGTGGCCACCACGCAGCACGCCGCCCCGCCGATCAGCCACTTCAGCTGCTGGTGCTGGTTCCCGGTGGAGCGCCGGTACCGTCCCACCTGGCGGCCCATGATGATCGCCCAGCACACCAGGATCAGCGCGTCAGCGGTCCAGCCCAGCGGACCCAGGATCCCGCCCGCGGCCGGCACCGCCAGCGGCGCGCCGGACGGCCCGATCCTCAGCGGGTGCCGCGAGATGGCCAGCGCCTGCCCAGCCACCAGCGTCGCGGTGAACATGGCCGAGGCGGCCAGGAACACCCACAGCAGCCAGCGCCATCGCAGCGGCAGCGACCGCCCGTCCGGGAACAGCAGCACGGTCAGCGCGGCCAGCACCGCGATGCCGAACTCCCCGGATTCCAGCACCACCGCCACCGGCCCGAAGGGCAGCGTCCCGCGGT
This sequence comes from uncultured Actinomycetes bacterium, assembly GCA_963742795.1. Taxonomy (GTDB): domain Bacteria; phylum Actinomycetota; class Actinomycetes; order Streptosporangiales; family Streptosporangiaceae; genus Palsa-504. The sequence goes on from CAVUNL010000008.1 coordinate 78,168, forward strand.
GAATCCGGTAGTCGAGCACCGAGTACAGCAGCGCGATGCCGACCACCGGCGTCAGCAGCGACCAGCCGAGCAGCAGCCAGCCGATCGGGCTGGCGGGCTGGCGCCTGGCCACCACGAAGCCCACTACCAGGCAGACCAGGGCCGCCACCGTGCCGCCCGCCCCGTACGCGGCCCGCTGATAGTCCCGGGTCAGCGGAAGCAGCACCCCGCACACCCCGAACATGACCACCGTCAGCCCCGCGGCCACCAGCGCCACGCGGCCAGACGCGGAAGAGGCCCCGCCGAACCGTCCCGCGGTGGCCTCGGCCGCCATAGCGCCTCCGGAGTCCAGGCTGACCCCCGGTTCCAGCTTAGAGACAACACGCCGCCAGACCCAGCCCGCTGAGCTAGCCGAACCCCCGTCGCGTACCGTGGCCAGGGTGATGGCTGACCAGACCCCACGGCTGACCTCGCTCTCGCCCGGCGCCGGCTGTGCCTGCAAGCTGCCGCTGGCCAAGCTCGAGGCCATGTTCGCGTCGATGCCCCCAGCAGCCTCGGCCCACGGCGACCTGCTCATCGGCGCCGCCGAAGCCGACGACGCGGCCGTGCTGCGCCTGGACGACGAGCGCGCGCTGGTCCTGACCACCGACTTCTTCACCCCGATCGTCGATGACCCGGGGGACTGGGGCCGGATCGCGGCCGCCAACGCGCTGTCCGACGTGTACGCCATGGGCGGCCGGCCGCTGTTCGCGGTCAACCTGGCCGCCTGGCCGGCCGACAGCCTGGACATCGCCCTGCTCGGCCAGGTCCTCCAGGGCGGCGCCCTGGTCGCCGCCGAGGCCGGCTGCGTGATCGCCGGCGGGCACACCATCGACGACCCGGTGCCCAAGTACGGCCTGGCCGTGGTCGGCCTGGCTGACCCGGATCGCCTGATGACGATCGACTGTGCCGCGCCCGGCGACCGGCTGGTCCTGACCAAGCCGGTCGGCACCGGCGTGATCGCCACCGCCCTCAAGCGCGGCACCCCGCCCCCCGAGGTGGTCCAGACCGCCGTCGCCTCGATGACCCAGCTCAACGCCGCCGCCAGCCAGGCTGCCCTGGCTGCGGGCGTGACCGCCGCCACCGACGTCACCGGCTTCGGCCTGCTCGGCCACCTGCACCGCATGCTCACCGCCAGCGGCGCCGCCGCCGCCGTCACGGCCGCCGCCGTCCCGCTCCTGCCCGCCGCCGCCGGCCTGGCCGCCGCGGGCTTCGTCTCCGGCGGGACCCGCGCCAACACCGCCCGCATCAGCCCCTTCACGAACCTCGACCCCGCCATCCCCGCCGAACTGGCCGTCCTGCTCTACGACGCCCAGACCTCCGGCGGCCTCCTCCTGGCCACCCCGGCCGCCACAACCGGCCCGCTCCTCGCCGACCTCCAGGCCCGCGGCCTGCCCGCCGCCCTGATCGGCGAGGTCGTCAGCGGCGAGCCCGGTCACATCGACGTGCTCCGCTAACCGCTTCTCCCCGGATACGGTGTGCGGATGAGCATCAGGCTGGGTGCGGTGCGGCCGAGAAGGCCCCGAGCCCTGCTCGGCAGCCTGCTCGCCGCCCTGCTCACTTCCGGGCTCACTTCCGGGGCCGCGCTCGCCGCGACCCCGGCTGCCGCCCGCGCCCCGCAGGCCGTCCCGGCCCGGCACGTGGTCATCGTGGGCCTGTCCGGCCTGCGCTGGAGCGACCTGTCGCCCGCCGCCACCCCGACGCTGTGGCGGCTCGCGGGCCAGGGCTCGGTCGGCTCGCTGGTCGACTTCGCCGTGCTCCCGCTGACCTGCCCGGCCGACGGCTGGCTGACCCTGAACTCCGGCGCCCGCGCCCAGTCCGACCACACCGACGCCGGCTGCCGCACGTTCCCGGCCGTCCGGCAGGCCGGCGCGGGCGCCACGGTCGCCGCCCTGCCCGGCCTGATCGCCTACAACCAGCGCTTCCACAACGACCCGAGCTGGGGCCTGCTCGGCCGCGCGGCCGGCTGCGCCACCGCCGTCGGCCCCGGCGCGGCGCTGGCCCTGGCCGGCCCGTCCGGCGCCGTCGCCAGCTACCTGCCGTCCCCGGCGGACCTGACCGCGGGGGTGCTGTCCCGCTGTCCGCTGACCGTCGTGGACCTGGGAAATCTCGATTTGGCCGAACGGAGCGTGGCTCTCGCCGCCGCGGACACCGAACTAAAGCACCTCCTGGCCGAACTCCCCGCCGCCACCACCCTCCTCATCACCGCGCCGGGCGCCACGACCAGACCCCCGCACCTCCAGCTGACCCTGGTCGACGGGACCGGATATCAGGCCGGCCTGCTCGAGTCCGCCTCGACCCGCCAGCCCGGCCTGGTCGTGCTCACCGACCTGACCCCCACCGTGCTCGGCTGGCTGGGCCAGCGCATGCCGTCCGAGGCGGTCGGCGCGCGGCTCACCCGCGGTCACCGAGGCCCCCTGCCCGCCACCGTCCGCGGGCTGACCGCCCGGGATACCGCCGAACAGGTCTGGCGGTCCACGCACAACGAGTTCTTCTGGGCCTACGCGCTGGCCGACGCGGGCGTCCTGGCCGCCATCGGCCTGGCGTTCTGGGGCGCCGCGCCGGAACGCCGCCGCCGGCGCGCGCAATGGTGGCGGGTGGCCGGGGTGTTCGCCGTCTGCGTGCCCGCCGGGACGTTCCTGGCCAACCTGGTCCCCTGGCCTCGGCAGGCCCACCCGGCGGCCTGGCTGTACGGGGCGGCCGTGGCGCTGGCCCTGGTCATCGGGCTGGCCGCGCTGGCCGCTACCCGGCGGCGCGACACCCTCGCGCCGCTCGGCCTGGTGTGCCTGTTCACCGTGGCCGTGCTGGGCCTGGACGTGATGACCGGATCCCGGCTGCAGTTGGAGACGCCGTTCGGGCTGTCGATGCTCGAGGCCGGCCGGTTCTACGGCATCGGCAACGAGGCGCTGGGTATCTACGGCATCACGGCCCTGTTCGGCGCGGGCTGGCTGGCCCTCGGCCTTTTGCGGCGTTACCCGTCATCCCGGCGCCCGGCGCTGGCCGCGGTGGCCGCGGTGGGGGTGTTCACCGTGTTCGCGTCCGGCTGGCCCGGCTTCGGCGGCAAGGTGGGCGGGACGATCGCCATGGTGCCGTGCTTCGCGTTGCTGCTGATGGCGGTGGCCGGGGTCAGGCTCAGCTGGCGCCGGCTGGTGCTGGCCGCGGTCAGCGGGCTGGCCCTGTTTATGGTGTTCGCGCTGGTCAGCTACTTCACCGCGGTCACCGGTAAGTCCGACATCGGCACGTTCGCCGGGAACGCGCTACACGGTCACGCGGGCAGCCTGCTGCTGCGCAAGATCGGATCCAACCTCGGCTCGCTGTCGGTCAACATGTTCAGCCCGCTGATCCCGATCGTGGTGGTCGTCACCGGGCTGATGCTGTGGCGCCCCGCCTGGTTCGCGCTGAGGACCATGCCGCTGGCCTACGCGGCCGAGCCGCTGCTGCGCCCGATCCTGGCCGTGCTGTGGCTGATGCCGGTGCTCGGCTGGTTCGCCGACGACTCCGGGGTCATCGTCCCGGCCGCCGCGCTCCCGCTCGCGCTGCCGCTGGGCATCGCCGCGCTGGCCGCCGTCGCGTACCGCTATCGTTCCTCCCAAAGCAGCGAGCAGGAAGGGCCCAGTGCAGTACCAGCTATCGCGGATGGTCGCAGGCCCGTTCCTGCACACGATCTGGCGGCCGAAGGTGACCGGCGCGGAGAACATCCCGGCGTCGGGTGGCGCGATCCTGGCCGCTAACCACCAGTCGGTGGTCGACTCGGTGTTCCTGCCGCTGATGCTCGACCGCCCGGTGACGTTCTCGGCCAAGGCCGAGTACTTCACCGCGTCCGGTCCCGCGGCCCGGCTGTGGGCCGCCTACCTGCGGGCCACCAACCAGCTCCGGATGGAACGCGACGGCCCCCGCGCCGCCCAGGACACCCTGGAGGCGGCGCTGGCGCTGCTCCAGCAGGGCCAGCTGTTCGGCATCTATCCCGAGGGCACCCGCTCCCCGGACGGGCGTCTGTACCGCGGCCGCCCGGGCGTCGGCTGGCTGGCCCTGCGGTCCGGCCTCCCCGTCATCCCGGTCGCCCTGTCCGGCACGAGGGAGGTCCTGCCCCCGGGCCGCATGATCCCCCGCCCCGGCCGCATCGAGGTCACCATCGGCAAGCCCCTGGCCCTGGCCCCCGAGCTCTTCGACGCGCCCCCCGGCAAGGCCCGCCGTCAGATCGCCGACCAGGTCATGGCCGCCATCCAGGAGCTCTCCGGCCAGGAGTACGTCTCCATGTTCGCCTCCGACCGCAAAGCCGAACTAGCCACACCCCCCGGCGTCCCCTAAGCCCCGCGGGCGCAATCCGCTAGCTCGCGCAATCCGGGCACAGGCCGAACAGCTCGACGGTGTGCCCCACGTCGGTGAAACCCGCCTCTGCGGCGACGCGCTCCGCCCACTGCTCGACCGCGCGGCCCTCGACCTCCACGCTGCGCCCGCACTGACGGCAGGTCAGGTGGTGGTGGTGCACGCTGGTCCCGCACTGGCGGTACAGCAACTCGCCGCTGGCGTCCCGGATGGCGTCCACGCTGCCTTGCTCGCTGAGCGCCTGCAGGTGCCGGTAGACGGTGGCCAGGCCCACGTGCTCGCCCTTGCGGCGCAGCTCGGCGTGGATCTCCTGGGCACTGCAGAAGCCGGGCAGCCCGGCCAGGGCCACGGCCAGCGCCTGCGCCTGCCGGGTGCCGCGCGCCCGGGTCCCGCGGGCCGGGCCCGCGGACCCGACCTGCACGCGGTCCTCCGGCTGCGGTGTCGTCACAGTCGCACGGTACAACCTGCACCGCCCTCCCGGCTAACGCCGTAGCCTCCCCGCACCCCCACCTGGGCACCCCCGACCGAGGACCCCCACCCCGTCTCCCCGACCGAGTTGCAAGCGAAATTGAGAATCATTATCATATAGCCATCATAGAACCCCTTCGCAACTGCCACACATCGACGGAGCACCTCTAATGACCAGCGACGACCTGCTCCGGCTCCAGAACGTGAGCGTCCGCCTCGGCGGCCGCGACATCCTCTGCGACGTCTCGTTCGGCATCCGCCCCGGCCAGTTCACCGGCCTCATCGGACCGAACGGCGCGGGCAAGACCACCCTGCTCAAGGTCATCCTGGGCCTGCAGCCGGTGACCAGCGGTACCGTCCTGCTCGACGGCGAGCCGCGGCCCGCCCGAGACGCCTCGATCGGGTACGTGCCGCAGAAGCTGGGCCTGGAGCCGGACGTGCCGCTGCGGGTCCGGGACGTGGTGAGCCTGGGCCTGGACGGCCACAAGTTCGGTATCCGGCTGCCGTCCCGGGCCCGGCGCGAGCTGGTCAGCGACATGCTGACCGCGGTCGGCGCGCAGCGCTACGCGGACGCGCGGGTCGGCGAGCTGTCCGGCGGCGAGCAGCAGCGGGTCATGATCGCGCACGCGCTGATCAGCCGGCCGCGGCTGCTGCTGCTCGACGAGCCGCTGGCCAACCTGGACATCTCCAGCGAGCAGGGCATCGTCTCGGTGCTGGCCCGGCTGGCCCGGGCCGAGCGGGTCGCGGTGCTGCTCTCGGCCCACGACATGAACCCGCTGATGCCGGTCATGGACCGGATCGTCTACGTGGCCGCGGGCCGGGTGGCGGTGGGCGACACCGACGAGGTAGTGCAGCCGGAGGTCCTGTCCCGGCTGTACGGCCAGCACGTCGACGTGATCCGCGTGCACGGCCGGATCCTGGTCGTGGCCGCTCCCGAAGGCGTGGACGAGGACGACGCGGTCGCCGAGGACGCGGGAGTCATGCGGTAATGCACTTCGTATTCGAACCCGGGTTCTTCAGCAGCGGGCCAGTCCACGTTGCCCTGGCCGTCGGCACGGTGATCGCGATCACCTCGGCCGTGGTGGGCGTGTTCACCGTGACCCGGGGCCAGTCGTTCGCCGGCCACTCGCTGGCCGACATTGCCACCACCGGAGGGTCGGGCGCGTTCCTGATCGGGGTCAACCAGTTCTGGGGCTACCTGGCCTTCGGCGCGGGCGCCGCCGCGTTCATGGAGATGATCGGCATCCAGCGCCGCCGCGGCCGCGACGTGGCCACCGGCGTGGTGCTCGGCGCCGCCCTGGGCCTGGCCGCGCTGTTCCTGTACCTGGGTACCCAGTACAGCAGCACCACCGGCGCGTCGTTCAGCATCTTGTTCGGCTCGATCTTCGTCATCACCTCCTCCACCGTCCCGGCCCTGATCGCCTCCGCGCTGCTCGCGCTGGCCACGGTGGTGGCGCTGGCCCGGGTGCTGCTGCTCACCTCGCTGAGCCCGGACATCGCCGCGGCCCGCGGCGTGCCGGTCCGCGCGGTCGGCGCGGCCTACCTGATGGCCCTGGCCGTGTCGGTGGCGCTGTCGGCCGTGATCATCGGCGCGGTGCTGAGCACCGCCCTGCTCATCGGCCCCGCCGCCACCGCGCTGCGGCTGGCGAAGAGCCCCCTGAAGGCCGTGATCACCGCGGCCGGGATCGGGGTGGTCGCCATCTGGCTGGGCATCGTGCTGGCCTACGACAGCTTCTACTGGCCGCCGGCCGGGCGCGGCTGGCCGGTCAGCTTCTTCGTGGTCACCCTTGTCGTGGGCGGCTACCTGGTCACCTACCTCCGCCGCAACCCCCGCCGGGCCGGACAAAAGCAGGAAAGCATCGACACGGAGCAGGCATGTTCACCGGTGTGATGGCCAACACCTGGCTCGCGGCCACGGCGGTCGCGGTCATCGCCGGGGTGACCGGCTTCTTCGCGGTGCTGCGCGGGTCGACGTTCGCGGCGCACGCGATCCCCAACGGCGCGTTCGCCGGGGCCGCCGGGGCCAGCCTGCTCGGGCTGAACCCGTTCGCCGGCCTGGCCGCGTTCTCGGTGGCGGGCGCGCTGGGCATTGCCGGGCTCAGCCGCCGCTCCCGGCCGGACGTGGCCACCGCGCTGACCTTCGTGATGATGCTCGGCATCGGCGCGCTGTTCGTCAGCTGGAGCACCGAGTACGCGCAGGAGGCCTACTCGCTGCTGTTCGGCGAGGTGTTCGGGGTCAGCGCCGGCGAGGTGCTGCCCATCCTCGGGCTCGGCGCCGTCTCGATCGTGGCCATCGCGGTCATGTTCCGGCCGCTCATGCTGTCCTCGGCGCTGCCCGAGGTCGCGGCGGCGCGCGGCCTGAATACCCGCCGCATGGAGCTCGCGTTCCTGCTCATCATGGCCCTGGCCACCAGCATGACCGTGCCGGTGGTGGGCGCGCTGCTGATGTTCAGCCTGATGATCGGGCCGGCCGCCGCGGCCCGCTCGCTGACCGCCCGGCCCGTGCTGGCCATGACCCTGTCCGTGGTCATCGCGCTGGTCACGGTGTGGATCGGCATCGCGGCCTCCTACCAGTCCAACTGGCCGCTCGGCTTCTTCGTCGGCGTCATCGGCGCCGCCTTCTTCCTGGCCGGCCGGGCTTATCGCGCGGTCATCGCGCGGCCCGCGAGGGCCGGCGGCTCTCCGGCCGCGTGATACTACGGCGGGTACCGCAGCGGGTAGCGGGGGGTTCCGGGGGGTTGTCCCCCCGGCTAGCACTAGCGTAGAGGCCGTGAACCGGCTGAAGGATTCGACGAGCCCCTACCTGCTGCAGCACGCGGACAACCCGGTGGACTGGTGGCCGTGGACAGAAGCCGCCTTCGAGGAGGCCGCCCGGCGCGACGTCCCGGTCCTGCTCTCGGTCGGCTACGCCGCTTGCCACTGGTGCCACGTGATGGCCCACGAGTCGTTCGAGGACCCGGCCACCGCGGCCCTGCTCAACGAGCACGCGGTCGCGATCAAGGTGGACCGCGAGGAGCGCCCCGACGTCGACTCGGTGTACATGACCGCGACCCAGGCTATGACCGGCCAGGGCGGCTGGCCGATGACCGTGTTCATGACTCCCGATAAGGAGCCGTTCTTCGCCGGCACCTACCTCCCCCGCGACCGCTTCCAGCAGCTGATCCTGGGCGTCGCGCAGGCCTGGCGTGATCAGCGCGACGGCGTTACCGGCCAGGCCCGGCACGTCGCCACCGCGCTGGCCGAGAACGCGGCCGCCGTCAGCCGCGCGCTTCGGGGCCCGACGAGCAAGAAAGACACCGAGACCCGCTTCCGCGACGTCACCCGGGCCTCGGTCAGCGCCCTGGAGCGCGACTACGACCCGCCCGAAGGCGGCTTCGGCCGCGCGCCCAAGTTCCCGCCCTCGATGGTGCTGGAGTTCCTGCTCCGCCACCACCACCGGACGAAGGATCCCGCTGCGCTGCGGATGGCCGAGGGCACCTGCGAGGCCATGGCCCGCGGCGGCATCTACGACCAGCTGCTGGGCGGCTTCGCCCGGTACTCCACGGACGATGCCTGGGTCGTGCCGCACTTCGAGAAGATGCTCTACGACAACGCCCTGCTGGCCCGGGTCTACCTGGACCTGTGGCGCGCCACCGGCTCCGAGCTGGCTCGCCGGGTAGCCCTGGAGACGTGCACCTGGATGGTGCACGACATGCGCACCGCCGCCGGCGGCCTGGCCGCCTCGCTGGACGCCGACAGCGAGGGCGAAGAAGGCAAGTTCTACGTCTGGCGCCCGGCCGAGCTCACCGCCGTCCTCGGCCCCGAAGACGGCGCCTTCGCGGCCCAGGTCTTCGGCGTCACCGAGGCCGGCACCTTCGAGCGAGGCTTCTCCGTCCTGCAGCTGCGCATCGACCCCGACGACCCCGAGCGCTTCACCCGCGTCCAGCGCGCCCTGCTGGCCGCCCGCGAGCAGCGCGTCCACCCCGGCCAGGACGACAAGGTGGTCGCCGCCTGGAACGGCCTGGCCATCTCCGCCCTGGCCGAGTGCTCGCTGGCCTTCGGGCAGCCGTACCTGCTCCAGGCCGCGCGGGACGCCGCGTCCTTGCTTGCCGAGGTGCACCTCAAGGGAACCAGGCTGATGCGCACCTCGCGCGGCGGCTACGCCGGGGACACCGACGGCGTGCTGGAGGACTACGCCTGCGTGGCCGAGGCGTTCGCTGTGCTGTCCGGGATCACCGGCGACGGCCGGTGGCTGCCGCTGGCCGGCCGGCTGCTCGACACCGCGCTCGGCGCCTTCGGCGACGGAGAGGGCGGGTTCTACGACACGGCCGCGGACGGCGAGTCGCTGATCTTCCGCCCGGCCGACGCGGCCGACAACGCCACCCCGTCCGGCACCTTCGCCATGGCCGGCGCGCTGCTCAGCCACGCCGCGCTGACCGGCTCCGCCCGGCACCGCGAGGCCGCAGAAGCCGCCCTCGGCGTGCTGCCCGTCATCGCGGCCCGCTATCCGCGCGCGGCCGGCGCGGGCCTGTCCGTGGCCGAGGCCTGGCTGGCCGGCCCGGCCGAGATCGCGGTGGTCGGCGACGAAGACGACGAACGGACCCGGATTCTGCACCAGACCGCGCTCCGCGCCGCCCCGCCGGGCGCGGTCCTGGCGCTGGGCGACGGCGTGCTGGAGACCGGCCCGCTGCTGGCCGGCCGGCGCCAGGTCGACGGCGCCCCGGCCGCCTACGTATGCCGCAACTTCACCTGCCTGGCCCCGGTCACCACCCCCGACGAGCTCAGGGCGGTGCTCGCTGCCCCCTACTAAGGCGCGATTTGGATGCCGAGCCTCCCATCGGGCATGTTAGATCCAATGGACCTGACTACCGATGCCGCGCGGCGCCTCCGGCGCCGGGTCCCCGTCCTCATCGCCGTGCTGGTCCTGATCGGTGGCGCAACGGGGGTCGTACTGGCCACCACGGGCGGGCATCCGGCCCAGACGGCCGATCCGCGCGCGCCGGCCACGAGCACCCGGCCCGCTCCGGCGGCGAGCGCCGGCGCGGTGGTGCCGCTGCTCGGCGCGAGCGCCGACGCCAACCGAGCCGTCCCGGCCGTGTCCGCGACGCCCGCCGCCCGCACCGGCTCAGCGACCGCCCCGGCCGAGGTCGCGCCGCTGCGCGGGCTGCGCCAGGCCGGCCTGCTGGTCGTCGCGCCGTTCTCGCTGTCCCGCCACGTCCTGGCCGCGGTGTCCGCGCAGTCCGGGGTGACCAGCGCCGATCCGATCGAGGCGGCCCGGATCACGGTCAACGGCGCGCAGGAGGCGGTGCTCGGGGTCGACCCCTCGACGTTCCGCGGCTACGCGGCCGGGCCCGTGGCCGCGTCCGACCCGCTCTGGCGGGGCGTGGCCGGCGGCGGCGTGGCCGTGTCCTACACCATGGGCACCCTGGACCGGCTGGCGCTGGGCCGCACGGTAACCGTGACGGGCCGCCAGGCCGAACGGCTCCGGGTGGTCGCGTTCGGCACGGTGGGCATCGGCGGGGTCGACGCCGTGGTCTCGGACTCCGTGGCCCGCTCGCTCGGCATGCCGGCCTCGAACGCCATCGTGGTCAGCGCGCCGCCGGCCAGCGTGACCGCGCTGACCGCCCGGATCAAGGCCATCCTGCCCCGCGGCGCGGCCGTCGAGCCGCTGGTCACCCTGGCCGCGGCGGCCGAGGCCGGGGCGCCCCCGTCGGAAGCGGCCGGCAGCGGCGGGCTGAGCACGGCGCAGCTGACCGCGGCGCTGCGGGCCGCGGAGAGCAGGCAGGGGCTGCCCTACGCGTGGGGCGCCGACGGGCCCGCCTCGTTCGACTGCTCCGGCCTGGTCGAGTGGTCCTTCGCCCAGGCCGGCGTGCCCATGCCCCGGGTCGCCGCGGACCAGGCCCGGACCGGGCCCGCGGTCCCGGTCGGCCAGCTCCAGCCGGGCGACCTGCTCTTCTACCACACCGACCCGACCGCCCCCGGGTACATCTCGCACGTGGCCATCTACCTCGGCAACGGGTGGATGATCCAGGCCCCCCAGCCGGGCCTGCGGGTCCAGGTGGTCCCGGCCAACTTCGGCTCTCAGTTCGCGGGCGCCATCAGGGTTTCGCCGCGGATCGCCGCCGCGGTGGCCGGCGGGCTGGCCTGATCGGACAAGCCCAAATCGTTCAAACGCTGAGCGCTCGGCTCGTGCCGGGCGATGCTGCGCAGGTGGACCTCGTCCGGCCCGTCCACGATGCGCAGCTGGCGGGCCATCGCGTAGAACAGCGCCAGCGGCGTGTCGGGGGACAGCCCCGCCGCGCCGAACACCTGGATGGCCCGGTCGATGACCCGCGCCGCGGTCCGCGCCGTGACGACCTTGATCCCGGCGATCTCGGTCCGGGCGCCGCGGTTCCCGGCCGTGTCCATCAGCCACGCCGCGCGCAGCACCAGCAGCCGGGCCTGGTCGATCTCCAGGCGCGACTCGGCGATCCACGTGCCGACCGGGCCCTGTTCGGCCAGCGGCCGGCCGAACGGGGCCCGCTCCCTGGCGCGCTGGACCATGAGCGCCAGCGCCCGCTCGGCCATGCCGAGCGCCCGCATGCAGTGGTGCACGCGTCCCGGGCCGAGCCGGGCCTGGGCCATGGCGAACCCGCCGCCCGGCGCCCCGAGCAGGCTGGCCGCCGGTACCTAACTCGAAGTTGACATCAACTTCAAGTTAGGTCGAGCCGACGCCCTGCTGCGCGCCCGGTTGACGGTGACCACACAGAGCGTAATCATGATTACATGAATACGCGGCGGGACCCCGAGGCGGCGAACGCAGCCGGGACAGCCGACGAGGACACCGGCTCCGGCGAGGACACCGGCTCCGGCGAGGACACCGGCTCCGGCGAGGACACCGGCTCCGGCGACACCGGCGGCGACACGGCCGCCGAGCGCGGCGCCAGCGCCGCGGGCAAGGTCCGCGCCTGGTGCGCCAGGCTCCCGGCCGACTGGTTCTCCGAGCCGCCGGACATCCAGGTCGACCGCGAAGAGATCACCATCGTAGGGACGCTGCCCGATCCGGCCGTGGCCGGAGACTCCGACGCCGAGCGGGCCGCCGCGGCTGAGGGCCGGATCCGCCGGTTCCGCGAGGAAACCCGGAACCGGCGGATCGAGATTGCGCGCGAGGTCGAGCACCGGTTCCGGCGCAAGGTGTCGTGGGGCGTCACCTGCGGCCCGGTGACTGAGATGTTCACCACATTGTCGGTGCCGGTCATGACCCGGCTGCGCCAGTCCGAACGCCGCGTGCTCGACACCCTGGTCGACGCGGGCGTGGCCCGCAGCCGCAGCGACGCGCTGGCCTGGTGCGTCCGGCTGACCGGCGAGAATGCCGACGCCTGGCTCTCCCGCCTGCGCGACGCGCTCCGGCACGTGGAAGAGGTCCGCGACCAGGGACCCGGCCGCGCCTAACTGGGGCCATCCGGAACCACACTTACCGGGCCGAGCGTTCCAACCGTTGGATACCTTCAGTGCTAGGACATCACGGTGACGAGGAAGGCCGCAGCATGGGAGTTCGCGATCTGGCCTACCGGATGTACGAGCGCAGGCTCCAGGCTTCCCTGTCGCCCGAGGCGATCCCGCGCCACGTCGGGGTGATGTGCGACGGGAACCGGCGGTGGGCCAGGTCGGCCGGGTTCCGGGACGTCAGCAGCGGCCACCGCAAGGGCGCCGACAAGATCTTCGAGCTGCTCGACTGGTGCCGCGAGAGCGGGGTCGAGGTGGTCACCTTGTGGCTGCTGTCCACCGACAACCTGGCCCGCCCGGCCAGCGAACTGGTCCCGTTGCTGAAGATCATCGAGGACACCGTCCAGGGCCTGGTCGCCGAGCAGTGGCACGTGAACGCGGTCGGCGCGCTCGACCTGCTGCCGGGGGAGACGGTGCGGGTGCTCAAGGACGCCGGCGAGGCCACGGCAAACCATCCGGGCCTGCTGGTCAACGTGGCCGTGGGCTACGGCGGCCGGCGCGAGATCGCCGACGCGGTGCGTTCCCTGCTCCAGGACCACGCCACCCGCGGCACCACGATCGAGGAACTGGCCGAGGTGCTCGACGTCGAGCACATCGCCGAGCACCTGTACACGGCCGGCCAGCCCGACCCCGACCTGGTCATCCGGACCTCCGGTGAGCAGCGCCTGGGCGGTTTTCTCCTGTGGCAGAGCACCCACTCGGAGTTCTACTTCTGCGACGCCTACTGGCCCGCCTTCCGTAAGGTCGACTTCCTCCGAGCACTTCGTTCGTATGCGGCGCGGCACCGCAGGTTCGGCGCGTAAGGGTTTTGTCCGGGGGGGGGTCCGGGGGGTCGTCCCCCCGGGCTGGAAGAGCCTGCGCGCGCTGCGGTCCTATGCGGCGCGGCACCGCAGGTTCGGCGCGTTATCGCTGGTTAAACCGCAGGACACCGGTTAGTAACCTGGCGGTGCTTTTGCCGGGCCACCTTCGCGGGTACCTTCGTTAGTGGTGGACGGCACGGCGCCGTCCGCCGGGAGGGCCCTCGAATCTCCAGGCTTCGCGCTTTGCGTGCAGGCGAGATGACAGAAGGGCCGGCTCGGCCCTTCGAGGGCCAGTCCCGGCCCATCCGACACGTCTGTGTCCTGTCCGGCGCCGGGCTTCCGGCCTGGCGTCCAGGGAGTCTGCGTGGTCCAATCCCAAGGTCGCCGTACGTACGTACTCGACACCAGCGTCCTGCTCGCCGACCCGGCTGCTATCACTCGCTTTGATGAGCACAAGGTAGTCCTGCCGGTCGTCGTCATCACCGAGCTGGAAGCCAAGCGTCACCATCCCGAACTGGGCTATTTCGCCCGCCAGGCCCTGCGTCACCTCGATGACCTGCGCATCGAGCACGGCAGGCTGGACGCCGAGCTGCCGGTCGGCATGCTCGGCGGCACGGTCCAGGTCGAGCTCAACCACTCCGACGCCTCGGTGCTCCCGGCCGGGTTCCGGCTCGGGGACAACGACTCGCGCATCTTGTCGGTGGCCTGCAGCCTGGCCGCCGAGGGCGAGGACGTCGTGCTGGTGAGCAAGGACCTGCCGCTGCGGGTCAAGGCCGCGTCGGTCGGCCTGGCCGCCCAGGAGTACCGGGCCGAGCTGCCGGTGGACTCCGGCTGGACCGGGATGACGGAGCTGGAGGTGGCCAGCGGTGACATCGAGCAGCTGTACGAATCAGGCACCCTGGATTATGAGGCGGCCCGCGACCTTCCCTGCCACACCGGCTTGGTCCTCACCTCGGCCAACGGCAGCGCCCTGGGCCGGATAAAACCCGACAAGTCCATCCAGCTGGTCCGCGGCGACCGGGAGGCGTTCGGCCTGCACGGCCGCAGCGCCGAGCAGCGCGTCGCGCTGGACCTGCTGCTCGACCAGGAGATCGGCATCGTCTCGCTCGGCGGCCGGGCCGGCACCGGCAAGTCCGCGCTGGCGCTGTGCGCCGGCCTGGAGGCCGTGATGGAGCGCCGGCAGCACCGCAAGGTCATCGTGTTCCGGCCGCTGTACGCGGTCGGCGGCCAGGAGCTCGGCTACCTGCCGGGCTCGGAGGCGGACAAGATGAGCCCCTGGGCCCAGGCCGTCTACGACACCCTGACCGCGGTCACCACCCAGGACGTCATCGATGAGGTGCTGGCCCGGGACATGTTCGAGGTGCTCCCGCTGACCCACATCCGCGGCCGGTCGCTGCACGACGCGTTCGTGATCGTGGACGAGGCGCAGTCCCTGGAGCGCGGCGTCCTGCTCACCGTGCTGTCCCGGATCGGCTCCGGGTCCCGGGTCGTGCTCACCCACGACATCGCCCAGCGCGACAACCTGCGGGTCGGCCGGCACGACGGCGTGATCGCGGTGATCGAGAAGCTCAAGGGTCACCCGCTGTTCGCCCACGTGACCCTGGTCCGGTCCGAACGCTCGCAGATCGCCGCCCTGGTCACCGAGATGCTGGAGGACTCCGGCCTATAAATCAGCACAGCAAGTAACCAACAACAGGCCCGGGCTGCGGTACCTTCAACAGCGTCATGGAATACCCGCCCGTATCCGTCGTGATGCCGGTCAGGAACGAGGAACGGCACCTGGCCGAGTCCGTCCGGCACGTCCTCGGCCAGGACTACCCGGGCCCGCTCGAGCTGGTCCTCGCCGTGGGCCCCTCGGCCGACCGGACCGAGCAGATCGCGCGGGATCTGCGGGCCGCCGAACCGCGCATCACCGTGGTGGCCAACCCGTCGGGGAAGATCCCGGCCGGCCTCAACCTGGCCGTCCGCACCGCGCGGCACCAGGTCATCGCCCGCATCGACGGGCACGCCCTGTTCCCGCCCAGCTACCTGCGGACCGCGATCGCGGTTCTGGCCCAGACCGGCGCGGCCGACGTCGGCGGGGTCATGGCCGCCGAGGGCGAGACCCCGTTCCAGCAGGCCGTGGCGTGGGGCATGACCTCCAAGGCCGGCGTCGGCTCGGCCGGCTGGCACACCGGCGGCGTGGCCGGCCCCGCGGACAGCGTCTACCTCGGCGTCTACCGCCGGGAGCTGATCGAGCAGGCCGGCGGGTGGGACGAGGAGATGCTCCGCGCCGAGGACTGGGAGCTGAACTACCGGATCCGGGCCCGCGGCGGCCTGGTCTGGTTCACCCCCGAGCTGCAGGTCACCTACCGGCCGCGGGCCAGCCTGGGTGCGCTCGGCGCGCAGTATTTCCACTACGGCCGCTGGCGCCGGGTGGTGGTCCGCGAGCACCCGGAGACGGCCAGCTTCCGCTACCTGGCCCCGCCCGGCGCCGCCGCGCTGACCGGGGCGGGCCTGGCCGCCGGGCTGGCCGGGCTGGCCGGGATCGCGGCCGGGGCGCCGGCCGCGGTGGGCTGGCTGACCGTCGGCCTGGTCATCCCGCTCATCTACCTGGCCGGCATCACGGCCGTGAGCTTGGCCCTGTCACGGGGCCTGACGCCCGGCGTGCGCGCTCAGCTGCCGCTGGTCCTCGGCACCATGCATATGTGCTGGGGCACCGGCTTCCTGACCAGCCCCCGGAGGCTGCACCGGGGCCGGGAAGCTGACACGCGTGTCCGTTCGGCCCAAAAGAACGCAGAAGGTGCTGCCACGGCCGGGAGAGAATAGGGCATGGACTTCGACCTCCCGGCCCTGCTCGCGGCCCACCGCGACGACGGTTACGAGCTGTACGGCCGGTACCTGAACCCGCAGCAGCCGCGGGTGCTGCACGCGATCGGCTTCGACAAGGTCTACGCGCGGGCCGAGGGCGCGTACCTGTATGACGCCGACGGCAACCCGTACGCCGACTTCCTGGCCGGGTTCGGGGTGTTCGCGGCCGGGCGCAACCACCCGGTGATCCGCAAGGCGCTGCACGACGCGCTGGACGCCCAGCTGGCCGACTGGACCCAGTTCGACTGCGGTCCGCTGCCAGGCCTGCTGGCGGAGAAGCTGCTGGCCAAGGCGCCCGGCCTGGACCGGGTGTTCTTCTGCAACAGCGGCACCGAGGCGGTCGAGTCCGCGCTGAAGTTCGCCCGCTACGCTACCGGGCGCGGCCGCGTCCTGTACTGCGACCACGCCTTCCACGGGCTCACCACCGGCTCGCTGTCGGTCAACGGCTCGGCGGAGTTCCGCCGCGGCTTCGACCCGCTGCTGCCCGACGTCCCGATCCCGCTCGGCGACCTGGACGCCCTGGCCGCCGAGCTGCGCAAGGGCGACGTGGCCGCTCTGATCATCGAGCCGATCCAGGGCAAGGGCGTGCACATGCCGCCCGACGGCTTCCTGACCGCCGCGGCCACGCTGCTGCACGACCACGGCGCGCTGCTCATCTGCGACGAGGTGCAGAGCGGCTTCGGGCGCAGCGGCAAGTTCTTCGCCTACCAGCACGAGGAGGTCGTGCCGGACATCGTGACCGTGGCCAAGGCGCTGTCGGGCGGGTTCGTCCCGGTCGGCGCCATGCTGGCCACGGGGCCGGTCTTCGAGAAGGTCTACTCCTCGATGGACCGGGTCATGGTGCACAGCACCACGTTCAAGGGTGGCGTGCTGGCCATGACGGCCGGCCTGGCCTCGCTCGCCGTGCTGGACGACGAGCACCTGACCGAGAACGCGGCCCGGACCGGGGAGGCCCTGAAGACCTCGCTGACCGGGATGATGCAGAGGTACGATGTGCTGGCCGAGGTCCGAGGCCGCGGCCTGATGATCGGCCTGGAGTTCGACAAGCCGTCGTCGCTGCGCGCCCGGACCAGCTGGAACATGCTGCAGAAGGCCCGCGTCGGGCTGTTCGCGCAGATGGTCGTCGTCGCCCTGTTCCAGCGGCACCGGATCTTGACCCAGGTCTCCGGTGACCACATGGAGGTCATCAAGCTCATCCCGCCGCTGATGATCGGCGACACGGAGGTCAAGCTGTT
Organism: uncultured Actinomycetes bacterium; assembly: GCA_963742795.1. Lineage (GTDB taxonomy): Bacteria > Actinomycetota > Actinomycetes > Streptosporangiales > Streptosporangiaceae > Palsa-504. The sequence goes on from CAVUNL010000008.1 coordinate 95,329, forward strand.
CACCGAGGCGTTCGGCGAGGTCCTCGAAGACGCCAGCAAGGGCAGCGGCCTGATCTGGGAGTTCGGCCGCACCCTGGTCAAGCAGGCCGCCCGCCGATAACCGTCCGCGCCGGCTTAACGGGCCACGCCCTCCGCGAGAAGCGCCTCGGCCACGGCCAGGTCCTGGGGGTAGGTGACCTTGAGGTTGCGCTCACTGCCCGGCACGATGTGCACGTCCACGCCGGGCAGGTAGCGCAGCACCACGCCGCAGTCGTCGGTGGGGGCGAAGTCCGGGTCGGCGGCGGCCAGCTCGTGGGCCCGGGCGATGACCGGGAGCCGGAAGCACTGCGGGGTCTGGCAGCGCCACAGCGTCTCCCGGCGCGGCATCGTGTGCATCACGCCGTTGTCCGTGATCACGATGGTGTCCGAGGCGGGCACGGCCACCCCCGCTGCCTCGTGCTCACCGAGCGCGGCCACGCAGTCGGCGATGATCCGCTGGTCCACCAGCGGCCGCGCCGCGTCGTGCAGCAGCACTGCGCAGTCGGCAGAGTCGCCGATGGCGTCCAGCGCCACCCGGGTCGAGTCCGAGCGCGTCACCCCGCCCGCGATGACCCCGGTGACCTTCGAGAACCCGCCCTCGGCCAGCATCTCCCCGACCTGCTCGACGTACCCGGCGGCCATCACGACCAGGATCTCGTCCACCCCGGGTGCCTGCTCGAACGCGGCCACGCAGTGCTCGACCAGCGTCGTGCCGCCCAGCCGCAGCAGCTGCTTGGGCAGCGCCGCGCCCACCCGCTGACCGATGCCGCCGCCCAGCACCACCGCGACCATCCGCATGAGCCGGACTCTAACCCACCGCCAGCAGCAGTTTTCACCCCGGCCAAGCTGGGTAAGGCGCTGGACAGCCTGGGCGTGTTCCTCCGGGGCGGTGGGCGAACCGCCGGCTACATTGAGTAAGGCTGAGCTCGACGAACAGGGCGTGCAGGCACAGCGGCGCGTGCCGCTGGAAGGACCCGCCTGACGGAGGACCCGCATGACGGTAGCCCTGGTGCTGGCGGGCCAGCCGGACGCCGGGCTGCGCGGCCAGCTGGCCGCCCTGGGCGTGCGCCGGGTCGACGCGGCCGGACGCGCCGGGCCCGGCCTGCTGACCGTAGCGGCTGCGGCCCGGGCGGCTGGCGAACGCGTCCTCATCTGCGCCGGGGACGACTCGCTCCCCGAGGAAGTCCTGGCCCGGCTGCTCGGCGCGGGCGGCACCGCGGCCTTCACCGGGACCCAAGCTGAACAAGCGCACGGCGCTGTCTATTCGGGGGGCGGCGCCCTCGTCGTGGACACCCGCGACCTGAACGCGTTCGCGGACGCCGCGGAATCGCTCGCGCGCCGCCGCGCGGCACCGGCCGGGCTGGGCGTCCTGCTCGGCGAGCTCGGCGAGCGCGGGGTCGGGATCCGGGTCCTGGACGACGGGCCGGACGGCGACGGCGTGGTCGCGCGGTGGATCGTCGGTCCGGTCGCGCGGGACGTGGCCCGCTGGGCGGCCGGGCGCCAGCTCACCCCGGCCACGCTGCTCGGCATCTCGCTCGGCCTCGCGCTGGTGACCGCGACGTGGTTCTCCGAGCCGGCTACCCGGGCCCAGGTCCTGGCCAGCGTGGCGTTGCTCGTCTCGTTCACCGTGGCCCGGGCCGCCGTCCAGCTGACCGTCGCCGAACGGCCCGGCCCGGCCGTCGGCTGGCTGGCCGCGGCGGCCGGGATGCTCACCGAGTTCGGGGTCCTGGCTGCCCTCGCCATCAGCTGCGGGTTGACCCCGGGAAACACGAACAACCCAATCGGCCTGGACGGGATCTTCGGCGGCTCGCTGCGCAACACGTTCGTCGCGACCTGGGGCGGCGCCGGGCAGGCCGGCGTGTGGCGGCTGGCCGTGGCGGTGATGCTGCTGTTCGGGGCCCGCCGGCTGGCCGAGGAGTGCTACGAGGGCGTGGCCCGCGCCTCGGGGAAGATCCTCCCCCGGCCGCCCCGCCGTCTGATCGGCCAGGTCATCACCCTGCCCGCGGGTGAGCGGGTCGCGGTGATCGCGGTGACCGCGGTCTGCTTCGGGCCGCGCCTGACCTTCCTGGTCCTGCTGGCCTGGGGCGCGGTCGCGGCGGGCTACGTCCTGGCCAGTCAGCTAGCCGGCGCCGTGAAACTGGCCGCTGCCGGGAAACTGGAACGTGCCCGCGGCGTGCTGCCCGCCTACCGCGGCGACGGCCCGATCGCGCACCGGATCGGCGGCGTGGTCCAGGGCCAGCTGCCGCCGCTGCCGCCGCTGCTCGTGGGCCTGCTGGTCACCTGCGACCTGGTCTTCCTGGGCGTGGCTGACCTGTCCGGCCTGCTGATCTTCGGGCCGGTGATGGCGATGCTGCTGGCCGCGCTGGGCGCCCAGCACCCGCATGACGGGCGGCTGGACTGGCTGGTGCCGGCGCTGCTGCTGACCGGCGAGGGCGTCTTCCTGACCGGCCTCGGTCTCGCCCGCCACGTCTGGCTGCCGGTCATCTTCGCACTGCTGGCCGCGGTGGTACTGCGGCACGCCGACCTCGCTTACCGGGCCCGGGCCGGCCGGGGCATCCCGGACGACAAGTACGGCCTGGGCTGGGACGGGCGGATACTCCTGGCCGGGTTCGCCGCCGTGCTCGGCATCGTGCCGTTCGCCTACGCGGTGCTGGCCGCCTGGCTGTGGCTGCTGGTCGGCTGGGACTTCCTCGGCGGCTGGCTCAAAGCGACCACACGGCTCTGAGTCCCGGCGGCCTGCCGGCGGCCCAGGCAGAGGCGTAAGATATATCGAGTGTGGAGTCGCGATACTCGCGTACTCGCGCCAACGACGGGGGCCGGGGGCGACGAGGCGGCTTCGGAGTCCACCGGATGGCAGTCGGTAGTCACCATGCCCCGGATCTGGCTGGCCGCCGGGCTGGCCGTCTTCGCCCTGTTCGGCGGCGGGGTCGCGCTGTTCAGCAAGGACCCGCTGCACCGGCTGTGGGGCACCTCGGCCGGCATCGCCTACGCGCTGGCCGCGGTTTCTGTCCTAGCCTCCCGTCGGCGACGCGGCACCACCGGAATCGACGTCGCGCTGGCCATCCTGGTCGGCGGGGCCATCCTCGTCCCGCTGCTATGGCTGGTGTGGACCGGCCACGGCGAGCCCGAGGTCGGCGTGGTAGCCAACTCGGCCACCACGCTGATCAAGCACGGCACCCCGTACAAGAGCGCCAAGATCCTGGCCACCACCACCAATCCCAACCTGTACAACCCGTACCTGCCGCTGATGGCCGTGTTCGGCGTGCCGCAGGCGCTGCTCGGCCACGGCCTGCTGACCGATCCCCGGGTCTGGTTCGGGATCGTGTTCGTGGGCGTGTTCGCCTTCGCGCTGCGGGTCGCCGGGGCCAGGGACTGCATGCGCTGGGCCCTGCTGTTGACCGTCTCGCCGATCATCGCGTTCGAGCTGTGCGTGGGCGGGACCGACGTGCCCATGGTCGCGTTCATGTGCCTGGGCTTCGCCCTGCTCTGGCGGCCCGCCCGGTCCAACGCGGTCGCGGCCGGGCTGGCCCTGGGCGTCGCCTCGTCGATGAAGGCCACCGCGTGGCCCGCCCTGGCCGTGGCCTTCGCGCTGCTATACGTGCGCGACGGTAAGCGCGAGGCGTGGCGGTTCACCGCCTGGGCGCTGGCCGTGGTGGCGGTGATCGTCGGCCCGTTCGCGATCCTGCGCTTCGGGGCGCTGGTCAAGAACACCGTCTTGTTCCCGCTCGGCCTGGCCAGCGTCAAGTCGCAGGCGGCCAGCCCGCTGCTCGGCCACGTGCTGGCCCAGACCGGCCCGCTGGGCCACACGATCGTGGTCATCCTGCTCATCGGCTCCGGGCTGGCCATCGCGGTCTCCCTGGTCATCCGTCCGCCGCGCGACGTGCCCGCCGCCACCTGGCGGTTGGTCATCGGGCTGTCGGCCATGTTCGTGCTGGCCCCGTCGACCCGGTTCGGCTACTTCATCTACCCGGCCGCGCTGGTCCTGTGGCTGCTGGTCGCCCAGGCCGGACGCAAAGCCGTCACTGCCGTGCACGTGCAGCCAGGTGGCCTAGAGTAGGTACGTGCGGCATGAACCACGTGCCTCTGAGGTCACTGAGGTTACTGAGGTATTTGAGGCTGCCCGCAGCGCTGACGGCAGTGTTGATCGCCCCGGCGACCTGGCCGACGAAAAGACCGTGCGGCTCCGGCCGGGCGAACCCACGGCCCCGGCTGACCCTGCCCTTCAGCAAGACACTGCCCGCAACGCTGACGGCCCTGGCGACACGGCCGACGAAAAGACCGTGCGGCTCCGGCCGCGCGAACCCGCGGCCTCACCCGAGCGCGCCCCGGGCCGCGCAGCCGCCGGCCTGTTCGGCGCGGTCACCGTCGTCCCCGCGCTGCTGGCCGCCGCGTGGCTGCTGCCCGGCCTGCCGCTGCTGCTCGCGGGACGGCTCACCGCCCCGCCGCTGGTGTTCATGTTCTCCCCGCTGGCCGTGGGCCTGTGCTACGTCGCGCTGCGCCAGCAGCCCGCCCGCTGGCCCGGCTTCCGCGCCGAAGCCGCCCAGACCCGCAAAGCCGTCCCCTGGTGGGCGGTCGCGGCCACCGTCGCGGTCGCGGGAGTCTTCGCCGTCTGGCAGATCGCCGAACGCACCCAGCAGGTCATCGTGCTCGGCGACCCGGCCACCTACCTGCAGACCGCGTCCTGGATCGCGCGCCACGGCTCGCTGCCCATCCCGCAGGCACCCGAAGCCTTCGGCGGCGCGCACGCCGGGCTGACCTTCGCCAGCGCCGGCTACTTCCCGTCCGGGCCGGGCCTGTCCCCGGCCGTCATGGCCGGAACCCCCTTGGTCCTGGCGGCCGCGATCTGGCTGGCCGGCGTCCCGGGCGCGCTGGTCATCACCCCGCTGACCGGCGCGTGCGCGGTGCTGTCGTTCGGCGGGCTGGCCGGCCGGCTGATCGGCGCCCGGTGGGCGCCCGCCGCGGCCGCCGCCCTGGCGCTGAGCCTGCCCGAGCAGTACACCAGCCGCGGCACGTTCAGCGAGCCGCTGGTCCAGGTCCTGCTGTTCGGCGGCCTGTGCCTGCTGATCGACGCCCTCCTGATCCCCCGGCTGGCAACGGACGCGGAAAGAACAGGTCCTGGCCAGGACCGCGTGCTGGCCGCCCTGGCCGGCCTGGTCCTGGGCCTGACCGTGCTGGTCCGCATCGACGCCCTGAGCGACATCCTGCCCGCCGTCCCGTTCCTCGGCGTGCTGCTCGCGGCCCGCCGCCGCCAGGGGATCCCGTTCGGCCTCGGCCTGGCCGCCGGGGTGGGCTACGGCCTGGCCGGCGGCTACCTGCTGTCCCGTCCCTACCTGGACCTGCTCGGACCGTCGCTGCGCCCGCTGGGCCTGATCACGGCCGCAGTCGTCATGGTGACCGCGATCTGGATCGGCTTCCCGATCCAGGATCAGCTCAGACGACCGGCCGCCAGCAAGACGGCCATCACCTGGCTGCCCCGCGCCGCCGCCGTCGTCGTCATCGCCGCCTTCGCCGCCCTCGCGGTCCGCCCGCTCCTCGAGCACGGCCGGTACGACCAGAACGGCCTGATCTGGGTGATCTGGTACCTCGGCCTGCCCGCCGTCCTGCTCGGCGCGTCCGGCCTGGCCGTCCTGGCCAGCCGCGGCGCGAAGGCCCTGCTCACCTGGACCGACCCCGGCAAAGAAGCCCGGACCTGGGCGCTGCCGCTGCTCATCGCGCTGTGGGTCATCGTCACCGTCCTATGGCGTCCCGCCATTGTCCCCGAACAGCCCTGGGCCTCCCGCCGCCTGGTCCCCTTCGTGCTGCCCGGGCTCATCCTCGGCGCCATCTGGGCCTCGGCCTGGCTCTGTAACCTGGCCGGCCAGCGCGCCCGGAGCGACGTCGCCGGCCAGCGCGGCCGGGCCCGGGCCACCTCGGGCGTGATTGCCTCGTGCTGCGCCGCCTCGCTGCTCATCCCGGCCACCCTGACCAACCTGGACCTGGGCTCCAGCCCGAACGCCTCCGGCTCCGGTACGCGCCTGGCCGCGAACGGCATGGCGTTCCGCCCCATCGGCCCGGGCGAACTCGCCGCGGTCAGCGGGCTGTGCGCCGCGATCGGCCCGGACGCGTCGGTGGTCATCCTCGACTCGCTCACCGCCGACCGGTTTGCCCAGGTGGCCCACGGTACGTGCGACACCCCGACCGCCATCCTGGACCATCCGACCGCGAAAACGGTCGGCGCCGTGCTGTCCGGCATCGAGCGGGCCTGCCGCCGCCCGGTGCTGATGGCCCGGGACCAGTCCCTGCTCGCCCCGTACGGCGGCGGGCCGCGGCAGGTAGTCAACCTGCTGACCACGCAGGAGGCCCGCGACCTGACCGCGCCGGCCACCCGCACCTGGCCCATCCAGTACACGGTGTGGCTGTCCGACCCGGTCGGTGCGTGAGGATCGCGCTGATCGGGCTGGCCCTCCCCGACCACGGCGGCGCCGCCCGGCACACCACCGAACTGGCGTACCGCCTGGCCGCCGCGGGCCACAACGTCGTCATCGAGTCCTGGCGCGCCTCGGGCCCTGCCGCCTCAAACCCTGCCGCCTCAGGCCCTGCTACCTCAAGCCCGGCCGACGGCGACCCGTACCCGCGTACCTACCGCCGGCTGGCCTGGTACCGCCCGGACGGCTGGATCGCCGCCGGCCGCCGCCTGCGATCCGCTGACCTGGTCGTCTTTGCGCTGCCGAGCCAGGCCCAGGTGCCCTCGTACCTGTCGGTCCTGACCGCCCTGGCCCTGGGCCCGGACCGCCCGCGCACTGCGCTAATCTGCCACGCCGCCCTGCCCGCCGCCGAACCGGGCGGCCAGGGCCTGACCAGGACCCTGCTGGCCCGCGCGGACACGGTGATCGTCCACTCCGCTGCGCAGGCCGCGCAGGCTCGCGCCCTGGCCCCCGAGGTCCCGATCGTCATCGCCAGGATGCCCCCGCACCTGCCCGCCGCCACACCCGTCTTTAAAGATCATTTGGCCGAACGGAGCGTGGATCTTGCCTCCGGCCCCCCGGATCCCGAACCGTACTGGTCGGCCTACCTGCACGCCCTCGGAGTCACCCCGGCCTGAGCCGGAGTGGCAGGATTTCGCCGAAGGCTGGCGATCCTGCCACTCGGCACGCCCGCTCTTCCCTGGCAGACTCTAAAGGTGACCCAGTCAGACGCACCGCCGGCCGTTCGGTCCCCGGAAAAGGCCCCGGCGGTACGGCGGGTCGGCCTCGTCGCCTGGATCTGCCTGCTCATCGTCTGGGTCGTGTGGGGCAGCACGTACCTGGCCATCCGGGTCGGCGTCGAGACCATGCCTCCCTTGCTGATGGCCGCGGCCCGCAACCTCATCGCCGGCGCGATCATGTTCCCGGCCGCCATGGGGGCCCGCCGGAAAGCGATCCGCGCCGGCCAGGTGATGCGCCGCTGGCCGAGCCGCGCCGAGTGGATCGGGTGCGCGATCGTCGGCGTCCTGCTGCTGGTGGCCAACGGGGCGGTCGGCATCGGCGAGCAGACCGTGCCCTCCGGGCTGGCCGCGCTGCTGGTCGCCACCGTGCCGCTGTGGCTGCTCGGCATCGACGCGATGCTGAACCACGCCCGGCTCGGCCTGGCCCAGCTGGCCGGGCTGGTCCTGGGCCTGGTCGGGGTCGGCTTCCTGTCCGGCGTGGGCGGCGGCACGGGTCACGCCTCCGTGGTCGGCGTGGTCATCATCCTGATCGCCGCGTTCACCTGGGCCCTGGGCACGATCATGACCCGCCGGGTCACGATCCCGTCCAGCCCGGCCCTGGCCAGCGGGATGGAACTGCTCTGCGGCGGGGCGGCCCTGCTGGCCATGTCCGCGGCCACCGGGGAGTTCGGCTCGCTGCACCTGGCCCAGATCTCCGGGCGGTCCTGGCTCGCCCTCGGCTACCTGATCGTGTTCGGCTCGATCATCGCCTTCTCGGCCTACGGCATCGCGGTCCGGGCCCTGCCCACCCCCACCGTGGCCACCTACGCCTACGTCAATCCGGTGATCGCGGTCCTGCTCGGCACGCTCATCCTGAACGAGCGGCTGACCCCGGCCATGCTCGGCGGCGGCGTCCTCATCGTCGGCGCCGTGGTCCTGGTCGTCCGCCGCAGCCCCCCGTCGCACTGATAGACGTCATCCACCACTGACGGAGGACACATGCGGGTCATCGCGGAAGCCGGCGCCTACACCCCGCCCGACGGCGCCGAGCCCAACGACTGGATCGTCCACCTGAACAGCGAGGATCTGAGCCTGGGCACGTACTGCATCCCGGCCGGCGGCCTGGACGACCAGACCCCGCACACCGAGGACGAGATCTACGTGGTCCGCTCCGGCCGGGCCACGCTGAAGACGGACACGGGCACCGCTGAGGTGGGCCCGGGCAGCGTGATCTTCGTCCCGGCCGGCGAGACCCACACGTTCACCGACGTCGCCGAGGACCTGGCCCTGGTCGTCATCTTCGCCCCGCCCTACGGCTCCCGCGCCGCCGGCTAGGCCAGCGAGGCAGCCTCCTCGGCCCCCAGCCGGGCCAGCGCGTCGGCCCGCTCGTTGCCCTCCTCACCCGCGTGACCGCGCACCCACTGCCAGCTGACCTCGTGCCCGTCCAGGGCCGCGAGCAGCCGCCGCCACAGATCGTCGTTCTTGACCGGCTTCTTGGCCGAGGTCTGCCACCCGTTACGCTGCCAGCCCGCGATCCACTTGGTGATCCCGTCCAGCAGGTACTTGCTGTCGGTATGCAGGATCACCCGCGACGGCCGGTTCAGCGCCTCCAGGGCCTGGATGGCCGCCATCAGCTCCATCCGGTTGTTCGTGGTCAGCGGTTCGCCGCCGTGCAGTTCCTTCTCGGTCCCGTTCCAGCGGAGCACCGCGCCCCACCCGCCCCGCCCCGGGTTCCCGCTGCACGCCCCGTCGGTGTAGATCACGACCTCGGTCATGCCGGAAGAGTAGCCGCTGGCCGGTCCCGATGACACAACCCGCGCCTACCGCCGGCTTCCTCGGGCCGACCGCTCCCGCTGATTTGCTTTGGTCGCCAAGAGTTCATAAAGTTGGGGCACACCCGACGCGGGGTGGAGCAGTTCGGTAGCTCGCTGGGCTCATAACCCAGAGGTCGCAGGTTCAAATCCTGCCCCCGCTACTAGATTGCGCAGGTCAAGGCCCTTTCCCAGCAGGGAGAGGGCCTTTTGCGTGCCGGGCGCTGTAGTAAGACGTGTAGTAGGAACAGGGCTCCGCGCGGCCTGGCAGCGAGACGGGGGAGACAGCGTGACACGGGATGAGACAGCCTGGACGTGGTGGACGCTGCCGCCCGCGATCGCTGGGTGCCTGGCCCAGAGGTACCGCAAGTGCATCCCGGTCTCTTCCCGTTCGTGCTGGACTACCCGGAACATGCGGAACCCCGGGTTAGGCCAGGGCGGCCAGTGGCTAGTCGTGGCGTCCGGCTGCCAGGAGCGCGAGATCCGCCGCTGCTCGAGTCCAATGACGGCGTCGCGGGACGCCGCGGTGCCGCTGCGACCGCCTATTTCCTCCAACGCGCGTTGCCCGCGCAGTGGGTTTGTCCTGGCAGCCCGCGCGTGTAACTGCCTGATGTGGGCCGTTCGGGCGGCGGCGGTGTCCTGGGCTCGCGGCCGCTCGTAACAGGCGGTTCTGTGGCGGCATCGCATCGTGCCAGGCCGCTGCCCATCTGGAGTGCGGGCGGATCGCGTGAACGAGCGAGTGGGCGCGGCATTATTGGTGACCTTGGTCCCTGCCGCCCGGGACCAACGCCTGCGGAACCGCCGCATGGCAGCGCTACCGTGAAGATCGCTCAAGGGAAAGGGACCCCGGAGGGAAACCAAAGGGGAACCGGAACCGGGCAACGGCCGAAGGGATAAACCGGAGAACGCCGGACGAAGGGAAACCAGAGGAAGGCGGAGGAAGGGAAAGAACCCGGCGGGCAAACGGGAAAACCCGGAGGAAAGCCCGCCAGGGGGAACCGGAGGACGTGCGGTGAGGCCCCAGACCACCCGGTGAGAGTCCGGGGATCTGGGGCCGCACGCATCTACGATGCCGCTGGCAGAGTCCTGGCAGGTCTGCGCCGACTGCGCATAGTTGTCCGCCGGCTTTCTGGCGGGCAACGGTCGTCTGTCAGTCGCGCGCCAGACGCTGCACTCCCGGGAGCGCCAGCCAGCGGGCTAGGCGGTCGCTGCTCGCGTATCCGGTCGTTCGGCGCGGGAGGCGGCTCGCTTGCGGTTCAAGACGCTGGACGCCCCGATCCGGGAGTCCTGCATGCCCGCGGGGCCGACGGCGTACATGGTGACCGGCCCGTCGTTCACGTCGGCGGCGGCTGGGCGCGAGCCGATCCCGGGCAGGATTCGACGAGAGGGCCCGCCTCCGCTTCTCGCGGATCTCGATTGCGCGGTGCGCGGGTCTGATCCCGTTGCTCCGCGTCTGCCTTGGGCCCTCTCGTCATGGTCAGTCCACCGTGCCGTGGGAGCGTGCGCCATGGACCAATGTCACAGCGCGCGGGACCTTTGGCCCGGAAGCTCAGCTGCTGCTTGCCGGCTGACGTTGCCGGCCGGCGGGTGCGCTGGGCGGCGCGCAGCAGCCTGCTGTGGTGAGCGGGCAGGATGCCGGGCTGGCCGAGGCTGGCCGCCGGAGTTGCCTGGCCGGGCAGGCGCGAGCCTTCCCTCCGTGCTGTCGGGCGGCTCCGTTTTGCGCGATCCGCACCCGGCTGCGGGGTCCTGCCGGGGTGGGCAAGATCTCACCGGGCCGCCGCGGGGACCTGGTGAGGACGATCCCGCCGGCAGGCCAGATCACGCCGTCGTCTTATCCTGACCCGTTGGGCGGGCCGGACTGCGGCGGCTCATCATGGTTGCGGTTGGCGAACACGTGGTCATGGATCTCGCGGATCGTGTCGTCCAGGCGATGCAGGGCATCAGCGATCCGCTGCACGGCCGCGTCATGGGGCAGCTCGATCGCGGCCTGCAAGCTGAGGCCGACGTGCAGCAGGCCGCTGGACACGCGGTCCAGCAGCTCGCGGGCGCGGCGCGCCTGGCCTGCGGCGGCGGCGGCGCGGGCCAGGTCGCCTAGGTCGGCGTGGGGCAGGTCCTCGGTGACGTCCCGGATCACGGCCAGGATGAGACGGCCGGTGGCGGTCGGGACCGGGCTCAGGCTGACCCGGACCGGGAACGTGCTGCCGTCCTTGCGCCGCCCGGCCAGCCGCGCCCGGGCGGCCATCGGCCGGGCAGTCGGATGTTGGGCGTACCCGGCCCGCTGGCCGACGTGCGCGGCCCGCAAGCTGACCGGGACCAGCGATTCGACCGGCTGGCCGATCAGCTCGCGGGGCGGGTAGCCGTACATGTCCCCGGCGCGCCGGTTGGCCAGCAAGATCACCCCGTCGCCATCGGTCAAGATCACCCCATCGTGCAGGGCGTCGATCAGTCCCCACAGCACTGCCGGAGTGACCTGGGCCGCCGGTCCCCTGCGGCGTGGCAGGGCGGGGACCTCGCCCTCCCCCCTGCCTGGTCGTGGTGCCAGCGGGATGACGCCGGGCATCCCGGCGGCAATGGCCGCCTGCACCGACGGGTAGACCGGGACCAGCCGGTCCAGCCCGCTGGCATCCAGGATCCGCCGCACGGCCGGGGCGGCGACCGCCACCCGCAGCTGCCCGCCGCTCACCGAGGCACGCTGGCAGGCGCGCAGCAGAGCATCCGCACCGCCCGGATCGCACGAAACCGTCCCGGTCATGTCCGCGATCAGCACTGCCGCGCCCCGGCCGATCAGGTCCAGCAGCTGCTCGCGGATCGGCCCGGAGTCGGACGCGCCGATATGCTCCGGCAGCGTCACCACCGCCTGCCGTCCGGTCCACCGCACCGGGCACGGGCCGTCAGGCACGGCGGCTACCAGCGCATCCCTCACGGCCAGGGCGCAGCCAAACGGCGCCGCTGGGGAGCAGGGATGATGACTGGCGCATCGCTAAAGCACCTTACCCTTAGGGCATCTGTGCCCAAGGCTAAGGTGGCCTGGCCCGTGGGGCGGGCTGGGCCTGAGTGACCGGTACGTCGGTCCGGGCCCGCGGCTGATGAGGTCTGCTGATGGCCTGGCGGTAAGGCCATCCGGGTGGTGGCTCATCGTCTTGTGATGCGGGAGGTACTCCGGACCTGAGCCTGGTCCTGCATGCGCATGGCTGACGGGCGGCCTGCGGCCAGGCTGCTGACTTTCGGCGCGGTGGCCGGGACTTACGTCCCCTGCCTGGATGATCTCGCGCTGGGTTCACTTGCCGCATGTTCATCGGCGCCGAGACCCGGCTGACCGTCGGATTCGGCCACGCCCAGGCCAAGCTGGCGGACCTGATCCGCGGCGGTCTGCTGGGGCGTGCATCCGGTGGCGTCTACGGCGAATGGACGACCGCCCTGGCCCGGGACGGGCCGTGGAGGACCGCGCCGTGGGGGACCGCGCTCGAGATGTCCAGGCTGGCCCGGGTGCAGTTCCGCGGCACGGCGGCCCAGGGTGACCTGGCCATCTGGCCGCTGCGCTGGGAAGTGACCGGGCCGCAGGGCGCGCTGGTCCCGGTCCTGGACGCCGACATCAAGCTCACCCCGGCCGGGGTAGACGCCAGCCTGCTGGCGGTATCGGCCGTCTGCCGCCCGCCGCTTGGCGGCCTAGCCGCGAGCCTGGACCAGGCGATCGTGCGCCGGTGTGCCACGGCGATGATCCAGGCCTTCACCCACCACATCGCGGCAGCGGTCACGCACCCGGTCGGCCGTGGTCATCAGTGCTGAAAGTTGCTGGTAGCAGCCGGGCTGATCAACGAGCACGAGGGTGCAGCCCTCCGCTATCACATCGTGCTGCAGTCCGGCCAGCAGGGCCGCGGGCAGCGAACGGGCCACGGTGGGTATGTCGGCACGGCATCGCCGTTAGCATCTGCTGCTCGGCTGGGGTGATCGGTGCAGCAGCGCCGCACCTGGGCGAGCGGGTGATGTGGGCCGGGTCCAGGAGCTGCTGAACGCCCGGTAGGTAGCCGATCTCGCGTATGGCCAGCCGCAACCCGAAGAGGGCGGCACCGCAGGTGATGAGCATCTCCCACCCGGCCGGGTCGATGTGCGGCAGCTTCCGGCTGCGGTCGGCGAACAGGTCAATCGTGTCCCGGCTGCTGCTGGCGGACGAAGGTCCCGCCGGGCACAGACCTTCGTACCTGCACTCGGACATCGGCACGGGGTCGGCTGGTGGCATCGGCAAATGCTGCCGACTGCGACCCGGGATGAATCATGGACAATCTGTCACTGCCCGCCGTGCGGCTCGAGGGGTCGGAGCCGCTTACCGCGGAGGAGATGGCGGCATACGTCGTGGCAGCTGCGGTGTGGGCTCCGTCGGTCCATAACACCCAGCCCTGGTGGTTCAGCGCCGCCGGGCAGGAGATCAGCCTTTACGCCGATGCCGGGCGGCAGTTGACGGTGGCCGACCCGCGCGGCCGCGAGATGATGATCAGCTGCGGCGCCGCGCTGTTTACGGCCAGGCTGGCCCTGCGGTCACTTGGCTACATTCCAGAGACTTCCGTTTTGCCGGATCCGGGCCGGCCTTTCCTGGTTGCCCAGGTGAGCTGGCAGCAACGGGCGGCCGCGACCGAGTATGAACGGCGGCTCTTCAGCCAGGTGCCGCGGCGGCGGACACACCGCGGCGGTTTCGATCCCCTGCCGCTTTCACCGGACCTCCTTGCCATGCTGCAAGCAGGCGCCGAGCGGGATCGGGCCACGCTGCGTATCATCGCCGACGAGGGAAGCCGGGCGGTGCTCGCCGCGGTCGTCGAGGCGGGCGAGCGCGCGCAGCGGCTCGACAGCGCGTACGTCCGGGAACTGGCCAGGTGGGCGCCACCGCCACGCAGCGCCCGGCGCGACGGGGTGCCGCACACCGCCTACCCGGCGCGTGCCGAGCGCATCCTCCCGTACTTCCCCGGCCGGGACTTCGCCCATGGCCGCGGATGGGGCGTCTCCTTGTCCATCCCGTCAGCGGCGTCTCGGTCCGCCGGTGTCGTGTGCCTGCTGGCGACCGCCGGGGACCGCCCGCTGGACTGGGTAAATGCAGGGCAGGCGCTGCAACGGGCGCTGCTGACCAGCGCCACATGCGGCGTGGCGGCAGCGCTGCACAGCCAGCCGCTCGAGCGTGCCGGGCTGCGCGAATTCATCCGTGCACAGCTGAGCGACGGCAGCTATCCGCAGCTGGTGCTCCGGTTCGGGACGGTCATCCAGACCGCGGTCAGCGTCCGGCGCCCGCCCGCCAGCGTCCTGCTTGCCAGCGGCGGCGAACATCTGGGCATCAGCCATGGATGAAAAACCAGGGCGCCAGGTTCGCTGGCGGGAGCTAACCAAGTCCGAGTGCTTCGAGTTGCTGGCCCATGAGCATCTGGGCCGGGTGGCTGTCGTGGACGACCGCGGGCCGGTTGTGTTTCTGGTTAACTTCGTCCTGGACCGCCACATGGTGGTGTTCCGTTCCGACGCGGGAACCAAGCTAGACGTCGCGTGCCGTGGCAGCCGGGTCGCGTTCGAGATCGACGGGACCGACGCCGCGGCTCACACTGGCTGGAGCGTCGTGGTCCGCGGTGAGGCCGTAGAGGTCACCGACCCGGCAGAGGTGGCGCGCCTGCGCAAGCTGCCGCTGGACCCGTGGGCACCGGGCGCTAAGGCCCACTATGTGCGTGTCCTGCCCGCAGTGCTGACAGGCCGGCGGATCCTGGCACCCGACGGCCCTTCGAATCGAGGCGGCGAACCACAGCCCGGGGCCGCAGCCCGCCCAAGACGGTGAGGCGGCCATGGGTATCGACATAGCCAAAGCACAGTTCGACGAGCGCGACTACTCGCGCTTCCGGGAGCGGCTCGACGAATGCCTGTCCGCGCTCGGGCAGCTGCTGGAACGGCCCGGCTTCGGAGCAGGCCCCGCCACTGCAGGTGCCGAGCTCGAGCTGTTCCTGGTCGACGGCGCGGCCCGGCCGCTGCCGCACAACCAGGCCATCTGTGCCGCGGCGGCAGATCCACGCGTCACCGTGGAGCTGGACCGCTTCAACCTGGAACTCAACGCCTCTCCGGTCCAGCTAGCGGGCCGGCCGTTCTCCGCGCTGGGAGGCGAGCTGAACACGCTGCTTGACCACGTGGCCGGCGCCGCCACAGACCACGCAGGCCGGCTGGCACTCATTGGCATTTTGCCCACCCTCAGCCGAGCCGACCTCGGTCCTGGCGTAATCACGGATGCGCCGCGTTACCGGGCGTTGAGCAGCGGCCTGCGACGGCTCCGCCAGGACCCGTTCCATATCCGCATCGCGGGCGAAGACCCGCTGGAGCTGGACAGCGAGGATGTCACGCTGGAAGGAGTGACCAGCTCGTTCCAGGTGCACCTTCGCGTCGACCCGGCCGAGTTCACGCGCACCTACAACGCGGTCCAGCTGGCCACCGCGCCTGTGCTGGCCGTGTCCGGCAACTCGCCCACCTTTTTGGGCCACCGGCTCTGGGAAGAGACACGGATCGCGGTGTTCAAGCAGTCGGTTGATGACCGCCAGGGCCGCGAGCCACGCCGTCGGCTGTCCCGCACGGCGCTGGGAACAGGCTGGCTGCGGGGCGGGGCGCTGGAGCTATTCGCCGAGAGCGTCCGGCTGCACCAGCCGCTGCTGCCGATGGTGAGCAGCCCGGAGCTGTCCGGCGGTGCCGGGCCGCAGGCGCCGCCGCTAGAGGAGCTCAGGCTGCACCAGGGCACCGTATGGCGCTGGAACCGGGCCATCTACGACCCAGCGTCGGGCGGGCATCTGCGGATCGAAATGCGGGCCCTTCCCGCTGGTCCCACCGTGATTGACATGCTGGCTAACGCCGCTTTCCTGATCGGGCTGTCCCTATGGCTGGCCGGGCAGGACCAGCAGTGGACCTACGCACTGCCGTTCGAGCGCGCCGATCACGGTTTCTACCGCGCCGCCCAGCAAGGCCTGTCCGCTCAACTGAGCTGGCCGGCCGGGCATCGAGATCAGATACGGACACTTACCGCCGCCAAACTCGTGACCGAACTGGTGCCGGCCGCACGGCAGGGGCTCCTCCAGGCCGGCGTGGCAGCGGCAGAGGCGGACGGGCTGCTCGACATCATTTCCGCCCGGGCCGCCTCGGGACAGACCGGCGCCGCGTGGCAGCGCGCCACGCTGGCCCACGCCAGGCGACGTCATGACCGGGAACGCGCGCTAGCCGTCATGCTCGACCGCTACCTCCGGTACGCAGACACCGGGCTGCCCGTCCACAGCTGGCCAGTCGCCGGCTAGCCGAGGTAGCGCGCCACCCCCAGACCCGGCCCAGCCCGCCATGCAGAAGGTCAGGCATGATGCCCGCGCACTGCACCCTGGAAAACAGCCATCACTGCCGCAGACCAGCACCTGCCAAGGATCCGCGCGGGCTTTCCACCGCGATCTCATGACCGCGCGGCGGCAACGGGATGCTACTGGCGCAGAGCCGCGTCGTCAGGTACCACTCCACTGGCACCATACTGGTGCCCCAATCGGCGGCGGCCTGCGATCGGGTCTCCCGCCGCCCGAGGTGAGCGTCCCCTCGGCAGTCCGCGGCTCTGCCCTCCAGACGCCGGCGAGCCGGGTCGGCAGCAGCTGATGGTCAAGGCAGCCGCCGTCTGCATGAGCATCCTGTCCAGCCAGGCGGCCAGCGCGCCGAACGGGAGCGGTAGCACCAGCAAGCCGCGAAGCGCAGAACTGGAAGATCTGGCATGACATCCAAAACATCCCGGCCAGCCTCGATAGCACAAATAATCGGCAGGGGCGCGGCTGAACGCATGGTGATTGGCCATGGGCTTGATAAGTGGTACCGCGCAGCCACCCCGGATCGGCGTCCTGTCCAGTCGGCTGGTGCTGACAGTCGGGGTCGGGGTGTAGTAGCGCGTGTAGTAAAAAACGCCGTGGACAGGCGGCGCCACCTGAGACGCGGCGAGACACCGCAGGGCCCCGAGCAGCGCACACGCTGGACTATATAGATGTAGCCGCCCTCCGTAGATGGAGGCCGGTTTACTCATAACCCAGAGGTCGCAGGTTCAAATCCTGCCCCCGCTACCAGCACGTCGAACCCTGTCTCCCTATGGAGACAGGGTTTTCGACGTTCTAGGTGCCGCGAGCCGATCGAGTGCTGCACCCACGCCGGTGCTTGCTCTCGGTGGACCGCTGGACGTCGCTTCATCGAGCCAGAGTTGCGGTCGTAGTGACGGCGCGAGGCGGCACGGCGATCCGCTACCCGAATGTATGGCATACCGGTTCTTGGTGCATCGGCCATGGTCCGTTCGGAGGAACGATCTTTCTATCAAACATGAGAGCGAAAATCCACTGCGAAGCTCGTCGACACACCGACGAGTCGAATATCTTGCGGAACTAGTGTGGCGCAGCCACTGCGCACGTCATGCAGGTCAATCTCGGGCAGACCAGCGGCGGCGGCCGAGGTCAAATGGCACTTAGCCCCGGCCACCACGATAGCGCCTACGACCAGCCAGAACACCAGCCCAGCGCCGCGGCCGTCACCGCTCGCGCCAGCCCGGCGTCGGCCTGGTCGTCGGAGTAGAGGATCGCCCGGGTTCCGGCGAAGATCCGCCGCGGCGGTCCGATCTAAGCCAGCCACCGCAGGACCTCTGGTAGCGCTTGCAGTCGCCCATGCGCTGAGCAGCATAAAAGGAGCGCCGACCAGCGGTTGGGTCCTTTCCCCTTCGTCCCTCAGCCGTTGCTCAAACGTCTCCATGCCGATCTCCTCGGCGGTGGCCACTCCGGTGCCCACGATCAGCGGCTCGGCGACACGCATGGACTCCACTAGGAAGGCGAGGCCGACCTCGTCGCCGGGTCCGAAGTGCGGCTGGACCCCGATCATCCCCAGCGGGTGCAGCCCGGCCTCTTCGACAATGGCCCACAGCCGCGGCCCAAGGAAGGCGATCCCGGACTTGGCGAACGCTTCGACCAGCCAGGACTTGACCTGGGTCCCGAGCGGAATCTCTGGCAGAAACCGCATCGGTGACATATCTGCTTCTACCGGCACGACCAGGCCGCCGGGGCGCAGCACCGTGGCCTGCCGCCGCAGCACCGCGGCCGGGTCCGGAACCCACATCAGGACCAGCCGCTCGACGATCGCGTCGAACGGCCCGCCCGGCGCCGGGTCGTTGATGTCGCCCTCGATGAACTGCACCTGGGCCAGGCCGCGCCGTTGGGCCCGCAGCCGCGCCCGGGCCAGCGCGTCCGGGGAGTGGTCGACGCCGACCACGGAGCCATCGGGTCCCACCAGGTCGGCGGCCACGAACGTCACGTCCCCGGCACCGCAGCCCATGTCCAGCACCCGCATACCAGGCCGGATGCCCGCCTCGGCGAAGATCATCCGCGTCGCGGGGGCTATCGCTGCACCCTGAGCCTCAAGGCGGTCCAGCTCCTCTTCACCGATGCCGGTGCCGAACTGGTAGCCCGAGTCGCCGTCACCCATCGTGCTTCCTCTCGCCAGGCCTGCCACGATGATCCCGCGCCTGGCCCCCGGCGGACAAGACCGCAGGCATGCAGCACGCCGGAGGAGGCGACGGCATCCAGATCCGGCTGCCCGGCGGACGGCGGAAACGCGCCATCAGCCGTTCTGTGGTGACTGCTGCCAATACTGCTGCCCTGACGGTGGACAACACCTGACACGTATGGACAACTGTGGAATATCGGCCCAGCACACGGACCACAAGGGACGGTCCTGGACGATGTGCCCAGTACTACGGATCAGATGCTCCCCAACGCAACCCGTGCCCGTTGCGGCGCCCGAGCTGGGACGGGTCAGCTCTTGGCAGAAAGGCCGCCGACCGTCCAAGCAGTCCTTCACCTGCCACGTATGCACAACCTCTGATACGGCGGAAACGTGTCAGCCACCCAGCAGGATGGCCAGCAGCGCTACGCTTCCCCTACATCGTGCTCGTGGGAGGCGTCGGCGATGGCAGGGTCTGGAGACGAGATAGCAGGTGCGGGAGGCCATAGCCACCTGCGGGTGTCGCACGCCGACCGAGAGCAGGTGATCCACGTGCTCAAGGCCGCGTTCCTGCAAGGACGGCTGGCCAAGGACGAATTTGACCTGAGGATCGGTCAGGCGCTCGTGTCACGAACCTACGCGGACCTGGCCGCCCTCGCCGCCGACGTCCCCGCCGGGCCGACAACAGCCCGGCCGCCGGAGCCCGCCCTGGAATCGAAGAGCGTGCCCGCACCCAAGACGGTTGCACGTGTGACCGCCGCAGGCGCGGGCGCGAGCATGGTGCTTATCGGGGCGGAACTGATCATGAACGAGGGAAATCCTGTTGTCGGCCTGCTTGTCGTGGGCTTGACCGGCTCGTTGGTGACGGTCCTGATAGCCGTGCTTCTGACGTTTCTTTCACGAGTCTTGGAGAAGAGTCCTGGCAAGCGGCCCTCCCACGGAACGCCGCTACGCGCAAGTAGCACGATGGCTCAGCAGCTGGCAGCGGCCGACTCGCCCGGACAGCTCCCGCAGATCAGTGACGATCCGCGGCACACAGCCGAAGCAGCACGGAACCGTCTTCCCCGCCCGCCATTGGCCAGTTTGCGGGTACCACATCGATGGCGCCCTCCCAGGCGCCGGTACGCGGTCGGCTTCCCCGGCCACTGACCCGGTGGCCCGCGGCGCCGGGATCAGGCACCTTGAGGACGACAGCACAGGATGAAGGTGCCTGCGGCTAGCCTTCCCGGGCCGAGCTTGATTCGAACCGTGTGGGATATGTGTGGGATGATCCCGGATGAATGGCATCCGGGCCGCATCATATGTCCAGATCAAGACGCGAACGCTGCGTCGAGCTGTAATGGTCTGTAAAACCGTGCCCTATGACTGGCGCAGAGGTACGCAAGTGCATCCCGGTCTCTTCCAATTCCTGCTGGACTAGCCGGAACATGCGGGTGCCCGAGGCTAGGCCAGGGCCCCCAGCGGCTTGTCGTGGCATCCGGCCGATTCGCTTAGTGAAATCGCCGTTGGACGTGAGCCATATTCGCCACGCTGTCGTCGTTGCGAGGGCTGGCGATGCATCTCCGCCCGAGTAGATGGCCGGGCGGTCAGCGCAGCCGGCGGAGGTGGGCGTCGGCGGGCTCGGCGGCCTGAAGGCGGATCCGGGCATCGACGGCCTGCACACCGTCCGGGCGGGCGAAAACCGGGCTGACCTCGAGCTCGGCGATCTGCGGCAGGTCGTCGGTCATCTGGGAGACGCGCAGTAGCAGGTCCCGCAGCGCGGTGAGATCGACGCCGGGAGCGCCGGGGTGCCCGAGCAGGAGCGGGGCGGCGCGTATGGCGCGGATCAGCTCGTCGGCATCGGAGTCGGTCAGCGGAGCGAGCCGCGCGGCGCGGTCAGCCAGCGCATCGGCGGCCGCACCGCCGACCCCGAACAGTACCAGCGGGCCGACGACCTCTTCCTGCAGCACGCTGATCATCACCTCGACGCCGCCCGTGACGATCGGCTTGACGATGACACCGGCCAGCCGGTGGCCGAAAGCATCCCTCAGCGAGCGGAACCCGCGCCGGACCTCGTCCGCGCCGTGCAGATCGATCAGCAGGGCGCCGGCGCCACGCGCGCGCACCAGGCCGGGCACGTCCGCCCGGAGCGCGACCGGGCCCCCGAGCCGCGCTGCCGCCGCGACGGCGGCGTCCTCCGTGACAACCCCGATGCTTTCGGCCAGCGGCACGCCGTAGCAGCCGAGGAGTTCCACGGTCGGGTCCAGCGGCAGCCAGCCGCAGGCCGGCCTGCCGGCCAGAAATTCCGCGACCAGATCCCTCGCCCGGTCCTGGCGCAGGCCGTCGAGGTCCGGCACGTTTCCCGCCGGGATCCCCCGCCACATGCCGTAGCGGGCGGCGTGGCCGAGGGCGTGAGCGGCGGACTCGGCGTAGGCATAGGCCGGAACGGCGAGGGAGTCCTCGCCTGGGCCCCGGAGCAGCCGGACCACTTCCACCTGGTCCAGCACCGCGGCGGCGATCGGCACCGGCAGCCGCGCGGCGGGCACCTCGGGAACCGGGTCGCTGCCCGCGCTCGGGGCCGTCAGCGCCAGCACCGCGTCGACGCCCGGATCGGCGCCGACCAGCTCCAGGCATTGACCGAAGAGGCCGGGGCCGGCCAGCAGGGTGGTATCGACCGGCCCGGCCACCGTGGCGTCTTGGGGAAGCAGGTCCCGGAGCGCCTGCTGGGTGTCCCCGGCCAGGCGGGCGACCTGCAGGCCCGCGTCGTCGCACGCGTCGGCGGCGAGCACCGCGGCACCGCGGGTGTTGGACACCACGGCGACCCTGGGCCCGGCGGGCGCCGGCTGCGAGGCCAGCAGGACCGCGGTGTCGAGCAGTTCGCCGAGGTTCGCGGTGGCGATCACCCCGGCCTGCTCGAACAGGGCCTGCCTGGTGAGCAGCGGGGTAGCCGCTGCGGCGCGGGCCCCGGCCAGGCGCCGGCCCGTCATTGACCGGCCCACAATCACGGTCAGGACCGGTACGCTGCGGCCGACGCGGCGGGCCGTGCGGGTGAACTTGGGCGGGTTCGCGATCGACTCAAGATATAGCAGAGCCAGCTTGGTCGCCGGGTCGGACTCCCACCACAGCAGCATGTCAGTGCCGGCCACGTCGTCTTTGTCGCCGAGCGAGACGAGGGAGGAGATCCCGACACCGATCCGGGACAGGTGCTCGACCAAGGCGAAGCCGGCGCCTCCGGTCGACTGCAGCGCCAGGCCAGCGCATCCCGGCCTGGGATGGCGGGCCGCGAACGTCGCGTCCAGGTCGGCGCTGGTGTCGGCCACGCCCAAGCTGCCCGGCCCGACCATTCGCATGCCGTGGCGGCGGCAGATGCCCAGCAGCTCCGTGCGGCGCGCGCCGCTGAGTCCCGCCGCTAGCACCACCAGCGCCTTGACCCCCCGTTGCCCGCATTCTTCGGCGATACCGACCACGGCCGCCGCCGGTGTGGCGATGACCGCCAGGTCGACTTCCCCGGGCAAGGCGGCCGCCGACGGGACGCAGGGAACGCCGTCCAGTTCGGTCACGTCCGGGTTGACCGCGTACACCGGGCCGGAGAAGCCGCCGGTCACGATGTTGTGCAGGATGGCCCGCCCGACCGAGCCGGGCCACCGGCCGACGCCGATGACCGCCACCGAGGTCGGCGCCAGTACGTGCCGCAGGCTGGCCACATCGGCCGACCGCTCCCGCTCGGCCACCGCGTCACGGTAGCTGCCGAGGGCGACGTTGGCCTCGCCGGCGGGCAGCGGGAAGGTGAGGTCGTACACGCCGTCAGCCAGGGCTCGGTGCACCTGCAGCCCGGCATCGGCGAACACTCTCAGCATGGGCGCATTCTCACTCAGCGTCTCCGCGGTGAAGGCGTGCAGGCTGCGGCTGCGGGCCAGCGAGATCAGGTGCTCCAGCAGCAGCATGCCGACGCCGCGGTTGTGCATGTCATCGGCGACCGTCAAGGCGACCTCGGCCGACTGGGCCGGGGGATCGTCGCACTCGTAACTGCCGCAGCCGATCAGCTCGCCATCCAGCAGGGCGAGCAGCGCGGCGTGGTCCGGCGCGGGCTCACGGCAGAGCCGGCGCGCCTCCCGCACGGCCGCGCTCGGGCTCATGCTGAAGAAGCGCAGGTAGAGACTATCCGGGGAGAGCTTCTCGTGCATATCCCGGACCGCGTCCAAGTCGCCAGGCCGGGCGGCCCGGATCTCAATCGTGGTGCCGTCGGTCAGCAGAGCGTAAATACTAGGCCCGGCGTCTGCGCTCACGTCGCCCTCCCGGTTCCGCGACGGCTGACGGTGCCGCACCTACCAGCATTATGAGCTATCGGGACGCGGCCCACCGGGGACTCCGCCTGCGTATCCCTGCCCCCGGGCGGCCAGCAGCTCGCTCACGGTCACGGAGATGTCCGCGGCGCCGGTCATGGACCCGACCAGACGGCCGAGTTGCTGCATGAGGGTGGCGTTCGGCTGGGGGCCGCCGTCTTGCGCGAGCACGATGCTGCCGGGGAGGCCCGCCGCAGTGTCTCGTCGACGTCGACACGCGGGCGAGTGCCGCCCCGCGCCCGTCTCCCGGACGATCACGTTCCCCGCCGGGCACGCAGCCGGGCCACGAACCGGGTCATGGCCGAAACGGCGATATTCACCAACGTACGGCACGGGCCCAGGCTAGCGAATCGAGATCGAGGGTGCCGGCTACGGCCGCCTGGGCGACATCGGTGAGTCGTAGGTTGCTATCGCGGGCGTAGGCCCGCAGCCGGGAGAAGGCCTCAGCCAGGTCGACGCCGGCGCGCTGTGCGACCACGCCCTTGGCCTGCTCGATGACCACGCGGCTGGTCAGGGCAGCAGAAAGCTGCTCGTTCACACGCTGGGCCTCGGCGCTGGCACGATGCTGCACGATGCCGAGGGAGGCGAGATCCGCGAAGGCGCGGGCGACCATGACGTCCGCCTCGGACATCGGGGCCTGCGTTGCGCTGAACAGGTTCAGGGCGCCGAGGGTGATGTCACGAAACCGCAGCGGCAGGGCGGACACCGACTGGAAACCCTCCCTGAGAGCGGCGGCGGAGAATGACGGCCAGCGGCCGGACTCGGCCTCCAGGTCCTGGTGCTCGACGCGCTCCCCGGTGCGGAAGGCATCCAGGCAGGGGCCTTCCTGGGCCTGCAGCTCGAACAACTCCAGCAGGCGCATCGTCTCGCTAGAGGAGGCCGCCAGCCCCAGGCGGCCCCCGGGAGAGACCAGCATCACCCCGGCCGCGGCGACGCCCAGCACGTTGACGCACCGGTCCGCGAGCCCGGTCAGCAGGTCAACGACGTCGTAGTCGTCAACGAGGGTGTCGGCCATCTCGGCGACTGATCGCATCGCGTCGGCTGCTTGGAACATCTCAGCTCACCTCTTGCACGCCTGGCGGCCTGTCAGGGCCGACCGGGACCGGATCGAGAACCAGGGCCGCGGCATCTATTCTCGTGGCGCCCTGTCCCTGCCCGACTGCGTTGGGTGAGCGGGCTCATCCCAGCCTCAGCCTGCGGGAGACAACGTCATCGGCCACATCGGCGAGCAGGCGATCGTTGCCGAACGCGAACGCCCGCAGGCGGATCAGCGCCTCAGCGACGCTGATCCCCTCTTGGACCGACACCATGCCCGCCGCGTTGTGCACCGCGAAATGGAAGTCGGCGCCGGCCTCCAGCTCTTTCGCCACCGCGCCGGAGGGCGCACCGGCCTGGGCGTCCAGGACCCAGCGGGCGGCCACGTCGGCCACGACCAGTGCGTCAGCATGCTGCTCGTCGTTCAGCAGGCCCGGCCGGTCGCGGTAGAGATTGAGCGCCCCTAGGCGCACCGTGCCGACCCGCAGCGGGAACCCGAACACCGCCCGCACGCCCGCCTGCAGCGCTGGCGGGGTGAACGCGGGCCATCGGCGGGCCACCGGCTCGGCCAGGTCAGGCTCGGCCACCACCGTGTCCTTGCTGTAGGCATCCACGCACGGGCCCTCGCCAAGCGTGTACTGCAGCTCCTCGATCAGCTGGCTAACATCATCGGTGCTGCTCAACGACCCGCGCGGTATGTCACCCGACATGAGCATGACCCCGGCACCGCTCACCCCCACGATCCCGGGGCACACTGCGCACAGCCGGGCAGAGGACCACGCATCTTCCCCGGCAGACAGCGCAGCCAGTATCCGGCCAAGCCTGTCACCTACCATCTCAGCGACGCAATCGCGGGCACAAATACGTCCCCCTGCCCGAACGATCAGGGCGATGATTCACCTGGCGGCTCCTTCGGCTGAGAAAGGAAAGCGTCAGCAGGGACTGGACTCAACGCCCTTCCGGCCCCGGGCCGCCGGGCCTGTCATCACTAACGCTACGCCGAAAGAAGGCCAAAGGCAGCCCGGGACCCGGCCTGTGGACAATCCCCAGCCACAGCGACCGGCTCGCCACCGACGGAAGCGACCGCCGTCGCCCGAACGTCTCCGCCCACCGTACGCCGGTCGCCGGGCCGGTCCGCCGGCTTTGCGCCCCAAGCCCTTGACGCCGCGCTGCCCGAATCCGCCCGAAAGTGCCCGGCGGACTTCGTGCCGGGGTTCCAGTCGACCTCCAGGCGTCGAGCAAGGGCGCGCACGACCGGCCGTGACCCCTTTCTGCGCACCGAACAGGACGATCTGGGCGCGGCCAATTGTCCGTGGCCATGAGAAAGTCCCCGTGATCCAGCAGCGTCGAGCTCGCAAATATTCGGCAGGGAGACGGCTGAACGCATGGGCTATCGCTCTGGCCAGATGAGTTCCGCCAGGCTCGCTCATCTCATATCCGAGGCGCGGCAGACCGTGCGGCGCTGGGTCAGCGCTCCGGTCGACTGCTCGTGCTGATGGCGGCCCTGGTGTAGGCCGCCGCGGCTGGCGGGACTGAGGAACCGGTGCGGCGATCTGCCGCTCCTAGGCCGGCCATCTCTGCAAAATGGTGATCGCCCGGGGAGACGGCTCGCTGCTGACCACGCTTGGTTTTGCAACCCTGCTGCGCCGCTAAGCGCCCGCTCCCGTCCGGTGCGTGGCCGCCAGGGTCCGGTACAGGAACTCAGCCTCCACGTGGTCGTGGCCTTGTCCGGCAGCCTGTCCGGCGCGTCGGGTCGGGGCGGTCCACGCGATCGGGTAGCCGCCCTGGCTCACCTGCCAGGATCGGGCGCGCCTGGTCGTTGCCCAGTACAGGCGTCTACGGCGGCGAGGCCGCCCAGGCCTGGCAGATGCCCGCCTCGGGCCGAACGGCCCGCCCAGCCGGGACGTCTGGCCGCAGCGCCCGCTGAGGCCGTACGACAGGCTGAGATACCAAACAGCCCGCGAATGGCGGAGGTGACTGAAGATGACAACCGGGAAGGGACCGGCAAACAGCCCGGACGCGCTGACGGCCATGCCCTGCCGGGAGTCCCCGGCCCCCGGGCCCGCTGCCCACGAGCGCGCCCTCCGGACGCTCAGCCCAGCCGAGTGCCTCGGCCTGCTGGAGGCGGGTGGCATCGGCCGCGTCGGGTTCACATCCGGAGACGGGATCAACGTGCTACCGGTCAACTTCGCGGTCACGGGACAGGCCATCATCTTCCGCACCGCACCGGACACGCTGCTGGCCGTCTACGCCGACGGGCAGGTCAGCTTCGAAGCCGACCACCTCGACCAGGCGCACCGTGAAGGCTGGAGCGTCCTGGTGCAGGGTCACGCGCACACGGTCACCGATGAGCGTGAAGTGAAACGCCTTGAGGATAGAACGCATCTGGAGCCGTGGGCGTGCGGTGCCCGCGACGTGTACGTGCGCATCACGCCGACCCGGATCAGCGGGCGATGCATCGAGCCGGGCTAGCGTTCACCATGTGGGGGGTCGCTGCGGTAGTGATCGCGGTGACTGCTGCGGGCGGGGCCGATCCTGATTCCCGTGCCTGGGTCTACCGTGTGGCTGGCGGGCTGCTGATTGCACTGGGAGTGTTGACCGCGCTGACAGGGGCGCGCACCCCGGTGGTCTGGTTCAAGATCTGCCCGGCGGTGCTGGCCGGGTCGGCTGTCCTGCTGGTGGCCGCAAGCGTGCTGTAAGCGCGGGGGCTGGCTGCTCACCGGCCCGTGGATAAGGTGGGGGTCGTCATAGGTGACCAGCGCCAGCAGGTGATCCTGATCGCCGGAGACGGACTGCTGGGGGTGGCGCGGTCCTACAGGGCTGAGGCGGCGTTAGCGGGTCCGTCGTGCTGGCCGGTGATCCGGGCGAGCCGACGCGCGGCCTAGCGGTAGGACCCGGTTGTCAGGACGCGCCCGGCGGCGTCGTAGAGCTCCCCCGGCGGCGGCAGGATGGAGTGATCCAGCCCGGGCACGAGCACCGCCGCCGGCGCCAAGCTCGGCGGGCCTGGCCAGGACGCCCGCGAGCAAATTCTCGGGCCTGCTTATCCGCCGTTGCGGACCAGGTGGTAGGCGACCAGGCGGGTACCCCTCTGCTGCTGGCCGGCGACGCTGAAGTACGGGCCGAACCGTGCCCGGATCTCCTCAGCGCCGATGCCGCGGGCGCCGAGCAGCCGCCACAGGCGCGGCGGATCGGCGATGCCGGCCAGGTAGAAGTCCGCGCCCGGACGGGCGGCCGCGGCGGCCCCGGCGACGTAGGCATCGCGGCGGCTGGCCGGGATCGTGTGGTAACAGCCGATATCCAGCAGCAGGTCGAACGGGCCCCGCACGCCCGCATCGGCCAGGCGGCTGGCATCACCCGGCACGAACGCGGCGGTCACCCCGGCATCTGCTGCTTTCTTCTTGGCCGCTGCGACGGCCTCAGGCGCGAAGTCGATCCCGACGGTTTCCCAGCCGTGACCGGCCAGGTACACCACGTCGGCTCCGGTCCCGCAGCCCAGGTCCAGCGCCCGCCCGGGCGCCCGGTCCCGCACGAGCTGCTGCAGCTCCGGCTGCGGCACACCGGTGTCCCACCGCGGTGTGCCCAGGCGGTAGGTGAGCCGGTACAGCATGCGATCCAGTGCCATGGTAAGCTCCCTTCTGACTGACCGTCAGTCATATTGTGCGCGCCGTGGACCAGCACGGTCAGGGCCGAAAGACCCTCAAGGGAGGGACCTTTGATGACGAGGCGGCAGCCGCCCGCCACACGGCGGCAGGCGATCCTCGACGCGGCCGCCTCCCTGCTGGTCACAAACGGGCTCGCCGCGACGTCGGTCGACGCCGTGGCCCAGCGCGCCGGGATCGCCAAGGGAACGGTCTACCTGTACTTCGCATCCCGGTCAGACCTGCTCGCCGCCCTCAGGAGCAGATACGCCCAGGGCCTGGCCGACCGGACCGAATCCATCCTCGAACACGCCGATCCCGCCGACCCTGGCTCGGTGACCTGCGCCTTCGACCGCCTGGCCGCCGAACTCCTCGACCACGTCCACGCCAACCAGCGCATCTACCACGTCCTGTTCCACGAGGCCCCAGGACACCAGGAACAGACCATGGATCCGCTACGGCACCTCATCGGCCGCCTGCTCAGCCAGGCGATGAACCAGGGCGCGCTCGCCCCCACCGACCCCGACCTGCTGGCACGGTTCCTCCTGGACGGGCTGCACGGAGCGATGCTGCCCCTGGCCCACCAAGACCAGCCGCGCGTGCCGGCCAGCCTCAGCGACATCCTCCGCCGGGTGCTCGCCCCAGCCCGTACCCGCAGCTAGCAGCCCAACACGTCGCAGGCAGCGCACTCCGGTGTAGTAGCACGTGTAGTAGAGACGTCGTGGACATGCGGCGAGACCGGAGACGCGGTAGGACACTGCGGCGCCTGGTGCAGCGCACAGGCTGGACTTCATGGACGCGACAAGTCTCCGTGGATGGGGACCGGTTTACTCATAACCCAGAGCGGTCGCACTCCGGGCATGGCCTGTCCTTGACGTCGGGTGCGGTCGTTCATCCTTGTGCCCGTGCCGCGCTAGTGCCCTATGGCCTCAACAACGGCCTGCTGCTTGGTGAGCCGGGAGCCGGCCGCGGTTGTCTTGGTGAACCGGTCGGGGTCTTGTGCCTGGCGGATCTGGGCGATCAGTTCGGCTTCGCCCTTCCGTAGCATCGGCCACACCCGGAGGCCGGCCCGCTGTCGCAGGGCCCCGGCCGCGCCGGCCAGAAGCGCGGCCTGCTCGGGGTCGCCTTCGGTGAGTGCGAGCCGGGCGAACGCCATCAGGCACAAGGTCACGCTGCCGGTGCTGTGCGCCGCCATGCTCTGGGTGAGGGCCTCGTGGAGCAGCTCCCGGGCCTGATCCAGCCGATCCTGCAAGATGGCCACGGTGCCCAGCTGCGCTCGGGACCAGGCAGCCAGCCAGGCGCTGTCGAGCCTGTCTCCCAGTTCGCCGACCTCTCGCAGGTTGCTGACGGCGTCGTCGTACAGGCCTGCGGTGGTCTGCATGGAGCCGAGTGTGCCAGCCGCCAGGGCGGTCCAGAGCGGCTCATCTTGGCTGCGGAGCTCGTCCAGCGCCACCGATGCGGCTCGGAATGCGCTGTCGAAGTCGCCGGTGATCGGGGCAGCCCACGCTATGGCCAGCCGGGACACGGCGTGCAGGAAGGGGTCGTCGATCACCTCCTGCAGCGCCGGCAGCTGCTGGCGGGCGGCCAGTGCGGTGGCGTCGTCGCCCACCTCGACGGCCATCACCGCCGCCACCCACATCAGCTCGGCCCTGGCTTGCGGAGCGAGGGAGCCGGCCGTCCGCAGGAGCTGGTCGATCCAGGTGCGGGCCTCCCTCATGGGATCGCGCAAGAACCAGAACGGCCACAAGACCCGAAGCAGATGCGGCAGCAGACCGCGATCGTGACCGAGGTACCAGCGCACCGCGGCGGCCAGGTTGCCTGTCTCGGCCTCCAGCTGCTCCAGGTACTGGCCATGCTCGGCGCCGCGCAGGGCCGGATCGGCCCGCTCGGCGAACGCCCGGTAGTAGTCAGCATGACGGCGGCGGATCTGGCTTTCGTCCGGGCGTGCGGCCAGCTGCTCGGCGACGAATGCGCGGATGGTTTCCAGCATCCGCGACCGGGAGGACCCGCCGTCCACGTAAATGAGACTGTGCCGGGCCAGCGCCTCACTCAGCTCCAGCGCTGCGTCCTGCGTCAGGTCGGCCACCTGGGCTGCGGCTTCGATAGTCCAGCCGTCGACGAATACCGACGTCACCTCCAGCAGCGACCGCTCGGCATCATCGAGCAGGCCCACGCTCCACTGCACCGTGGCCCGGAGCGTATGCTGCCGCCCGGGCAGATCCACCGCACCGGCGCCCAGCGCGTCCAGCGAGGAGGCCAGCCGGGCCAGCAGCGCGCCGGGGTCCAGCAGCCTGATGCGGGCGGCCGCGAGCTCGATCGCCAGCGGCAGGCCCTCCAGGCGACGGCAGATCTCCGCCACCGCCGCCGCGTTGCCCGCGGTCAGGGCGAAATCAGGCCGGACCGCCTGGGCGCGGTCCACGAACAGGACCACGGCCGGCCAGGTCATCAGCTCCTCGGCCGGCGCGGCGCAGGGGTCGGCCGGCGAGCCCGCCGGCAGCGGGAACACGGGGTATTCTCGTTCGGCTCGCAGCCCCAGCACGGTCCGGCTGGTGGCCAAGATCACCACGCCGGGACAGCGAGCCAGTAGCTCGCCCAGGTCAGCGCCGGCATCGATCACCTGCTCCAGGTTGTCCAGGATGAGCAGCCACCGGTCGTCGGCGAGCCGTTCGGCCACCGCCTCCAACGGCGTCCCGGCCGGGTCGGCGCCCACCGCCCGGCCTATGCCGGGCAGCACCTGCCCCGGATCAGTGACCGCCGCCAGCGGGGCGAACACAGCCCTCTCGCCGAAGCGTTCACGCAGCCGTTCGCCCACGGCCACAGCGAGCCGGGTCTTGCCGACTCCACCCGGGCCAGTCAATGTCACCAGCCGCACCCCCGGCCGCCTCAGCAGGGCGGCTACGTCACCGATCGCCTGCGCCCGCCCGACCAGCGTGGTGGTGCTCACCGGCAGCGGGCCAACAGCACGCGATCTGCCCGCCGCGGCCCGCGCCGGGACGGCGGCGGAGGCGAACCGCTCGCTCAGCAGCACCGCCAGGTCATCGCGCACCAGCCGGCCCAGCTCAGCGGTCCCGCCGAAGTGGCGGTAGGAGACGGAGGCTTCCCCCCGGATGCGTTCCAGCAGCTGGGCCAGCCGGGGTTCACGATCGGGTGCCGGCCCTTCGACATACAGCAGCCGGGGAAGCCCGGCCGACAGGTCGAACTCCTCCTCCAGGCCCGAGACGTCCATACCCGGGGCCGCCTGCCCGTAGCGTTGCCAGTACAGCCCGATGAACACCTCGCTTTGCGCGAGGTAGGCCCGGTACACCTCCCGCGGCGGGTGCGGTCGCGCCGCCTGCTCGAACATCACCGGGGTGAGGCGCAGCGCCGAGACGGCGCGCGATACCGCGCGCCGCTCATCAGCCAGCTCCGCCAGGGAGGAACTGACGAACACCCGCAGACGCCGGTCAGGAGTCGAGATGACCGCCTCATTCCGCGGTCCTTCGTTCACGGGAATATCTCTATCCTCTTGCATCGCTTAGTCCTCGATTGCCTTGGCGAGGCTTAACCGCTTCCGGCTGCTGCTCATGTCACGACCCGTACTCCTCGTGTCGTGTGCCGTCATTCGGCAAGGAAGGTGAGCACGACCGTGTTGACTTCGTCCGGATGGGTCCACGCGACGCGATGCGGCCCGCCGTCCAGGGTGACCACCCGGACGTCTTCGATGAAACCTGGCAACCGCTCCGCCGTTGCCCTGACCGGCAGGATCCGGTCATCGGTGCCGTGGATCACCAGGGTGGGTACGTCGAACCTGCGCAAATCCGGCCGGAAGTCGGTGAGCCAGCTGTCGACGCAGGCGTGCGTCGCGTACGCCGACGCGCCGAGCGCGGCGATGAAGCTGGCGTGCCAGGCCTGGTCGCTGACGCGGATCCCGCCGAGGACATCCGCGTTGTAGAGGTCGTTGAGGAAGGTTTCGAGGTAGGCGAACCGGTCACCGAGAATCGCGGCCTTGATGCCGTCGAAGACCTCGCCGCCCACGCCCTCGGGATTGTCGTCCGT
The DNA here is from genome assembly GCA_963742795.1 of uncultured Actinomycetes bacterium. Lineage (GTDB taxonomy): Bacteria > Actinomycetota > Actinomycetes > Streptosporangiales > Streptosporangiaceae > Palsa-504. Next base: position 126,851 of record CAVUNL010000008.1, read on the forward strand.
CTTGAGCAGGAACGGCGGCAGGGCGCCGAGCAGGACGGCTCGGCGTACCCGGGCTGATCCCCGGGTACCGAGGTAGCGGGTCACCTCGCCGGTCCCCATGGAGAATCCGACCAGGGTGATGCCGGTCAGATCGAGGTGGTCGATGAGCGCGAACAGGTCGGCGGCGAGCGTGTCGTAGTCATAACCGGTGGTGGGCTTGCTGGACAGGCCGAACCCCCGCCGGTCATAGGTGATGACCCGGTATCCCGCCTCCAGCACGGCGCGTTCCTGGCGTTCCCAGGACCGTCCGTCGAGCGGGTAGCCGTGGATGAGCACCACGGGCGGCCCGGACCCGTGATCCTCGAAGTAGATGTCGATGCCGGAGCCGTTCTGGCTGCCGACCCTGACCACAGACATGATCGCCTCCGGCGGCCCGGGCCGGTCAGGCGACTGCTTTCGCCGCCGTGAGGATCACGTCGGCGACCACGCCCGGCTGCGACATCATCGGCACGTGGGACGCGTCGACCTCGGTGATCTCCGCGGCCGCCCGCCTGGCCATGGACAGCACGACATCGGCGCCGGCGGCCTTGTCCTTGGTGGCCACGACCGCCCACGACGGCAGCTTCTTCCAGGCCGGCGCGCCGGTCTTCTCGCCGAATCCGGCTACCGAGACGGGCCGTTGCGACCGGGCCATCACTGCCGCCTGCTCCTCGGGCAGGTCAGCGGCGAATGCCTCGCGGAACAGGGCCACGTCGATCGACAATTCGCCCGTCACATCGGAGCCGGGTCCCACCGGATAGTCTGTCTGCCGCAGCGCGGAGGGGAGGATGCTATCCCGGGAACCAGCCTCGATCTCGGCCAGGCTCTCGCCCTCAGCCGGCGCGAACGCGGCGACGTAGACCAGTCCTACGACGTTGTCTGCCATCGAGCCGGCGTTGGTGATCACCGCGCCACCGTAGGAGTGGCCGACGGCCAGGACCGGCCCGGGAATCTGGCGGATCACGCTGGCGACGTAGGCCGAGTCGGCGCTGATGCCGCGCAGGGGATTGACGACCGCGCGCACCGGGACGTCGGCGGCCATCAGCTTCTCGATCACGCCGGCCCATCCGGACGCGTCGGCGAAGGCGCCGTGGACCAGGACTACGGTCGGTGTACTGGACGCTGAGCTCGTGTCGGTCATGTTGGTCCCTTCCGGTGCCGGGGTGCCGTCCATGGGTCGCCCTCTCGGCTCTACCCTCGACGACGCGGCCGAGGGTTGCTAGCGTCAGATGACGACGGCGATTACTACGTCATCGGCGGCCGATTGGGGGCGCGAGGTGACCGCTGATCCGCTGGGCCAGCGCCGTTCCCTGATGGGTCGCGCGGCCGAACTGGCCCTGATCGACGAGTTCCTGGCCCGGGCCGCGGCCGAGGGCGGCTCCGTGGTGCTCGAAGGCGAGCCCGGGGTCGGCAAGACCGCCCTGCTGCAGGCCGCGGCGGAGCGCGCCGTGACCGCAGGAACCCGGGTGGTCCGGGCCGAGGGCGTCGAGTTCGAAACGATTGACGTTTTCTCGGGGCTGAGCCAGATCCTGTGTCCCCTGTCGGCCGGCCTGGAGACGCTCCTGCCCGTGCACCGGGACACGCTGGCGGTCGTGCTGGGCATGGCCGAAGGTGACGCGCCGAAGCCGCCTGCGGTGGCGCAGGCAGCGTTGAACCTCATACGCGGGATGGCGGCCGGGCGGCCGCTGCTGCTGGTCGTTGACGATCTGCAGTGGATGGACCGGTCCAGCGCTGACGTGCTGAGTTTCGTGATGCGGCGGCTGGGCGGCAGCCGGGCCGGTTTCCTGGCCGCGGCGCGGACGGGAGAGCTCGTAGGTTTCGAGCCCGCGGGCATGACCCGTCACGATCTGACCATGCTGGATTCCGAGGCCGCGCTGGCCCTGCTGCGCGAACGTTTCCCGATGCTCGCGCCCCGGGTCCGCCAGCGGCTGCTGGACGAGGCCCGGGGGAACCCGCTGGCCCTGCTGGAGCTGCCGCCCGCGCTCAGCGGTCCGCAGCGGGCGGCATGGCAGGCGCTGCCCGCGGTACTGCCGCTCACCGACCGCCTGCAGGCCGTGTTCGCGGGCCGGGTATCGGGGCTGCCGGCGGCCACTCGCGAGTTGCTGCTGCTGGCCGTCCTGTTGGGGCCCGCCGACTATGCGCTGCTTGATCGGGCCGTCGGCGGCGAGCTGCTGGAGCGACTGGTCCCGGCCGAGCGGGCCGGCCTGGTGCGCGCCGATGACAGCACACGACAGCTGGTCTTCCGGCACCCGCTGACGCGCTCGGCCATCGTGGGGATGTCCACCGCGCAGGAACGGCGTGCGGCGCACCGGCGACTGGCCGACACCCTGGTGGACCAGCCAGACCGGCGAATCTGCCATCTGGGCGCGGCGACGCTGGCTCCCGACGAAGAGGTCGCCGCGCTGCTGCACGACCAGGCGCGGCGCATCCTGCGCCGTGGTGACCCGGCCGCCGCGGCGGTGCTGCTGGCCGGCGCCGCGGACCTCACCCCCGACCCGGCCGTTCGTAGTGCCCGCCTCGCCGAAGCCGCATTCATCGATGGCTCGATGGCCTCGCAGCTGGAGCGGGTGCCAGCATTGCTGACGCAGGCCCGGCAAACCCCGCTCGCCGCCAGCGCCGAACTGCATGCCGTGGCCGCCGACGCCTTCCTCATGGTCAATAGCGACGGCGACATCGACTCTGCCCACGAGCGTGTGGTGGCAGCCATCAACGCCTACGGCGGCGACTTCGACGCCAACGATCGCGCCCTTATCGCCGCCATTGACGCTCTCTTCATGGTCTGCCACTTGGGCAGCCGAGCGGACCTGTGGCGGCCCTACCTTGCCGCGCTGGCGCGCTTGACCCCAGCGGCACCGGAGGCCAACGTCCTGCTCACAAACCTTTTCGATCCGGTACGGGCCACCCCGGCCGTGCTGAGCCGGCTCGATGCAGTCCTGGCCAGGCTGCACGCGGAGGTCGACCCGGATCGAATCGGAAAGCTCACCTGGGCGGCCCTGTACGTTGACCGGCTGCCGAGCTGCCGCGCGCTGCTGCGCCGTCTCATCCGCGGAGAGCAACAGGGCGGCGCCGTGACCCAGGCGATCGGCGCTCGCTGCAACCTGGCGGTGGACGCGTTCTTCAGCGGCCGCTGGGACGAGTCTGACCAGATCATCGCTGAGGGCGTTCAGTCGTGCGCGACTAACGGGCATCTCTTGTTCGCCCAGAACTTTCACTACCTGGACGGGCTGATGGCAGCCGGGCGCGGCGACCACGATCGGGCTCGCCGGCAGACAGACTCGCTGATGCGGTGGGGAACGCCGCGCCGGGTGGACCTGGTGCGGACCTGGGCCGCGCACGTCAACGCGCTCGATGCACTCGGCCGGGGTGATTTCGAGGATGCCTACCAGAACGCGGCCACCGTCAGCCCGCCCGGAACCTTCCCGCCGTACAGGGCGACCGCAGTCTGGGTGTGCCTCGACCTGGTCGAAGCCGCGATGCGCACCGGCCGGAACAAGGAGGCCGCCAGCCACGTGGCCGCCATGCAAGAGGCCAACCTCGCCGCCATCTCCCCCCGACTGGACTTCGTCGTCCGCGCCTGCACGGCCCTTGCCGCCGGCAACGATCGCCCGGCCCCGCTCTTCGAGGCCGCGCTCGGCCTGCCGGGCGTCCGGCAGTGGCCCTTCGACCTGGCCCGGGTCCGGCTCGCCTACGGCGAGCAGCTCCGCCGCGTCCACGCCACCGCCGCCGCCCGGGCCCAGCTGACCGCGGTACACGGCGTCTTCGAGCAGCTCGGAGCCGAACCCTGGACGGCCCGCGCGGCAGCGGAGCTTCGCGCCGCGGGCAGGAGCCGGGATACCTCCGCCACCGTACTGACCTGGCAGGAGTACGAGATCGCCGAGCTGGCGGCGGCCGGCCTGACCAACAAGCGGATCGGTGAGCAGCTGTTCCTCTCCCACCGGACCGTCAGCACGCACCTCTACCGGATCTTCCCGAAGCTGGGCATCACCTCCCGCGCGGCGTTGCGGGACGCGCTGGCCACGACGTCCCGGCCCAGGCGCGACGACCCGCCCGTCTCCAGTGCGTAGTCCACGGCGTTCCTGCTGCTGGTAGAGCCACCCCACGCCCACGCCGCTGCGAAGGCGGTATCGCCAAGGCGAGACCGCAGGACGGCCAGAACGCCGTCGTGCGCGGCACGCGGCACGACCGGTCGCTCAAGAGCCTCGACGTCGGTATCTGCGGCGGCGCCGCTTGTCGGCTGGCCCCGTGGTCGTCACGTTCGCCGTCAAATGACGCTATTGGCCGTCCGCTCGGCCCGTGTCGAATGTGCGGGTACGACGCGCCGGTGTAGCGACTGCAGGCCGCTCGGCGCTCCCGCCCAGCGCGGATCAGGAGTCAGTCGATGACGATCAAAGTTGAGCACCAGCGGGGGACCGCCGATGTGGCGGCCCTGCGTGGACTGGCCGGCGGCGGGGTGTTCCTCCCCGGCGACGATGGCTACGAGCAGGCGCGCGTCCCGTGGTCGCTGACCGTTGACCTGCGGCCGGCCGCTGTGGCCTACCCGGATAACGCCACCGAGGTCGCCGCGCTCGTGCGGGCGGCGGCCGCGACCGGGCTGCGGGTGGCGCCGCTGGGTACTGGTCACAACGCCGGCCCGTTGGCCGGCCTGTCCGGCACCGTGTTGCTGCGCACCCCGCGGATGAACGGCGTCGAGATCGACCCGGCGGCCCGGCGGGCCCGTGCCGAGGGCGGCGCGGTGTGGTCCGACGTCGCCGACCGGGCCGGCAATCCGGGGAAAGCACACGGCTGCAGCGCCAGTCCGAGGAACTGCGGCCCGACAGCGCCGCGCTGCTCGACCGGGTGGGCTTCGGGCCGGGCCAGGACGCGATCGATCTGGGCTGCGGACCGCGCGGAATCCTTGACCTGCTCGCCGAGCGGGTCTCGCCTTGCGGGCGCGCGGTCGGGCTGGACGCCGACCTGGTCCACGTTGCCATGGCCAGGGAGTTCACCGCACAGCGCGGACTCGCCAACGTAGAGATCGTGGCCGCCGATGCCCGGCGCACCGGCCTGCCGCCGGGATCATTCGACTTGGTGCACGCCCGCACCCTGCTGGTGAACGTGCCCGAACCGGCCGAAGTTCTCGCCGAGATGGTCCGGCTGGCCAAGCCGGGCGGCTGGGTCGCTGGCCAGTCAGACCAGCCCGGCGATATGGCGCAGCGACGGCTGAGGTGCAGCCGCCCGCCGACTGGTAGGCCCGCGGCTGTTCTTGGTCGTCTCTCGCATAACGCGTGCAGCCGAGTGGCTACCGCTGGCCCGAGATGACGACCACCGGGCATGCCGCGTGATTCACGACTTCAGCGCGTACCGACCCCGGCATCAGCCGGGCGAAGCCGCCGCGCGCACCGACGACGACCATGTCGGCGTCATGCGAGGCCTCGATGAGTGCATGTCCCGACTGGCCGATAGACTCGCGCACCGTCACCGAGTTGGGCCGGCCATCGCCGAGCTTGCCGATGGCCTTGGCTACCGCCTCCTCGGCTGCGCGCAAGACCCTCTGCGCGTCGGGCCGGTCCTCGGGGTAGATGATCGGGTTGCCAGTCCATGCGCTTGCTGCGACCCGGTGCACGGCCAGGACCGTCAGCGGGGCGTGCTCGCGCGCTGCGTGCGTCACTGCCCATTCGAGTGCATGCTGCGACTCAGCTGAGCCATCGACGCTTACAACGATTCCAGGCACTTGTCTGCCTGCTCCTTCTGCCAGGGCTGACCTCGACGGGCAGCCGCTATCTGGTAAACGCCGTGCAGGAAGGAGCACTTTCGATCCTTACGAACTCCATGCACTGAACCGCACGATCCATGCGGCTTCCATGTACATACACCCCAGACCGGGGTGGCGTTCGCTGAAGGTCACCCCGGCCGGGTACCTGGTCGCTGTTTCTGCGGGAGCGGCGCGCTCTCACTCGCGGCGGGTGATGCGTCCCGTCACGATGCGCGTGACGGTGTTAGTTTGGCTGTCCCATGATCTTGGCCGCGAGCGCGCGGGCTCGCCGGGAAGGAGGGACGAACGGATGGACATGACCAGCGGGGCCGCCCTCGAGGTCCCGGCTTCGTCGCTGCGGAAGATGCTGGTGCCGCTGGCCTTGGCCCAGTTCATCTGCAGTTTCGCCGGGTCGAACATGAACGTCATGATCAACGACATCAGCCACGACCTGCACACCGACGTCCAGGGCGTCCAGGTCTGCATCACCTTGTTCCTGCTGGTGATGGCCGCGCTGATGATCCCGTGCGGCAAGCTGACCGACCGCTATGGCCGCAAACGGCTGTTCGAGCTCGGGCTGCTGATCTACGGGGTCGGCGCCATAATCAGCGCCGTCTCACCCGGGATCGGCGTACTGATCCTGGGCAACTCCATCTTCGAGGGCGTCGGCACCGCCTTGCTGATCCCGCCCGTCTACATCCTCACCACCATACTTTTCCGCGACATCAAATCCCGTGCGCAGGCATTCGGGCTGATCAGCGGCATGGGCGGCATCGGCGCCGCCACCGGGCCGCTGATCGGCGGCCTGATCACCACGGCCATCAGCTGGCGGGCCGCCTTCGTCTTCCAGGCCCTCATCATCGTGGTCATCGTGGTGCTCGGCCGCAGCCTCGTCGACCCGGTGCCCGCTGACCCAGCCCGTCCCTTCGATATCGTCGGGGCGGTGCTGTCCGCCGTAGGCCTGGTGGTCCTGGTCGGGGGGATCTTGGCCGCCGATCAGAACCTGGTCCTGATGGCGGTCCTGCTCGTAGCGGGAGCGCTGATCCTGGCCGGGTTCTTCGCCTGGATCCGCCGCCGTGAGCGGGCCGGGAAGGAGGCGCTGCTGTCCACCGGCCTGTTCCGCAACCGCACCTCGAACCTGGCCCTCGTCACCCAGAACGTGCAATGGGCGGTGCTGCTGGGCACATCGTTCGTCGTGTCCGTCTACCTGCAGACAGTGCGGCACTACAACGCGATCCAGACCGGCGTGATCTTCACCGCCGCCACCGTAGGCATCTTGCTGTCCTCGCTGGCCGCCGGGCGCCTGGTCAGACGGTACCAGCAGCGGACGCTGATCATGGCCGGGTTCGTGATCACCATCATCGGCATCATCGTGCTGCTGGTCCAGGTGAAAGGCCACCCCGGCGCCTGGTACTTCGCCCCGGGGCTGTTCCTGATCGGCCTGGGCGTCGGCGTCATGCTCACCCCCTCGGTCAACGTGGTGCAATCCGCCTTCCCGGAGAACCTCCAGGGAGAAATCTCCGGCCTGTCCCGCAGCGTCTCCAACCTCGGGTCATCCATCGGCACCGCGATCGCGGGCACCATCCTGGTCGCCGGCCTCGCCGACGCCAACCGGTCCTACGGGATCGCCATGATCGTCCTGGCACTCATCGGCCTGCTCGGCCTGGGAGCAGCCGTGATGCTGCCCAAGGCCCAACCCTCCCCGGAAACCGGCACGCTGAGCCCGAGCGCCGAGCAACGCACCTGAAGGGACCAAGGCGGCCAACCTGACTGAGCGATGACTGTTACCGGCTTGGAGCGTCTTAGCAGGCAATGGATCACGAGGAGGCTGGATCGATGGCAGGTACTCCTGCGGTACCGGATATGCGACTGGAGCTTGTCCCGCTTCCGGTGTCAGATGTTGACCGGGCGAGGGTGTTCTACGAGCAGGCTGGATTCGGGAATCTGCACGACACCCAGGTCACGGAAACGATGCGGGTGGTTCAGCTCACCCCGCCAGGGTCGAGCTGCGCCATTGTCTTCGGCACGGGGATGGGCCCGATAACCGACATGGTCCCAGGCTCGGTCAAAGGCCTCCATCTCGTGGTGGAAGACATGGCTGCGACGCGGGCTGCTTTGACGGAGCGGGGGATCGAGCTGAGCGACGTCGAGGATATGGGCGGCGTCCTCTACTCATATTTCAGTGACCCCGACGGCAACATGTGGGCGCTTCAGCAGTGGCAAGCCGGTTACCAGGCGTAGCAGGGAACCGGCCAAGCGGAGGTGGCGTCGACGTGCGGACGGTGAGCGGTCGTGGACGTTGACTGGCCGAAGGCTCTTTCATTCGGCCGCGGGGACGTCGGCGCGTGCCCGGCCGCGGATGGCCGGCACGAGGAATGCCGCCAGGGCGGCCGCGATCGACAGCCCGGCGGCCACCACGAACGCGCGCGAGTACCCCGCGTTGAGAGCTGCCGTCACGGACGTGGCACCGTGGCCCGCGGCCAGCGCCGCTTGCGCCTGGTCGGTGGCGATCGTGGCCAGCACCGCTAGGCCGAGGGAACCGCCGATCTGCCGCGAGGTGTTGAGGACGCCCGAGGCCAGTCCGGCGTCGGTGAAGGCGACACCGGCGGTGGCCGCCGAGGCTAGCGGCGTGAACAGCAAGCCGAGGGCGAGCGCGATCAGGCAGCCGGGCCCGAACACGTGCGTCCAGTACGAGCTGTCCGGGCTGATCGCCGATAGCCACGCGAACCCGCAGGCCGCCACCACCGTGCCGGTCAGCAGCAGCGGGCGAACCCCGGTCCGGGGCAGGATCCGGGAACTAGCCTGGGCTCCGATGATGATCGTGACGCCCATCGGCAGGAACGCCAGGCCGGTCTTCAGCGCGCTGAAGCCGAGGACGTTCTGCAGGTAGAGCGACAGGAAGTACCACATAGAGAAGAACGCGGCGCCGACCAGGAACATGACCAGGTTCGCGCCCGAGACCGACCGGGAGCGGAACAGCGAGAAGCGCATCAGGGGAGCGCTCGCGACCCGCAGTTCGATGATCGCGAACCCGGCCAGCAGGACCGCTGCGACACCGAGCAGCGACAGCGTGGTGACACTGCCCCAGGGATGAGTCTGGGTTCCGACGATCGCGTAGACGAGCGTGCCGAGCCCGGCCGTGACCGCGACGGCACCCGCGACGTCCAGCCGCGATCTGGGCTGGCCGGCGCCCTGATGTCCGCGCGACTCGGTCAGCCAGGCCAGCGCGGCGACGATCGCGGCCACGCCGATCGGGATGTTCACGAACAGCACCCAGCGCCACCCCAGGGCCGAAGTGAGGACACCGCCGAGAATCGCGCCTGCCGCTCCGCCCGCTCCGGCGACGGCGCTCCAGATGCCCAGGGCCCGGGTCCGGCGGTCGCCCGAGAACGTCGTGACGATGATGGTCAGCGTCGCGGGGGACAGACAGGCGCCGGCCACGCCCTGTACGGCCCGGGCCGCGGTCAGCCAGGCCGCGTCGGTCGCCAGCCCGCCCGCCAGGCTGGCCAGGGTGAACAGGCCCATCCCGAACAGGTAGACCCGGCGGCGCCCGAACAGGTCGGCGGCGCGCCCGCCCAGCAGCAGGAATCCGGCGAAGGTGAGCACGTAGGCATTGACCACCCACTGCAGACCGGACGCCGTGTAGTGCAGGTCGCGGCCGATCGACGGCAGGGCCACCGTGACGATCGAGACGTCGAGCACGACCATGAACTGGCCCACACAGGCGATGGCCAGGACCAGGCTGTCGCGGCTGGGCCGACGGCGGTCGCCGGATTGCTGTCCCGGTGCGGCCCGTCCTGGTGTGGTCTCGCCGATAGACATGAGTCATGTCTATCATTATTGATGTCCGATTCCCAGCGGGTTAGGCTCGTGACGTGACCGCCGAGCGCGAGGAGAGCGTCGCTCAGCTGCCCCTGCCCGGCAGGCTCTCGTTCCAGTCCGGCACCAGCTACCTGCTGGGCAAGGTCGGCGCCGTCGCCCGGCAGCGCTGGACCGCGACGCTGGCGCGGACCGGGGTGAGCCCGAACCAGTTCCTGGTCCTGATGGCGCTGGCCGAGACCGGACCGGTATGCCAGCAGTTCCTGGCGGGCGTCATCGGCATCGACCCGCGCAACATCGTCCCCATTCTCGACTCTCTCGAGGCACGCGGGCTGGTCAGCCGGGAAACTGATCCGGCCGACCGGCGGCGGCGCCTGATCGAGCTGACCGGCGTCGGCCGGCGCATCGTAGCGGAGCTGTCCGCGCTGGGCGCGCAGACCGAGCGCGAGCTGCTGGCGTCAGTGCCGCAGGCCGACCAGGAGTCTTTGCGCCGCATTCTGCGCAGCGTGCTGGATGCAGCCAGCCAGCCCTAGATCGGGTGCCGGGTCGGCTCGGTGACGTACTGCCGTCCCGACGGCGTGGTCCACCGTACGTATCCGCCGGGAAGCTGCTCGGCCTTCCATCGCGGGTCCTGTTTTATACGGTGGTCGAACCGGCACTTCGGCCCTCCGTTGCACAAACACGTTCGACCACCGGCTTCGTACGGAACGTTATGCTCGAAATCACATCTGACCGCGGGCCGCCGGCAGCCGGGCCCGGTGCAGGTGGCGTTGCGGACCTGGGCCAGGTGCCGCAGCATGACTCCGGGATCATGCCCCCGGGCCTGCCACCGGTGATCGCAGTCCTCCGCGGGCAGCGGGCCGATCTCGATCAGCATGTCCTGCTGCCCGGCGGTGAACCGCCAGGTCCCGTACCCGCCCGCCGGTCCGGGCGGCCCGGCGGGGATGAATGCGAACGGCGCTCCGCCGGGCGGATCAGGCCCGTCCGGTTTTCGCCGTCTCACGGGCCGGGCGCAGCCGTGCCCGATCGCGTGCCCCTCCCGGTCAGTCACGGTCACGCACCACGTCGACCTGGCGCTGCGGGCCGCCGCGTCGGCGAGGTCCCGGGCCAGGTCGGGGTCGACCGGCCCGATCCCGCTCATCTCCCCGGGCCTGTCCGCCAGGTCCAGCACGGTAACGGCCGGGATGGTCAGGGTCACCCGGGCCGCGAACCCGGGCGGGATCACCCCGGCCAGCGGCCCGCCTGCCGCCGGGGCCGTCGGCCCGCCCTGACCCGATCCGCCCCGACCCGATCCGCCCTGTCCGGGTGCGCCCTGTCCGGGTACGCCCTGACCCGGTACGCCGCAACCGTCTGCGCCGGTCCCCACCGGGCGGGAGTCCATGCCGAGCAAGATGTCCAGAAACGCGCGGGCTCGCAGCACGTCCATGTCACCGTCGAGCCCGGCCTTGCGCAGTTCCTTCGCCCAGGCGCTGACCCGCTGATCCGCGGCCAGGACCTGCGCCGGAGGCAGCTCTCGCCCGGCCAGCCCGGCGTTCCCGGAGTGCTCGGCCCACCGCTCCACCCGCGCCTGCCGGGCCGCGAGTTCTCGCCGCTTCTTGGCCTTCTTCGGCGCGACCTCCATGACGGCGCGCTGGACCGCGGCCCGCAGCCCGCCCGGAGTCAGCGACCCGGCCCGGTCCAGCACTATCGCTTCTGCCCGCCGGGCCTCCTCGGGGTCCAGCAACGCGGTGACGTTCGCGATGATCTGGGCCTTGTCCCGGTTCAAGATCCCGGCTCGGAACGCGGCCCGGGTGCCAGGCAGGTGCACCTCCAGGTGCCAGCTCAGATCCAGGATCTCCTCGGCATCCCTCAAACCCGTGCCCAGCGCCGAGCCCAGCTCCCGCCCGGTGAACTCCTCCCACCCCTCCGGCATCTGTGCCGGGCCTTCCGCCGTGGTCCCGGGAGCAGGACGGCGCCGGATTAGCTCCGCGGCCGCCGCGTGCTTGCGGGCCGCCATGGCTGCCTCGACCCGGTCCCACCCGCAGACCACTCCCTGCAGCTCATCATCGGAAGCCCCCGCATACCGGTCATCGTCCCCGGCCAGGTCCTCAAGGAACAAGCCCAGCGCAGCGCAGCCGGGCGCGGTATCCAGCGGCTTGCCGGAGGCGAACCCGGCCGCCCGGCTCCCGGAGTCACCCGGGAAGCTCTCCGCCGACCCGGGCATCCCCGGCCCGCGCCGCCCGGCCCCCACAGCGCCGATCATGGCCAGCAGCCCGGTCATCCCTCGCGCAGCGGCGTCCGCATCCGCCCGCGCCCGCTCCTCGGCATTCTCCCGGGCCTCAGCGATCAGCGCGGCCATCTCCGCGTCGTCCAGCCCGGCCGGCGGGGCGTTGTCCGGATCCTCATACAGGTCGGGGTCGCCCGGATCCTCGTCCTCGGCCATCGCCGCCAGGTACGCCTCGTCCCAGTCCGGGCGGCACGGCACCAGCCGCCATCCCGGCGCCCCCAGGCTGGGATGGTCGCCGGGGCCCGCGGGCGGGCCGGGCGGGTCCTCGTCCCGCCCGGGATCCCGGGGAACCGGTGTTTCGCTCATGTACCACGGCCCGTTCGGAGAAATGATCTTCTTATCAAACACTATAACGAAAAACTAGCTTCTAAGCCACGCGAAACGCCGACGGAGGCGAGGATTTGTCACGGCCGCGTTTTCCGGCTCGAGGCCTCGGCGGTGATAATGCGGGAGTGAGGAAGCGGTCGCCGGTCGCGATCGGCTCCGTACTGGCAGCGGTCCTGATCGCCGGGTGCGGCGGCGGATCACGCCCGGTTCCGGGCTCGTCCTCGCCCGCCCAACCGTCGGCCGCCGCTACCGCCACCGCTCCGGTGCCGGCCGCCACCTCTGCCACCGCGCTCCCCGCGTCCGCCACCGCCGTAGCGACGCCGGCCACCTCCGGCGCCCGGGTGCACGTCACCAATTGCCCGGTCCCGGCCGGCGACTACGCCGGGACGCCGTACGCACCGCGAGCGGCCCCGGCCACGTTCAGCCTCCCGGCCTCCGACCCGCCGCCGGGGACCGCGCAGGTCTTCGGGACCACGTTCCTGCCGGGCTCGACCTGGTACCTGCTCGGCCCGGGGAATGCCACCTGCCAGGCGGCCCTGGCCAGCGCCGACGGCGGCGAGAGCATGACGGCCATTCCAGGCGTGACGATGATCATCCGCCCGGGCGGGATAGGACCGAGCACCGACCTGGCCTGCCCGTACATTCCGGCCGTCCGGGCCGCGGACGAAGCCTTCCGGCAGGGCCAGGCCTTCTGCTCTCATCCCGCGGGTGACGTGATCGCGCAGATCCCGACCCATACGACGAGCCTGTACGCGGCTGTCGTGCTGGTCCCGGCCACAGTGAAGGACCCCGACATCCGGGGTTCGGGCGATGGCGCCGACCCGGCCGTCGCGCTCTACACGGCCCAGGCCGGTTCCGGCTTCGCTAACGGTCAGATGATCGCGTGCGCGCTGGCGCCCGCCCAGGACACCGTCTGCGCGGCCAGCCTGCGGTTCTTCCTCGCTACCCAGGCTCAGATCAGCACCCGGATCAGCGCGGCCACCCTGAGCCAGATGCTAGACGCCCTGCTCTCGTTCCTGACCGCACACCACATCGGCTAGCGAGCTAGCCCGCGCCTGGCCGGCCGGGTTATGCTCCGAACGCTGAACGGAGGGCCTGCACGATGACCGACCTGTCGAGCGCGCACTGGCCGGCCGATCGGTCATCTCTGATCCTGGACATGACGGTCGGCGAGCTGCTGCGCGAGGCCGCGGCCGACGCCTGCGAGGCGACCGCCCTGGTCGAGGGCGCCGCCGATCCGGCCGACCGTCGGCGCTGGACCTACGCCGAGCTGCTCGAGCAGGCCGAACGAGCAGCCAGGGCGCTCCTGGGCCGCTTCGAGCCCGGCGAACGCGTCGCGGTCTGGCCAACAACATTCCCGAATGGGTTCTGCTCGAACTCGCCGCGGGGCTGGCCGGGATCACGCTCGTCACCGTGAACCCGGCGCTGCGCGCGGAAGAGCTGACCCATGTGCTCGGCCAGTCGCAGGCGAACGGGATCTTCCTGGTCCCGCAGTACCGCGGTACGTCCATGGCTGACCTGCTGGACGCCGTGCGTGGCGGACTGCCCCGGTTGCGCGAGGTCGTGTTGTTCAGCGACTGGGAGGAGTTCGGCGCGAGCGGCTCGCCCACCCAGCGCCTGCCCCGGGTCGGCCCGGCCGGCTCGGCGCAGGTCCAGTACACGTCGGGAACGACCGGCCTGCCGAAGGGAGCGGTCCTGCACCATCGCGGGATCGTCAACAACGCCCGCCTGACCGCGGAGCGCCTCGGCCTGGTCACCGGCACCGTCCACCTCAGCCCGATGCCGCTGTTCCACACCGCCGGGTGCGTCATGAGCGTGCTCGGCTCGATCGCCTGCCGGGGATCGCTGGTCCTGCCGCCCATGTTCGAGCCCGGCCTGCTCCTCGAGCTGCTGCAGTCCGAGCGGGCCCAGTACGTGCTCGGCGTGCCCACCATGCTGATGGGCGTCCTGGACCACCCGGCGTTCGCGGCCACCGACACGTCGTCGGTGCGCTGGATGGTGACCGGCGGGGCCGTCGTCCCGCCCGCGCTGGTCCACCGGGTGGAGGCCGCGTTCGGTGTGCCGTTGACCGTTGTGTTCGCCCGGACCGAGGCTTCTCCGGTCATCACCCAGACCGCACCCGGCGACGAGCCGGACGACCGGGCTCACACGCTGGGACGGGCCCTGCCCCAGACCGAGGTGAAGATCGTCGACACCACGACCGGCCAGACCGTCGCGCCCGGCGTGATCGCGGCTACCACGTGATGACCGGCTACCTGGACAACCCGGACGCGACGGCGGCGGCCATCAACCCCGGCGGCTGGCTGCACACCGGCGACCTGGCCTCGATGGACAAGCGTGGCTACTGCCGCATCGGCGGACGGCTCAAGGACATGATCATCCGTGGCGGAGAGAGAACATCTACCCGCGTGAGATCGAGCAGGTGCTGTTCGAGCACGACGACGTGGCCGATGTCGCCGTGATCGGGGTCCCCGACCCGGTCTGGGGGGAGCAGGTGGCGGAGTTCATCCGCGGTGCGCCCGGCCGCGCCCCCGACCCCGAGATGCTCTTCGCCTACTGCCGCGAGCGGCTCGCGGCGCACAAGACCCCGCGGCACTGGCGGATCGTCGACGCGTTCCCGCTCACCCCGTCCGGAAAGGTCAAGAAGTACGTCCTGCGGGAACAGCTGCTCGCCGACCTCGGCACCGGCGCGGCGGTCAGCGGCCCGGACGTGCCGGCCGCGGCTCCTCCCGGCTGACCCCAAGCCCCGTGAGCAGCGCGGTCAGCACCCGGGTCAGCCGCGGTCCGACCTCGACGACGGCGTGCGCGAGGCGGGGATCGCTGCGGTAGAGCGCGGCAACCTCGGGGCCGGGGGTGGCCATCTGCCATAGCGCGCCGGCCAGGCTGGTCACGGTCGCGATCACGTCGACACTCTGCTGCTCGGTCAGCCCGAGCACGCGATGCAGTTCGGCGCTGATCGCGCTGACCTCATCGAGCGTGACCAGCTTGAAGGCGCGCACGGACTCGATCGACACGTTCCGCTCCAGGTTGAGCGGTGCCTGCGCGAGCAGGTCGCAGAACATCGGACGGTCCGCGAGCGAGCCGGCGAACGCCCGCGCGACGGTCACGGCCGGGACCCCGGGCCCCAGCGGGCCCAGTTCCTGCCGCAACGCCGCCGACCATTCCCGCCAGCCGTCGGCCGTGAGCCGCAGGAAGATCTGCTCGCGCGTCTCGAAGTAGCGCAGCATCGCGGACTTGTGCAGGCCCACCGCGTCGGCGATGTCGGTGAGGGTGATCTGCCGGATCCCGCGTTCGGCGCCCAGCCGCGCCGCGGCCGCCAGGATGGCCTCTTCGCGCTGCTGCTTGGCCCCGGCCGACCGCGCGCGCTGAAACCCGGCCGACCCCGCGCGCTGAAACCCGGCCGACCCCGCGGGCTGAAACCCGGCCGACCCCGCGGGCTGGGGCCCGGCCGACCGCGCGGGCTGGGGCCCGGCCGACCGCGCGGGCTGGAACTCCGACATCACCACCAGGCCAATGTAGCGCAACAGAGTTGCGTAAATAACAAAACGATGTTGTACTAAAGGCATGCAGCAGATCTGGTTCATCACCGGCTCCTCGCGCGGCCTCGGGCGCGCCCTGGTTCAAGCGGCCCTCGACGCAGGTGATCTCGTCGTGGCCACGGCACGCCGGCCTGAGCAGCTCGCCGGGTTCGCCGAACGGTACGGCGATCGGGTGCTTCCGCTCGCACTCGACGTGACCGACGCCGACGCCGTGCGGGCCGCGGTCGACGCCGGCGTGGAACGCTTCGGCCGCCTCGACGTCGTGGTCAACAACGCGCGATCGTCGTGCAGGCCGTCAAGCGCGACAACCCCCCTTCGCACCTGCTGCTCGGCGTGACCGCCGTGGAGATGGCGCTTGACTACTCCCGCCGGCAGCTCGCCGAGGCTTCGGCATGGGAGAAGGTCAGCCGCTCAGCCGATTACGCCGAGCCCTATCCGGCCGAGTTCCCGGCCGGCGAGCCGACCCGGGAACGCTAACGTTCCCCATCTCCCCAGCACGCGCCATGGCCCATACCCGGCCGCCGCGCGCCGCCGGGTTATCCTGAGGGTGAATCGTGCTGGCAGGAGGCGCCGTGGCGACAGGCCCGTGGGACCCGGGGAGCGTCCGTTTCCTGGCCTCCGACGCCGACCGCGAGCGCACCGTCGACGTCCTCAAGACCGCGTTCGTCTACGGCACGCTGACCAAGCATGAGCTCACCCTGCGGACCGGCCAGGTGCTGACCGCGCGGACCTACGCCGAACTGGCCGCGATCACCGCCGGCCTGACCCCCGCCGCGCCCCGACCCGCAACGCAAGCGCAAACGCAAGCGCGAGCGCCCCGAAAGCGGGTCACCAAGAAGGTCGTCGTCTTCAGCGCCTGCGCGGTCGTGCTGCCGCCTGCCCTGGGCGTCGCGTTCCTCAGCTACTACGGCGGGTTCCTGGTCATGGTGCTGTTCAGCTTCATCGGCGCGGTGTTGACCAAGCCGCCGGCCCCGCATCGCCCGCCTCTGGCAAAATCAATAGGTGGCAAGCATTGACCTCGAAGTCCTAGCCCGAACCGCCTACGACGCTTTCCGCCGGGCCCAGAAGGGCGCCGTCCCGCCGTGGGACGACATTCCCGCCAGTGAGCAGCAAGCCTGGCGGGCCGCCGTGTCCGCTGTCAGCAGCCACGGCGAGGCCACCCTGACCGACTCCGGGCCCACCCCCTCACTCGTCGTCCAGGCCAATAAGCAGACCCACGTCTTCAGCACCGACTTCACCGCGGGCCGCCAGGGCAGCCTGGTGGTGGCCGATGACCACGCCTCCAACCACCACGCCCGGTTCCAGTTCGCGCACGGCGCCTGGTACGTCGAGGACCTCAAGTCGACGAACGGCACCTGGCTCAACAATCGCCGCATGTTCGCCGCCCAGCGCCTGAAAAAGGGCGACAAGATCAAGATCGGCCGCACCGTCATACAGGTGATCTCGGCCTAACCGGCCCGCGCCAGGCAACCGGCCCGCGCCAGGCAACCGGCCCGCCCCAGGCAACCGGCCCGCCCCAGGCCGCCGATCCACCGATCAGTGGATCGGCTCAGCCGTCGGGCCGAGCCGGTGATTCAGCCCCCGGCCCGCCCCAACGGGCGATGCGCGCTCCCGGGTCCAACGGCGACGCTGAACGTATAACAAGCGGAAGCCGGGAGGACAGCATGTCACCAGTAATCGGGGTGCGGCAGCTGCACAAGGCCTACGGGGACACCGTGGCCGCGTGGGCGGCGGCGTTCGGGCTGGCTGCAGCCAGATTCTTCCGCTGGGAGTAGATTCCGATGTGGAGGCCGCAGATGACCAGTCCCATGCCGCCGCAGCCCGGCTCCCCCACGCTCGATGAGCGTGACCACCCGGTGCTGGATGTCCTTCCCTACGGCGCGCTGGTCTTCTGCGTCCTCATGTCCTTCTCCTTCGACGAGCCGGGCCCGCACGCCCGGCTCGCCGGGCTCATCCTGAGCGCGCTGTCCGCCGCGTGGGTCCTGTGGATGTATACGCTGCATCCCGCCTGGCGGCGCCGCCCGCGGGTAATGGCGGTTTTCATCACGGTGCTGCTCGTGCTCGGCGCGCTCCTGATCCTCGACAACACCCTGTTCGGGATCTACACGTTCACTATCTACTTCTTCGTACTCCGGTACCTGGTGTGGCCGTGGCGGCTGCTCGGCGCGGCCGCGGTGGGCCTACTGGCCGCCACCTCGCAGGCCTACGGCGTCAACAAGGACACCCTCTCCGGCGTGGTGATCTACTTGGTCATCGTGGCCGTGAACGTGACCGTCCTGGTGGCCTACACCTGGTCCCGGTGGACCGCCACGGCGCTGGACGACCGGCGCAGGCAGGCGCTCGACGAGCTCAGCACGGCCAACCACAAGCTCGAGGCGACGCTGGCCGAGAACGCGGGGCTGCAGCAGCAGCTGCTGACCCAGGCCCGCGAGGCCGGGGTCCAGGACGAGCGGCAGCGGATGGCCCGGGAGATCCACGACACCCTGGCCCAGGGGCTGACCGGGATCATCACCCAGCTCCAGGCGGCCGAACAGGCCGCCGACGACCCGCCCGGGTGGCGCCGGCACTTCGACGCCGCGACCCGGCTGGCCCGGGAGAGCCTGTCCGAGGCGCGTCGCTCGGTCGAGGCGCTGCGCCCCGAATCGCTGGAGCTGGCCCGGCTCAGCGAGGCGCTCGGCGAGGTGGCCGGGCGCTGGTCCTCGCTGCACGGCATACCCGTCCAGGTCACCACGACCGGCACCGCCCGCCCGATGCGGCCCGAGGCCGAGTTCGCGCTGCTGCGCACCGCGCAGGAGGCGCTGGCCAACGTGGCCCGGCACGCCCGGGCCACCCGCGTCGGGGTCACCCTCTCCTACATGGAGCACCAGGTCGCCCTCGACGTCCGCGACGACGGCCAGGGCTTCGACCTCAAGAAACTCTGCGCCCAGGCCGCCGGAAGCAGCAACGGAACCACCAACGGAAACAGCAACACAAACACCAACGGACACGACAATACCAACGGCCACGGCAACACGAACAGCCACGTCAACGGCCTCGTCGGCCTCAGCGTCGGCGACGGCCTCCGCCGTCGCCCCGCCAGCACCTCGGACGGCGGCTTCGGCCTGGTGGCCATGCGCCAGCGCATCGAGAGCCTGGCCGGCACGCTGCAGCTCGAATCCGAGCCGGGCTTCGGCACCGGCATCTCGGCCTGCCTGCCGGTCGCCGCCGGAACCGAGGCCCGCTCGTGAGCACGCCCGAGCGCGCCGGCGAACCGGGAAAGCCCATCCGCCTGCTCATCGCCGACGACCACCCGGTGGTCAGGGACGGCCTGAGCGCCATGTTCGCCCGCGACCCGGGCTTCGAGGTGCTCGGCGAGGCCCGCGACGGCGCCGAGGCGGTCACGCTGGCCCAGGCCCTGAAGCCCGACGTGATCCTGATGGACCTGCGCATGCCCGGCATGGACGGCCTGACCGCGATCACCGAGCTGGCCCGGCGCGGCGTCCCGTCCCGGGTGCTGGTCCTGACCACGTACGACACCGACAGTTACGTGCTGCCCGCGATCGAGGCGGGCGCCACCGGCTACATGCTCAAGGACGCCCCCCGGGCCGAACTCCTGCACGCGGTCCGCGCCGCGGCCCAGGGCCAGGCGGTGCTGTCCCCGGCGGTCACCACCCGCCTGATGAGCCGGGTCCGCGCCCCGGGCGCCGGACCGCTCAGCCAGCGCGAGCTCGAGGTCCTCGAGCTGGTGGCCGCCGGGAACACCAACCGCGAGGCCGCCGCGCGCCTGTTCATCACCGAAGCCACGGTGAAGACCCACCTGCTCAACATCTACGCCAAGCTCGGCGTCGGTGACCGCGCCGCCGCCGTCGCCGAGGCCTTCAACCGCGGCCTCCTGACCCCCGGCACCACTGAACGGCCGTTACCGTAGGCTCGGACCCGGTCAAAAAGATTTTTGTGCCGAACGGTCCGTGGTTCACCCCAGCGTGAACGGGTCCCGCGTGCCGCCGCTGAGCTCGACCCAGACCGCCTTGGTCTGGGTGTACTCGTGCACCGCCTCGATGCCGTTCTCCCGGCCCAGCCCGCTCTGACCGAACCCGCCGAACGGCACGTCCGGCCCGACCACCCGGTAGGCGTTGATCCACACCGTGCCGGTGCGCAGCGCGTGCGCGACCCGGTGGGCACGGTGCACGTCCTTGGTCCATACCGCGCCGGCCAGGCCGTAGCGGCTGTCGTTGGCCAGGCCGATGGCCTCTTCCTCGGTGTCGAACGGGATGACCGCCAGCACCGGGCCGAACACCTCCTCGCACGCCACGGTCATGGTCGGCTTGACCCCGGTCAGCACGGTGGGCTGGACGAAGAACCCGCCCAGCGCCGTCTCGGGCTGGCCGCCCGCGGCCACCGTGGCCCCCTCGGCGGTCGCCCCGTCCAGCATCGACAGCACCTTGCGGTACTGCGGCTCGGTGGCCACCGGGCCCATCTCGGTCTGGTCCGCCTTCGGGTCGCCGAGCTTGATCGACCGGGCCCGGTCCGCGATCTTGGCCGCCAGCTCGTCGTGAACGGCCCGGCTGACCAGCAGCCGGGAGCCGGCCATGCAGGTCTGCCCGGTGGCGGCGAACACCCCGGCCAGCACCCCGTTGCACGCCGCGTCCAGGTCGGCGTCGTCGAACACCACGTGCGCGGACTTGCCGCCCAGCTCCAGCAGGACGCCTGTGATGTTCGCGGCAGCCGCCGCGGCGACCTGGGCGCCCACCGCGGTCGACCCGGTGAACGCGACCTTGTCCACGTCGGGGTGCGCGGCCAGCGCCTTGCCCACCGCCGGGCCGAACCCGGTCACCACGTTGAACACCCCGGGCGGGAACCCGGCCTCGTCCATCAGCGCGGCCAGTTCGACCGCCGAGGCGGGGGAGTAGTCGCTCGGCTTGGCCACCATCGTGCACCCCGCGGCCAGCGCCGGGGCCAGCTTCCAGCACAGCAGCAGCAGCGGGGAGTTCCACGGCACGATCGCGGCCACCACCCCGGCCGGCTCGCGGCGGGTGTAGACGAGGAAGTTCGGCTTGTCGACCGGGATCGTGGTGCCTTCGAGCTTGTCGGCCAGCCCGGAGAAGTAGGAGAACCACTCCGGGATGCTGCCCAGCTGGCCGCGCATCTCACGCAGCAGCTTGCCGGTGTCCCGGGTCTCGATCTCGGCCAGCCGGTCCGCGTCCCGGGCGATCAGGTCGCCCAGCCTGCGCATCAGCCGGGCCCGCCCGAACCCGGTCAGCTGGCCCCACGGCCCGGCCAGCGCCCGCCGCGCGGCCGCCACCCCCGCGTCCACGTCGGCCGCGTCCCCGTCCGCGGCGCTGGCCCACGGCTGGCCCAGGTAGGGGTCCACGGAGTCGTACCGGCGGCCGGATGCCGCCTCGGTCCGGCGCCCGTCGATGAACAGCGTGTACTGCGTCATGACAGCATCCTCTCCCCGGAAGGTGTGGATCGCCAGCAGCGGGGTAGCGGAGGGCAGCCGTCTAGAAAGAAGGAACAACCTCATGGCGCTTATCTTGCTTGTCCTCCTCCTCGCCCTGCTGCTGGGCGGGCTGGGTTTCGCGGTTCACATCCTGTGGTGGATCGCCCTGATCGTCCTGGTCATTTGGCTTCTCGGCTTTCTCCTGCGGGTGGGCGAGGGCGGATCGCGGAGCCGCTGGTACCGCTGGTTATCCTGATCCCCGCAGAGCGGGCCGCCGCGCCTGAGGCCGCGGCGGCCCGCTATTGTCATCACTCGTATTGTCATCACCCGCGCGGAACAGGCACGATGTGCGAGTGCAGGTACGCGGGTGAACCGGGAGATGACTGAGCTATGGTCGGCGGCTCTCGGCGCCGCGGGCACGCTCATCCGCTATGGCCACTGGGGACGCCCGGCGCTGGTGTTTCCCACTGAGCGCGGCCGGGCCTGGGACTTCGAGAACAACGGCATGGTCGACGCGGTGCGCGGCCTGATCGACGAGGGGCGGCTGAAGCTCTACTGCGTGGACAGCTTTGACGCCGCGTCCTGGTCGAATCACGACCTCCCGCTCGAGGAACGCGCCCGCAGGCACGGCCGGTACGAGTCGTGGATCGTCGGCGACGTGGTGCCGTCGATCTACCGGGACTGCGGCGGTCCCGCCGAGGTCATCACCGTGGGCTGTAGCATGGGCGCGTTCCACGCGGCCAACTTCGCGCTCAAGCGGGCCGACCTGTTCCCGCTGGCCATGTGCTTCTCCGGCAACTACGACCCCGGGTCCTGGCGCGCCTGGGGCGAGCGGGGCCAGGAGGCGTACTTCAACAACCCCATGGACTACGCCGGCCACCTGGCGGGCGATCACCTGGAGTGGCTGCGCAGCCAGGTCAGCCTGCTGCTGGTCTGCGGTCAGGGCCAGTGGGAGGACACCACCGGGGTGCTGGACAGCACCCGGCGGTTCGCCGCGCTGCTGAACGAGAAAGGGATCAAGCACGAACTGGACGTGTGGGGCCACGACGTGCCCCACGACTGGCCGTCCTGGCGTGCCCAGTTCGCCCGCCACATGCCCCGATTCTGCTAACACCGTTCTGCTGAGGAGGGAGCCCGTCTTGACCAACACAGGCGTGACCACCAGGCACCTGATCGGGTTGCTGCTCGGGACCGAAGACGACTGGCCGACCGCGTTCACCGAGATCCTGGACCGGCTGGGACCGGTGCCGGGCCCGGGCGGCAGCCAGCACGCCTTCGACACCGAGCGGATCACCATCGAGCCGTTCAGCCTGCGCGACCGGCCCCGGTACCACCTGGTCATCGACCGCCTGGCGTACTGGTACTACCACCCGCGGGAGTGGCTCAAGAAGGTCTCGATGATGGACGGGGTCTACCTGCTGAACAGCCCGTTCACCTTCCAGTCGATGGAGAAGCACGCGGCCTACTGCGCGATGATGCGGCTCGGGCTCAAGGTACCCGAGACGGTCCTGGTGCCGTACAAGAACCCGCTCGACAACTCCCGCTACGCCTACACCGCGGCCCGCTACAACAAGTCGTTCGACCTGGACGCCATCGCGGAGAAGATCGGCTACCCGATCTTCATGAAGCCCTACGACGGCGGCGCCTGGCGTGGCGTCTCCCGCATCAACACTCCGGCCGAACTGCACGCCGCCTACGACGCCAGCGGCGAGATGCTCATGCACCTGCAGAAGGCCATCGACTACGACGTGTTCGCCCGCTCGCTGTCGATCGGCGCCGAGACCATGGTCATGCGCTTCCAGCCCGACCAGCCCATGCACTCGCGCTACGCGGTCGACCACAGCTTCTTGTCCCCGCAGGTCGGCACCGAGGTGGTGACGATCGGGCGGCTGGTCAACGCGTTCTTCCGGTGGGAGTTCAACTCGTGCGAGACGCTGGTCTCCGGCGACCAGGTGTACCCCATCGACTACGCCAACGCCTGTCCCGACGTCGCGCTGACCAGCCTGCACTACTACTTCCCCTGGGCCATGAAGGCCCTGGTCAAGTGGTGCGTGTTCGCCCTGGTCACCGGGCGCCGGGCCCGGCTGGACCTGGAGACCGACCGGTTCTTCACCGTCGCGGACGAGCCCGGCCTGTCCTACGACGGCAAGCTGGCCGTCTACGGCGGCCTGGCCGACGCCTACTTCGACACCGCACGCTATGACGACTTCTGGTCCGGGCTGCAGGGCCGCCTGGACGAGGTCGTCCTGGACTGGATCGCGGGGCCCGATTTCGATCAGCTGCTGGTCCGGACCGTCCGTTCGGTGTACCCGAAGCACGAGCAGGACCAGTTCATCGCCCACCTGCGCGGGCTGATGGAGCTGTGGGTGCGCGAGGAAGGGGACTAGACCTCCATGGGCCGTGACATCCAGGCGATCAAGATCACCGGCGAGGACCGGCGCCGCTACCGGGACAAGGTCCGGCGCTCGCTGGACGCGTTCGCCCGCATGCTGCGCGAGCGCCAGTTCGACGAGAACCCGTCGATGGTGGGCCAGGAGATCGAGCTGAACCTGGTCGACGCCTCCGGCATGCCCTCGATGCGCAACGCTGAGGCGCTCGATGCGATCGCGGACCCGGCCTGGGCCACCGAGGTCGGGCAGTTCAACCTGGAGATCAACGTGCCGCCCCGCCAGCTCGCCGGCGACGCGTTCGACGGGCTGGAGCGGGAGGTCCGCGCCGACCTGAACGCCGCGGACGGCAAGGCCCGCACGGTCGGCAGCCACCTGGTCATGATCGGCATCCTGCCCACCCTGGACGAGCACCACGTGAACGAGAGCGCCATGTCGGCCAACGAGCGCTACCGGGTGCTCAACGAGCAGATCTTCGCCGCCCGCGGCGAAGACATGCGGATCGCCATCGACGGCCCCGAGCAACTCCTCACCCACGCCGACTCCATCACGCCGGAGGCGGCCTGCACCAGCGTGCAGCTCCACACCCAGGTCAGCCCGGACGGGTTCGCCCGCTACTGGAACGCGGCCCAGGCCATCGCGGGCGTGCAGGTCGCGCTGGGGGCCAACTCGCCGTTCCTGTTCGGCAAGCGGCTGTGGCACGAGACCCGGATCACGCTGTTCGAGCAGGCCACCGACACCCGCCCGGACGAGCTGAAGGAGCAGGGCGTGCGGCCCCGGGTGTGGTTCGGCGAGCGCTGGATCACCTCGGTGTTCGACCTGTTCGAGGAGAACCTGCGCTACTTCCCGGCGCTGCTGCCGATCTGCGAGGAGGAGGACCCGCTGGCCGTGCTGGACGCCGGGGCCAGCCCTCAGCTGGCCGAGATGAGCCTGCACAACGGGACCGTCTACCGCTGGAACCGGCCGGTCTACGGCGTCGTCAACGGCACGCCGCACCTGCGGGTGGAGAACCGGGTGCTGCGGCAGGCCCGACCATCGCCGACGTCATGGCCAACGCCGCGTTCTACTACGGCCTGGTCCGCTACCTGGCCGGAGCCCAGCGCCCGATCTGGACCCAGATGTCGTTCGGCACCGCCGCGGAGAACCTGCACGAGGCCGCCCGCTACGGCCTGGACGCCCAGCTGTACTGGCCGGGCGCGGGCGACACCCCGGCCGCCGAGCTCATCCTGCGCCGCCTGCTGCCGCAGGCCCGCGAGGGGCTCAGCCACTGGGACGTGAGCCAGGTTCACGCCGACCGGCTGCTCGGCATCATCGAGCAGCGCTGCCTGACCGGCCAGACCGGCGCCTCCTGGCAGATCGCCACCGTGGCCGAGTTGTCCCGGCGGGACGGGCTGGACCGCCGGGAGGCGCTGCGCCAGATGACCCAGCGCTACATCGAGCACATGCACACCAACGAGCCGGTCCACACCTGGCCGCTCCCCTAGCCGCTGGGTTAGCCCGCCCCTCCCGCCCTGTCCGTTCGCCGGGCTCCGCCGGCGGCGATGAGCGCCACGCACCCGCCCGCCAGCACCAGTCCGGTCAGCCGCAGCCTGGTCAGCCGCTCGCCGAGCACTAGCCGGGCCAGCACGATCGTGCTCGCCGGGTAGAGCGAGGTCAGCACGGCGGTGACGGCCAGCAGGCCGTCGTGTGTCGCGAAGAAGTACAAGATCGTGCCCGCCGCCCCGGCCACGCCGGTGATGACCGCGAGCCAGCCCGGACGCCCCGTGGGCAGCCGCAGGTTCCGGGTCAGCGCGGCCGCGGCCACCGCTACCGCCAGCTCGGCGACCTCCGCGGCCGCCACTGGCCACAGGCCGCTTCCCGACCCGGCCCGGTTCAGCCCGATGAGCAGCAGCGCGAAGCACGCCCCCGCGATCAGCCCCGCCGCCACCCCGGCGGCAGGCCGGCCCGCGTGCCCGCCCTCCTCGTTCTCCGCCTGCCAGGCTTCGCTGCCGTCGTGCTCGGCACCGGCCGCGCTGGCCGAGACGCTGAGGATGGCGGGCAGGGCCAGGCCGATCCCGATCAGGGCCACGGTGCTCGGCCGCTCGCCCCAGAGCAGCCCCGCGAGCACCGAGAACCCGGCGGTGCCCACCGCGCTGATCGGCGCGGCCACGCTGAACGCCGCGTACCGGAACCCCAGGTACAAGGCGATCGCGCCCAGGGTGCCGCCCGCGCCCGCCGCCGCCCCCCAGGCCAGCGACGCTCCGCTGGGCCGGTGCGCGGCGGCGAAGGGCAACGCCACGAGCACCACCATGGTGGCCGTCACGCAGGCGAGCAGGGTGACCTGGATGACGCTGGCCGTACGCGAGGCCAGCCCGGCGGCAAAGTCCGAGCTGCCGTACCCGATGGCCGAGGCCAGGGCCAAGATGATGGCGAGCACGCCCTACGTCCCCTCAGACCTTCCCCCGAACCTGCCCTAGGTCGTCTGCTTGGCGGCCGGGCTGCCGGCCGGGTAGAAGACCCCCAGCACCCGGAGCGGCTGGGAGCCGGTGTTCTCCAGGCAGTGCGGCTGGTACGGCGGCAGGTAGATCGAGGTGCCCGGCCCGATCTCGGTCTGGCCGCCGCTCAGGTGGACCACGCCCCGCCCGGCCAGCACGTGCACCACCTCGTCGTAGGTGTGGTGATGCTCGGGCGTCCGGCCGGGCGGGATCAGCCCCGCGAACTGCGTGATGGACAGCCCCGCGCTCAGCAGCACCCGGAACTCCCGGTCCCCGGTCCGCTCCACCGGGCTCGCCTCCAGCGTGGTCACGTGCAGCGCCGGCCCCGCCTCGGCCTCGGCCCGCACGGTGATGACCAGGATCTCCAGGTCGCCGCCCCCGCCCCCGGTCCCAGCCCCGGCCCCGGCCCGGTAGCCCAGCGCCGGGCTCAGCCACACCGCGGTCCCCGGCCGGAGCTCAACCGTTTCGGCCTCCTCCGCAGACCCGGCCGTCCCGCCCGCGCCCCCGTCCGTCCCGCCCGCGCTCCCGTCCGCCTCGAGCACCCCGGAGCCGCCGATCACGTACCAGGCCTCGCCCCGTCCGCCGGCCGTCCCGGTCAGCGCGGCGCCGCGGCTGAACCGCAGCCGGCGCTGGTGCAGCCCGCGGCAGCCGTGCTCGTCGTTCAGCATCTCCGCGGCGGTCACGCCCGGCGCCAGCGGGCCGGCCGGCACGTGCTCCGGGCGGCGGACGATCCCCGTCGTATCAGCCATGACACGACGATAACCGGCGGCCCCCGGTTTTACAGCGGGGGATACACGCGGTCCGGGTTGTGTTCCGACAGCACCGACGGCGGCCCGATCAGGAGCTTGTCCGGCTCCCCGATGACCGAGGAGTCCTTGCCGTCGTAGTCGAACTTCCTCAGCACGTGCTTGATCGCCTCGAGCCGGGCCCGCTTCTTGTCGTTGCTCTTGACCACCGTCCACGGTGCCCAGGCCGTGTTGGTGTAGTGGAACATCGCTTCCTTGGCGTCGGTGTACGCGTCCCACTTGTCCAGCGACTCGATGTCCATCGGGCTCAGCTTCCACTGCCGGACCGGGTCGATGCGCCGGATGATGAACCGTGTGCGCTGCTCGGACTGGGTCACCGAGAACCAGAACTTGGTCAGGTACAGCCCCGAGCGGATGAGCATGCGCTCGAAGTCCGGCGCCTCCCGCATGAACTCCTCGTAGTCGTCATTCGAGGTGAAGTGCATCACCCGCTCCACGCCGGCCCGGTTGTACCACGAGCGGTCGAACATGACGATCTCGCCCGCCGCCGGCAGGTGCGGCACGTACCGCTGGAGGTACCACTGGGTCCGTTCCCGCTCGCTCGGCTTGGTCAGGGCCACCACCGTCGCGCCGCGCGGGTTCAGGTGCTCGGTGAAGCGCTTGATCGTGCCGCCCTTGCCCGCCGCGTCGCGGCCCTCGAAGATGATCACGATCCTCTGCCCGGTGGACTTCACCCAGTTCTGCAACTTAACCAGCTCGACCTGGAGCGGACGCTTGAGGTACTCGTACTCGGGCCGCGTCATCTTCTCCGCGTACGGGTAGTCCTCCCGCCAGGTGTCGACCGGCCGGCCGTGCCAGAGCAGCACCGGATCGTCGTGCTCGTCCTCGTCGTCGACGGTCAGGCCGGCGATGAGGGTGGGGTCGGACGCCCAGTCCTCGGGCAGCGCGTGGAACGCGGGGGCAGCTTCGCTGGTCACCCTATAAGCAGAACACATTCCCGGCCTCCGGTCACGAGGGGGCCGGCCCGGGTGAGCACCTTTCGCCTGGCGATCACGTGCCGTTCAGGTTTTGCGTCACAGGTCGCCGTGCACCACGTTCCCGCTCGCCACCGTCGTCACCACCGTGGTGCTGCCGATCTCGCCCGGCGGGATCGCGTACAGGTCCTGGTCGAGCACGGCCACGTCGGCCCGCATCCCGGGGACCAGCCGTCCGGCCTGGTCCTCCTCGTGGTTCACCCAGTCGACCCCCGAGGTGAACGCGCCGATCGCCTCGTCGAGCGTGATGGCCTGCGCGGGCAGGAACGGATCCTCGCATTCCGGTTCGCCGGGCCGCCCCAGCCGTTCGGACTTGACCCGGTTGACCGCCACGTGCATCTCCTGCAGCGGGTCGGCGCTGGAGATCGGCCAGTCGCTGCCGAACGCGATCCGGGTCCCGCCCCGGGCCAGCGAGCCGATCAGGTACTGCCAGGCCGCGCGCTCCGGGCCCACGAAGGGCAGGGTCAGCTCCTCCATCTGCGGTTCGTTGCACGCCCACAGCGGCTGGAAGTTGGCCACCGCGTCCAGCGCCCGGAACCGCCCCATGTCCCGCGGCGCGATGAACTGCAGGTGCGCGAGGTGGTGCCGCCCGGCCCGCCGCTGCTCCGCGGGCAAGGCCTCCAGCGCGTCCAGCGCGGTGCTGACCGCCAGGTCGCCGATGGCGTGAAAGTGCAGCTGGAACCTCTCCGCGGCCAGCCTCCCGGTCGCCTCCCGCAGCGTGCCCGGGTCGATGAACAGCCGCCCCCGCTCCCCGTGCCGGCCCAGGTACGGCGCGGACATGGCCGCGGTGAACGTCTCGCACACCCCGTCCAGCATCAGCTTGACCGTAGTAGCCCGGAACCGTCCCGCCCGCCCGCGTCCCGCCCGCCCGCGTCCCGCCCGCCCGCGTCCCGCCCGCCCGCGTCCCGCCCGGCCCGTTCCCGGCGGGCCAGCAGGTCGTCGATCTGGTCCAGCCCGCGGCCCCGGTCCCACCACAGCGCGCCGACCACGTGGCAGGTGAGCACGCCGTCCGTGGCCGCCTGCCGGTAGGTCTGGAACACGTCCGGGATGCCGAGCTCGGCGGCCGCCCCCACGCACGCGTCCTGGAACCGGGTGATCCCCAGCGAGTGCAGGTGCGCCTGGGCCGCCAGCAGGCCGGCCCGCAGCTCGGCCGCTCCGGCTGGCGGGACCAGGTCCGCGACCAGGCGCATGGCCCCGTCGTGCAGCGTGCCGACGGGCCGGCCGCGGGGTCGCGTTCGATCCGCCCGTCGGGCGGGTCGGGCGTGCGCGCGTCCACCCCGGCCCGCTCCAGCGCCGCGGTATTGACCCAGGCGCTGTGGTGATCGCGGTTCGGCAGGAAGGCCGGCCGCCCGCCGGTCACCGGATCCAGGTCCGCCGCGGTCGGCAGGCCGCCCGGGAACGCGGACATGGTCCACCCGCCGCCGAGCACCCAGTCGCCCGGGCCCAGCCCGGCGCAGTAGCCGGCCACCGCGGCCAGGCTCTCCTGCCGGGTCCGCAGCCCCACCAGGTTGCAGCGCAGGCCCTCCAGCCCGCCCGCCACCGCGTGCACGTGCGCATCACCGAACGCCGGCACCGCCAGCCGTCCGCCCAGTTCCACCACCCGGGTCCGCGGACCGGTGACCTGCCTGATCTCCTCGTCCGTGCCGACCGAGTGGATCAGGCCGCCCCGCACGGCCAGGGCCTGGACGAACCCGGACCGGTGCGCCGGGGAGCGTATCTTCCCGCCGGTAAGGACGAGGTCGGCCTGGCCGTCGCTGCCAGTCATGGCCGGCTCGTCACGGCCCGCTCCGCGGGCCCGTCAGGCGTCGGTCGGCGTCAGCACGAAGACCGGGATCGTCCGCGTCGTCTTCTTCTGGTATTCGGCGTAGTCCGGCCACGCCGCCACGGCCCGCTGCCACCAGGCCGCGTAGTCGGCGTCGTGCACCTCCCGGGCCTGGTAGTCCTTCTTGACCGGCCCGTCCTGCAGTTCCACGTGCGGGTTCGCGGTCAGGTTGTAGTACCAGACCGGGTGCTCCGGCGCCCCGCCCAGCGACGCCACCACGGCGTACTCGCCGTCGTGCTCGACCCGCATCAGCGGGGTCTTCCGGATCTTCCCCGTCTTCGCGCCCACCGACGTCAAGATGATCACCGGGTGGCCTTGCATGTCCGTACCCTCGGTCCCGCCGGACCGCTCGTAGAGGTCAACCTGGTCGCGCGCCCATGAAGCCGCGCTGGGTTCGTATTCACCGGTAAGTGCCATGCCAACAAAATACTCCCCGGCCGCCCCCATGTTCCTGGTCCCGGCCCGAATCACAGCAACCTCCTGAGGCATCTGCGGTCAGAGCCCTCGCACCAGATTACCTCAAGCTCCATTATAAAAACCGAACATTCTAGCGTGTAAGGCTCGGTGCCTGGCCGGCCCCGGCTGGGCGACTGGCGGCCGGCCAGGCGAGCCGGGCTACCCGGGGGAGGGCTGCCAGCAGGGCGGTCCAGACGAGGAGGGCGAGCAGCGTGACCGTCTCGATCGCCAGGGACTCGGTGACGAACGATGCCGAGGTCGACTCCCGGAAGCCGAACAGGCCCACGCTGAGGCTGATCAGGAGGGCGCCGAGCGTGGCGGCGGTGTAACCGGCGGCAACCAGTCCGGTCAGCGCCCGTGGCCACGCCAGCAATGCCGCGGCAAAGATGAACCCGGCCACGGCGTCGAGCAGGAACAGCGGCCCGTCGGTGGGGATCTGGCGGTATCCCTCCTGCCACAGGTGGAGATGGATGTACCCGATCCAGGCCAGGAGTGCCGCGCAACCCAGCCGTAGCAGCAACGCGGCGACCCGGCGGCCCCCCCAGCCCTGCGCATGCAGGGCGGGCGGCGAGGCCAGCCGGCGCACCCAGGATGCGATGGACGCAGTCATTTTGATATCCCTTCGCGGGTACCAGAAGGTTGTGTACCGATGTGATCGTTGTGGTATCCGGGCCGGTCCGTCGCGCCGACGGCCGCCGGACCTGGTCAGCGCACGAGGTAGGCGGCCACCGCTCGCAACAGGAGCGGGCGTTCCTGGGCCCACATGGCCGCGGGGGCGGCGGCGACGATGACGCTGGCGCTGGCTTGTCCCTGGACCAGGCAGGCGATCTCCTCGTAGTGGTGTCCGCCGATCCTGGTGACGTAAGTGTCGATGATGCACGATCCGGTGCCGCCGCCGAACCTGATGCCCTCGGCGGCGGCGACCTCGTGAGCCGAGGCCGCGTCGTCCGAGCGCAGCAGCCTCAGCCGGAATGCGGCCCACCCCCGTAGGCGCTCTGCGCCTTGCCGGGGAGTGGCGTTGAGGTAGAGCTGAACCATGCCGCCCGTGCTGACCTGGTCAGCCGATACCGCGTCGGTGTCGCCGGCGATCCGCCGCAGCGACGGGGGGTACGACAATACGGCAGTCCCGTTCGGCAGCGTGAGGCGCGGCCACGAGGCCGGCGCCGCCGCCGGGACGAGCGAGGGAAACGCTCGTCCCGGCGAGCCTCCGGCGAGCCCGACGACCGTGAGGGCAATGGCGGCTACGGCAGCGATCACGGCCAGCGCGTATGCGCCGCGCCGCGCGGTGCGCTCAGTCATCGGTTTCCCTGTCATCGGCCAGCCCCGGCCCGGCGCCCGGTGCCTGGGGCCGCGCGGCGGCTGGAACTGTGGTGAAGCGGCTGACGGCTAGATGTTGCCGTCGCCATCGCTGGGACCGCCGTTGTTGTCGGGGTCATGATCACCGCCATTGCCCTGCTGGATGGGATTCGGCGGCGGGGCCAGCGTGGTGGCCGGCGGCGGGGCCAGCGTGGTGGCCGCCGGCGGGGCCGGCGTGGTGGCCGGCGGAGCGGGTGGCTCGGTCGTCGGCGGAGCGGACGGCTTGGCGGACGGCTTGGCGGACGGCGGCATGGTAGTCGGCGACGCGGACGGCTTGGCGGAGTGCGCCGTTGCCGTCGGCTTGGGCGTGGAGGAGTGGGCCGCTACGGCGGTGCTGCAGCCTGTGGTCAATGCTGCGAGCAGCGCGAGCCCGGCCGCCGATCGTGCGAGGGGGAAAGACATGGATCAACCTTTTCGGTTCATGGCCGCGGGAAAGGCGTGCGTCATGCGTACACATTGCCGTCATGCGCACACTTGTTATACGACCCGCCACCCTGCCCGGTTCAGCTACGTTCATGGCGCCAGGTGTGGGGTCGGTCACAGGGCCCGGTACGACGGAGCACGGGCCGGCGAGGTAACAAGTCCAAGGGCCGCGGAAAATGGTTTGCCCCCTCGATCACGCGAAGCTACCGTCACCCCGTGAGCTGCTACCTGACGATGGTCCGCCGTGCCCGCCTCAGGGCGGTCCCGCCGGGCCTGGGGATGGCACCGGCTCGATGACGAGTGGGCCGCACGCATCGTCGCCGCGGCCCAGGTCAGACCGGGCGAGCTCGTCCTCGACATCGGCGCCGGTACCGGCGCGCTTACCAGCCACCTGGTCCGCGCCGGAGCCCGGGTCGTCGCCGTCGAACTGCATCCCGGCCGCGCCACGCTCCTGCGCCAGCGCTTCCCCGGCATCACGGTCGTCGAAGCCGACGCCCGGAGCCTGCCGCTGCCCAGGAGCACGTTCCGCGTGGTGGCCAACCCGCCCTACGGGATCACCGCCGACCTCCTGCACCTGCTGCTGAACGCCGGACCCCGCCTCCGAGCCGCCGACCTCGTCCTGCAGCGCGCCGTCGTCCGCAAGTACACCAGCCAGCGAACACTACGCACCCACCGGATGAGCGCGGGACTCACCCTGCCCCGGCGCGCCTTCCGCCCGCCGCCGCGCGTCGACTCCGCCGTCCTGCTCGTCCGCAGACGCTAGCCGCACGAGCCCACCGCGAGCCCGCCCGCGAGAACAAACACGGCACTGTGATCGGATGAGGTCATGAAGGTTCGGATCGGAGTGTCCCTGGGCCCGGCCGGCCAGCCAGGCCAGTTCGCCGCGGCGGTCGATCTCCTCGAGCAGGAGGGGGTGGACTCGCTGTGGCTGCCCGAGAACGTGTACTCCCCGTCCGTCGAGCCGTTCACCGGGATGGCGTTCGCCCTCGCGAGGACCCGGCGGCTCAAGGCGGGCAGCGGGATCTCGGTGCTGCCCGGCCGGCATCCGGTGCTGGTCGCCAAGCAACTGGCCAGCCTGGCCGGGCTCGCCCCGGCCCGGGTGCTGCCGGTGTTCGGCCTCCAGCCCGCCCAGCCCGCCGAACGCCCGCTCTTCCCCGTACCCGGCAAACAGCGTGCCGCCGTCTTCGACGAATCCCTCACCCTCCTGCGCCTGCTGCTGACCACCGAGACCGTCACCTTCCACGGTGAGTTCTTCACCGTCGATGGCGCAAGCATCGGACCGCTGCCAGCCAAGCCGCTGGATATCTGGCTGGGCGGCTCAGCGCCGGGCGGGCTCCGGCGGATCGGGCGCCTGGCCGACGGCTGGCTCGGCTCCCTGCTCACCCCGGCCGAAGCCAGGGAGGCGGTTGCCACCATCAACCAGGCCGCCGCCGACGCCGGACGGCACGTCGACGACGACCACTTCGGCCTCAGCATCCCGGTCGCCCTGGACGGCGCCATCCCCGACGCGCAAATAGCAGCCATCCGTCGGCGGCGCCCGGACACCGATCCGCAGCTCCTGGTCGCGGCCGGCTGGGACGGCGCCCAAAGGATGATCGAGCAGTACGTCGAGGCCGGACTGAGCAAGTTCGTGGTCCGGCCCGCGGCCCGGTTCGAGCCGTTCGGCGAGTTCGTCGACGGCTTCGTCAAGAAGCTCAAGCCCCTCCAGAACTAATTCACCAGCGGCGCCGAGGAGGACATGACCGAACTCCATCTCAGACTCCACCGCATCGAAGCCGCCCTGGCCCCCATCCCCGTCAACGCCACCGGAGAACGATCAAGCCTTACGGTGCATCCGGTAGTGCAGCACCAGGAACGGGAACCCGAACACCCAGAACGCGTGCTCCGCCCGCAGCTCTCCATCAGCGACGTACACGTCCAGCCGCTCGGCGAACCCGCGCACCCCGAGCGTGGTCAGGTCCGAAGAAACCGGGTCGATGTAGGTCAGATAGTGGCCCGGCTGGTCGAGCTCGCTGCGGCTGTTCAGGACCAGCCCGCCACCCGGCCGGGCGCTGGGTGCCAGCGTGGCGGTGAAGCTGGCCTGCGGCAGCGGGAAGCCCACGCTGACGTACCCGTAACCCGAGCGCCGGTAGGTGGTATAGATGCCCACGTAGATCGGCTCGCCGGTGTCGGCCGCCGAGCGGATCCAGCCCCGGACCGTCCCGCCCGGCAGCCCGGTGATGGTGTCGATCCGGCTGCGCACCCCGCGCTGCGCCTCCCGCTGGCTCATCGGCACGTTGGCCTGCCCGAGCGGCCGGGCCACCAGCGTCCGGTAGAGCAGGTACCCGGGTCGCACCCACATCCGCCACTGCGGCACGATGTCCAGCGCGAACCGCGTGGTGTGCTCGTAGAACTCGCGGACCAGCGGATCGACCCCGGCCGGGTCGAAGGACGGGCCGGCCAGCGCGTCCAGCGACGCCACGATCCCGATGTCCGCCACGTCCGGCGTGTACGTGCCGCCCAGCAACTGCGCCAGCGAGCGGACGTACCCGGTGCCGACGTACCGGGTCTGGCTGGCCAGCGGCACCACGAACGGCACGTCCTCCGCCCGCACCCGCTCGGCGAGCAGGCTCAGCTGCGGATCGCGGAACAGCACCGCCGACGCCACCCGGAACCCGACCACCGCCGCCGCGGCCGCCACCGCCCCCGGAACCTCCCGTCCCCCCGGTCCCTGCCCCGCCGAGCCCCGTCCCGCCGGTCCCCATCCCGCCGGTCCCCGTCCCGCCGGTCCCCGTCCCGCCGGTCCCCGTCCCGCCAAGCCAACCCGCCGCAGCCCGGCCAGCCCGGCCCCGATCGCCGCCCCCACCACCGGCCCCAGCAGCACCTTCTGCGGCCGCAGCCCCAACGCCCCGGCCGCCGCGCCCGCCACTGTAGCCACCGGTACCGGACCGACCCCGGCAAAGCGATCCACGGCCCAGCCCAGCGGCGCCGCCACCGCCCCGCTGGCGATGATCCGCGACCACAGCGCGGGGATCTCGCCCGGCTGCTGCCGCGCCCGGGCCACCGCGTCCACCACCGCGAGCCCGGCCGCCCCGCCCAGCGCGCCCAGTACCACCGCCCGGCGGCCGCGGTGCGCGGCCAGCGCCGCCCCGGCCAGCGCGCCCAGCACCCCCGCCGCCCCGGCCTGCCCCGCCCGTCCCGGACCCGCCGCGTCATCCTTAGCCACCTATGGAACCTATCGTCAGGAACAACTGCGCAGGTGACCCGGTTGACTGTTCCACGTCCTCGACCGCAAGTACGGCATCCCCGGCGCCCGGCCCGCCGGGGTGTTCCTGCGCGCCTTGCGGAAGGCGTAGGCCGACTAGCCTCGTTCCGGTGCGGATCACATCGCTCGGCTTCCGGACCGACGTGGCGCTGCGGGCCCTGGAGGGCGCCGAGGTCACCGACCGCGGCGATTACCTGGTCGTCCGCACTCCCGGCGACCCCGAGTTCTGGTGGGGCAACTTCCTGCTGCTGGCCCAGGTCCCCCGGCCGGGTGAGGCCGGCGCGTGGCTGGACCGGTTCGCCACCGAGTTCCCGGCCGCCCGGCACGTCGCGCTCGGCGTAGACACCGCCGAGGATGGCCCGATACCCGAGGACCTCGCGGCCGCCGGGCTCGCCGTCGAGCACCTCGCCGTGCTGACCGCCGCCCAGCCGAACCCCCCGCCCCACCCCAACATCGACGCCGAGATCCGGCTGCTGGACTCCGACGCCGACTGGCGGCAGTCCGTCGAACTGGCCATCCGCTGCCACGACGCCGACGAGCCGGCCTTCCTGGAGCGGCGGGCGATGGCGCGGCGGCGGCTGACCCAGGCCGGAGCCGGCGCCTGGTTCGGCGCGTTCACCGACGGCCGCCTCCAGGCGCAGCTCGGGCTGTTCGGCGTGGGTGACGGGTACGCCCGCTACCAGCACGTCGAGACCGACCCGGAGGCCCGCCGCCGCGGCCTGGCCGGGACCCTGCTATGGGCCGCGGGCCGGCACGGGCGCGAGGTCCTGGGCACCAGCACGTTCGTCATCGTGGCCGACCCGGCCGACGCGGCCATCCGGATCTACCAGGCCTGCGGCTTTATCCCCCGCGAGGCCCAGCTCAGCTTCGACCGCCCGCCCCCGGCCGAACCGTCAGGCTGAACCGTCAAGCTGGCCGCGGCCGCCGGGGATGAGCCGCTCCTCGGTGACCACCGCGGTAACCAGCTCGGCCGGGGTGATGTCGAAGGCCAGGTTGAGCGCCCTGGTGCCGGCCGGGGCGGCCGGCGCCGTGACCTCCTGGTCGGCCCGCTGCTCGATCGGGATCGCCGCCCCGGACGGCGTGGCCGCGTCGATGGTCGACTCGGGCGCCGCGACCACGAACGGGATGCCGGCCTGGCGGGCCGCGAGGGCCAGGCTGTAGGTGCCGATCTTGTTGGCCACGTCGCCGTTGGCCGCGATCCGGTCGGCGCCCACCACCACCGCGTCGGCCCGCCCCTGGCTGATCAGGAACGGGGCCGCGCCGTCGCACGCCAGCTGGTGCTCGATGCCGAGCTGGCCCAGCTCCCAGCAGGTCAGCCGGGCGCCCTGCAGCAGCGGCCGGGTCTCGTCCACGATGACGTAGCTGAGCGCGCCCGCCACGTGCAACGCGCGGATCACCCCGAGCGCCGTCCCCCAGCCCAGGCAGGCCAGCGCGCCGGTGTTGCAGTGGGTGTGCACCCGGAGCGGCCCGGCGCCGCACGCCTGGAGCAGGTATTCGGCGCCCCGCGCGCTGATCTGGAGGCTGGTCGCGGCGGTGGACTCCAGCACGGCCAGGGCCGCGCCCTGCACCGCCGCACTACCTTCCCCGATCCGCGCGGCGACCGCCGCCACCTCGCGGCTGAGGTTCACAGCGGTGGGCCGGGCAGCCGCGATCCGCTCGATCTCCGCCGCCAGCCGCGTGTCGTCCCAGCCCTCGCCGGAGCCCTGGCGGACCGCCAGGGCCACGCCCAGGGCGCCGGCCGCGCCGAGCACCGGCGCGCCGCGGATGGCCAGGCTGGTGATGGCCCGCACCAGTTCGTCCACGGTGCCGATCCGCAGGGTACGGATCTGGTGCGGCAGCGCGGTCTGGTCGAGCGCCTCGATATGCCCGTCCCGCCAGGCGAGCACGTCAGGGTGGTCCATACCGTTGAACCTATGCTGCCGGGACAAGAGCGGGACGACGTGGTCGCGCCTGCTGCCAGCCGACGAGATCGCGCTCGTCGGCCGGCCGCAGGCGAGTTACGAACAGCGGATGCCAGACGATAAGCCTGGACGATAAGCCCGGACGATAAGCAGAGCGGCTAGCAGCGCCCCGCGTACGCGCCGCTGGTGTAGGTGGTCCACGCACCCCAGTCGCGCCCGTCGTCGGAGATGGCGATCGCGGCCTTGGCGTTACCCATCGGGTTGAAGGTGGCCATCGCCGGGCCGTGCGAGCCGTTGATCTGCCAGTAGCCGTAGTCGTTGGTCGGGCTCAGCGCGTACTGGTTGCCGCCCGATTCGGCCATGGCGATCTCGGCGGCCATGAACGCCTCGCCGTGCGAGCCGCCGGCCGCGTCCCACAGGGCCTCCAGGCCGGAGCAGCCGAGCCTGCCGCTCAGCTTGGTGGCCGAGGAGGTCAGCGTGGTCGTGGTGGTCGAGGTCTTGGCGTGCTTGGCGTGCTTGGGCGTGTAGGACGCGGCGTTGGCGGGCGGGTCGGCCGGGATCTTCAGGACCTCGCCTACGTAGATGCTGTTGGGGTCGCGGACCACGGAGGAGTTCACGTGGTACAGCCAGGCCCAGTCCGCCGGGTTGCCGTAAAAGCGCTGCGCGATGGAGGACAGCGTGTCGCCCGAGCGGACGGTGTAGGTGCGCGTGGCCGGCTGGCTGTGCTGGACCAGGGCGTCGGTGTGAACTTGCTCGGCGACCGTCGTGGTCTTGGCCGACAGGCTGACCGCAGCCGACGCCTGCGGGGCCGTGGCGACCAGCGCGCCCGCGATGGCCACCGCGGGGGCAGCCTTGGTGGCGACATCGGCTACCTTCGCGACCTGTGACGGTTCGGTATGCCTGCCCGTGCGCCGGATCTTCCTCGGGCGGCGGTGCGAGTGAAGTGAATCCACAGAACTCCCCAAGTAGTTTCCGTGCCCGCCTGCCCGTCCCGCGGGTGAGCCTTTCAGCGGGCCTGTCACTGCCTGTGATGATGAGGCTTTTATTCGCAATCCGGCGGTCTGTGCCGTCTGCGGAAGCATGGCAGCAACGAACTTGGCCTCGCAGGCAAACCGAGTTATTTCTGTAACGCATCTGTGACCTGGGCCGAGCAAACTCCCCGGGAACTGGGATACTTCCGGAGTGACCGATCACGCCTTGAGGTACTTCGACGACTACCTGCCTGGGGCTTCCTACGACTGCGGAAGCGTCAGCGTCAGCGAAGCTGAGATCATCTCATTCGCCACCCAGTTCGATCCGCAGCCCTTCCACGTCGACCCCCAGGCGGCGGCCCGCGGTCCGTTCGGCGGGCTGATCGCCAGTGGCTGGCACACGGCCGCTCTGGTCATGCGCCAGCTCGTTGATCACTACCTGTCGGCCGAGGCGAGCCTGGGCAGCCCGGGCCTGGACGAAATGCGCTGGCCCGAACCGGTCCGCCCGGGGGACACGCTCCGTGTCCGGGTCACCGCCGTCGAGGCGCGCCGGTCGCTGAGCAAGCCGGACCGCGGCATCCTGAGGACCCTGATCGAGGCGGTCAACCAGGACGGCCGGACGGTTATGCGGGCCACCGCGACCAACTTCCTCCGGGTTCGCCCAGACCCGGACAGCTGACATAGTGGCATCATGCTGTATGCCTTCGGCTTCGAGCGGGTCGGTGTCGTGGTCGGCGACCTGTACTTCGTGGATCCCCGGCCGGCCAAGGGGCAGGAGGGCGCCGAACACGGCGTCCGCATCGAGCTCCGCGTCCTGCAACGCGGCCCGCTGAAGGGGTCGATCTACTCGGCCCAGCCCATCGAGGTCGCCCGGCCGATCTGGCGTGCCGACCTGCTGGAGACGGTCGACGGGCGTCCCGGCAGCTTCGACCGCACCCACTACCACCCGGTGTTCCGCGACTGGGACCCGACCAGCCGGGTCTTCACCCGCGAGCTGTCCGCCGACCCGCTCGGGTGGCTGGGCGAGCAGCTGGCCGACCTGGACGCCCTGCTGGCCGCGGCCGGGTTCCCGCCCGGGACGGCCGCTCCGGACGACGCGGACCGCCTGCGCGGCGTCGCCCCCGAGATCGTGGACGCCGCCCGCCGCCTACTGGACCAGGTCCGGGCCGGCAAACTAGGCACCGCCCCAAACGACCCGGCCCCAAACGACCCGGCCCCAAACGACCCGGCCCAAAACGACCCGGCCCAAAACGACCCGACCTCAGTCGCTATCCGGGCCGGCTGGCTCTAGGCCCGTGACCAGTGACGCGACGCGACGGCTGATCCTGCTCCGGCACGCCAAGTCGGACTGGCCGGACGTGCCCGACCGCGACCGGCCGCTGGCCAAGCGCGGGCGCCGGGACGCTCCCCGGATCGGCCGCTGGCTGCACGAGCACGGCTACCAGCCCGACGTGGTGGTGGTCTCGGCCGCAACCCGGACCCGGCAGACCTGGGACCTGGTGGCCCCGGAGCTGGGCGGGTCGCCGGCCGTCCACTTCGAGCCGCGCGCCTACGCGGCCAGCGCGCTGACCCTGCTCTACCTGGCCCAGGAACTGCCCGCCCGCTACCGCACCGCGCTGCTCATCGCGCACAATCCGGGCCTGTCGGAGCTGGCTACCAGCCTGGCCGCCCCCCCGGAAAGCGACAGCGCCACAAACAATGGCCCGCGCCCGGCCGTCAGCCTCCCGACCGCTGCCGTCGCCGTCTTTGACTTCCCCGGCGACTGGTCCTCCCTCACCCCCGGCCACGCCCGCCTCATCAGCCTCACCACCCCCGCCAACCTTTGACTCCGGAACGTCATGAATGCTGCACCCTGATGTGAAGACCCGTCACGGTGCCACATTCATGCTGTTGGACCGAGCCATCCGCGCGCGGGCCGAGCGGGCCGAGCCGTCCGAGCGGGCCGAGCGGGCCGGAATGGCACGGGGCCGGGCGGGGTTACCCGAAGCGTAGCCGCAATCACGAAGGAGCCGCGATGTCGCTGACCTTTTCGGCTGGCCCGCTGTCCGGGCATCCGCCGGAGACCGTCAATTACCGGATCGAAGGGCCGGCGCACAAGCTGCTGATGCACGAGTTCCCGCGCCGGATACGGGCCACCTTCGGCGGCCAGACCGTGGTCGACACCACCCGCGCGGTGCTGCTGCACGAGACCGGGCTGCCGCCGCAGGTCTACGTGCCGGTCGAGGACATTCGCGCCGACCTGATCCAGCCCACCGAGCACCACACCTACTGCCCGTTCAAGGGCACCGCCTCGTACTGGACCGTCACCGCGGGCGGCCAGGTCGCCGAGAATGCGATCTGGTCCTACCCGGAGCCGAACGCCGAAGCCAGCTGGCTGAAGGGCTACGCCGGCTTCTACTGGGACGCCATGGACGAGTGGTACGACGAGGACGAGCAGGTGCAGGGCCACCTGCGCGACCCCTACCACCGGGTCGACGTGCGCCGGAGCTCACGGCACGTCCGCGTCCGCCTCAACGACAGCGACACGGTCCTAGCCGAGACCAGCCGGCCGCTGCTGCTGTCCGAGACCGGCCTGCCGAACCGTTTCTACATCCCGGCCGAGGACGTCCGCCAGGACCTGCTCGAGCCCAGCGACACGCACACCGTGTGCCCCTACAAGGGCACCGCCTCGTACTGGTCGGTTAACGCAGGCGACGGCAAGCTCACCGACGCGGTCTGGTCCTACCCGCAGGCCGAGGGCGACTCGGCCGCGGTCAGCGGGTACCTGTCCTTCCTGCACGACGACCTGACCGTCGAGGTCGGCCAGCCCAGCACAGGCCAGCCCAGCACAGGCCAGCCCAGCACAGGCCAGCCCAGCACAGGCCAGCCCAGCACGTAACAACGCCGCAAGGAACCACGGACCGTTCGGCCAGAAACAAAAACGTGCGGCGGGCCACCGTTGATAACGGCGGCCCGCCGCACGCCTATAGAGTCAGCTCTCCGCGCCGAACGCCTTGATCTCGGCCTCCTCGGCCTCGGTCAGCTCGCGCGGCACCTCGCCGCGCGCGTGCTTGGCGTTCTGCACCTGGTGCCGGATCTGCTCCACGATCTCGGGGTTGGCGAGCGTGGTGATGTCGCCCACGTCGGCGAAGTTGGACGTCGCGGCGATGACCCGGCGCATGATCTTGCCGGATCTGGTCTTGGGCATGTCCGCGACGATCCAGACGTTCTTGGGCCGCGCGATCTTGCCGATCACGGTCTCGATCGTCTTGCTGACCTTGTCCTCCATCTCCTTGCCCGGCTCGAAACCGGGCTTGAGCGAAACGTAGACCTCCACCACGCGGCCCCGGATGTCGTCGATCACCGGTACCGCGGCCGCCTCGGCGACCTCGGGCACGGTCAGCGCGGCCGATTCGATCTCCTTGGTGCCCAGCCGGTGCCCGGCCACGTTGATCACGTCGTCCACGCGGCCCAGGATCCGGATGTACCCGTCGGCCGCCTGGACGGCGCCGTCGTTGGTGAAGTAGGGCCAGTCGTGCCAGTCCTGGCTGTCCGGCTTGGTGTTGTACTTGCGGAAGTAGGTGGACAGGAACCGCTCCGGGTCGCCCCAGATGGTCTGGAAGATGCCGGGCCAGGGGTTGCGGATGCAGATGTTGCCCGCCTTGCCGCTGCCCGCCGGCACCTCGTCGCCGTCCTCGTCGTAGATCACCGGGTAGATGCCGAGGACGCCGGGGCCGCAGCTGCCCGGCTTCATCGGCTGCAGGGCGGGCAGGGTGCTGCCCAGGAACCCGCCGTTCTCGGTCTGCCACCAGGTATCGGTGATCGCCGCCTCACCCTTGCCGACCTCGGTGTAGTACCACCGCCAGACCTCGGGCTCGATCGGCTCGCCCACGGTCGTCATGTTCTTGAAGTGGTAGTTGTATTTCCGCGGCTCCTCGGGGCCGACCTTGCGCAGCATCCGGATCGCGGTGGGCGAGGTGTGGAAGATGTTGACGCCGAGCTTCTCCGCGATCCGCCACGGCCGGCCGCCGTCGGGATAGTTGGGGACGCCCTCGTAGATCACCGTGCTGGTGCCCAGCGCCAGCGGGCCGTAGACGATATAGGAGTGGCCGGTGATCCAGCCGATGTCGGCCATGCACCAGTACACGTCGTCCGGGTGGATGTCCTGGTAATACTTGGACGTGCCGGCCACGTACGCGAGGTAGCCGCCGGTGCTGTGCTGGCAGCCCTTCGGGCGGCCGGTGGTGCCGCTGGTGTACATCAGGAACAGCGGCGCCTCGGCCGGCATGGACACCGGCTCGACGGTCTTCCCGTGGTGCTCGCCGAGCACCTCGTCGACGAAGAAGTCCCGGCCGTCGACCATCGGGGTCTGCGACGCGTACTGCCCGGGGTGGCGTCGCCAGATGAGCACCTTGTCGACGTCCTGGCCTTCCTTGGCCGCCTCGGCGAGGGCCTCGTCGGCCTTGACCTTGTGGTCGGTCAGCTGGCCGGCCCGGTAGTAGCCGTCCATGGTGATCAGCACGCGGCTGCCCGAGTCGGCGATGCGGGTCCCGCAGGCGTAGCCGCTGAAGCCGCCGAACACCTCCGAATGGATGACGCCCAGCCTGGCGCAGGCGAGCATGGTGACGGGCAGCTCCGGGACCATGGGCATGTGCAGCGTCACCCGGTCGCCGGTCTTGAGACCAGCGAAGTCGCGCAGCAGGGCGGCGAACTCGTTCACCTGCCGGTGCAGCTCCGCGTAGCTGAGGTGCACGGTCTCGTCGGACTCGAGCTCGGGCACGAAGATGATCGCGGTCTTGTCCGGATTGGCTGCCGCGTGACGGTCGACGCAGTTGTACGAGGCGTTCAGCCTCCCGCCGGCGAACCACTTGTAGAACGGCGCGGTGCTCGTATCCAACGTCGTGTGCCACGGCTGATCCCAGGCCAGCAGATCGGCGTACTCCTTGAAGCAGTCGGGGAACTTGTCCTCGGTGAACCGCTCCAGGATGGCCGGGTCCGCGGCGTTGGCCTGCTTGACGAAACTCGCGGGCGGCGGGTAGTACTCCTCCTCGCGCCAGTGCACGGCAATGGTTGCCTCGGAAGACTCCGCCGATTCGTCAGCCTGCCCTTGAACTTCTTCGGCCATGGGGTGCGTCCCTCCACTCGCGATTACGTTCAGAATTAACGCCGGAAGCACTCCAAATTTAACGCGGGCGGGCAGCATCCTCTATGGTCACGGACCAGTTATCTGCCAGGCGAAGTTGTGATTACGGTCAGTACGCGGCCAGCTCCGGGTAGACCCGGTCCAGCCCGGTGATCCGCATGATCTTGAGCAGCGACGGACGCGCCGCGGTGAGCTTGAGCTGGCGCCCGGCCTGCCGGGCGTGCCGGGCGGTCCGGGCCAGCGCGCCGAGCCCCGAGGCGTCGCAGAAGGTGAGCCCGGACAGGTCGACGCTCACCGGCGTGGGCCAGGCGTCGATCACGTCACTGATATAGGCGTAGGCCTGCTCGGCGGTGGCGATGTCCAGCTCGCCGGTCACGCTGACGATCTGGTTTCCGTCCCCGTCGGTCACGCAGGACAGTTCAAGCTGAAGAGGGTCCAGCCCCTGGACCCGTTCGATGGTCATCACGGCCACTTCACTTCCCCCGTCTCGGCCCGCCGCGGCGCGGCCAGACAGCACCGCGCCGACGCTGGCGCGGTTCAGTTGACGAATGATCACGTGCCACTCCAACCCGTTGTCCGGTTAACGCCAGCGGCGCGACATACCTTCCGCATCCCGCCGAACCCGGGCTGGAACCCCAGAGCCCCGTACACTGGGGGTATGGCCCCGATTCTGGCAGCACCTCCACTACCAGCGCAAATAATGAGAACCCCGAAGTCTGCACCGATACCGGGATCCTGCTGAGTAGAACGCATGAGCGGCGGGGCGGGTTCAACCGTTGACGAGGCCATTGATGAGCCCATTGATGAGCCCGTTGATGAGCACCGCCGCTGGCGTCCGGCCGAGCCGCTCCGCCCGCTCGTGGCCTACTACACCGGTTACCGCCAGCGCGGCGTGCGGCCCGCGCTGCACCGGGGCCTGCCCTCGCCGTTCCTGACGCTGATCTTTACCCTGGACGAGCCGATGGTCCTGCTGGCGCACCCCGATCCGCGGCAGCCGCCCGGCGATTTCGGCACCCTGCTCGGCGGGCTGCACTCGGCTCCGGCGCTGATCACCCACGACGGCGCGCAGTCCGGCATCCAGGTCGCGCTGCGGCCGCTCGGCGCGCGGGCCCTGCTGGGCCTGCCGGCCGGCGAGCTGGCCGACCTCGACGTGCCGGCCGAGGCCGTGCTGGGCGGCGCCTGCGCCGAACTCCGCGCCCGGGCCCTGGCCGCGCCCGGCTGGCCCGAGCGCTTCGCCATCCTGGACGAGATCCTGCACCGGCGGCTGGCCGCAACGGCCGCGACCGCCACCAGGGCCGCGACCGCCGCGACGCCGGCCGCGCCCGAGGTCCGCTTCGCCTGGCGCCAGCTGCTGCGGAC
Organism: uncultured Actinomycetes bacterium; assembly: GCA_963742795.1. Lineage (GTDB taxonomy): Bacteria > Actinomycetota > Actinomycetes > Streptosporangiales > Streptosporangiaceae > Palsa-504. Next base: position 171,265 of record CAVUNL010000008.1, read on the forward strand.
CGGCGGGACAGCTCGCATCTCCGACCTGGCCGCCCAGACGGGCTGGAGCGGCCGCCACCTGACCGGCCGGTTCCGCACCGAGATCGGCCTGACCCCGAAGGCCGCGGCGCGGGTCATCCGCTTCGACCGGGCCCGGCACCTGCTCATCTCGAAAGCGGCGGACCGCGAGTACCGCCTCGCCGACCTGGCCGCGGCCTGCGGATACTTTGACCAGGCGCACCTGGCCCGGGAGTTCCGGGCGCTGGCCGGCTGCCCGCCGAGCCAGTGGATCACCGAGGAGTTCCGAAACATCCAAGCCGGCGCCTGGCTGCTCGAGGGAGCCTGACCGTAGACAAAAGACAGGCCCCCGAAACGGGAGGGAGTCATAACTATGGGAACGACGCCGGACAAGCAGGTCTGGCCGAGCCTGCGCGCTCGCGACGCGCGCGCGCTGATCAGGTTCCTGGTCGACGCGTTCGGGTTCGAGGAGACCGTGATCTACGCGGACGGGGACGTGGTGCACCACGCCCAGCTGTCCTGGCCGGAAGGCGGCGGGATCATGCTCGGCTCCGCGCGGGACGACGACGGGGGCGCGACCAGCCCGGGCGCGTTCGGCGCTTACGTGGTCACCGACCAGCCCGACGCGCTGTACGAGCGGGCCAGAAAAGCCGGCGCGCAGATCACCGCCGAACCCCACGACACCGACTACGGCTCCCGGGACTTCGCGGCGCAGGACCCGGAGGGGAACCGCTGGTCGTTCGGCACCTACCGGGGCGAGCCCCGCAAGGGATAACCAAACGGTTCCTGACCGTCCGCCGCAAAGATTCCCCTGTCGGCCGAACGGGACCGTCCGGTTATTACCGGGTTACGCCTACGCGGCATACTGGGCATCACAAGGAGCCGCCATGAGTAAGCAAGCGAAGCCACCGCCGCCCGGGGACAAGCCGACGGGGTCCGCCCCGCCGCCGCCCCCGGCGTGGCGGAACTGGCTGTGGCCGATCATGATCCTGGCCATCTTCATCCTGTTCTTCGTGCTGCCTACCCGGTCGACCTCGACCAGCCTGACCTACTCCCAGTTCCTCTCCGATGTGTCCGCGCACAAGGTGCAGAGCTTGGAGATCTCGGGGTCGGTCGGCGGCACGAGCACCGGCAAGCTGAAGGACGGGACCAGCTTCACCGTGGTCATCCCGCCGCAGGCCGGGCAGGAGTCGCTGACCAACCTCACCGAGAACATCCCGGAGGTCTCCACCGCCCCGTCGGGCCAGGGCTTCGGCACCGAGGTGCTGATCTACCTGATCGTGTTCGGGCTGCCCATCCTGCTGTTCATCTGGCTGTTCCGGCGGATCTCGCGCGGTGCGGGCGGGCAACTGGGTGGCGTGCTGGGCGCGGGCCGGTCGCGGGCCAAGGTCTTCGATGAGGAACGCCCCAGCACCACGTTCGCCGACGTGGCCGGGTACGAGGGGGCCAAGGCCGAGATCGCCGAGGTGGTCGACTTCCTGCGCAACCCGGACCGGTACGCCCGGGTCGGGGCGCTGGTCCCGCGCGGCGTGCTCATGGTCGGCCCGCCGGGCACCGGCAAGACCCTGCTGGCCCGGGCGGTCGCGGGCGAGGCCCAGGTGGTGTTCTTCTCGGTCACCGGGTCCAGCTTCGTGGAGCTGTTCGTCGGCGTCGGCGCGGCGCGCGTCCGGGATCTGTTCGAGCAGGCCCGTAAGCGCGCCCCCGCCATCATCTTCATCGACGAGATCGACGCCATCGGCCAGCGCCGCGCGGGCTCGGGCGCCATAGTGTCCAACGACGAACGCGAGCAGACCCTGAACCAGCTGCTGGCCGAGATGGACGGGTTCGAGCCCTCAGCCGGGGTCGTGGTGCTGGGCGCCACCAACCGGCCCGAGGTCCTGGACCCGGCGCTGCTGCGGCCGGGCCGGTTCGACCGGCAGGTCACGATCCCGCTGCCGAACGTCTTCGAACGCTCCGCCATCCTCGCCGTGCACGTCAAGGACAAGAAGCTGGCCCCGGACGTCGACCTGAACGCGGTGGCGCGCGGCACGCCCGGTTTCTCCGGCGCGGACCTGGCCAACCTGGCCAACGAGGCTGCCATCAACGCGGTCCGCGGCAACCGCGACGTGCTCACCGCCGAGGACTTCGACACCGCCAGGGACCGGATCATCCTGGGCAGGCGGGAAGGGTCCAACGTGCTGCTGCCCGAGGAGAAACACGCGGTGGCGGTGCACGAGTCCGGGCACGCCATGGTGGCGGCGCTGTCCGAGCACGCCGACCCGGTGGCCAAGGTGACGATCCTGCCCGCGGGCCAGACCCTGGGCGTGACCGAGCAGCTGCCGCTGGTGGAGCGGCACATGTACGGCGAGGACTACCTGCTCGATTCCCTGGCCGTGCGCCTCGGCGGCCGGGCCGCCGAGCTGGTGGTGATCGGGCAGGGGTCGACCGGGGCGTCCAACGACCTGGCCGGGGCGACCGACCTGGCGGTCAAGATGATCAGGGAGTTCGGCCTGTCCAAGACGCTCGGCCCGATCGGGTACCCCGAGGGCGGGTCGTCGTTCCTGGGCGGCGGCGGGGCCGCGTTCTCCAGCCGCCCGTTCGCCGAGGCCACCCAGGCCGAGATCGACAACGAGGTCTCCCGGCTGCTGCGCCAGGCCGAGGAACGGGCCACCGTGCTGCTCAAGGGCCACCGCCACGAGCTCGACTCCCTGGTCGAGCTGCTGCTGGAGATGGAGACCGTGGACGGCACCCAGGTCTACCAAATCGCCGGCCGCCCCGACAAGTCCCAGGTCGTGCCGCCGGTACCGCCGATCACCAACCTGACGCCACGCGCCGCCGCCGTATCCAGTGGCGGGCCGATCGCCGGTGACCACTCGGACTCCGACTCTCATTGATCTGATCCCGAACGGACCCTGGTTCCACCCGCCGGCCACGCTCAGGCCGGCGGGTGGTTCAAGGTAACCTCTGGGCTATGGCGCTGCCGGCTTACCTCCCAAGCCCGCCGATCAACAGCTTCCACATCGGCCCGCTGGACGTTCACTTCTACGCGCTGGCGTACCTGGTCGGCATCGCCTTCGCCGTGATCTTGACCCGGTACCGCTGGCGCGCGGTGGGCGGCGATCCGGAGCTGGTGGGCGAGATCGCGCTGTGGGTCGTGCCGGCCGGGATCATCGGCGGCCGGATCTACTTCGACATCACCACCCCGATGGACATCCCGCACGTGTGGTACGGGCCGTTCGCGGTGTGGTCCGGCGGGCTCGGCATCTGGGGCGGGGTGCTGGTCGGCGGGCTGGTCGGCATCTGGCGGCTGCGCCGGCGCGGGGTCAGCCCCGCGCTGTTCGCCGACGCCATGGCGCCCGGGCTGCTGATCGCGCAGGGCGTCGGGCGGATCGGCAACTACTTCAACAAGGAACTGTTCGGCCGGCCGACCTCGCTGCCGTGGGGTCTGGAGATCCCCTACCAGTACCGGGTGTCCGGCGGCATCCCCGCGGCCGACCTGCACTTCGCCACGTTCCAGCCGACGTTCCTCTACGAGCTGATCTTCGACTTCGCCTGGGCCGGGGTGCTGATCTGGCTCGGGCACCGTTACAAGATCAAGCCGCCGGGCCTGTTCGCGTTGTACGTGTTCGGCTACTCGGCCTACCGGATCTTCGAGGAGTCGCTGCGCATCGACTCCTCGGTCCACATCTTCGGGTTGCGGCTGAACATGTACATCGCCTCGGTGCTGACCGTGGTCGGCGCGGTCTGGTTCTACCGCACCCAGCGCCGCTCGGCGCGCACGCTGGCCGCGGTGGGCCCTGCTGACGCCGCGGGTCCTGCTGACGCCGCGGGTCCTGCTGACGCAGCTCCTGCCGACGCGGCCTCGGCCCCGCCCGACGCGGCGGCCCAGGACGCCCCGCCGACCGGCGGCACCGGTGCTACCAGTCGCGGCGGAAGTTAATGACCCGGTTACCGATCCGTATGCAAAGCTAGCGCCGGATGAGGACCTCGATGCCGTCCAGGATGCGGTCCAGGCCGAAGATGAACTCGTCGTCCGGGCCGTCCTCGATCTCGAACACCCCGGCCGCGAGGAACTTCGCGAGCGCGGGGAACCGGCGCGGATCGGTCAGCTCGGCCAGCATCCGGGGGTATGCCGCCATCCACTCCATAGGCGCCAGCCCCGAGGCCTTGATCGCGGCCGCGATGTCGGCCTCGGTGGTGGCCAGGTTCCGCACGTAGCCGGCCAGCAGCATGATCACCGACGCCTTGCGCGCCTCGGTCAGCTCGGTGTCCGCCAGGCAGGCCAGCGCGTTCTCGAACCAGGCCACCTCGTTGGGCATGATCGGCAGGCTGTTGAGCGGGATGCGCACCACCCACGGGTGCCGCCGCGCTCCGGCCCGTAGCGCCCAGGCCCAGCGGGCCAGTCAGGCCCGAGCAGTGCCTTTGTCCCGGTCCGGACCATGCCCTGGTGGCTGCGCGGGTTCGCCCGCCACCAGCCGGCCACCCCGGTCACCGAGACCCTCCGCGGCCTGCTGCTCGGCCAGCCGGCCGGAGGCCAGCCGGCCGGCGGCCAGCTGGCGGCGGCGCTGGCCTGGAGCGCCGGCATCCTGGCCGCCTCGGTCCTGCTGAGCATGGTCTTGTTCCGCCGCCGCACCGCCTGAAAGCAGCACCGCCTGAACGCGCCAGCGGCCGGGCCCCCGACGGGCCCGGCCGCTGACTAACCAAGGGCTAACCAAGGACTAACTACCCGCCGCTGGAGGCCTGCGCCAGCTCGGGGACGAACAGGGCGGCGTCGACGGTACCGACCCCGGAGGCCAGGTCGTAACCCGGGCCCGCCCGGTAACCCTTCACCGTGACCAGGGTGGGCTGGAGGAACGAGACCGTGTTGTTCCCCTTGGTGACGTCGACCAGGCCGGGCGCCTTCGCCGCGGACATGGCGTACAGCGCCGGGTTGATCAGGCCGAGGGAGTGACCGGCCAGCTGGTCAGCCAGTGCCACGATCCCGGCGAACAACGGGGTGGCCTCACTCGTCCCGCAGGCCACGTACCAGCCGGCCGCCTCGCCGGGGAAGCTCTGGTAGACGTTGACCAGGCCGGAGCAGGCGGCGCTCATGGAGATGTCCGGCACGCCGCGCTGGGCGCCGACCACGCCGGCCACCGAGTCCTGGTACGACGGCCGGGCGAAGACCGCCGAGACGCCGCCGCCGGTGGCGGTGGCGGTCGGCCCGGGGGTGCCGAAGAAGGCGTCGTTCAGGGCGTAGTTGGTGCTGTCGTTCCACACCCGGTCCGCCTGGGTCCGCTGGCCGGTGGTCAGCAGAGCCAGCTGGGTGCCGCCCACCGCGGTGACCAGCGGGTCAGAGGAGGGCCAGTCGACGGCCCGGTGGGTGTACAGCAGCGTCCCCGCCGCGTTGGCGTAGTCGGTCGCCCCGGCGTCGCCGGTCGCGGCCAGCACGGTCACGTGGTTCCGGGCCGCGTTGAAGTACGCACTGCGCAGGCCCTGGATGGAGGCCACGCTGGGGAACGTGGGCTCGGTCGCGCCGAAGCTCTGGCTGATCACCTGGCCGAGGTGATGGTTGACGACGTAGTTCTCGGCCTTGACGATCTGCGGGAACCCGGCCGTGCCCTCAGTCTCGTTGACCGGGGTTTCGACCAGCACGATGTTGGCGCCGGGCGCCATGCTGTGCGCCCACTCCACGTCCAGGGTGGTCTCCCCGGCCCAGCCGACGTCGCCGTTGGCGTCGGTCGGGTCAAAGGGCGGCACCGCCCCGGCAGGCTGGATGATCTTGAGGGACGGCGGCGCCGGGAGGTTGTACTGGGCGTCGAAGACGGCCAGGTCCGCCTGGATCGTCGGGGACCCGAACGCGTCGACGATCACGATGGTCTGGCCGGCGCCGGTGATCCCGGCGTTGAACAGCGGGTGCTCGTTGTACGCGGTCTGCAGCTGGTCCGGGCCGTAGCACGGGGCGGTGAACGCCGCCTCGCACTGGGCCTGGGTGGCGGGCTGCCGGGGCGACACGAACCTGCTGTGCAGCATCGGCCCGATGGCGATGCCGGCCGTCGCGGGGAGGCCGCCGGCGACCAGAGATCCGGTGGCTAGGGCCAGCGCTCCGGCCATCCGCACAAACCGACGGGATCGATGTGGCAAGGAAACCTCCTCGATTCAGACGTGGCAACAGGCCGCCCGCGTGACGTATGGATAGGCGGCTAATTTAGGGCAAACGGTGCGGCCAAGCTGCGAAGACTCGCGATCGTGACATAACGATTCAGACAGCGATATGTCCGGATCGTCGGCGCTAGGACGTCCGCCGGCCGCCGTACATTTCTTTCTGGCCGAACGGAGCGTGGTGCTCGCTCCCAGCCTGGATCACCCGGTTCCGGGCTGCCAGTCGTAGATCCGGGCCCGGCTGCGCAGCGGGCGGTCGGCGCCCGCACCGGTCAGCGGCTCCGCTGGTCGACCACCCGGCGCATCTTGCCGGCCGACCGCTCGATGGTGTCCGGGTCGCCCACCGCGACCTGGACCCGGACGCCCACGTGGTCGTGGACCTGGGCGGTCAGCGCCCGCGCCGCCGCGGCCCGCTGCTCCTCGCCCAGCCCGGCCCGTGCCTCCACCTGGACGGTCAGCTCGTCCAGGTGGTCGCGCGAGGTGAGCACGAGCTGGAAGTGCGGGGCCAGGCCCGGGACCCGGAGCAGGACCTCCTCGATCTGGGTCGGGAACACGTTGACCCCGCGCAGCACGATCATGTCGTCGCACCGGCCGGTGATCCGTTCCATCCGCCGGTGCGCGGGCCGGGCCGTGCCCGGCAGCAGCCGGGTCAGGTCCTTGGTCCGGTACCGGACCAGCGGCATGCCCTGCTTGGTCAGCGACGTGAACACGATCTCGCCCCGCTCGCCCGCGGCGGTCGGCGCGCCGGAGGTCGGGTCGATCAGTTCGGGGTAGAAGTGGTCCTCCCAGACGGTCAGGCCGTCCTTGGTCTCCACGCACTCCACCGCCACGCCGGGCCCCATAACCTCGGACAGCCCGTAGATGTCCACCGCGTGGAGCCCGGCCCGCTCCTCCAGCTCGGCCCGCATCTGCTCGGTCCACGGCTCGGCCCCGAAGATGCCGATCTTTAGCGAGCTGGCCCGGGCGTCCAGCCCGGCCCGGTCGAACTCGTCCAGGATGGTCAGCATGTAGGTCGGCGTGACCATGATCACCCGCGGTCGCAGGTCGGCGATCAGCCGGACCTGCCGTCCGGTCATGCCGCCCGAGGCGGGGATGACCGTGCAGCCCAGGCGTTCGGCGCCGTAGTGGGCGCCCAGCCCGCCGGTGAACAGCCCGTACCCGTAGGCCACGTGCACCATGTCGCCCGGCCGCCCGCCCGCGGCCCGGATCGACCGGGCCATCAGGTCCGACCAGGTGTCCAGGTCGGCCTGGGTGTAGCCCACCACGGTGGGCTGTCCGGTGGTCCCGCTCGAGGCGTGGATCCGCCGCAGCTCGGCCACCGGCACCGCGAACAGGCCGGCCGGGTAGTTCTCCCGCAGGTCGTCCTTGGTCGTGACCGGGAACGAGGCCAGGTCCTCCAGCGAGCGGCAGTCCTCCGGGCTCACCCCCACCGCGTCGAATCGCTTCCGGTAGAACGGGACGTTCGCGTACGCGTACCGCAGCGTCCAGCGCAGCCGGTCCAGCTGCAGCGCCCGGAGCTCGTCGACCGACATCCGCTCGGCGGCGTCCTGGATTTCCGGTGCCTCGCCCAGGGCGTCTGCCATGAGCTCATCTTAGTGAGCTGATGCTGGCCACCGTCGCCTTCGCGGCCCGCACCAGGTCACCGGGCGCGAGCTCGATCTCCAGCCCCCGCCGCCCGCCGCTGCAGAACACGGTGCCGAACGCCATCGCCGACGCGTCCACCACCACGGGCAGCCGCTTGCGCTGGCCGACGGGGGAGATGCCGCCCGCCACGTACCCGGTGGCCCGTTCGGCCGCCGCCACCTCGGCCATCACGCCTCGCTTGCCGCCCACGGCGGCGGCCAGCGCCTTGAGGTCGAGCTGGCCCTCCACCGGGACCACCCCCGCCACCAGGTCGCCATCCACCGACGCGATCAGCGTCTTGAACACCCGGTCCGCGGACACCCCCAGCGCCTCGCTGGCCTCCCGCCCGTACGAGGCGGCCCGCGGATCATGCGCGTATTCGTGCACGGTGAACGCGATCTTCGCCCGCTCCAGCGCCACCGTCGCCGTCGTCCCGCGTCCCGCCACGAACGGCCACCATACGGCACAGGAAAACCATTAGGCGCCCCGTCCGGCCGGTCCGCATAGTGGGGATATGCGCGTGACGTTTCCCCGGCTCCCGGATCACGAGCGCGCCTACGCCCTGGTACAGCGCGACGACGGAGCCGTGTACCGGCTGTACGGCGGCCAGGCCGGGTCCCGGCTGCCGCACGACATCATGCACTTCGTGGTGGAGCGCGAGCTGCGCATCGGGGACGGCATCTGGGGCGGCATCGCGGCGGGCATCATCTTCGACACCATGCAGCACGTCAGCGGCCGCCGCCCGCCGCACGCCCGCGAGGGGTCCAAGGAATTGCGCCAGCGGGGGCTGCGCGCCGAGGTGCTGGCCAACTTCGTCGAGTGCGTGGCCGGCCTGGACCACCCGTCCGACATCCAGATCATGACCCTGGCCGCCACCAAGCTGACCGTGCTCCCGCACGCCGACGCGGACCTCGAGCCGGCCGCGGTCGCCGCCGCCGCCCAGGCCCTGCAGGTCGAGGCGGCCCGCTGGGCCCGCCTCCGGGTCGGGGAAGAGCTCAGCTACGACTGGCCCCGCGAAGCGCGCGCCGCGCAGCACAGAAGGGCCCGGGCGCGTAAGCCACGCATCGTTCGGCCCTATAAAAAGAGAAAGGGGCGCAGGCCGGCATGACCGAACAACCCGAAGACCTTCTTGAGCACGGCCCGGTCACTTTGCGCCGGCACCGGGCGGACGACCTGGACGCCGTGTTCCAGGCCGTGACCGAGTCCCTGGATCACCTGCGCCCGTGGATGCCGTGGGCGGCGAACTACACAAGGGAGTCCGCGGCCGAGTTCCTGGCCAAGTCGGCGCGGGACTGGGCGGACGGCACAGAGTTCGGCTACGCGATCACCGCGGACGGCGCGCTGGTCGGCGGCTGCGCCCTGATAAGCCGGATCGGGCCGGGCGGGCTGGAGATCGGCTACTGGGTCCACCGGGTCTGGACCCGCCGCGGCCTGGCCACTGCGGCGTCGGCGGCCCTGGTCGACCAGGCGTTCCGGCTGCCGGGCGTGGACCGGGTGGAGATCGTGCACGACGAGCTCAACGTGGCCAGCGCCGGCGTGCCGCGCAAGCTCGGTTTCACCGAGGTCGGCCGTCGCCCCTTGGACCCGCCTCCGCTCGCCGGGACAGGCGTCGGCGTGGTCTGGCGCCTGGTCCGGTGACGGGACCTAGAGCGCCCCATGGGGTATCTGCCCGGGCGGTCGCTGGGCCCGGCGGCATCTCTACCGGATCGGCGAGGACAGCACGGTCCCGCCGGAGGCTGCTGCCTTCACGATCTGGATCGACACGCCGAGCGGACGCTGGTGGCTGACCTGGTCGCGTGATCCGCGTCGCGCCGGTCGGCTCTTGATCCACTCTCTGGTCCCCGAACCTGGTCCGGTAGCGTAGGCCGGCATGGGATACGGGCAGGTGGATCAGGCCGACCGGGAGATGATGGCGCTGGCCCTGGGCCAGGCCCGGGCCAGCCTGGAGGGCGGCGGCGTGCCGGTCGGCGCGGTGCTCGCCGCGGGCAGTGCTAGCCAAGGGCGGCAGGTCATCGCGGCCGGGCACAACGAGCGGGTCCAGCAGGGCGACCCGGTGGCGCACGGCGAGATCTCCTGCCTGCGCCACGCCGGCCTGCGGCCCTCTTATGCCGGCACCACCCTGTACACCACCTTGTCCCCGTGCCAGATGTGCAGCGGGGCGATCCTGCTGTTCCAGATCCCCCGGGTCGTGGTCGGTGAGGCCGAGACCTACGCCGGCGACCTCGGCTTCCTGGCCGGCCGGGGGGTGGAGGTCGTCCTGCTCGACGACCCGGGCTGCCAGGCCGTCATGCGCGAGTTCCAGGAGCGCAACCCCCAGGTCTGGAGCGAGGACATCGGCGGCCGCTGAACCGGGTAACACCGGACCGCGCGGCGGACACTTAAGAGTGTGACCACAGTACGAATCGCGCACGCCGAACCCCGGCCCGGAAGGTTGGCCAACGGCGAATTCCAGATCCGCGGTTACCTCGTCGTGCTGGCCGACGACGCGGGTCATCGGGCCGTGCCCATCTGGATGCGGGAGGCCGGCGACCTGGCGGATCTCCTGGAACGGCCCGCCGAGCAGGTCATCACCGACGCGGTGCCGCAGGAACTCACCACCCGGCTGCTCGGCGCGACCCGCGCCCGGGTGACCGGGGTGGACATCGACGTGACCGAAGCCGGCGCCGCCGAGCTGAGCCCGGAGGTCACCGTGGCGCGGATCGGGCTGGCCGGCCCGGCCGGAACCCGGCAGATTACCGCGGACCTCGGCCTGGGCCTAGCGCTGGCCGCCGCCGCGGGCGCCCCGGTCCGGCTGGCCGACGCGGTGCTGGACCGGCTGGCCGTCCCGGTGCCGGGCGCTGACCTGCTCACCCCGTTCCTCGACCGGGTGCCGCCGGCCGCCCAGGCCCGGCCCGGCGGCGGGCTGCAGGGCTGGCCGCTGGCCACGCTGCCCGGCCGGCGGCCGCGCTACGAGCCGCGCAACCTGGACTTCGCCACGGGCCTGGACCGCTGGGATCTCGACGCCGGGCCGGGTTCAGGGCCGGAAGCCGGGACGGACGCTGAACCGGACTACTCGGCCGCCGCCGACGGCCTGTCCGCGGTCTTGTCCTCCGCCGCCCCGCGGCCCGCCGGGTCCGCCGCCCTGGTCCAGGCCATCTACGCCGACGACTACCGCGGCGTCACCGTCACCTTCAGGGCCGAGATCCGCACCGATACCATCACCGAACAGGCCGGGCTCCGCCTGGAGATTATCCGGAACTGGTGGCGCGTGGGGCGGGCCCGCGAGGACCACGGCCTCACCATCTCCGGCGGCCGCCCCTGGACCAGGTACGAGATCACGGCGCGGATCCCCGCCGACGCCGACCAGATCCGGTTCGGCATTGCGCTCACCGGCTCGGGCCGGATCGCGCTTCGGAACCCGGACCTGCACACTGATCCCCAATCCGACGGCGAGCCGGCCGCCGGAACGCCGTGAACGCGGACCTCTCCGACGGCGACCTGGCCCGGCTGGCCCGGGGCGGTGACCCGATGGCGTTCCGCCTGCTGGTCGAGCGGCACCAGGCGATGGTCCGCGCTCGGGCCCGGCAACTGGGCCCCGATCCCAGCGACGTGGACGACATCGTGCAGGAATCGTTCCTGCAGGCGTTCCTGGCCCTGGACCGGCTGCGGGATCCGGACCGGTTCGCCGGCTGGTTGGCCGGCATCGTGTTCAACGTCTGCCGCGGCTTGCACCGCCGTGCCCAGGTCACGCTGCTGGCCGACTGGCCCGAGCCGCTGCACCCGACGTCGTCCGACGGCCTGCCTTCACCCGAGGACCTGGACCGGGCCGACGCGCTGCGCACGGCGGTGGCCCGCCTGCCCGCCGGGCAGCGGCGCGCCGTCGCCCTGCATTACTACGCCGACGTGCCCGCCGGCCAGGTCGCGGAGGCGCCTGGTGCGGCCCGGGCCAGCCTGCACAAGGCCCGGCTCCGGCTGCGCGCCTACCTCACCGAACACCGCCCCGACCTCGTTCCCGGGAGGACGCACATGACCACCGTCCGCGTCGCGCGCATCGAGCGCCGTATCCCGCCCGGTCCCGTGCCGGACCGTTTCCCGACCCACGTCATGGTGCTCGCCGACGACGCGGGTCGCCGGGACCTGCCAATCTGGCTGCTCGGCCGGGACAGCCACCGGTTCGCCGACGACGCGCGTTCCGGGCCAAGCTCGGACGAGCTGACCGGCCGGCTGCTGCGCGCGGCCGAGACCCGTGTGACCGCGGTGGACGTCGACGAGCTGGGCCCGGAGGTGACCGTGGCCCGGATCGAGCTGGCCACCCCGGCCGGCCCGAGCACGTCACCGCGCGCCTGCTCGACGGCCTGGCCGTGGCCATGATCTCGGGCGCGCCGATCCGGGTCGCCGACGCGGTCATGGACCGGATGGCCCTGCCAGCCGGGACCGGGCCAGCCGGGACCGGGCCAGCCGGGACCGGGCCAGCCGGGACCCGCCAGGGCGGCCCGATGCCCCAGCAGACCGCGCGTGACCTGCGCCTCGACCTGCGGCCGCGGTACGAGCCGCGCAACCTGACCTTCGCCCTCGGCCTGGACCACTGGGTGCTCGGCGGCAGCTTCACCGAGAACGCCCTGCAGTCTCACTGGGACGACTACGAAGCCGCCGCCGACCATGGGACCGCGGTGCTCTCCGCAGCCGTGCCGCAGCCCGAAGGCTTCGCCTGGTTGGCCCAGGAGATCTTCGCCGACGACTACCGCGGCGCCACGGTTACCTTCCGCGGCCAGTTCCGTGCCCCGGAGGGCGCGGACCGGGCCGGGCTGTTCCTGCGGGTCATGAAGCCAAGGGACCTCCACGGGCCCTTCACCGCGCAGGCCGCCCTGGCCGACCCGGCCAACCACATCGTCACCCTCGAAGGTCCGGGCGACTGGACCACCCACGAGGTCACCGTGCCGGTCCCGGACGACGCCAACACCGTCGCGTTCGGCGTGTTCCTGGTCGGCCCTGGCCGGATCGAGCTGCGCACCCCCCACCTGACCATTGAGAATTAGCGACCCCTTAACGGAGGTTGCGCTTCTGCCGGGCACACCGAATGATGCTTACATGCAGGTTCCGTCGCACGTCGAGTACGAGCGGGCGACCAGCGTCCAGCATGCCCTGTCGCTGCTGAGCCTGCCGGAGACCCGCGTGGTGGCGGGCGGGCACAGCCTGATCCCGATGATGAAGCTGCGGCTGGCCCAGCCCGAGCTGCTGGTCGACATCAACGGTCTGACCGAACTGGCCTTCATCAAGCTCGACGGCGACCAGCTGCGCATCGGCGCCCTGGCCCGCCACGCGGACCTGCTCGATTCGGCCGTCGCGGGCCAGCACTTCCCCATCTTCCACGACGCCGAACGCGTCGTCGCTGACCCCATCGTGCGGCTGTGGGGCACCGTCGGCGGGTCGCTGTGCCAGGCCGACCCGTCCGAGGACCTGTCCGCCGCGTTCGCCGCGGCTCGCGCGACCGCGGTGATCAAGACGCCCGACGGCGAGCGCACGGTCCCGGTCCGGGAGTTCCACCGCGGACCCTACGAGACGGTCGTCGGCCGCGGCGAACTGCTGGCCGAGATCCGGGTCCCGCTCCGGCCCGGCACCGGCAGCGCCTACGAGAAGGTGTCCCGCCGCGTCGGCGACTGGTCGATCGCCGCCGCCGGGGCCTGCCTGTCCCTCGCGGGCAACACCATAAAAGAGGCGGGCCTCGGCCTGACCGCCGTCGGCGCTGAGCACTTCGTCGCCGCCGAGGCCGAGGACTACCTGCGCGGCCGCGCCGCCGACGACGACAGCTTCAAGGAAGCCGCGAAAATCGCCGCCGAGCACTGCCACCCCTCCGCCGACCAGCGCGGCCCCGAGGACTTCAAGCGCCATCTGGTCGCCGAACTCACCGCCCGCGCCCTGCGCCGCGCCGCCGACCGGGCCAGTGCATGAGGGCCAGCACATGAAGGCCAGCGCATGAGGGTCGCGATGACCGTCAACGGCGCCGAGTACGCGCGCGACGTCGAGCCGCGGCTGCTTCTCATCCACTTCCTCCGCGACGAGCTCGGGCTGACCGGCAGCCACTGGGGCTGCGACACCTCCAACTGCGGCAGCTGCGTGGTGTGGCTGGACGCCAAGCCGGTCAAGTCGTGCACGCTGCTGGCCGCGATGGCCGACGGGCACGCGGTGCGCACCGTCGAGGGGCTCGAGCGGGACGGCCTGCTCGACCCGGTGCAGCAGGGTTTCATCGAGTGCCACGGGCTGCAGTGCGGGTTCTGCACGCCGGGCATGATGATGACCGCCCGCTGGCTGCTGGACCACCACCCCGACCCGGACGAGGCCGAAATCCGCGAGGCCATCTCCGGCCAGACCTGCCGCTGCACCGGCTACGAGAACATCGTCCGCTCGATCCGATGGGCGGCACAGCACCGTGACTAACGGCTTCGGGCGGATGCTGCGCAAGGAGGACCAGCGGTTCGTCCGCGGTCAGGGCCTCTTTGTCGACGACGTGCGGCTGCCCGGCATGCTGCACGGCGCGGTGCTGCGCAGCCCGTACGCGCACGCCCGGATCCTGGCCATCGACACCCTGGCCGCCGAGGCGCACCCGAAGGTGCGGGCCGTGATCACCGGCGAGACGCTCGCCGAGCGGAACCTGGCCTGGATGCCCACCCTGTCTGGGGACCGGCAGGCCGTGCTGGCCACCGACAAGGTGCGGTTCCAGGGCCAGGAGGTAGCGTTCGTGGTGGCCGAGGACCGTTACTCGGCCCGCGACGCCCTGGAGCTGATCGACGTCGAGTACGAGCCGCTGCCCGCGGTGATCGACGCCCGCCACGCGCTTGACCCCGGCGCCCCGCTGATCCGCGATGACCTGGAGGGCCGCACCAGCAACCACATCTTCGACTGGGAAACCGGCGACGCCGCCCGGACGCAGGCCGTATTCGACGACGCCGAGGTCACGATCAGCCAGGACATGCTCTACCCCCGGGTCCACCCGGCGCCCTTGGAGACCTGCGGCGCGGTGGCTCAGTACGACAAGGTCAGCGGGAAGCTGACCATCTGGGAGACGACCCAGGCCCCGCACGCGCACCGGACCCTGTACGCCATGGTGTCCGGCCTGCCCGAGCACAAGATCCGGGTCATCTCGCCGGACATCGGCGGGGGATTCGGCAACAAGGTGCCGATCTATCCCGGGTACGTGTGCGCGGTGGTCGGCTCGATCGTGACCGGCCAGCCGGTCAAGTGGATGGAGGACCGGTCGGAGAACCTGATGTCCACCTGCTTCGCCCGCGACTTCCACATGCACGGCGAGCTGGCCGCCAGCCGGGACGGGAAGATTCGCGCGGTCCGGGTCACGGTGCTGGCCGATCACGGCGCGTTCAACGGCACGGCCCAGCCGAGCAAGTACCCGGCCGGGTTCTTCGGCGTGTTCACCGGGTCCTACGACCTGGAGGCCGCGCACTGCCGGGTGACCGGCACGTACACCAACAAGGCGCCGGGTGGCGTTGCTTACTCGTGCTCGTTCCGGGTCACCGAGGCGGTCTACCTGGTCGAGCGGCTGGTCGACATGCTGGCTTACGAGCTGGAAGCGGACCCCGCCGAGCTGCGGATGCGCAACCTGCTGCGCCCCGAGCAGTTCCCCTACACCTGCCAGACGGGCTGGACCTACGACTCCGGGGACTACCCGCGCACCCTGCGCATGGCCCTGGAAATTGCAGGTTATCAAAGACTAAAGGAAGAGCAGAAAGCCGAACGGGCCGCCGGTCACCTCATGGGCATCGGGATCAGCTTCTTCACCGAGGCCGTCGGCGCGGGTCCACGCAAGCACATGGACATCCTGGGCTTCGGCATGGCCGACGGCGTCGAGTTGCGTATCCACCCCACCGGCACGGCGGTGCTGCGGATCTCGGTGCAGACCCAGGGCCAGGGCCACGAGACCACGTTCGCGCAGATCGTGGCCGAAGAGCTGGGCCTGTCCCCGGACGACGTGGAGGTGGTGCACGGCGACACGGACCGGACCCCGTTCGGGCTGGGCACCTACGGCTCCCGGTCCACCCCGGTGTCCGGCGCGGCAACCGCGATCGTGGCCCGCAAGGTGCGCGAGCGGGCCCGGATCGTGGCCTCGGCCATGCTCGAGGTGAACCCCGCCGACCTGGAGTGGGAGCCGGGCCGGTGGTACGTCCGCGGCGACCCGGACCAGGGCCGGACCTTGGCCGAGATCGCGCTGGCCGCGCACTCCGACCTGGAGCTCCCGGACGGCGTGGAGGGGCACCTGGACGCGAGCTGCGTGTACAACCCGCCCAACCTGACCTACCCGTGCGGGGCATACATCTGCGTGGTCGACGTCGACCCTGGCACCGGCAAGGTGTCGGTCCGGCGGTTCATCGCGGTCGACGACTGCGGGGTGCGGATCAACCCGATGATCGTTGAGGGCCAGGTGCATCGCGGGCTGGCCGACGGAATCGGGATGGCCCTGATGGAGTCGATCGCATTCGATGCCGACGGGAACTGCCTGGGCGGTTCGTTCATGGACTACCTGCTGCCCACCTCGGTGGAGTGCCCGTCCTGGGAGCTCGGCGAGACCGTCACCCCCTCCCCGCACCACCCGATCGGGGCCAAGGGCGTCGGCGAGTCGGCCACGGTCGGCTCGCCGCCCGCGGTGGTCAACGCGGTCATCGACGCGCTGCGCCCCTACGGGATCCGGCACGCCGACATGCCCCTCACTCCGGCTCAGGTGTGGCGGGCCATCCAGGACCGCCCGCTGCGCACTGACCTGGCGATCAGCTGAATCGCCCGCACTGGATAAACTCGGACCTTGAGCGCCCAATCGACTCCAGACCGCGTTCGATCGACCGAGACACCTGTGAGCAGCGCGTTGACCCATGACCTGGACGAACGGTTCCCCGACGTCGGCGCGCTGACCGCCGCCCTGGAGACGACCGGCTACCTGGCCGGCCCCCAGCTGGCGGCCGCGCTGTTCCTGGCCGTCCGGATGGGGCAGCCCATCCTGCTCGAGGGCGAGCCAGGCGTCGGCAAGACCGAGGCGGCCAAGGCGCTGGCCAGCGCGATCGACACCCCGCTGGTCCGGCTGCAGTGCTACGAGGGCATCTCCGCCGCCGAGGCGCTGTACGAGTGGAACTACCCGCGCCAGCTGCTGGCCATCCGGATGGCCGAAGCGGCCGGCGAGCACATCCGGGACCGGGACCTGTTCACCCAGGAGTACCTGCTGTCCCGGCCGCTGCTCACCGCGCTGTTGCACCCCGGGCCCCGCCCCGCGGTGCTGCTCATCGACGAGGTCGACCGGGCCGACGACGAGTTCGAGGCGTTCCTGTTCGAGCTGCTGGCCGAGGCGGCGGTGACCATCCCCGAGCTCGGCACCCAGCACGCCAAGCTGCCCCCGGTCACCGTGCTGACCTCGAACCGGACCCGCGACCTGCACGACGCGCTCAAGCGGCGCTGCCTGTACCACTGGATCGCCTACCCGGACACGCCCCGGGTGGCAGAGATCATCCGGCGCCGCGTGCCCGTGGCCGGCGAGGGGCTGGCCGGGCAGATCTCGGCCGCCGTCCAGCGGCTGCGCAAGCTCGACCTGACCAAGCCGCCCGGCATCTCCGAGGCGATCAGCTGGGCTAACGCGCTGAGCGTGTTCGGCGCCGACGATCTGACCGGCCACATCGCCGACCAGACGATGAGCACCGTGCTGAAGTACCCCGAAGACGAGGAAATGGTCCGCCAGGCCGGCCTGGCCTCGGTGGTCGGCTCCCTTGATTAAGGCCCCTCCCGATGTAGCAACGCTGGCCGCTGGCCTCGGTACCGCGCTGCACGCCGCCGGCCTCCCGGTCGGCCCCGACCGGTGCGAGCGCCTGGCCCGCGCCGTGACGGTCATGAACGCTACCTCGATCGCCGAACTCCGCGTCTGCGCGCTGGCCACCCTGGTCTCCGATCCGAGCCAGATGACCACCTTCGAGCGCATCTTCTCGCTCCTGTTCGGCGGCCCCGACCCGTTCAAGGACCTGCCGCTGCCCAACATGGCTGACGCGCAGCGCCACGAGGAGAACGGCGCCCCGCCCGCCACCCAGACCTCGTCCGACCACGACGGCCGGCTGGCCAGCATGCAGGTCACCGACACCGGGTCGGCCGCCCCGCCCGGCCAGGACGAGCCGCTGTCCGACGCCGCGGCCGTGCACCGCGTCGCCTCGGCTGCCGAGCGGCTCCGCGGCCGCGACTTCGCCCAGCTGTCGGCGGCCGAACTCAACGAGCTCGTCTCGCTCATGCGCGAGATGACCCTGGCCGTCCCGCCCCGCCGTACCCGCCGCTACCGCCGGGCCCGCGACGGCAAGCGCCCCGACCTGCGCGGCACCCTGCGCCAGGCTCGGCGCAGCGGCGGCGAGGCGATCCGGATCTCCCGCCAGGCACCCCGGGTCCGGCCCCGCCGCCTGGTCGTGCTGTGCGACATCTCGGGCTCGATGGAGTCCTACGCCCGCGCGCTGCTGATGCTCCTGTACTGCCTGCACGGCGGCCAGGTCCGCGGCGGCGGGCAGGCCCGCCCCGAGGTCTTCAGCTTCGCTACCCGGCTGACCCGGCTGACCCCGGCCCTGGCCGCGTCCAGCCCGGACACCATGCTGGCCAAGGCGGGCGAGGCCGCCCCCGACTGGTCCGGCGGGACGCGGATCGGCGCCGCGATCAAGGAGTTCAACGACCGCTACGGCGCCCGCGGCCTGGCCCGCGGCGCGGTCGTGCTGATCATCTCCGATGGCTGGGAGACCGGCGAGCCCGCCCTGCTCGGCGAGCAGATGGCCCGCCTGTCCCGGATCGCCCACCGCATCGTCTGGGCCAACCCCCGCACCCAGTCCCCCCGCTACCGCCCCGAAGTCGGCGGCATGGCCGCCGCCTGGCCCTACTGCGACGCCGTAGTCAGCGCCCACAGCCTCGACGCCCTGTCCGACCTCCTCTCCGCCCTCCGCGCCCGCTGACCGCCCGCTATGGTGCGCCCATCCGGGACGAGATATACTTAACGAAGCGGATATCAATATGCCGCGATATATCCAATGGGACGGATGGCGTGCCATGGCCAAGACCCTACTGGACCTGGATGAGAACCTTCTCGCCGAAGCCGCCGCGACGCTAGGGACCAAGACAAAGAAAGACACGGTCACGCTCGCCCTACAGAAGGTCAGCGAGGATGCGCGCTCCCGGCGGGCCAGTGCGCTCGAGGACCTACTCCAAGCGGCAGACGCCGACGTGTTCGACTACGACCGGCTAGCCGACCTCGATCAGTGAAGTACCTGATCGACACCAGCGCCCTGGTGCGAATCCTGCGCCGTCAGGTAGACGAAACCTGGCACGGGCAGGTCACACGCGGCATGGTGGCCATCTGTGACCCCGTTCTTACAGAGGCACTCACGATCGCCCGGGCCACACAGTACGAGCGCATCAGGGCAGATCTTCTGGAGGCCTATCCCTGGGTAGCTGTGCCCGATCGCGCGTGGGACACCGTGCATCGCGTCCAGGCCCAGCTGGCGGCGGAGAGTCAGCATCAGGGACTGTCTGTGGCGGATCACCTGGTTATCGCCACCGCATTGCAGCATCGCCTGACGATCCTGCACGAAGACGCCGATTTCAGCACCGCGGCTGCGGTCGTCACCGACATCCAGCAGCGGCGGATCACCGCTGGCAACCCTGACCCAGACGGCCCCGCCCACGAGTAGTACCGCCCGATCATGCAAACCGCGGGTCTTAAGCGCCGCCCCCAAAACTAAGCCGCTGGTGCGCAAAGCGGGTGCGCGCCAGCGACTGGTCCTAGGGGAGCGTCAGGTCACGTTCACCTGGATGGTGTGGTACCCGGTCGCGCCATTGGGCTCGGTCCGGTGCTTCACCGCGGTCTGCGTATAGCCGGTCTTGTCGGTCGCGCGGACCTGGAGCACGTGCTGCCCCGGGGTCGCGTCCCAGGCGTAGTACCACTGGCGCCAGGTGTCGATGGTGTCCTGGGCGGCCATGGTCGCCGTGTACCAGGTGCCATCTACGCTGACCTCGACGGCCTCGATGCCCTTGTGCTGGGCCCAGGCCACGCCGGCGATCGTGGCCCGGCCCGCGGTCAGGCTGGCGTTGGTTTTCGGGACGTCGATGCGCGACTCGGTCTTGATCGGTCCCTGCTGGGACCAGCCCTGCTTCACCCAGTACGCGTCGAACGCGCCGAACGTGGTGAGCTCCATGTCGAACACCCACTTGGTCGCCGACACGTAGCCGTACAGGCCCGGCACTACCACGCGGACCGGGTAGCCGTGCGCGGCCGGCAGCGGCTGGCCGTTCATGCCCACCGCGAGCAGGGACTCCCGGCCGTCCATGACCGGATCGGTGGCCACGCCGATGGTCATGTTGTTGACGTCACGCATGACGATCTGGTCCGCGCCGGCCTGGATCCCGGCCTTGCGCAGCAGCGGGGCGAGCAGCGTGCCCTGCCAGCGGGCGTTGCCGATATAACCGCCGCCGACGGCCTCCGAGACGCAGGTCAGCGTGACGTCGTGCTCGGTCATCGGCATCCGCGACAGCTGGTCGAAGGTGATCGTCATCGGGTTGTCGACCATGCCGTGGATGCGCAGCTGCCAGGTCGCGGCCGAGACCTGCGGGATGGTCAGGGACGTGTCGACCCGGTAGAACTGGCCGTTCGGCGTATAGAACGGGGACAGGCCCGAGATGTTCAGCGAGTCTTCGGCCGGCAGCGGCTTCTGCTTGACGATCCGCGGCGGCGTGACCTTGACCGCCGGCGGCGCGGCCTCGACCGTGGGAATCACGTTCCGGAACCGCTTGCCGATCAGCATTTCGCCGCCGATTCCAGCCGCCGCCGCGGTCACCGCGGTGCCGGCCGCGACGGCCGCGAACTTGCGCCGGTTCATGGTGGTCGTCATCGCGTCCTCCGTCGCCCGCCGCCGTACGCCGGCCGCCGGGCCGCGACCGCAACCGCGGTCGGCGCCGACGCGCGGGCCAGCCACAGCAGCGCCATGACCCCGGCGACGGCCCCGATGGCCGACGGGATGACGTCGCTGGCCCGGCTCTCCGGCCTGGTGACGACGATGAACGCCCCCAGCAGCCCGAACGCCGCGATCCCCGCCACCCCGACGCTCGGATTACGCCGCGCCATGCAGCCCAGCACGATGGCGATCAACCCGATCGCGACGTACATGCCGAGCAGCAGCACCGTCCGGTCGTGCGCGCCGAAGTGCGCCATCACCGAATGCTTCAGCGCCGCCGGGATCCGGTCGATGAAGATGCTGCCCACCACGCTGGCCGGCGAGGCCTGCGGCCGGACGAACGCGGCGGCGAACGTGGCCACCCCGATCGCCACCGCGGCCGCCAGGATGCCCATCACCGCGCCCACGACCAGCCCGCGGCCCAGGTTCCGGTCGGTGCCCGCCGCCGGCCGCCGCCACCATTCCCCGAGCGTGTCCGGGGCGACCAGCACCGAAGAGGTGCCCGGCTCGAGCGCCGGGTATTGGTCCTGCTCCTGGTAGTCGGCCGGGGCGGTGAACTCGTGCCCGGGCTGGGCATAACCGTCCCAGCTCCGGCTGTCCTGGTAGTAGTCCTGCGCCTGGCCGTACCCGTCGGCCGTCTGGCTGTACCCGTCGGCGTACCCGCCCGGGTATCCGTCAGCGGCGTATCCGTCGGTAGCACCGTCAAAGCCGTCCGCGTAGCCGTCACCGGCGGCCGGATGCGCGGCCGGATGCGCGGTCGTCGTGGCGCCGTAGCCGTTGCCGCCCGCCCAGTACCCGCTGGCCGGCTCGTCGTACTGAGCGGGAGCACGGCCGTAGCCGTACTCGGCGGTCGCGGTCCGGCCGCCCCACGCGTCGCCATGACCGTTGCTCGCGCTGGCGTAACCGCTGCTCGCGGCGCCGTAACCCCCGCTCGCGTCGCCGTAGCCGCCGCTCGCGGTAGCGTAACCGTTCCTGCTGCCCGCGATGGCATCTTCCGACGCCCATGATCGCTCGCCGTCGCCTTGCTGGTAGGCCGGCCAGCCCTCTCCCGGGTCGCGTTCGGCCACCGCTCCTGACGCGGCGGCCTACGGTGCGACGGTTCGTAACTCATATCTCCATTCACGGCCCTACTGGCCCCTGTCGTTTGATGTTTGGCTCACGGGTAACCAAGCGGTAAGAAAGCACCGATCCGCGCAGGCAACGAGCCCTCGTCCTCCGCCGCAGTGACCGTGATCGGCGCCGCAAACGCCGAGCTCGCCGCTACCGCCGTCCCGGTCGGAACGGCCGGACCAGCCGGACCACCCGCCACGGCCGTACCAACCGGTACCGGCACCGGCACCGGTTGGAGCCCAACCCCACCGCGCCGCCGGATGAACTCGCGCACCAGCCACCCCATCGCGACGACCGCCACCGGTACCCCGTACGCCACCGCGTCGTGCAGCCGGTTCGGGATCGTGTACCGTCCCAGCTGCGGCTCCGCCGCGTAATAAGCACCCGCGCCAAAGGCCAGCCACTCCGGCCGCCCGTCCAGTGCCACCAGCATCACCAGCAGCAGCGCGTACCACTGGTAGCGCGGCGTAGTCACGGCCAGCGCGGCCGCGGTCATGAACATGGCGCCCTGCCAGGGCCGGTCGGGGTCGGAGAACTGCAGCACCGCGAACGCGGCCGCGGCCAGGATGAGCACCGCCATGGCCAGGGCCAGCTTCCCGGTCAGTACCAGCCCGATGATCCCGAACCTCGTTCCGTTGTCGTACCCCTCCTGCTGCAGGTAGCCGGGCAGGAACCCGATCACCTTGCTGCCCACCGCGAGCACGTGCGGGATGTAGACCACGGTGAACGCGCTGCCCGCCGAAACCAAAACCGTCATCCACCGCCGCCGCAGCACCGCGGGCACAACCAGCGCCGGCGTTACCTTGGTCGCGATGGCCAGCCCGAGCAGCACCCCGCCCAAGACGGTCCGGCCAAAAGTTCGCGCACTCGCCAGTACCAGCAGCGCCGCCGCCGCGATGCCCACCGCCACCACGTCCACGTGGGCCGAGTTGCCCGCCTCCAGGGCCACCGTCGGGCACCACGACCACAGGGCGGCCGTCCGCACGTCCCGTCCCAGCCGTCCCAGCCCGAACAGCAGCAGCACGGTAATCAGCACCGCGATGCATGCCGTCGTGGCCTGGATCGGCGTCGTCGACGAATTACCAGCGGGCTCATAGTGCACGGCCAGGAAGTACGCCTCGGCTACCGGCGGGTAGATGGTCGGCACGCTCGGCCGGTTGATCAGCGTGCATCCCGGCACCAGGTCCGCAGAAGCGTGCGCGCGAACAAAAGCAGCAGACAGGCAGTGGTCAGTCCCGCCATGCCATAGGAACGAATCCCGAAGCCCGTCAAGCTGCGCAGCCGCGGGCACGTACGCGTACGGGTCGATGCCCGCCGCCTGCACCCGGCCGTCCCAGACGTACCGGTACAGGTCGTCGCTCTGCCGCGCCGGCGCGGACACCGCGGCGATCTGGATGCCGATGCCGCCCAGCAGGATCAAAGCCACCGCAAGCCGCACGGACACCTTCCGCAGCAAGAAGGCCGCGGTCAGGAACGCGATCCACCCCAGCGCGATGAGCGGCAGCGGCCGGATGTGCGCCGGGTTCAGGCTCGGCCGGACCACCAGCAGCACCAGCCCGGCCAGCGCCGAAAGCAAAAGGCAGATCGCCGCCACCCGGAGCCCCACCGCAGCCTGGCGTTCATAGCGCCAGCATTTCGGACTCGGTCGGCTCGGTCGGCGGCTCATCCAGCGGGAGCGAAACGCGGCTGATCGACGCGAACCAGCGCCCCTCGACCGTCCAGGTCTCGACCTCGCCCAGCCCGGCGTCCCGGGCCACGTCCTCGATGTGATCCGCTCCCACGAACGCCCACGGGAACCACGCGCTGGACACCCCCGCGTGGCACAGCCGGACCTGCTCCTGGCGCAGCGGCGCCCCCGGCGGCTCGATCTCGACCAGGGCCTTGCCCTCGGGCGCGAGCAGTTCCCCGGCCCGGCGCAGCAGCGCGGCCGGGTCGCCGCCGATGCCGATGTTGCCGTCGGCGAGCAGCACCGTCATCCACCGCCCGGTGCCCGGCACCCGGCCGAACACGTCGCGCAGCATGACCAGCGCCCCCGAGGAGCGGGCCAGGTCGACGGCGTACGGGGTGATGTCGATGCCCAGGGCCGGGATGCCGCGCTCGGACAGGGCCACGGTCAGCCGTCCGGGCCCCGAGCCGATGTCAAGGGTCGGACCCTCGCAGCGGTCCAGGAGCGACAGGTCGCCGGGACTCTCGTTTAGCCAGCCCTCCACCGCAAGCGGCATGCGGCTGCCGTCGGCGCGCTCGACCTCGGGCCGCATCCGGCCGGCCAGTGCGTGCTCGTATAGCTCCCCGATCACGCCGACTCCTTAGTCCTCATCGATCCCGGCGAAAACACACGGCGAAAACACACACCAGTGTTAACGGGTCGGGCCAGCCCACCGGAGCGGATCGGGGAGCCGCTTACAGAATCGTCACTGTGCTTACGTACTGATGACGAGCCCAACCGCTTTTGCCGGGTTTGCTGGCTTCACTGGCCGTTTACGCCTTAACTTGTAGGCGTGACCAAAGCCGTGGAAATGAACGGCGGCCTGCCTTGGTGAATAACCCTGATCCGCCCGGCCGGATCGTCGTCGTCGACGACGATCCCACCGTCGCCGACGTCGTCGGGCGGTACCTGATCCGTGACGGGCACACCGTTGAGTGCGTGCACGACGGATACGAGGCGCTGCGCCGCGTGGCCGAGGAGCCGCCCGACCTGGTGGTGCTCGACCTGATGCTGCCGGGCATGGACGGCCTGGAGGTGTGCCGCAGGCTGCGGGCCCGCTGGCCGATCCCGGTCGTGATGCTGACCGCGCTCGGCGACGAGACCGACCGGCTGGTCGGCTTCGAGACCGGCGCCGACGACTACGTGACCAAGCCGTTCAGCCCGCGCGAGCTCGCCCTGCGGGTCCGCTCCGTGCTCAGGAGATCCCGCGGCGCCGGCCTGCCGGAGAAGGCCGACCTCGGCGCGATCACCGATGGCAACCTGGTCGTGGACCTGGGCGCGCACGAGGTCCGGGCCGACCACAAGCTGGTCCAGCTGACCTCGCGCGAGTACGACCTGCTGGTCTTCCTGATGCGCAACCCGCGCAAGGCCTTTACCCGCGAGCAGCTGCTCAATGAGGTCTGGAGCTGGACCTTCGGGGACACGTCCACGGTCACCGTGCACGTCCGCCGGCTGCGCGAGAAGCTCGAGCCCGACCCCACCCTGCCCCGCCGCATCGTCACCGTGTGGGGCGTCGGATACCGGTACGAGCCGGAGGCGGCGTGACCGCAATCGCCGGAGGCATCTTCACCCTGCCCGCCGGCATCCAGTGGTCAGACATCTGGTACATCTCCGAGCGCCTGCTGGTCATCGCGCTGATCATCGCGCTGATCGGGATCGTCCTGCTGAAGCGGCTGGCGGCCCGGTCGATCGCCCTGATGGTCGTCGTGGTGGTGGCCGTCTCGGTGCTCACCTCGATGTCTGGCGTGGGCGTCATCGCCTACCACATGCTCGGCACCCCGGCCGACCGTGACGTCATCCTGGACCTGATGTCGATCGCCGGCCTGGCCGCGCTGATCGTCGCGCTGTTCGTCAGCAGGCGCCTGATCAAGGCCAGCCGGGCCATTTCCTCGGCCGTTCAGGACGTCGGCGACAGTGGCGTCTACATCGCCCCGCCGCTCACCCTGCCCGCCGAACTTGCCGAACTCTCCGACGGTCTCGCCGCCGCCCACGAACGCCTGACCAAGGCCCGCTCCCGGGAGCGCGCCCTGGAGGCCAGCCGCCGCGAGCTCGTGGCCTGGGTCAGCCACGACCTGCGGACCCCGCTGGCCGGCCTGCGCGCCATGGCTGAGGCCCTCGAGGACCAGGTGGTGATCGACCCGCGCGAGATCTCCCAGTACCACACCCAGATCCGCCGCGAGGTCGACCGGCTGACCCTGATGATTGACGACCTGTTCGAGCTGTCCCGGATCCACGCCGGCGCGCTGCGGCTGACCCGGCGCATGGTCGGCCTGGAGGACCTGGTGGCCGAGGTCGTGGCCAGCGCCGAGCCGGTCGCCCGGTCCAAGGGCGTCCGGCTCACCGGCGCCGCCGTCCGCGGCATGCCGGTGTTCATCGACAGCGCCGAGATGGGCCGCGCCCTGCGCAACCTGGTCACCAACGCGATCCGGCACACCCCCTCGGACGGCGTGGTCGACGTCCTGGCCGAGGTGCAGAGCGGCATGGCCTGCGTCAGCGTGTCCGACGCGTGCGGCGGCATACCGCCCGCCGACCTGCCCCGCGTCTTCGACGTCGCCTTCCGCGGCGAGTCCGCGCGCACCCCCGGCCCCCAGGAGGGCGCCGGCCTGGGCCTGTCCATCGCGCGCGGCATCGTCGAGGCCCACTCCGGCCAGATCGCCGTCCGCAACGCCGGCCCCGGCTGCCAGTTCCTGATCCGCCTGCCCCTGGCTCGCCCCGGCGCTCCCGTGCTGAGCCGTACCGGCCCCCAGCCCGCCGCCCCCGGCCACCGCGCCGTAGCGAACTGACCCCCGGCCCCGACCTCGGCCGTAACACCCGCCCTACCTCCCCTCCTGACCCGGGACCGGCTGCGGACTACCCCTCTAACCCGGCGTGTCGTCTATCTAAATGAGCTATTTTCCGTTATAGTGTTTGATAGAAATCATTCATCCGAACGGATCGTGGTTCATGCCTGAAACACCGGCTTCCCCAGACCCCGGGCGGGACGAGGACCCCCGCCTGGTGCCGCCGTGGCCGGAGTGGATGGATGACCCGGCCTACCTCGCCGTCCGGGCCGCGGACCCCTATGACGCAGACCTTTGCGAAGACCCCGACGACGCCCCGCCGCCGGACGTGGATGACGAGGAACTGGCCGCCGAGGCGGACCAGATCATCGCGGACCAGGAACGAGCCGCGGCCGTTATGGCCGGGCTGGGCTTGACTGCGGCGCTGGCCGCCGGTGCCGCCACGGGGTACGGGCGGCGCGGCCCCGGAATGCCCGGATCCGCCGAGTCCTTCCCCGGCGTGTACACCAGCCGGTCCTCCGGGTTCGCATCCGGCAAGCCGCTCGATACCGCGCCGGGGTGCCTGGTCCTAGGCCAGTTCGCTGAGGAGGCCGCCGGCGACGACGACCGGTACCCGGGCGCCAGCGATGATGAGCTGGCCGGGGCGGTCGCCGCGTGGGACCGGGTCGAGGCGTATGCCAGCAGCCGCAAGCACGCCGCGGTCGCCGAGGTGATCCGCCGCCGCCCCGCGGAAGGGTGCACGCCGCAGGGCCCGGCCCAGATGCCCGAGGCGTTCGATGAGTTCACCGGCCGCGAGGTCGCCTCGGTACTGGGGGAGACCCGCGCGATAGCCGAAGACACCCTCTCGCTCGCGAACGAGCTGGAAGTCAACCTGCCCGGCACGAAGGCGGCGTTCCGGTCTGGCCTCGTCAATCAGCGCAAGGCCGCCATCATCGCCGCTGCCACCTGTCTGCTCGACCCCGCCGAGGCCCGGGCCGCCGAAGCAGAGGTCCTGGACCAGGCCGGGGCGCTGACCCCGCCCGCGCTGCGCGCTGCGATCCAGCGGGCCGTCATGCAGGTCGCGCCGCAGAAGGCGAAGAAGCGCCGCGAGCACGCGGCGAAGCAGACCCGGGTCGAACGCTGGTCCGAGAACTCCGGCAACGCGGGCCTGGCCGGCCGCGAACTGCCGCCCGCCGAAGTCCTGGCCGCCGACCAGCGCGTCACCGCCTGGGCCGAGGAACTGCGCAAGGCCGGCCTCGATGGCGGTATCGACGCGCTGCGGGCCCGAGCATTCCTGGACATTCTGCTCGGCATGGATTCCCGGCCCCCCGGCCGCGCCGCGGACGGCACCCGCGAACCCCGGGCCCAGGCCTATACGCCGACCCCGGCGGCGGGCGGGCCGCTGGCCGGGGTGATCCCGCCCGGGTTCGCAGGGCACGTCACCCTCACCGTCCCCGAGGCCACCGTGACCCGCAGGGCGGACCGGCCCGGCGAGCTGACCGGGATCGGGCCCGTCGACCCGGACCTGGCCCGGGACCTGGCTGCCGCGGCGGCCCGCAACCCCAGGTCCACCTGGTGCATCACGGTCACCGACCAGCACGGGCACGCCGTGGGACACGGCTGCGCCCGGCCCGTCAGACGCCGAAAACCCGGCGGTCCCGCCCCGCCCGGCTTCACCTTCACCCGTACCGATTACCCGGGACCGCCCGGCGGATACGGAACCTGGCGGCTCACCACCGGGCACCAGGACCTGGTCATGCAGATCGGCCCGATCCCGGCCGGGGACTGCGACCATCGCCACCAGGCAAAGGGTCACGATCCCGGGGTCATGCTGCGGCACCTGGCCCAGGTCCGCAACGCCACCTGTACCGGGCCGGGCTGCCGTCGGCCCGCGGCCAGATGTGATTTCGAGCATAACGTTCCGTACGAGGCAGATGGTCGAACGTGTTTGTGTAATGGCGGGCCGAAGTGCCGGTTCGACCACCGGATGAAGCAAGACCTGCGCTGGAACGCCGAGCAGCTCCCCGGCGGATACCTACGATGGACCGCGCCGTCGGGACGGCAGTACACCACCGAGCCGACCCGCTACCCCATCTAAGACCGCGGATCCACGCCCAGCAGCCTAGGAAAGCTCCCGGCGGTACCGCACCTCGATGACCCCGTAGGGCCTCCCGTCAGGTACGCGATGCGGATCTAACATGCGGGCCGTGGCCGCCAGCGCGGGCTCGCGCAGGGCGGCGTGCGCGAACTCGGCCATGCCCTCGGTGAACCCGGTCTGGGCCCGGAAACCGAGGTCCACGGCGGCGGCCGCGGGGGAAGCCACCACGTGCCGGACGTCCCCGAGGCGGAATTCGCCGGTCACCACCGGCTCGATCCCGCCGCCGAACGCGCCGGCCAGCGCGCCGGCCATCTCGCCCACCGTGTGCGGCTCACCGCTGGCCACGTTGTAGCACCGCAGCCCGCCCGCGACGGCCCTATCCATGTCCGGGCCCATGTCCGGGCCCGAGTCCGGGTCGGACAGTTCCTCCAGGGCGAGCAGGGCCTCCAGCGCGAGCAGGTTGGCCCGGGCGACGTCGCGGACGTGCACGAAGTCCCGACGCTGGCCGCCGTCCTCGAACACCCGCGG
This sequence comes from uncultured Actinomycetes bacterium, assembly GCA_963742795.1. GTDB lineage: Bacteria > Actinomycetota > Actinomycetes > Streptosporangiales > Streptosporangiaceae > Palsa-504. The sequence continues at coordinate 200,146 of CAVUNL010000008.1, forward strand.
CGCGACCCCGTTCTCCAGGCAGGAGCGGAAGATCGCCGCCACCCCGGAGTACGGCGTGTCCCGCGGCATCCGCGGGCCGTAGACGTTGTGGTAGCGGAGCCCGACCGCGGAACCACCGGTCATCCGGGCCCAGCTCGACGCCAGGTGCTCCTGGGCGACCTTGCTCGCCGCGTAGGCGTTGCGCGGGTCAAGCGGCGCGTCCTCGCTCACCGTCGCGGTACCGAGCGGCTGCGCGCACTGCGGGCAGCGCGGCTCGAAGCGGCCCGCGGCCAGGTCGCCGGGCTGACGGGGCGCGGGCCGGACCCGGCCGTGCGTCGCGCAGTCGTAGGCGCCCTCGCCGTACACCACCATCGAGGAGGCGAACACCAGGCGCGGTATGCCGTGCCTGCCCATGGCCTCGAGCAGTACCGCGGTACCGGTGACGTTGACGTCCGCATAGACCGGCAGGTCGGACAGGTCCACCCCGAGCCCGACCATGGCCGCCTGGTGGCAGACCGCGTCGACCCCGGCCAGGGCCGCGTCGACCGCCGCCGGATCGCGGACGTCGCCGACCACCAGGTCGCCGGCGACGTGGCCGGGCCTGCCGTTGTGCACGGCGGGGGAGAGCGAATCGAGCCCCCGGACGTCATGCCCCGCGGCCTGCATGATCTCCGCGATATGAGATCCGATGAACCCGGCCGCGCCGGTCACGAGAACGCGCATGACTGCAGCAAAGCACGAGATGGGAGCGGGCCGGTCGCCCCGCGGAAGCCGTCATACCTTCGTAAGGGCCGATCGGCCCGTTTCCTGCCGTGCCCGGCCTGCCGCCCCAGTACTGTCGGTCGCCATGGAAATCGACGTGGTCCTGCCCTGCCTCGACGAGGCGGGCGCACTGCCCTGGGTGCTGTCCCGGATGCCGCTCGGCTACCGGCCCATCGTCGCGGACAACGGTTCAACCGATGACTCCGCCGCCGTCGCCGCCAGCTTCGGGGCGCACGTCGTCCATGTGCCCCAGCGCGGGTTCGGGGCCGCCTGTCACGCCGGCCTGGTTGCGGCGACCAGCGACATCGTCTGCGTCATGGACGCCGACGCCTCCTTCGACCCGGGTGACCTGCCCGCGGTGGCTGACCCGGTCCGGGCCGGCCGGGCCGACCTGATGCTGGGACGGCGCTGCGTCCAGGGCAAGGGCGCGTGGCCGCTGCACGCCCGGATCGGCAACCGGGTCCTGGCCGCCGAACTGCGCCGCCGGGTCGGCGTCCCGGTGCGGGATCTCGGCCCGATGCGCGCCGCCCGCCGGGAGGCGCTGCTCGCGCTGCCGATGTCGGACCGCCGCTTCGGCTACCCGCTGGAGATGGTGGTGCGCGCCGCGGAGGCGGGCTGGCGGATCGTCGAGACCGACGTCCCCTACTACCCGCGGACCGGCAAATCGAAGGTCACCGGGACGCTCGGCGGCACGGTCCGGACCGTGCGCGACATGCGCCGGGTGCTGGCCTCCATCGCGTCCCCCGCGTCAGTGTCATGAACGGAGCGTCATGAACGGCCCGCGCAGCACCGGCCCGGAGTACACCGGCAAGCACCGCCGGGACAGCGGCTCGGGCGTCGTGCCGCCCGCGTGGCCCCGCCTGGCCGAGTCCTACGCCCGGGCCGAGTCATATGGCCGCCCGGCGCCGGACAGCCGTCCGGGACCGGGCGCCGCGGCGCTGCCGGGCCTGCGGCTCGAGTCCGGGTTCCGGTCCGAGTCAGGACAATGGTCCGATGCCGGATAGTACGAGATCGGATAATCCGAGACCGGAGGACACCCTCGCGGCCCAGCTCATGGTGATCGCCAAGGAGCCCGTGCCCGGCCGGGTCAAGACCCGGCTCACCCCGGCCTACACCCCCGCCGAGGCGGCCGAACTCGCCGAGGCCGCCCTGGCGGACACCCTGGCCGCGGTCGCGTCGGTCAGCGTCACCCGCCGGATCCTGGCCCTGGCCGGCTCACCCGGCCGCTGGCTGCCGCCCGGCTTCGACGTCATCGCCCAGCGCGGCGGCGGCCTCGACGAGCGGCTCGCCTGGGCCCTGGCCGACGCGCTGGTCACCAGCCCGGATCCGCTGGTGTTCATCGGGATGGACACCCCGCAGGTGACGCCCGCGCTGCTGGCCCAGGCGGTCGAGCCGCTGGTCTCCGGGACCGCGGACGCGACCTTCGGGATGGCCGAGGACGGCGGCTTCTGGCTGCTCGGCCTGCGCGAGATCGATCCCGCCCTAGTGCTCGGCGTGCCCATGTCGCGCGAGGACACCGGGGCCCTGCAACTGGCCAGGCTGCACCATGCCGGGCTCCGGGTCCGGATGCTGCCTGACCTGGCCGACGTCGACACCGCCGGCGAGGCCGAGCGGATCGCGGCGGACGCGCCCGGCTCCCGCTTCGCGGCTCGCGTGCGGGCGCTAGGCCCCCGGACGCTTGTCACCGCCAGGTAGCAGGGCGTTTTCCGCCGCTTAGCACGCCGGCCGTAGCTGAGAGTGGTTAAATACAACTGGTTGTACGAAGTTCGTGAACGTGTCACAGCGCCTGCGAAGTTCGGACCGTGGGCGTCCTGGATTCCCGAACGCCAGCCCGATACCGGGCTGTCCGCATGGGCAGTGGTCACCACAACCCGGGAGCACACGCCCGTGCGCTCCCGAAATCGTCACAGTAGGAGAAGTGCATGCCTCAGGGCACCGTGAAGTGGTTCAACTCGGACAAGGGCTATGGTTTCATCGCCCCCGACGACGGCTCGGCCGACGTCTTCGTCCACCACTCCACCATCAAGATCGACGGATTCCGCACTCTTCAGGAGAACCAGCGGGTCGAGTACACCGCTGGCCGCGGCCCCAAGGGGCCGCAGGCGGAAGAGGTCCACCCGCTGTAACACAGTTCACGGCACACGCCAGAAGGGGCGGCCCCGGATCCCCGGAGCCGCCCCTTCAGCGCGTTCAGGCCACCGGGCCGGTGACCGTGACCAGGCTGCCGTAGCTGAGGTAACCGTACGCCGTCTTGGCCGCGTCCCAGGGCAGCTCGACGCAGCCCAGGCTCTGGTAGAACCCGTAGCTGTACCGGCCGAACTGATGCACCGCGTCGCCGCCGTTGAAGTAGTTCGCGTAGTACACCGGGTCGTTGTACTTCGAGCCGTCCGGGTTGGTCCCCTTCATGTAGCTGAAGTAGAACTTCAGGTACACGGGGAAGGTGCCGTCCACGGTGGGGGAGGCCGGGATGCCGGTGTTGGCCAGGCTCTTGAGCACCACTCGGCCGTTGTGCCAGATGGTTATCGTTTCGGGGGAGTGCTGGCTGGCCAGCGCGTAGCTGTAGCCGTTCGGGTTGTCCTTGCCCTTGGCCACCGCCTTGAGCAGGTCGGTCCACACGGTGTGCCCGGCGTATCCGTCCATGGTCAGCCCGGTCACCGACTCGAAGGCCCGGACCGCGCCGACGTCGAGGATGTTGCCCGAGCCGGCCTTCCACTGGCTGGTCAGGTTCGACGGATAGCTGTTTTTCCAGCCGAACGTCCCGGCCGGCGCCTGGTATGCGGCGGACAGCTCGGCGTTGGCATTGCCCGGGCTGATGACCGTCTTGGACTTCGGCGTCCAGGTAAACGGCAGGTAGCCCAGCTGGCTGAGCAGCTGCTGCAAGCGCAGGGTACTGAACGAGCCGGTGGTCCAGGTCACGGTCGTCCCCGAGGCCAGCAGCCCGCCCGAGCCCGCGCTGGCTCCGCCGACCGAGACCATCCCGCTCGCGCCGGCCGGGATCTTCAGCGTCACCTGGGTGTTCTCGGAGTAGCCCACCGCCGGGGTGAAGACCGCGGCGTCGCCCTCGACCTGCCAGCTGCCCGTGATGTGCGGCGAAAGCTGAGGCATCGGGGTGTTAGCGGCGAGCGGAGCGGAGAACTGCACCTTGATCGGGGCCGCGCCATTGACGCCCTTGGCGCCTGCGGACGGGGTGACCGACAGCATGTCGAGGGGGACCGCCGGCGCGTCCTGCTTGGCCACAGCCGCGGCCTGGGCGGGCGTCACCGGGGCGGCGTGGCTGCCCGGCGAGTCGAAGGCGACGACCGCGACGCCCGCGGCCAGCACCATCGCCGCGCTGGTGGCGGTCAGGGCCAGGCCCCGTCGCCCCTTCAATCGCGACCCGCCCGGTTTAGCTGCGGCGGTCCCGTCAGTGTCCAGCATTGGCTGGCGTTTGCGGAACCATCCGGATCGCGACACGGCGCCTTCCCTCCACAAAATTTCACAATCGGATAACAGTAGGGAACCCAAACTTTCGGAGCAAGCAAGGTCGGATAGCGACCCGTCCAACACTCAGACGCGCATCCACGCCAAAAGGTTGCCGGCCGACAGCTGTCTCCGCCCGGCGAAAAGGGAGGCCCGATCGCGCCGGCCAATCTCGCTATGCGTGATCAAGCAAATACGTGCCGAGCATCGCTCTGGCCAGGGCAGATGCCCGCATGTGGTGCCGCCCGCGACAGGAGGCCGGGCTGATCATGAGAATAGCCGCTACCGCCGCTTCCCGCCCACCGGGGGCCGGCCCGGGACCCGGCCGGCCGGAGCCGCCGAGGCCACCGCGCGCGCCCCCGCGCGACAAGGCGGGCCAACCCGAGTGGCAATCCGGCAAAACGCGCGCATAATTGCAGCCGGCGGCAAATGCCGACGGCTGCAATGGCCCGCTATTTAACGCGGTACCGGCCCTTCGCCCGACGGCACCTAAAAATGCGCGGCCGCGGCTATTAATATGCCCAGCGGACGGCCGCATGCCGTAATTTTCGCGCCGCCGTAGGCCGCCACCACGGGATCATCGCCGCGAAGCGTCTCGTACCTAGGTCATCGGCAGGCCGGGACCGTTCCCCCCTTGCCGGGCCTCTGCTTGCCGCCCGCACAGGCGCGTGACCTGCCCGGCCAGGCTCCCGGCCCACCGACGCCGTAACTCTCCCGAAATATCTGCCGTTCACTGATAGAGTCGTAATAATTACTCTCCGCAACTATCGATGACCTGCCATCAACCCAGGCGGCGTGGCCTGTCCTATCACGGAGCGATCTCGATCCGGCCGATACGCCATCACCTGCGACGTAATAACTTGGCAATGAATTGCCAAGGTTCGTCCTGGCTTTCGGCTTAGAACCGGACAAAACGCGAATCTTCTCGATTTCCTGTAATCGCCTTCGGAGCGGGTCTAGGTTGATCCATCGGGAGCGTCACAGCGGACATCCATGGAGGTGGATTGAATGCTCAGCGGGCATCGGTCCGCATGGCGCCGTCGCGGTAGGAAGAGTCGTGCGGCGCGCATTGCGGTCCCCCTCGCCATCCCGATGGCGTTGGGACTGACCCTCGGGATCATCCTCGCGGTCTCGGGAGGTCCCGTTAGAACCATTAACCAGTCGGCGTTGGGCGCGTGCGGCTCGCCGTCCGCGAGCCCGGCGGGGTCCGGCAGCCCCGCGGCTGCCGCGAGCGCTTCGGCGGCCGCGAGCGCCTCGGCCTCGCCCTGCCCGTCGGGCAGCGCGAGCGCTGGCACGGCCGTCACCGCGGCGGTCCCCGCCGCGCCGAGCAACGCCAACGGCCAGACCGCGTTCCGCCACCTCGGTGACGTGGCCACCAACCCGGTCGACGGCACCGGGGCGGCGATCAACCTGAACCAGACCGCGGCGCAGGCCGCCGCGTCGATGAACTGCACCATTACCGTGCCCGCCAACCCGCTCAGTGCACGGGGACTGGCCACTCCGTGGCAGCTCGGCGACGGCTGCTCGATGGCGAACGCCGGTACCGAGGGCGCGTTCGTCGAGGCGACGATCCTGTCCCCGAACGGGCAGCTCCAGGTGTACAACCCGCTGGTCGTCACCGCGGGTACCACCGCGGCCGCCACGCCGACCGCGCCCCAGATCGCGCGCGGGTCGCAGGTGATCATCGACGTCGGCTTCAACGGCACCAACCTGGTCCTCCAGGGCCGGGGCGCCCGCCAGGGCAACTGCGTCGACGCGCTGGGCCAGTCGGTCATCGGTCAGGTCTCGGCCTGCAACGCGGTCGGTTTCTACCGGCTCGCCAACTTCGAGATCGCGTCCGGCAGGATCCAGGTCCCCGCGGCGGGTACCGCAAGTGACGGCCAGCCGTGCCTGACTACGCGCAGCTTCGGCGTCGTCGACCAGGACCAGAGCGACAACGTGATCACGTCGTACCTGATCAACGCCAACGGCCAGACCGCGCAGAACACGGCGGCCAACGCCGGCGCGCTCGCCGGCGCGCAGACCCTGGTCAACGGAAGCGACGACAAGCTGCTGGCCGCGTTCGTCGACCCGGCCACCGGCTGCACCCCGTTCACCGCGCCGGACACGACGGACCCGGCCGGCACCTCGGGGTCGCAGGCGCTGAACGAGCTGAGCGCGATGGTCAACCAGAAGGGCACGATCGCGGTCGTCCCGCCGAACGACGAGATGACCCTGGTCGGCGGCGCGTTCAGCATCGCCAAGACCAACGTCTACCGGTCGCTGGTGGACCAGCCGCTGCTGCCCGCCAACACCAACGCGGCGCAGGTCGCGATGGATTACTGCCAGAACCTGGTCAACATGGCCCCGACCCGCAACCAGCTGGACATGACCCGTGAGGCGGGGGTCGGCTCGCCGGTCCCGGCCGTCGGCAACGACCTGGCCACGTTCCTGGGCAACCGGCTGGCCATGTCCTTCGCCAACCTGGGCTGCACCACCTTCGGCCTGGCCGTCCCGGTGAAGGTCACGGTCGACGGCAACCAGGTGGCGACGGCGGTGGCCTACAGCCTGGCCCAGCAGAAGGCCGTGACCCCGGCAGCCGCCGGCGCGGCCTCGGCCTCGGCCTCGGCCTCGGCCAGTGGTACGGGCACCGGTACCGGCACCACCACTACCGGAGGCGGCCAGGGCGGCGCGCCGAACGGCCCGCCGAGCAAGCACCACCGCCGGGGCCACAGGTACCAGGACCCGTCCGGCATGTAGGTACGGGACCTGCGCCCGGCTAGCTGACGCTCCACCCGCGAGGTGGCCCTGAGTTCCCAGGGCCACCTCGCTCCTTTCGGCGCGGATATCGTGGACATAAGGGAAAACAGCACTTTCCCCATACCTACCCTCGGAGGCCATGGTGAGCTCAGTCTTCGTCGTCGACGCGTGCCGGACGCCCATCGGGAAGGTCAAGGGCGCGCTGGCCGGGGTGCGGCCTGACCACCTGGCCGCCGACGTGATCAGGGCCCTGGTCGGGCGCAACCCGGCGCTGGACGTGGCCGCGATCGACGACGTCTACTGGGGCGCGGCGAACCAGGCCGGCGAGGACAACCGGAACGTGGCCCGGATGGCCGTCCTGCTGGCCGGGCTGCCGGTGGAGATCCCGGGCGCCACGGTGAACCGGCTGTGCGGCTCCGGGATGGAGGCGGTCAGCGACGCGGCCCGGGCCATCGCGGCCGGCGAGGCAGACATCTGCCTGGCGGGCGGGTCGGAGTCCATGACCCGGGCCCCGTTCGTGGTAGCGCGCTCCGCGGATCCGTTCCCGCGCGCCCTGGACCTGGCCGACACCCGGCTCGGCTGGCGGCTGGTGAGCCCGCGGATGCAGGAGCTCTACCCGCCGATCACGCTGGGCGAGACCGCGGAGAACGTGGCGGACAAGTACGCCATCACCCGGCAACGCCAGGACGAGTGGGCGCTGCGCAGCCACCAGCTGGCCGCCGCCGCCCGCGACGCCGGGCGGTTCGACGCCGAGATCGTGCTGGTGACCGAGCGCCCCGAGTTCCGCTACGACGAAGGCATCAACGCCCGCCTCACCGCCGAGGACCTCGCCGCCAAGAAGCCGGCCTTCCGCAAGGGTGGCACGGTGACCGGGGGCAACTCCTCGCCGCTGAACGACGGCGCGGCCGCGCTGCTGCTGATGTCGGCCGACGCCGTGCGCCGGGCCGGGGTGACCCCGCTGGCCCGTTACGCCGGCTCCGCGGCGGCCGGCGTGCACCCGGACTACATGGGGATCGGGCCGGTGCCCGCCATGCACAAGGCGCTCGGCCGGGCCGGGTGGCGGCTGGACGAGGTGGGCCTGCTCGAGATCAACGAGGCGTTCGCGGCGCAGTCGGTGGCGGTCGTGGACGAGCTCAAGGCCGACCCGGGCCTGGTCAACGTCAACGGCGGCGCGATCGCCATCGGCCACCCGCTGGGCTGCTCCGGGGCTCGGATCGTCACCACCTTGCTGCACGAGATGCGCCGCCGGGGCACCGCGCGCGGCGCCGCCACCATGTGCATCGGCGTCGGCCAGGGCATCGCCTCCCTCTGGGAAGCTCCCTGACGGAGTCGCTCACCGGATGAGCTGCTGGGCGATCAGATAGGCGCCAAGCAGGATCAGGGCGATGCCCGCCACCCGCTCGGCGCGCTCGCGCCAGCGTTCGGCGATCTTGGCGCCGATCGCCAGGCCCAGTTGCGCGGCCACGAAGGCCTGCAGGGCGATGACGGCGATGACGGTGCTGACGGGTAGCCGCACCAGGCCGATGCTGAACCCGATGGCCAGCTCGTCCAGGCTAATACTGATCCCGAGTCCCACGAGCGCCAGACCGCGGCTGGACATGATCCGGCTGGCCTTGTCTTCCTCGTCCGCCTTGTCTGCCAGCAGCATCCAGATCCCGATGCCGATCACCGCGGCGGCGGCGAGGTAGTCGGCGACGCGCCCGATCCCGCGGGCCAGCGCGCTCCCCACGACGAGGCCGATCAGCGGCATCCCGCCTTCGAAGATCACGAAGACCAGCGAGATGCGGAGCCGCTGCCAGGCGGTGGAGGCCTGGCTGGCGCCGAGCGCAGCGGCGACCGCGAAGGAGTCCGGGCCCAGCGGGAGGACGAAGGCAAGTAGCTTCAGCATGGCACTGAGGTGCTCGGGCTCAGCTCCGGGTCGTACGGTCGTCGTAAGTTTAGGCTGCCGGTCGGATTTCAGCCGATGTTCGCGCTGCCCGCGTAGTAGTTGGCGGTGGCCGAGGTGCCCAGCGGCGCCGAGGCGCTGTCCGCGGGCAGCGACGACGGCGAGACGAACTGGCTGCCCTGCGGTCCGGCCTGCACGGCCATGCCCAGCGCGCTCCCGTGCAGGTACTGCGAGAAGGGCAGGAACCACTCGGTCCAGCCGTCGTCCCACTTGCCGGACGCGGTGCTGGCCGTGACCGTGATCGGGTCGCCGGGGATGCTCATGTTGTAGTAGATGGTGGCATCCTCGGGCGGCAGGTTCACGCACCCGTGGCTGACGTTGGTGGTGCCCTGGTCCACCACCGACCAGGGCGCGGAGTGGTAGTAGTCGCCGCTGAAGGTGAACCGGACGGCCCAGTTGACCAGTTCGTTGTAGTAGCCGGCGCTGCCGGGCGCGCCGCCGCCGATCATCCGCACCGGGTTGCTCTTCTCCACGCTCAGGTAGGTGCCGTCGGGCGTGGGCAGGCTGGCCCGGCCGGTGCTGATCGGCCAGTCGTAGGTGAGCTTGCCGTTGAGGTAGATCTGCGTCTTGTGGGTGGTCGTGCTGGCCACGGCGATGAGCGACCTGCCGATGGTGAACGTCTGGGTCAGGTTGGCCGCCCCGTACACGCCCTTGGCGCCCTGCACCCCGCTCAGGTGGCCGTCGAAGCTGACCGTGGTGTTGGCCGGCCAGTAGTCCCGCGGCCGGAAGTACAGGTGCTCGCTGTCGTCCCAGTACCAGGAGCCGGTCACCGGCCTGGACGTGGTGAGCTGCAGCGACCGCTCGACCGCGGCCCGGTTGGTGATCGGCTGGCTGAACGTCAGCATGATCGGCATGCCCACGCCGTACGTCTGGCCCGAACCCTCGTAGATCTCGGTCGAGAACGTCGATGCCGGGGCCAGCGTGCGGAACGAACTGGTCGTGGTGATCTTCTGCCCGCTGCCGTCGGTGCCGGTCGCGGTCACCGTGTAGCGCTGCGACACGGCCAGCGCCCAGGTGCTGTGCCAGACCCGGCCGCCGTCGCCCACAGAGCCGGAGACCGTACCGCCGCCCGTCGCCGCCACCGTGACGTTGGTCACCTTGCCCTTGGTCGCGGTGACGGTGATCCCGGCCGAGGGGTCGACGCTCCGGCTCCCGTTGACCGGGGCGATCTTCAGCTCGGAGGCCAGCAGCGCCGCGTGTGCCCTAGCCGCCGCAGAAGCCGAGGCCGCCGACGCGGCGGACGCGGCCGCCGCGGAGGCCGAGGCCTGGGCCGGCGTCTGCGGGGGCGCGCTGCTGCAGGCCGCCGTGAGCAGCCCGATCACCACCGCCGCCACGACGCTGGCGTAGATCCGCGCTGTGCCACGCATGGTAACCCCTCCGTGGGCTTCGGGAATCCGGCGGAATGCGTGCCGGTACGCATACTACGTGCGCCTACCAGGGCTAGACGCCGGAAACGTCCGGCCGGTTGCGACGACGTCGCAGCGTGACAACCGCGAAACCCAGCGCCAGCACGGTCACCAGCACGAGCACGTACTCCGGCCACGCTCCCACCCGGTCGGCGAGCGTCCGGTAGCTGACCAGCGGCACCCGCGCGTCCAGGATGGCTTGCTGCCAGACTCCGCTGTGCGCGATCAGCGCGCCGGAAGGCGAGATGATCGTGCTCTCCCCGGTGGTCGAGGCGTACACCACCGTGCGGTCGCTCTCGATGGCGCGGATCCGGGCCATGGCCGTCTGCTGCTCGGTCTCGCCGAGCTGCCCGTCGAGCTCGAAGTCCGCGTCGTTGGACTGCAGGGCGAGCACGTTCGCCCCGGCGTTGACCTCGGACCGGACCAGGTCGTCGAAGCCCACCTCGTAGCAGATCACGTCGCCCAGCCGCATGGTCCCGATGTCGAACACGACGGGCTTACGCCCGGGGGTGAAGTTCACCGGCTGCAGCGACGGCAGGGAGCTGAAGCTCGAGATGATGCCGCGGAACGGGATGTACTCCCCGAACGGGACCAGCTCCCGCTTGACGTAGAACGTGGTCGGGCCGGCGCCCGGCACCCACAGCTGGCCCACGTTGCGCTGCGGGTTCTGCAGCACCTCGCCGACCAGGATGGGCTTGCCGGCGGTATCCACCGCGCCCATGATCTGGGCGTAGAGAGCGGGGTACTCGCGCGGGTCGAGGCCGGTGGAGTCCTCCGGCCAGATCACCACGTCGGGCGCGGGCAGGCGGCCCGCCTTCACCTCCGCGGCCAGCTTCGCGGTGGCCGCCACGTGGTTCTGGGTGACCTGGCTGTCGTTCAGCAGCTGCGGCAGGTTCCTGGCCCGCGGCACGTTCCCCTGGATCGCCGCCACCGTGGCGGTCGGCGCGCCGCCCGTCGGGTCGACCGGCAGCAGGCCACCCGCGAGCACCAGGCCCGCCGTCACCACCGCGGCCAGGCCCCCCAAGGGGGGTCTGGGGGGACGGGTCCCCCCCAAGGGGGGTCTGGGGGGATGGGTCCCCCCCAAGGGGGTCTGGGGGGATGGGTCCCCCCAGGAGCAGGGGGGTCTGGGGGGGATCGTTCCCCCCGAGACAACTCAGCACCGCCCGGGCCGCCATCGCGCCGGTCAGCGCGACCAGGAAGGTCAGCAGCGGCGCCCCGCCGACGGCCACCCAGCGGACGTCCGGCGCCAGCGACTGGCTCATGGCCAGCCGGCCCCAGGGGAACGCGAAGGGCCACCGGTCCCGGAGCGCCTCGGCCGCCACCCACCACGCCGCCACCAGCGGAGGCCAGAACGGCAGCTCGAGCAGCAGCCGCTGGCCGATGCACACGATGGCGAAGATGACCGCCTCGGCCCCGGCCAGCGCGGCCCACGCGTACCAGGCCACGTTGATCAGCCACGACAGCAGCGGCACGAACAGGGCCAGCCCGAACACCAGGCCGCACCCGAACGAGGCACGCAGGCTCCGCCCGATCAGCGCCAGCACCAGCAGCCCCGGTCCTGCAAACGCCAGCGGCCACACGTCCAGCGGCGGGGACGACGCGAACACGGCCAGCCCGCCCGCCACCGACAGCAGCAGCGCCCACCGCGTCCGGAACCCCCCGAACGCGCCCACCTGGCCCGCCCGGGCCCCGGAGTCCGCCCCGGAGTCCGCCGCGGCCTGCGCTGAGATCACCCGAGCAGCCTAACCGCCCCGCGGCCGAGCGCGCCACGCGGCCGATTGGCCCGGAATCCCTGCTCACCTAAGCTGACCTGGTGAGCAGGCGCGGATGGTTGCTGTTCGCCGCGATGGGCGTGATCTGGGGCATCCCCTATCTGCTGATCAAGGTGGCGGACGGCGGGGTCTCGGTACCGGTACTGGTCTTCACCCGGGTCGGACTCGGCTCGCTGCTGCTCCTGCCCGCGGCGATCCGCGGCGGGCACCTGCGCGCGCTCAAGGGGTACGCCGGGTGGCTGGCCGCGTTCACCGCGTTCGAGATCGTCGGGCCGTTCGCGCTGCTGTCCACCGCCGAGAAGCACCTGCCCAGCTCGACCAGCGGCCTGCTCGTCGCCGCGGTGCCGATCTTCAGCGCGCTGCTGGCCTGGCTGACCCGCTCCGGCGGCCGGCCCAATGAAGGCCAGCTGAGCGCGATCCGGTGGGCCGGGCTGGCCGTCGGGCTGGGCGGGGTGGCCCTGCTGGCCGGGCCGGGTGCGGGCCGGGGCACCGCGGTGCCGGTCCTGATGGTGCTGGGCACCGCGCTCGGCTACTCGATCGGCCCGCTGATCGCCAACCGCAAGCTGTCTGCGCTGCCGCCGGTCGCGGTCAACACCGTCTGCCTGGGCGCGGCCGCGATCGTCTACGCGCCGTTCGCCGCGCTCACCTGGCCCCAGCACGTGCCGTCGGCCGAGGTGCTGCTGGCCCTGGCCGGGCTGGGCGTGGTCTGCACCGCGGCCGCGTTCCTGATCTTCTTCCGCCTCATCGCCGAGGTCGGCCCGGCCCGCGCCACCGTCATCACCTACGTCAACCCCGCCGTCGCGGTGGCGCTCGGCGTCCTGGTCCTCGGCGAGCACCTGACCGCCGCGATCGGCGTCTCCTTCGTGCTGATCCTGGGCGGTTCGGTGCTGGCCACCCGTCCGAGCGAGCCAAAGGGGCGCGGCGCTGCCTGGACTGACGAGCGAGGAACGAGCGAGGAGGGAAGGGAGCGCCTTGAAAGCGCCCCGGAGGCGAACGAGGGCCAGGCTAAGACTGTGTAACCCGGGTCCGTTCGGACTAATTTAGATCTTGAATTATGCCGAACGGAACGTGGTGCGTGCCGCTGTGACTCAGACCCCAGCATCGGAGACCGACGACCCCGGCCTGCGGATGTCGAGCACCCGGGGCCGGTGGGTGGTGGCCGCCACCGTGCTGGGCTCGGGGATCGCCGCCCTGGACGCCACCGTGGTCGGCATCGCGCTGCCCGCCATCGGGCGGGACTTCCACACCGGCGTGTCCAGCGTCCAGTGGGTGGTCGACGCGTACACGCTGACCCTGGCCGGGCTGCTGCTGCTCGGCGGGACGCTGGGGGACAGCTACGGGCGGCGGAAGGTATTCAGCATCGGCGTCGTGTGGTTCGCGCTGGCCTCGCTGCTGTGCGGGGTGGCCCCGTCGGTGCAGGTGCTGATCGCGGCCCGGGCCCTGCAAGGGGTCGGCGGGGCGCTGCTGGTCCCCGGCAGCCTGGCCATCCTGCAGGCCTCCTTCGCCCCGGAGGACCGCGCGGCCGCCATCGGCGCCTGGTCGGGCCTGGGCGGCCTGGCCACCGCGATCGGGCCGTTCCTGGGCGGGTACCTGATCGGCGCGGTGTCGTGGCGGCTGGTGTTCTTCATCAACCTGCCGCTGGCCGTGGCGGTGCTGCTCATTACCGCCCGGCACGTGCCGGAGACCAAGGCGCCCGGGCCCGTGCCAAGGCTGGACGTCAAGGGGGCCGCCTGCATCAGCGGCGCGCTGGCCGGGATCACGTACGGGCTGATCGCGGCCTCCTCGTACGGCTGGGGTTCGGTGCCGGTGCTGGTGCCGCTGGGCGTTGGGGCGGCGCTGCTCGCCCTGTTCATCTGGGTCGAGGACAGGGAGCCGCAGCCGATGCTGCCGCTCGGGGTGTTCAGGTCCCGGCAGTTCTCCGCGGCCAACGCGGAGACGTTCGTGGTCTACGCGGCGCTCGGCGGGCTGCTGTTCCTGCTCCCCACCGTGCTGCAGGTGGTCAGCGGCTACAGCCCGCTGGCGTCCGGGGCGGCGCTGCTGCCGGTGACGTTCATCATGCTGGCCCTGTCGTCGCGCTCCGGCAGGCTGGCCTCCCGGATCGGCCCCCGGCTGCAGATGTCGGTCGGGCCGCTGGTCATCGCCGCGTCGTTCCTGCTGTTCACCAGGATCGGGGGGTCCGGCGGCTACCTGACCGAGGTGCTGCCCGGGGTGGTGGTGTTCGGGCTGGGGGTGGCGATCATGGTCGCGCCGCTGACCGCGACCGCCCTGGCCGCCGCGCCGGCCGATCACGCGGGCGTCGCCTCGGCGGTCAACAACGACGTGGCCCGGGCGGCCGGCCTGATCGCGGTGGCGGTGCTGCCCGCGCTGGCCGGCATTACCGGGAACAGCTACCTGCACCCCGCGCTGCTGGCCCATGGCTTCCGGATGGCGGCCGTGATCGCCGCGGTGTTCTGCGCCGCGGGGGGCGTGCTGGCCGCGCTCACCATCCGCAACCCGTCCCGGGCGGTGGGCGCCGCGACCACCCCGAGCGGGAGGTACTGCGCGCTGGAGGCGCCGCCCCTGCGCGCGTCCCGGACGCCTGACCTGGAGACCGTGCCGGCCACCATCCCCCCCGACCAAGAGGAACCCTCATGACCACCGACGTCGCTGACACGCTGCCCCCAGTGCCGGCCCCAGTGCCGCCCCCGGTGCAGGCCGCGGTGCAGGCCGCCGCCCGGGCCGCCCGCGCCACCGTCCCCGGCCTGGCCGTGGTCCCGGCCGAACGCCTGGACGACGCGCTACGCGCCATGGCCGGCGAGCTGGGCCGCCGGTCCGCCGAGGTCCTCGAGGCCAACGCCGAGGACCTGCGCGCGGCCCGGGCCGACGGGATCCGGGACGCGCTGGCGGACCGGCTGCGCCTGGACGACGCCCGGCTGGAGGCCATGGCCGGCCAGCTCGACGCGCTAGCAGAAATCCCGGCCGAGCCCTCACGGCGGACGATCAGGGAGCTGCCGGGCGGCCTGCGCCTGGAGGAGTGCCGGCGTCCGGTCGGGGTGATCGGGGCCAACTTCGAGGCCCGCCCCAACGTGGTGGTCGACATCGCCTCCCAGTTCGTCAAGTCGCGCAACGCGGGCGTGCTGCGCACGGGGTCGGCCGCGATCCGTTCGGCCATCGCGCTGGCCGACCACGTCATCGCGCCCGCGCTCGGCCGGGCCGGGCTCGACCCCGCGATGGTCCAGCTGGTCCGGGTGCCCGGCCAGGACTCGGCCCGGGCGCTGGTCAGCCAGCCCGGCCTGATCCCGCTGGTCATCCTGCGCGGCAGCGGGGACAGCACCCGGTCGCTGGCCGCCGAGGCGGCCCGGCACGGGGTGCGGACCATGGCCCACGCCGACGGCGGCGCGGTGCTGTACCTGGATGAGGCCGCCGACGCTTCGATGGCGGAGCAGCTCATCGAGGCCAGCCTGGACCGGCTCGGCGTGTGCAACCGGCTCAACCTGCTGCTCGTCCACCCGAACCGGTGGGACTCGCTGGTGCCGCTGACCCTCACGCTGCTGAACCGGCTGGGCATCGCCGCGTCGCTGCCCCCGCACGCCCACCCGCTCGGCCACGAGTGGGCGCTGGACGCCGGGCCATGAAGCGACCGTCACGGTCGCGCCCGCCGACGGCGCGTACGCGGCCGCGCTGATCGCCAACGAGGAGACCTCGGGCCTGGCCGCCGCGATCGTGACCGCGGACCAGGCGGCCGCCGCGCAGTTCCTCGGCGCCTACGCCGGGACCGGCGCGTTCTGGAACGCCACCACCCGCCTGCTCGACGGGTTCAAGCTGCTGTCCGTGCCCGAGACCGGGATCAACATCGACGCCGTGCCCGGCCCCCGCGGCCCGGTCACCTTCCGCGACCTGTACCTGCGCCAGTTCGTGGTCACCCCGTCCGGCCCGGCTGACACCGGTCAGTAACGGTTCGGTAGCGGCCGGAACGGGAGCGCCGGGACGCCCGTCCCAGTGCCATGACGCTCTTCCTCACGGCGGCCCGGCCCGCCCGGCGCCGCATCGTATTCCCGCTCGCAGTGGTCGCCGCCACCGCCGCCGTCGTGCTCGGCCTGACCGCCTGGACACCCAGCGCGTCCGCCGGGACGGTCCCGTCCGGCGCCCGGGTGCTGACCGTGACCCCGGTGTTCGGCCAAGACCCCAACGTCAGCTTGCACCACCTCGACCACGCGTTCACGATCACCGACCCGGCCAAGGTGGCCCGGATCGCGGCGGTCATCAACGGCCTCTCGCCGTTCCCCGTCGGCGAGCTGAGCTGCGCGGCAGACAACGCCGCCGCGATGCGGCTGACCTTCCGAGACCGCCCGCACGGCCCGGTGGTCGCCACCCTGCTCGCCACGTACACCGGCTGCACGGGCGTATCCCGCCCCGGCGGGCGGCTGCTCGAGGACTACACCCGCTCCGGGCAGCAGGTGCAGCGGCTGGTCCTGGCCAGCGCGGGTGTCTGCTGGCCGTACACGCCGGACGTCCTGCCGCCGCTCCCGCGCTAGGCGACGCGCGGCCCGGGCCGGCTACCGCGGCCGAGTTGCCGGCCGGCCCTGGCCGGCTACCGCGCGGCCGAGTTGCCGGCCGGAGAGGTCTGCAGGGGCGCGTTTGCGGTCGAGGGCGGCAGGGTCGACGGGTCGACGAAGGTGCTGCCGCCCGGCCCGGCCTGCACGGCCTCGTGCAGCGCGCTGCCCCGCAGGTACTGCGGCCAGGTCAGGAACCACTCGGTCCAGCCGTTGCCCCAGGTGCCGCCCTTCGGGCTGCCCATCACCGTGATCGGGTCCCCGGGTACGGCTAGGTTGTAGTACGTTTCGGCGTCGGCGGGGGCCAGGTTGACGCAGCCGTGGCTGACGTTCTCGAAGCCCTGCTCGCCCACCGACCAGTAGGCGTCGTGGTAGTAGTCCCCGCTGAAGGTGAACCGCACCGACCAGGGCACCGACAGGCTGTAGCCCGGGCCGGTCATCTGCACCGGGTTGGCCTTCTCGATGGTCAGGTAGCTCCCGTCGGGCGTGTCGTCGCCCGGCCGCCCCGAGCTGATCGGCCAGTCGTAGCGGAGCTTGCCGTTGTCGTAGATCTGGGTGCGGTGGGTCCGGGTGTTCGCGACCGCGATCAGCGACGCGCCGATGTCGAAGGTCTGGGTCAGGGTGTGCGCGCCGTACACGCCCGGCGCGCCCTGCACGCCGTCCAGGTGCCCGGTAAAGCTGACCGTGGTCCCGCTCGGCCAGTAGTCCCGCGGCCGGAAGTAGACGCAGGTCGGAGCCATGTTGCAGGGATCGTCCCAGTACCAGGAACCGACCACCGGCACCGACGTGGTGACCTGCAGGGCCCGTTCGACCGCGGCCTTGTCGGTGATCCGCTGGCTGAAGTACAAGATGATCGGTATCCCGACGCCGTAGGCCTGGTGGTAGCCCTCGAGGATCTCGGTGGTGAACGTCTGGCCGGGCGCCAGCGTTCGGAACGCGCTGGTCGCGGTCACCGTGCCGCCCGTGCCGGAAGCCGTGGCCGTGACCGTGTAGGCCTGCGAGACGCCGAGCGCCCACTGGCTGCGCCACACCGTCCCGGCCTGGGTCAGGCTGCCGGTCACCGCGTCCCCGGAGGTCCGCACGGTGACGTGGGTCAGCGTCCCCCCGGCCGCCGTGACGGTGATCCCCGCCGACGGATCGGCCTGCCTGGCGCCGTTCGCCGGCGTGATCCTCACCCGCGGCGCCGCTGGCCCGGCCCTCGACGGGGTCCCGGCTCCGGTCCCCGCCGCTGCGGTATGGCCCGCCGCGCTGACCTGGGTGGTCCCGTGCCCGCCCCCGGAGCACCCCGCCGCCACCAGCGCCAGTACGGTCACCGCGGCCACTCCCGCCACCCGCCGCATGGTCATCGTCCCTACCGCCCGCATACCAGCACCGTTCCCCCGAACGACGTTTTGTATACGCTACCGCGCGTCGTCTTTGGCCCAGGGCCCGTTCTGGTGAGAAATCATTGGTGCTCTTCCGGCACGACGCCGGGCTCGGCGCCGACGGTTCGAGCGCGGCCGGTCAGCCGAGGACGGCGAGCGTCCCGGGGTGCTCGACGCGGTGGTTGACCAGGTCCAGGTGGCGCAGCGTGAAGCCGCGCAGGGCGCGCAGCTGGCGCTGGGTGAGCCGGTCGCAGATCCAGTCCCAGTGCAGCGAGACCCAGTGGCCCGGGCCGATGCCGTGCGCGCCGGACATGAGCACTGCCGAGCCGTCCAGGGCCAGCCGGGCCGTCTCGGTCGCCGGCTCGCCGAGGGTCAGCAGCCGCCCGTCCCAGCACAGCGGCCGGCACTCGACGGTGGCCTGGTCGCCCTGCAAGGCCGTCACCTGGCCCCACCGGATCCGGCACCGGTCCAGGACCATGAGCGCGTGCTTGGCCTTGCGGTCGTCGCTCAGCGGGCCGGTCCACGGGTACACGCAGAAGACGGCGAAGCTGTGGTGCGGCACCCCGCTGGCCTGCACCCCTTCGGCCAGGAACGGGAAGTTGCCGCCGAGCCGGTGCCGGAACCGGTCCTGCATCGAGTCGCCGATCTCGGCTGACCGGGCACCTGTGCCCAGCAGGTCGTTGCCGACCCAGTAGGCCTCACCACGCGGCGGTCCAGCGGGTCACCGATGCCGACAGCCGGCCGCGATCAGCTCCAGGTACGGCCAGGCGCCGGCGAACGCCTGGGCTCAGCTGGACCAGGCCGCGGTCGACCTGACGCCTGCCTCGGCCTGTTCGTACTCAGCGCGGAGGAGCGTCGGCGAATCGGGCTCCGCGGCCCTTTTCGCGGCTTACTGGCCGAGGGGTGTTCGGCGGCGGCTAGGCGTAGCGGACGGGCATCAGCGGGCCGCCGGTGTCGGCCTGGTCGGCTAGGCATGCCACCCCGGCGGTCAGCCGAGGACGGCTACGGCTCCGGCGTGCTCGACGCGGTGGTTGACCAGGTCCAGCTCGCGCGCCGAGCGCGCGCCAGCGCGCGTCCCGCGCCTCGTCCGAGCCGGTCCATGGCCGTGCCAGCGCGCAGCCCATGTGCACCAGCGACCCATCCCCGGCCCGGAGCGGCTCCTCGAGCAGCGCCGATGTTGATCACGCCGGCTGCACGCCGGCCCAGTCGGACCAGGCCCGGTCGACGAGGCCGGTCATCGCCACTCCGACCAGCTGGGCCGGGATAGCCCAGGCACATGGCCTACCCATCGCGGCCGCCGGTGTCAGGGCCTGCCGCCCCGGTCACCGAGGCGGCGCAGTCACCGGCGGCGCCGCGTACGTGATCGATTCCAGGACCATCTCGTCGCCGCCGCTGATCTGGGCGTTGTTACTCGCGCAGCGCGGGCAGGTGGCCAGCAGGTCGGTGGTCTCGCCGCTGTACCCGCAGTCCGGGCAGTCGATGGCGGCCGGCACCGTCACGAGCTCGACGGCGGCGCCGGCCGCCTCGGTTCCTTCAGCGATCATGCTGAACGCCTGGGCCAGGGATTCCTCGTCGACGGCGTGCCGGACTCCGAACCGGACCCGCACCCCCGTTACCCGGCGACCGCCGGCGCGCTGGCGCACCGCGTCCACCACGCCTTCGCACAAGCCGAATTCATGCATGCCGCTCCCAGGTGTTCAGACCTTGGCGATCACGCCGCGCGGCGGGCGCGCCGCTCGATGAGTTCGTCCACCACGCTGCCGAAGAGCGCGGCCCGGCTCCCGCTGTTGGACCTGCGGCCCACGCGTTCCATGGCCGGGCCGGCCACGGTCTCGAACGTGTTGATGGCCTCGCTCAGGAACTTCCGGGTCTCCGGGGAAGCCATGATCGCCTGAGCCGAGTCGATCGCCTCCTGCAGCCCCTTGCGCCCCTGGCGGGTGCCGATGTAGTAGCCGACCGCGAAACCGATGACAACTTCCACGCCCCTCACGTCCTTCCTGGCGTGCGCGGGTTACATCTCGCGAATTTCGAGGTACCGCTTGATATCCGGCAGTGAATCAATCACCAGCGCCAGCACCGCCGCGATGACTACCGCCTTGACCAGCCTGCTCAGCATCCTGAGCACCTCCTTCCTGAGTCGGTTCATCCAGATGTCGGGTTAAGTCCGCCGCTATGCACTCCTGCTCGTCCGCTGCTTCCTGCACGTCTGCTTGCGGGCCAGCCCCCGTCGCCTGGGCCAGGATCTCCTCCACGGCCCGGACCGCGTGCGGCAGGGCCTCCCGCACCGGGTCGGACAGGCCCATGCCTGGGTCGACCTCGGCTGGCTCGCACGCCACCACCAGGTTCCGCCCCGGGTGGCCGCCCAGCGAGGACAGCAGCCCGAAGATCGCGTCCGGGGTCAGGCTGTGCGCGTCGATGAGCGGCTGGGCCTCCGGGCTGGGCAGTTCCACCTCGAGCACGCTCACCGTGCCCGGAGCCTCGCCCCGCGGCGCCGCGTCCACCAGCACGAACAGGTCGTACCCGTCGAGCAGCTCGTAGACCAGGTGGACGCCGCGGATGCCGTAGTCCCGGATCTGCACGCCGTCCGGCTGCGGGCGCTCGACGAGCAGCCGGACGACCTCGACGCCGAACGCATCGTCACGCAGGAAGACGTTGCCCACACCCGCCACCAGGATCCGTCCGGTCATGCGGTCCCCCCCTCGCACGGCTCCACCTCGTCGGGCATGAAGTACAAGAACCGCCCGTGCGCGATGCTCAGTTCCGGGTCGGGGTGATCGGTCAGCGCCACGGCCAGGTACGGCTGGTCCTCGACGTCGAGCAGCACGGCCTGGACCTCGGCGACCCGCCCGGCCAGGAACATGTCCTGGGCGTCGGCGCGGCGCTTGCCCGGTCGCAGCCGGACCAGGCTGCCGCGGGCCACTTGCTGCCCGGCGATCAGCACCGAGTCGGTATCCGGGGACACCGACGCGTCGGCCTCCGGATCCCACCACGGCACCGACGGGTCGTAGTCGGCCGGGAACCCGCCCGCGCCGGAGGCGCCAGGACGCCCCGCGCCGGAGGCGCCAGGACGCCCCGCGCCGGAGGCGCCAGGACGCCCCGCGCCGGAGGCGCCAGGACGCCCCGCGCCGGAGGCGCCAGGACGCAGAGCCCGGATGGTGCCGTGCAGCCGTTCCAGGGTCGGCGCGTCCATCGCCTCGACCCGGTCGATCAGCGCGGCCGCCCGGGGGTCGGTGGCCCGGGCCTCGAGTTTCTCCTCGTCCGACAGCGCGAGCGTGCGCAGGGTGAGGATCTCGTCGATCTCGGTGCCGTCGTACAGCTCGCCCGGGCTCTCCGGGGCCAGTTCCGGGTGGTCGTACAGGATGATCGGCGAGGCCAGCACGACCTTGCGCCCGCCGTCCGGATCGGCCAGGATCGGCCAGACGCCGGTGTTCTGGCACTCGGCCACGGCGGGCTTGGCCCACTCCGGCGGATCGGTCATCGAGATGAAGTCGCCGCCCGAGACGGTCGCGATCACGTGCGCCGCGACCAGTGCGGTCGGCAGCGCGTCGTCCCTGACCGCGGGCTCGGGCTCGGCCGCGGTCCGGTTCTCCACCCGGATCTGGAGCCGGACCGCCCGCCATGGGCCCGGCACGGGGGTGGTGCGAACGGAAACCAGGCCGGCCAGGGGTTCCCGGCGCCGGACCGCGATCCCCGCGTCTGGTGACGGTTCGCGATCTTCCCCACCCGGAACCGAGAACTCCCTGACCAGACCCGGGCCGAGCAGCTCCTCGGGACCGGCGGTGAACTCGATCTCGCGTTCCATCGCCTCGTCCCAGGCGCCCGCCGCGCCCTCCGTGCTGCGCCGCTGGACCTGCAGGAACCGCAGGATGACCTGGACCGTCGGCTGCCCGGAGTGCTCGAGCACCCACTCGGACTGGGTGACGCTGCTCTCGGAGGGGTCGACGGCGGCGTATCCGGGCGCCATCACCACGCCAAACTGCCAGCGGCTGCGGTTCTTCTGCGACGAGGCCCGGTACGGGTACAGGATGTAGCCCTCGTAGAGGACCGCGTCGGCGATGCGGCGCACCGCGTCCAGGCTCACGCCCGCGTCGTTCATGCCCGTGTCATTCATGCCCGTGTTATTCATAGCCGGTCGCCTCCGCCGGACCCTCGGGATCGGCGGCGGCCCCGGGCACGCCAGCGGATCCGGGCCCCGAAGCACCCGCCTCCGCCTGGCGGGCCTCGGCCAGCAGCGCCTCCAGGGTCGAGTCCCAGGTGGGCAGGGCGCGCTTGGCCTTGAACGCGGACAGCTCGTCCAGCGTCTCGCGGCTGCAGCGCAGCCACGCGCTGTTGGGGAAGTGGACGTCCGCCAGCTCCCGCCAGATGCTCACCGGCATCCGGTAGGAGGCCTCGGCGCTCCACGGCACCAGCTCGACCGAGAAGCCGTCGCCATTGGCCACGAAGACGGTCCCGCTGAACAGCAGGAGCAGGGGGACCGTGCCGTCGTCCAGCCCGTACAGGTAGCGGGCCGAGGTCACCTCCAGGTCATAGGTGACCGGTACCTGCAGGTCGACCTCGGTCACCGCGGTGAACGCGGGGACCATCGTGGTCACCGTGGCGAGCTGGATCGGCTTGACCGTCTCAGCCCAGCGCGACGGGTCACCGAACAAGTCGTGCAGCCGCTGCGCCTCGGCCGCGGAGTACCGCCGGCGGTGCGGTTCGATGCGGATCTGGCAGCGCAGCGCGATGGCGTGCACCCGCACGCCCGAACGCTCGGTGATGGTCAGCGAGAACGTGAGCGTCGGAGTCGCCGCGTACCGCTCCGCGGTCGCGCCTGTGCAGCCGAAGATGAGGTCTGCCATGTCAGCGTTCTTCCAGCTCGGGCTGGCGCGGTCCGGGCATCAGGTCCGGGTCGCTTCTCCTACCCTCCAGCAGCACCGCGCGCCGCCGCAACCCGTCCAGGAAGATGGCCAGGGCCGCGCGGGCCTCCGCGCCGCCGTCGAACCCCTGCCATTTCATCCGCAGCTCGCCGACCAGCGAGTAGCACTCGTCGATCGGGATCAGGAAGACCTCGTAATTCGGGGGGGTTTGGGGGGGTCGTCCCCCCGGGCTAACACTGCCGTCGTCAGTGCGGTTGACGAAGATGGCCTCCACGTCCGGGGCCAGCGTCCCGAGCAGCGGGTAGGCGGCGGCCAGCCGGTCCCAGGCCGCCAGGTCCAGCTCGCACTCGGTCGCGCCGCCGGGGCTCGGGTAGCCGGCCACCACACGTCCTAGGGACGAGTTACAGAAGAAGAACGCCATGGCCACCGGGATCTGCAGCTCGTTCCAGTCCGCGTCGGTGAGCAGCCGGCCCGGGTCGTGGAAGACGTGCTCCGGCACGGCCCGGTACCGGCCGCCCGCGGCCCCCTCATGGGTGAAGAGCAGATAGCACGCGCGGCAGGTACAGGCCAGCGACCGTTTCTCCAGGTCCACGACGTGCCCGTGCCGCTCACCGAGCACCTCGCGGCACATCTCGCACCGCTCGGTACCCTCGGCCACGTCACGGTCGGAGCGGGCCGCCGCTCGCGAGGCCAGGACCTCCTGGATCGACGGCGGGAGGCCCGGCGGCGGCCCCGGGCGCGCGCCCGCCTGCCGCTTGACGAACCGCCGCAGGCCAGTAGCCCCGGCCCTCGATGCCTCCGGGCCGGCGGTCATCGGGTTCCCCGGGCCGCCGTCGGGCGCCGGGAGATCTGCAGCAGCGGCAACTCCGGTTCCGGGGTGACAACTTCGACGTCAACGCCGGCCGCCTCCGGCGCCGCCGTGACTGCCGCCTCCTCGATGGCTGCCCGAACCGCTCCCGAGGAAGACCCGCAGCCGTGCCCGCCGGGCTCCAGGCGCAGGTGGATGACGCCCTGATCGTCGACGCCGTCGAAGGTCACCTGGCCCGGGTGCGCGCCGAGCTGCGGCATGACCGCCTCGATCGCGCGCTGGACCCGGTCCGCGACCGGCAGCGGGTGCAGGTCGTACAGCAGCAGCAGGCTTTCCACCAGCGGATCGCCGGCCAGCTGGCCCATCAGCCGCTGGCCGGCCTCCGGGTCCGCGCCGATGATGGTGACGATCTGGGCCAGCCCCGCGCCATACAGATCGACCAGGCAGCTCACGAGCTCTTCCGCGGTGGCGGCGACCTGCGGCCCGGCCTGCGATCCCAGCTCGGCGAGCAGCGCTTCGACCCGCTCGCCCGCCTTTTGCGCATCGTGGCCTGCGGCCATCATCACACTCCTTTTATATGTCCCGCTCGCCTCCGGGCGCCTTTTGAGGCCCCGCCTTCCCTCGTCGCTCCTTCGTCGCTCCTCGGTCCAGGCGGGGCCGGCGCCCTTTGGCTCGCGGGACGGGCGGCCGCTACGGATTTCACATGGCCAGTGTTACACCGGTGGGCGAGTGGGCCGTCTTGAGCACCTTGCCGCCGCCGAGGTACATGTGCACGCCGCACGGCAGGCACGGGTCGAAGCTGCGCACGGCGCGCATGATGTCGATGCCCTTGAAGTTGTCCGGCGGGTTCTCCTCGAAGATCGGCGTGTTCTGCACCGCGTCCTCGTACGGCCCGGGCGTCCCGTAGGTATCGCGGACGCTGCCGTTCCACGGCGTGGGCGGGTACGGATGGTAGTTCGCGATCTTCCCGTCCCTGATCACCATGTGGTGCGACAGCACGCCGCGCACCGCCTCGGTGAAGCCGACGCTGAACGCGTCCTGGGGCACGGTGAACGATTCCCAGGTCTTGGTCCGTCCGGCCCGGATCTCGGCCAGCGCCTGCTCGACGAAGTACACCGCGCACGCGGCGGCGTAGGCCTGGAAGTAGGTCCGGGCCCGGTCCCGCTCGATCGCGTTGGACAGCGGCTGGCCCTGCTTGTCCACCGGGATCTTCCACTCGAAGGTCGTTTCCGGCCGGGACATGGTCCGCGGCAGGTTGATCTTCACGCTGTGCCCGGTGGACTGCACGTAACCGAAGTCGACCAGGCCGCCCAGCGCGGTGGCCCACAGCCGGGCGATGGGGCCGCCGCCGGTATCCAGCGGCAGGTAGTCCTTTCCGTCGAACCAGCGCGGCGACATGGTCCAGCTGTACTTGTCGTCGAAGTCGCGCTTGGCGGGCCGCGGGATCGTGTGCTGGTTCCACGGGTGGCGCCGGTCGACCGGGTTGCCGAGCTCGTCGTGGGTGACGAACATCTCCTTGTCCTCCCAGTCCTCGTAGTACGAGTGACCGAGCAGGATCCTGATGCCCAGGTTGATGTCGACCAGGCTGTTGGTGACCAGCTGCCCGTCGACCACCACGCCGGGGGAGACGAACATCTTCCGGCCCCACGAGGCCATGTTCCGGTAGGTGAAGTCGCAGTGCTCGGGGTCGTTGAGGCTGCCCCAGCAGCCGAGCAGCACCCGCCGCCGGCCGACTTCCTCGTATCCGGGCAGCGCCTCGTAGAAGAAGTCGAACAGGTCGTCGTGCATCGGCACGACCCGCTTCATGAACTCCACGTAGCGCATCAGCCGGGTCAGGTAGTCGGTGAACAGCTGCACCGTCGCGACCGTGCCCACCCCGCCCGGGTACAGCGTGGACGGGTGTACGTGGCGGCCTTCCATCAGGCAGAACATCTCCCTGGTGGACCGGCTGACCTGGAGCGCCTCGCGGTAGAACTCGCCTTCCAGCGGGTTCAGCGAGCGCATGATGTCGCCGATGGTGCGGTAGCCGTGGTCGCCCGCGTGCGGGGCCTCGGTGGCGTTGGCCATCTCCAGCACGCCGGGGTTGGTCTCGGCCACCATCTTCTCGCAGAAGTCCACCCCGACCAGGTTCTCCTGGAAGATGTTGTGGTCGAACATGTACTCCGCGGCCTCGCCCAGGTTGATGATCCACTCACCGAGGTGCGGCGGGCGGACCCCGTAGGCCATGTTCTGGTTGTAGACCGAGCAGGTCGCGTGGTTGTCACCGCAGATCCCGCAGATCCGGCTGGTGATGAAGTGCGCGTCCCGCGGGTCCTTGCCCTTCATGAAGATGCTGTAGCCGCGGAAGATCGACGAGGTGCTGTGACACTCCGCGACCCGCTTGGCCTTGAAGTCGATCTTGGTATAGATACCCAGGCTGCCCACGATCCGGGTGATCGGATCCCAGGTCATCTCGGTGAGTTCGGCATCGCCGGCGTCAGTGGACGGCGGGTATTCAAGCGAGGTCATCGTATGTTCACCACGTCTTCTGGTAGCCGGTGCGGAGTTCGGAGCCCTTCACGCGCCACTTCGGCTCCTTGTCCACCGTCTTGGCGGTGAAGCTCCGGAGGCTGCGTATGACCGTGCCGTACATGCCGCTGGCGGCCGTCGATACCGTCGCGCCCGGCGGCTTGTCCATGAACGGCATGAACTTGTCCGGGAAGCCGGGCATCGTGCAGGCGATGCAGATGCCGCCCACGTTCGGGCAGCCGCCCACGCCGTTGATCCAGCCCCGCTTGGGCACGTTGCACTTGACCACGGGGCCCCAGCAGCCCAGCTTGACCAGGCACGTGGGCGAGCCGTACTCGGTGGCGAACTCGCCCTCCTCGTAGTACCCGGCCCGGTCGCAGCCCTGGTGCACGGTGGCGTCGAACAGCCACTTGGGCCGCAGCGCCTCGTCCAGCGGGATCATCGGCGCCTGCCCGGCGACCTGGTAGAGCAGGTACAGGATGGTCTCGGACAGGTTGTCCGGCTGGATCGGGCAGCCCGGCACGCACACGATCGGCAGGCCGGCCTTGGACTTCCAGCTCCAGCCGAGGTAGTCCGGCACGCCCATGGCGCCGGTCGGGTTGCCCGCCATGGCGTGGATGCCGCCGTAGGTGGCGCAGGTACCCACGGCCAGGATGGCCGTGGCCTTGGGGGACAGCCGGTCGAGCCACTCGCTGGTGGTCATCGGCTGCCCGGTCGCCGGGTTGTTGCCGAAGCCGCACCAGTAACCCTCGGACTTGATCGCCTCGTTCGGGATCGATCCCTCGACGACCAGGACGAACGGGTCGAGTTCGCCCCGGTCGGCCTTGTGCCACCACTCGATGAAGTTGTCGGCGCCCTGCTCCGGCCCGCACTCGAAGTCGATCAGCGGCCAGTGCACCGCCACCTTGGGCAGCCCCGGCAGCGCCCCGAGCACGATTTCCTCGATGCTCGGCTGGGTCGCGGCGGTCAGCGCCACCGAGTCCCCGTCACAACCGAGGCCCCCGTTCATCCAGAGAATATGCAGGACAGGCTCTTCCGCGGCCTGGGTCATCGAGATCGCGGCGCTGCAGCCCGGCGTCCGAGCCGGGGACGAACGCCGCTCCCTCCCTCCGTGAAATCTCGGTGCGGGGCGCTACGGTGAGCACGTCCGCGATAACCAACCGGACATGTGCGGGACCGCGGCGGGGTACCCCACCCACCTCCCCATCCCGCTACATCCACGGGGAGGCTTCCGGACTACCGGGCCGATGAACCGCGAACCAACAGCGCGACCGTGTGTCGCGGCTGGAATCCTCGCCCTCCTGGTGACGGAGGGTGCGAAGGCGGCCACCCCTTCGGTCGCCGCCAAGAGGTAGATGGACGGGGCAGTGCGGTATTGCTGGGCCAGCCGGGCTCGTTCTCGGTGTGGCCCAGTAGCTCGCCGACGAGATGCGCCGGCACGCTGACCGCTCATCACATGCTCATAAGAAGCCGGCTCACGGCAACGGCGCCATCACCGGTGACGCCAGCCTATTCCTGTGACGTGGAGATCTCAAGACAGAAGAGTCGTCCTGCTAGACACAACTGTCTATCCGTTCCGACTCGTCCGCAGGGACATATTCCACGTACCCTCAGTGTCATACCCCGGTGACAGCGGCCACCGGGGCGCTTCACCGTCTTTGGCGACCCGAGGGGTGGCGATGGAACATCGTGCCGACTTGATCAGCGACAAGGTCGAGGTTGTGCCGGTCGTGGTCCTGTCGCAGACATTCCCCGCGCGCCCGTCGTCTATTCCTGACATCCGCGACTTCGTCCGCCGCTGCCTGTCCCAGTCACCGCTGTCCGAGGACGACAACCGCGAGGTGGGCGAGACCGTCGCCCAGGCACTGCTCGAGGCGGCCGGCGAGACCGGCGCGATCAACGTCTCCTTCCGGATCTTCCCCGACCACGTCGAGGTCGACGTGCTTCGCTCCGGCGCCCAGATCGGCACGCCCGCGGGCCTGGACGCGCTGGCCTCGCTGCTCAAGTCCCAGGAGCCCGGCAGGGTCGGCGCGGACGGGCTGGGCATCGGCCAGGACGGGGACGAGACGGCGTTCGCCGACTGGATGGCGGCCGCGCTGCGCCGCGAGGGCATGACCATGGAGGTCGCCGCCCGCCAGCTCGGGGTTTCGGTCAAGACGGTCAGCCGCTGGGTCGGCGGCGCCACCGAGCCGCGGCTGCGTGACCTGCGCCGGATCCGCGAGCTGTTCGGCGACTTCCCCCTGCCCTGACCGCGCGGCCCTGACCGCACAGCCCTGACCGCACAGCCCTGACAGTGGACCGCCGCCCGCGTTAGCCCGTACGGTTGGCCCGTGGCTGCTACTACAGGTAACTACCGGCTCGGGCCGGATAACGGGCGCGTCGTCCTCAAGACGGGTCGGCAAGGCATCGCCGCCCGGGCCGGTCACGACCTGACCATCGAGGTCACCCGCTGGTCGGCGCAGGTCGAGGTGCCGGACGACGCGGCGGGCGGTATCACCGCGGCGACGGTGAAGGCCGAGTTCGACCTCGGCTCGCTGGAAGTCCGCGACGGCACCGGCGGCGCCAAGCCCCTCAGTGACCGGGACCGCGGCGAGATCAAGAAGCAGATGAGCTCCATCCTCGGCACCGGCACGGCCAGCTTCACCTCCTCCAAGATCGTCCGCTTCGGCTCCAGCGGCGGCGCCGTCGAGGGCACGTTCACCCTCAACGGGCAGAGCGAGCCGGTCCGGCTGCAGGTGTCCGAACCCGGGCCCGGCCGGTACCGCGGCTCGGCCACGGTGGTCCAGACGGGCCTCGGGCTCAAGCCCTACGTCGGCTTCTTCGGCGCGCTCAAGCTGAAGGACGAGGTGGGGGTGGAGTTCGAGGTGAGCATCCCGGCCGCGGACTCCGCGTGAAGTTCCTGGTCATCGACCGGCTCCGCGCCCGCTTCGGCCTCACCTCCACCCGCCCCACGCTGCACATGTGCTTCACCGGCAGCCCCGGCACCGGCAAGACCACGGTCGCGCTGCGCATGGCCGAGATCCTTAAGGGCCTGGGCTACCTGCGCCGCGGCCACCTGGTCAGCGCCACCCGCGACGACCTGGTCGGGGAGTACGTGGGCCACACCGCGCCCAAGACCAAGGCGGTGCTCAACCGGGCCATGGGCGGCGTGCTGCTCATCGACGAGGCCTACTACCTGTACCGGGCCGACAGCGAACGCGACTACGGGCCGGAGGCGATCGAGATCCTGCTCCAGGTCATGGAGGCCCAGCGCGACGACCTGGTCGTCATCCTGGCCGGGTACCGCGACCGGATGGATTCCTTCTTCACCTCCAACCCGGGAATGGCCTCCCGCATCGCGCACCACATCGACTTCCCCGACTTCACCCTCGATGAACTGGCCCGCATCGCCGACCTCATGGTGGCCCGGGAGAGCCACCGCCTCTCACCCGCCGCCCGCCAGGCCTTCCGCGAGTACATGGCGCTGCGCATGGCCCAGCCCCGCTTCGCCAACGCCCGCAGCGTCCGCAACGCCATCGACCGGATGCGCCTGCGCCAGGCCAACCGCCTGGTCGCCGCCGGCGCCCTGGTCGGCAGGGACGACCTCATCCGCCTCGAGCCCGCCGACATCACGGTGAGCCGCGTCTTCGGCACGGGCCCGTAGCACCACGATCCGTTCGGCCCAATTATTATTTTGACCGAACGGTCCGTGGTTCACCCTCCCCGCCCCCGTCGCGCGGCAGCAGCATGAAACTGCCGCCCGACAGCGGCGTGACCGCGCGGAAGTGACGCTCATCGAAGGTCAGCAGCCGCCTGGTCCGGAAACGGTGAGCCAGGATCACCACGGAGAGATCGGCCAGCCCGAGATCGAGGTCGGCGTACTGTTCATCCAGCCGCGCCACCGTGCCGTGCTCGTCGGCGGTCAGTCCCTCGACCCGGAACCGCCCCGAGGCCACGTCGCGCAGAAACGCCCGGGCCGCCGCCGGGGTTCCGCGACGCCGGATCAGGTAGTCGACTTCGGCCGATACCGGCGCGGGGACGACCAGGTCACCGGCTTCGGCGCGCAGCAGGTCGCCGACCGCGGCGTGCAGCGGGTCTCGAGCATCCCCCAGAGCGACCAGCGGTGCTGCGTCAACGATCAGGCTCACGCGCCGAACCCGGCGAGCAGTTCCTCCTCGGGCACGTCGGCCACTGAAGATCCGTCTCCCGCCCACGCGCCGTCGAGCGCGAAGTCCCTCGGCGCAGTGCGCGCCTGTTCGTAGACCGACAGCGCGGCCCGGACGATCTCCGCCTGGCTACGGCCCTCCTCCGCGGCCAGCCGCCGAAGCCGTTCTGCGTCCGAGTCGTCGAGGTAAACGCTGGTCTTCCTCATACATGTAGGGTACCACGTAGGGCACATGCGTCGAATCCAGGGCGACCACAAGCAATTCTGGCTCGCACTCAGCATTTGCAGGCCCGTGGCGTCATATAGGGTCGTCCGGGCGATCCCCACCAGCGCCGCGCCCGGTGTCGCCGCCGACCGCGGCCGGACCCTGGTGCAGGCGACTGCGTTCGGCTCCACCGACTGGGTCTCGTTCGCCGCCATCTCCCCGGACGGGAGCACCCTGTACTTCTCCACCTATCCGCAGAACAAGCTCGGGCCGGGGACCGGGCAGATCCGTGCCCTCGACCTGGCCGCCGGCCGGTCGCGCGTCCTGGACGCCCAGGCCGGACAGCCGGGCCTGATCACCGCCGACCCGGCCGTGGCCCACTTCCTCCTGCAGGTCCTGCGTGCGAAGTCAGGCACCAGGCTGGCCAGCCTCGATCTGGCCACCGAGCACGTCACGTGCTTGCCGTCCGGCTGGACGGACTCCATGGGAGACGTCATCACCTGGTAGCCGCGTATGCCAGGCTGGCCTGGTGAGGATGCGGCGAGGCTGGGAAGCCGAGGCCCGGAACTGGGCCGAGTTCACCCGGACACCGGGCTACGACGTGGCGCACGAGCAGATCAACCTGCCGGCGCTTCTGCGCCTGCTGCCCGAGCCGGCCTGGCCTGACCCTCGACCTAGGCTGCGGCGAGGGCCGGACGGGCCGGGTTATGCAGTCACGGGGCTACCGGGTGGCCGGCGTCGACGCCGCGCCGACCATGGTCCGGCTCGCGGCGGGCCACGAGAGTCCCGAGCCTGCCGTGCTGGCCGACGCGGCCGCGCTGCCGTTCCGCGACGAGGCGTTCGGCCTGGTGGTGGCGTACATGTCCCTGCACGACATCGACCGGATGCCCGAAGCCGTCGCCGAGGCCGCTCGCGTTCTGGACCATGGCGGGCGGCTGGTCATGGCCATCCCGCACCCGGTCAACTCGGCCGGGTCGTTCCAGGCCCGCGACGCGGACGCCCCGTTCACGATCGCGGGCTCCTACCTCGATCCGGGCCCGGCCGACTGGGTGACCGACCGGGGCGAGGTCCGCCTGACCTTCCACAGCGAGCACCGGCCGCTGGAGTCCTACAGCCGCGCCCTGGAATCCGCGGGCCTGCTGATCGAGGCGATCCGGGAGCCGGGGGCCCCCGATGGGCGCTGGCAGCGCATCCCGTTGAGCCTGCAAGTGAGGGCGGTGAAGCCATGATCGAGGTCGGTCCGCTGGAGGCCGGCGACCGGTCCGCCTGGGAAGGGCTGGCCCGCGGGTACAAGGCGTTCTACCGGGACTGGATCCCGGACGAGGCGTACGAGGCGACCTGGCGGCGGCTGCGGCACGGCACCGAACCTTACGGCTCTGAACTTTACGCCCTGGGCGCCCGCCTCGACGGGCGGCTGATCGGAATCGCGCACTACTTCTTCCACCCCACGTTCTGGGGCGGCGAGGCATGCTACCTGCAGGACCTGTTCGTCGAGGAGGAGGCGAGCGGCCGCGGCGCGGCGCGGGCCCTGATCGAGCAGGTGGCTCAGGCGGCCCGGGAGCACGGCGCGACGCGGTACTACTGGCACACCAAAGAGGACAACGCCCGGGCCCGCGCGCTGTACGACCGGGTGGCCCGGTTCACCGGGTTCATCCGCTACCAGTACCCGCTGTTACGAACCCGCCGGGTCACGTCCGTACCGCTCGGCCATGGCCCGGACCCCGGCGATGAACATCTCCACGCCCAGCCGGTAGTGGAAGTCCGGGTCGCAGTCGGCCATCTGCGTGGCGCACTGGACCAGGCGCGGATAGCGGACCGCGGGAAGCATGGCCAGGTAGATCTCGTTGCGCCGCTGGAACTCGGCGCGCTCCTCCTCCGATAGCTCCGGGTGGTAGCCGGCCTCGCTCATGACCAGCGTGATCCCGGTCCACAGCGTGCTCCGGGCGATCTCGGTGGCGTGCTGAGGATCGAAGCCGGCGCCCAGCAGGATCTCCAGGGTGGCCTCGGTGGCGCGCAGCGCCGCCTCGTTCCGCTTCTCGTGCTCGAGCACCAGCTGAGGCGCCGACGGATGGGCACGTAGCGCCTTGAGCAGGGATTCCAGCCCGCCCTGCAGCTGGGCCCACCACGGGACCGACGGGTCGACGTTCACGTCGATCTCGCCCCAGACCTGCTCGGCCATGCCCTCCAGCAGGTCGTCCTTGCTGCGGAAGTGCCAGTACAGCGCCATCGGGGTGACGCCCAGGTCCTGGGCCAGCTTGCGGATGGTCAGCGTGTCGAGCCCCTCGGCGTCGGCCAGCTTGAGCGCGCGGTCGACCACGGCGCGCTTGCTGAGCCGCGCCCGCTCGGCGTCCGGCTCCCCTGACCGCGGGTTCGTATCCATCACTTGACAACTGTACATCGTACAAGCAATGATTTACAACGTACGTGTACGGCGTATAAGAACGTCATACAGGTACGGCGTACATGAGTCCCAGGGGAAAGGACATCGCTGTGTCAGCGAATACCGTGTCAGCGGATGCGGCTACGGGGCGCCAGGACTCCAGGCGCTGGTGGGCGCTGGTGGCCGTCAGCCTGGCCGCCTTCGTGACCTATCTCGACAACAACATCGTCAACGTGGCGATCCCGACCATCCAGCGCAGCCTGCACCTGTCGGTGGCCGGGCTGGAGTGGGTGGTCAGCAGCTACCTGCTCACGCTGGCCGGGCTGCTGCTGGTCGGGGGCCGGCTCGCCGACGTGTACGGACGGCGCCGGCTGTTCCTGGCCGGCCTGGCCGTCTTCACCCTCTCCTCGCTGGCCGCCGGGCTGGCGGGCAGCGGTGACGTGCTCATCGCCAGCCGGGCCGTCCAGGGCGTCGGTGCGGCGCTGCTGATGCCGGCCACGCTGGCCATCATCGTGGCCACCTTCGGTGACGTCAGGGAACGCACCATGGCCATCGGCGTCTGGGCCGCGGTCGGGGCGCTGGCCCTGGCCACCGGGCCGGTACTTGGCGGGCTGATCAGCCAGCACTTCCGGTGGGGCTGGATCTTCCTGGTCAACGTGCCGATCGGCGTGATCACCTTCGCCATCGCCGTCCGCAGCGTGGGCGAATCCCGGGAGTCCTCCGCGGCCCGCCGGCTCGACCTGCCCGGCCTGGTCACCTCCGCGGTGACCCTGTTCGCCCTGACCTACGCGCTGATCGAGGGGAGCGTCCGGGGCTGGACCTCTCCGGTCATCCTGGGCGCGTTCGCGCTGGCGGCGGTGGCCGTCGCGGCCTTCCTGGCCATCGAATCCCGCTCCGCCAGCCCGATGGTCGACCTGACCATGTTCCGGAGCCGCGAGTTCAGCGGCGGGATCGGCACGATGATGATCTGGGCCTTCGGCATCCTCGGCATCTACTTCTTCACCTCGCTGTACCTGCAGCAGACTCTCGGGTTCTCGCCGTTCAAGGCCGGCCTGGCCTTCGTGCCGATGGCGCTGTGCGTCGCGGTGTTCGCGACGATCGCGCCGCGCGTGCAGGCCCGGGCCGGGGCGCACCGCACGGTGGCGGCCGGAATGCTGCTCATGGTGGTCGGCCTGGTCCTGTTCGCCCGCTTGGGCCTGAACGTGAGCTACCCCGCCCTGCTGCCCGGGTTCATGCTGTTCGGCGCGGGCGCCGGGCTGATGAACGTGCCGCTCACCAACGCGGTCATGGAGGCTACGCCTGCCGTCCGCGCCGGCATCGCCTCCGCGCTGCTCAACGCCTCACGCGAGGTCGCCGGGCTGCTCGGCATCACGGTGATCGGCGCGGTGCTGAGCACCCGCCGGGGCGCCGCGCTGCGGTCCGGCGCCGACCCGGTGCACGCGTTCCTGGACGGGTACCACACCGGCCTGCTGGTCACGATCGCCCTGATGGCGGCCGGCGTGGTGGTCAGCTACCTGACCCTGCGCCCGCGGGCCGGCGCGCCGGATTACGGAGAACACAGGCCAGCCGCCGAGATCACCGGGGCCGGCGAGCTCGAGGCCATCGGCGAGTCCCTGGGCGAGCTCGTGGTCCCGGCGCGCCCTGACCGCTGACCGCACCAACCCCGGATCGCCCGGAATGATCGGCGGCGATCCGGGGTTGCGGCCGTCATGACAACGGTAGGCATCATCGGCAGCGGCATGATCGGCGGCACCGTGGCCCGGCTCAGCGTGGCGGCCGGTTATCACGTCGTGGTGAGCAACTCCCGCGGCCCGGAGACCCTGGCCGAGCTGGCCGCCGAACTCGGCCCGCTGGCCACCGCCGGCACCGCCGGGCAGGCCGCCGAGGCGGGCGACCTGGTCCTGGTCAGCGTCCCGGTCAAGGCGTTCGGCGAGCTGCCGGTCAAGCCGCTGGCCGGCAAGCCGGTCATGGACACCGGCAACTACTACCCGCAGCGCGACGGGCACCTCAACGAGCTGGACACCGGCGCGCTGACCAGCAGCGGCCTGCTGCAGCGCGACCTGCCCGACGCGCAAGTGGTCAAGGTGTTCAACAACATCTACTTCCGGCACCTGGCCTCGCTGGCCCGCCCGCACGGATCGCCGGACCGCAGCGCCCTTCCCATCGCGGGCGACAGCGCGGCGGCCAAGGCGGCGGTGACCGCGTTCCTGGACGCGATCGGCTACGACGCCGTCGACGCCGGGTCGCTGGCCGACAGCTGGCACCAGGAACCCGGTACCCCGGTCTACGGCACCCCCTACGGCCCGTACACCGACGAGGCGGGCATCGTCGCCCCGGCCGCCCGGATCCACGCCGACCTGGTCGGCGCCCACCGGTAGACCGGCCAGCAGGCAGGCTCAGCCGGCGACCAAGAACTGGAACCCCGCCCGCCCCTCGCATCACACGCGCACAGCTCACCCAACACATGGATGTGGCACCCTAATGGCTCTAGCCATCACGATGCCGCTCTCATGCGGTTCCGGGGGACCCGCGACCCCCGCCTGGGGCGGCGTGGCGGGGCCTGCACCTAGGCTTGGTGGTCTATGAGCACAGCAGAAGCGGCCGACCCGGACGCGGTCATCCATACCGAGGACCTGACCAAGGTCTACCAGGGCACGGACTTCGCCGCGGTGGACAAGCTCAACCTCGACGTCCGCGGCGGGGAGATCTTCGGCCTCCTCGGCCCGAACGGCGCAGGCAAGACCACCACGGCCGGCATCCTCACCACCCGCGTGGTCCCGACCTCGGGCCGCGCGTTCATCGCCGGCGTCGACGTCGCGTCCCACCCCGCGCTGGCCAAGCAGCTCAGCGGGATCGTCTCCCAGCAGAACACCCTGGACCGCCAGCTCACCGTCTGGGAGAACCTGTACTTCCACGGCCGGCTGTTCGGCATGGGCGCCAAGTCCTCCCGGCAGACCGCGGACCAGCTGCTCGAGCAGTTCCAGCTCAGCAGGTGGGCCAAGGCCTCGGTCTACGCGCTGTCCGGCGGCATGGCCCAGCGGCTCATGGTGGCCCGGGCCATCTTCCACCGCCCGAGCGTGCTCTTCCTCGACGAGCCCACCGCCGGGCTGGACCCGCAGAGCCGGCTCGCGCTGTGGGACCTGCTCGGCGAGCTGCACGACGAGGGGCAGACCATCCTGCTCACCACGCACTACATGGAGGAGGCCGACCAGCTCTGCCAGCGGGTCGCGATCATGGACCACGGCCGCATCCTGGCCCTGGACACGCCCGCCGCGCTCAAGCAGAGCATCGGGGCCGACACCATCGTCACGGTCAGGAGCACCGGCGACCTGGGCCGCCTGGGCGAGCTGCTGGCCAAAGACGTCGAGGGCGTGACCAGGACAAGAGTGGCCGACGACAAGCTCGAACTGCACATGCAGGGCGCCGACCGGCTCGTCCCGCGGATCGTGCTGGCCGCCGAGCGAGAGGGCTTCGACCTGGTCGACGTGTCGATCGCCGAGCCCACCCTGGAGACCGTGTTCATCAACCTGACCGGAAGGGAGCTGCGGGAAGAATGACCGCGACCCCGGTAACCGCCCCGGCCCCGACCCCGGGAGCCCGGCGGATCGGCGGCGGCCCCACCCGCTCGGTGGCCGCCGCCAGCTGGACCGCGCTGGGCGCCCTGCTGCTGCGCGACGTGGTGGTGCTGCGCAAGCACATCTGGGAGTTCGTGCTGCGCACGATCATCCAGCCGTTCCTGCTCTGCTTCGTGTTCCTGTACGTGTTCCCGAAGATCGGGCAGGGCATCGGCGGCCAGGGGCCGGCCGAGCAGTCGGCCTTCGCGACCATCCTGGTCCCGGGCGTGGTCGGCATCTCGATCATGTTCCAGGGCGTGCAGTCCATCGCGCTGGCCATGGCCCAGGAGTTCGGCTTCACCCGCGAGATCGAGGACCGGGTCCAGGCCCCCTGCCCGATCTGGCTGGTCGCGATCGAGAAGGTCCTCTCGGGCGCGGCCCAGGGCGTGCTGTCCGCGGCCATCGTGCTGCCCATCGCCTCGGTCGTGCACGCGCCCGGGGTGGAGGCCCACCTGACCCTGCACTGGTGGCTGATCGTGACCTTGGTGCCGCTGGCCTGCATCGCGATGGGCGGCCTGGGCCTGGTGCTCGGCACCAGCTTCGAGCCGCGGAACATCGGCCTGATGTTCGGCTTCATCATCTTGCCGATCACGTTCCTGGGCGGCACCTACTACTCGTGGACCAAGCTCTCGCCGGTCACCGTGGGCGGCTGGCACTGGCTGCAGACGGTGGTGCTGATCAACCCGCTGATCTACGTGAACGAGGGGATGCGGGCCGCGTTCACCAACGCGCCGCATATGCACCTGTACGTCATCTACCCGGTCATAACCGGCTTCGCCGTCGTGTTCCTGGCCATCGGCCTGCGCAACTTCCGCCGCCGCGTCCTGTCCTGAGAGCTACTCGCCGACCGCGCCGTCGATAAGCTCGCGCAGCAGGTCGGCATGCCCATTGTGCCGCGCGTACTCCTCGATCATGTGGTTCAGCACCCAGCGCAGCGACATCGGCCCGCGCCCGTCCGACGCCAGCCGCTTCGCGGCCAGGTCGAGGCCGGGCGCGGCCGCGATGAACTGGTCCGCGAACGCGATCTCCTCCTGCCACGCCTGCCAGGCTCCGGCGACCAGGGTCAGGTCGGGCCGCACGTTGTCGAAGTCCCCGTCCCGGTCCTCGCGTGAGTAGAAGCGTGGCGGCGCGTCCTGCCCGGCCATCACCCGCCGGAACCAGCTCCGCTCGACGTCGGCCAGGTGCCGGACCAGCCCGAGCAGCGACAGCGACGACGACTGGATCGGCCGCCGGGCCAGCGCGGTCGCGTCCAGGCCCGAGCACTTCAGCTCCAGCGTTCCGCGGTGCCAGCCGAGGAACCCGGTCAGCGTAGCCAGTTCCGAGCCCGCGATGGGCGCCTCGGTCCGCGGATCCTGCTCCGGTTCGATGAACATGTCGATGGGCATGCCTGCCATCATCGGCGACCGGCGCCGGATCCGGAAATGCTTATGCGGAGGGTCAGGCCTCCGCGGGCACAGTGTTCTCTGGCGCCTGCGGCGCGGTGTCCTGCAGCGCGGTGTCCTCTGCCGAGGTGTCCTCTGGCGCCTGCGGCGCGGTGTCCTCTGGCGCCTGCGGCGCGGGGATGCTGGCCCGGACCTCGTCCATGTCCAGCTCCTTGGCCTTGGCGATGAGCTGCTGCAGCGCGGACTCCGGCAGCGCGCCGGGCTGCGAGAACAGCACGATGCCGTCGCGGACGATCATCAGCGTCGGGATCGACGAGATGCTGAACGCCGCCGCCACCTCGGGCTGCGCTTCGGTATCGACCTTGCCGAACACCGCGTCCGGATGCTGCTCGGACGCCTTCTCGAAGATCGGCCCGAACATCCGGCACGGCCCGCACCAGGCCGCCCAGAAGTCGACGAGAACCAGGCCGTCGCCGCTCACCGTCGAGTTGAAGTTTTCGGCCGTAAGCTCGACCGTCGCCATCGTCCGCCTCCTCGCGTCGTAGATACCCGTAGGGGTATCGACAACGGCGGTCCGCTTAAAATTCCTTATTCCGAACGGACCCTGGCACCTGCCCCAGCCATCCGTCCTGCTTCCCAAACCAGGTGAACCCCGGGGTTCACCTGGTTCCAGCGCGCTGAACCCGGGGTTTCATTCCGCTCGGATGCCGACGCCCGGGGCGTCAGGCCA
The DNA here is from genome assembly GCA_963742795.1 of uncultured Actinomycetes bacterium. Taxonomy (GTDB): domain Bacteria; phylum Actinomycetota; class Actinomycetes; order Streptosporangiales; family Streptosporangiaceae; genus Palsa-504. The sequence continues at coordinate 238,734 of CAVUNL010000008.1, forward strand.
GCGACAGGAACAGCTTCTCCAGGCGGGCGCGCTCGGCGGCGGCGTGCTCGCGGCCCGCCTGCTCGTCGAGCATGCACTGGCAGAGCCCGCTGGCGACGAGCTTGAAGCCGGCCCGGTCCAGGGCCCGGCCCGCCGCGGCCAGCTGGGTCAGCACGTCCGCGCAGTCCTGGCCCTCCTCGATCATCCGGATGACGCCGCCGATCTGACCCTGCGCGCGCCGCAGCCGCCTGATCACGTCCGCGAGCTCCTCGGTGTCCACGTTCACGCCGGACAGCATATACCCCGCGGGGTATTGCTACCGGCCGGGCTCCGCGCGAGTTACCGTGAGGGCAACGGAGCAGGCTGTGCCCACTGGGCCCGCTGTCGCGGGCTGTGCCCACTCGGCCCGCTGGCGCGGGCGGGCCCCACGTGGCCTACGATCGGCCGGGTGAATGGTGCTCAGGCGCTGATCGCCAGCCTGACCGGGGCGGGCGTCGACGTGTGCTTCATGAACCCGGGTACGTCAGAGATGCACTTCGTCGCGGCCCTGGACTCGGTGCCGCAGATGCGCGGGGTGCTGGCCCTGTTCGAGGGGGTGGCAACCGGCGCCGCCGACGGCTACGCCCGCATCGCGGGCCGGCCCGCCGCGGTGCTGCTGCACCTCGGCCCGGGCCTGGCCAACGGTCTGGCCAACCTGCACAACGCCCGTCGGGCGGGCAGCCCGGTGCTGACCATCGTCGGGGCTCACGCCACCGGTCACGTCCGCTATGACGCGCCCCTGCAGTCCGACATCGAGGCCCTGGCCCGGACCGTATCGGGCTGGGTGCACACCAGCGGCACCACCCGTGACCTGGCCCAGGACGCGATGCGCGCGCTGGCCGCGGCCCGCCGCGGCCAGATCGCCACCCTGGTCCTGCCTGCCGACGTCTCCTGGAGCGAGGGCGGAACCCTCGCCCCACCCCGGCACCCCACTCAGCCCATCGCCACCGGCCCCGCCCAGCCCACCGCCACCCAGCACGGTCCGTCGACCATAGTCGACGATAGTAAGATAACCTCGGTGGCCAGCCTGCTGTCTTCTCAGGCGTTGCTCTTCCTCGGCGGGAGAGCCTTGTCCGAGCGCGGCCTGCGGGCGGCCAGCCGGATCAGCGCCGCGACCGGAGCGCGGCTGCTCGCCGAGACGTTCCCGGCCCGGATGGAGCGCGGTGCCGGCCTGCCGGCCGTTGACCGGCTGGCCTACCTGGCCGAACAGGCCGAAGCCCAGCTGGCCGGGGTCGAGCACCTCATCCTGGCCGGCGCGCGCTCGCCGGTCTCGTTCTTCGCCTACCCCGGCCAGCGCAGTGACCTGGTCCCGGACGCGTGCTCGGTGGCCGTTCTGGCCGATAAAGAACAAGACGTGGAGACGGCGCTGGACCTACTCGCCGACCTCGTCGCGGCCGGGACATCGCCGGTCCTGGCGCCCCCGGCTGTCCGCCCGGCCGAGCCGGGCCCGCTCACCGCGATCAGCCTGGCCAACACGATCGCCGCCTCGCTGTCGGAGGGCGCGATCATCTCCGACGAGGCCAACACCTCGGGCTTTGCGCTGCCCGCCGCCCTGACCGGCGCGGCCCGGCACAGCCTGCTGACCCTGACCGGCGGCTCGATCGGCCAGGGCCTGCCCGCCGCCACCGGCGCGGCGGTCGCCGCCCCGGACCGGCCGGTGCTGTGCCTGGAGGCCGACGGCAGCGCGCTGTACACCATCCAGGCCCTGTGGACCCAGGCCCGCGAGCGGCTCAACGTGACAACCGTGCTGATCAACAACGCCGCCTACGCCATCTTGCGGATGGAACTGGCCCGCACCGCCGCCGGGCAGGCGGGGGAGCGGGCCGCGCGGATGCTCGACCTGTCCGGCCCGACCCCGGACTTCACCGCGATCAGCACCGGGTTCGGCGTGCCTGCGGTCCGCGTCACCACCGCCGAAGACCTCGACCGGGAGCTGCGCCGGTCCTACGCCGAACCGGGCCCGCACCTGATCGAGGCCATCGTTCCCCCGGTCATTCCGCCCCCGGGGACAGCCTGGTAACGATCTACGCCTGTGACCCGTGGAGGACTTCCGATGACTGCGCCGGCGTTCGGCGACTACCAGCTCGAGATCTACGGCGCCGGGCTGCGCGGGGTGCTGCCCGCGTTCCCGATGGCGTTCGCCGAGCTGGAGGCCCGGGCCGCGCAGGCGCTGCCGCCGTCGATCCTGTCCTACGTGGCGGGCGGCGCGGGCGGCGAGCACACCCAACGGGCCAACGTGAGCGCGTTCCGCCGCTGGGGGCTGATCCCGCGGATGTTCGTCGGCGCCACGCGGCGGGACCTGTCGGTGGAGCTGTTCGGCATGACCCTGCCGTCGCCGCTGTTCATGGCGCCCATCGGCGTGATCGGCCTGTGCGCCCAGGACGGGCACGGCGACCTGGCCACCGCGGCCGCGGCGGCGCGCACCGGCGTGCCGATGGTCGCCTCGACCCTGTCCGTCGACCCCCTGGAAGATGTGGCCGCCCAGTTCGGCGGTACCCCCGGCTTCTTCCAGCTCTACACGCCGACCGACCGGGAGCTGGCCGCGAGCCTGGTGTCCCGGGCCGAAGCCGCGGGCTTCAAGGGCATCGTGGTCACCCTCGACACGTGGCTGACCGGGTGGCGCCCGCGCGACCTGGCCATGAGCAACTTCCCGCAGCTGCGCGGGCACTGCCTGGCCAACTACACCAGCGACCCGGTGTTCTGTGCCCTGCTCGGGCAGGATCCCGGGGGTGACCTGGCAGCCACCATCGGCCGTTGGGCTGGGGTGTTCGGGAACCCGCTCACCTGGGACGACCTGCCCTGGCTGCGCTCGCTGACCACGCTGCCGCTGCTGGTCAAGGGCCTCTGCCACCCCGACGACGTGCGCCGGGCCAAGGACGGCGGGGTGGACGGGATCTACTGCTCCAACCACGGCGGACGCCAGGCCGACGGCGGACTGCCCGCCCTGGACTGCCTGCCCGGCGTGGTCGAGGCGGCCGGCGGCCTGCCGGTGCTGTTCGACTCCGGCGTCCGCTCCGGCTCCGACGTGATCAAGGCCCTGGCCCTGGGTGCCACCGCGGTCGGCGTCGGCCGCCCGTACGCCTACGGCCTGGCCATCGGCGGCGCCGACGGCATCGTCCACGTGCTGCGCGCCATCCTGGCCGAGGCCGACCTGATCATGGCCGTGGACGGCTATCCGACCCTGGCCGACCTGGCCCGGACGCGCTACGCCGGACCTGCGACCACGACTGAGGTCAGCTCTTCTTCAGGCTCCCGATGCTGAGCGACCCGCCCGGGGGCACTTGCAGGTCCTCCTCGGCTTCGCGGACGTACTCGGCCGGATCCCGGTCGTGCGGCGTGACGCCCGCGTAGTTCCGCGCCTCGAAGGCCGCGAACGCTACGGCCAGGTCGTGGCGGCGCTGCAGGCTGGCCAGCCGCCGGAAGTCGGTCAGGCCCTCGCGCTCCTCCTCGGCCATGTGATCGCTGTTGGCCAGGTTCGCCGCGGCCACCGCGGTGTACCAGCCGTCGGTGCCGACCGGATGCCTGGCCACCTCAGTGACCGCGTCCCTGATGTCGTTGTGGTCGTGGATCGCGTCCAGCGTCTCGTCCTCCACCCCGGCCTTCCGCCTCGCGGCCAGCCCCACCTGCAGCAGCGCCGGGTAGAAGATCGCCTCCTCGGCCGCCGCGTGCAGTTCGAGGAACACCGCCAGCCGTCCCCACAACGCGGCCAGTACCTCGGTATCGGAGCGGCTGATCTGCTCCAGCATCGCGAACAGCCGCCGCTGCTCATAGTGGTCATCAAGGATCAGCTGGGTAATATCCATGGCTCCATCCTCTCAGCCTCTACATTGAGCCGTCCTATAGGTTCAGTAGGTATGCCCATAGCTTCCAGCACTGCCACCGCGGACCTGTAGTCCCAGACCTCTGTCTGCGGGCTGACCACTGGTATGATTGGAAGTATGACCAAGAAGATCGGCGTCTCGCTCCGCCAGGAGCTGTACGACTGGGCCGCCCGCGAGGTCGAGGAGGGCCGCGCTGAGTCGGTGTCCGCGCTGATCGCCCAGGGTCTGGAACTCCTAGAGGCCCGCGCCCAGCTCGAGGCGGTCGTTACCGAACTGCACTCCGAGGTCGGCGAGCTGGACGACGAGGCCAAGGAACGCCTGGCCGAGGCTCTCGCGGCCGCCGACGAGGCCTACCGAAGGCACCGAGGTAGCAGCGCCGGGCACGCGGCGTGAGAGGGTTCGTATTCGACGCGGGCGCCTTCGTCGCCCTGGAACGCAGGTCGCCTCTCCTGCTGGGCATCCTTGATGAGGCCCTGCACGGCACTGTGGAAGTGGTCCTGCCCCGCACGGTCATCGCCCAGGTATGGCGCGGCAGCCCGCGCCAGGCGAACGTCGGACGGCTGATCAGCGCGGGCCGCGCCGGCGGCGGTCCGGTGATCATCGACGAGCTGACCGCCGACCGCGCCAAGCAGATCGGGATCACGATCGGCGCGACCTCCCGCCCGGACATCGTCGACGTGCACGTCGCCCTGGCCGCCGCCGAGCGTGGGCACGCCGTCCTCACCTCAGACGACGGCGACATCGCCGGAATCAACTCCGAGCTGATCCTCGTCCACGTCTGACCCGGCCCGCACCCGTTATGCCCGAACTTCACAATGCGACATTTCGGGCGACGATCATGATCGTGGGTCATTTTGGCCAAATACGGCCCACTTGGCCCACGATCATGAAACAGCCCGAGCCGAGGGGTGCTTCCTTGAGGCCCTGTACCGCCGGCAGCTCAGCACCAGCTGCCGCGCACTACCAGCAGCTCAAAGCGTCCGTTAACCGTACATGCCTTGACAGTTATATTTCTTTACAGCTATATTTCCGGCATGTTCGAGGTTCTGGTCGAGCCTCACCGGCGGCGCATCCTTGACCTGCTCCGCGGAGGGGAGCGGACGGTCGGCGACCTGGTGTCGGAACTGGGGCTCAGCCAGCCGGGGGTATCCAAGCACCTGCGGGTGCTTCGGCAGGCCGGGCTGGTCGAGGTGCGAGCCGACGGCCAGCGGCGCCGGTACCGGCTCCGGACCGAGCCGCTACGGGAGATCGATGAGTGGCTGGCGCCGTACCGGGCGGCCTGGAACCGCCGGCTCGACACGCTGGAAGCCCACCTCGAAGACATGGACGAGTGAGGAGAATCGCACATGGACGAAGCTGGTCTCGGCACCCTGGCCCGCCAGGGCGACCGGTGGACGCTTACCTTCACCCGCAAGCTGGCCCACCCGCGCGAGAAGGTGTGGCGGGCCGTGACCGAGCCGGAGCACCTGGCCGTCTGGTATCCGCAGGAGATCGTGGGGGAGCGGAAGGCCGGCGCGCCGCTGCGGTTCGTGACCCCCGGCGACGGCGGCGACGGCTTCGACGGCCAGATGCTGGTCTTCGACCCGCCCTCGGTCATGGAGTTCACCTGGGGCACCGACCTGCTCCGCATCGAACTGGCCGCGGACGGCGCGGGAACCGTGCTCACGCTCACCGACACCTTCGAGGATGTGGGCAAGGCGGCCCGCGACGCGGCCGGCTGGCACGAGTGCCTCGAACGGCTAACCGGCGACCTGGACGGCACACCACTCCCCGCCCTCGGTGAGCCCTGGCGGAAGGTCCACCCGGTCTACGTGGCCACGCTCGGACCCGAGGCCTCGACCATCGGCCCTCCCCCCGGCTGGGAAGAACACCTCGCCAGCCGGTCCTGAACGGCATCTTCACCTATCGCGCCTACCGCCTGCCCTGGCATCCTGGTACCTGAGAGAAGGAACATCGCCGGTGGCAGGCAATGACCAGGACCGAGACGAGGCGGGCCCGCAGCCGTCCCGCCGGGATAAGCGTCTCTATCTCGTGCTCATGTCGGTCTGCATCGGGTTGTTCGTCCTGTCCTGGGCCGTCGTGGACCGGTACTCGACGACCGCGGCGATCGCCATATCGGCCGTGGCGCTGGTGATCCCCCCGTTCGCCGTGATCATCGCGAACGTGGCCAGCGCCACGGACCGCCGGCGCCCGTAGCGACCGTGAACGACGCCCGTAACGACCGCGAACGAACCGAAGACGACCGGAACAGGAGAGGAAGCCATGAGCTACGCCCGGCAGATGCTGGACACCTTCTCGCGCACCGTGAACGTCGACCCCGGCGTGCTGGCCGCGGCCATCGACGCGATGAGCGACTGTGCGCAGGCTTGCACCGCCGACAACGCCGCCGACCTGGGCGAGCATAACCTGGCCGAGATGGTCAGGTGCATCCGGCTCTGCCTGGACTGCGCCGACGTCTGCAACGCCGCGCAGGCCGTCACCAGCCGCCTGGTCGAGTACGATCCCGCCGTGCTGCGGCCGCTGCTGGAGTCCTGCGTGGCCATCTGCCGGAGCTGCGGCGATGAGTGCGAGCGGCACGCCAAGATGCATGCCCACTGCCGGGTCTGCGCCGAGGCGTGCCGTCGCTGCGAACAGGCCTGCCAGGCGCTCCTAGACGCCCTCGGGTGAGCTCAGCCTGACGAGGGGCCGAAGTGCAGGCACGGCGCCCCGAAGGAGTCATCCGCGGTGATGCATACCGCGGACAGCCCGGAGAACACCTGGTGCACCCCGAAGCTCCACCAGTACCAGCCCGGACCCAGGGTGAAGGCCCGCTGCGCGACGACCTGGCCGTTCGGGTGCTGCGCGGAGTAGACGATCACCCGCCAGGTCTTGGTCGCCGTGGTGTTGTACTGAACCCACTCGATCACGGTGCCGATGCAGATGCCGCCCGTCGAAGGACGCCACCACAGGTGGCCCGCCTGGCTGCGGCTGGGGTTGGTGATGAAGCCCACCGCCGGGAAGACCGCCGGGGTGACGCCCCGGCAGCCGACGGCCACGTCGGCCGTGGCAGCCGTGGCAGCCGTGGCGGCGGCGGCCGTCGCGGGGCGGGACTGGCTCGCGGTGGCAAAGCTCACGCCCGGTACGAGCAGCGCCAGCACCCCGGTCACGAGCAGGGCCGCCAGCCATCGGCCCGATAGCCGCCCGCTCCGGGGTGCGGTCTCGGCCAGCGGTGCCGGCCTGGTATGCAAAAGTCGCCTCACGCCTGGGTCTCCTTCTGGTCATGGGTGAAGGTTTCCGGCGCCCGGGCGATGCAGTTGCTAATGAAACGATCGCCGCCGCCTCCCGGTTCACCCGGGCCCCGGGCCAGCACCCGTGCCGCACTAGGGTCGCGCCCGGGCAAACCACGGGCGCGACCGCCGCGGCCGGAGAGGATCCTAGGACATGAGGGGATGACCAACAGGAGGATCGTGTGGACGACGAACTGATCCGGTGGTGCGTGCTGGCCACCCGGGCGGCCTGCTCGCAGATGACCGCGCCGCACCTGAAGGCCCTGCAGGACAGCGTCGGGCAGGCCCGGAGCCTGCCGGCCCGGTTGGCGTGGGACTGCAAGGCCACCGCCCACGCGCAGATCTTCAACCTGCTGGCCGAGGTGATCACGGACCGTCCGGTGCCAGCCCTGCTCCTCAACCGGGCCGTCGGGGCCATGTACGACCTGATGGTCACCGTCGGCCCGGCCGCCGACGGCATCATCCTCAGCTCGCGCCGTCGCCTGCTCCACCTGATCCGGGCCGGCGACGCCGACGGGGCCGCGGCCGAGATGGAGCAGCACCTGCGCCGGCTGCACTTCATGTGGCGGCTGGCGCGCAGCTCAGAACCCGGCGACATCGCCGTCTAGACCGCGGGAGAAGGACAATGAACGAGGGCTGGCACGAGGCCATTGACCACGACGAGCCGCTCATCCACGACTGGCGGGCCCGGCAGCTGGCCAGACTGGGAATCCCCCGGGCGCTCGCCGAGGCCGTCGCCGATCACGTGGACTGGCACCAGATCGCCGCGCTCGTCTGCCGCGGCTGCCCGCCCCGACTCGCCCTCCAGATCGTCCTGTGACCAGACCCAGACACGATAAGCGATAACGATAAGCGATAAGCCCAGCCCCAGCTGCTCCTCCAGCTGCTGCGCGTTGACCTGCGCATAGTTCCGGTAACAGTTGTTGAACAGCACGTGCGTGGTCGAGGCGCCGGAGGCTAGGTCCGCGATCCGGGGCGCCCACGACGCCAGCTCACTCTCGCTGTACTCGTAGCCGAACCGCTCGTAGATGTTCTTGCTGTCCCACTTGTCGGAGTGGCCGTGCATCCGCACCACGGCCAGGTCACTGGTCGCGGCCAGGACCGGGGGAATCGAGCTGGGGTAGCCCTGCGGCATGTCCACGCACACGTACGGCAGCTGATGCGACCGCAGGAACCCGAGCGTCTCTTCCTGGTTCTCCGGGGTCATCCAGGTCTTGTTGCGGAACTCGATGCACACCCGGCGCGGCGCGACCCGCTCCGCGCAGGCCAGGATGTAGTCCTTGCGCGACCGGCCGATGGGGAACCACGGCGGGAACTGCAGCAGGATCGCGCCGAGCTTGCCCGCCTGGCGCAGCGGCTCCAGCGCGGCCAGGAACCGCTCCCAGGCCTGATCGACCACCGCGGGGTCGACGTCTTTCAGGTAGACGCGCTCCTTGCCGGCCGCAGCCGAATCCGGACCAGCCGCAGCCTCGCGCAGATCAAGAGGCAGCGCCTTGACCGGCGTGGGGTGCTGGGTGAACAGGCTGAACGCCTTGACGTTGAACGTGAACCCGGCCGGGGTCCGCTCCGCCCACGACGTCGCGGTCTGCTCGGCGGGCAGCGCGTAGTAGGTCGCGTCGACCTCGACCAGCGGGAACTGCCGGGCGTAGAACCGCAGCCGTTTCTCCGGCGTGTCCGCTTCGGGCGGGTACCACCCGGAGGCGATCAGCGTCCGGTCCGTCCACGACGCCGTGCCCACCAGGATGGCTCCCATACCGGAAGCCTACAAACTCACTCCGGCGGCAGTTCCTTGTACACGAAGCCCACGTTGATGCCCTGCCGGGCCCGGATCCACTTCGGGATGTAGTACAGCAGCGCGCCGCCCACGATCAGGCCGCCGAACCAGGCCGGGATCCACCAGAAGTTGGCCGGGTTGCCGTTCATGACCAGCGCCGGGTACTGGGTGGACACGATGGCCAGGGCCACGAAGATGCCGATGGACAGCGGCGCCACGATGAACAGCACCGGGATGCCGAGGAACTTCACGTTGGCCGGCGAGGACCGGTACAGGTCGGGACGGCGTATTGGCAGCGCGATGGCCGCGACGCTCACGATGACCACGGCCAGGCAGCCGGCCAGCACGATCAGGCCGAGCACGAGCTGGAACACGTTGGAGTACACGCTCCAGATGGTCAGCCCCGCTATGATCACGTTGACCAGGACGATGGCCCGGATCGGCGAGTGCGTGCGAGCGTTGACGTCGGCCAGCTTCTCGGGCATCAGCCGGTCGAAGGACCAGGCGAACAGCGACCGGATGGGCATGAACGTGTTCGCCATCATTGACGGCAGGCTCCAGAACAGGAAGCAGCCCAGGATGATCACCGTGATGAACGGGACGTTCACCGACAGCGCGGCCAGGAACGGGTAGAACGGCCCGGACGGGATGGCGTACGCCTTGGGGCCCGCGTTGGCCGCGTACACGAAGTTGTAGCCGGCCACGCGGAACAGCAGCAGCACGCCGATGATGAGCAGCACAACATCGAACACCAGCGCGCCGAGCATGACCGTGAGCTGCCTGCGCCGGTTGGAGGCGGTCTTGAGCTCCCCGGACATGTACACCGACCAGAAGTTCCACATCATGAAGCCCTGGATGGAGAACAGGGTCGGGACGGTGGCGGACACGTTGCCGAGGTCCGGCGCCGCGTGCGCAGCGCCGGCCCCGGCGATGACCCGCGCCGCGGTCCCGCCGCCGAAGCTCTTGTTCAGCTTATTGAAGTGGGCGTAAAAGCCGCTCCGGCTGGCCACGGCCAGCGCGATGAACGCCACGATGATGCCGATCATGGCGATCAGGAACGCGCCGTTCTGCCAGCGGAACGTCGCCCTGGGCCCGGCGATCAAGATCACGGTCTGCAGCAGGACCATGAACAGCGCGGCGCCGATCATCCAGCTGTGGTTGGTCTCGAAGTTGGTCCCCCAGCTGATCAGCGTGTTGTTGTGGGCCAGGCTGCCCCCCGCGACCAGGGCCGGGCCGACCGCGAACACCGAGAAGAACTTGGCGAAGTACGCCGCGCCGAGCAGGCCGCCCACGATCATGCACAGGTTGGAGATGAGCGCCAGCGGCGGGGACAAGACCCGGCTGACCCAGACGTAGTCACCACCCACCCGCGGCATGCTGGCGCCGAGCAGCGCGAACATGATCAGCACCGGGATGTTGATGATCAGGGTAATGACCAGGACCCCGACCGGATCCGCGCCCGGGAACGCCACCAGGGTGAAGAAGATCGACCAGGCCAGGGTGGATCCGATCGGGGCCGAGATCACCGCGTTGAAGATCGTGGCGTCGAGGGCCGAGGCGGTGCGCACGAGTCCGGTGCTGTTCCGAACGAACAGTCGGCTGGTCGATCCGGTTGTCGCCATGAACCCCTCCTGGGAGCCCTGGTCCGCCACGGCCTGCGCGCCGATACGGTGTTCACCGGCCTGGCCGCCTACTCGCTCAACCTGCTCATGCATCCCGACGCCGAATACCGCGCCGCCGCGCGCCGCTGGTACCGCGAGGCCATCTACCTCACCGCCCAGCTGGGTGCCACCGCGGTCGGCGGTCACGTCGGCAGCCTGACCGTCCCCGACTCCGCCGACCCGGCCCGCCGCGCCCAGCGCTGGACGGACCTCCGCGAGAACCTGGCCGAGCTGGCCGCCTACGCACACCAGTGCGGGCTCGATCACCTGCTGGTCCTCCCTCGCCGAGCTGACCGAGCCGCTGCTCCGCGGGCTCTGCTCGCTTGCCTCCAGGGCGCTTTAAGGCGCCGTCTTCCCTCGTCGCTTCGCTCCTCAGTCCAGACAGCGCCGCGCCCCTTCGGCTTACGACTTGACCGGCGAACGCTGCGCGGTGCGGAACAGGTCGACCAGCTCGCCGGTGGTGGTGGCGTCGGTCGCGTCCTTGTCGTCGCGCCAGCGCCCGGTGAACCGCGGGAACCGCATGGCCAGCCCCGCGTCCTCCTTGATGATGCCCCAGCCCGCCGAGTAGTGCGGCGACAGGGTCAGCTCGGCGGACAGGACCTCGATCACCACCCCCGGCTCGAACCAGAAGTCCGGCTGCTGCCGGGCGTCGACCCGCGCGGGCTTCTCCGACCGGGCCAGCGGGGCCAGCCGCTCCGGCAGCGAGGCCAGGTCGGCGTCGGAGAACCCGGTGCCGCACTTGGTCACCGTCCGGTACAGCTCCGCGTCGGGGTCGTAGGCGGCCAGCAGCACCGCGCCGTACGTGCCGGCCCGCGGCCGCGGCCCGCGAACGCGCCCACGATGACCAGGTCCACGGTGTCGGACAGCTCGGTCCGGTAGTCCCGCTTGAGCTTGATCCAATTCCAGCCCCGGTTCCCGGCCTGGTACACCGACGCGGGCCCGACCGACTTGCACATCAAGCCCTCGCAGCCGTCGGTGATGGCCTGCTCGAACGCCGCGTCCAGCGCGGCCGGGTCGGTGACCTCGGTCGCGGTGGTCAGCCGCAGCCGCGGCGAGATCGTGATCGCCTGCGCCAGCGCGACCCGCCGCTGCGGATACGGCAGCCGGGTCAGGTCCCTCCCGTCCGCGTACAGCAGCTCGAAGCAGAACAACCCGACCGGCACGTCCCTCACCGCCTCGGCGATCCCGTACTTGCGCCGCCGGAACATGACCTCGGCGAACGGGTGCAGCTCGTCGGTGGCCGCGTCGAACGCGACCACCTCGCCCTCGATGATCGCCTCGGCCGGGCCCAGCCCGGCGGCCAGCCCCTCGACCACGTCCGGGAACTGCTCGCTGACCTCCTCCAGCCGCCGGGTCCACAGCTCGATCCGCCCGTCGGCGGTCTTGTGCGCCTGGAGCCGCATGCCGTCGTACTTGTACTCGGCCGCGCACTCACCGCCCAGCTTGGCCAGGATCTCGGTCGCGTCGGCCAGCCGCTGGGCCAGCATGACCCGCACCGGGTTGCCCGGCCGGACCTGGATCTCTTCTACCGCGGCCAGCCCGTCGCTGACCAGCACCGAGGCGACCAGGCCCAGGTCGCAGCAGATGTTGTAGGCGCGTTCCAGCACCGGCCGGGCAGCCCGCCCCCCGGCGTAGACCTGGGCCAGCGCGTCCAGGATGGTGGGCGTCCCGATGCCCAGCCGCAGCCCCCCGGTGACCTGCCGCAGCAGGTACCGGGCCTCCAGCGGCGTGGCCTGGGCCAGCATTCCGGCCAGCAGCTCCAGCTTGCGCCCCTGCGACCCGGTCCCCTCGGCGTTGGCGATCTGCCGCAGCGTGTTCACCACCGTCACCACGGTCAACTGCACCTGCCGCTGGCCCGGCCGGCCCGCCGCCGTCTCGGCCAGCTCCGTAGGCCGCTCCGCCGCCGTCTCGGCCAGCAGCAGCTCCGCGGTCTGCCCCAGGTCACCGATCTCCCGCACCCGCGCCCCGACCACCTCGGGCGCGGTCCCGGTCGCGGTGCCCACCGCCCGGATGGCCAGCTTCTCGGCCAGCCCCAGGTCCACCCCGGCGAACTCCGGCGCGATCAGCCCCTGGCAGAGGTAACACACCACGGGCAGCAACGGGGCGGGAGTCTGCGCCACCAGCGCCGCCAGCCGCTCGATCAGCGCCAGCCGCCCGGTCGCCTGCTCCAGGTCCCGGTACGCCTCGGCCACGATCTCGTACTCCACGACGCCCCCTTTCGCCCCCTCACTTCAGTCGATCATGACACGTGACCGCGCCTCGGCAATCCCGGCGACCATCAGTGCGCTCAGGGCAGCACCGATGAAACATTGGTGTCGTCAGGGCAGCACCGATGAAACATCGGTGTCGTTGTGGTCGCGGCTGGCGGCGGCACGGACGGGGCTGCGGAGGCCTGCGGGGCGGATGGGGCCTGGGGCTCGACGTCGCGCAGGTCCCGCTGCTCCGCATCGGTCACCGCATCGGTCACCGCATCGGTCACCGCGTCGGTCACGGCGTCGGTCACGCGCCCGAAGCCTTCATGCCCCGGGCGTCCAGCCCGGCCAGGTAGTCGCCGGAGACCTCGGCATTGTGTGCGTGCGCCAGGTGGTGCAGGCCGAACACCGCGTCCATGCCCGGCCGCATCCCCATCAGGTCCTCGCACTGGTTGACCGCCCGCTTGGCCAGCGCCAGCCCGAACGCCGGCATCTCGGCGACCTGCCCGGCCAGCTCGAACGTCACGGCTTCCAGGGACGCGCGCGGCACCACCCGGCTCACCATGCCCGCCTGGTAGGCCCGCTCGGCGCCGAACCGCCCGCCGGTGAACAGGACCTCCTTGGCCAGCCGCGGCCCGAGCATCCACGGGTGCGCGAAGTACTCCACGCCCGGGATGCCCATCCGCACCACCGGGTCGGCGAAGAACGCGTCGTCGGCGGCCACGATCAGGTCGCACACCCAGGCCAGCATCAGCCCGCCCGCGATGCACGCGCCCTGCACCATCGCGATGACCGGCTTAGGGATCTCCCGCCACCGCCGGCACATGCCCAGGTAGACCTCAATCTCGCGGGCGTAGCGGGCGTCCGCGCCGGCCTTGCCCACGTGGTCCCACCACAGCACCGCCTGCCGGTCGAAGGACTGGTCCGCGTCCCGTCCCGGGGTCCCGATGTCGTGCCCGCCGCAGAAGTGCTTCCCCGCCCCGGCCAGCACCAGCACCGCGACCCGGTCGTCGTTCACCGCCCGGCCGAACGCCGTGTCCAGCGCGTACGTCATCGCCGAGTTCTGCGCGTTGGCGTACTCCGGCCGGTTCAAGGTGATGACCGCGACCCGGTCGCGCACGTCGTACAACACCTCGTCCGCCATCACGCCTCCTCCTTCAGCTCTGTCCTCAACTGGCGCTTCAGCACCTTGCCCGACGCGTTGCGGGGCAGCGCCGCGCGGAACATCACCCGCCGCGGCACCTTGTAGTTGGCCAGCTGCTCCCGGCAGAAGGCCAGCACGTCCGCCTCGGCCAGCACGCGCCCCGGCCGGGGGACCAGGAACGCCCGGCCGACCTCCCCGAGCCGCGGGTCGGGGACGCCGATCACCGCCGACTCCGCCACCCCGTCCAGCCGGGCCAGGACCTGCTCCACCTCGGCCGGGTACACGTTGAACCCGCCGCAGATGTACATGTCCTTGATCCGCCCGGTGATGGCCAGGTACCCGCCCGCGTCCAGCCGCCCGACGTCCCCGGTGTGCAGCCAGCCATCACCGTCGATCGCCGCAGCGGTCGCGGCGGGGTCGTCCAGGTACCCGAGCATCAGGTTCGGCCCGCGCAGCAAGATCTCGTCCGAGGGCCCGATCCGCACCTCGAACCCGGCCGCCGCCCGCCCCGACGTAGCTGCGACGACCGCAGGCAAATCTCCCGGACGGCACATCGTCGCCACCACCGCCTCGGTCAGCCCGTACGCGGTGAGCACCATCTCGAAGCCCAGCTCGCGCCGCATCCGCTCGACCAGCGCGACCGGCACGTCCGCCGCCCCGGTGACCGCCAGCCGCAGGCTGGACAGGTCGAAGGAGCCGCGGGCAGGATCGTCCAGGATGGCGACGTACACAGTCGGCGCCCCGGGCAGCACGGTGATCCGCTCGGCCTCGATCAGCCGCATCGCCTGGCCCGCGTCGAAGACCGCCTGCGGCACCAGCGCCGCCCCGCTGACCAGGCAGGCCAGGATGCCGGCCTTGTAGCCGAAGGTGTGGAAGAACGGGTTCACCGCCAGGTACCGGTCCCGCGCCGTCAGGCCCGCGCACCGCGCCCACGCCCGGGCCACGCCCAGGGTCCGCTCGTGCGAGGTCACCGCGCCCTTGCTCCGGCCGGTCGTCCCCGAGGTGAACACGATGTCGCTGACGTCACCCGGCCGGACCGCCGCGGCCCGCTCCGCCGCCACAGCCGACAGCACCGACGCCCCGCGCCGCTCGAACGCCTCCCAGTCGCCGGGCATCCGGACCACGAGCGCCAGCGAATCCAGCCCGCCGCAAGCGGCGGCCGCGGCCCGCAGCGCGCCCAGCCGGTCGACCCCCAGGAAGTCCGAGGCCACGAACAGCACCCGCGCCCCGCTGCGCCCGATGACGTCCAGCGCCTCCGCCCCGGTGAACCGCGTGCTCACCGGCACCAGTACCCCGCCCGCGCTGAGCGCCCCCAGCGCAGCCAGCACCCACTCGCAGCCGTTGGGCGCCCACACCGCCACCCGGTCCCCGGGCGCCAGCCCGCCGTCGATGAGCGCGCCCGCGACCGCCCCCACCCGCGAACCGACCTCGCGGTAGCTGAGCCGGGAGCCCCCTGGCGCCGGGTCCGCCACCGCCTCCGCGTCGCCGAACTCCCTGGCCGCCCACGCCACCGCGGCCGGGATCGTCAGCTCCACCCGGCGATCCTCCTAGCAAGCAAGTGCTTGGTAGGTTTACCCTACGCACCAGGGGCACTGCCGACTAGACCCACGGGCCGGCTAGACCCAGGGAGGCCCGGGTGCGGTTCACGCCGCAGGACGAGGAGTTCCGCGCCGAGGTGCGCGCGTGGCTCGACGCCAGCCTGACCGGCGAGTTCGCCGGCCTGCGCAACATCATCGCCACCCGCGCCCTCGGCCTGCCCCGACCCCAAAACCCGTGACCGGCCACCACCTGCTCGAGGGCAAGGTCGTGGTGATCACCGCCGCGGCCGGCACCGGCATCGGCGGCGCCGCCGCCCGCCGCTGCCTGGAGGAAGGCGCCCAGGTCGTGATCAGCGACCAGCACCACCAGCGGCTGGCCGCCACCCGCGCCGAACTAGCCCGGGCCCACGGCGACCGGGTCTGGTCCCAGCCCTGCGACGTGACCGACGAGGCGCAGGTCCAAGCGCTGATCGAGGCCGCCGCTGCCCACTTCGGCCGCATCGACGTGCTGGTCAACAACGCCGGCCTGGGCGGCACCGCCTCCGTCTTGGACATGACCGACGAGCAGTGGCTCCGGGTCCTCGACGTCACCCTCACCGGCACGTTCCGCTGCACCCGGGCCGCGCTGCGCCAGATGGTGGCCCAGGGTCACGGGGGAGCGGTGGTCAACAACGCCTCCGTCCTGGGCTGGCGCGCCCAGCCCGGCCAGGCCCACTACGCCGCGGCCAAGGCCGGCGTGATGGCCCTCACCCGCTGCGCCGCCCTCGACGTCGCCCCGCACGGCATCCGCGTCAACGCCGTCGCCCCCAGCCTGGCCATCCACCCCTTCCTGGCCAAGGTCACCAGTGAGGCCCTCCTCGCCGACCTGGCCAGCCGCGAAGCCTTCGGCCGCGCCGCAGAACCCCGCGAGGTCGCCAACGTCATCGTCTTCCTGGCCAGCGACTACGCGAGCTACATGACCGGCGAGGTGGTCTCGGTCAGCGCCCAGCACCCCTGAGCCCGCACCACTGCCGGCCGCACGGACCCAGCCCGTTCGGCCCAAAACGATTTATTCCGAACGGTCCGTGGCTCACCCAAGCCCCGCCCGGCCGGTCTCGAGGTACAGCGTGGTGAAGGACGGGCGGATCGTGCGCGGTCCCAGGTGGCGAGCCTGGTCGGCGGGCAGGCCGGCCCGGGCGGCGAGGCGATGCAGAGTCTGGCGCACGTCGGCGGCGAACAGCCGCCCGCCGGTCCTGGTGGCGAACAGTGCTTGATCGCCGGCCGGGCAGGCCCGGCCGGCGAGGTAGGCGTCGATCCGGGACGCGGCCGGGCCGGGTAGTGGCAGGCCTTGTCGCCGGCCGTGGGCGCGGGTGACCCAGAGCACCCGCTGCCCGCCGCTGGTGCCGACGTCGGCGACGTCGGCGCCGGTTACCTCGCTGAGCCGGGCGCTGGTGAGCAGCAGGACGGCGATCAGGGCTGCGGTGCGGGCACGCTGGGGGCCGGGCGCGGTGTCGGCCGCGTGCATGAGCGCGAGGGCCTGGTCCTGGGTGAGGGCCGGGACGGGCGGGGCGTGCGGGCCGGGGCGGGGCCGGGCGATGCCGGCGGCGGGGCTGGCGGTGAGGTGCGCGCGCCGGACCAGCCAGGCGTACCAGCTGGAGATGGCGGCGAGCTTGCGCGCCGCGCTGGCTGGGGACAGTTCCGCGTTATCCAGTTGCCTGGCGTACCGGACTACGTGCAGCGCGGTGACGCCGGTGACGGGGTGCACCCCCTGCTGCTGGCACCAGGTCAGCCATGACGGTGCGCGGCCGGGCCGCTGCCGCGGTGTGATGCCGATGTCGCGGGCGTAGGCGGCGCGGGTGTTCTCCGACCGCCTGGTGGAAAGCCAGGCGGTCACCAGAAGGGTCACCGGATCGGCGTCGGCCGCCGCGGCGACCACGGCCGGTCCCGGTGGCTGGCTGCTGTCCATCACCGAACCTTATCCTCGATAATCGCGATTATGAAGGATTTCTTGCCTTCGGTAGAGCGGAGTTCGCGGTTAGTTCGGACACTTGTGTCCGGGGTTCCTTGCCTGACTCGGGCAGGTGTTGTACGGTGGTGGCCGAACAGTACATTTCGCGGCGGATCGCAAATATCCGGTTCCAGGCGAAATTCGGCCCCACGCGTGTTTTAGGGCCGCTGATGGGTACTACGAGCCGGGTCTGGTCTGTCCCCAGTAGTGCGGGAGCTGCTCATGCCGCAGCCGATCGTGCGACTCATCGCTCGTCGAGCGGTGCAAGTCGCGATCGTGGCTGCCGGGATCATGGTCGCCTTGCTGGCGTTCTCCCGCCAGGCGCACGCAGCCACCGCGCCCCCCGCCTCCACCGGCACCGGCCCGCTCACCTCAGCCACCGGCCCGCTCACCTCAGCCACCGGCTCGGTAACGTCGGCGATCGGCTCGGTCACCTCGGCGGTCACCAGCACGAGTACCAGCTCCGGCTCGGGCACCTCGGCCGCTACCAGCACCGGGTCCGGCACCAGCACCGCCGCGGCGGCGCCGGTCACGTCCACGGCCACTTCCGCCACCAGCACGGTCACCTCGGCTGCCACCGCGGCCACCACTAGCTCCGCCACCGGCCCGGCCACCTCGGCCACCGGCCCGGCCACCTCGGCCACCGGCTCGGCTACGTCGGCCACCGGCTCGGTCAGCTCTGCGGTCACCGGCACGAGCACCAGCTCCGCCACCGCGGCGACCGGTACGAGCACCAACTCCGGTACGGGCTCCGGCCCGGGAACCCCGGCCGCGACCAGCACCGGGTCTAGCACTAGCACCTCCGCGGCAGCGCCGGTCGCTTCCGCCGCTTCGGCCGTTACGTCGGTCACTAGCACGGTCACCTCGGCCGCAACCGGCGTCACATCTGCCGCAACCGGCGTCACGTCAGCCGCACCCGCCACGAGCACCAGCTCCGGCTCGGTCACCTCGGCCGTCTCGGCGGCCGTCGGGACGAGTACCGGGTCCGGCTCCGGTCCGGGCACCGGGTCCGGCTCTGGCACGGTCACTGGCACCGCTTCGGGCCTACTGGCTCCGGTCACCTCCGTGCTGGCCCCGGTGACGTCGACGGCCACTTCCGCCACCGGCTCGGGTTCCAGCTCGGGCTCGGTCACCTCCGCCATTGGCTCGGTCACCTCGGCCGTCTCGGCGGCCGTCGGCACGAGTACCGGGTCCGGCTCCGGTCCGAGCATCGGGTCCGGCTCTGGCACGGTCACTGGCACGGCCTCGGGCCTGCTGGGCCCGGTCACGGGCACGCTGACCGGCACGGCCTCGGGCCTGCTGGGCCCGGTCACGGGCACGCTGACCGGCACGGCCTCGGGCCTGCTGGGCCCGGTCACGGGCACGCTGACCGGCACGGCCTCGGGCCTGCTGGCCCCGGTCACCGGCATCCTGACCGGCACGGCCTCGGGCCTGCTGGCCCCGGTCACCGGCATCCTGACCGGCACGGCCTCGGGCCTGCTGGCCCCGGTCACGGGCGCCCTGACGGGCACATCCTCGGGGCTGCTCGGTCCGGTGACCGGCGCGCTGACGGGCACCGTCTCGGGCGTGCTGGCCCCGGTCACGGGCGTGCTGGCCCCGGTCACGGGCGTGCTGGCTCCGGTCACGGGCGCGGCCGCCGGGTCGCTGAGCCCGCCGGGGCCTGGCGTCTCGGGTTCGGCGTGGTCGCCCGGGACCGGAGGCGCATCGGCAGCTGCTCCCGCGGCACTGGGTGCGGGCTTGCCTTCACTGCCGGCGGCGGCGCCTGGCGGCGGTGAGCTAATGCCGGCGGTTCCCGGGCTGCCAGCCGGGTCAGGTGGCGGCGCGAACGCCGGCGGCGGCTCTGGCAGCGGCCCTGGCGGCGGCGTCGGCGGAAACAGCGGGCGCGGCGTGCAGGGTGCCGCTGGTGCTGCTGTGATCATGCTTCTTGTTCTGGTCCTGCTGCGGCTGGCGCGTCGTGCTGGCGCGAAGCCGATCTGGCGCTCCTATCTGCCTGAGGTGCCACCCGCTTAAGTCTCTTTCCTTCCCCGACTGGTTCGTGCTTTTCGGCGTCCGGGCCAGCAGCGCCCGGCGCTGATCCCCCTCGGAAGGAAAGTGATTGCACTGTGCATGCGCGGACGAAGTCCGCATGTGTGGTGCTCGCCTGGAGCATCGTGATGATGATGATCATCGTGGTGGCGGCCGGCATGACAGGGCCGGCCCGCCCGGTTCAGGCGAACATCCGCATAGCGAGTAGTACTACCCAGGTCACCCTGGCCAGCACGCTGAGCGCCGCCGTGGCGCCCGGCATGGCGGCGGGCCCCGCCGCCAGGTACGTGGTGCAGCCAGGTGACACGTTGTCCGGCATCGCCGCCCGGTTCGCCGTGCGCGGCGGCTGGCCGGCCCTGTACGCGGCCAACCGGCCGCTCATCGGCCCGGATCCGGATGTCATCCGCTCTGGCGCCGTCTTGGTGCTGCCCGGCCAGCGGCGCCGGCCCGCTACCGGGTGGTGGCGGGTGACACGCTGGCCGCGATCGCGGCCGCGCTGGCGGTACGCGGCGGCTGGCCGGCCCTGTACGCGGCCAACCGGCGGGTCATCGGCCCGGATCCGGGCATGATCCGTCCTGGTACCGCGCTGACGGTCCCGCGCCTGGCGGCACCGTCACCGGCCACGTCCGGCCCGGCTCCCCGGCAGCACCTGGCACCGCCGTCGTCTGCGCCGGCTGGCGGCGGGCACCACTCCCCGCCGGGGAGGACGGCAGCGCCGGGCGCCGCGGGCATGCCGTCGTGGCTGAAGATCCTGCTGCTGGCTGCCGGCCTGCTCATCGGGGCGGCATTCCTCGCCGAGCCGGTGCTGGTGTTCCGCCGTCGGCGGCGGGCCGCCACACGGGTCGCCGCCACACGGGCCGCCACCAGGACTGTCCCCGGGACTGCGGCTGGCCCGGGCCAGCAGCCGGTTTCCGGCACGCCTCCCGCCGCGGTCCCGGCCCAGCGCCCGGCGGCTGAGCCGCCTGCCGCGGGCAGGACTCGCATCGTCGTGGCCGATTACGCCCGGCTGGTCGTGACGCGCAGCGTCGATGATGGCACGGTCTACGTGCTGCGGCCTCCCGGGCAGGATCCGGCGGCGATCTTGCGGGTGGCCCGGCTGGTGCTGCCGGAGGGTCCTTACCGGGAGCTGGCGGAGCGGCTGGGGCTGCCTGCCAGCTGGCCGATCGTCGTGGCCGACTATGACCAGCTGGTGGTGACGTGCAGCGCGCGTGATGGCACGGTCTGCGTCCTGCGGCCTCCCGGGCACGATCCCCGGTCGGTCTTGCGGGCGGCCCGGCTGGTGCTGCCGGAGGAACCTTACGAGGAGCTGGCCGAGCAGCTGCAGGTGTCGGCTAGCTGGCCGCTGGAGCAAGGGCGCCCCGGGCCTCCGGGATGAGCGCCCGCCCGCCCGGGACCGCGCGGAGATCCCGCGGTCCCGGGCCGGGTGGCGGGGCTAACGGCCCGCCTTCCGGCTCTTGCCGGGCCTTGTTGCGCATCGATTCGACCAGCGCGGCGACGTGGCGCAGGTCTTCGGGCGTCAGCTCGTCGATGCTGGCGATCAGGAGTTCCTTTTCCCGGTCGCCCGGGTCCTGGCGCCCGGCCGGGGGCTCGTCGTAATAGTGCAGGCCGGTGGACTCGGCGGCCGCGGTGCGGACCGCGGAGACCGGCACGTCAAGGCCCTTGGCGAGCGCGTCGATGGTGGCCGGGCGCGGGGGCCGGGCCAGGTTCCGTGTGGTGGCGAGGGTGTAGACGGTGGACCGGGGCAGCCCGCCGCGGCGGGCCACCGCGCCGTAGGACCAGCCCCGTTCGCGCAGCCGCTGCTGGATCAGCCGCTGGAGCGGGTTCAGCGCGGCCTCCACCGCCGCTGCCGCGGCGCCCGGCGGCTCAGCAGGGAGGTCTGGCCCGTCCCCCATCGCGTGCGCCGTCATGATCACCAATCTAGCCCGTCTCTCCCCCCGGGTGAGCTCAGCCGCGATTCCTCGGCATTGACTTATCCCAGGATAATGCTGTACGGTGGTGACCGTACAGTACGTACGTCTAAGAGCGTACACCAAGCCCGCGGCCCGGCGCCACAGTAGACGCCGGGCGATCCCAGAGGCCCCCGGTGCAGCCGGGATGCGGGCAACTCCCGGGCTGCCTGGTCCGGGGGGACAGGTCATCTCCGAGGAGGCTTCATGTCCACTGTCACGATGCAGGAGCTCGAGCTCGAGACCGCCGAACTGCTCCCGGCCCGGGAAACCCTGTGCCGCAGCGGCGGCGGCGGCGGTGTTTCTTCTCAGAACTCCGCCGGACTCCTGAACTTCCTGAACGGCGACAACATCAGCGTTCTGAGCGGCAACAACGTGCTGAGCGGCATCGGCGTGCTCGGCAGCGGCACGGCGATCGGCGGCGGCACCGGCATCGGCAACCTGTAGCAACCGCCTGGCTCGCACCCCCGCCTGCTGTGCATCACCCGAGGGGGACGCACAGCAGGAAGGGAGGGCCGCCCGGCCGGGCGGCCCTCCCGCCTGCGGGCCGCGCACCGGGCCGCGCGCCCAGCCGATACCCGACGTCCTCGGGCCGGCACGTGAGGGAGGAACAGGCCCATGACCGCAGTCGCGGAGCAGGTGACCGCCGGGCGCAGCGCACCCGTCGTGCCCCCGGCGGATGCGCCCGGGCCTGCCTGGCCTCCCCGGCTGGCCGAGGGGGTGGAGTTGCTCGGCGAGTACAAGAATTCCGCCTACAGCCAGCCGCCGTCGCTGGTCCGGCGGGCCGACGGCCAGGTCATCCAGATGTCCCCGCTGCTGTACCAGGTGGCCTGCCGGATCGACGGCTCCCGCGATCCGGAGACCATCGCGGCGCTGGTCAGTACCGACCTGGGCCGGTCACTGGACGCCGGGCAGGTCCGCTATCTCATCACCGCGAAGCTGCTTCCCCTCGGCGTCGTCGCCGCGGGGGGCGTCCCGCGTGCCCTGCCGAAGGCCAACCCGCTGTTCTCGCTGAGAGCGCGGGGTACGTTGCTGCCGGAGCGCATCGTGAACCTCGTCGGAGCGTTCCTCCGCCCGCTGTTCCAGTGGCCCGTCGTGGTGGCCGTAGTGGTCAGCGTCGCGGCCGTGGACTGGTGGCTGTTCGCCGTCCACGGGCTGGGCGGCGGGATCTCGCAGGTCCTGCGCGACCCGGTGGACCTGCTCGTCGTGCTCGGCCTGTCCCTGGTCTCCGCCCTGTTCCACGAGTGCGGGCATGCGACCGGTTGCCGCTATGGCGGCGCGCGGCCGGGCGTGATCGGCGTGGGCATCTATCTGGTCTGGCCCTCGTTTTTCACCAACGTTACCGACTCTTACCGGCTCAGCAGGGCCGGCCGGCTGCGGACCGACCTCGGCGGCCTGTATTTCAACCTGGTCTTCATGCTGGCCCTGGCCGGTATCTACATGGCCACCTCGTCCCAGGTCTTGCTCCTCGTCATTGCCGTCACGCACCTGGAGATGCTGGAACAGCTGCCCCCGTTCGTCCGCTTTGACGGCTATTACATCCTCAGTGACCTGGTCGGCGTGCCGGACCTGTTCGCCCGCGTCATGCCCATCGTGAAAAGTGCCCTGCCCGGGGGGCGCCGGGATCCGCGCGTTGCGGGCCTGCGGCGCAGTGCCCGGATCGCGGTGACCGGCTGGGTGCTGTGTGTCATCCCGCTGCTGCTGTTCAGCATGGGGTACCTCATGCTGTACCTGCCGGGGGTCGACCGGGCGCTGTCGCGCTCCGCCCGCATGCAGGCGCACCTGATGTCCGCTGCGGTCATCGGCCATGACTACGCGGCGGCCGCAGTCGATGCGATTGGCGCCGTCTTGGTGATCCTGCCAGGCGCCGGCTCGCTCTATATCGCAGCCAGGCTGGCGCGGCAGGTCGCCACCCTGGGCCGGCGCTGGTCCGCCCGCCGTCCCGCCCGCCGCCTCCTGGCCGCCGCGGTCGGCCTGGCGGTCATGGCGGCGCTCGCCGCCTTCTGGACCGTGCAAGGCCAGTTCCGTGGCTGGTAGCCCGCCCGCCCGATACCCCGGCCCGGGCCTGTCCGGGCCCGATATCCCATCCGGAGTTATCCCCGCCTTGAAGGAGGCCCCATGTCCGCTGTACCTGCTATGACGCCCGCTGCGCCTGCCGTGACGGCGCAGGACCTCGAGCTGGAGCACGCCGAGCTGCTCCCGGCCCGGGAAACCCTCTTGGTCCCGCGGGCCTACCCGCGCTCGTTTCCGTGGGAACCCGTCTACGCCAACCCGGGGTCCCATCCGCCCGTGGGGCATTACTGGGAATCCCCTCCATGCCTGGGGTGAACGACGCCTGACACGGCGAGGTTAGCCGCGGGCACAGCGCGGTGAAGCAGGAACCCACTTCAGGGCGGCGTGAAGGTCAAACGCGCTCGATGATGCTCGCGGTGGCCATCGCGCCGCCCGCGCACATGGTGATGAGCGCTGTGGTCGCGTCGCGCCGCTCGAGTTCGTGCAGGGCGGTGGTGAGGAGCCGGGCGCCGGTGCTGCCCACCGGGTGCCCGATGGCGATCGCGCCGCCGTTGACGTTGACCCGGTCCGGGTCGGGCCGGTGCACGCTCAGCCAGGACAGCACCACCGCCGCGAACGCCTCGTTGACCTCGAACAGGTCGATGTCGCCGATCGTCATGCCGCTGCGGGCCAGCACCCGCTCGGTGGCCTGCACCGGGCCGTCGAGGTGGTAGTACGGCTCGGCGCCGACCAGGCACTGCGCCACGATGCGCGCCCGCGGCCGCAGTCCCAGCGACCGCGCCCGGTCCGAGGAGGCCAGCAGCACCGCAGCCGCGCCGTCGGAGATCTGCGAGGACGTGCCGGCCGTGTGCAGGCCGTCCTCGATCACCGGCTTGAGCCCGGCCAGCGCGGCCAGGCTCGTCTCACGCAGGCCCTCATCCCGGTCGATCACCCGCGTCTCGCCGGTCGGCTGGCCGTCGGCGCCGAGGACCGGCGCCTTGACCGGCACCACCTCCCGGTCGAAGCGGCCCTGCGCCCACGCGTCCCGGGTTAGGGTCTGGGACCGCAGCCCGAACGCGTCGGTCTGCTGCCTGCACAGGCCCCGCCGTACCGCAATTCGCTCCGCGCCGACGTACTGGTTCGGCAGGTCGATGTCCCACCCGGCGGGCCGGGGCGAGCCGATGTCGGTCCCGACCGCGGCCCGCAGCGGGATCCGGCTCATCGCCTCCACGCCGCACGCGATCCCGACGCTGATCGCGTCCGCCGCGATGAGCCCGGCCACCAGGTGGGCGGCCTGCTGCGCCGAGCCGCACTGCGCGTCGAGGGTCAGGCCGCCGGCCTGGTGCGGCAGTCCGGCGTGCAGCCAGGCGGTCCGGGTGATGTTATTGGACTGCTCGCCCGCCTGCGTCACGCAGCCGCCTATGACCTGTTCTACTTCGGCCGGCGCGAGGCCCGCGCGATCAAGCAGGGCAGTCTGGACGCCGCCCAGGAGCTCGGCCGGGTGCACTCCGGCGAGCGTGCCGCCGCGCTTGCCGACCGGGCTCCGGACCGCCTCGACGATCACCGCACTGGCCATGGTTCACCTCTGCATGCTTGTGGTCTAATCAAAACTAGAACACGTTCCACTGCAGTAACCAAGGATTGGCAGCCAAGGGAGGCACACCGTGGCCGCGCCGGATATCCCGCCTGGCTTTGACTTCACCGACCCTGACCTCTATACGACCGGGTGCCGGCCCAGGAGCTAGCTGAGCTGCGCCGGGCGGCGCCGGTCTGGTGGGTCGCGCAGCGCCGCGGCTCGGCCGGGTTCGACGACGAGGGGTACTGGGCCGTCACCCGGCACGCCGACATCCAGGCCGTCTCCAAGACGCCCGACGTGTACTCGTCGTGGGAGAACACCGCGCTGATCCGCTTCCAGGAGGGCATGCCCCGCGAGTCCATCGAGCTGCAGCGGTACATCCTGCTCAACATCGACCCGCCCGAGCACACCAAGCTGCGCGGCATCGTCTCCCGCGGCTTCACCCCCCGCGCCATCGGCGGCCTGCGCGACGCCCTGACCGCGCGTGCCCAGCGCATCGTGGCCACCGCGCTCGAATCGGGCACCGGCGACTTCGTCGCCGACGTCGCCTCCGAACTGCCGCTGCAGGCGATCAGCGAACTGCTCGGCGTCCCGCAGGAGGACCGGGGCAAGATCTTCTCCTGGTCGAACCGGATGATCGGCTACGACGAGCGGGTCGCGGACGACGACGACGGGATGGTCGCGGCCACCGAGATCCTCGGCTACAGCCTGGCCATGGCCGAGGAGCGCCGGGCCTGCCCCCGGGACGACATCGTCACCAAGCTGATCAGCGCCGAGATCGACGGCCACCACCTGTCCGACGACGAGTTCGGCTTCTTCGTGCTGATGCTGGCCGTGGCGGGCAACGAGACCACCCGCAACGCCATCGCGCACGGCATGCTCGCCTTCCTCGACCACCCCGGCCAGTGGGAGCTGTTCAAGGCCTCGCGCCCGGACACCGCGGCGGACGAGATCGTCCGCTGGGCCACCCCGATCACGGTGTTCCAGCGCACCGCCAACCAGGACACCACCCTGGGCGGGCAGGAGATCAAGGCGGGCCAGCGGGTCGGCCTGTTCTACCGGTCGGCCAACTTCGACGAGGAAGTGTTCACCCGCCCCGGGCGGTTCGACATTCTTCGCGACCCCAATCCCCACCTCGGCTACGGCGGCTACGGCACGCACTACTGCCTGGGCGCCAACCTGGCCAAGCTGGAGATAGAGCTGATCTTCGCCGCGATCGCCGACGCGATGCCGGACATCGCCAAGGCCGGCGACCCGGTCCGCCTGCGCTCCGGCTGGATCAACGGGATCAAGACCCTCCCGGTCAGCTACCGGGGCTGATCTCACCGTCCGCGGCTAGGCGGGCTGCGGCGCTTGCTGGATGATGCTGAACACCGCGCCCTGCGGATCGGCGATCACCGCCATCCGCCCGACCGGGGTGTCAAACGGCGGGACCAGGACCGAGCCGCCCAGTTCGGTGGCCTTGGCCACCGTGGCGTCCGCGTCGGCCACGCCGAAGTACACGTGCCAGTGATTGGGCGTGCCCGGCATCTGCGGCGGGGTGGTGCCGCCGACCATCTGCCCGTCCGCCTCGAACAGTGTGTACTCCCCGGCCCCCATGTCCATCGTGGAGGTGGTCAGGCCCACGACGTTCTGGTAGAACGTGACGGCGGCCGGGTCGGTGGTGATGAGCTCGTTCCAGTTGATCGTGCCCGGCTCGTTCACCAGGGTGGCGCCGATGTGCTTGTCGGCCTGCCACAGCGCCACCGGCGCGCCTGACGGGTCGAGGACGAAGGCCATCCGCCCGGCGTCCATCACGTCGAACGGCGCCATCGCGATCGTGCCGCCCGCGGCTTCGGCCTTGGCCGCCGCGTCGTCGGCCGAATCGACGGCCAGGTAGGTGTTCCACATCGGCGGCGCGCCGGCCGCGGCCATCTCGGGCGGTTGCGGCGCGATCGCGGCCACCGTGTGCTCGCCGAGCATGGCCATCGAGTAGACCTGCCCTTCCGGCATGGGCTGGTCGTCGTAGGTCCAGCCGAACAGGCCGGAGTAGAACGCCTTCGCGGCGCCCTGGTCGGGCGTCTGCAGGTCCACCCAGTTCGGCGTGCCCTGGGTATATGAGGTGCGTACTGGCATTGTGTCCCCCTACTTGGCTTCTCGCGGTGAAGCTATCAGCGCTGATACGTGTAGTACGAGCCTCTCAGGACGGCGTGCTGGAGACCACCCACATGGAGAAGAACTGTGAGCCGCCGCCGTAGGCGTGGCCCAGCGCGGTGCGGGCGCCCGGCACTTGGTGGGCGCCGGCCTTCCCCATCACCTGCAGCGCCGCCTCGGCGAACCGGAGCAGCCCGGACGCGCCGATCGGGTTGGAGCTGAGCACGCCGCCGGACGGGTTGACCGGCAGCCGCCCGCCGAGGGCGGTCTCGCCCGCCTCGGTCAGCCGCCAGCCCTGGCCCGGCGCCGCGAAGCCGAGGTTCTCCAGCCACATCGGCTCGTACCAGGAGAACGGCACGTAGATCTCAGCCACGTCGATCTCGTCCAGCGGGCTGGTGATGCCGGCCTGCCGCCACAGAGCCGCGGCGGCGTCCCGGCCGGCCTGCGGGCTGACGTGGTCCTTGCCCGCGAACATGGTCGGCTCGCTGCGCATCGCGGTCGCCCGGATCCAGGCCACCGGGCCCGGGGCCGCCGTGGCGGCCGCGGCGGAGCCGATGACCACCGCGCACGCGCCGTCCGAGGACGGGCACGTCTCGTCGTACCGGACCGGGTCCCACAGCATGGAGGAGGCCTGCACCGACTCCAGCGTGATGTCGGGCTGCTGCAGGTGGGCGTACGGATTGAGCGCGCCGTTGCGGCGGTCCTTGACCGCGACCAGCGCCCCGATGTGCTCAGGCGCGCCGCTGCGCCGGATGTAGGCCCGGATGTGCGGCGCGAAGTACCCGCCCGCACCGGCGACCACCGGGATGCTGAACGGCGGCGCGATCGACAGCGCCCACATGGCGTTGGACTCCGACTGCTTCTCGAACGCTACGGCCAGCACCCGGCGGTGCAGGCCCGCCTGCACCAGGCTGGCCGCCACGATGCCGGTCGCGCCGCCGACCGAGCCCGCGGTGTGCACCCGCAGCAGCGGCTTGCCGGTCGCGCCGAGCGCGTCGGCCAGGTACAGCTCGGGCATCATCACGCCCTCGAACAGGTCGGGCGCCTTCCCGACCACCACCGCGTCGATGTCGGCCTGTGCCAGCTGGGCGTCCTGCAGCGCGCGGTCCACCGCCTCCCGGCACAGCCCGGCGATCGACACGTCGGTGCGCTTGGACCGGTGCCGGGTCTGCCCGACCCCGAGCACGGCCGCCGGCTGCTTCACTCTGTCGCCTCCATGACGCACACCAGGTTCTGCTGCAGCGCCGGGCCGCTGGTCGCGTGCCCGAGGGCCCGTCCCGCGCGGCCCGCCATGACCGCCTGCGCGGCCATCCCGATCCGGGCCAGCCCGGCGGCGAACATCGGGTTGCCGCACAGCGAGCCGCCCGAGGGATTCATCTCGACCCCGTCGCCCAGCCGCAGCGCCTCCCGGAGCAGGATCTCCTGATGGGTAAAGGGGGCGTGTAGTTCGGCGACGTCCACCGCGGACACCTCCGCAGCGCGGCCCGCGGCGGCAGCCGCACAGGCCAGCAGGGCTCCGGTCGCGGACGGCACGGCCAGCAGGTCCCGCGCCCCCAGCGACCCCGAGTCGATCCGGTGCGCGAACCCGGTGATCCAGGCCGGACGCGCGCACAGCTCCCGGGCCCGCGCCTGCGACGCGATAATCACCGCCGCGGCCCCGTCGCCGACCGGCGCGCAGTCGTGGGCGCGCAGCGGCTCGGCCACGTACGGCCGCACCAGCAACTCCGAAACCGCGACCTCCTCCGACACCTGCGCCGCAGGATTATCCAAAGCAGCCCCCCGGCTGCGCGCGGCCACCGCCGCCATGTCCTTCTCGGTCCACAGCCCGGCGTCCAGGCCGAGCCGGGCCTGCAGCGCCGCGATCGACACCGAGTCCGGCCACAGCGGCGCAAGCAGGTACGGGTCGAGCTGCAGGGCCAGCACCCGCCGGAGCTGTGCGCCCGAGGACTTGCCGAACCCGTAGGCCAGCGCGATCTCCGCCTCCCCGGTCAGGACCTTGACCCAGGCCTCGTACAGCGCCCACGCGGCGTCCATCTCCACGTGCGACTCCATCGTCGGCGGCACCGCGCCGATCGCGTCGACCGCCTGCACGAACGAGAACGCCCGCCCGGCCAGGTAGTCCGAGGACCCCGAGCACCAGAACCCGATGTCGGCCTTGGTCAGCCCGGTGGCCCGGAACACCTCGGCGAAGATCGGCACCAGCATCTCCACGCCGCTGGTGGTGACGTCCGGGCGCACCCGGCACGGCGCCTGCGCGAACCCGACCACGGCCGCCGGTGAGGTCACAGGTACCTCGCGTATGTCTCGTAGGCCGCGTCCGGCTCCCCGGTCGGGGGCGAAGTGGCTGATCGTCCCCCCGTCGCCCCACACCGCCCGGACCCGCAGGCCCATCCGCACCTCGCCGGGCTCACAGCCCATGATGAGGTGCTGGAACGCGATGTCCGCCCCGTCCAGCAGCACGGCCGCCGCCACGTACGGCGGCGTGACGCGCTGCCCCGGGTAGGCCACGTTCACCACGCAGAACGTCGTCACGGTGCCCGTCTCGGGCAGTTCCACCTCCTCCCGGGTCGGCACCCCGTCGACCGGGCAGGTGCCCCGGGGCGGCACGTACACCCGTCCGCACACCCCGCACCGCTGCCCGAGCAGCCTGCGGTCGGCCAGCCCGCGCAGGTAGGCGCTCTCCCCGGGCGACGCGGTGTGTTCGTAGTACAGCCGTATCGGCGTGACCGTCATCGTGACCGCCGCCTCGTCCCCGTTGGCGGGCTCCCCGATAACGGGCGCAGAAGAGTCGCACGGCTCGAAACAGGCGATGTCGCGGATGCTGCCCACCCGGCTGGCCGCCCACCGGACCCGGACCCGCAGACCCGTCCGCATGACCGTGGGACCGGCCCCGCGTCCACCGCGTGCAGCATCATGGTGTCCGCCCCGTCCAGCCGGATCAGCGCCCAGGCGAACGGCACGCTCAGCGGCTGCCCCTCCAGCGGCTCCGGCATCCAGGACCAGCTGACCACGGTGCCCTCGGACCCGACCTCGGTCAGCTCCCCGGGCGGCTCCGCGCTCACCGGGTCGTACTCGAACGGCGGGGCGTGCACCCGGCCGTCCGCGCCGCGCGCGCCCAGGATGCGCCGGTCCCTCAGGCCCGTCATGAACTGGCTCAGCACCGGCCCGAGCGAGCGCGTGTAGTCGAACTCAATCTCCAGCGGAGCCCGCAGCGGATGATCCACCCGCCAATTGTAGAACGTGTTCTAGTTGACGGACAGCTATCACCGGGCAGCTACAGGCCCGGCGCGCCGCCTTCACCAGTCCGGCCCGGTCGCCTTGTCCCGTAATAGAACGTGTTCTACATTAAGCCCCGTGACTGTCTTGGGCCTGTGGGCCATCGCCGAGGCCACCCCGGACCGGACCGCGGTCATCGAGCCGGACGGCGGCGCCGTCGGCTACGCGGAGCTGGCCGCGCGCGCCGACCGGTACGGCCGGGGCCTGCAGGCCCTCGGCCTCCGTCCCGGTGACACCGTGGCCGGGCTGCTCCCGAACGGCACGGACGCGCTCGCCCTGTTCTTCGCGGCGGCGCAGACCGGGCTCTACGTGGTCCCGGTGAACTGGCACCTGACCGCGCTCGAGGTGGCCTACATCCTGGCCGACAGCGGCGCCCGGGCGTTCGTGGCCCACGAGCGGTTCGCCGGCGTCGCGGCGGACGCCGCGGACGCGGCCGGGATCGATCGCGGATTCAGGTTCGCCGTCGGCCAGGTGCCGGGGTTCGCGCCGCTGGCCGCGCTCGGCGCGGACGGCTCGGGGCGCCCCGACCCGCGTACCGCGGGCGCGCCGATGATGTACACCTCGGGTACCTCGGGCCCCCCCAAGGGCGTCCGCCGTCCGCTGACCGGCGAGGACCCGGACCAGGTGCCACCCACCGCCGGATGGTTCTTCGGGCTGTTCGGGCTCGCGCCGCTCGATGACCATGTGCATCTGTGCTGCTCGCCGCTCTACCACACCGCGGTGCTGAACTTCGCGACGATCTCGCTGCAGCTCGGCCACCCGGTCGTGCTGATGGACCACTTCGAGCCGGAAGAACTGCTCGCACTGGTCGTCCGGCACCGGGTTACCCATACGCACATGGTGCCCACCCAGTTCCGTCGGCTGCTCGCGCTGCCGCAGCCGGTACGCGACCGGTACGACGTGTCCTGCCTGCGCGCCGTGATCCACAGTGCCGCGCCCTGCCCGCCGGACCTCAAGCGCCAGATGATCCAGTGGTGGGGCCCGGTGATCACCGAGTACTACGCAGCCAGCGAGGGCGGCGGGACCGCCATCACCGCCCGGGAGTGGCTCGCCCGTCCCGGCTCGGTGGGCAAGGCGTGGCTCGGCACCGAGGTGCGGGTCCTCGACGACCACGGCGACGACGTCCCGGCCGGCCAGCCCGGGCTGGTCTACCTGCGCATGGGCACCTCGACCTTCGACTACCACCAGGACCAGGAGAAGACCAGGGCCTCGCGAGCCCGCGGCATGTTCACCGTCGGGGATATCGGCTACCTGGACGCGGACGGCTACCTGTACCTGTGCGACCGCAAGAGCGACATGATCATCTCCGGCGGGGTCAACATCTACCCGGCCGAGATCGAGGCTGCCCTGTCCGGCCACCCGGCCGTCGCCGACGTCGCCGTCTTCGGCATCCCGCACGACGACTGGGGCGAGGAGATCAAGGCGGTGGTCCAGCCCGCCGACGGCGCCGAGCCCGGCCCCGCCCTGACCGCCGACCTGCTGGCCTACCTAGGCGACCGGGTGGCGAAATTCAAGCTCCCCCGCACCGTCGACTACATCGCCGACCTCCCGCGCGACCCCAACGGCAAGCTCTACAAGCGCCGCCTGCGCGACCCCTACTGGGCCGGCCGCGACCGCGCCATCTGAGCAGACAGTTTGTGCACCCAGGCTTAACTCTCCAGGCGTGCCAGCTCATCGCCACTGGCGAACTGGCAGCCCGGATCGCTCTCACCTATCGCCTTGCCGCTCTCGGACGGAAACCGGGGCGCTTGCCTCGGCGAGCTCGGCGCGGAGCACGTCTTTACGGATCTTACCGGTGGCGGTCAGGGGGAGGTCGCCGGTGAACAGCCAGCGGGCCGGGATCTTGTAGGCGGCGAGCTGAGTCCGGCAGAGCTCAGCGAGCTCGTCGCCGGTGGGCGGGGTGGTGGCCGAGGTGGTGATGGCGGCGCCTACTATCTCTCCCCAGAACCGGTCCGGGATTCCGACGACGGCGGCCGCGGTGACCGCCGGGTGGCTGAGCAGGACCGCCTCGATCTCGCGCGGGTAGATGTTCTCACCACCCCGGACGATCAGCTCCTTGAGGCGGCCCTCGATGCGGCAGTAGCCCCGGGCGTCCATGGAGCCGAGGTCGCCGGTGTGCAGCCACCCGTCGCGGTCAATCGCCGCGCCGGTGGCCTCCGGGTCGCCCAGATACCGGTCCATGACCAGGTAACCGCGGGTGCAGATCTCGCCGACCGTCCCGCAGGGCACCGTCTGACCGGTGCGCACGTCGGCGATCTTGACCTCGGTCTGCGGCAGCGGCCGGCCGAGCGTTTCCGTGCGGTCGGCGGCCGTATCACTGGTCCTGGTCATCGTGATGGAACAGCTCGACTCGGTCTGCGCGAAGGTGATCACGAACGGCACGCCGAACGCCTCCTCGACCCGGCGCGCCAGTTCGGCCGGTACCGTCGCCCCGCCGCTGAGCGCGTACCGCAGGCAGGACAGGTCGCGGCGGGCGCGGCCGGGGTGACCGAGCAGTGCGGTCAGCATGGTCGGTACGCCACCGATGCAAGCGGCGCGATAAGTCTCGATGAGTTCGAGCACCAGCCCGGGATCGAAACGCGGCATGATCACGTGCGTGCCGAGGGTCTGCACCGGGCCGAGGGTGAGCAGCCCGCCGCCCGCGACGTGGAACAACGGCATCGGGTTGACCAGGGCCTCCCCGGCCCGCATGCCGATGGCCTCCGCGGCCAGCCGCGCGTTGTTGGTCAGCCCCCGGTGGGTGAGCACCGCGGCCTTGGGCCGGCCGGTCGTGCCCGAGGTATACAGGATCTGCGCCGGGCTGGCCGGATCGACCTCCGGCAGCCGCGCGCCGTTACCCGACGCACAGAAGCTGTCCCACTCCTCCAGCGAGATCACCTCGCGCAGCCGCGGCAGGCGCTGCTCGTCTCCGGCGCGCGCCTCGGCCAGGATCGCGGGCAGCGAGCTGCCGCGGTACTCGGCGGCCAGGAAGATCCCGGCCGCACCCGAGTGCCCGAGCACGTGCGCGAGCTCCTCCGCCTGGTAGGCGGGATTGACCGTGACCAGCGTCAGGCCGGCCAGCCCGGCGGCGAATTCCAGCAGCACCCATTCGGGACAGTTGCCCGACCAGACCGCGACCAGCTCGCCCGGCTGGAAACGCGCCAGCAGGGCGTGCGCGGCCTGTTCGGCCTCGGCCAGCAGCTGGCCGTAGGTCCATTGCCGCCGCCGGCCCGGGCTGGGATCGCCCGCGATCAGCGCGGGCTGGCCGGGGGCACGCCCGGCGGCCGCCCGCAGCACGCCGCCGATCGTGGTGTCCAGCACCGGCACGCTGGTGTCGGCCGGCCAGTAGGAAGTGGTCATGATAATCGTCCTCCTTCGGTGCAGACCCCACACTGCCCGCGGCGGGCCGCCGCCACATCCAGGTCGCAGCCATGAGCTTTTGGCCGGGCCACCCTGAGGATTCGGCACCGGGATCCGGAGGGTTGCCGCTGGTGGGGCCCGGACGTACGCTGGCCGCGCAGAAGGCAGGAGTCCATGGGCAGCTACCGGGGAATCGTCGGGCGGGACCCGGAGCTCGCCGTCCTGTCGGGCGCTGTTACCGGCGCCGCGGCCGGGCGGGGCGGCCTGGTGCTGGTGGAGGGACCCGCGGGAATCGGCAAGACGACGTTGCTGCGGGCCGCCTGCACGGGTGCCGTTGGCCCGGGCGGCCAGCTCCTCACCGCGCGCGGGCTCGCCCTGGAGGGCGGCTTCCCCTACGGCATCGTCCGCCAGCTCATCGAGCCGGTCCGCGCCACAGCCGGCCCCGGCCAGTGGGACGGGCTGCTGGAGGGCGCCGCCGGGCTGTCCGCGCGGGTGTTCGACGGAGCCGAGGCGGGATCGGTCGAGGACGATGTCCCGCATGCGGTGCAGCACGGCCTGTACTGGCTGGTCGCCAACCTGGCCGCGCGCGGGCCGCTGGTGATCGCCGTGGACGACGCGCACTGGGCCGATGCGCCGTCGCTGCGATGGCTGGCCCACCTGGCCGCCCGGATCGAGGGCCTGCCGGTCGCGCTGCTGCTCGCCGTGCGTGACGGCCCGGACGAGCCGGCCCTGGTCGGGGAGCTGCGCGCCTGCCCGGCGTGCACGCCGCTGCGGCTAGGACCGCTCGAGGCCCAGATGACCGCGGCGCTCGTCCGGCTGCGCCTCGGTCAGCAGGCCGACGACCAGCTGTGCCAGGCCTGCCACGCCCGCACCGGCGGTAACCCGTTCCTGCTCGAGGCACTGGCCACTGCGCTGCGTGCGCCGGGTGACGGTGAACTACTGGCTCGCGTAGATAGCCTCGGCCCTGAGCCGGTCGCCCGCGCGGTGCTGCGGCGGGTCGGCCAGCTCGGCGACGGGGCGGGACCGCTGACCCGGGCGCTGGCCATCCTCGGCGGCCCCTCGCCGCTGCGGCACGCGGCCGCGCTCGCGGGCCAGGATGCCTCGGCCGCGGCGCGCCTGGCCGACAGCCTGCGCGGGGCCGACGTGCTTACTCCCGGGTCGGTGCTGGAGTTCGCCCATCCCATCGTGCGCACGGCGGTCTATGAATCGATACCGCCGGGCCAGCGGGCCCTGGCCCATGCCGAAGCGGCCCGGCTGCTGGACGGCGAGGGTGCCGACGCCGGAACGCATCGCGCTGCACCTGCTGCGCAGCGAGCCGGTCGGCGATGCCCGCGTGGTGGCCCTGTTGCGCGCGGCCGCCGCGTCAGCCAGCGGCCGCGGCGCTCCCGGCCCGGCCGCGGACTACCTGCGCCGCGCGCTCGACGAGCCTCCCGAGCCGGCGGCCCGGCCGGCGATCCTGCTCGACCTGGGCCTGGCGCTGGCCCGGGAGCGCAGCCCGGCCGCCCCGGCCGCGCTGCGGGACGCGGTCGGGCTGACCGTGACCGCGCAGGACCACCGGACGGCCGCGCTGCAGGCCGCCCGGGTCCTTGGGATCTGGGGTTACCACGACAGCGCGGCCGTCATCTGCCGCGAGGCGCTCGCCCGGGCCGACCCCGGAGCGGCGGACAGCCTGGAGGCGGAGCTTTACGCGAACACCTTGATCAGCACCGCGGCCTGCGCCCAGGCCGCGGCCCGGGCGCGCGGCCGGCTGACCGACCCGCACGCGTCGGCGGCCTGGCGAGTGCATGCCGCGTTGCGGGCGACAGAAGCGGGGCAGCCTGCCGGTGATTCCCTGGCGCTGCTGGCCCCCGTGCTGGCCGGCGGCCTGTCCGAGATCCCGCCCGACTCGCTCACCGCCGTGTATGCCCTGCTCGTCCTGCTCTGGAACGACGAGCTCGGTACCGCTGGGACTATCTGTGACGCGGTCCTGTCCAGCGCCCGCGGCCGCGGGTCGGCGAGCATGGTGGCCCACGTGAGCTGCCTGCGCTCGATGCTCATGCGGCGGCTCGGCCAGCTGGACGACGCCGCCGCCGACGCGAAGCTGGCACTCGACTTCAAGCTCGCCACCTCCCCGCCGCTGGCCGTGGCCTGGGCCGCCGCGCCCTGCGTCGACGCGCTCACCTGCCTCGGCCGCCTGGACGAGGCCGAGGCCGTCGCGGCGGCCGTCGCCGAGCGCCAGCCACCGCCCGGCTGGATCCACACGTTCCTGTTCCGGCAGGCGCGCGGTGCGCTCCGGGTCGCGCAGCGGCGGCCCGGCGAGGCGCTCGATGACCTAGCCGCCGCCGCGGCCGGCTGGCGTGGCCTGGACATAGACAGCCCGGTCATCGCCTCGTGGCGGACCGCCGCCGCCGCCGCGCACACCGCGCTGGGCCACCCGGACGAAGCGGCCCGGCTGGCCGGCGAGCATCTGGCCCTGGCCAGGAAGGCCGGCCCCGCAGCCACGCTCGGCGCTGCGCTGCGCGGTTACGCCGTGATCGCCGCCCCGCATGAGGCCGGAGCGTCCTTGGCCGAGGCCGTGAACCTACTGGAAACCACCCCGGCCCGGTATGAGCTGGCCCTCGCGCTCGCCGACCTCGGCGCTCACCTGAGACGGACCGGGCGGCCCGGCGAGGCCCGCGCCCCGCTACGCCGCGCGCTGGACCTAGCCCAGCGCAGCGGGGCCGCCCCACTGGCCGACCAGGCCCGGCAAGAACTGCTCGCCACCGGCGCCCGCCCCCGCAGGACCGCGCTGACCGGTCCGGACGCGCTCACCAGCGCCGAACGCCGGGTGGCCGGACTGGCCGCCGACGGCATGTCCAACCGGCAGATCGCCCAGCACCTGTTCATCACCCTGCCCACCGTGGAAACCCACCTGCGGCACGCCTTCCACAAGCTCGGCATCACCTCACGGACCGGCCTGCCCGCCCGGCTGGCCTGCCGGCCTCAGCTCCGGACCAGGTCGAGGCCGAACAGCTTCCTGGACCATAGGTAGCTGCCCAGCACGATGGCCAGGCTCCACGCGATCGCGATCACGCGTTGTGACCGATCGGGCCGCCGGTCGCCCGGCGATGCGGGCGGCCGCTAGCGGTCGCGGAACTCCGGCCGCCGCTTCTCGGCGAACGCGCGCGGGCCCTCCCGCGCATCCTCGCTGGCGAACACGGCCAGGCCGGCCCGCGCCTCCAGCGCGAACGCCTCGTCCTCCGGCATCCCCTCGGTCTCCCGGATCACGCGCAGGATCGCGCGCACCGCGACCGGCCCGTTAGCCGCGATCAAGGCCGCGATCTCCAGCGCCTTGGCCAGCGCCTGCCCGTCCGGCACCACGTGCCCGATCAGCCCGATCGACAGCGCCTCGGCCGCGCTGATGTGCCGCCCGGTGAGCAGCAGGTCCGCCGCCACCGTGTACGGGATCTGCCGCGGCAGCCGGACCGCCGAACCCCCCAGCGGGAACAGCCCCCACCGCGCCTCCGAGATCCCGAACCGGGCGCTCTCCCCGGCCACCCGGATGTCACACGCCTGCAGGATCTCGGTGCCGCCCGCGATGGCCGGGCCCTCCACCGCGGCGATCAGCGGCTTGGTCAGCCGCCGCCCCTTGAGCAGCGGCTCGATCACCGACAGGTCTAGGTCACTCATCGAGGCGCCGGGATGCGAGACGGTCATCGCCTTGAGGTCCGCGCCGGCGCAGAACGCCCCGCCCGCCCCGGTCAGCACGCAGACCCGGATGTCCGGGTCGCTGTCGGTAAGGTCCCAGGCCGCGCGCATCAGCGCCATCATCGGGGCGCTCAGCGCGTTGCGCGCCTCCGGCCGGTTCATGGTGACGATCAGCACGTGCCCCCGGCGCCCGGTAAGCGCGTGCGGCGCCCCCTCGCGGGTACCATCCACACTAGCCGCGGTCACGGCGATTCCCCCCTTTCAGGCCTCCGTAAGGCTTGCCCAAAACAGTAACACGTTCTACTTTCGTTCCCATGGCCTTGAACTTCGCCGACCTCTTCGAGCACGCGGCGGACGCCTTCGGCGAGCGCACCGCGGTGGCCTGCGGCGACCGGCAGGTCACGTACGCCG
Organism: uncultured Actinomycetes bacterium; assembly: GCA_963742795.1. GTDB lineage: Bacteria > Actinomycetota > Actinomycetes > Streptosporangiales > Streptosporangiaceae > Palsa-504. Next base: position 276,499 of record CAVUNL010000008.1, read on the forward strand.
AACTGGACGAGCGGACCAGCCGGCTGGCCCATCACCTGGCCGGGCTCGGGGTCGGGCCGGGGGACCACGTCGGGCTCTACGCCCGCAACTCGATCGAGGCGCTGGAGACGCTGATCGCGTCGTGCAAGCTCCGCGCCTCGGCGGTCAACATCAACTACCGCTACGTCGAGAACGAGTTGCACTACATGTTCGCCGACGCGGACCTGACCGCGCTGGTGTACGACCGCCGCCTCGCGCCGCGCGTGGCGGCCAGCGCCCGCGCCGCCCCCGGACTGCGCGGCCTGGTCGAGATCGACGACGGCAGCGAAGCCAACCCGAAAACAGAAGCCAACCCGAAAACAGAAGTCAGCCCGAAAACAACAGCCACCGACTACAACACCGCACTAAAAGCCGCCGCGCCGGATCGCGACTTCCCGCCCCGCAGCAACGACGACGTGTACATCATCTACACCGGCGGCACGACCGGGTACCCCAAGGGCGTGATGTGGCGCCACGAGGACATCTGGCGCACGCTGGGCGGCGGCATCGACTTCATCACCGGCGTCCCGCTGCCCGACGAGTGGGCGCAGTCCCGCAAGGGCCTGGAGAACGGCGAGTTCGTCAAGCTCTGCGCGGCGCCGCTCATCCACGGCAACGCGCAGGTGGCCGCGCTGGCGGGCCTGTTCGCCGGCGAGACCATCGTGCTGCTGCCCGCCTTCGATCCAGACGAGATCTGGCGAGAAATCGCCAAGCACCAGGTCAACGTGCTGGTCATCATCGGCGACGCGATGGCCAGGCCGCTGGTCGAGGCCTACGCGCAAGGGGATTACGACGCCTCCTCGCTGGTCGCCGTGTCCTCCAGCGCCGCGCTGTTCTCCCCGGCGGTCAAGGACGCCTGCGCCAAGGCGCTGCCCGACGCCGTGATCACCGAGGCCATCGGCTCCACCGAGACCGGCTTCGCCGGGATCTCGTTCGTCTCGGCCGGCGAACCGCACCGCGGCGGCCCGACCGTGATGGCCGGCCCGGACGTCATCGTGCTCGGCGACGACGGCCGGCTGGCCGCTCCCGGCCAGGTCGGCCGGCTGGCCCGCGGCGGGCACGTGCCGCTCGGCTACTACAAGGACCCGGCCCGCACGGCCGCGATGTTCGCCGAGGTGGACGGGAAGCGCTACGCCATCCCCGGGGACATGGCCCGGGTCGAGGACGACGGGACCGTGACCCTGCTCGGCCGCGGCAACACGTGCGTGAACACCGGCGGCGAGAAGGTGTTCCCCGAAGAGGTCGAGAGCGCGCTCAAGTCCCACCCCGGCGTGTTCGACGTACTGGTCATCGGCGTGCCCGACGTACTGCTCGGCCAGCGGGTCGCCGCGCTCATCCAGCCAAGACCGGGCGCCGCCCTCGACCTCGGCGCGCTGCAGGAGCACGTCCGCCGGCAGATCGCCGGGTACAAGGTGCCGCGCAGCATCTGGCTGGCCGAGGCCATCCGGCGTACCGTGTCCGGGAAGGCCGACTACGCCTGGGCCCGCGAGTACGCCGCGACCCACGCGCCCGCCCTGGACCGCGTATCCGGCGCCCACTCGTCCGATACCCAGAGGTGAGCGCGACCGTGCGAACCCCCCTGTGCGACCTGTTCGGCCTCGAGCACCCCATCGTCGGGTTCAGCCCGTCCGAGCACGTCGCCGCGGCGGTCAGCCGGGCCGGCGGCCTGGGCGTGCTCGGCGCCGTCCGGTTCAACGACCCGGCCGAGCTGGACAAGACCCTGGACTGGATGGACGCCCACACCGACGGCCGCCCGTACGGCATCGACGTGGTCATGCCCGCCAGGATTCCGACCGAGGGCGCGGCCAAGGACCTGGACGAGCTCATTCCGGAACAGCACAAGGACTTCGTCCAGGACACGCTGCTCAAGCTCGGCGTGCCGCCGCTGCCCGACGACGCGCAGGCCGCCGACGGCGTGCTCGGCTGGCTGCACTCGGTGGCCCGCCAGCACGTCGAGGTCGCGCTGGCTCACCCCGCGCGCCTGATCGCCAACGCGCTCGGCCCGCCGCCCCCCGATGTCATCGCCAGCGCGCATGAGCACGGCATGCTGGTCGCCGCGCTGGCCGGGACCGCCGAACACGCTCGCCGCCAGGTCGCCAGCGGCGTGGACATCGTGGTGGCCCAGGGCTACGAGGCGGGCGGCCACACCGGGGAGATCGGCAGCATGGTCCTGATCCCGGAAGTGGTCGACGCAGTACAAGCACGGGCGACGGTCCTGGCCGCGGGCGGGATCGGCTGCGGCCGCCAGATCGCCGCGGCCCTCGCCCTGGGCGCCGTCGGCGTCTGGATGGGCTCCGCCTGGCTCGCCACGCAGGAATACGCCATGACGACGAGCGCCCCGGCGGTTACTGACGCCGTCCTCAAAGCCACCTCCTCGGACACGGTCCGGTCCCGGATCTACAGCGGCAAGCCCGCCCGGCTGCTCAAGAACCGCTGGACCGACGCCTGGGAGCAGCCCGGCGCGCCCGAACCCCTCGGCATGCCCCTGCAGAACCTGCTGGTCAGCGAGGCCCACCAGCGCCTCATCCGGTCCGGCCGGCCCGAGGTGGTGCCCATGCCGGCCGGCCAGATCGTCGGCCGCATCACCGAAGTCCGCCCGGTCGCCGACGTGATGGCCGACCTCACCAAAGAGGCCAACCAAACTCTAGAAAAACTAACCAACCTGCGATGATAGGACGATGAGGATTTCCGTCTCCGTCGGCTACTGGTCGGCCGGCCCGCCGCCCGGAGCCCAGGAGCTCTTCGACGCCGCCGAACGCGCCGGTGTCGACCAGATCTGGACCGCCGAGGCCTACGGCAGCGACGCCTGGACCCCGCTGGCCTGGTGGGGTTCGCGCACCACCCGGATCAAGCTCGGCACCGCGGTGTCCCAGCTGTCGGCCCGCCCGCCGGTCACCCTGGCCATGACCGCGATGACCATGGACCACCTGACCCAGGGCCGGGTCCTGCTCGGCATCGGCACCAGCAACCCCCAGGTCGTCGAGGGCTGGTACGGCCAGCCGTACCCCCGCCCGCTGGAGCGTACCCGGGAGTACATCGACATCGTCCGGAAGGTCATCGCCCGCACCGAACCGGTCAGCTACGACGGCAAGCACTACCAGATCCCGCTGCCCCCGGAAAACGGAGGCACGGGCCTGGGCAAGCCGCTGCGCTCGATCCTGCACCCGTACCGCACCGAGATCCCGATCTACCTCGGCGCCGAGGGCCCCAAGAACGTGGCCCTCGCGGCCGAGATCGCCGACGGCTGGAACGTCATCTTCTTCTCGCCCGCGATGAACGACTTCTACGCCGCCGCCCTGGCCGAAGGCTTCGCCCGCCCCGGCGCGCGGCACACGGCGCAGACCTTCGACGTGGTCGGCGGCCCAATGGCCATCATCGAGGACGACGACCTCGAGCGCGCCGCCGACCAGGTCAGGCCCACGCTGGCCCTGTACATCGGCGGCATGGGCGCCCGCGGCGTCAACTTCCACCACGAGGTCTTCGTCCGGATGGGCTACGAGGCCGAAGCCAAAAAGATCCAGGACCTCTACCTGGCCGGCGACAAGAAGGGCGCCATCGCCGCCGTGCCCGCCAGGCTCGTCGAGGACGTGGCCCTGATCGGCTCCTGGGCCAAGATCACCGACGAGATCCAGCGCTGGAAGCAGACCGTCCTGACCACCTTCGCACTGCCCGGCGACCCCCGCAACCTGCCCAAGCTCGCCGCCCTGATCCGCTAGGACTCAGGACTCAGGACTCAGCCAGCACCGCGCCGATCCGCCGCAGCTGCGCCGTCGCGCCGCCCAGCGCGAACTCGTTGCCCTTGGCCGCCACGAAGTACCGGTGCACCGGATACGACACGTCGATGCCCAGCCCGCCGTGCACGTGGACCGCGGTGTGCGCCACCCGGTGCCCCGCGTCCGCGGCCCAGAACTTGGCCGTCGCCACGGCCACATCAAGCTCAGGCCCGGACGAACCAGAGGCAAGCAGCCACGCCGCCTGCCACATGGTCAGCCGCACCGCCTCCACGTCGATGTACGCGTTGGCCAGCCGCTGCGCCACCGCCTGGAACGCGCCGATCGGCCGCCCGAACTGCACCCGGGTCCGCGCGTGCTCGGCGGTCAGCTCCAGCGCCCGCTCGAGCACCCCCACCTGCATCGCGCACAACCCCACGGTCGCCCGCGCCACCAGCCACCCGGCGACATCCGTGCCCGCGCCCAGCACCCGGGAGTCGTCCAGCACCACCGAGTCCAGCACCAGACGACCCGCCGCCGCAAAGGACGTCAGGGCCTGCGGCTCCACCGTCACCCCCGCATCTGACGGCGACACCAGGAACACCAGCACCCCCTCCGCCGACGCGCACGGCACCAGGAACAGATCGGCCGCCGGCGCATGAGGGACCGCCGTCTTCACCCCCGACACCACCCACGAACCATCCGGCGACCGCACCGCACCAGAAGACGGACAACGCGGATCGTCCCCGTCCTCCTCCTCCAGCGCCACGGTCAGCACCACCGACCCCCGCCCGGCAGGCTGAGCCCACTGCGAACGCTGCAAAGCCGTCCCGAACGAAGCCACCGCCCCCGCCCCGACCACCACCGAAGCCAGATAAGGCACGTCGGCCACAGCACGCCCGATCTCCACCAGCACCGAGCACTGCTCCAGCAACCCCAGCCCTGCCCCGTTCAGCGAAGCAGGCAGCCCCGCCGCGAGCACCCCCGCCGCCGCCAGGTCACCCCACGGCGCCTCCCGCTCGGCCAGGATCTTCCGGGCCAGCCCGCCCAGCTCGACCTGCTCCTCGCTCACCGTGAAATCCATCAAGACCTACCTACGAGAGAGCGGCAGCCCCAGCGCCGCCGCCGCGATGATGTCCCGCTGCACCTCGTTGGTCCCGCCGCCGAAGGTCAAGATGAGCGCCGCCCGGTGCGCCCGCTCGATCCGCCCGGCCAGCACTTCCCCGGCCGACCCCGAGCGCACGACACCAGAAGCCCCGAGCACCTCCGTCAGCAGCCGGTACGCCTCCACCGCGAACTCGGTCCCGAACACCTTCGTCACCGAAGCGTCAGCCGGAGCCAGCGACCCCGCCGAGGACGCCACCCGCCAGTTCATGAGCTTGAGGAATTCGGCCTTGGCGTGCACCCGTGCCAGGTTGACCTGCACCCACTCGGCGTCGATGACCCGCTTCCCGGAGGCCAGCGTGGTCGAGGCCGCCCACTCCCGTACGTCAGCCAGCGCGGCCTGAACCGGCGCCGCCGAGGTCAGCGCCACCCGCTCGTGGTTGAGCTGGTTGGTGATCAGCGCCCACCCCCGGTTCTCGTCACCCACCAGCGACGAGGACGGCACCCGCACGGAGGAGTAGTACGTGGCCGACGTCGTCACCCCCGCGACCGTCCGCACCGGCGTCCAGGAGAACCCGGCCGCGGTCACCGGCACGATGATGATCGACAGCCCCCGGTGCCGGTCCGCGGCAGGATCGGTCCGGCAGGCCAGCCACACGTAATCGGCGTGCTGGATCAGGCTGGTCCACATCTTCTGCCCGTCGATCACGTACTCGTCCCCGTCCCGCACCGCCGTGGTCCGCAGCGAGGCCAGGTCGGTGCCCGCCTCCGGCTCGGAGTACCCGATCGAGAAGTGGATCTCGCCCGCCGCGATCTTCGGCAGGTAGAACGCCTTCTGCTCAGCCGACCCGAACCGCATGATCGTCGGCCCCACCGTGTTGATGGTCAGGAACGGCACCGGCACCCGCGCCACCGCCGCCTCGTCGGTGAAGATGAGCTGGTCGAGCATGGTCCCGCCGCGCCCGCCGTACTCGGCCGGCCAGCCCAGCGCCAGCCACCCGTCGCGCCCCAGCTGCCGGACCACGGACCGGTACGCCTGCCCGTCCCCGTAGTCCCCGTCCCCCTCGGACAAAGCAGCGCGCACCGCGGGCGTCATCAGCTCCCCGAAGTACCCGCGCAGCTCCCGCCGCAGCCGTTCCTGCTCCGGGGTGTAGGCGATCCGCATCACGAACCCCTAAAATAGAACGTGTTCTAGCATTTTACCAGGGACAGTCCCACCATGCCTGAGGCCTTCATCGTCGACGCCGTGCGCACCCCGGTCACCCGCCGCGGCGGCGGCCTGGCCGCTGTCCACCCGGCCGATCTCGGCGCGCACGTCATAAGGGAACTGCTGGCCCGCGCCCACACCGACCCCAGCGCCGTCGACGACGTCATATTCGGCTGCGTAGATGCAGTGGGCCCCCAGGCAGGCGACATCGCCCGCACCGCGTGGCTGGCCGCGGGCCTGCCCGAGGCGGTGCCCGGCGTCACCGTCGACCGGCAGTGCGGCTCGTCCCAGCAGGCGGTGCACTTCGCCGCCCAGGCCGTGCTCAGCGGCACCGCCGATCTGGTCGTCGCCGGCGGCGTGCAGAACATGAGCCAGGTCCCGATCGGCGCCGCGATGGGCCCCGACGGCCCCTTTACCAACTGCGAAGGCTGGCTTGAGCGGTACGGCACCGAGGAGATCTCCCAGTTCCGCGCCGCGGACCTGATCGCGGACAAGTGGGGGATCGGCCGCCCCGAGATGGAACGCTACGCCCTGGCCAGCCACCAGCGAGCGGTCCGCGCGATCGACCACGGCGCGTTCGGCGCCGAGATCGTCCCGTACCACGACGTGACCCAGGACGAGGGCCCCCGCCGCGACACCACCCTGGAGAAGATGGCTGCCCTCAAGCCGTTGCGCGCAGGCGGCCGGATCACCGCCGCCCTGGCCAGCCAGATCGCCGACGGCGCCGCCGCCCTGCTCATCGCCTCCAGCCGCGCCGTCCGCGAGCACGGCCTGACCCCCATGGCGCGGATCGCCCACCTGTCCGCCCGCGGCGACGACCCGGTCCTGATGCTCACCGCGCCCATCCCGGCCACCGCGTACGCCCTGAACCGGGCCGGGATGTCCCTGGCCGGGATCGACCTGATCGAGATCAACGAGGCGTTCGTCTCGGTGGTCCTGGCCTGGCAGCGCGAGACCGGCGCCGACCTCGGCCAGGTCAACGTCTGCGGCGGCGCGATCGCCCTGGGCCACCCCCTCGGCGCCACCGGCGCCCGCCTGCTCACCACCCTGGTCCACGCCCTGGAGCGCACCGGCGGCCGCTACGGCCTCCTGACCATGTGCGAAGGCGGCGGCCAGGCCAACGTCACGATCATCGAGCGGGTCTGACCTTGGAAAAACATTTATGCCGAACGGAGCGTGGCTATCCGCTCCAGCCCCGTCTCAGCGTCCCGCATGATCGCCCCGATCAGCTCGTCGCACGACGGCAGGTCATCGATCAGCCCGGCCACCTGCCCGGACGACATCAGCCCCAGGTCCGTCCGCCCGTCCACCATCGCCGCCCGCAGCAGCACCGGCGTATTGGCCGCCATCACGACCTGCCCCCAGCTCAGCCCCGTCTCCCGCCGCATCGCCCTCCCCTGCCGCATCATCTCCCGCCACCCCATCCCCGCCAGCCCCCGGTACGCCGCCGCGCTCCGCACCGACCGCACCACCCTCCCCGCCGCACCCCCGCCGCCCGCACCAAGATGATCGACCATTCTCGTCCGTAGTATACGATGCGGGACTCCGTCAACCCGGGTCGTGACCACGGTGCCGGCCAGGTCGGCCGCCAGGTAGAGCCGCTTGACCGCGTCGGGCACCGGGCTGTCGCTGGTCAGCAGGAACCGGGTGCCCATCGCGATCCCGGCGGCACCCCAGGCCAGCGCCGCGACCAGGCCCCGGCCGTCGAAGAACCCGCCGGCCGCGATCACCGGGACGTCCACCGCTGCCGCGACCTGGGGGATCAGCAGGCTGGTCGGCACCGCGCCGACGTGCCCGCCGCCCTCGCTGCCGGTCGCGATCACCGCGTCGATGCCCCAGGCGGCCGCCTTCTCCGCGTGCCGCCGCGCGCCCGCCGAGGCGATCGTGACCACCCCGGCCTCCTTGAGCGCCGCGATCAGCTCCGGTTTCGGCGCCTGCGCGAACGAGGCGACCGGCACCCGGCCCGCGATGATCAGCTTGACCCGCTCGGCGGCGTCGGGCGCGTCGGCCCGCAGGTTCACCCCGAACGGCGCACTGGTCCGCCCGGCCGTCTCGGCGATGGCCGCCTCCAGCTCGGCCAGGCTCATGGTGGCCGACGCGATCAGCCCGAGGCCCCCGGCGTTCGACGTCGCCGCGGCCAGCCGCGGTCCGGACACGTACCCCATCGCCGCCTGCACGACCGGATGCCGGATGCCCAGCAGCTCGGTCAGCCTGGTCTGGATCAGTGTTGTCCCGCTCGCCTCCGGGCCGCTTTTAAGGTGCCTCCTTCCCTCGTCGCTCCTTCGTCGCTCCTCAGTCCAGTCGGCACCGCGGCCCTTTGGCTCGCTCACGGCAGCTCATCCTCCCGGGCCCCGCCGGCATCGAGCCGGGTACGGATCAGGCTCGAGCTCCTCTCCGGTCGGCCACCGGGTCACCGGCACCAGGTCCGGGATCGCGAGCGGGAACCCGGTGGCCGCCACCACCTCGTCCGCCTCGACCCCCGGATGCACCGAACGCAGCCGCATGGTCCGCTCCGGCGTGCCGAAGTCCAGCACGGCCAGGTTGGTCACCACCACCCGCAGCTCGCGCGCGCCGCGGTCGTAGCCCACCCCGCACACCATGTCCACCCGGTCGACGAATACCCGGGGCGAGTGCCGCGGGACCCAGTAACTGACCGGGTGGTTGACCGTGTTGCCCGGCGCGCCCCGTACGCCGAGCAGCTGGGCCTTGGGGCGCTTCCAGTCCCCGATGACCGAGATGTTCTGGTTCCCGGACCGGTCGATCTGCGCCGCGCCCATCATCACGTGCCGTCGGCCCGCGGCCAGCATGGTGAACACCTTCGCGTACGGCAGCCAGCCCTCGATCCCGCCCTCGGCGTTGACCAGGTACGCCTCCCCGTCGGTCAGCAGCAGGTCGGGCGCGAACGTGAGCCGGGCCAGCCGCGCGCCCAGCGACGGGATGAGCCCCATCGGGCTGGCCAGGATCGCGCCGTCGCCGCGCCACGCCTCGCCGCACGCCACCACGCACACCTCGGCCCGCGTCGCGGTGCTGGCCCGGGGGGACGCTCTGCCCCCTGGGGACACCCCAGACCCCGATGGCCCCAGACCCCCCCGCGGGCTGCTCACTGGATCACCTTCTGATAGCTGGCTTCATCACCGTCCAGGTACGCGGCCCGGAACTTCTCCCATTCCCCGGGATCGGCGGCGGCCGCCGCGTAGCGGGCCTGGAACGCCTCGTCGCGGCCGTAGTCCGGGACGCAGCTGGTGAAGTGCGCGCCGTTCGGGATTTCCGCGACGCCGTGCACCATGGCCCGGTTGACCAGCAGGGTCTGCGGCGGCCCGTCCAACGAGGCGACGATCCGTTCGCACGACACGTAGGCGCGCCCGGCGGCCAGGCAGAACAGGTCGTCGAAGTACGGGTCGGGCCCCAGGTACTGGCCGTTGCCCGCGGCGTCGGCCCGGTTCATGTGCACCAGCGCGGCGTCCAGCCGGAGCGCCGGCATGGCCACCAGCTCCTCCCCGATGCCGAACGGGTCGGCGTACGGCGAGCGGACCGTGCGCAGCTCCGGGTTGACCTCCAGCACGCCCGAGCCGAGCCCGGCCCGGATGGGCAGGAACGGCAGCCGGTGCGCGGCGGCCAGCAGGCCCCAGTGCAGCATGCCCTCGTCCAGTTCGGTCAGCTCGACCGTTCCGGCCTGCCGGGCGCGCCGGAAGTGCGGTTCGAGCGCGATCGAGTCCAGCGACGCGAACCCGGTCACGACCCGGGTGGCCTGGCCGGACGAAACCAGGAGCCCGACGTCGGGCCCGGCGTAGGAGACGACGGTGAGATCCCGCAGCGGCGCGCGCAAGATGGCCCGGACCAGCGCCATCGGCTTGCGCCGCGACCCCCAGCCGCCGATCCCGATCGTCATCCCGTCGCGCAGCTCGGCGACGATCTCATCCGGGGTCAGTGTTAGCCCGGGGGGACGACCCCCCGGAACCCCCCGCTGCCGGGGCGCTTCTAGACCCCGCCTTCCCTCGTCGCTCGTTCCTCGCTCCTCAGTCCAGGCGGGGCCGCGCCCCGGCGTCACGAGCCCTGCCTGTCGACGAACGCCTGGCGGGCCCGCTCCCCGGCGCCGGCCAGGTTCAGTTCGAAGGTGAATCCCTGCTCGTACCGGTAGGAGCGTTTGACGTCGACCGGGTCGATGCCGTTCAGCGACTGCTTGGCCAGCCGGATCACGGCGGGGTCCTTGGCCGCGATCTCCTCCGCGAGCTCGCGCGCGGTCCCGCGCAGCGCCGCTCCGGGCACCACGTCGAGCACGGTGCCGAAGGCCAGCAGCTCGCGCGCGGTGATGGTCCGGCACGTGTAGACCATGGCCCGCATGAGCGGCTGCGGTACCAGCCGGGCCAGGTGGGTGGCCGCGCCCAGCGCGCCGCGGTCCACCTCCGGCAGCCCGAACGTCGCGTCCTGCGCCGCGATCACGATGTCCGCGTTGCCCGCCAGCCCGACCCCGCCGCCCAGGCAGAAGCCGTGCACCGCGGCGATCACCGGCACCGGGCAGTCGTACACCGCGGCGAACGCCGCGAAACAGCCCCGGTTGGCTCCGAGCAGCGCCTCGTGCCCGTCGGTACGCTGCATCTCCTTGATGTCCACTCCGGCGCAGAACCCGCGGCCCTCCGCGGCCAGGATCACCGCCCGCGTCCCCGGGTCGGCGCCCGCCGCGGTCACCGCGGCCGCCAAGTCGTACCAGCCCCGCACCGGCAGCGCGTTCACCGGCGGAAAGTCGATCACCACCTCGGCGATCCCGTCGGCGCTGTGCACCCGCACGCTCATGCCGCATCACCCGCGCCCGAGCTTGACCTAGCGTTTGCTTGGGCGCGAGCCTAACATGGCGCCATGCGGCCCGTCGACCAACCGTTTCCCGGCCTGGATGGCCGCCGGGTAATCGTCACCGGCGGGACCAAGGGCATCGGCGCGGGCATCGCGCGAGGGTTCCTGCGCTCCGGCGCGCGGGTCCTGGTCTGCGCCCGCCACGACCCCGCCGACGGCGCCGCGCTGCCCGCCGCCCCGCCTGCCGCGCTGCCTGCCGCGGGCGGCCGCACCGCGCAGTTCACCCACGCGGACGTCCGGGACCCCGAGCAGGCCCGGCACCTGGTCGCGACCGCCGTGGACCTGTTCGGCGGCGTGGATGTGCTGGTCAGCAACGCCTGCGGGTCCCCGCCCGCGCCGGCCGCCACCGCCTCCCCGCGCTTCCACGCCCGGATCATCGAACTGAACCTGATCGCGCCCCTGCACGTCGCGCAGGCCGCCAACGAGGTCATGCAGGCCCAGCCCGACGGCGGGTCGATCATCATGATCGGCAGCGTGAGCGGCACCCGGCCGTCCCCGGGCACCGCCGCCTACGGCGCGGCCAAGGCCGGCCTGCACCACCTGGTGACCAGCCTGGCCATAGAGTGGGCGCCCCGGGTCCGGCTGAACACCGTGGTCCCCGGCTTTGTGGCCACCGAATCGGCCGCCGCGCACTACGGGGACGCCGACGGCGTGGCGGCGGTCGCCGCCACCGTGCCCCTGCGCCGGATGGCCACCCCCGACGACGTGGCCGACGCATGCCTGTTCCTGGCCTCCCCCCGCGCCGCCTACGTCAGCGGCGCGACGCTGGCCCTTAACGGCGGCGGCGAGTCCCCGGCCTTCCTTCGGAGCGTTTCCGGATAGATGCCTGGCACGGAGCCGATGACGGCCAGGGACTCCACGAAGAAGTAGATCGCCTTGAAGAACTCGAGCAGGTTACCCTCCTCGAGCAGGATCTTGCGGTACATGACCGTGCGCTGCGGGTCGTACCCCTCGTGCAGCGCCTTCCAGTCCTGGTAGTCCATGCCGAGCACGTAAGTCGCCCCCAGCGGCTCGTCCGGGCCGATGATCCGGCAGTCGGTCACCGTGCCGCCGCCCCACCGCACGAACAGGTACGAAGCTAGGTCCCGGCAGCCGAGCGCCCAGGACGCCGGGTACACGCTCTTGATGAACTCGAAGAAGTCCCAGTACTCCTGCAGCTTGGCCGCCCGCACTTGCTCCGGAGGCCCGGCCGCCAGCGCGGCCCGGACCGACTCGGCCCACGACGGGCTGAAGAAGTCAGACATCGGCTCACCCGCCCGCCAGCACCGGCTGCACCTTCTGCAGCAGGTCCTCGAGGTCGGGCGAGAGCCCGATGCCCACGTCGTTCAGCTTGCGCCGGAGCTGCTGAAAGAACAGCACCCGCACCTCCTCGTCGGTCCAGCCCAGCGGCTCGTAGTAGACCCGCCTGCTGACCACGCCAGACACCGACAGGATCGTCCGCAGCGTGTCGTGGATCTCGTTGATCATCGTCGGGTCCTTGCGCACCGCGTCCTGCAGGTAGCGCATGCCGCCCTGCACGTGCCGCGACTCATCCCGGCAGGTCGCGGTGAAGCCTGTGTAGTAAGCGGGCAGGAACCCGCGCCAGCGGGCGTAGGACAGCGTCACCTTCATGACCGACAGCGCCAGCACGCCCTCGATCCACAGGAAGTAGGTGGTGCCGTAGCGCACCCGGGCCCGCTCGTCGTACGGATGGAGCCGGATCTCGTCCGCCTGGTAGGCCAGCAACCCGAACGGCGCGACGAACGTCTCGGACACCCAGGGGAACGACGCGTCCAGCACGGCCATGATGTCGTCGCCCTTCAGCCCGACGACCTCCCGGTAGAACCGGTCGAAGAAGACGGTGTGCCGGGCCTCGTCCTCGATCTGCGCGGCGATGTGGAGCTTTTCCTCCTCGCTGGCCCCGATCATGAACACCGGCAGCTCGATCTCTACCTGCCGTTCGCCGTGGTGGAAGCCGGAGGCCACGGCGATGAACGACTGCCGTTCCTCCTCGGTCATCTTCTCCCGCCAGTCCACCGCGTCCTGGCTGAAGTCAAGATCGTAGACGTCCCACCGCTGCTTGAGGTACTTGCGGTACAAGGTGGTGAAGTCCGGTAGCGACTTCAGGTCCTTGTGGACGTACTCGATGACGTCGTCGATGTCGACGTGGAGCACCTCGGCGAGGGCGGAATCCTCGATCTCGCGCACCTGGTCGTCGCTGAGCGCGCGCGGGCCTTCCCGCAGGACCGCGGTCGGGCTCTTGCGTTCGGTCATACCGGCCCCCTTACCGCCGTGACGGGTTACTGGAAAGTAACTCTGCACTTCATTCGACCGGTTCACCCGCGCCTCGTCAAGATCTACGATCCCGGCGGCCCCCCGGTGTACGCTCCGAGAAGAACTAGAACGTGTTCTAACCATGGGCACGGCAAGGGGGTCGGGCATGGTCGCATCTATCAAGCCGCACCGCGACGAGCTCGGTCTCGCCGACGGCCGCATGCTCATCAACGGCCACTGGGTCGCGGCCTCCGGCGAAGCCACCTGGAGCCACCTGCACCCGGCTACCGGGGAGCAGGTCGCCTCGTTCCCGGTGGCCGGCCCGGCCGACGTGGACCTGGCCGTGCGCGCGGCACGCCAGGCCTTCGACGAGGGGCCGTGGCCGCGGGCCCGGGCCGGCGAGCGGCTCCGGGTGCTGCGCACGATCGCCGACCTGGTCCGGGCGCACGGCGATGAACTGCTGAAACTGCAGGCGCTCGACAACAGCGTGCCGCTCAGCTTCGGCGAGATCTACGCCATGTCCTCGGACTTCGTGGCCGACGTGTTCGACCACCACGCCGGCTGGGCCGACAAGCTGGCGGGCGAGACGCTGCCCCCGTATCAGGGCGGCGACCACCTGGTCATGACGCTGCGCGAGCCGGTCGGCGTGGTGGGCGCGGTGATCCCGTGGAACGCACCGCTGGCGCTGTTCGCCCAGAAGGTGGCGCCCGCGCTCGCGGCCGGCTGCACGATCGTGCTCAAGCCGTCGGAGTACGCCACGTTCGCGGTGCTGCGGCTGGCCCGGCTGATCGCCGAGGAGTCCGGCCTGCCCGACGGCGTGCTCAACGTGATCACCGGGCCCGGCGAGCCGACCGGGCAGGCGCTGATCAGCCACTCGATGCTCGACAAGCTGTCCTTCACCGGCAGCCGGGCGGTGGGCCGCAAGGTCATGGAGGCCGCGGCCGCCGGGTGCAAGCGGGTCAGCCTGGAACTGGGCGGCAAGAGCCCGTCGGTCGTGTTCGCCGACGCGGACGCGGGCAGCGCCGCCGCGGTGACCATGGGCACGGTGACCCTGGGCCTGTCCGGGCAGGTGTGCGCGGCGCAGACCCGGGCCCTGGTCCAGCGCGACGCCGTGGAGGAGTTCCTGGCCGCCGCCGAGATGATCGGCACCATGGTCAGCTACGGGAACCCGTTCGACCCGGAGGTCACGTCCGCGCCGCTGATCAACACCCGCCAGCTGGACCGGGTCCTCGGCCTCATCTCCCGCGGGCAGGCGGAGGGCGCCCGCCTGGTGTGCGGCGGCGCCCGCGCCGGCGGTGACCTGGCCGCGGGCAATTTCGTCGCGCCGACGCTGTTCGCCGACGTGTCCAACGACATGAGCATCGCCCGCGAGGAGATCTTCGGGCCGGTGCTGTCGGTCATCCCGTTCGGCGACGAGGACGAGGCGGTACGGCTGGCCAACGACACCGAATACGGCCTGGCCGCCACGGTGTGGACCGCGGACGTGAGCCGGGCCATGCGGGTGACCAAGGCGCTAAGGGCCGGCACGGTCGGCGTGAACGGATTCCAGCTCGAGCCGAACTGGCCGTTCGGCGGCTACCGGCAGTCGGGGCTGGGGCGCGAGGGCGGCCGCGCCGCCATCGAGTCATACACCGAACTCAAGACTGTCCTGCTGCCCTTCACCGGGGAGATGATGTAAGCCCTAAGGAGGGCTCATGTCGCACCAGGTGGTCATCATCGGCGCCGGCTTCGGCGGGATCGGCATGGCGATCGCGCTCAGGCGGGCCGGCATCGAGGACTTCGTGGTCCTGGACCGGGCCGACGACCTGGGCGGGACCTGGCGCGACAACACTTATCCCGGCCTGACCTGCGACATACCGTCGCAGCTCTACTCGTTCTCGTTCCGGCCCTGGCGCTGGAGCAGGCGCTTCCCGGCGCGCGATGAGATCCTGGCCTACCTGCACGCGCTGGTCGCCGAGCACGGCCTGCGCCCGCACCTGCGCCTCGGGGCCGCGGTCGCGGACGCCGAGTTCGACGAGGACCAGGCGCTGTGGACCCTCACCCTCGGCGACGGTGAAACCCTCCAGGCGACCGCGGTCGTCTGCGCTGTCGGCCAGCTTGGTCACCCCGTGCTGCCCGATATCCCCGGCCGGGACGACTTCGCCGGCCCTTCGTGGCACTCGGCCCGCTGGAACCACGAGGTCGACCTGGCCGGCCTGCGGGTGGCGGTGGTCGGCACCGGGGCCAGCGCCATCCAGTTCGTGCCCGAGATCGCCAAGGTGGCCGCCCACGTCGACGTCTACCAGCGCAGCGCCCCGTACGTGCTGCCCAAGGCCGACCGGCCCTACCGGGACGGCGAGCTGGCTCTGTTCGACCGGATGCCGGCTGTCCGCAAGGCCGAACGGCTGCGTATTTTCCTCTACGGCGAGCTGCTCACCAGCGGCTTCGTCCTGTCGCCCAAGCTGCTGGCTGCGCCGATGGCGATGTGGCGGCGCCAGCTCCGCACCGCGATCGCCGACCCCGGGCTGCGCGCCCGGTGCGTCCCGGACTACGTGATGGGCTGCAAGCGGGTGGTGTTCTCCAACGACTGGTACCCGGCCCTGGCCCGCCCGGGCGTGGAGCTGGTCACCGAGCGGATCGAGCGGATCGTCCCGGCCGGCGTGGTCACCGCCGACGGGGCGACCCGCCCTGCCGACGTGATCATCTACGGCACCGGCTTCGGTGCCACGCAGTTCCTCACCCCGATGCAGGTGTCCGGCCGCGGCGGCAGGTCGCTGCAGCAGGCCTGGCGGGACGGGGCTCAGGCCTACCTCGGCATCACCGTGGCCGGGTTCCCCAACTTCTTCATGCTCTACGGGCCGAACACCAACCTCGGCGGCAACTCGATTATCTACATGCTCGAAGGCCAGATCGGCTACGCCCTCGGCGCGCTGCAAGCTCTCAATACCCATCACCTGGCCTGGCTCGACGTGCGCCCCGACATCCAGGACTCGTTCAACGACTGGGTCCAGTCGGCCAGCCGCTCCTCGGTGTGGGAGAGCGGCTGCCACAGCTGGTACACCGTGTCCGGGCGCAATACCAACAACTGGCCCGACCACACGTTCCTGTACCGCCGCCGGGTCCGCCGCTTCGACCTGGCCGCCTACCGCGTCATGCCCAGCCAGTCGGCCCCGGTCGGCCCCGGCGCGGCCCCGGTCAGCCCCGGCGCGGTCCCGGCCGGCCCCGATGCCGCATGACCGCCCGCCACGCCCGCCGTACCCGCCGGGTGCCGCACGTGCCGCCCGCCGTCCTGCGCCTGGGCGCGCGGCAGCTCGGCCGGCGCTGCCTGGACCCGGCGCTGCCCTGGGCGGTGCAGCGCACCCGCCTCGACCAGCTCACCCGCACCTCGCTGCTCCCGCGCGGCACCACGATCACCGAGCAGACCATCGCCGGGCTGCGCGCCGAGATGATCTCGACCTCCGCCTCGGCGGGCCAGCCCACCGTGCTCCACTTCCACGGCGGCGGGTACTGCGTCGGCTCGGCGTTCACGCCCCGCTCGTGGGCGGCGCACCTGAGCGCCCAGGCCGGCTGCCGGGTCGTGATCCCCGAATACCGCCTGGCCCCCGAGCACCCCCACCCGGCCGCCCTCGACGACGCCCGCGCGGTCCTGGCCGAGCTGTCCGCCGACGCCGGCCCGGGCTCGGTCATCGTGTCCGGCGACTCGGCGGGCGGCGGCCTGGCCCTGGCCCTGCTCGTGGCTCTGCGCGACGAGGGCCAGGACCTCCCGGCCGGCGCCATCCTGCTCTCGCCCTGGCTCGACCTCGGCCGCGACCGCCGCGCCGTCCCGGACCTGGTGCGCCGGGACGTGATCCTCACCCCGGACTGGCTGGAGGCCTGCGCCCGCGCCTACGCCGCCCCGGCCGCCTGGCCCGACCCGTCCGTCTCGCCACTGCACGCCGCGCACGCCGGCCTGCCGCCGCTGCTGATCCAGGCCGGCACCCACGAGCTGCTGGCCCCGGACGCCGCGCTGCTCGCCGCCCGCGCCTCGGCCGCCGGGGTGGACGTGACCTATACCAGCTGGCCGCGCCTGTGGCACGAGTTCGTCCTGCAGCCCGGCCTGCTCGCCGCCGCCGACAGCGCCGTGGCCCAGGCCGCCTGGTTCGCCGCCAAGGTGCGACTTACGGCGTAGCCGGTACGCCTGAGGTCGGGCTCCGCGGGGGATCCGAACTCCTTGTCGTGACCATATAAACCCTTTGACCGGTCTCGTCGTGACTAGTAAAATAGTTTTAATGGTCACGGGCGATCGGAGGTGCGGGTCATGGTGGTTCTCCTCGGGCTCGCGGCCGCTGTGCTCTACGGCGGCGGCGACTTCCTCGGGGGCATGGCGACCCGCCGGGCCCACGTGCTGACCGTGCTCATGCTGGTCGAAACCGTCGCGGTGATCGTCGCGGTCGCGGTCGCGGTGGTGTCCGGCGGCCCGGCCAGCCTGCCCGGGCTAGCGTGGGGCTTCAGCGCCGGCGCGATCGGCGGCCTCGGCCTGATCATCTTCTACGTAGGCCTGGCCGCCGGGCCGATGAGCGTGGTCGCGCCGGTGTCCGGACTGGTAGCCACGGTCCTGCCGGTCGCGGTGGCGCTGGCCGAGGGCGAGCATCCCGGCGCCGGCGTCTACGCGGGCGCGCTGCTGTGCCTGGTCGCGATCGTGCTGGCCAGCTCGGCGAGCGAAACCGCCGAAGCCGCCGAAGCCGAGGCCGCCGAGGCCGGCGACCAGCCACACCGGCCTCGCGCACCCGCCGCGCCGCCTGGGCCGGGCCATCGCCTACGGCACCGCGTCGGGCGTCTCGTTCGGCCTGTTCTTCCTGCTCATCCGCAACGCCGGGCAGTCCGGCGAGGTCTGGCCGGTGGCCGCCGGGCGGATCGGCGAGCTGGCCGTCGTGCTGGCCGCCGCGGCCGTGCTGCGGCCCGGCCTGCACGGGTTCCGCGGCGGCATTCCGCTGGCCGCGGCCAGCGCGGGCGTGATCGACGTGGTCGCGAACCTCTGCTACGTGGCGGCCACCCGGACCGGTGCGTTCGGCCTGGCCGTCGTGCTGGCCTCGCTCTACCCCGGGATCACCGTTCTGCTGGCCCGGGTGGTGCTCGGCGAGAGGCTGCGCTGGATCCAGCGGGTCGGCCTCGGGCTCGCCGCGATCGGCATCCTACTCGTCACCATCTAAACGAACATCCGCCGGCGAACCGCAGAGCCGCGAATGGACCGCGATCAGTGATCCCAGGGCGCATCCCAGAACGGCCGCACCTCTACCTGCGCGGTGCGCGCCAGCGGATGCTCCGCCGCGACCCGCAGGGCCGCGTCCAGGTCGGCGCACTCGACGACGTCGTACCCGCCGATCTGCTCCTTCGTCTCGGCGAAGGGCCCGTCGGTGACGAGCAGCTCGCCGTCCCGCACACGCACGATCTTGGCCTCGCGGGCCGAGCGCAGCGGCCCGCCGCTCACACTGATCCCGCGTTCGGTCATCTGTTCGATCCACGACTTGACCGCTACCATCTGGGCCGCGTCCTCGTCCGCCGTCACCTCACCGGACTCATCGACCCAGAACAACAGCATGTACTTCATGACCGTTCCTCTTGAGCTAGCGGGAGATAGTCCTGGCTAGCCGGCGGCCCCGAACGGTCTTGGGTTGCCTGGTCGGGCGGGCGGGTCCGCTGGGCCGTCGCGGTCTTCCGCCACTGGGGTGGCTGCCGCTTGGCCTCGCGGGGCCTGCCGTTCCTGGTCGTTTGCCTGGCCATGGGTGCTCGGGGGGCAGCTCTCCGGCGGCTGATCCTCTGGTCGCCGCCGGTCACGCCGGCCCGTCGCCGCGCCCTGTGGCCGAGCGCACGCCTGCCGATCACCACCGCGGCCGCGTGGTGGCCGCTGGCGGGGATCGGGGAAGCCTGCTCCTGCAGTGGGGTGAGCCAGTGCTCGCGGCCCCAGCGGGAGGTGTACGCCGGGTCGATCGAGATCACCGAGATGCCGGCGTTGGCGGCCATCTGGGTGAGGCGGTCCCGGAACTTTCCGGTGGGGATGCCCGCGACCAGCCGCCGGAAGCCCCGTCCGCGCCGGCCGCGCGCGGGCCGGTTGCCGTAGTGCTCGCGTCCCTGCTCGCGGGCATCGGTAAAGTCAAGGTCCTCGATCACGATCGCCGCGCAGCCGCGCAGCCGGGCGAGCCGGGTCAGCGAGCTGATGGCGGCGCGGAGCCGCCCGTCGCGTTGCGAGGCGGGCAGCCCGGCCAGGTCGACCGGGATTGTCACGGGCGGCCCGGCCGGGTTCCCGTCCGGGGTGAGCGCCCACGCGGCGAGGTGGCCGTTGTTCAGGTCGGCCGCGAGGACCGGGGCAGCCCGCAGTTGGTCCAGCGACGGCGCGGGCGCCGGGGCGACCTTCCACGACGCATCGATGTACCAGCGTCCCCGCACGGGGTCGTGGCTGATGTCGTAGCGGATGGCACCGGTGGCGGCCTGCGCGGCGACCTCGTCGCCGCGGTAGGAGAACCCGACCGGGCAGGACAGGCGGTAGCGGCCGCGGGGCTGGTTGGCCAGGCGCGCGAGCGGGGCTGGCAGCTTTATCTCAAGCCAGCCGGCGCCGGGGTTCCAGCGGATCGTCTCGTTGCCCCACGCCTTGTCCCTCTCCCCGTCAGCGGTCAGGAACAGCCGGGCCGACTCCCACTCCCGCCGCCACCGCTCCTCGGTGAGCCCGGCGGCGGCGAGATTGCGCCGCTTGCGGAGCAGGGCCTTCCCGCCCAGCACCGCCTGGTCCTGCGCGGACACGCGCAGCCGGGTACGCACCCGCGCCCCGGCCGGGGCAGCGGCAACGAACGGGGCCGCGACCGAGCGCAGCCCGCTCATCTGGCACCACTACCGCACCGGGTGCTCCCTGCCGTCAGCACGGCCCGCGGGCCGGCGTCGCGCTGCGCGTACCCGATGGCCTTCAGCGCCCGGTTCCGCGCCGCCGCCGGCCGTACAGGCGGGCGCAGAACGACGTCAGCACCTCGATCATGTCGCGGACCAGGTCGTCGGTCACCTCGCTGTTGTCCAGCACGACCAGACGGCGGTGATGGGCCGCCAGTGCGGCTTCCACCAGTTCGGTGTTCATCCTTCCCGGCCGGTCGCGGTGCTCCGCCACGACCACGGTGGCCGCCGGGTCGGCAAGCAACCGGCGCGCCTTGGCCCTGGCGCCGTCCATCCCGGACCCGACCTCGGCCTCGACCCCGACAATCGGCAGGCCGGCCTGTACCGCCCACGCCGGCAGGGGGGCGACTTGCCGGTCCAGGTCAGCCCTGTGGTCATGGGAGGATACCCGCGCATAAAGGCCGGCCCCGCCCCGCGGCGACGGGCCCGCGGCCGTATCGGGGGACACCAGGATCAGCCGGCCAACCTTCTGCGCCGGGACGGGCAGCATGCCCTCCCGGTACCAGCGGTACGCGGTCGTCACGTGGATGCCCCGCGCGTGGGCCCACTCCGTCAAGTTCACACTACAAGCCTACGATCTAGAACACGTGTTTGCCATCTAAAACACGCTAAATGCGTAAACTGCTCTCACCCTCACTCCCGGACGGGGCTGACCCCCCACGTTAGCGGGATAGCCTGGCCTGGTGAAGGCGGGAGGAGCCCTGGTCCTGACCGCGGACCCCGGCGAGGCGGCGACCCGGGCCGTCGCACAGGCCACCGAAGCGCTCGGGGACGCGTCCCCGTCGCTGGCCGTGCTGTTCGCCTCGGCCCACTTCCTCGCCGTGGCCGAGGACCTAGTGGCCGCGATAAGCAACGCACTAGGCAAGCTGCCCCTCATCGGCTGCGTGGGGGAGGCGGTAGCCGGCGGGGCCCGCGAGATCGAGTCCCAGCCCGCGGTGTCGCTGTGGCTCGGGTCCGGCCTCGGCCCGGTCGAGACCTTCGCCATGGAGTACCTCCGGACGCCCAGCGGCGGCGCCTACGGCGGCTACCTGTTCCCGCGCGAACCTCACGGCGTGCACCTGCTGATCTGTGACCCGTTCACGTTCCCGGCCGACGGCCTGCTGACCCACCTGAACGAACGGGTGCCCGGCGCGGTGATCATGGGCGGGATGGCCAGCGCCGCGCTGCGGCCCCGCCAGAGCCCGGCTCTTCCGAGACGACCGCGTGCTGTCCGCCGGCGCCGTCGGCGTCCACCTGCCGAACGCCGAGGTCCATCCGCTGGTCGCCCAGGGCTGCCGCCCCATCGGGGACGCGTACATCATCACCCGCGCCGACGGCAACCTGATCCACGAGCTCGGCGGGCGTCCGCCCCTGGTCCGGCTGCACGAGATGGCCGCCGCGCTGCCCAGCCGGGACCAGGAGCTGCTGGCCCAGGGCCTGCAGCTGGGCGTGGTCATCGACGAGTACCGGGCCGAGCCGGGCCAGGGCGACTTCCTGATCCGCGGCGTAGTCGGCGCCGACCCCGACTCGGGGGCCATCGCGGTTGGCGACCAGATCGAGGTCGGCCAGACCGTCCAGTTCCACGTCCGGGACGCGCAGTCGGCCGACGAGGACCTGCGCCGCGCCCTGGAACACGAGTCGGCCGCGCTGGGCGGCCGCCGTCCCGCCGGGGCGCTCCTGTTCACCTGCAACGGCCGCGGATCGCGGCTGTTCACCGAGCCCGACCACGACGCCGGTCTCATCGCCGCCACGCTGGGCGACATCCCGGTGGCCGGGTTCTTCTGCGCCGGCGAACTCGGCCCGGTCGGCGGGCAGAACTTCCTGCACACCTTCACCGCCTCGATCGCCCTGTTCCCCGGCCCGGCATAAGCCAGACGCGGGGAACCCGATCGTCTCGCTGGCCAGCCCCAGCGTGTCCTCACACATGAAGCCCGCCCCGGACGACAGCCCGGCCAGCGCCCGCCCCACCGACTCCAGCGTCCACATCCCGTCCGCCGAGCCATGCTCGGCAGCCGTAAACACGGCACGCATCCGCGGCGGCTCCATCACCGCCGCCACCCCGCCGTGCACCACGAACACCTCGCCGTTGATCGCCTCCCCGGCCGGGCTGGCCAGGTACACCACCAGCGGCGCCACGTGCTCCGGCGCCAGCGGGTCCACCGAACCAGCGGGCGGCGGCCCCATCAGCCCGGCCGTCATCGCGGTCCGGGCCCGCGGGCAGATCGCGTTGGCCCGCACCCCGTACCGCGCGCAGCTGCGCGCCGTCGTCACCGTGAGCGCCGCGATCCCGGCCTTGGCCGCCGCGTAGTTGGGCTGCCCCGACGAGCCCAGCAGGAACGCCTCGGATGAGGTGTTCACGATCCGCCCGTACACCGGCCCGCCCGCCTGCTTACTAAGATCCCGCCAGTACGCGGTCGCGAAGCGCGTGGTCACGAAGTGCCCGCGCAGGTGAACCCGGAGGACCGTGTCCCATTCCGAAGCGGACATCGAGAAGATCATCCGGTCCCGCAGCACCCCGGCGTTGTTGACCAGGATGTCCAGCCGCCCGTACGCCTGCAGCGCCGCCGCGACCAGCCGCTCGCCCGTCGACCACTCCCCGATGTCCCCCGGGACCACGACCGCGTCGTCCACCACCGGGTCAAACCCCGGCAGGTCGTTGAGCACCAAAGACGCCCCCGCCTTCGCCAGCGCCAGCGCCTCGGCCCGGCCCAGCCCGTTGGCCGCCCCGGTCACGACCGCCACCCGGCCGTCCAGGACGCCGCCGGACACGGTCAGTACCCCGGCCCGGACAGCAGGCCGCCGTCGGCCACGAACTCGCTGCCCGTCGAGTAGGACGACTCGTCGCAGGCCAGGTACGCCACCAGCCGCGAGATCTCGACCGGCTCGGCGAACCGGGCCAGCGGCATGGCCCGCAGGAACGCCTCACCCTGCTCGGCATCACGCATACCCAAAGAGTCGACGATCATCCGCGTGATCACCCCGCCCGGATGCACCGAGTTGACCCGGATCCCGAACCTCGCCAGTTCCCGCGCCGCGACCTTGGTCATGCCGCGGATGGCGAACTTGCTCGCGCTGTAGGCCGACAGGCCCTCCGCCCCGGTGAACCCCTCGATCGAGGAGATGTTGATGATCGAGCCGCCGCCCGCCTTGGTCATCGGGTCGATCACCGCCTTCATGCCCAGCCAGCAGCCCACCGCGTTCACCTCCAGCACCCGCCGGAAGTCGGCCAGCGCCATGTCCGCGATCGCCGCGAACTGCAGGATCCCGGCGTTGTTGACCAGCACGTCGAGATGGCCGAACGCCTCCACCGCCAGCGCCACCGCCTCGGCCCAGTCGTCCTCGCTGGTCACGTCGTGGTGCAGGTACCGGCAGGACTCCTGGCCCAGTCCGGCCGCCACCGCCAGACCCTGCTCGTCCAGCACATCGCCGGTCACCACCTTCGCGCCCTCGGCCACGAAG
Organism: uncultured Actinomycetes bacterium; assembly: GCA_963742795.1. Classification (GTDB taxonomy): domain Bacteria; phylum Actinomycetota; class Actinomycetes; order Streptosporangiales; family Streptosporangiaceae; genus Palsa-504. Next base: position 299,971 of record CAVUNL010000008.1, read on the forward strand.
TGCCGCACGTGGGATTTGCCCATGCCCCGGGCGCCGCCGGTGATCAGCGCGACCTTCCCGTCCAGCCGTCCCATGGCCCCGAGCCTACCGCCGCCTCCCGCCCAAAACTAGAACGTGTTACTGTTCTGCCCGGAGGGCCGGATGGACCAGAGCGCGGACTATATCGTGGCCGGAGCCGGCAGCGCCGGCTGCATCCTGGCCCGGCGGCTGGCCGATACGGGCGCCAGCGTCATCCTGCTCGAGGCGGGCGGCCCGGACCGCACCCGGCTGGTCCGCCAGCCGGGCATGATCGCCATCTTCCACAACGTGCCCGCGCTCAAGAAGCGTCTGGACTGGGGGTACTACACCGCCCCGCAGCCCAGCGCGCTCGGCCGCCGGATCCCGCAGCCCCGCGGCCGGGTGCTGGGCGGCTCCGGGTCGATCAACGGCATGGTGTTCGTCCGCGGGAACCGGCAGAACTACGACGACTGGGCCGCCGCGGGCTGCGCCGGCTGGAGCTACGCCGACGTCCTGCCCAGCTTCAAGCGCTTCGAGGACTGGGAGGACGGCGCCACCGCCGTGCGCGGGGCCGGCGGCCCGGTGAAGGTGACCCGGCAGCAGGACCTGACCCTCGCCTCCCAGGCGTTCATCGAGGCCCTGGCCGCGACCGCGGGCGTCAAGCAGATCGACGACTACAACGCCGAGGCCCAGGAGGGCGTGGCCGTCTGCCAGCAGAACGCCGCCGGCGGCCTGCGCTACAGCTCCTCGATCGGCTACCTGGACCACCACGACCTGCCCAACCTCACCGTCATCACCAACACCCTCATCACCAGGATCGTCATCGATAAGGCCCGCGCCACCGGCGTCGAGGTCGTCACGGACAAGGGCCTCACGACAATCCACGCCACCCGCGAAGTCATCCTGTCCGCCGGCGTCTACGGCTCCCCTCAGCTCCTCATGCTCTCCGGTGTCGGCCCCGCCGGGCACCTACGCCAGCACGGCATCACCGTGCAAGCCGACCTGCCGGTCGGCGACAACCTGCACGACCACCTGTTCGTGCCCATGACCTACTGCATGTCCTCGGCCCGCAACCGCGGCACCACCCCGTACTTCGTCGGCGGCATCGTCAAGGAAGCGATCCGCAAAAACAGCTGGATGGGCCGCACCGTGTTCGAGGTCCTGGGCTTCGTCCGCAGCCCGCACGCGACCAGCGTCCCCGATCTGCAGATCCACGTGCTCCCGTGGTCCTACCCGTTCCCCAACCAGGACTCGCCCGAGCGGCACAAGGTCGACAAGCGCAGCGCGCTGACCATCATGCCCACCCTCATCTACCCCAAGAGCCGCGGCGCCCTCCGCCTGGCCTCCGCCGACCCGGCCGCAGCGCCCCTCATCGACCCCGGCTACCTGACCGAACCCGACGACACCCTCCTCCTGCTGGACGGCATGGAGCTCGTCCGCGCGGTCATGGCCAGCAAGGTCATTGCCGGCCAGGTCAGCCTGGAGCTGAGTCCCGGCCCCGCCTACCCGGACCGGGGCGCCCTGGCCAGGGAGCTGCCCAACCGCGCCACATCCGTGTACCACGCGGTCGGCACCTGCCGGATGGGCACCGGTGAACACGCCGTGGTGGATCCCGCCCTGCGGGTCCGCGGCATCGACGGGCTCCGGGTCGCCGACGCGTCGATCATGCCCGCCATCCCGGGCGGCAATACGAACGCCCCGGCCATGATGATCGGCGAGCACGCGGCTCACCTCATGGCCGCGGGATCGTAAGCTGAAAGGGTCAACCCCCGCGTCGCCGAGGGCGTCTAACGGTGCGGTGGAAGGGGACCGAGATGGAGCCAGCGCAGGTGTTCGTGGCCCTCATCGGCTGGGCGCTGATCGTCACCGCCGGCTACCACGTGGGCAAGTACAAGGGCCGCGAGACCGCGGGCCTGATCCTGACCATCCTCCTCGGCCTGGTCGGCCTGGTCATCCTCGCCTGCCTGCCCAAGACCGAGGCCGTCAAGGCAGCCGAGGCCCAGCGCCAGCTCCCGTACCCGCCCCAGTACCCCGGCCCCCAGTACCCCTACCCCTCGTACCAGTACCCGCCCCAGGCCCAGTACCCGCCGCCCGGACCGTACCCGTCCCCGCCGCCGGCCCCCTGGGAGCAGCCTCCCTCATGACGCCGGGTTGGCGATCCCGTTGAACAGCAGCTGCAGCAGCCCCTCGGCCACCTGATCGGCGCTGTACCCGCCCGCTACCCGCCACTGCGACGGGATCCACAGCACGTCGCGCAGCAGCCGGTAGGTGAGCTTCGGGTCGAGGTCGGCGCGGAAGATCCCGGACTCCTGGCCGCGTTCGAGCTGCGTGACCCAGGTCCGCTCGATCTCGCTCACCGCCTTGCGGATGTAGCTGAACCGGGGCTGCACGGCGAAGTAGCTCCAGTCGTTCTGCAGCATGGCCAGCGCGGGCCGATGCCGGCCCAGGGTCCGGCTGGTCGACCGCACGATCTGCTCCAGCACCTCCCGCGCCGAACCGCCCGACGCCACCGCGGCCCGGTAGTCGGCCAGCACGTCGTTGATGAAGCTGGACAAGATCTCGTCCCCGATCGACTCCTTGGAGTCGAAGTGGTGGTACAGGCTGCCGGACAGGATGCCCGCCGCGTCCGCGATCTCCCGCACGGTCGTCGCGCGGAACCCCTTCTGCGCGAACAACTCGCCCGCCAGCCGCACCACGTCGGCCCGCCGACGCCCCGCGGAGCCACCCCCTCCCGCTCCGCCCGGGACCGCACGGCCAGCCGCCGCCGCCCCGGCCCGGCTCTTTATCTGGTGCCGAACGGACCGTCCTCCCGCTACCCTGACCAGTACTGCTCACCTGCGCATTATCGCAGCCCGGTGCCTGTTGACCTAGCGTTTGCTCGGTTCGTACCCCGGGATGGCCGCGAACCGCTCGTCGACCTCCGCCCCGGTCAGGCCGAACTCGGCCAGCGTGTACCGGTGCCCCCGCCCCGCGGCATCGGCCACGATCAGCGAGCGCATCGCGTCCGCCGCCGCCCCGGACAGCGGCAGCCCGAAGTACCCGTACGCCGCCGCCACGGTGCCGAGCGGGTCGGCCGTGAACTCCTCGTACCCGACGTCGTAGAACCGCGCCGGATCGTGCCGGGCCCGCTCGGCGGTGAACCGCTCAAGCCCGGACGCCCACAGGGCCAGCTGATCGCGCCCGATCACCGAACCCCGGAACGTCTCCGACCAGCCCTCGCAGGCCTGCGCGGCCAGGCTGCACACCGACGCGATCGCGGTCCGCGGGTCCCGGTGGGTCTGGATGACCAGCGCGTCCGGGTATACCGCGAGCAGCGCGTCCAGCGCGAACAGGTGGCTGGGGTTCTTCAGCACCCAGCGCCGGCCGGCGTCGTTCAGCCCGATCAGCTGCAGGTTGCGGCGGTGCCGCCGGTACGCGCCGGCCCAGTCCTGGTCCCGCAGCCACGCCGAGTACCCCGGCAGGTGGGCCAGGCACTCGAACGAGACCGAACGCATCGACTGCCGTAGCAGCTGCCAGCACTCCTCGACCTGGTCGGCCGCGATGAAGTGCACCCCCATGAACTCCGGATGCTCCACGTGGTGCCGGGCGCAGGCGGCCTGGACGTGCTGGAACACCGGGTCGCCGGCCCAGGCCGGCCGGGGCGGCCGGGGCCGCGGCGCCTCGGCGAGCCACAGCTCCAGGCCCTGGTGGGCCGGGTCGGCCACCAGCAGCCGGTGCAGCGCGGTGGTCCCGGTCCGCGGCAGCCCGGTGACGAACACCGGCCGCTGCACCGCGACCTCGGCGTAACCGGGATGCGACCGCCATCCGGCCTCGCTGAGCAGCCGGGCCACCAGCGCCCCGCGCAGCAGCGACCGGGTCGCCTTGACCCCGAGCGGGGTCAGCCCGGCTTCGCGCTCGTACGACTCGAGCAGCACGCCCAGCCCGTCGGTGTAGTCGTCCGGGCCGAAGTCGCCCAGCCCGGTGATCCGGCTCGCCGACGCGTGCAGGTCCCCCATCAATGGTGGTACTCGCCGCAGTTGACGTCCAGGCACTGCCCGGTGATCGCCCGGGCCAGCGGCGAGGCCAGGAACACCACCGCGTCGGCCACCTCCTCGGGCTCGGGCAGCCGGCCCAGGTCGATGGCCGCAGCGGTCTCGGCGTAGATCGCTTCGATGTCCACGCCGCGCTTGTGGGCCAGGTACCCGAAGTACCACTTCAGCGAGTCACCCCAGATGTGCCCGGGCGCCACCGAGTTGACCCGGATGCCGCGCGGCCCGAGCTCGGTGGCCAGGCTCTGCGCCATGGCCAGCAGCGCCGCCTTGGCCAGCTTGTACGGCCCCATCCGGCGCTGGGAGAACCGCACCACCATCGAGTTGACCATCACCACCGAACCCCGGCTGGCCGCCAGCGCCTCGGTGAACAGCCGGGTCAGCCGCAGCGCGGCCACCACGTTCGCATCAAAGCTTTCTTTTATGGCGGCCAGGTCCACCGAGGTCAGGTCCTTGATCGGCGGCATGGCCAGCGCGTTGTAGACCAGCGCGTCGACCCCCCCGAACTCCGCCTGTGCCACCTCCGCCAGCTGTTCCGCCGCCCCGGCATCGGCCAGGTCGGCGGGCACCGCCAGGCCCCGCCGTCCCAGGCCAGCCACCTCCTTGGCCACCTCGTCCAGCCGGGAGGCGGTCCGCGCGGCCAGCACCACGTCCGCCCCCTCCCGTGCGCTGGCCAGCGCGATGGCCCGCCCCAGCCCGGGCCCGACGCCCGCCACCACGACCACCTTGTCCCGCAGCATCATCAGCCGAGCATCCTTTCCGCCACCGCGGCCTGACGCGCCGCGATCCGCGCTCGCCACTCCGCCGCGGACACCTGTGCGTTCTCGTAGTACGGCAGCACGCCGGGCAGGTCGGCCAGCGCCACCACTGCCACCTCGGGCCCGTCCTCGGGCGTGAGGTCGCGGGTCAGCCGCTGCCAGCGGATCTGCACGTAGCCGCGCCGGTGCCCGGTGCGCTCCAGCCAGTTGGCCAGGCCCGGGTCCCGCTCGCTGATCACGAAGCGCATCCGCCCGTCCGGGTCGATGCGGGCCTGGCCGGCGGTCAGGCTGGTCTGGTGGTTGATGTAGTCCAGCGACACGTACCACCGGCTGCCGAGCTGGATGCCCTGGTACGGCGCCACGTCCCGGCCCGCGGCGGGCACGGTCACGATCATCGCCTGGTCGTCCTCGAGGTCGTAGTGCCCGGCCGAGGAGAACTGGGTGGCCAGCCCGCCCGGCGTCGGCCGGGGCGGCGTCATCGTGTTGACCGGCTCGTTCAGGTAGAACCACTCGGGGAAGGCCAGGAACGTCCGCAGCCGGCTCAGCAGGATCTTGCCCGCCACCGCGTACCGCTTGGCCACCGCGTCGGGGTCGGCGGTCGCGGGCGGCGCCCCGCCCGCCCGGTCGGCCCGCCGGATGGCAATCGTGCCCCGGCGTTCGGCCGCCCAGTCGCTGTACACCTCGCGGACCAGCAGCATCGACGAGCCGGGCCCGAGCCGGAAGCAGTTACGCCGACTCTGCTGACTACTACTGGGCCGACTACTGCTGGCCGGCGCCGCGGGCCGCAGGCGCAGCTCGAACGTGCCGTCGGCGGCGATGTCGATGGCCCGGTCGTCGAACGCGCTCAGGCTGTCTGGCACCTCGACCGGGGAGTAGTCGCCCCTGAGCACCTGGAAGCTCAGGTCCGCGGTCGTCCCGCGCCGGCCGGTGACCACGTACTCGGCGTCATCGCGCAGGTAGGCGTGGAAGTACAGGGTGTCCGGGTTGTCCAGGCCCATCTTGGTGTACGGCCCGGTCGAGGCCACGAAGTACGGGAAGTCCCGCTGGTAGGCCCACGCCAGCCGGAGCGAGGCCTGGATGCTGCCCGCCAGGTAGTCGTAGCCCTCGGCCAGGTCCTGCTCCGAGCTGACGTGCGGGGCCCCGGCGACGATCTTCTCGGCCTCGGCCAGCGCCTCAGCGAACGCCCGCGTCAGCACTGTTGCTCTTTCAGACTGGGCTCTTTCAGACTGGGCTCTTTCAGACTGGGCTCTTTCAGACTGGGCGCCCCCAGCTTCGCCGTGAACCGGAAGCTCGGCAGGTCATCCAGGGACAGCATGGCCTCGTAGGTGCGCACGTACCCGGTGTGCGCGATCCGCCAGCGGCCGTCCTCGCCGCGCCGGTAGCGGTCCTGGTAGAACGCCGCGCCCTTGATCACCACCCGGTGCGCGGTGGCGATCACGGTGTCCTCGAACGACCAGGTCCCGGCGGCCTGGTCGCCGTCGATGGTGATCTCCGGCTGCCCCGCGGAGTGCACGGTGATCATGTCCGGCCCCAGCTTGTCCCGCAGGAACGCCACGATCTCGTCCCGGCCGGCCAGCGTGAGCGGCTGCCCGTACACCATCGTGCCGTAGTCCACCGTGGCGTCCGGCGTGAACACCTCGGCCAGGTCGTCCCACAGCTTCAGGTCCACGCAGCGCAGGTAACGGTACTTCACCTGGCGGATCTCTTCGAGCGCGACAAGGTCCATGGCCACCAGCTTGGCCCATCCGATTGACCAGAACAAGAACCTGTTCTAGTTTTCGCCACAAGAACCCACCCCCGCGACCACGCCCTTCGCTCCGAGGATGGTGCCATGCGGTTCTGCTACGCCGAGTCGATGACCGACCCGTCCTTCTACGCCCCGCTGGCCCGCGCCGCCGAGGAGGCCGGGTTCGCGTCGATGATGGTCCCGGACAGCATCTGCTACCCCCAGCACGCCGACAGCCGGTACCCGTTCAACCCCGACGGCAGCCGCGAGTTCCTCGAGGACAAGCCGTTCCTGGAGCCGTTCTCGCTCATCCCGGCCCTGGGCGCCGTCACCCGCGAGCTGAGGTTCATCACCTTCGTGCTCAAGCTCCCCGTCCGCCACCCGGTGCTGGCCGCCAAGCAGGCCACCTCGACCGCCGTGCTCACCGGCAACCGGCTCGTCTTGGGCGTCGGGACCAGCCCCTGGCGCGAGGACTACGAGGTGCTCGGGGTGGACTGGGACACCCGCGGCCAGCGCCTGGACGAGGAGATCGCCATCCTGCGCGGCCTCGCGGCCGGGGGCTACTTCGAGCACCACGGGACGATCTTCGACCTCCCCCCGGTCAAGATCGCCCCGGTGCCCACCCAGCCGATCCCCGTCCTGATCGGCGGCCACTCCGACGCCGCCCTGCGCCGCGCCGCCCGGCTGGGCGACGGATGGCTGCACGGCGGGGGAGACCTGGCCGAGCTTCCCGCGCTCCTGTCCCGCCTGGCCGAGCACCGCCGCGCCGTCGGCACCGACGCCCGCCCGTTCGAGGTCCACGTGATCTCCGCCGACGGCTACACCCTGGATGGCATAGCCCGCCTAACCGACCAGGGTGTCACCGACGTGATCACCGGCTTCCGCTGGCCCTACCACACCGGCCCCGACCCAGAACCACTGTCCAGCAAGCTCACCAAACTCAACCGCTTCGCCGACACCGTAATCGCTCGCCAATCCGCCTAAGACCTCACCCCCAACCCGAAACCTCACCCCCAAGCCGCCTGAGACCTCAACCCTCCACCCGAAACCTCACCCCCAAGCCGCCTGAGACTAGGCTGGGCGCTCTGCGTACCTGCCGCACCGGCCCTGCACCCGGACTCACCAGCGCCGCCGTCGGCCTCGCCCTGGGCCTCCTCGCCCTCGGCCCCGGCCTGCGGCGCGGTTTCCTGCTCAGCTACGACATGCTGTTCGTCCCCCGCGAGCCGTTCCCCGCCGCCCTCCCCGGCCTGGCGCCTCCCCGCGCGGTCCCCAGCGACCTGGTCGTGGCCGCCATGTCCCGGATCCTGCCCGCCGACATCCTGCAAAAGCTCGTCCTGCTGGCCATCTTCGTCCTGGCCTGCTCCGGCGCCGCCGCCCTGCTCGACCGCGAGCCTCTCCTGGCCCGCCTGGCGGCCGGAGTCTTCTACACCTGGAATCCCTACGTGGCCGAGCGGCTCATCATCGGCCACTGGGCCCTGCTGCTCGGCTACGCCGCCCTGCCCTGGGTCCTGCGGGCCATACTCGCCCCCGACCTGGACTCCCGCCGCGGCGCCGCCCGCCTGGCCCTGGCCCTCCTCCCCGCCGTAATCGGCGGCTTCGCCGCCATCGCCATCACCGCCCTGCTCGCGGTCCCCGTAGCCGTCTTCACCAGAAACCCCCGCCGCGCGGCCCTAACCCTGGCCGCGCTAGCCGTTGGCAGCCTCCCCTGGTTCATCCCGTCCCTCCTGCACCAGGTGTACGTCGACCCGGCCAGCGTGGCCGCGTTCGCCGCCCGCGCCGACACCCCGTTCGGCAGCATCGGCAGCCTCCTCATGCTGGGCGGCGCCTGGAACGCCCAGACCGTCCCCGCGGCCTACGGCGGCCCCTGGTCGGCCGTGTGGCTAGCCGCCGTCATCGTCGCCCTGGCCACCTATCTCCTCCTCGCCCGACCCCAGCATCGCTGGCCCGGCCTGGGCGTAGCCGCCCTGGCCGGCCTGGTGCTCGCCGCCCTGGGCGTCACCACCCCCGGCCGTGACCTGCTCCGGACGATGATCGCCGCCTGGCCCGGCTTCGCCGTCCTCCGCGACGCCCAGCAGTTCATCGCCCCTCTCGCCCTCCTCGAGTCCGCCGGCTTCGGCCTCGCTGTAGCCGCCGCCCTGAACCCCGCCCCGTTCAGAAGAGCCTTGAAACCCGAACGTCCCGCCCTCGCGCACCTGTCCGCAACCGCATTCGACCGCCCAGTCCCCGCGCGCACGGCCGCAACCGCATCCGACCGCCCAGTCCCCGCGCGCACGGCCGCAACCGCATCCGACCGCCCGGTCCCCGCGCGCACGGCCGCAACCGGATCCGACCGCCCAGTCCCCGCGCGCACGGCCGGAACCGCATCCGACCGCCCGGTCCGCGCCGACCCGCCCAGAACCCCACCCCACCGCCCGGCCCGCGCGGACACCGCCGGAACCCTGCTCGGCGTCCTCGCCCTCCTGGCCCCGGTCCTGCTGCTGCCCGGCCTGGCCTGGGGCGCCGCCGGGCGGCTCCGTCCGGCCTGGTACCCGGCCACCTGGCTATCCGCCGCTCGCACCCTCGACGCCAGCCCAGCGCCCGGGAGCGTCCTGCTCCTGCCGTGGGCCACCTACCGCACACCGACCTGGAATCACGGCGAGCAAGTCCTCGACCCCTGGACCCGTCTGCTGTCCCGCCCGCTGATCTGGAACGATGGCACCCAGGTCGGCCCCGTGGCCCTCGCCCCCGACGACCCCCGCGCCCGCAGCCTGGACGCCGCCATCGACGGCACCGGTCCGCTGACCGCCGTGCTGCGCGCGTCCGGCATCCGGTTCGTCCTGGACGACGCGGACGGCCCCCGGTCCCAGGTCGCCGCCCGCCTCCCCGGATCCGTCATGATCATCAACCTGCCCGGCCTCACGGTGTACCAATTGCCGGGTTAGCCGTGTCGGACCCGGAAATGTCGGACCCACTTGGTAAGCTTAATATCGAACACACGGTCGATCGACTGCGAGGGGAGGTGACCGACTCGCGATGAGCACCATGATGGTCCCGGCGAACATGGACGATGCCATGAAGATGCTGGAGGCGGCAGTGAGTATGCAGCAGTGCGCGCTGGTGTTCCTTGCAGGCGAGGACGCGGCCGGCCTGCCCGCGCCGGCCGTCGCGGATCAGCTCCGGGCCTTGGAACGGACCGACGCGGTCGGAGCCGCCCTTCGCGGACGGCTGCTGGAGGTCTTCGACACCCAGGACGGGCACCTGGCCGACGGGCAGCGCACCACCCGGACCTGGCTGATCCACTCGCTGCGAGTCACCAGGGGCCAGGCCGCCGAGCATCAGGCGGTCCAGGCGCTGGCCCGCGGCCACCGGGTGCTGCACGCGGCGCTGGCCGAGGGCTGGGTGCTCACCAAGTCCGAGGCCCTGCAGCTGGCCAGGTGGACCCGCGCCATCCCCGACCAATACCGGGCCGCGGCCGAGGACATCCTGGTCGCCGCCGCCCGGGCCGGCGTCGACCTGCGCGGCCTGGCCGCGATCTGCGCCGAGATCCGCGCCTGCACCGCGCAGCGCGACCCCGACGACGACGACGACAAGCACCTGGACCGCGGGGTGTCGCTGGACACGACATTCGACGGGGCCGGGGTGGTCCACGGCGACCTGACCCCCGAATGCACGGCGATGGTGCAAGCCGTGCTCGACGCCCTGTCCGCCCCGCAGGGCGGCGGGGACCTGCGGACCCGCCCGGAGCGCTATCACGACGCGCTGGCCGAGGCGATGCGCTGACTCCAAGAATGCATCGTGGCCTGGGTCACATCGGTGCGGTTTGCTTGGCTGCCTTCCAGGGGTTACCGGACGCCCGTAGCCGCGCCCAGCTTGCGCTGAGGCTTCGAACTCGATCCCTGGCCGTGGTCCGGGGGGTGATCGAACCAGCGCTGGATCCGGTTGGCGGCGAAGTCGGCCTTGTCGGCGGCGATCAGCTGTGAGGGTCCCTCCAGATCACCGGAGGAGGCCTGGCCGGGGGGGAAGGTGACGCTGACCCGGCCGACAAGATTGCGGCCGAATTCCAGGTAGCACGTTCCCCGCCCGTCGTAGGTGATGGCGCCGGGGGTTCCGCGCAGCCGGGAGATGATCTGGGAGGCGGCGACCAGGGCCTGGCCCTCGGAGAAGGCTCCTGCCTTGGCAGCTCCCATGCTGGTGACCTCGCCCAGCGCGTACACGTCGGGGAATTCGGTTTCCAGGGTGAGCGGGTTGACCGGGACCCACCCGCCGGCGGCCAGGCCCGACGCCTGGACCGCGGAGGGGACCTGGTGGCGGGGCACTCCCAGGAACAGGTCGTAAGGCATATGGGTTCCGTCGCTGAAGACGGCGACCTTGCGGCCGGGGTCGAGCCGGTCGATGCCCCGGTCCGGGTACCAGGCGATCCCCCGCTCGGCGAACGCGGCCAGCAGCGCCGCTGATGCTGGCGGCGACGGCGGGATGGGTGCCGGCAGGGGCATGACGAGTGAGATGGCGGAGTGGCGGCGCAGGCCGCGCGCGGTGAGGTAGTCGTGCAGCAGCAGGGCCGTCTCGCTCGGCGCGGGGGGGCACGTGAACGGGGTTGAGGTCACGCCCACGATCACCCGGCCGCCGCCGAAGCGGGCCAGCACATCGCGCGCCGCGAACGCGCCCTGATTGGTGTAGAACTCGTGTCCCGCCTCGGCCAGGCCGGGGGTCGCCGCCGGATCCAGGTCAGCGCCCAGCGCCACGACGATGATGTCGCCGGCGAAGGAGCCCACGTTGGTGTCGACGCGCCTGGCCTGCGGGTCGATCGAGCTGATGGTGGCCTGGACGAACCGCAGTCCTGGTTTGTCGATGGCCCGGTAGGGGTGAAACACTTCGGCCGGCCGCCGCTTGCCGAACATGATGTCGAGTTTGGAGAACCCGAACATGAAGCCGTCGGCCTTGTCGATCAGGGTGATGTCCGCGTCGGGGCCGAGCGTCGAGGACAGCGTCGCCGACAGTTCCAGGCCGCCGCGGCCTGCCCCGAGCACCAGAATCCGGGCCCGGCGGCTCACCGCGTCTGCCGGGAGGTGACGGCGCGGGCCTGGTATGCCTGGTCCTTGCGGGCCTGGCCGCGCCGGACCAGCAGTCCGCGGATCTCGCCGCCCAGGCACAGGGCCAGGGCCGGTTCCAGCCGTATCAGGGCGAGCCGCAGGCGGCCGGTGTTCAGGGCCGCTGGGCGCCTCTACCGCGTCAGAAGGCAGGTCGCGGAAGCGCGCGGCGAACTCCCAGAACCGGTAGACGTCGGCGAAGGTGGTGGCCAGGCCGATCGAGGCGCGCGCCGCGCCGGTGGTTTTCCCGTCGATCACCTGGAGGAACTCCTGGTAGCGCAGCCGGTCCTTGTCCTTGAAGGCGGCCGCCATCTCCTGTGCGGAGTACCCGAGCGCGACCTCGCGCACGCCGGGGTTGCAGTGGCAGCCGCTGCGCAGGGAGATTCCCGCCATGTTGGCCCGGCGCTCGACCCGCACCGAGTCGATGAGGATCCCCGAGGGATCGAAGAAGTTCATCGCGATGGTGGCTCCGCGGCGGTCGGTGCCGGCCGGGCCGTAGATGCGGACGACGGGCGCGCCGTTGCTGTGGCGCAAGGCGCCGAGTGCTTCAAGCAGCCAGCCGGTCAGGCACATGACCCTGGTGTGGACGGTCTCGATACCCACCGAGCTGATGTGGTCCAGGCCGATGCCGATGGCCGGGATGCCCAGGTAGTCGACGGTCCCGTCCTCGAAGCCGGCCGGTCCCGGAGTCAGGTAGAAGCCCTCGCCGGGGGTGGCTTCGGCTCGCACGGAGGAGAAGGTGATCGTGCCGCCGGCGTACCACGGGCGGCGCAGCCCGGCCAGCGCCGGCCTGCGCGCCAGGAGCGCCCCGATTCCGGTCGGGTAACCGAAGATCTTGTAAAACGACAAGGACACGTAGTCCGGGTGCCACCGGGACAGATCCAGCCGGTTGGCCGGCGCGAACGCGGCGGCGTCCAGCAGCACGTCGTAGCCGGCCGCCTGGGCCTGGGCGATCCAGGCCAGGGGGTGCTGGACGCCGGAGAAGTTGGACTGGGCCGGGAAGGCGAACAAGTTGCGGGCGGCCGGGCCGGAGCGGCGGCGCCCGAAACGGCGACGGCCGGCTGGGGCCGCGGCCTGGAGATGGCGGGCCAGCGTCTCCTGTGATACGCGGAGGTCGGCGGGGGTGAGGGGCACGTAGCTGACCGAGGCGCCTTTGGCCCGGGCGAACTGCCGGATCCCGTTGACCGAGTTGTGGTTGTCGAAGGTCAGCAGGAACCGGCCGCCCGGCCCGAACGGGTAGGACTCGCCGACCAGCCGGAGCGCGCCGGTGGCGTTCGGGGTGAAGATGACCTCGTACTCCTGGGGTGAAGCCCGGAAGAACTCCAGGATCTGAGCCCGGGTCGCCTCCACCTGGGCGGTGGCTTCCCGTGAGGGCAGGTTCTGGGAGTGCGGGTTGCCGAACACGGCGCGCGCCAGCAGGTCCCGGTGGCGCGCCAGCTGACTGTCGGCGTACAGGCCGCCGCCGGTGTAGTCGAGATAGACGTGGCCGGCTGCGTCCAGCCGGGCATAATCCCTGGCCCGCATGTCGTCCAGAACGGCGGTGCGGGCATAAGCCGGGTAGCGCCGCTCGAAGTCGGCCAGCGCCGCGGCCATCGCGGTCTGGCCGGTGAGCCTCCCCGCTGGGATCAGGTCACGGGTCGTGATCATGGCGGCTCCCCTCCTTTGGTGATCGTCTTGGTGCGTGTCGTCGTGCTGGGTGTCGCGTCGTCACACTGGGCGTCCTTGTGCTGCAGGTCGTCTCACCGCACCAGCCCGGCTACCGGGCCGGTACCAGCGCGCTCGGCTCCGGTACGGGACCTGACGGCACCTCACCCCGATGAGCGGGCCGGCCTGCTGCGCGGCCATGAAGTATTCGCAGCCGAAGATCTCCCGGAGCAGGAACTCCGGGAACATGTCCGGCTCCAGCGGGAACTGGCTGCGGTAGGCGGAAAGGGCTTCAACCTTGCGCATGACCTGGCCGGACACGTCGAGGGAGATGACGCCCGGTCCGGCCCGGACGTTTCCGGCCGCGGGGGACGCGTCCGGCTGCGCGCCGGGCAGGGCGCCGGCCAGGCGGGCTCCCGGGCCCCGGCCAGCGAACTCGGCTGGCGGTGCCGGGGACAGGACCAGGCAGGTGAGGCTGGCGGCGGCGACCACGTCGCGGCTGCGGGGCCGGCGCCTGGCGATGCCGAGCTCGCCGAAGAACTCCCCCGCCCCCAGCCGGCCGAGCCGCTCGCGGCGGCCGCCGTTGCCCTGCTGCCACGTCTCCGCTTCACCGGACAAGATCAAGAACAGCTCGGCGGCCGCCTCGCCCTGCTCGACGACGGACGAACCCGGCGGGTACCAGCGGACCTGGACGTGGTCGCGGATGTGGCCCATGGTGCGGGCCGCCTCGGCCAGCAGCAGGAGAGCGTGGGCAAAGGCGGGCGTCCCGGCAAAGCGGCCCGGCTGGCTGGTCAGCCAGGTCGCCAGCCGTTCGGTGATCAGCAGGTCGCCCGGCGGGAAGCACCGGTAGTACAGCCGGGGCGGCCTGAGCAGGGGCCGGGGAACCGCCCGGTCCGGGCGGCGGCCGGGCCGGCGGGCCGCTGGCAGGCGGCCGTCGTCACCGCGCTGATGGTGACGTGGTCGGGATGGCCGTAGCCGCCGTCGGGACCGAACGTGATGACGACGTCCGGCCGGAACTCGCCGATGACCTCGGCCACCTCATCCACCAGGGCCGAGAACCCGGCGTCGGCGAGGGTGCCGTCGACGTGGTCCAGGCAGCGCACCCTGGTGATGCCGAGGCGCTCGCAGGCCAGGCGCAGCTCGGCCTCCCGGACAGCGGCGATGGTCCGCCGGTTACCGGCGGCAGCGTCGCGGATCTGGCCCGCCTGGCCCCGGGTCGCCGACACCACCATGATCTCGGCACCCTGTCCGGCGTAACGGGCGAACGTGCCCCCGGCGCAGAACGTCTCGTCGTCAGGATGGGCGAAGACACCGAGCAGGCGGCGGCCTCCCGGTGGCAAGCCCTCATCGAGCAGGTCCGCGCGGGGCAGGCCCTGACCGGAACCGGGCCCGGCAAGGCCGGGATCACGACCCGCGCACGCACCGGTCACCTCGGCTCGGGGACGACGCGGATGTAGGGCTTGACGGACTTCCACTCGCCGAAGGTCCCCCTCGCCTCGTCGTCGGACACCGTGAGGGCGATCATCACATCGTCGCCCGGCTTCCAGTTGGCCGGCGTCACGACCCGGTGCCTGGCGGTCAGCTGGAGCGAGTCGATGACCCGCAGCAGCTCGGCGAAGTTGCGGCCGGTCGCGTTCGGGTACACCACGATGAGCCTGATCTTCTTATCCGGGCTTATCACGAACACGTTCCGGACGGTCAGGTTGTCAAGTGCGCAGCGCGAGCTGGCGTCACCCGAAGCGGAGGCGGGCAGCATCCCGTAGAGCTTGGACACATTGAGATCCGTGTCGCCGATGATCGGGTAGCCGGGTCGCGCACCCTGGGTCTCCTCGATGTCATCAGCCCACCTGTTGTGGCTCTCGGTGGCGTCCACCGAAAGGCCGATGACCTTCACCCCGCGGCGTTCGAACTCCGGCGCCAGCTTGGCCACCTGCCCGAGCTCGGTGGTGCACACCGGGGTGAAGTCCTTGGGATGCGAGAACAGCACCGCCCAGGAATCTCCGATCCACTCGTGGAAGCTGATCCTGCCCTGGGTAGTGTCGGCCTCGAAATCCGGTGCGGTGTCGTTGATGGACAGTCCCATTTGTCATACTCCTTTGTCGTTTGCGATAGTTGTGTTGCCCTGCCGTTTGCTGCTCAGCAAGCTGAAGGCGGCGTCGCCGGCCGTGGCGGTGGCGACGGGGTCGAGTTCCTCGCTATTGCGCCGGGCCGGAGATTCCCGCCGTCGGTTGCTATGCTGCCGCCCGACCAGGGCGATCACCACACATGTCGGCCACAGGAGACCCACAGGATCGTGTCCCGCCCGGGCTCCGCCGCTGAAAGCTACCCGGTGACCTGCTGCCCCGCGTTGGCCGCGCTGCCAGCGCGGTTGTTAGGCTGGCTGGCAGGGTCCTGTCCGTGCCGTGGCCGGGCGTCCCCGGTGAACGGCACGCGGGGTTTCGTGAGGGGCGATGGGCCGGTGGCGGAGCAGCCTGCGCTGAGCTTTGCCGGGCTGCTGCGGCAGCTGCGGGACGAGGCCGGGCTGACCCAGGAGGATCTGGCGGAGGCGGCGGGCCTGTCCCCGCGGTCGGTCAGCGACCTGGAGCGGGGCGTGAACCGGACGGCCCGCCATGACACGGCCCGGCTGCTGGCCGGCGCGCTGGGCCTGACCGGGCCGCGGCGGGCGCTGTTCGAAGCCGCGGCGCGGGGCCGGGCCCCGGCGGGCGAGGTGCTGGCCGCCGGGGAAGCCGCGGCCGCGGCAGCGGCGACCCGGACGCTGCCCCGCGATATCGCCAGCTTCACCGGCCGCGCGGCCGACCTGGCCCAGCTGGCCGGCGCGGTGACGGCCGCCGCGGCGGCCGGCGGAGGGGTGGTGGGGATCCACGCGATCGGCGGGATGGCCGGGATCGGCAAGACGGCGTTTGCGGTGCACGCGGCGCACCGGCTGGCCGACCATTTCCCGGACGGGCAGTTTTTTCTGCCGCTGCACGCCCACACGCCGGGGCAGCGGCCGGTCGACCCCGCCGATGCGCTAGCCAGCCTGCTGCTAAGCGCCGGGGTCGGGGCACAGCAGATCCCGGCCGGG
Organism: uncultured Actinomycetes bacterium; assembly: GCA_963742795.1. Lineage (GTDB taxonomy): Bacteria > Actinomycetota > Actinomycetes > Streptosporangiales > Streptosporangiaceae > Palsa-504. The sequence continues at coordinate 316,254 of CAVUNL010000008.1, forward strand.
CTGGCGGCCCGGGCCGGGCGGTGGCGGGATTACCTGGCCGGGAAGAAGGCGCTGCTGCTGCTGGATGACGCGGCCTCTCATGAGCAGGTCACCCCGCTGCTGCCCGGGACGGCGGGCAGCCTGGTGCTGATCACCAGCCGCCGGCACCTGACTGCGCTGACCGACGCGGCGGCGATCAGCCTGGACACGCTAGCGCCGGGCGAGGCCGCGGCGCTGCTGGCCCGGCTGGCCGGCCGCCCCGACCTGCAGGCCGGTGACGCCGCGGTGGACGAGATGACCCGGTTGTGCGGGTACCTGCCGCTGGCGATCGGGATGCTGGCCCGCCAGCTGCATCATCACCCGGCCTGGACCGCGGCGGGCCTGGCCGCCGAGCTGGCCGCCGCGGCGGGCCGGCTGGAGCTGATGCGCGCGGAGAACCTGTCGGTGGCGGCCGCGTTCGACCTGTCCTACCAGGACCTGACCGAAGGCCAGCAGCGGCTGTTCCGCCGCCTGGGGGTGCACCCGGGCACCGACATCGACGCGTACGCGGCGGCCGCGCTGGACGGCACTGGCCTGGCCGCCGCCCGCCGTCACCTGGACGGCCTGTACGATCAGTACCTGCTGGCCGAGCCGGCCCGCGGCCGGTACCGGCTGCACGACTTGCTCCGTGAGCACGCCGGCGCGCTGGCCGGGGCCGGTGACCCGGCGGATGCCGGCGCGGCGGCCGGGCGGCTGCTGGATTACTATCTGCACACCGCCGCAGCGGCCGGCCAGCACATCGCCACCCGGACCACCGCCGCCGCCCGGCCGCCGCCCGGCGACCAGCCGGCCGTCGCCCCGCCGCTGTCCGCCGCCGGGCGGGCGTCGGCCTGGCTGGAGGCCGAGCGGGCGAACCTGCACGCGGCGGCCGGGTTCGCCGCCGCGAGCGGGCGGCCCGGGCATGCCATCGCCATCCCCGCCGCGATCAGCGGCTTCCTGTTCACCCGGGGTCACTGGGACCAGGCCGTCGGCCTGCACCAGGCCGCCCTGGCCACCGCGCGGCAGGCCGGGGACCGGGCCGGGCAGGCCGGTGCCCTCAACGAGCTGGGCCTCCTGCAGCGGGCAACCGGAGCCTATCCGGCCGCCGCCGCCAGCCTGACCCGGGCGCTGGAGCTGTACCGCGGCCTCGACGACCGGCTCGGCCAGGCCAGCGCTCTAGACAATCTGGGCAGGACGCAATATCAGACCGGCGAGTACCCGGCCGCCGCTGCCAGCCATCAGCACGCTCTCGCGCTGTACCGCGACCTCGGTCACCCTGCCGGCCAGGCCATGGCCCTTACCAATCTAAGCGAGGTGCAACGGTTGATCGGGGACTACGCCGCCGCCGCCGCCGGCCTGACCCAGGCGCTGCACATGTTCCGCGACCTCGGGCACCGGACGGGCGAGGCCAGAGCCATCACCAATCTGGGCCTCGTGCAAGTGCGGACCGGGGACTACCCGGCCGCCGCCGCCAGCTTGACCGAGGCGCTGGGCCTGTTCCGTGACCTCGGCGACCGGCAGGGCCAAGCCATGGTCTTCCTCAATCTGGGCGAGGTGCAACGGTTGACCGGGGACTACCCGTCCGCCACCGCCAGCCAGCAGCAGGCGCTGGACATGTTGCGCGACCTCGGGCACCGGATGGGCCAGGCCGGCGCCATCGCCAATCTGGGCGCCGTGCAATCGCTAAGCGGGGACTACCCGGCCGCCGTCGCCAGCCTGACGCAGGCGCTGGACATGTTCCGCGAGCTCGGTCACCGGGACGGCCAGGCTGGGGTACTGAACGACCTGGGCGAGGTGCTGGCCCGATCCACGGACAGCCACCAGGCCCGCGACCACCACGCCCGGGCGCTGGCCATCGCCCGCGAGATCAGCGCGCCGCTGGAGGAAGCACGCGCCCTGGAAGGCCTCGGCCACTGCCTGCTCCAGGACGGCAGCCCCGGCGACGCCGCCGGGCACTGGCAGCAGGCACTGACGATCTACGAGCGCATCGGCGCCCCGGACGCCCGGCGGATCCAGGAAACCCTGCGCCAGCACGGCATTACAACAGCCCGGCCGCCTCCCAGCGGCGAAAACCGTCAGCCCGGCGCCCCCACCGCGCTGTGAGCCACCAGCGGGCGGCGCGGATGCGGGCGTCAGCGGCGGCGCGCGGGCCGTCTGGCGGTGCGAGATTCTATGGTGAACGGTCCGCGGCGGGTCGAGCCGTGAGGCGGGCGGTCAGGTCGACAGGCTGGCAGGTGAACGCGAATCGTTCACCTACCATCGGGGCCGAGAGTCTCCCGAAGCTCCGGACCAGCATGGCCGCGACCATGGTTGCTTCGAACATCGCCAGATTGCGGCCCGGGCAGTCGTGCGGGATGGCGCCGAAAGGCGGGAACGTCCGGGTGGCCGAGGGAGGTGATCGCTCCGGTACGACACAAGGCTGCGCCGCGCCGAGCGGGGCGCTGTCCAGGTCAGTCGTGGACGCTGGCGCGCGGACGAGAAGCCGTCACCGTGAGTGATCGTCTCGCCGATGGTCCTGTCCCGCCCTCGCGCGCGTCTGCACGTAAACGCACGCACACAGGCTATGGGACGAACGATGGGACGAGCACGGAGCGTCGCATGCCACAGAGCAACCCTCCATGAGCCATGAGGAGCGGAGACCACCTCGCAAACCGGCGCGGAAGACGAGCGATGTTCACGAGTCGGGCACGGGTTTCCGGAGCAGATCGAAGACCCGGTAGCGGTGGCGATGCTCGCCGCGATCCTGCGCGGCATTCCTAAACCCCGGCCACAAAGCGAAAGCACCAGCCATGAACGGAACTCAGCGGCATTATCGAGAAGAGTGGCGGAGACGGTGACCATGACCGTCTCCGCCGCCCTTTCGCGCCGGTAGCTACGCCCGGTCTGCCTGAGTGTCGTTCATGAGCCAATCACGATGCAAAATCGCAGCCGACGCATGCGCCGGCTGCTGGCCTCGGACCTGCTGCCGCGGCGGGCCGGGCAGCCGGTCAAGGCCCTGGTGCACATCTACTTCGCCGAGCTCCGCGACAGGGACCAGGACGGGGTCTTGCAGGACAAGTGGATCGCGGAGTACCGGGCCCGGTGGGCCGCGCACCGCGCCGCCGCGTCGGTGTCCACCGGTGACGGCGGCGCCTGGCTCGAGGGCGACGCCGCCCGGCAGGTCGCCTGCGACGCGATGATCATCCCCGTCGTCACCGGCGACATCGACCCCGGCGCCGTCGAGGACCTCATCGCGCTGTGCGTCCAGTTCCACCAGCTCCGCACCCAACCCCAACCCCAACCCGAACCCGAACCCGAACCCGCCGCCGCCCCGGCCCCGGCCGGCTTGGCCAGCACCGCGACCCGCTGCGCCGAGGTCACCGCCGCGGCCGCCGACGCGCTGGCTGAGCTGGAACACCAGATCCTGGGCAAGATCCTCCAGGTCGTCTCCGGGCCCGGCGGCGCCGCCTCGTTCCTGCGCCGTCACCTGCTCGGCAAGCCCCTCGCCGGCCCCTCCCTCCCGCTCGACGTCGGGCAGACCGACGAAATCCCGGTGCACCTGCGCCGCCTCGTGGCGCTGCGGGACCAGCACTGCCAATACCCCGGCGGCTGTGACCAGCCCGCGTCGGGCTGTGAGCCCCACCACGTCCAGCACCGATCCGACGGCGGCCACACCAGCCTCACCAACCTCAAAGATTATTGCTGGTGGCACCATCACGTGGTGCTGCACGAACTGGGCTGGACCCTGACCGTCCACCCCGACGGCACCAGCCAGGTACAGAGCCCTGACGGGAAGATCATCCGCAGCCACAGCCCCCCGCCGCGCCCCGGGTAACCACCCCGCCCCGGAACAACCGGGTCCTCCTAGACACCGGTCAGGATGTCGGCCTGGCCCGCCGTGAAAGCGGTGACCTCGCCGCGCCGCGCGCACCTCATCAGCCGCTCGTGTTCCTGCTCGGGCACCGCAACGGCCTGGCTGGCCAGCATCAGCGGGATGCCGTCCTCGATCCGGTACAGCCAGCGCAACCGCGGGTTGTATAGCAGCGCTTCGTCGGCGAAGTACAGCAGGCCGCGCTTGTCGATGGGGCACACCAGGATGTCGAGCAGGGCGTCTTCCAGGCCCATCATTGCCTCCCCTGGTCGGCCAGGAAGCCTGGTACCGCGGCCGGGCCGGGACCGGGCTCCTCGGCGGCCTGCCGGGACAGGGTGACGAGCACGAACCCGGCCACCACGATCGCGGCCAGGCGCAGGCCGAGCTTGGCCGGGCTGGCCGGCAGATGCTCGTGGAACAGCCAGGTGCCCGCGATTATGAAGTACACGCTGCCCGTGACGTTGGACACCGGAACCACGATGGAGGCGCGGCAGGACTGCAGCGCGACCTGGTACAGCAGCATGGCCGCCGCCGAGCAGCCCACCAGCACGTACAGATAGGGCGACGAGACGATACCGGTTACGATGCGCGCGTCGCCGTGGTGGCCGACGAGGACTCCCGACAGCCCCTTGATGGCCAGCGCCGCGACGCCGTAGAGCAGCCCGGTGCCGATGCCGAAGCAGACCCCCGCAGAAAGCGCACGGGGGCGTCGGCGCAGCGGGCTCGCCCCGACCAGCAAGCCGATGACGACCGAAGGGATCGCGACCGCCGCCATCCAGCCCGGGTTGGCGTGGTGCCCGGCTCCGCCTCCGGCCCCGCCGGCCGACGCGGCCAGCAGGATCACGGACACGGCCATCGCGGCCACGCACCAGAACTCCACGGCGCCCAGGCGCTCCCGCAGGACCAGCCGGGACAGCACCAGCACCAGGGCGACCCCGGAGGCGAGCACCGGCTGCACCACGCTGACCGGCTCGAAGGTCAGCACCACGATCTGACAGGCCAGCCCGAGGAGCATGAGCGCGAACCCGGCCAGCCAGGCCGGATCGGCCAGCAGGCTGGCGATCACGTGCGGCACCCGGCGAAGGTCGAGGGCCGGCATCCGCCCGAGGGCGCGCTTCTCCTGGATCAGCCCGACGTTGTAGGACGTCGCGGACAGCAGCGCCAGCGCGATCCCGGTGTAGGACGAGGCGATCATCGGTCCTCCCCAGAGGACCCAGAGGGCCCGGTGGTCCCGGTGGCCTCGACGGCCCCTGCAGCCCCGGGGACCCCGGTACTCCCGGCGATCAGCGCGGCGGCCAGCGCGACGAGCGCGCACGCCTGCGCCGGCCAGCCGAACGGACCGAGCAATCCCGTCCCGAACGGCCGTACCGCGGCCAGCAGCCCCGAAGCGACCATGGCACTGAAGGCCAGCACCGGCAGCCGCACCCTCCCCGCCAGCCAGGCCAGCACCGGAACGACGAGCGCCACCACCCCGCCCGCCACAAGAATGAGCGCAGTAACGCCAACCACCCCGATCCACCCACGGCCCCATCTTTGCCGCTCGCCTCCGGCACCCGTCATCGTGGCCCCCCCTTGGCCCGCGGCGAGGAAGGACCACGCCGTGAGGGCGAGCAGGACGGCCACGGCGACCAGCGACGCGATCAGGGCCAGATGGTAGGCGGCGGCTGGCCGGAAGGTGAGCGTGATCATGCCGCCTGCCCCGGCCGGCACGACGAAGCCCTGCTGCCACCCATCCAGGCGCACCGGCGTGAGCGGCTGCCCGTTCAGCGCCGCGGCCCAGCCCAGGTTGTAGTTCTCGTGAACCTCCAGGTAGGAAGCCGCCCCCCGGCCGATGCTGAGCCGGCCCTGGTCCGGCTGCCAGCTGCGGATGGCCACCGCGCGGGCCGCGTCGGACGCGCCAGCCGCGCCAGAGGCCACAGCCGCGGCGGACGACGAAGCGGCGCCGCTGGCCAGGCTGAGGTCGGTGACCGCGAACGTGCCGGGCGTCGCCGCGGTCAGCGGGTGCCGCCCCGCGCCGAGGCTCAGCGCGCCGCCCGGGGCGCACAGCCGGACCGGCAGCGGAAGGTACTGGCTCAGCTCGCCGACCGTGCCGCCGACGGACGTCTGGTACACCCGCCCGTCGACCGTCAGGGCCGGTCCCTGTCCGCAGGCCAAGCTAAAGCGGCCGTCCGGCGTAACCGCGCGCAGGCCCGCCAGGGCCGGCACCGAGAGCTGCGACAGCCGGACCGGGAGCGTCTCGAGCTGGCCGGTCGAGGTGACGACGGTGGCCTGGCGCACGCGCGGGAAGGACACGTCGATCCGGTCGGTGGTCAGCGGAGTCGCGAATCGCACCAGGCCGCCGGCGCCGATGCTCGCCTCCCGGGTGCCGTCCGGGCTGGTGATCTTCACCGTCAGCGGCGTGGACGGCAGGCCGGCCGCCGGGCGTACGATCAGCGACCCGATGTGCCGCTGGCCCTGCCAGCGCAGGTGGATCACCGGACTGGTCCCCTCGGCCGTCCACGGCATGCTTCCCGATCCGCTGATCAGGCTGGCCGGGAACCCCGGCGGTTCCGCGCCTGGGGTCGAGGCCACGCTGACCTGCAGCTCGCCCGGGCCGGGCCGGGCGGACAGCGCGTCCAGCAGCGCGTCCAGCCCGGGGCCGGGCAGGGCCAGAGCCGAAGCCTGCAGCCGAAGCGTGGCCGGGCTGGCCAGCCTGAACGCACGGGCCATCGGCGCGGTGGCCGCCGGGTCCGCGTACGCGAACGGCGACGGCACCTGCTGGCGGAAGGAGAACGCGACCGATGCCGCCTGCCCGCCCGCCGGATCCTCCGCGGGCTGGAGCAGGCGGGTCACCCTGACCCCGGGGATCAGCACGTCCGAGATCCCCGCTCCCGGGTAGGCCAGGCTGACCCGCCTGGCGCCGGCGATCGTGATGCGCAGCCAGCCGGTGCGCCCGGGGACCACGTGCAGCGGCTGGACCGCGCCGGTCGTGGCGACCTCGGTGGTGGCGGTGCCGGCCGCGGTGGACACCCGGAGCACGCTGGCGATCTCCCGGTCGGTGCTGTCGTCCAGCAGGCGTATCCTGACGCTGGGCGGCAGGTCCAGCGGCCGGTCAAAGGTGATCTGGATCCGCTGGCCGACCGGCGTCCGCTCGTTGCCCTCCGCCCAGGCCGTCGCCGGGTTGCCGTCGAACGCGTTCACCGGGTCGTCCTGCTGGGTGTCGGCGATCCAGGAGCCGTAGGACGACGCGGTCACGCTGGCCGCGCCGGACAGTTCGGCCACGGTCAGGTGCCCGGCGGCCGGCACCGGCAGCAGCTGCCGGGCCGGGCCGCCCGCCCGGCCGAGCTGGCCGGCTCCGGCCGGGTTGGTCTCGGTCGCGGTGTAGGTATACGAGACGTTGGCATTGACCAGGCCGAACAGCGTGTCTTCCCGCCGCTGCCCATCGGTCACCGCCCACTCCGCGGGCGCGGGCGAAAAGGCCGGCCAGCCGTCACCGGCGATGATGGCCGGCTGCCCAGCGCCGAGCAGCCCCTGCCCGGTGAGCTGCAGCAGCGAGTCCGGCCCGCCGTTCACCAGCACGGTCTGTGAGACCGGCAGGGTGGTCACGGGACCAAACGGGCCCGAAGTAGCGGCGTACACCTCGACCGCCGGGTAGCTCGGCAGCGCCGCCTGCTGGGCCCGGGTAGCCCGCGGTTCGAGCTGCGCGCCGCCGATCGGCGGCCCGAACGAGGCGACCCGGGTGAACCCGGACAGCGCCAGGGTCTGGTGCACCAGCGCCGCGGAGGTGTAGCCGACCTGCCGCGGGTCCAGGTCGTTGCGCACCACGACGTAGCGGACGCCGGCCCGCTGCAGGTAACCGGCCAGCCCGCTGACCTGCTCGCCCGATTCGATCGCGGTTTCCGCGGTGTCCAGCAGGATCTGCGACCCCGCCCCGCCGTAGGGCACCAGGCCGGCCTGCGCCCACGGCGAGGAGGCCAGCGCGACCAGCGGGTCGTCGATCGGATCGCCCCACAGGTAGTCGCCGTGCGCGTCCGCGGGCACCACCAGCGCCGTGTTCAGCGGCGACCGGGCGGCCAGGAACGCGGCGACCTGGTACCAGTAGCGCGGCACCGCGGAGAACGAGCCCGGGTTCAGCACCTGGCCGGACAGGTACGGCAGCATGAGCCCGACCACCACCAGCCCGGCCGCGGCCCAGCCCTCCAGGGCGTAGACCCGATGGAGACGCCCAGCCGAAGACCGAACAGCGGGAGACCGGGCAGCCGGAGACCGAACAGCGGGAGACCGGGCAGCCGGAGACCGAACAGCGGGAGACCGGGCAGCGGGAGACCGCGCAAGCCAGGTCGCGACCGCGTGCGCCAGTCCCAGCGCCAGCACGGCCGCGATGACCGGCTCCAGCTTGTAGACGTTGCGGAACGGCGCCAGCGCGCCGTTCAGCAGGTGATCGACCGGCCCGTGAAACGGGCCGCCCAGCGCCCCGCCGTACCCGGCCAGCGCGCCCGCCGCGGCCAGGCCGGCCGACAGCCGGAGCCAGGCCGCGTACGGCAGGTTCCGCTGCGCCAGCCCGTACAGGCCGCTCGCGGCCGCGATGGCGCCGGCGATGATCGCCATCGGGGTGCTCACCAGGGCCCAGCCCGCGGGCAGCCACGGCGTGCCGAGGTTGAGGTAGGCGGTCCAGTTACCCGCGCCGCGCAGCGTGGCGGCGGCCGACGTGGTGCCCGTGGTGGTGGCCGACTGCTCGATGTAGGGCAGGAAGTTGAACGCGTACCGGCCCTGGAGCAGCAACGGCAGCGCCCACCAGGCGGTGGCCATCGCCACCGCACCCGCCCAGCACAGCGCCAGCGCGACCAGCCGCCGCCCGCGGGCGTAGGTCAGGATGAACAGCCCAGGCAGCAGCAGCGCGTCGATGGTCACGGTGGCGTTCACCCCGGACATGCACAGCACCACAGCCCCGGAGCGAGCAGCAGGCCATAGCAAGCCACCGCGGCGGACCGCTACCACAAGCGGCAGCACCGCCCACGGCGCGAGCATCCCGGGCAGCACCGCGGACGAGGTGGACCCGATCACGATGGTGAACGTGGGCCACAGCGCGAACACCAGACCGGCCAGGACGCGGGAGGCCGGCGACCCGATGCCGAGCGCCTCGGCCAGCTTGACCAGACCACCGAACCCGACCGCGATGATCAGCGCCAGCCACAGCCGTTCGGTGAGCCAGGCCGGCACGTGCGCGAGCTGGCCGGCCAGGTAGAACGGCGCCATCGGCACCGCGTACCCGACGGCCTGGTTGTTCAGCGCGCCGAAGGTGTTCAGCGGGTTCATCAGGTGCCACAGGCTCGCGTAGTAGCCCCACGGGTTCAGGTCCACGCTGAGCTTGGTGTCGAAGAACATCCGGCCCGGGTCGTTGGCCAGCAGGATGAGGAACGCGCCCAGCCCGACCAGGACGGACCAGCGCAGCACGGGGCCCGGCACCGGCCTGCCCGAGATCGAGCCCGCCGAGGACGGCACCAAAGGGCCGGTGACCCGTTCACGGGCCGTCATCCGACGCGTCGCATGATCAGCATGAGATTCCAGGTGGCGACCTCACGCAAGCCGGGCAGCCGGACCAGCAGCCGGCACCAGCGCGGGTAGTACCGGGGCCGCGCCTCGATGATCGAGACGTCCGGCCGGGCCCGCAGCGCGCGGAGCACCGGCCCGATGTGCACCGGGAACAGGTTGACGCCGCACTCGTGCTTGGGCTGGCCCCGGTGGCGCCGGAGGTACCGGCGCCGGGCGTACCCCGGGCCCAGGTAGTGCCACGGCGACATCTCGTGCCCGCCCCACGGGGAGTACCAGTTGCAGTACGACAGGTACACTAGCCCGCCCGGGCGGGTCACCCGGATCATCTCCTCGATAAGCCCCATCGGGTCCGGGACATGCTCGAGTACGTTCGACGAGAACGTCACGTCGGCTCCGCCGTCCCGGACCGGCAGCCAGTAACCGTCGGCGAGCACCGCGCCTGCCGCACCGGTCCGCTGCCCCAGCTCGGACCGCTGCCCCAGCTCGGACCGCTGCCCCAGCTCGGTCCTCTGCCCCAGCTCGGTCCTCTGCCCCAGCTCGGTCCTCTGCCCCAGCTCGGTCCGCTGCCCCAGCTCGGACCGCAGGCCCAGCTCGGACCGCAGGCCCAGCTCGGTCCGGTCGGGTTCGAACAGGTAGCAGTGCGCGCCGCGAGCCCGGAACGCCGCGGTGAACCAGCCGCCCCCGCCGCCGACGTCCACCACCGTCCGGCCGCCCAGGTCACCGTGCTCGGCGACCTGCCGCACGGCGTCCTCGGCCAGGCTCACGTAGAACGCCTCCGGGTCGCTCTGCTCGGCCAGGAACAGGCGGAACAGCCGAACCGACCGGCGCACGCCGGAGGACGCCGCCCAGCGGCGGCGAAACGGTGCCAGCAAGCTCATGCAGGTCCTCAGTAGTCGCCGCCAGGCCGGTGCGGAGCACGAGCAGGTCAGTGCGGCCACAAGCCAGGCGGGCCGTACTGGCACGATTATCTTGACTACCAGCCAGTAACCACAAAATAATGCTGCAATCTTCACACCGGAGCTGACCACCTGGCTACCGGAAACCGGATCCTCAGCGTCAGCCAGCAACCTGGAGCCGCGACGTGAACGATGACCCGACGTGAACGATGACCCCGGCGCGCTGCCCGCGGACTCAAGCATGTCCGCGGAAGCGCGCGGCGCGGGTGAGCGACCGGACTGGGCAGGCCCGCGCCGGAACATCCTGTTCATCGCGTGGCGGGACCTGGCCAACCGGCTGGCCGGGGGATCCGAGGTGCTGGTCGACCAGCTGGCGTCCGGCCTTGTGGCCCGCGGCCACCGGGTGACCCTGCTGTGCGGCGGGACGGTCGCCGAACGCCCCTACCCGGTGCGCCGCAACGGCGGCACCTACTCCCAGTTCCTCCGCGCGCCCCTGGCCTACCTGCGGAACTTCCGGGACGTCGACCTGATCATCGAGGTCTGCAACGGGATGCCCTTCCTGGTGCCCTTGTGGTCCAAAAAACCGGTGATCTGCCTGGTGAACCACGTGCACACCGAGCTGTGGCCGATCCGGTTCCGGCCGCCGGTCTCCACCGTGGGCCGGCGCCTCGAGAACACGGTGATGCCCTGGGCACACCGCCACAACCTGTTCCTCACCGTGTCCCCCTCCACCGCGGAAGCCCTCAACCAGATGGGCGTCGGCCCCGACCGCATCCGCCAGATCTGCAACGGCGTCGTCCGCCCCGACCCGCCGACCCCCCGCTCCCCGGACCCTCTTTTCCTGGCGCTAGGAAGGCTCGCCGACTACAAGCGCCTGGACCTGCTGCTGCGCCTGTGGGACCGGGTCCGCCCGGTGACCGGCGGGAAGCTGGTGATCGCCGGGGACGGGCCGGAGCGAGCGCGGCTCGAGGCGGCGGCCGGACCTGGCGTGGTGTTCACCGGGCGGGTACCGGAGCCGGACAAGCACCGGCTGCTGTGCTCGGCGTGGCTGCTGATGCATCCGGCGCTGATGGAGGGCTGGGGCATCGTGGTGTCCGAGGCGGCGATCCGCGGCACCCCGGCGATAGCATTCGACGTGCCGGGGCTGCGCGACTCGGTGGTGCACGGCGAGACCGGGATGCTGGTCCGGACCGAGGGCCAGTTCGCTTCGGCCTGGGCCTCGCTGGCCATCGACGGGCGGCGGCGCGAGACGCTCGGCCGGGCGGCTCGCACCCGGGCGCTGCAGCTGCACTGGTCGGCCGCGGTGGAAGGCTTCGAGGACGTCGCCGAGGAAGCTATCAAGCGAGCCGGGAGGGAGCCATCGTGGCGGTGACCACCCCGGCACCGGGCAACGCGCCGCGCAACGCGGCGCGCAACGCGGCGGGCAACGCGCCGCACAACTCGCTCCAGGCCTTCTACGAGACCCCCGGCGTCCCGCTCAGCTCGGGCCCGGACCGCGCCCGGCGCCAGGCCCGGATGCTGGCCGGGATCCTGCGCGACCTGCCCGCCCCGGCGGTGGTCCTCGACGTGGGCTGCGGCGACGGAGCCGCGCTGGCCGTCGCGGCCACGCAGAATCCAGGACACCAATTCGCCGGGATCGACTGGTCCGCCGACGCCCTGCGCCAGGCCCGGGCCCGCGGGCTGACCGTGGTCCGTGGCACCATAGAAACACGCCTGCCGGTCGCCGACGGCGCCGCGGACGTGGTGATCATGAGCGAGCTGATCGAGCACCTGGTGGATCCCGACGGGGCGGTCGCCGAGGTCCGGCGGGTGCTCCGGGCCGGCGGCGCCCTGCTGCTGTCCACGCCGAACCTGGCCGCCTGGTACAACCGGGGGCTGCTCGCCGCGGGAATCCAGCCGGTCTTTTCCGAGGTGAGCCTGCGCGCGGTGTTCGGCAGGCCGGGGAGCGTGGTGGCGGGCCACCTGCGCCTGTTCACCCTGCGGGCACTGACCGAGTTCCTGACCGCCAGCGGCTTCCGCTGCGTGAGCGTGGCGGGTGCTCGGTATCACGACGTGCCGCGGCTAATGCGGACCGCTGGACCGGGCCTTCTGCCGGTGGCCGTCCGCGGCGTCCATCCTGCTGGTCCACGCCCGGAAGCACTAGCAAACGACATGGGTCAGGCCTCCAACACCACGACGGACCAGGACCAGGACCGGCCCCCTGGCCGCCGCCGGCGCCGCCTCGGCCTCGAACTGGCCGGCGTGGCCGCCGGACTGGCCGCCGGGGTGGCCATCACGCTGACCTGGCTGGTCCCGCCGCCCAACCACCACCACCCAGCCCCGGTCAGCACCAGCGCCCCCGTCCTGATCCCAAACGCACCGGCACCGGCACCGGACCCCGCCCCGCTAGACGCGCAGTGGGCCGCGTACTCCGACCATTCCGACTGCGCCGACTGGGCCGGCGGCGACGGGGTCTCCGCCATCCGGCTGAACTCCTCACAGCTCGCGTGGTTCTTCTCCGATACGTTCATCGGCCCGGCCGGGCCTACCATCGGTTTCTCGCACCTGAGCGGATTCGTGCACAACGCGGTGGTCGTCCAGACCACGACCGGGCGGGGCAGCACGTTCGTCACCATGACGGGCGGCGGAGCCTGCACCGGCCCCGGCCGTCCTGGCGACGCGGCCCCCGTGGTGGGGACACCGCCGGGGGTGCCCGGCGGTGCCCGGTACTGGGACGAGGACGGCATCGAGATCGGCGGGACGGTCGTCAAGTTCTACGACCATTACCTCGCCCGCGCCTTTCCGTTCGTCCCGGTTGGATCGGTGATCGCCACCTTCGCGGCCAGCCAGCTCAGCTCGGCCGGCCGCGGACATCAATACGGTGCGGTCGCCCGGCCGGACCTGGTCCCGCTGCCGTCTTACACCCCGCCGTCCGGCGGCTCCCCGATCCTGTGGGGCGCCGCGCTGCTGCGCGCCGGGAACATGGTGTACATCTACGGTACGCAGAGCCCGAACGTGCAGGTCCCGGGCTACCGGCTCTACGTGGCCCGGGTCCTGGCGTCGCAACTGACCACCTTCTCCGCGTGGCGGTTCTACACGGGTGCCGGCGCGTGGGCAGCCGGACAGCGCCATGCCGAGCCGGTGCAGCCGCCGGGCAGCGGCCTCAGCGTGTCGTCCGGGTTCAGCGTGATCCAGATGGGGCGCCGCTACTGGCTGATCCAGGGCGGGGTGACGCCAGGCGGACCGGATATCGACGCCTACCCGGCCAGCGCGCCGTGGGGCCCGTTCGACTACAGCGCCGGAAGGCTGCTGTACCGGGACCCGACCATCGGGCTCCACGCCGCGGATGACTACCGCATCCTGTACGAGGCGCGAGTCGAACCCCCACTTTCCACCCGCGACGCGCTGGTCATCAGCTATAACGTCAACTCGGAGGCGGTGACCGCCGGCTGCGTGCCGATGTCCGAGTTCACCAATACGGTGACACTGCCCCGGTTTATCACGGTCCCGCTAGCGGCATTCGGCGATAACCCGGGCGCGCACGGCAACTCGGCGAGGAGCGGACCGCAGGACGATCCGCGGATCGTGCCGCGGGACCCGTCGCAATGGTTCGACGCCTGGAATTACCCGGGCTACGGCTGTCCGCCGGTGCCCGGCCTGGCGTCGGTGCAAGCCCGGCCGGGCACCGGTAAGGTCACGTTGAGCTGGCCCGATGCTGGCCTTGGCGTCCAATATCGCGTCTACCTGCAAGGGCCGGGCGAGCCAGGCGGTACCCCGGTGGCCACCGCATCCGCCGACAGCGCCACCGTCACCGGGCTGGGGCCAGGCCGTTACCAGGCCAGGGTGGTGCCGGTCAACTTCAAGAACCGGACCGGGCCGGCCGCCAGGGTAACGTTCGCCGTACCGTGACCCGGCTGCTGTTACGCTCCAATGAAATCGAGCCTGAAGGAGAAGTGTCGTGGTCCGGGTGATCATCGCCGTTGTCGTGGGCCTGGCCATCGCCATCGGCGGGACCGTCTTGGCGGTGAACGTGCTGTCCAGTCACGGCAACGGCACACCCAGTAACTCCTCGACCTACAACTACGGCTCCCGCTAAACGCGGACGCTCAGCGCAGCAGCAGCCGTGCCGCCAGCTCCAGGTGATTGCTCACGTCGTCGGCCGAAGCCCGGCGGGTCACCCACGCGACCAGGTTGGACAGCCACACGTCGCCGATCACCCGGGCGATCGCCATGTCGTCGGCCGACGGCTCGCCCTCGTGCATGGCCCGGGTGAACATCCGCTCCATCAGCCGCGCCACCGTGTTGACCTCGTTGGCCGCGCTGGGGTCAGCGAACATGAACGCCCGCGTCATCGCCTCGGTCAGCATCGGCTCACGTTGCATCGACCGGGTCGCCCGGCCGAGCACGTACAGCACCCGGTCGTACGGCGTCTCGCCCGGGACCGGCCGGCGCTCCAGCCGCTCCAGGTACCGCTCGAGCTCGCGGGCCAGCGCGGAGACCAGCAGGTGGATCTTGGACGGGAAGTACCGGTACAGCGTGCCGAGGGCTACGTCGGCCCGCTCGGCCACGGTGCGCATCTGCACCGCCTCGTAGCCGCCCTTGGAGGCCAGCGCCAGCGTGGCGTCGAGAATCCGCCGGTGCCGGTCGCGTTGTGCCGCCGAACCAAACTCGCTCTCCGCCGCCGCGTTCGCCGGTCCGCTGGCACGTGTTCTCGTGTTCGCCATGGAGCCCCTCCACCCCCTAGTTTACCAAGCTAACCAGGCTGGACCGGGCGTCCCTGGCTGCTAATAAGTGAAACGTGTTCTAATTATGCCGTGGCGATCGCGATCACGCCGGACCAGCAGGCCCTGCAGGCATCCCTCCGCGACTGGGCCAAGCAGGCTGCTCCGCTCGCCGCCGTCCGCCGCATGGAACAGGACGGCGCAGCCCCCGTCAGCTACCTCGCCGACCTGGCCGCCCTGGGCGTGTTCTCGATCGCGGTCCCCGAGGACGCCGGCGCGCCGGCGGCACGGTGGCCGACCTGGCCGCCGCCCTCGAGCAGCTCGCCGTCGCCCTCGTCCCCGGCCTGGTCCTGCCCACCGCCCTGGCCGCCGTACTCGCCGCCCCCCAGCTCCCCGCCCTGACCGGCAGCGCCCTGACCTGCAGCGCCCTGACCTGCAGCGCCGCCATCGTCACCGCCGCCGTCGCGCTGGACCCCGGCACCCTGACCGGCACCCGCCACCCCGACGGCACCCTGCACGTGACCGGCCGAACCGGCCCGGTCCTGGGCGCCGGCACTACCTCCCACCTGCTCCTAGGAGCCGCCACCGGCCAGGGCGAGACCTGGTTCTGGCTGGACGCCGCCGACGCCACCCTGACCCGCCACCAGCCCGTCGACTTCTCCCGCTCCCTGGCCGACGTCACGCTGACCGGCAACGCGGTCCCGGAAACCCAGATCCTGACCGCCCTGACGACCCAACGCGTCCGCGACCTGGCCGCCACCCTGTTCGCCGCGGAGGCCGCGGGCGTGGCCGCCTGGTGCAGCGCGACCGCGGCCGACTACGCCAAGACCCGCCGGCAGTTCGGCCGCATCATCGGCGAGTTCCAGGCGGTCAAGCACCTGTGCGCCACCATGGCCGGCCGCGCCGAACGCGCCGCGGCGCTGGCCTGGGACGCGGCCCGCGCCGCCGATGAGGCCCCCGCCGAGCACCCGCTGGCCGCCGCGGCCGCCGCCGCGCTCGCCCTCGACGACGCGGTGGACAACGCCAAGGATTGCATCCAGGTCCTGGGCGGCATCGGCTTCACCTGGGAACACGACGCCCACCTGTACCTGCGCCGGGCGCTGGCCCTGCGCCAGCTGCTCGGCGGCAGCGCCCCCTGGCGCATCCGGACCGCCGAACTCGCCGCCGCCGGCGCCCGCCGTCACCTGCCCGCCCCCGCCCGGGAACCCAGTCCGTACACCGGGATCGCCGCCTGGGCCATCCCCGCTGTCCAGGCCCACGGCACCCCGGCCCAGCGCGACCGGTTCACCGACCCCGCGATCACCTGGTGCCAGCTGTTCAGCGAGCCCGAGGCCGGCTCCGACCTGGCCGGCCTGCGCACCAGAGCCGAACGCGCCGACGGGGGCTGGCGGCTGACCGGCCAGAAGGTGTGGACCTCGCTGGCCCGGCAGGCCGACTGGGCCATCGCCCTGGCCCGCACCGACCCCGACGTGCCCAAGCACGCCGGCCTGACCTACTTCCTGGTCGACATGCACGCGCCCGGCATCGACATCCGCCCGCTGCGCGAGATCACCGGCCGCCAGATGTTCAACGAGGTCTTCCTGGACGACGTGTTCGTCCCGGACGACTGCGTGCTCGGCGCCCGCGGCGACGGGTGGCGGATCGCCATGTCCACCCTGGCCACCGAGCGGGTGGCGATCGGCACCGGACAGGACGAGGCAGTGCAAACGCTGCTGGCCGCGGGGGGTGCTGAAAATCCATTTTTTTCCGAACGGACCGGGGTTCACGTCGCCGCCAGCCTGTCCATCGCTGTCCTGGGCGAACGCGGCGCCCACCCCGCGATCCGCAAGCTGATCGGCACCGGGCACCGCCAGGCGGTGGCCGAGACCGTGCTCGAGCTGCTCGGCCCGGCCGGCGCGGTCGAGGGGGAGGCCAGCGGGGAGTTCCTGCTCACCCGGTGCCTGTCCATCGCGGGCGGCACCACCCAGATCCTGCTCAACCAGGTAGGCGAGCGCGTCCTGGGCCTCCCGCGGTGATGGACTTCACCCCCACCGAGAGCCAGCAGGCCGTGGCCGCCCTAGCCGCGGAAATACTCGCGGAACCCGACCCCTGGAAAGCCCTGGCCCGCGCCGGCCTGCTCGACGCATCCTCCCTGGGCGTGCTTGAGCTCGCCGTGCTGCTCACCGAGACCGGCAGGCGCACCCCCTCCACCCGAGCCCTCGCCACCCTCCTGACCGGCGCGCTCCCCGTGGCCCGCTGGGGCAGCGACGAGCTGAAGCAGGAGCTGCTCCCCGGAATTGCCTCCGGCGAGCTCCTCCTCACCGCCGCCCTCCGCGAGCCCTCTCACCCGCAGCCCGACCCCCCAGCCACAACAGTCACAAACGGAACGCTCACCGGCACCAAAGTCGGCGTCCCCCACGCGGAGCAAGCCTCCCTCATCCTCGTCCCCGCGCGCCTGCCTGCCTCTTCCATGATCGTGAACAGTTCGGGACAAATAGCGCCCAAAACTGTTCACGATCATGGTGTCGCCCTGGTGAGCCCCCGAGCGGCGGGGGTCGAGCTGACGCGTACGCCTAGTGCGAGTGGCCAGCCCGAGTTCACGCTGCGGATGGACGGGGCGCCCATCCAGGGGATGCTCGGCGGGGCGGATTGCGTCCGGGACCTGTATCAGCTATCCGTGGCGGGGGCGTGCGCGCTGGCCGACGGGGCGGTGGCCGGCGCGCTGGCCCTGACCCGGGACCACGTCGCGACCCGGGAGCAGTTCGGGCGGCCGCTGGCCGCGTTCCAGGCCGTCTCCCAGCAGATCGCCGAGGTGTACATCGCCTCCCGCACGATGCACCTGGCCACGCTGGCCGCGTGCTGGCGGCTGGACGCGGGCCCGGAGATGGGCCCGGAAATGAGCAGGGACGGGCGCGCCGACCTCGGGGTGGCGGGGTACTGGTGCGCGGAGCAGGCCCCACGGTCCGTTCGGACATGTCATCACCTGCACGGCGGGCTCGGCATGGACGCGACCTATCCCTTGCACCGATTTTCCTCGCTGGTCGCCGACCTAGTCCGGTACCTGGGCGGCGCGGAGTACCGGCTGGAGCGGCTGGCATGTTCATCGACCTGACCGCGGACCAGCGCGCGCTGCGGGACGAGCTGCGGGCGTACTTCGCCGCTCTGCTGACGCCCGCCGAGCGCGCCGAGCTGCTCACCGAGCGGCACGGGGCGGTGTACCGGGACGTGGTCCGCCGGATGGGCCGGGACGGGTGGCTCGGGGTGGGCTGGCCGGCGCGTTACGGCGGCCGGGGGTTCGGCCAGGTGGAGCAGCAGATCTTCGCGGACGAGGCGGCCCGCGCCGACGTCCCGCTGCCCGCGGTCACCCTGCAGACCGTCGGGCCCACGCTGCAGGAGCACGGCACGCCGTGGCAGCGGGACTTCTTCCTGCCGCGCATCCTGGCCGGGCAGGTGCACTTCGCGATCGGCTACACCGAGCCGGAGGCCGGCACCGACCTGGCCTCGCTGCGCACCCGGGCCGTCCGCGTGAAGGGGGAAGGGGAGGTGGGTGGGGGCTACGTGGTCGACGGGCAGAAGATCTTCACCACCGGCGCGCACGCCGCCGACTACATCTGGCTGGCCTGCCGCACCGCCCCGTCCCGGCACAAGGGAATCACCATCCTCATCGTGGACACCAGCGACCCGGGCTTCTCCTGGACCCCGATCATCACCCACGACGGTGCTCACCACGTCAACGCCACCTACTACTCCGGCGTCCGCGTCCCGGCCCGGATGCGGGTCGGCGCGGAGAACGAGGGCTGGCCGCTGATCACCACCCAGCTCAA
This sequence comes from uncultured Actinomycetes bacterium, assembly GCA_963742795.1. Taxonomy (GTDB): domain Bacteria; phylum Actinomycetota; class Actinomycetes; order Streptosporangiales; family Streptosporangiaceae; genus Palsa-504. Next base: position 335,032 of record CAVUNL010000008.1, read on the forward strand.
CCACGAGCGGGTCATGCTCGGCCCGGCCTGCCGGATCGCCGCCCTGCACGACCGGGTCCGCGCCTGGGCCTCCGAACACGCCCTGCTCGCCCACCCCGACGTCCGCCGTGCGCTGGCCCGGGCCGCCGCCGTCATGCGCGTCAACGAGCTGCTCAACTGGCAGGTCGCATCGTCGCCCGCGCTGGACGTGGCTGACGCGTCCGCCACCAAGGTGTTCTCCTCCGAGCAGCTCCAGGTCATCGGGCCGTGGCTGGCCGAGGTCGTCGGCCGGCACGGCGACCCGGCCGACCCCGGCACCGCCGCGCTGATGACCTGGCTGGACATCCAGCTCAAGCGCAACACCGTGCTGACCTTCGGCGGCGGCGTCAACGAGGTCCAGCGCGAGCTCATCGCCACCGCCGGCCTGCACCTGCCCCGGGCCCCGCGATGAGCGCCGAGATCACGGAGGCTGCCGCCCGCCTGGTCGCGGCGGGGGAGAGCCAGCCGCGTCTAGCCCGCGACCCGGTCAACCTCCCCATGATCCGCAACTGGCTCGAGGCCCTGGGCGGGCCCGGCGGCGACCCGGAACCGGAGACCGCCCCGCCGGCCATGATCCAGGTCTGGACCATGCCCGGCCTGCACGGCGCCCGCGGCGGCGACGACCCGCTGGGCCAGATGTCGCAGGTCCTGGACGAGGCCGGCTACACCTCGGTGGTCGCCACCAACTGCGACCAGACCTACCACCGTTACCTCAAGCTCGGCGAGCAGCTGTCCGTCCGGGCCCGGCTCCTGGACGTCGCCGGCCCCAAGCGCACCGCCCTGGGCGAAGGCTGGTTCGTCACCACCCGCAGCACCTGGCTCTCCTCCGGCGACCCGGTCGCCACCATGGACTTCCGCATCCTCAAGTTCCGCCCCGCCCCGTCTCCGGCCAGCCCGGCCAGCACCGAAACGCCCATGCGCCCCCAGGTCACCCCGGATACCGCGTTCTTCTGGGCGGGCACCGCGGCCGGCGAGCTGCGCATCCAGCGCTGCACGGGCTGCGGTGCGCTGCGCCACCCGCCCGGCCCGATGTGCCCCGCCTGTGGCACCCCAAGCGACGGCGGGTACGTGATCGCGGCCGGGACCGGCGAGGTGTTCAGCTACGTCGTCCACCACCACCCGCCGGTCCCGGGCAAGAAGCTGCCCTTGGTCGTCGCGCTGGTCCAGCTGCCCGAGGGCGTCCGGATGGCCGGCGAGATGCCGGGCGTCCGCCCCGACCAGGTACGCATCGGCCTGCCGGTCCGCGCCACGTTCGTCCAGGTCGACGATGACCTGAACCCCTTTGCCCTGCCCGCCTGGCGACTCGCCGAGGGGACGCTCCCGGACCGGGTCATCGACGTGACGCCCACCTTCGTGATCTCCTCGGCGCTGGCCACCCGCGACTTCCAGGACGTCCACCACGACCGGGACCGCGCCGTCCAGCGCGGCGCGAAGGACATCTTCCTTAACATCTTGACCACCACCGGCCTGGTCCAGCGCTACGTCAGCGACTGGGCCGGGCCGGAAGCGGTGGTCCGGGGCATCTCGATCCGGCTGGGCGTGCCCTGCCACGCGGGCGACACGCTCACCCTGTCCGGCCACGCCGACCGCGACGACGGTGCTGAACAGGTGGTCTCGGTGACCGGCCGCTGCAGCCCGGGCGACCACGTGACCGGCACGGTCCGGATCGAGCGGCCTCGATGCTGAACCCGGTGATGAACACTGCGATCGTCGGCATCGGGGCGACCGAGTTCTCCAAGGACTCCGGGCGCAGCGAGCTGCGCCTGGCCGCCGAGGCGGTGCAGGCCGCCCTGGACGACGCGGGGCTCCGCCCGGCCGACGTGGACGGCATGGTCACCTTCACCATGGACACCAACGCCGAGATCGCCGTCGCGCGCGAGCTCGGGATACCGGAGCTGCGCTTCTTCGGCACGATCGGCTACGGCGGCGGCGCCGCCTGCGCCACCGTCCACCACGCCGCGATGGCGGTCATCACCGGGGCCGCCGACGTGGTGGTCTGCTACCGGGCGCTCAACGAGCGTTCCGGCCGCCGCTTCGGCCGCGTCGTGACCGGCGCGGTGACCGCGCCCACGACCTACGGGGTCGACAACGGCTGGCACTACCCGATGGGGATCGCCACCCCGGCCGCGAGCGTGGCCATGGCCGCCCGCCGCTACATGCACGCCTACGGGGCGACCAGCGAGGACTTCGGCCGGGTCACGGTCGCGGACCGCCGGCACGCCGCGACCAACCCGAACGCCTGGTTCTACCAGCGTCCGGTCACCCTGGCCGAGCACCAGGCGTCCCGCTGGATCGTCGAGCCGCTGCGGCTGCTGGACTGCTGCCAGGAGAGCGACGGCGCCGTCGCCGTCGTGGTGACCAGCGCGGACCGGGCCCGCGACCTGCCGCACCGCCCCGCGGTCATCCGCGCCGCCGCGCAGGGCGCCGGCCCCGACCAGTTCACCATGACCAGCTACTACCGCGACGACCTGACCGGCCTGCCCGAGCTGGGCGTGGTCGCCCGCCAGCTGTGGCGCCAGGCCCGCATCGGCCCGGCCGAGATCCGGACCGCCGTGCTGTACGACCACTTCACCCCGTACGTGCTCATGCAGCTCGAGGAGCTCGGCTTCTGCGATCCCGGGCAGGCCCGGGACTTCATCGCCGACGGCGCCATCGAACTGGGCGGCCGCCTGCCGCTCAACCCGCACGGCGGCCAGCTCGGCGAGGCCTACATCCACGGCATGAACGGCATCGCCGAGGCGGTCCGCCAGATCCGCGGCACCGCGGTCAACCAGGTCCCCGGCGACGGCCCGGTCCTGGTCACCGCCGGCACCGGCGTCCCCACCAGCGGCCTCATCCTGTCCCCGTCATGACGTCTGCGCCCGCCATGGCGCGGGCGGCGATGTAGCCGAAGGTCATGGCCGGCCCGATCGTCGCGCCGGCGCCCGCGTAGCTGTGGCCCATCACCGACGCGCTCGCGTTGCCCGCCGCGTACAGCCCCGGGATCGCGGTGCCGTCCTCGCGGAGCACCCGGGCGCGGGAGTCGGTGCGCAGCCCGCCCTTGGTGCCCAGGTCGCCGGGCACGATCTTGACCGCGTAGAACGGCGGCCGGGCCAGCGGGGCCAGGTTCGGGTTGGGCCGGACACGCGGGTCGCCGTAGTACCGGTCGTACGCCGACTCGCCCCGGCCGAACTCCTCGTCGCGCCCCGCCGCGGCGAACTCGTTGAACCTGGTCACGGTCTTGGCCAGGCCGTCCGCGGCGACGCCCGCCGCCTGGGCCAGCCCGGCCAGGTCGTCGGCGCGAACCACCGACCCGGCCGCGTACCACCGGCGCGGCAGCGCCCGGCCCGGCGGCAGGCCCGCGAAAACGTACCGGTCGCGGTACCGCTGGTCGAAGACCAGCCAGGCCGGGATGTGCGGGTTCTCCGGGGTGTTCCCGTCGTACATGGCGTGCACCGCGTCGACGTACGGAGCCGACTCGTTGACGAACCGCTGGCCCGCCCCGTTGACCAGGAGGCAGCCCGGCAGGCTGCGTTCGGCCAGGCAGAAGTACGGGCCGCCGGGCAGCGCGATCGACGGACCCCACCAGGCGTCGTCCATCAGCCCGGTCGCCGCGCCCAGGGTCAGGCCGGCCAGGATCCCGTCGCCGGTGTTCCCCGGTGCCCCGGTCGTCCACTGCGGGCCGGCGGGCTCGCGCTGGTACCGGCGGCGCATCTCCTCGTTGCGCTCGAACCCCCCGGTCGCGATCAGCACCCCGCGCCGGGCCCGGACGGTTACCGGCTCGCCGTCCCGCGTGGCGCGGATCCCGGTCACCCGCCCGTCCTGGACGTCGAGCCCGGTCATCGGGGTGTCCAGCCAGACCGGCACGCCGCCGCGCAGCAGCCCGGCCCGCAGCCCCGCGGCCAGCGCCTGCCCCAGGCTGAGCATCCGGTGCCCGGTCACCCGGCCGCGCGCGGCCCGTCCCGCCACCCGCGCCCCGGCCAGGATCGCGCGCGGATGCCGCGGCCCCAGGCTCAGCCACCGGTAGTCGGCCTGGGTGATGGCCACGCCGTCCGGGGTCGGCAGGTAGGGCCGGGCCAGGCGGGCCAGTTCGGCGCCCAGCCGGCGGCTGTCCATCGGCACCGGCTCCACGCTGCGCCCGCGGGCCAGCCCGCCAGGCGCCTCGGGGTAGTAGTCGGCGTAGCCGGGCACCCACGCCAGCCGCAGCGGCGTGGCGGCCAGGACCAAGTCGAGCATGGCCGGACCGTGCTCGAGGAACGCATGCTGCAGATCCGGCGGGACGTCGGCGCCCGCCACGTGCGCCAGGTAGGCGCGGGCCTGATCCGGCGTGTCGGTGACCCCGGCGGCCCGGAGCACCGCGTTGCCCGGGGCCCAGATCCCGCCCCCCGACCGCGCCGTCGACCCGCCAAACGACCCGGCCTTCTCGACCACCACGACGCTCAGCCCGAGATCCGCCGCGGTCAGCGCGGCCGTCATCCCCGCCGCTCCGCTGCCCGCCACGACCACGTCGAACTCGGCGGGCCCTATCTCGGCGAGCACTGTCTCGGCGAGCACTGGCTCGGCGGGCCCTGTCGTCATGCCGCATCCCGGCCCATACTAGAACACGTTACAGTTTTGCGCCGATCCGCGGGAGGCCCCATGCCGCCGGACTGGGACGTCGAGGCCGACGTGGTGGTGGTCGGCTTCGGCGCCGCGGGCGCCTGCGCGGCCCTGGAGGCGGCCGCGGCCGGCTGCTCGGTGCTGATCCTGGACCGGTTCGGCGGCGGCGGGGCCACCGCGCTGTCCGGCGGCGTGGTCTACGCCGGCGGCGGCACACCGCAGCAGCGCGCGGCGGGCGTCACCGACACGCCCGAGGCGATGCTCGGCTACCTGCGCACCGAGGTCGGCGACGCGGTGCCGCAAACGACGCTCCGCGAGTTCTGCGACGGCAGCGTGGCCATGCTGGCCTGGCTCGAGGTTCACGGCGTCCCGTTCGAGGGGAGCCTCTGCCCGGACAAGACCTCGTACCCGACCAACCGTCACTACCTCTACTACTCCGGCAGCGAACTGTCCGCCGCCGCTCCCGGGACCGGCACCGGGCCGCCCGCGCCGCGCGGCCACCGGACCCGGGGCCGCGGCACGTCGGGCGGCCTGCTGTACGCCCGCCTGGCCGCCGCCGTCCGCGGCGCCGGCGTCCGTGTGCTCACCCAGACCGCCGCCCGCGAGCTGGTCACCGACCCGAGCGGCCGCGTCACCGGCGTGGAGTGCCTGTCCCTGCGCGATGCGCCCGCCGGGGCCCGGCTGGCCCACCGCAGTCCTGCACCGCTGGTCGGTCAAGCCGTACCTGTACGTCCCCAAGCTCGGCCGGATCCTGCATCGCCCGGTCGGCTGGCTGGAGCACCGCTACGCGCAGCCGCTGCGGATCGCCGCCGCGCGCGGCGTGGTCCTGGCGGCCGGCGGTTTCGCCGCCAGCCGGGCGATGATGCGCGCCCACGCGCCGAACGCCCGTGGTGGCCTGCCCCTGGCCACCCCCGGCGACGACGGCAGCGGCATCCGCCTCGGCACGCAGGCCGGCGGCGCGACCGCGTTCCTGGACCGGGTGTCCGTCTGGCGGTTCCTCAGCCCGCCGCCCGCCCTGCTCGCCGGCGTCCTGGTCGACCGCGCGGGCCAGCGGGTGTGCGACGAGTCCCGCTACGGCGCCGCCCTCGGCGACGCGATCCTCCGGCACGGCGGCCGGGCCTGGCTGTTCGTCGACCGCGCCACCCGGGCGCAGGCCCGCCGCCAGGTCCGCGGGTCGACCCTGTGGTTCCAGCGCCTGCAGGCCTGGTACCTGCTGAGCCTGGGCGCGGTCCGCGCCCCCACCGTGGCCGCGGTCGCGGCCCGGGCCGGCGTCGATCCGGACGGCCTGGCCGCCACCGTAGCCGCGTACAACGCCGCCAGCCGCGACCCGGCGGTGCCCGACCCGGCCGGCAAGCCCGCCACCGTGTGCCGCCCGCAGGACCAGCCGCCGTTCTACCTGATCGACGTCTCGGTGCGCCCGCGCCTGTTCTATCCCGCCCCGGTCCTCACCCTCGGCGGCCTCGTCGTCGCACCAGAGTCTGGCCAGGTCCTCCGCCCCGACGGCCGCCCGGTGGACGGCCTGTACGCCGCGGGCCGCACCGCGGCCGGCCTGTGCTCCCGCTCCTACGTGAGCGGCCTGTCCCTGGCCGACTGCGTCTTCTCCGGCCGCCGTGCCGGCCGTCACGCCGCCACCGCCCCCAAGAACGCCGTCCCCTCTGCCGCCCAGCCATCGGAGCCCAAACGGCCGTATCTGGCTTGAGCCTCCATAGATTCGTCTTCGGCGGATTGTCACAGGCAATGCCTACGGTTAGTGCTATGCCGCCACTACCTCGAGTCACCGGCCGGGAGGTCGCCCGTGCGCTTGGCAAACTCGGCTGGGTAGTCGTGGTCCAGAAGGGATCGCATGCCCAACTCAAACATCCCACCCGGGGCGGTCGCGTGACCGTGCCGCTCCACGCGGGCGAGACGATCGGGCCCGGCCTGCTACGGTCGATTTTGAGCCAAGCAGGTACTGTCGAGGAACTACGCACGGTCTTGTGACAGGATGAAATAGATGCGTACCTACACGATCGTGGTAGAGCCAGAGCCGGACGGCGGCTACTTCGTGACCGTGCCAGCCCTTCCCGGGTGCTTTACCCGGGGCAGCACGATTGAGGAGTGCCGGGAGCGGGCCGTGGAGGCCATTGAGGTCCACATCGCCGGCCTGCAAATGGACGGTCAGCCTGTCCCGGAGGAAGTCGGGGCACCACAGCTCTTGGCCGTCACCGTCGCCGCTTGACCCCGCGAAGCCGTAATGCTACGCGGACAGGAGCAGCAGCCGCTAGCCCGGCTACAGCGCGAAGGGATCGTCATGAAACCACACTGGCCCGTGCCCGCCGGGCTGCACACCCGCTCGCGGCTGCCCGTCGAGGGCGAGCTCCCTTCGTTCGACGGCGCGACCGGATGGCTCAACTCGCCGGCGCTGACCCCCGACGGGCTGCGCGGGAAGGTCGTCCTGGTCAACTTCTGGACCTACACCTGCATCAACTGGCTGCGCCAGCTGCCCTACGTCCGCGCCTGGGCCGAGAAGTACGCCGGCCAGGGCCTGGTCGTGATCGGCGTGCACACCCCCGAGTTCGGGTTCGAGCACGACGAGCCGAACGTCCGGCGCGCCGTCACGGACATGAGGATCACCTACCCGGTCGCGATCGACGACGACTACGCGGTATGGCGCGCGTTCGACAACTCCTACTGGCCCGCGTTGTACTTCGCCGACGCGCAGGGGCAGATCCGCCATCACCATTACGGCGAAGGCGAGTACCAGCAGTCCGAGATGGTCATCCAGCAGCTGCTGGCCGAGGCCGGAGTCCGCGACGTCGGCCTGGACCTGGTCTCGCCGCAGGCCCCCGGTCTCGAGGCGCCCGCCGACTGGACCGACCTGAGGTCACCGGAGAACTACACCGGCTACGGACGTACCGAGAACTTCGCCTCTCCCGGCGGCCTCATGCCCGACCGGCCGCACGTCTACGACGCTCCCGCGCAGCTGCGCCTCAACCACTGGGCCCTGGCCGGGGACTGGACGGCGGGGGAGCAGGCCACCACGCTGAACGAGGCCGGCGGACGGATCGCCTACCGCTTCCAGGCCCGCGACCTCCACCTGGTCACCGGACCGCAGGCCCCGGGAACCGCCGTGCGCTTCCAGGTCAGGATCGACGGCCAGCCGCCCGGCGACGACCACGGCGGCGACGTGGACGTCGAAGGCTACGGCACGATCACCGAACAGCGTCTCCACCAGCTCATCCGCCAGCGCGGCCGCGTCACCGAGCGCACCTTCGAGATCACGTTCCTCGACCCCGGCGTCCAGACCTTCTCCTTCACCTTCGGGTAGAACAACTCAGTAGGCGATGCTGACTGACGCGGAAAGGGATACGGCCTGGCAGGCCAGGATGTAGCCGTCGGCCAGGTCGGCGGGCTCGAGCACCTCGTTGTGGGCCATCTCCACCTCGCCGCCGGTCAGCTGGCAGGCGCAGGCGCCGCAGATGCCCTGTCGGCACGAGTACGGCGCGTCCAGCCCGGCCTCGATGAGCACGTCGAGCATCCGGGTCCCGGCCGGCCAGGGCAGCAGGGTGGTCGCGCCGTCCAGCGTGACCGAGAGCGTCGCGGCCGGGCCGCCGTCCGGCACCGCAACGACCTCGAACGGGTTCTCGGCCAGCGACAGGAACCGCTCCACGTGCACCCGCGAGCCCGGCACCCCGAGCTTGCCGAGCGCCTCCCGCACCACGGCCAGGTACGGGTCCGGCCCGCAGATGAACGCGTCGAACGACACGTACGGCCGCGCCAGCGCGGCCAGCGCCGCCGCCGAAGGCACGCCGAGCAGCGAATCCAGCCAGTGCACCACCACCAGCCGGCCACCCGAATCAAACGCGAGCCGGCGCAGCAACGAGCCGAAGATCACCGAACCCTCGTCCCGGTTGGCGTACACCAGGACCACGCGCCCGCCCCCGCCGGCCAGCGCCGACTTCAGGATCGACATGACCGGGGTGATCCCGCTGCCCGCCGCGAACAGCAGGAAATCCCCGGAAAGCGAGCCCGGGCAGAACGTCCCGGCCGGGGGCAGCACGTCCAGCACGGTGCCCGCCACGACGTGATCAAGAATCCAGTTCGACGCGTACCCGCCTTCGGTCCGCTTGACCGTGATCGCCGGCCGCTCACCGGCCAGCGGCGAACTGCACAGCGAGTAGCACCGCGCCACCGAACCGCACAGATCCGACGGGATCCGGACGGTAACGAACTGCCCCGGCCGGTAATCAAGGCCCGCGTCCAGCACCAGCGAGCACGCGTCGCCGGTCTCCTGGATCACCTCGGCCACCCGGACCTGGACGTACTCACGAGCGGCCATCAGGGCGGCGACACCTCCAGGCGCCCCGCGGCCACCGCAAAATCGATGCTGTCGCGCAGGCTGCCGCACCCCTCGACCAAGGCGCTGGGCCGGGAAGCAGCAGAGAACTCGGAGCACAAACCAACAGCCCTCGCGGTCCACTGCACCGAGGTGTGCTGCGGGCTGAACTTCGCGGCCAGCACCGCCGCCCCGCAGCGCCCGCACTCCACGCAGGCGAACGCGGCGTACCGCTCGTCCTCAGCCAGCATCAGCCGTGTTAGCCCGGGGGGACGACCCCCCAGACCCCCCCGCGAGGTGGCAAGGTTCAGGTTGGCCGCGACCTCCGCCTCCCAGCCGGCCACCGCGCGGGTGGTGTCGATCTCGAACTCATACCGCGCCACCATGTCCGGCGCGATGTCGGCCACGTCGCAGTAGAACTGCTCGTACCAGCGGCGAACCTGGTAGACCGGGCCGTCCTCGGCGCACAGCAGCGGGTTGTCGATCCGCGTCTTGTTCAGCCAGATCGCCACGTCCTGCTGAAAGCCCAGCCCCACGAAGTCCGCGAACTTCGCCGCGACCCGCGAGGCCTGCGCGTCGGACAGGCCGGGCGGCCGCTTGACGATCGCCCCCCACTGCAGCAGGAACGAGGTCGGGGTGACCGGGTAGTGGCAGTTGATCAGGACGCTCTCCATGGTCATCCCGTGGTAGTCGTGCCACAGGTTGTCGATCATGTAGGCCGGGCCGAAGTACGACGCCTCCGAGCGCAGCGTGGTCTCGCCCGAGCCGTCGGCGTAGTTCGACGCCCCCCCGATGTCGGGCCGCGACCGGGTGCGCAGGTACTGCGAGGCGATGTGCCCCTCGAACACGTTGCGAAAGTAGGTCGGGAACGCGAAGTGGATGTAGAAGAAGTGCGCCATGTCCACCACGTTGTCGATCACCTCGCGGCAGTTCGCCCCCTCGACCAGGATCGAGTCCCAGGTCCAGTCGGTCCACTCATCAGAGCCGGCCCCCTCGATCACAGGGATGGTCACGCCCTCACCGGGCGGGTTGCCCTCGGGGTCGTGCCAGACGAACAACTGCCCGCTGCGCTCCAGCACCCGCCAGGACCGGGTCCGGGCCGCCACCGGCACCCGGCGGGCATACGGAATCGAAGCGCAGCGGCCGTCGCCGCCCCAGCGCCAGTCGTGGAACGGGCAGGCGATGGCGTCGCCCTTGACCGTGCCCTGGGTCAGGTCGCCGCCCATGTGCCGGCAGTACCCGTCCAGGACGTGCAGCGCGCCGGCCGAATCGGCGAAGACCACCAGCTTGGTGCCGAACGCCCGTACCGCGTGCGGCCCGCCCTCCCGGAACCCCCCCGCCAGGCCCAGGCAGTGCCAGCCGCGCGCGAACCTGGCCGGAGGCGGGCCCGCGACGATGGTCCGAACCTGATCCATACCCTAAGACTAGAACATGTTCTAGTCTTGGGCATATGGCAACCTCTGATCAGCAGGTCCAGGCGGTCATCGCCGGGGTCACCGACCTGCTCCCGGTGTTCGCGGCCAGGGCCCAGGAGGCCGAGGACCGCCGGGTGCTGCCCGCCGAGTCGGTCAAGGCGCTCGAGGAGACGGGCTTCTTCACCCTGCTCCAGCCCCGGAGCTTCGGCGGCCTGGAGGCCGACCCGGTCGCGTTCTACACCGCGGTCCGGCTCATCGCCAGCGCCTGCGGGTCGACCGGCTGGGTGGCCTCGGTGGTCGGCGTGCACCCCTGGCAGCTGGCCCTGTTCCCGCCGCAGGCCCAGCAGGACGTATGGGGCGCCGACCCCGCGACCCGGATGTCCTCGAGCTACGCGCCGACAGGCCGCGCCAGACAAGTGAAGGGGGAAGGGGAGGTGGGTGGGGGGCATCAGCTGAACGGACGGTGGAGCTTCTCCTCCGGCTGCGACCACGCGACCTGGGTCCTGCTCGGCGGCATCGTCACCAACGACGAAGGGCAGCCCACCGACTTCCGCACGTTCCTGCTGCCGGCCAGCGACTACACCATCGACGACGTGTGGGACACGGTCGGGCTGCGCGGCACCGGCAGCAACGACATCGTGGTCGACGGCGCCTTCGTCCCCGAGCACCGCTCGCTGAGCTTTACCGACGTCACCCGGTGCGTCTGCCCCGGCCAGCAGGTCAATGCCGGACCGTTGTACCGCGTTCCGTTCGGCTCAATATTCTCTTACGCCATCACCACGCCGATCATCGGCATGGCGACGGGTGCCTACGCGGCCCACGTCGAGTACCAGCGCGGCCGGGTCCGGGCCTCCTACGTCGGGCAGAAGGCGGCCGAGGATCCGTTCGGGCAGGTCCGCATCGCCGAGGCGGCGGCCCTGCTGGACGCGGCGTGGGCGGCGCTGGAGCGGAACATGGCCGAGCTGATGACCCGCGCCTGGGCGGGGGAGAAGCTGCCGCTGCCGCTGCGGCTGCGGGTCCGCCGCGACCAGGTGACCGGGACCGGCCAGGCCATCCGCGCGGTGGACCTGCTGTTCGAGAACTCCGGCGGCCGCGCGCTGAAGACGGGCACGCCGATCCAGCGGTTCTGGCGCGACGCGCACGCCGGCCGGGTGCACGCGATCAACGACCCGGAGCGCGCGCTGTCCATGTTCGGCCGCGGCGAGTTCGGCCACGACGTGCCGCCGGACGCGATGATATGACCATGCACCTGCACTACGAGGAGGCGGGCAGCCACAAGGGCGTGCCGCTGGTCATGCTGCACGGCGGCGGCCCGGGCGCGTCCGGGATGTCCAACTTCGGCCGCAACCTGCCCGCGTTCGCCGAGCGGTTCCGCACCCTGGTCGTCGACCAGCCCGGCTACGGCAAGTCCGACAAGCCGCCGGTGCAGGGCAACTATTTCACCTTCGCCGCCGACGCGCTGGCGGGCCTGCTCGACGAGCTCGGGATCGACCGGGTGCACCTGGTAGGCAACTCTCTCGGCGGCGGGACCGCGGTCCGCTTCGCCCTTAATTTTCCCGAACGGGCCGAACGGCTCGTGCTCATGGGCCCTGGCGGCCTGTCGCTCAACGTGTTCTCCGCCGACCCGACCGAGGGGGTCAAGCGGCTGGCCGAGTTCGGGGCGCCGCCCGGGCCGAGCCGGGAGAAGATGGCGGCGTTCCTGCGCACCCTGGTGTTCGACCAGCGCCTGATCACAGAAGACCTTATTTCCGAACGGTACGTGGTGGCCTGCGACCCGGACTCGCTGGCCGCGATGGCGTCGATGGGCGCCTCGTTCTTCGACCCGGCCTCGTATGAGCAGGGGCTGCTCTGGCGGGAGGCTCACCGGCTGCGTAACCCGGTGCTGCTGATCTGGGGCCGCGAGGACCGGGTCAACCCGGTCGACGGCGCGCTGGTGGCGATGAAGATGATCCGGCGCGCCCAGCTGCACGTGTTCGGCGGCTGCGGGCACTGGGTCCAGCTGGAGAAGTCCGGCGAGTTCAACGCTCTGGCCATCGGCTTCCTGGAGGGCACATGATCTCCTCGCTCGGCTACCTGCGGATCGAGTCGGCCGACGTCGCCGCCTGGCGGGAGTTCGGCACCAAGGTGCTCGGTATGACCGAGGGGCGGGGCCCTGAGGACGGCGCCGTCTACCTCCGGATGGACGACTTCCCGGCCCGCCTGGTGATCCTGCCCGGGTCAGCGGAACGGGTGCTCGCCTCCGGCTGGGAGGTCGCGGACGCCGCCGCGCTGGCCGCGGTGGGCCGGGCCCTGGCCGACGCCGGGGTCGCGTGCAAGACCGGCACTCCCGGCGAGTGCGCCGCCCGGCGGGTGGGGTCGATGCTGCGCGCGGACGACCCGGCCGGGCACACGCTCGAGGTGTTCTGCGGCGCGGCGCTGGAGTCCCGGCCGTCGGTCAGCCCGTACGGGAACCGGTTCGTCACCGGCGACCTGGGCCTGGGGCACGTGGTGCTGCCGGTCCCGCCCGGCTCCTGCGCCGCGTTCGACTTCTACACCGAGGTCCTCGGGTTCCGGCTCCGGGACTCGATGCGGATGCCGGCCGAGTTCTTCGGCGGCGCGCCCGGGGACCCGCCGGTGTGGTTCCGGTTCCTGGGCTGCAACCCGCGGCACCACAGCCTGGCCCTGGTGCCGATGCCGGCCCCGGAAATGAGCACTGCCGGCATCGTGCACCTGATGATCGAGGTCGCCGCGCTGGACGACGTGGGCGCGGCGCTCGACCGGTGCACCAGGCGCGGCGCGCCGGTCTCCGGGACGCTGGGGCGGCACGCCAACGACCACATGGTCTCGTTCTACGTGCGCACCCCGGGCGGGTTCGACATCGAGTACGGCACCGACGGCCGGCTGGTCAACGACGCGGCCTGGATCAGCCGGGAGACCACCGCGGTCAGCCTCTGGGGCCACAGCTTTGCCGGCCCTGCGCACTGACCCCCGAGCCGCGCAGTTCCGGCAGGTCCTGGGTCACTGCTGGCCTGGCCGCGGCACGCCGACTGGATGTGATCCGGGCGCGCCCGGGGGGGTGAGGCGCGCCCGGACGTCAGTATTCGGTGTCGATCGTGTTCAGCGCGGTCTGGACCTTCTCCAGCGGGCCGCGCAGCTGCATCATCTTCAGCATCTTGCCCGCGATCTTGACCTTGCCCTGCATGAACGCCTTCTGCCCGTCCAGCTCGCCCTTGTTGACCTGGGTCGAGGTCTCGTACGACTGGCTGATCGTGACGTCGGCGCCGTCGATGTCGCCCAGGCCCGCCGCGGCGCCGCCGTCGGCGATGCGCAGCCAGTAGCGGACGTCGCCCTGCGGCGCGCCCGAGATCACCATCTGCAGGGCCGCGCTCTTGCCCTTGAGCGCGGCGCGGACCGCGTCGTCCCCGGCCAGCGCCGCGTTGTACGCCTCGATCCACTCCTGGGACAGGTACGTGACGGGCATCGCGCTCATCTCCATCCAGGCGGGCTCATCCAGGCCGAGCGCTACACCAAGCGCTTGCTTGGTCAGCCTAGCCGCGCCCCGCCGCGACCGTCAACGCGGCCCGGCCGGTCACCGCGCACCGCGCACTTATCCCCGGGAATGTCGACGCCTAATACCACCATGAAACCGGAACCTCACCCGTCCCTTTTTACACCGGATCCCGGACGCCACCTCTTCGAGCCCCGTGACACCGTGTGCATACGCGCCTCAACCCTTCAACCGAATTTTCAGTCCACGCGGCGACCTGGCAGGGGACACTCTGAACTAATCCAGGGTCGGTTTCATCAAGATTTGGCGTAGTTGTTTGCGTTTGGCCCAACTTGCGTGTCCAGCTTCAGTACCGTTCGGCCTCAGTGGGCGTACAGCCCGGGTGTACGCCAATAAGGGAGGAAGCGATGAAGCAAGCACACAAGAGATGGGGTCTGGGGGCGGCTCTGATCCTGGCCGCAGGGACCTCGCTCGCGATGGCGACCCCGACGGTGGCACGCGCCGCGGCGAGCGGCACGGCGAATCCGCCCTGCACGATCTCGCCGAGCCAAGTCAACCACACAGCTCGCCCGCAGGGTATCGGCGGCGTCATCGTCGCGGCAGGTACCAGTGCTACCTGTCAGGACCCGCCGCCTCCGCCCGAGCCGGCGTTCAACGGCACGCCCCCGCTGCTCTTCAATGGATCCCCGGCCATCTGCTCCTTCACGCCCTGCAATCACGGCGATGTCATGATGACGCGACAGACCGGCCCGCTGGTCATCACGCCGATCTTCTGGGCTCCGGCAGGTCACCCGATGTCGGCTGCCTACGAGCGGATCATCACCAACTACCTCATTGAGGTGGCGCTGTCGAGCGGCCAGAAGACCAACGTGTTCTCTGTCTTGAACGAGTACTACGGGAACAACGGGCAGATCCGCTACAACGCCCGGCCCGCCCTCCCCATTTATGACGCGGACGCGCTGCCCGCGAACGGCTGCACGGTGGAGACCGCCGACAAGTCAAATATCTACGCGGACGGCTCCGGCTACAATGCCTGCCTGGACGATACCCAGCTGCAGGCTGAAGTCGACAGCGTCACCGCGGCCCGCCACCTGCCGCACAACCTCAGCAACATCTACGTGCTGTACCTGCCCAAGGCCGTCGAGTCCTGCTTCAACCCCGGTTCGAGCGCCTCTACTGCGGGTGGTCAGGCCTGCACGATCAACCACCAGCCGACCGCGGCCTACTGCGCTTACCACAGTGAGGACCCGGCCAACGCGGTGTACGCGAACCTGGCCTACCCGATCTACCAGTCCCCAGTGGGATTCACGTGCGGCAGCGATGCCCGGTTCCCCGTGGTCGAGTCGCCGAACGGTAACCGCGACGCCGACACCGAGGTCAGTCCTACGAGCCATGAGATCAGTGAGGCGATTACCGACCCGGACGTCCAGACCGGCTGGTACGACTCCAGCGGCTTCGAGATCGGCGACGAGTGCGCCTACATCTACGGTGCGACGGGCGGCCGGCCCGGCGCGCTGTACAACCAGACGTTCTTCGGCCTGCACTTCCTGACCCAGCAGGAAGCCAGCAACAACGTCTTCAACGCAAGCGGCGGTAAGGCTGACTGCGTGGATAGCCAACGGGCCGAGTCCTGATCGCTCGTGGGCTTTACCCTATAGAGCCTGTTACGCGATAAGCGCCAGGCGGGTAAGAGGCTGGGGCGCGGTCCGGGAGCAATCCCGGAACCGCGCCCCAGCTTTGTTTACGGTCAGCCCCGCGGTGCAAACGGCCCGAGAATCACGTCCGCACCGTGACGACCTTGAACGAGCCGTTAGCGTGATCCCGGAGCGGCCCCTCGCCGGTGAACCGGTACAACGGCCAGCCGTTGAACGTGACCTGGCCGTTGATAGTGCCGAACTTCCCGCGGATCTTGACCCCGCGCGCCAGCACCGGGATGCCGCGCACCGCCGGCCAGACGGCCGCGCAGGGCCCGGTGCAGGTGCCTGGCTTACCCCGCGTGTCGCCGGTGAAGGTGTACACCATCAGGTCCCGGCCCGCTACCAGCACCAGACCTCGGACGCCATGGACATGCTGCGCCCCGAACATGACCGCGATGTTGGGGACCGGCCGCGGCGCGCCGAACGCCGGCGACGCGCCCCACAAGGACCCCGCCAGCAGCGCCGCTGACGCCACGCCCAGCCCAACCGCACGCAAACCACCACGCATGACCGGCTCCCCTTTCGTCACCTGGCTTCCGGTAATGTCCATTCCTCTCCGCAACAGGATAAGGGTCGCCGGACCGAATGTTCTGAATTCCTTCTAGCCGCCGTCCGTCCGGGCGATGGCCGCCGGCGCCCACCCCATCGGCCCGCGCCCTGCGACTGTTCACCGCTATCGGCCTGACCGGGCTGGCGGTCCTGGCCCTGGGGGTGGGAGCGGCGGTGGAGAACCTCAACGGGGGCATCCGCGCCGGCCGGGACGTTCCGCTTTCGCAACCGGCCTGAGACCCCGATCCTGCCGGGCCGGCGCAACATGGATACATGCGCGTACGCATCACCGCGGCAGTCGTCGCCTGCCTGGCTGCCGCCGCCGTGAGCGGATGCACCCAGCCCACCGAGACGTGCGCAGTCGCGGATTACGGCGGCGGAGGCACGAGCGGTTACCAGACCCCGCAACAGGCGCTGCGGTCGGTGCTCGCCCAGCATGAGCCAGGGCTATCGGAAACGGGGTGGAAGCTGACCGGGCGCGGCGCCGATGCCGTCGCCTTCGCCTCCGGTAACGACAGCGTGGACGTAGTGAAGAACAAGGCCGGCAAGTGGAACGTGGGAGGGGTCACCGTATGCACGTGACGCAATCGCGTCACGTCTCGGCCGCGAGCTCCCCCCTGACCTGCGCCATCTCATCCCGCACGGCAGGATCGGGATCTGGGTACCGGGGGTTGATCGCATCCAGCGCGGTGACCAGGACCGCGGCGGTGGCCAGCCGGGTGAACCACTTGTGGTCGGCCGGCACCACGTACCACGGGGCCCACTCGGTGCTGGTGTGACTCAGCATCTCCCCGAACGCCCGCTGGTAGTCGTCCCAGTAGTGCCGCTCCTTGACGTCGCTGGGGGAGAACTTCCAGTTCTTCTCCGGGTGGTCGATGCGCTTGAGGAACCGCCTGGCCTGCTCCTGCTTGGATAGGTTCAGCATGACCTTGACCACGTGGATGCCGTTGTCGACCAGGTAGTGCTCCCAGTCGTTGATCTCCCGGTACCGCCGGGCCCAGATGCCATCGGAAACAGCGGGTATCCGCTCGGCAGCGAGCAGGGCAGGGTGCACCCGGACGACGAGCACCTCCTCGTAGTGGGACCGGTTGAAGATGCCGATCCGGCCCCGCCCGGGCAGGGCGCGCTGGCACCGCCAGAGGAAGTCGTGGTCCAGCTCCTCGGCCGAGGGCTGCTTGAACGACCGGACCTCCACCGCCTGCGGGTTGACCCCGCTCATCACGTGCTTGATCGTGCCGTCCTTGCCCGCCGCGTCGATGCCCTGCAGCACCAGCAGCACGCCGAACGTCTCCTGGGCCGCCAGCCGGTCCTGGTAGTCGGACAGCAGTTCCACACTCTGGGCCAGCAGCCCAGCAGCCTGCGGCCGGGTCACCGGGCCGGTGTAGCCCGGGTCGTGGTCGCGGTTCAGCTTGACCTCGCTGCCCGGCGGGACGCGCAGCGGTGCGATGAGGTCGGTCATGAAGCGAAGGCGCTTGTCCATGTCAGTGCACCCACCACGGCCGGCCCGCGCCCACCGCCGGAGGATGCCCCGCCGCGGCATGCCGCGCCGGGGGATGCGCCTCCCGCGGATGCGCCGCCGACGGCCAGATCGGCGGGGCGGGCTCGTCCCCGCGCGACCCGACCTTCGCGTAGCCGAGGAACAGCACCCCGCTGACCAGGGTGACCACGATCCACAGAGGGTGACCGTTGACCCGGCTCCAGTCGTTGAGCCCGTGCAGGATCGCCGCCGCGGCCAGCCCGATCCAGCCCACCGCGTACCACCGGTAGCGCCCGGTAACCGCCAGCCCGATGAAGTAGCCGGTCAGCCCGGCCCAGCAGGCGTGGCTGATCGGATCGGTGATGAACCGCCAGACGAAGTCCAGGATGAAGTACCGCACCGGCTCGATCAGCACGACGAACAGCGAGTCCGGCGCGGAATGCCCGGCCAGGATCAGCTGCTGGATCGCGGGCAGGGCCGCCTTCACGGTCTGGTAGAACTGCTCCACCCCGTTGACCGTGAAGTAGTGCACCACCTCGCTGGCCCCGAACACCAGCCCGCTCACCGCGCCGAGGAACAGGTAGTCCCGCGGCTCCATGTCGTGCTGCCGCCAGAGCTGGTAGATCAGCGCGACGGCCAGCACCGGTATGGCCTTGGCCAGCTCCTCCGGCAGGCCGACGCTGTAGATGCTCGGTCCCAGGCCCGCGGTGCTGGCGTGCAGGTCGACCTCCAGCGTAACCGCGAGCGGCACCTGCGTGGCCAGCGCGATCGCCGTGACCAGCACGAGCATCGTCCTGGACACGTGCTCCGGCCGGACGATGACGCCGAGCAGCAGCAGCCAGGCCACCGCGAAGTACGCCGCGAAGATCCACGCTACGTGGTCGAAGGTGGCCTGGCTCGGGTTCAGGCCCAAGATGAGCAGCGCGATCGACGGCACGCAGATCAGCGTCAGGAACAGCAGCACCGGCCAGCTGCGCAGCGAATGGTGCCGGATCCAGTCGCCGATCGGGAGCAGGTCGTTGACCTGTCCGGCGCTCGGCCCTCGGGCGGGCGGGACCGACGTGCCAGCAGGCGTCATGGTCTTCTCCTAGCGCTCGCGTCTTCCTGCCATCCTGACATTCCGCGCCCTAAGCTGAACCCCATGTGGAATTCCTTCCGTACCGACGCCCGCACCGGCCTGATCGCCGAGGTGATCACCATGCCCGGCGGCAACGGGGACGAGATCCACGCCTGGTTCGCCCGGCCCACCGGCGACGCGCCGGCCCCGGGGATCGTGGCCGTGCACCACCTGCCCGGCTGGGATGAGTTCTACCGGGAGTTCTGCGAGCGGCTCGCGCGCCACGGGTACAGCGTGCTCTGCCCCGACCTGTACTGCCGCTACGGTCACGGAACCCCCGACGACGTCGCAGCCACGGTCCGGGCCGAGGGCGGCGTCCCCGACGACAGCGTGGTGGCCGACTGCGCGGCCGCGCTCGGCTGGCTCAGGGCCCTGCCCACGAGCAACGGCAAGGCCGGCATCATCGGCACCTGCTCGGGCGGGCGGCACGCGCTGCTGACCGCTTCCCGGGTGCAGGGTTTCGACGCGGTCGCCGACCTGTGGGGCGGGGGAGTGGTCATGGCCCCCGAGGACCTGTCCCCGGCCCGCCCGGTCGCGCCCATCGACCTCACCGCCGACCTGTCCGCCCCGCTGCTCGGCCTGTTCGGCAACGACGACTCCCATCCCTCGCCGGCCCAGGTCGACCTGCACGAGGCGGAGCTCGTGCGGTACGGCAAAGACTTCGAGTTCGTCCGGTACGACGAGGCCGGCCACGCCTTCTTTTATTACCAGGCCCCGATGTACCGCCCCGAGCAGGCCATGGACGGCTGGGAGAAGGTCTTCAGCTTCTTCGGCGACCGTCTTTCAATCTGAGGCCGACGCGGCGAGCTGCCGCTCGAGCGCCTTGGTCGCGCCGTTGCGCCAGCTGTCGGCCACCGCGGCGGACATCGGATCGGGGAAGATTTCCTCCTCCTCGTGCTGCACCCCGTCGAAGATGGCGCGCGCGACGGAGGCCGCGGAGACCTTCGGGATGTCGTAGCCCCGGGTCATGTCGGTGTCGGTGGGGCCGGTCAGGACCGCGTGCACCCGCACGCCCCGCCCGGCCAGCAGGGCCCGCAGCGACTGGGTCAGGGAGAACGCGGCCGCCTTGGATACCGAGTAGGCCGGGATGACCGGCATGGGGGCGAAGGCGTTCAGCGACAGGTTGTTGACGATGGCGCCCCGGGACCGGGTCAGGGCCGGCAGGAAGGCCTGGGTCACCGTGTAGGGGCCGAACAGGTTCACGGCCAGCTGCCGGTCCAGCGCGGCGCGGTCGCTGAGGTCGTCGTACAGCGCGATGCCGGCGTTGTTGATCAGGATGTCCAGTGCCCCGATGCGCTCCGCGGCCGCCTGGACCTGTGCCGCGTCGGTGATGTCCATCCGCACCGGCGTGACCCGCGGGTCGGGGTGTTCCAGCGGCCCGCGGGTGCTGGCGTACACCCGGCTGGCCCCCCGGGCCAGGGCCTCGGTGACCAGGGCCTGCCCGATGCCGCGGTTGGCCCCGGTCACCAGGATGGTCGTGTCGGCGATAATCATGTCTGCTGCTCCGTTCGGCTGGTCTTAGACGGCAGGGTCTAACGGGTTTACCGATACAGACCAGCCGCCCCCGCCGGAATCGCCGTCACCGGCAAACTAAGTGCCGCCCGGCCGGCGCCGCCACGTCGTCGTAGACGCGCACCGCGGCCAGCCGCCCGTCCGGCCCGCGCTCGGAAACCTCGAGTCCCGCCTGCGGCGGCAGGTCGTGCCCACCCCAGCGGACGCAGTTGTACTCCACGGCGCAGCGCACGCCTTCCTCGGTCACCGCGCACGGCACCCGGACGACCCCGCCCCCCGCGCTGAAGCACTTGGTGAAGTAGGCATGCAGCTCACCGGGGCCGCGGTGCGTGTACTGCGGGCCGATCGGCTCGCGGAAGTACCCGTCCGGCTCGAACGCCCGCACCACCGCGTCGGCATCGCCGGCTGCCACCGCGTCCTGGAACTGCCCGACGATTCCGCCGGGGCGACGGTCGGTACCGGGCGCCAGGATGGGCGGCCTGACCTCGTGCCGCCCGATCAGCGGCCACTGGCTGCAGTAGGTGCGGAACACCACCGACTGGTCGTCGTGGGATTCGGCGACCACCGCCACCGGCCAGGACACCTCCTGCCCGTCCTGTGTCAGCTGTACCACCAGCTCGACCACGGCCTTCCCGTCGGCCGCGGTGGAGGCCACGGTCTGCGTCCGCCGGTTCATCCCGGCCAGCCACAACTCGTTCTGGCTGACGAACTGCCGGACATGCCGGTGTCCGCGGACCTCGCCGGCCCGCGGGTCGTAGATCACCACCTCGCGCGGCCAGACCGTCTCCAGGTCCCTGGCGTCGGCCTTGTTCAGCGCGGCCACGTAGTGCCCGACCGGATCGGCCTGGCCAGCCCGGCGGGTCTGCAGCCGGACCAGCTCGACGGCGCTGCTGAACTCCGGAAACCACGGCATCTCGGCTCCTTCTTCTCCCGCCAGCAGCCTACTCATGCCCCGGCCGCCAGCGAGCCGCCCCGTCTGGGAGAGGCTGGTGCCATGGCATATGACAGGCAATGGGTTGTCGACGGGCTCCGG
Source organism: uncultured Actinomycetes bacterium (assembly GCA_963742795.1). Classification (GTDB taxonomy): domain Bacteria; phylum Actinomycetota; class Actinomycetes; order Streptosporangiales; family Streptosporangiaceae; genus Palsa-504. The sequence continues at coordinate 356,230 of CAVUNL010000008.1, forward strand.
CGCCTCGGCTACACCCAGGAAGCCGACGACGCCGAGCAGACGCTGCCAACGCAGATTCCAGACGAAGAGCTCAAGGCGTTCAGCGACCGGCACGGTATCTCTCGCGACGAGCTGATCAGCCGGATGGGCGGCAGCCCCTGAGGCGCGCTCAGAGGCCGGCCCGGATGTGACGCAGGGCGAGCTGCATGTCGGCCGCGGTCGCGAAGCGATCGGCGCTGGCCGGGGCGCACGCCTGGATCAGGAACGCGGCCAGGTCAGAGTTGAGGTCGGGGCGGATCGTCCTCGGGTCGATCACCGGCTCGCCGGCCATGGGCATGGCGTTGGGGAACGGGTGGTGACCGTTGCACAGGAGCTGGTAGAGCAGCACGCCGACGGCGAACAGGTCGGTGGAGACGTCCCAGCGGTCCCGGCCGGCGTCGGGTGGCTGGTACGGGGGCGTACCCGAGTGCGTGCGCACCGGGTCGCCGACCCGGGAGGCGATGTTGAAGTCGAGCAGTTTGGCTCCGGTGCGGGTGAGGATCACGTTGAGCGGCTTGATATCGCGGTGCACCAGCCCCTTGTCCTGCAGTTCCAGCCACTCGCGCGACTCGGCTTCCGGCAGGTCCCCTGCGCGGCGCTGGTCGTCGAGCTGCCGCAGGCGCGCCGAGTCAGGGTGAAAGGCGACGAGCGCGTCGAGCAGGTCGAGGGCGACATCGACCGCTTCCCGGTCGCGGAGGTGCCTGGTCCCGCTGACAAACTCGCTGAGTGGCTCCCCGTCGATGAACTCGGCGATCAGGTACCACTCGCCGGCCTTGGTCTTGCCGGCCCAGAAGACCTGCACCACGTGCGGATGATGGATCTTGCGCAGGGCGCCGATCTCGCGGCGCACCGCCTGGTACCCGGCGGCGCTGTCGAAGAGCTTGAGCGCTCGCTCCTCGCCCTCGACGTCATCGCGCACCCGGTAGACCTTCGAGAAGCCGCCCTGCCCGACGACGTCCAGGACCTCGAAGCGGTCCTCGATGACGTCGCCGACCGCGTAGTCCGCGGCCTTGCCCCCGGCCGAGGACCGCACCTCGGCCGGGTCGGGTTCCGGGAGCGCCCGGCTGCCGCTCGAGGACGGCGCCGCGGCCCCGGGCAGATCGACGCGCTCGGCCGAGGTGAACGCCCTGGTGCTTCGCGCGACAGCGGAGTCCGGGTCCGCCCCCACGTGCCGGATACCCCCGACGGTGTACACCAGGCACGGGTGCAGCACGTACGTGGCCACGTCCGGCGGGAAGTGAAACTCCTCCACGTCGCCCATGGAGTAGAACCGGCGCCGCCCGGACTCGTCGACGTACCCGAGCAGGCCGTTCTGCCACAGGACCGAGGGCAGGTCGGTCGCCTTCTCGAAGTGCAGATCCGCGACTTCCTGCAGGGCCTCGAGATCCGCGCGGGAGAACCGGTCGACGCCGATCAGCCGGACGAAGGAGCGGACGTCCTCCTGCACCCCGCTGATGTAGGCCTGGGTGCTGGTGAACAGTTCGGAGTAGTCGTGCAGGGCGGCGCCGGCCGGCATCAGGTCCGAGGAGATCTGGTTGGCGCACTGGGCGAGCTGGGAGTCGCCGAACCGCTTGGCGCAGCGTTGCACCACCCGCTGCAGCGCCGCCGGCGACAGGCCGTCGTGGCCCGCCTGCTTGGTCCTCAGGACCTCCTCGTTCAGGTCATTGCCGAGCGAGATGATGTCGCGCGGGATCAGCCTGGTGTGGCTGAGCAGGTAGTCCCCGATCGGCCCGTCGCCGTCGGGCCCCGGCCAGTGGCCGTTGACCCCGAGCCAGTCGCCGATCGCGGGCGGGCCGGTGGCGGCGCGCCGCATCAGCAGGGACGGCGGCAGCCGGGCCAGCTTGCGCTGTAGCAGGTAGAGCAGCGAGCTGCGGTCCCAGGTCAGGACGCGGATGTGCGGCTCGTTGTAGTACCGCGGCGCATGCTCCGACCGGTACACCGACGACATGACGATGTCGCGGATGCAGACCACGACGTGCAGGCGGCCGCCCAGCCTGGGGTCCCGGAGCAGCCGCATGACCTGGTAGAACAGCCCCTCCTGGCACTTCAGCCAGTACATCGGGGCGTGGCTGAACTCCTCGTCCAGCGCGTCCAGGTAGAAATAGACCGGCTTGCACCGGCCGACCACCTCGCCCAGCAGGTCCTCCAGATCGTCCCAGAGCGGATCGTCGAGGTACGTCGACAGCTGATGGGCGGTATTCCGCTGGTTGATCATGTCGCGGACCTCGGCGTAGATCGACCGGGGCCGGCGGAAGTCATCCAGCAGCCGCGCGTACGGCCCCTGGATCTCCTCGATCTGCTCGTCGCGCAGCTGCTGACGCAACTCCGGACGGGTCAGCAGGTGCGAGGTCAGCGAGCGCATGATCGCGCGATCCCAGATCTGCATCCACTTCTCGACCAGGACCTGGTCCGAGAACCACTGGCACGCCTTCACCACGACCTCGGTCTTCGGCAGGCTCTGCTGCGGCGCATCGGCGTAGACCGAGTCCTGATGGGACTGGAAATCCTGCAGCCGCCGCAGGTAGACCGTCTTGCCCGCGCCGAGCTTGCCCACGATGACCCGCACCATGGAGTCGTTGGCCCGGGTCGCGAGGTGGCCAAACGCCGGATCGCCGCCGAAGTCGACGAACTCGCTGATCAGATCCTCGATGTCGGCTCGTGACCCGTCCGGATTGCCAAACGGCCCCACCGGGTCGAGCCGACGCCGCCTGCCGGCCATCTACCCTCCCAACCCGGATCGTAGCCGCCCACCGGAGCAAGAGCCAGCAAAGCGCCAGCAACCCCGGCCAGGCCACCGAACCGTGCAAAACGGCCTATCCCGATCAAATGATCGGTGTGCACCGGGCCCGGGATGATACGGGTCACCGTCGATTGCGGACAGGTGACCGTCAGCTGCGCGCGTCGACGATGTAGTCACGGCCCAGGCCGAGCAGGACCTGGTCGGCGGAAAGCAGCCGTAGTCCCTCGCGGGAGGCCTGCGCCACCAGCAGGCGGTCGAACGGGTCGTGCCTGACCAACTCGGGGAAGTCCCGGATCGCCTCGGCGTGCTCGGCGGTGATACTGAGCGGCACCAGGCCCTGTGCGGTGAGCCTGTTGCTGAGGTCAGCCGGGACCGACAGCTTGCCGAGCATGGTCTTGATGGTCAGCTCCCAGACCGTCGCCGCCGAGACATAGACCCCTTGTGCGGAAGTGATCAGCTGACGGGCCCGGGGGCCGAGGCGCGGGTTGTCGTCCAGCAGCCATAGCAGCGCCTGGCTGTCAAGGAGCAGCATCGCCGTCCGGCCCGCCGCGATCGCCGGATTCCTCAGGCTTTTCCGCTACGCCGTAGAACATCTGCTGGATATCCGGATCTAGGCCGAACGCCTGATCGTCGTAGGCGACCTCGCCCTTCAGGCCACCGAACGTCACCGTCGCCGCCTGGTGCGGCACCAGGTCCGCGACGGGCGTGCCGGCCTTCGAGATCACCACCCGCTCGCCCGCGGCGACCTGTTCCAGCAGGCGCGACAGGTGTGTCTTTGCCTCGTGGATGTTGACGTTCACGGTCATACGCCTCATCATACGCCTGAACTAAACTTAGTCTAGTCAAGCTAGGGTCAGGGCGTGCGGCAATCTGAGCGGCGTTCCTGGCCGGGACGGTGGTAGCGGGGGTCGCCGTGGGCGCGGTCTTCATGGGCAGCCTGGCCACGGCCAACCGTCTCGCCCCGCCCGGGCGGCGCGGCCAGGCCGTTTCCGCCTTCTTCGTGGCGTGCTACTGCGGCCTGGTCATCCCGGTGGTCGGCGTCGGGGTGGCATCGCAGTTCATCGGCGACTTCCGGACTCGAACTGCTCGAGCTCCGCCGCCTGGCCCTGGAACCGAAGAGCGGTGCCCGATGAACCAGAACGAACACCGCCGGACACCGTTCGCGTGGCCTTCGGGGCGCTTTGTTAGACAGTGCTGGCACGGGCTATATTTCGACGGGAGGTGCCGATGATGCCGGGCAAGCCGGTAGCAGCCCGCGGCAAGCGGTTCTCCCCGGCGGAGCTGGAAGCCGCGCGGCGGGTGCGCCTCGCCGACGTGATCGCCGACGACCTGGTGGTGCTGTTCTGCGGCGCCAACCCTGGGCTTTCCTCCGCCGCGGCAGGCGCGCCATTCGCGACGCCGAGCGATCGCTGGTGGCCGGCGCTGTATGAGTCCGGGTTCACGCCTCGCCGCCTGGCCCCGAACGAAGCGCACGAGCTGCTGGCCCTAGGACTTGGCCTGACCAGCCTCGTCCGCCGCCCGACCGTCGGCGTCGCCGAGCTGGCCGAGGCGGAATTTGTCGAGGGCGGTCGGCTGCTGCGCAGGCGTGTGCTCGCCCGGCATCCCCAATGGCTGGCGGTGCTGGGAGTCACGGCGTACCGCGCCGCCTTCGGTCGGCCAGACGCGGCAGTCGGTCTGCAGGAAGACACGATCGGATCGACGAGGCTCTGGATACTGCCCAATCCGAGTGGCCTCAACGCGCACTATCCTCCCCGGGCGCTGGCCACCGAGTTCGCCCGGCTGCGGGTGGCTGCGGGTCTCCCCGACCGGTCGAGGCGACGCACCGGTCACCTCGGCTCGGGGACGACTCGGATGTAGGGCTTGACGGACTTCCACTCGCCGAAGGTCGCCTTCGCCTCGTCGTCGGACACCGTGAGGGCGATCATCACATCGTCGCCCGGCTTCCAGTTGGCCGGCGTCACGACCCGGTGCCTGGCGGTCAGCTGGAGCGAGTCGATGACCCGCAGCAGCTCGGCGAAGTTGCGGCCGGTCGCGTTCGGGTACACCACGATGAGCCTGATCTTCTTATCCGGGCTTATCACGAACACGTTCCGGACGGTCAGGTTGTCAAGTGCGCAGCGCGAGCTGGCGTCACCCGAAGCGGAGGCGGGCAGCATCCCGTAGAGCTTGGACACATTGAGATCCGTGTCGCCGATGATCGGGTAGCCGGGTCGCGCACCCTGGGTCTCCTCGATGTCATCAGCCCACCTGTTGTGGCTCTCGGTGGCGTCCACCGAAAGGCCGATGACCTTCACCCCGCGGCGTTCGAACTCCGGCGCCAGCTTGGCCACCTGCCCGAGCTCGGTGGTGCACACCGGGGTGAAGTCCTTGGGATGCGAGAACAGCACCGCCCAGGAATCTCCGATCCACTCGTGGAAGCTGATCCTGCCCTGGGTGGTGTCAGCCTCGAAATCCGGTGCGCTGTCGTTGATGGACAGTCCCATTTGTCATACTCCTTTGTCGTTTGTGACCAGTTGCCATGCTGCCCGCCGACCAGGGCGATCACCACACATGTCGGCCACAGGAGACCCACAGGATCGTGTGCCACCCGGGCTCGGCCGCCGAAGGGCTGCCCGGTGGCCTGCCGCCTGGCGCTGGCCGTGCTGCCAGCGCTTGTTAGGCTGGCTGGCAGGGTCTTGTCCGTGCGGTGGCCCGGGCGTCCTGCGGTGCACGGCGGGCGGGTTTCGTGAGGGGCGATGGGCCGGTGCCGAAGCAGCCTGCGCTGAGCTTCGCCGGATTGCTGCGGCGGCTGCGCGACGATGCCGGGCTGACCCAGGAGGAGCTGGCGGAGGCGGCGAGCCTGTCCCCGCGGTCGGTCAGCGACCTGGAGCGGGGCGTGAACCTGACGGCCCGCCATGACACGGCCCGGCTGCTGGCCGGTGCGCTGGGCCTGACCGGGCCGCAGCGGGCGCTGTTCGAGGCAGCGGCGCGCGGCCGGGCTCCGGCGGAGGAGGTGCTGGCCGCCGGGGAAGCCGCGGCCGCGGCAGCGGCGACTCGGGCGCTGCCCCGTGATATCGCCAGCTTCACCGGCCGCGCGGCCGAACTGGCCCAGCTGGTCGGCGCGGTGACCGGTGCGGCCGCGGCCGGGGTGGGGGTGGTGGGGATCCATGCGATCGGCGGGATGGCCGGGATCGGCAAGACGACCTTCGCGGTGCACGCGGCGCACAAGCTGGCCGACGGTTTCCCGGATGGGCAGTTTTTCCTGCCGCTGCACGCCCACACGCCGGGTCAGCGGCCGGTCGAGCCGGCCGATGCCCTGGCCAGCTTGCTGCTGAGCGCCGGGGTCGGGGCGCAGCAGATCCCGCCCGGCCGGCGGCCCGGGCCGCGCGATGGCGGGATTACCTGGCCGGGAAGAAGGTGCTGCTGCTGCTGGATGACGCGGCCTCCCATGAGCAGGTCACCCCGCTGCTGCCGGGCACAGCGGGCAGCGTGGTGCTGATCACCAGCCGTCGGCACCTGACCGCGCTGCAGGACGCGGCAGCGGTCAGCCTGGATACCCTGACGCCGGAGGAGGCCGCCGCCTTGCTGGCCCGGCTGTCCGGGCGCCCCGGCCTGGGCCCGGGCGACGGCTCGGCCGGGCAGATCACCCGGCTGTGCGGGTACCTGCCGCTGGCGATCGGGATGCTGGCCCGCCAGCTGCACCATCACCCAGCCTGGACCGCGGCCGACCTGGCCGCCGACCTGACCACCGCGGCGGGCCGGCTGGAGCTGATGCAGGCCGAGAACCTGTCCGTGGCGGCCGCGTTCGACCTGTCCTATCAGGACCTGACCGAAGGCCAGCAGCGGCTGTTCCGCCGCCTGGGCGTGCACCCCGGTCCCGACATCGACGCGTACGCCGCGGCCGCCCTGGACGGCACGGACCTGGCCACCGCCCGCCGCCACCTGGACGGCCTGTACGATCACTACCTGCTGAGCGAGCCCGCCCGCGGCCGGTACCGGCTGCACGACCTGCTCCGCGAGCACGCCCGCGCGCTGGCGTTCGCCGGCGACCCCGCCGACGCCGACGCCGCGGCCGGGAGGCTGCTGGATTACTACCTCCACACCGCCGCAGCGGCCGGCCTGCACATCGCCACCCGCAACACTGTCGTGGTCCGGCCTCCGCCCGGTGAACCGCCGGCCGTCGCCCCGCTGCTGCCTACGGCCGCGCGGGCGTCGGCCTGGCTGGACGCCGAGCGGGCGAACCTGCACGCGACCGCCGGGTTCGCCGCCGCCACGGGGCGGCCCCTACATGCCATCGCCATCCCCACCGCGATCAGCGGTTTCCTGTTCGCCCGAGGTCACTGGGACCAGTCCGTCGGCCTGCACCGGGCCGCCCTGGCCGTCGCGGGCCAGGCCGGGGACCGAGCTGGACAGGCCGGTGCGCTGAACGAGCTGGGCATCTTGCAGCGGGCGACCGGCACCCACCTGGCCGCCGCCGCCAGCCTGACCCGGGCGCTGGAGGTGTACCGCGGCCTGGGCCACCGGCTCGGCATGGCCAGCGCCCTGGACAATCTGGGCCGGGTGCAGTACGAGACCGGGGAGTACCCCGCCGCCGCCGCCAGCCACCAGCAGGCCCTGACGCTGTACCGCGACCTCGATCACCGGGTCGGCCAGGCCCTGGCCATCAACAACTTGGGCAACGTGCAATCGCTGACTGCGGACTACCCAGCCGCCGCCTCCAGCTACCAGCAGGCGCTGGGCATGTTCCGTGACGTCGGCCATCGGCTCGGCCAGGCTCTGGCCACCGGCAACCTAGGCACCGTGCAATCGCGGACCGGGGACTACCCCGCCGCCGCCGCCAGCCTGAACAAAGCGCTGGGCATATACCGCGACCTCGGCGACCGGCTCGGCCAGGCGATGGCCCTGCACAATCTGGGCGACGTGCAACTGCGGACCGGGGACTACGCCACCGCCGCTGCCACCCAGCAGCAGGCACTGCGCATGTTCCGCGACCTCGGCCATCGGCTCGGCCAGGCTCTGGCCACCGCCAACTTGGGCAACGTGCAATCGCGGACCGGGGACTACCCCGCCGCCGCCGCCAGCCTGAACAAGGCGCTGGGCATATACCGCGACCTCGGCGACCGCTACGGCCAGGCTGAAGTCCTGAACGACCTAGGCGACCTGCTGGCACGATCGGCGGACGGCGACCAGGCCCGCGACCACCACGCCCAGGCATTGGCCATCGCCCGCGAGATCAGCGCGCCGTTGGAGGAGGCACGTGCCCTGGAAGGCCTCGGCCACTGCCTGCTCCGGGACGGCAACCCCGGCGGCGCCGCCGCGCACTGGCAGCAGGCACTGACGATCTACCAGCGGATCGGCGCCCCGGACGCCCAGCGGATCCAGGAAACCCTCCGCCAGCACGGCATCACCACTGCTCCGCCGCCGTCCACCGGCGAGAGCCGTCAGCCCGGCGCACCCACCGCGCTGTGAGCAAGCCGGCGGGCGGCGCGGATGCGGGGCGTCAGACACGGTCAAGACCCACCTGCGGCACCTGTACCGCAAGCTCGGCGCGCACAACCGCCGCGAGGCGGTGCAGCGCGCCCGGGCCATCGGCCTGCTCGCCGCGCCCTCCGGCCGCCCCTAGACCCATGGCATACGGGCACGCCGAGCGGAACCTCGCCTCCTGCGCCAGCTCGAAACCGAAACCCGGCAGCTGCTCGAAAGCCTGGACCAGCCAGATCCCGAACAGTCAGCCTGGCTCCAGCAGGCCACCAGCAAAGCAGATGACCGGTAAGCCACGTGTTGCTGGAAGTGGCCGCCTGTAGCCGGGTCCCCGGGCGCGAGGAACCACCGTTCGTTCGGTAAAAAAGAGATTTATGCCGAACGGGCCGTGGTTCTCCTCACCCGCCCGCCGTATCAGCGCGACCCCGGTCAGACGAACAGCGGGTCGGCCGCCGTCCGGTCGGTCAGCGCGCTCATCGTCGCGTCGTCCGGCGCCGCGGTGAACCGGCTGGCCGCGTCGAGCACCTTCGGGAGCAAGCCCACGTCCCCCGCGCTGGCGAGGAACACCCCGGGGCGGCCCATCGCCCACCACACGGCGAGGTCGATGTCGTCCTGCTGCTCCAGCGGCTCGTACCAGGTCGCCCGGGTGTGCGGCCGGCCCGCCCAGGGTCGCAGCGCGATCGACTTGATCGTCTGCACCGCGACACGCCGCTCGCGGCAGGTCTGGTACAGGGCGTTGAAGTTCTCGGCGTAGTACGGGTTCGCCATGGTGACGAAGTTGTACGGGAGCAGCACCGAGTCGAAGTCGAACCGCTCGAGGCTGCGGCGGTGCGTCGCGGCGATCTGGCTGCCGTGACCGGTCACCCCGATCCACCGGATGAGGCCCTGGTCCCGGGCTTCAACGGCGGCCTCGAGCGCCCCGCCAGGACTCAGGGCGATGTCCCACTCGATCGGATCGGCCAGGGAGTGAAGCTGCCAGAGGTCGACGTGGTCGACGCCCAACCGGTCCAGGGACCGGTGCAGTTCCTCGCGGGCCCCGGCTGCGGTGCGCTCGTCGCCCTTGGTGGCCAGGAAGAACCGGCCCGGTTCGCGCTGCAGCCACGGCCGGATGCGCACCTCCGCCTCGCCGTAGACCGAGGCCACGTCCAGATGGTTCACCCCGTGGGCGAGCAGAACGTCCAGGGTCTCGTCCGCGACCCGCTGGGAGACCTGCCCGAGAGCCGCCCCTCCGAAGATCACCCGGCTGCTCTGGTGGCCGGTGCGGCCGAACTCCGCCTTTTCGATGGGCACGAGACCTCCCGGAGTGCCGAGCTGAATCTGCACGTACCGCGGATCGGGCGGCCGGTCAGCGCCACCGCGCCGAAGCGTATAGTCCGAATCATACGATCAGCTGCGGATCTCCGCGGCGCGGGCCCGGGCGACATGAAAGGGAACGGCGTGCCTGACGAGCTTGCCGCGCTGGCCGGCCAGCTGACCGAGCGTCTGGCCGGATTGGGCAGCGCCCTGATCGCGTTCTCCGGCGGGGTGGACTCCTCTCTGGTCGCTGCGCTGGCCGCCCGGGCGCTCGGGGAACAAGCCCTCGCCGTCACCGCCGTCTCGCCGGCCCTCGCGTCCGGCGAGCTGGACGGCGCCCGGTCGGTGGCCCGGGCCGTCGGCGTCCGGCACGAGCTGATCAGCACGGCCGAGCTGGAGCGCGACGACTACCGGCGCAACGACCGCTTCCGCTGCTACTACTGCAAATCCGAGTTGTACGACCGGCTGGCCGCGCTGGCCCGGCGCCGGGGATTCGCCGCCGTGCTGTCCGGCGCCAACGCCGACGACACCGGTGACTGGCGGCCCGGGCTGCGCGCGGCGGCCGAGCACGGGGTCCGGCATCCGCTGCTGGAGGCGTCCGTGGGGAAGGACCAGGTGCGGGCGCTGGCTCACCACCTGGGGGTTCCGAGCGCGGACAAGCCTGCGTCGCCCTGCCTGGCCTCGCGGCTGCCTTACGGCACCCCGGTCAGCGCCGATGTGCTGTCGCAGGTAGACCGGGCCGAGCTGAGCCTGAAGCAGCGCGGCTACCGCGAGCTGCGGGTCCGGCATTTCGGTGATCTCGGCCGGGTGCAGCTCGGCGCGGCGGACCTGCCCCGGGCGGCGGACCCGGAGGAGCACGCGGCGGTGCTGGCCTGCGTCCGGGCGGCTGGATATCAGCACGCGGAGCTCGACGAGCGGCCGCTGCGGTCCGGTTCGCTGAACCTCGACATCACGCCGGTGAGCAGTGCCGGCTGAGGCCGGAACGGCGGCCGGGGCGGCGGGCGTCCCGGTGGGCGAGTTCGCCGTGCTGGACGTGGATCGCCGGCGGCGGACCGGCGTCCCGGAAGTGGTGTTCGGCGAAGGCAAGACGTCCGGGCAGATCTTCGCGCTGCTGGCCGAGTTGCGGGCCCGCGATCCGCAGGCACCGGCCCTGGCCACGCGCTGCGCCGCCGGCGTCCTGGCCGAGGTGGCCACCCGTTTCCCGGGCGAGGCCGTCCACGCCGATCACGTGGCCGGAACGGTCGCCGTCGGGACCCTGCCGCCCGCGCTCGGTCACGTGCTGGTCGTGACGGCCGGCACCACGGACCTGAAGGTGGCCAGGGAGTGTGCGGCGACGCTGGCCGTGCTGGGCGTCCGCGCTGATGTCGTCGCCGACGTGGGCGTGGCCGGGCTCGGGCGGCTGCTGTCCCGGCTCGATGACCTGCGCGCCGCCGAGTGCGTGGTGGTCGTGGCCGGGATGGACGGCGCCCTGGCGAGCGTGGTCGCCGGACTGGTCAGCGCGCCGGTGATCGGCGTGCCGACCAGTGTCGGTTACGGCGTCGCGGCGGGCGGCCTGGCCGCGGCGGCCAGCATGCTCGCCTCGTGCAGCCCGGGTCTGGTCGTCGTCAACATCGACAACGGGTTCGGGGCGGCCGCGCACGCCGCCAAGATCATCCGCGCGGTTCACCGGTGACGGGCCGGCCCATTGCGGACCGGCCGCGCGCCGCCTACATCGACGCGACCGCGGGCGTGGCCGGCGACATGCTGCTGGCCGCCCTGCTCGATGCGGGCGCCGACGTGGACCGGGTGCGCGCAGCCATTGCCTCACTCGGCGTGCCCGGTCTCGGGCTGCGCACCGAGGCCGCCCGCCGGGGCGGCCTCGCGTGCCTGCGGGCCGTGATCACCACGTCGGCGGCGCCCGACCGCCAACGGCACCTCGCCGACGTGCTCGGCCACGTCGGCGCCAGTGACCTCGGCCCGGCCGGGAAGGATCTCGCGACCCGGGTCTTCCGCCTGCTGGCCGAGGCGGAGGGGGCGGTGCACGGCGAGCCACCCGAAGACGTGCACTTCCACGAGGTGGGTGCGTTCGACTCACTGGCCGACGTGGTGGGGTCGGCGGCCGCACTGGAGGATCTCGGACTGCTGCGGCCCGGCGCGGTGGTGTGCTGCTCGGCCCTGGCCGCCGGAAGCGGATTCGTCACCAGCGCGCACGGCCGCCTTCCGGTGCCGGCTCTCGCCGTCCTCCGTATCGCCGCCGCGGCCGGCCTGAACCTGGCCGGCAGCGACCCGGCCAGCGGCGACCTGGCCGGTGAGCGCACCACCCCGACCGGTGCGGCCCTGCTCGCGGCGGCGGCCACCCCGGGCGGCTTTCCGGCCATGACGGTCCGCGCGGTGGGCACCGGCGGCGGTGGCCGGGACACTCCGGACCGGCCCAACATCACCCGGGTGGTCATCGGGGCGTCCGCCGCGGAGCGGGACCTGCACGAGGGCGACGTGACCGTCGTCGAGAGCACCGTCGATGACCTCGATCCCCGGCTGTGGCCTTCGGTCCTTCAGGCGGTGCGGGCGGCCGGCGCCTGGGACTGCTGGTGTACCCCGATCGTCGGCCGGCACGGCCGCCCGGGGCAGGTCCTCACCGCCCTGTGCGCCGAACCGGTCCGTCGTGCCGTGGCCGCCGCGATGTTCGCCCACACCGGGACGCTCGGCGTCCGCTGGTCCCGGATGAGCCGGCTGACCGCCGCCCGGACGTCGGTGGCGGTGGAGGTGGGACCGCCGGGCCGCAGCCAGGTCGTCACGGTCAAGGTGGCCGGCCCCACCGACGGCCTCGCGGGCTTCGGAACGGTCACGGCCGAGCTGGCCGAGGCCGAAGCCGCCGCCCGGGCCCTGGGCTGGCCGGTGCGGGCCGTCTGCGAGGCCGCCGTCGCGCAGTACCGCGCCCGGTGCCGGTCATGACGGTATGAATATCTGACCTACTACGCCGGGTTCCTCGACCCGGACCACGGCGTCCGGCGGTGCCTCCCGGCTGAGCTGGGCGGCGAGTTCCCGGGCATCGTCCTCGTTGTCGGCGCGGACGATCAGGAACTTCCAGCGCCGCACCACCGTCCGGCCCTCGCCTTCCAGCGTGCGCGCCAGCGCGACCGCCTCGCGGTGCGACGGGAACTCAACCCGGGCCTGCCATCGGCCGACCCCGGCGGCCAGCGACTCGGCCGTTTCAGCGTCCACGAGCCGCTGATGCTCCGCCTGCCGCTCGGCTTCGGTCTGCGGCATCGCGACGTCCGGGCTCTCCCACTCCTCCTCGATGGGATGCCATCGATGCAGCGCGAACTCCGCCTGAATGTCATCGTGAGCCAGCACGTCGCGGGCGACCCGCTCAGCCTCCGTGGCGGCGACCTCGGTGCCCGCGTACAGGAAGATCTGCGAGTCGCCCGCGCCGACGACGATGGTGCGGCCGAGCTGCCGGCGGACGTCTTCTTCCACCTCATGGCCGGACAGCGCCCGCTGCGCCTGCCCGGCTTGTGCCTGGCCGTCCAGGGAGATGGTTACCCGCCAGTCATCGCCGTCTGCCACGGCACGACTCTAACGCACCGCGCGAACGTGCGAGCTGGGCTGCGTGCCCGATCCGGTATTAGATGGGGTCATCCGTCGGAGCGAGTTCCGCACTCATGGAGAACGCATGTCGGTCGCCGAATCGGCGCTGCCGGGTATCGAAGCCGGCCGGGTGGAACGCTGGCTCGCCGAGCACGTGGACGGCCTGGCCGGCCCGGTGGAGTTCAGGCTTGTCTCGGGCGGACGCTCGAACCTGACCTACCGGCTCACCGACGCCGCCGGCGTCAGCTACGCGTTGCGCCGCCCGCCCACCGGGGGAGTGCTGAGCACCGCGCATGACGTAAGCCGGGAATGGCGGTTCATCTCCGCGCTGGCGCCGACCGCGGTTCCCGTCCCGCCGCCGGTGGCCTACTGTGCCGATTCCACGGTCACCGGCGCTGAGTTCTACGTGATGGGGTTCGTCGAGGGCCTGGTGCTCGCGGACCACGCGGCCGGGCTGGCCCTGGCGCCGCAGGCCCGGGCCAGCGCGGCCGAGCACCTCATCGAGGTGCTCGTCGCGCTGCATGCGCTCGACCCCGCCGTGGTCGGCCTGGGCGACATGGTGCGCCAGACCGGGTACCTCGAGCGGCAGCTGCGCCGCTGGCATGCGCAGGTGCACGCGACGGGCGCACCGGAACTCGCGCTGCTCGACGAGGTGCACGACCTGCTCGCTGCCCGCGTACCCGCGCAGTCCGGCGGCATCGTGCACGGCGATTACCGGGCGGGAAACGTGGCGTTCGGGCCGGACGGTGTCGTCAGGGCGGTCTTCGACTGGGAACTCGCGACCACCGGTGACCCGATGGCGGACCTCGGGTGGCTGGCCTCGACCTGGCAGGACCCGGGTGAGCAGCTGCCGCCGACCACGCCGGGGCCGAGCACCGTAGCAGGCTTCCCCGCCCGGGCGCTGCTTGTGCGGCGCTACGCCCGGCTGTCGGGCCGGGACGTGTCGAACCTGCCGTACTGGGTGGCGTTTTCGCGGTGGCGGTCGGCGTGCATCGGCGTCGGCGTGCGGGCCCGCTACCTGGCCGGGCACATGGCCGACGACGGCTTCGCCGCCGGGCTCCTGACGTCGGCCGAGCCCGGTGCGGCCGGGGGCCGCGTCGTCCTGGCGGAGGCCGCCCGCGGCGCGCTGCGCGCCGCTGGCCTCTGACTACTGTTATGGCGTCAACTGACAAGGAGTGAGGTCATGGCGTGGGATTTCTCCACCGACCCCCAGTTCCAGGCGAAGCTCGACTGGGTCGAGCGGTTCTGCCAGGAAAAGGTCGAGCCGCTCGATTACGTCTTCCCCCATGCGGTGCGGTGGCCGGATCCGGTGGTGAAGGCGTACGTGCGCGAGCTTCAGCAGGAGGTCAAGGACCAGGGCCTGTGGGCGATCTTCCTCGACCGGGAGCTGGGCGGACCAGGCTTCGGGCAGCTCAGGCTGGCTCTGCTCAACGAGGTGATCGGTCGCTACGCGGGCGCGCCCTCGATGTTCGGCGCGTCGGCGCCCGATACCGGGAACATGGAGATCCTCGCGGCCTACGGCACCGGGGAACAGAAGAAGCGGTGGCTCGAGCCGCTGCTCAACCAGGACATGTTCTCGGCGTTCTCGATGACCGAGCCGCAGGGCGGCAGCGATCCGAACCTGTTCAAGACCCATGCCGTGCAAGACGGCGACGAGTGGGTGATCAACGGCGAGAAGTGGTTCACCTCCGCGGGACGGATCGCCGACCTGCTGTTCGTGATGTGCACCAACGGCATGTTCGTGGTGCCCCGCGCCACCCCCGGCGTCGAGATCATGCCGGAGCCGAGGAACCACAATCACATCGTCTACCGGGACGTCCGGGTACCCCTCGACCACCTGCTCGGCCCGGAAAACGGCGCCCGGGTACTCGCCCAGCGCCGCCTCGGCGGGGGCCGCATCCACCACGCCATGCGCACCATCGCGCAGTGCAAGCTCGCCTTCGACATGATGTGCGAGCGGGCACTCAGCCGCGAGTCACACGGCAGGATCATCGCCGAGCACCAGATGGTGCAGGAGAAGATCGCTGAGTCCTACGCGGCGATCACAATGCTCCGGCTGTTCGTGCTCGAGACCGCCTGGAAGATCGACCAGACCTCGACACTGGAGGCCCGCACCGACATCGCGGCGGTGAAGTTCACGATGGCCAAGGTGCTGCGCGAGGTGTCCTACAACGCGCTGCACATCCTGGGCTCGCTCGGCACTACCGATCTCACGCCCATCCAGGCCATGTATGCGTCGGCACCCGCCATGGGCATCGCCGACGGCGTCGACGAGGTGCACAAGGCCACCGTGGCCCGCCGGGTGCTCAAGGGCTACCGTCCGCACGAGGGGTACTGGCCCACCGAGTACATCCCGGCCAGACGAGAAGAGGCGTGGCGCCGGATGCGCCCCGTCCTCGACGCCCGGCCTGACCTCGCCCGCGTGGCCGAGGAGCATTCCGCTGCCCGCCGGTGAGACCTGCACCCAGCAGCGCTGACGGCGCTCCCAAGCAAGCTCGGGTCGGCCCGAAGGCCGATACCGATGACCGGTTAGGCTCGGATTCAGGGTAGTTCGCGCGAAGCAGTGACCTCCTAAGGGCCCTACTTGCACTCCATTCATCCTTAGCGGGTGAAGCCCAGAGGGAATGGCTCGCCGAGACTTGTCCGCAGGGTGTTCGCCGCTGGACGCCCCAGACGGAGGTGAATGTCAAAGTGAACTACCCGTTGTGGGATCTGTTCTTGACCATGCTGGAGCTGTTCGTCTGGATCGTGTTGATCGTCCTTGTCATCTGGGTCATGCTCAGCATCCTCCGGCGCCATGACCTCAGTGCCTGGGCCAAGGTGGGCTGGCTTATCGTGGTGATTGTGTTGCCGTATATCGGCGTATTTACCTATCTGATCGTGCGCGGTGCGCACCTGGCCGGAGAGCAGGTCGCGACAGCTAACGCCCCTCAGGATGAGGGGTTCCGCAGGTATGAGCGGTTCGAGGCGCAGGGCAAGGACAGCGCTGATGAGCTGGCCAAGCTGGCCGATCTGCGAGACCGGGGTGTCATCACAGACGCGGAATTCCAGAAGCGCAAGACTCAGCTTCTGGCGTAACGACATTATCAGGAGGGCCGGGCGACGCGGCCCAGGCACGGCAGTACAGGATCTGCCCGGGTGACGGTCACGAAGCCAGCGCTGCCGCCACCACGGGCAGTGATCATGCTCGCCGGTCGTCGTGTCGCAACTCGCCGCCTGAGTCGGGTGACGTGGTGGCGCTGGGCCGCGTCGCACCGTGCCGGACGTCACTGGACGGGTCGTGAGCCGCGGCCCGGCCGGAAGTCCGTTGGTTATGGGCCTCGTGGAGCTTGCCGTAGATCGCCGTCTGGCGTTCCAGGTGCTCACGGTGCAGCCGTTCGATGAGCTCGTGAGTCGGCTTCCTGCCCCGGTAGTCCGGATGATGGCGGTAACAGAGCATGAACTGGCCGTCGGCCGCGGGATACTGCCCGACCCGCCAGCATCCCGGCTCGTGACAGTTGTGCTTCTTGACCAGCTGGTAGATGCCTGCGGCGATCCCGCCGAGGATGCCGAACTCCTCGAGGTCCGAGCCGAACCCGGACCAGAACCCGTAGTAGGGGCCAGACTCGTTGATGGTGCCCGTGTGCAGCTGGACCCAGTAACCGACTTGCCGTGCGTGGAGCAGCCAGACGGCTACAGCCGCCACCGCGGCGCAGGTCAGGCCGACGATGATAATCGGACGCCACTTCAGCACCTCTCACCTCCTGAGATCGGCCTGCTGCCTCCTGCCCGGCGGACTCAGGCCGTACCAGTACACGCCAGAGCCGGCCTGAACCGCCAATATCTGCCGTCAATGGCTCGATAGCCGCCGCCTTCCGGGCACCGCCGAGCGCAGCGGCCAGCCGGCCCCGCGGGCGCCGGACCTGCTGTTCGGGTCATCGAACGACGCGTGCGTCTTCGCGAGGCAGTGCTTGTCGCTTTCGACCGGAATGCCGGAGTCCGTCCACGTCGGCTTGGTTGGCGAAGCGGTCATTGCGCGTGTCCTTCTTTGCTGAACGGATAATCAACGTCGCGATCCTCGTCACATCACCTCGGGCGATGGGCCGGCCACCGGTACGGCGCCGGCCATGAGGGCGTCGATCCGCTGCATCACCTCATCGTCGAGGTCCATCGCGGACGCCGCCAGAGCCTCGTCGACGTGGTTGCGATCACGGGTGCCCACGATGGCAACGTGGACGGCCGGATTGGCCAATGTCCAGCCGATCGCCAGCTGGGGCAGCGTGAACCCGAGTTCGGTTGCCAGCGCACCCAGTTCAGCCACCACCCGCAGATTGCGCGCGTAGGTCTCGCCCTGGAACATCGGGCTTCTGGATCGCCAGTCGTCTCGCGCGAATCGCGTGCCGGGGCCGAGGCTTCCGCTCAGCAACCCGTGGGCGAGGGGTCCATAGACCAGGACTCCCATGTCGTGCGCCTCGGTATAGGGGAGGACCTCGGCCTCGATGTCGCGGCGGAACAGGTCCGTAAGGGGCCTGCAGTGTTTCGGCCGGCACGGTGACCCCGAAGGTCTCCATCTGCCCGGCGTCGAAGTTCGACACGCCGCCGTGCCGGATCTTGCCCTCGGCGATCAGCCTGGCGAGCGCCTCCGCGGTCTCATCAAAGGGCGTGCCGGGATCGGGCCAGTGCACCTGGTACAGGTCGACGTAGTCGGTGCCGAGCGCCCGCAGGCTGGCGTGGACGCCCTCCCGGATCCAGCGGGCGCTCGCGTCACGAACCAGGCCGCCGTCAGCGGGCCGCAGTCCGCCCTTGGTGGCGATGACGACCTGCTCACGGGGGACACCACGCAGCGCGGCGGACAGGAGCTGCTCGGCCTGCCCGAAGCCGTAGGCCTGGGCCGTGTCGAAGAAGGTGACACCCTCGTCGACAGCCCGCCGGATGGCTCCCATCGCCTCACCGAACGCCTGGCCCGGGCCGCCATCGAGGCCGGCGCCGGGTTCGAAGCCCGCCTCATGGCCGCCGAGGCCGCGCATCTTCAGGGTCGCTCCGACCAGGCCGAACAGGAACTGGCCGCGCTGGCCGCGCTGGCAACCAGCGACGCCGAGAAAGCCCGCGCGGCGTTGCTGCGATTCGACAACACCTACTTCGAGCGCAGCGCCGACTTTCAGATCATTGACGACACGCTCGCTGACATCACCGACCCGTTCTGGCGCGACGCGCTAGTGAATAGACGCCTCTTCGTCATGGCCATGTCAAGCAGACCACGGGAAATAGCGAAGGCGGCATCAACCTGGATCCAGCGCCCCGATTCTGCATCGCGGGTAGAGGTGCTTCACGCCATGGTCCGGATGGGCCGCTTCGATGAGGCCATCGAGCGGTTGACCCCACCCCCGGATACCAGAGCGGTCCCTGCGCCCGACGAGCTGTGGCACCAGTGGATACTTTTTGGCTGTCGCCCGGTTGCGCTCGTCTACTCCGGCCGTCTCGTCGAGGCGGACGAACTCCTCACCATGGCCTATCGCGAAGTCATGGATCATCCGGCGGCCGAAGCGAGAGCTGTCGTCGCCGCATGGTTCGCCCTCCTTCATCTCGAGCAGGGCCGCCCGGTGAGCGCCTTCCGCCGGGCCAGCGAGTCCTACACCCTCTTGCAACAGCTCGGGCGCTCGAGCGTTGTCCAACGGCCGTATGCTGTAGCCGCTCACGCGCTGGCCCTGACCGGTCGGGCAGAACAGGCCGCCGCTACATTGTCCGCGGTCGATGCCCTTGCCGTTCCGATATGGCCCAGCATCAGGACCGACTTGCTCCAGGCCCGGGCCTGGGCGGCGGCAGCCGCCGGCGGCCTCGCCACCGCCCGGGCCAGGCTCGAAGAGGCAACCGACGCCGGCGAAGAGATCGGCGACCTCATCGGTGCCGCCAGCGCGCTGCACGGCCTGGCCCGCCTGGGCCACGCCCGCCAGGTGGCCGGCCGCCTAGAGGACCTCGCCGCCCAGGTCGACGGCGAGCTCGTGGTGGCCCGCGCCGCCTATGCCAACGCGGTGGCGGCGAGAGACGGCCAGGCTCTCCATGCGGTCTCCGAAGCCTTCGAGGGACTGGGCGCCCTCCTCTACGCGGCCGAGGCCAGCGTCGAAACTGCCGCCGCGTCGCGACGGGGCGGACGTCCCCGCGACGCGGCGGCCGACGAGCACCGGGCGGCGCAGCTGCTAAGCCGTTGCGAAGGAGCCGCCACGCCGGTGGTCAGGACCATCACGGCCCGGGCCCGCCTCACCCCCGGCGAGCTCGACGCCGCCGTGGAGGCCGCCGCCGGCCGTTCGAACAAGCAAATTGCCGCTGGTAGTCACATCTCAGTGCGAACGGTCGAGAACCATCTGCAGCGCGTCTACGAAAAGCTCGGGATCTCGAGCCGTCGCGAGCTGGCCGATGCACTGCATGACCAGCCGGGCATCTGATCCGCCGGCACGCGCCGGCCATCCAGCGTTACGTGGTCCGCCGCCTCGGCGCGAATGCGGCCGATGACATCGTCGCGGAGACGTTCCTGCTGGCCTTCGGCCAGCGGACCAGCTATGACCTGACACGCTCCGACGCACGCCCGTGGCTGTACGGCATCGCCACCAATCTCATCGGCCGTCACCGGCGGGCCGAAATCCGGTTGTATCGCGCGCTGGCCCGGACCGGGGGCGATCCGGTCACTGAGCCGTTCACGGACCGGGTCGATGACCGGGTCAGCGCCGGTCATGCCAGCAGGCAGCTTGCCGCCGCGCTGGCCCGGCTGTCCGCCAAGCTGCGCGACACGATGCTGCTGGCGGCCTGGAGCGACCTGTCTTACGAGGAGATCGCGGTGGCGCTCGGGGTGCCGGTCGGCGCCGTGCGGTCGCGGCTGAGCCGGGCTCGAAGCAGGCTCCGCCAGACCATGGGTGACACCGATCCGTCCGCTCTGGCCGAGGAGTCGCAGACATGAATGAGATGGACCTGCTCACCCGGTTCCGCGCGGAGGTCCCGCTCGGCGTCTCGCCGCACGCAGAGGAACTGTTCGACGCCGGGATTCACGATCATTCCGCCGAACGACCGGTGGTTCGCGCGCCCCGCAACCTATTCGCCCGCATCCGGATGCCATGGCGGGTCGCCATCGCCACCGGGCTGGCCGCAGGCCTGGCGGTGGGTCTCGTGGCGGCGATCCAGCCGTCCGGGCCGCCCCCGGTGCTGACGCGAAGCTTCTCGCGGACCGAGCCGCCGCCGCCCTGGCCCGGCTGGCCGCGCCGACGTCGAGTTCAGCTTCCCCTTCACCGGCGGCGTCACGGGCATCCTGCTCGACGCCGGCACCTCCCAGTTCGCCGGCTACGTGGAAAGCGGCGCGCAGACCCTTGTGCTCCAGCAGGCGAACGTCTCCGGACCCGGCGTCCTACCGTAGGAGCCACCGGCTGGAAGGATGGAGACCAGCGGCATTCGGCCGGGCGTCTTCAGTCCCGTTACCCCCGCTGCCGGGCATCCGGCGGGGCGCGCCGCCTGGGCAGGTTTCGTAACCGATCGGGTGTTACCTGCCGCGCGATCGGGCGGCGGTTCCCGCCAGGGAGGAGGAGATCATCTCCAGCACTTGTGCCCGGCAGTGATCGAGGTAGAAGTGGCCGCCCGGGTAGACCCGCAACGTGAACGCTCCGGTGGTATGCGCGGACCATGCGGCCGCCTCCGCTGGGGTGTTCAGCGCGTCGCGGTCGCCGGTCATCGCGGTGATGTCGCAGGACAGCGGGGGCCCGGGCGCGAACTGGTAGGTCTCGCTGGCCGTATAGTCCCCGCGGATCACCGGCAAGATCAGCTCCAGCACCTCGCTGTCCTGCAGTATCCGCGGGTCGGTGCCGCCCAGCGAGGCGAGTTCGGCGATGAGCGCGGGATTGCCCGCCCGGTGCAGATTCCGGTGACGATGCCGGGGCGGAGCCGGCCGGCCAGACACGAACAGGTGCGCCGGCCCGCGGCCTTGGTCCCGGGCGATCCGCCGCGCCACCTCGAAGGCGAGGATCGCTCCCATGCTGTGGCCGAAGAACGCGAACGTCCCGGGCAGCGACGGGCCAAGCGCCGCATGGATCTGGTCAGCCAGGTCCGCGATCGTGGTCAGGCACGGCTCCGCGGCGCGGTCCTCACGGCCCGGGTACTGCACGGCCAGCACCTCGATGCCCGGCGCCAGCCCCGCCGGCCACGGATGGAAATAGCTCGCCGCGCCGCCCGCGTGCGGGAAACAGAACAGCGACACCCCGCCCGGCACCCGGCGGTAGCCCCGGATCCACCTGCCGCCGCCGGACTTACCTGTCCGCATCGCAACTCCCCGCCCGCCCGCGCACGCACATCGTCAGACCGTACCCGGGGATCCCCGCGCCAGGAACTCCTGAACTGCTCACTGCTGACCCCGCGCGACCGGGACCGGCGCAAGCGCGGGCTGGACATCGCCGCGGTGGTGAAGGGCATCGCCGCCGAGCTCGGCACCACCCCCTCGCGGCTGGTATGACTCCACCGGTAACGAGATCGGCGACGACTGCGCCTACATCTTCGGCCGGACCCGCGGCGCCCCCGGCGGGTTCTTCAACCAGGTGATCAACGGCGGGCACTTCATCACTCAGGAGGAGTTCAGCAACAACCTGTTCGCAAGCTCCGGCGGTACCGCCGGGTGCCTGCAGAGCGAATAGGCCGAGCACTGATCGCGTATGGGCCCACGGCCCACGCGCGTGACCGGCAGGCCGCAGCCTGACGGCAGAAACCGCGGAGGACCCGTTGCGCCGGTAGGCACGCGACGGGTTCAGTGAGAGGCTCGGGCGCGGTTCCGGTCACAGTCCCGGAACCGCGCCCCAGCCTTGCCGAATATCAGGAACAGACCTGAGCCGATGAGCCAGGCACGTGTCGGGCGTTTACCTGCGGTCCCGCCGAAGAGGAGCAAGCAGCCGACGTCAGCCGGACCGAAGAGCGTGTCGTGCACCGCGCCCTTCGTCGGGCACTCGATCATGCGCGCGTCGGCCTGGACACTGCTGACCGGACCCGCTATACGCTGTTCAAAGGCGCAGGGTTTTGTACGCGGGAGGGTGATGCGGTCCGGGGATCTGGCGCCCACGGTCTTCACTACCGTTGGCCTGCGAGACGCGTGCCGGGTCGAACGGTGGGAGGAACACAACGCGACTGCCCTCATCGGCTTGGAGGTGCGCGCGCCTGAACCGCTCCAGGCGACCGAACTGAACGTCCAGCTCCCCAAGGTCCACCTCGCTCGCGTCGTCGGATCGGCCCACGTGGTCGAGCGGACCGCCCGGATTATCGGCCGCAGCCCGGCCGAGGCGGTCGCTGTGTACGTTTCCCTGCGCGGCGACTCCTGGTTCCAGCATCTGGGCGGCACGCGAAGCCTTCGCGCGGGCACCGCGGTGGTCTGCGAGACAGACCGGCCGTTTGCCCGCGGCTTCGTCCGAGGCCTTGAAGAGCTTGTCGTCAAGCTGCCCCGCCAGGCCATCGGGGCGCGAGCGGGACAGCTGACCCTGCCGAGCCCGCTCACGTACGCTCAGGACGACCCTTATGTCCGGGCCCTCGCGCAAATCGTCGGCGGTGCCACGCGAACCGGCCGCGTCGTGGCCGCCGACGAGTCCACCGTGCTCGACATCGTCGCCGTGCTCGCGGCCGGACGAAACGTGGCCTGCGCCGTCGCGCACCGCGCCGCGGCACGAGCGTTCATCGAGGAGCACCTGACCGATCCGGGCCTGGGCGCCGAGCAGGTCGCCGCAGCGATCGGGATAAGCGAGCGGCAATTGTCCCGGGTCTTCGCCGCTGATGGCATCAGCGTCCCCCGGCACATTCTGGAGCGCCGATTGCAGCTCGCCCGCGCGCTCTTGTCGAGCACCGCCCACGCAGAGCGGGCCAGCACGGTCGCCGAGATCGCCGGCCGATGCGGCTTTACGTCGGCAACATATTTCTCCCACGCCTTCCGCAGGCGCTTCGCCCAGCGTGCTGGTGATCTCCGGCGCCAGGCAAGCACCTGATTCGGGCTAAGTTCTCATTTCCGCCATCCGCGGCCGACACTGTTAGGCTTGGCCGCCACGCCCGGCGACAATCGCGCCATGCCTGACTTCGACGACGGACGCGACGAGACTGAGATTCCGAGCGGGACCACGGTGGAAACCGGCGTGCTCATCGTCGGCTCCGGCCCGGCGGGCGGCGCGGCGGCCCTGGCACTGTCCACGCTCGGCGTGCCCAACATCATGATCACCAAGTACCGCTGGACCGCGAACACCCCGCGGGCGCACATCACGAACCAGCGGGCGATGGAGGTCTTCCGCGATCTCGGCGTCGAGGACCAGGTGCTGGCGGACGCGACCCCGCACGCACTCGTCGGCGACACGGTGTTCTGCACGTCGATCGCCGGGGAGGAGATCGGCCGGATCCGCACCTGGGGCACGCACCCCGCGCGTGAGGCCGACTACCAGCTCGCCTCGCCTTGCCTGATCTGCGACATCCCGCAGACCTACCTGGAGCCGATCCTGGTCAAGAACGCCGCCGCTCGCGGCACCCAGGCCAGGTTCTCGACCGAATACCTGTCGCTCGCGCAGGATGACGAGGGCGTGGACGTCAAGGTTCGCGACCGGCTGACTGGCGCCGTGTACACGATCCGCGCGAAGTACCTGATCGGCGCGGACGGCGCGCGCTCGAAGGTGGCCGAGGATATCGGCCTGCCCATGGAAGGCGCCATGGACATCGCCGGCTCCATGAATATCACCTTCAAAGCTGATATTTCCGCACACGTCGAGACCCGCCCCTCCGTCCTTTACTGGGTCATCCAGCCGGGCAGCGACGTCGGCGGCATCGGCGCCGGCCTGGTCCGCATGGTCCGGCCATGGAATGAGTGGCTGATCGTCTGGGGCTACGACATCAGCCAGCCCGTGCCCGTCATCGACGACGAGGCAGCCACCAAGATCGTCCGCAACCTGCTCGGCATCCCCGACCTCGACGTCGAGATCACCGGCACGAGCCTGTGGGGCAACAACGAGATGTACGCGACCCGCCTGCAGAAGGGCCGCGCGTTCTGCGCCGGGGACGCCGTCCACCGCCATCCGCCGTCCAACGGCCTCGGTTCTAACACGTCCGTGCAAGACTCCTACAACCTCGCCTGGAAGCTCGCTGCCGTCCTGCGCGGCTACGCGGGCCCGGGACTCCTTGAGACCTACTCGACCGAGCGCGCCCCCGTTGCGAAGCAGATCGTGCTGAGGGCCAACAAGAGCAGCCGCGAGTTCGGCCAGTTCTTCGAGGTGCTCGGGCTGACAGACGCCGAGAGCGAAGAGGAGATGCGCCAGCAGATCGAAGAGCGGAAGGCCAACACCCCGCAGGGCGCGGCGAAGCGAGCGGCCCTCGTGGCGGCGATGGAGCTGAAGAACTACGAGTTCAATGCGCACGGAGTCGACCTCGGCCAGTTCTACGAGTCGGCCGCGATCGTCGGAGACGGTTCGGCGAGGCCAACCCCGGCACGCGACCCAGAACTGTACTACCAGCCGTCCACCGTGCCCGGGTCGCACCTGCCGCATGCCTGGGTCGGCGATGCCGCGCACAAGGTCTCCACCCTGGACCTGGCGCCGTACACGAGGTTCACGTTGATCACCGGCATCGCCGGCGACGCCTGGCAGGCGGCCGCTGCCAAGGTCAGTAACGACCTCCAGATCCCGCTGGAGACCGTCATCATCGGCCCTGGCCGGAAGGTCACCGACATCTACTACGACTGGGCGCGCGGCCGTGAGGTCGAAGAGGACGGGGCCCTGCTAGTCAGGCCGGACAAGTTCATCGGCTGGCGCTCAGCGACGCTACCGGACGACCCGGAGCAAGCGCTTCGCACCGCGCTGTCCTCGCTGCTGGGACAATAAGGAGCATGCGCTTCGTCAGCTCAGTTTGTCGCCTCCGGCCGCATCTGGCAGGTAGGCCGCCTGCGGGCACGCTGGTCGCCGGATGCGAGTGAAAGCCGGGTGCAGGCTAGTCAAGCTACCGGCGCAAGACGCTGGCGCCGGACCGGACCCGGACTTCTTGATCGGATTACCTCGCTGGGCCGGTGAGCATGAGACAGCGTCGGCGCATGCTCACGTTTGCTGCTCATGCCCGTTGCGCATCCTCTCATTACGCCGACCACCTGACAATGCATGGCAGAAGCCGATGCAGCCGATGCAGGTGCTGCCATTGGCCGCGGCCAGGGCGCGCGGCCCGCTCGGCAACGCGGTCATTCTTGGCGGCATACCGTAATCAGGGCGTGATCTGGTGGCGCGGGGAACTGTGATCCACCGGCGTGTACTCGGCCGTGTCAGGCACCCGGCGGGCGTTCAGCGGGAAGTGGCTGCGGTCCGGGGGCGCTGGAGGGGTGGATGGCCTTCACGGCGGTCTGTCGCAGCATCGCTTTGCGGATCTCGGCGGCCACCACGATCGACAGGGCCGCGGCGGTGCAGATCAGCCATTGCCGGACGTCGAGCCTGACGGTTTTCAGCACGGTCTGGAAGATGCTCAGGACGGTGGACAGAACCAGCAGGACGAAGGACCCGCTGGTCGTGATGACGAACGTCTTGTCGGAGAAGGTGTCGAGGGAGAACGCCGAGTCCCGTTCGTCTTTGGACTCGATCGAGAAGAACAGAACGAACAGTGCGAACGTGACCATGCCCATGGTCCGGGCGATGGCGAGCCCGTGCTCCTGGTCCGCCCAGCTGATCACGCTGAGGGTGCCGATCGCTATCAGCAGGCCGACAAGGGCGAGCCAGACGATGCGCCCGCGGGTCAGGATCGGCCGGCTGGGCGGCAGCGGCGGGCGTTCCATCAGCCCGGCGGCGGGTTTGCTGTAGCCCAGCCCGACCGACTGGATGGAGATCATGGTGAAGCTCACCCACAACGTCTGCAGCGGGAGCAGTGGTATGCCCTCGGCGATATTGAAGATGCTGGCCCCCAGGAACGTGGCGATGTAGGCGAACAGGCCGCCGATCTGGAACCGGATGTACCGGGCGAGGTTGTCATACAGCCCGCGGCCGAGTTCGACGGCCTTGATGATGGTGGAGAAGTTGTCGTCGGTCAGGATCATCACCGCGGCTTCCTTGGTCACCTCGGTGCCGGTGCCCATCGCGATCCCGATGTCGGCCTTCTTCACCGCGGGCGCGTCGTTGACGCCGTCGCCGGTCATCGCGACGATCTGGCCTTTCTTCCTGAGGACGTCGACCAGGCGGACCTTGTGCTCGGGGGTGACGCGGGCGATCACGCCGATGCCGTCGACCTTGGCTAGTGCCTCCTGGTCGCTCATGGCGGCGAACTCGGCGCCGGTGAGCACGGTGCCGTCGATGCCGAGCTGGCCGGCGACCGCGGCCGCGGTGACCGCGTAGTCGCCGGTGATCATCCGGACCCGGATGCCGGCCTTCTTCGCCGTCGCGATCGATGCCCTGGCGGTGGGACGGGGCGGGTCGACGATGCCGACCAGGGCGAGCAGCTCCAGCCCGGTGACCAGCGGGAGCAGGTCGGCGCCGGGGTCGAAGGCCGCCGGGTCGAAGTCCTTGCGCGCGATAGCGATCACCCGCAGGCCCTGCTGACCCAGCCGCTGGTTCTCGGCCAGGTACCGCTGCCGGAATTCGCCGTCGGCCGGCGCCGGGCCGGCGTCGGCGTCGGCGACCGTGGCGGCCCGGGGCAGCAGCTGGTCCGGCGCGCCCTTGACGAAGCACCGGATTATCTGTTTGCCGGACGCGTCGGTCATCTTGTGGAACGTGGTCATCAGCTTGTAGGCCGCGTCAAACGGCAGCTCGGCGATCCGCGGGTACCGTTCCCTGGTGGAGACCGCGTCGATGCCGCCCTTGGCGGCCAGCACGACCAGCGCGCCCTCGGTCGGGTCCCCGATCAGCTCGCCGTCCCGGACTACCGCGTCCGAGGCAAGCACCATCGGCAGCAGGAACTCATCCAGCGGGATATCCGCCTGCCCGGCCACCCGGTTGATCCGCCCGGTGGTCGAATAGCCCGTCCCCTTGACCGTGTACCGGCGGCCGGCGGCCGTCATCTGGACCGCGGTCATCTGGTTCAGCGTCAGCGTGCCGGTCTTGTCCGAGTTGATCGCCGAGGTGGAGCCGAGCGTCTGGGTCGAGGCCAGCCGTTTCATGATGGCGCCGGCCTCCGCTCAGCGAGTACAGAGATGCGAAACGATCTGCCGGCCGATATCGCGATCAGCGGCGCACAGCGCCTCCATCGCGTCACGCTCAGTCCCGTGCCCGCCTAGCGGCGCATCGTCACCGCTGCCCACGTCACCATAGGTCGCCACCCGTTAGCACGTAGAGGAACGGCACGAGCGGGATGAGGGCGAACAGAGCCCACGCCACCTTCGCACCGCCCCCGATATTACGGCGAGTTGCCAAGTCAATCCATATGAGGATCACAGCGACGGGATGCAGGAGACAGACCAGGAGTTCGAGAACCTTCTTCATCATCTCTTGAACCTACCGGGACCCCTGCAGGCGCCTGTCCGGCCGGGCCCTTTCAGGGCCAGAACAGCGCCAGAGCACGGCGGGCGTACGCGGTCTTCACAGAATCGGCACACGAAGAGCCCAGCACCGTCGGTGAGCCCGAGTGTTGCTCGCACGTTTCCCCCAAAGTCACGCCGACGCCGATCACGGAAAGTGATCGAACCTGAGGCGGCACCCCGCACACTCCGGCTTTCGATCTGTACTGCCAGATGCCGAGATCGGCTGATAAGCACCGCAACGCATAACCATTGATCTGCGCCCGGATGGGTACCTGCCAGATACGCAGGTGCCCGTAGGGCCCGCGGGCTATACAGACGCGCCGGGGAGGTCCGTGCTGCAGTTCGCCGGCTCGCCGGAAGGCCGCCAGCGCGTCGTCCACGCTGATCAGCTTCGTGGTCGAAAACGTCTTGAACGCGCCGCCGGAGGCCGCCTTCAGCAGCACGCTGGCGGCGGCTACATCGTCCGGCGCCTCGATGAGCGAATATCCGTCGTAGTCGCCGAATGCATACCAGAACCCGGGCAGTTTTTCCCTGCCACCTCGGCCATGGCCGCGAGCACCTCGCGGCGGTCCTCCGGGTTTGCCACCAGCCTTTGCCAGGCCTCTGCGGTGTAACCGAACCTGTTCAGGTACAAAGCCATGATCGTCTCCCTCCGACCGGTCATATGCGCGGCCATCATCGGCCAGGTGTCGGGGAACAGACGAGCGCGCCGCATGTCAGCCCCGGCGCGATCCGGGTTGTGTTTGCCTCCCGGCCCGGACAGCCGGTCACGTCCTCATCCAATGTCGCCGTCATGACCTGCAGGCCCGTGCTCACGGCTAGGGCCAGCAGGCCTTCGCCGCCCCGGCGATCTCGGCCATCGACACGATAACCTGCTCCGGCACGGCGACCTCACCCGGCAGCGGGTCAGGCTGGGCACCGGATCGACCGGTCCCGCCCGGCCTGCTCGGCGATCATCGCCGCGATCCCATCATTTCGGCGATCGCCTTAATCGGCTCCTTTCGCCCGGGTGCAGCCGGAGGATCTCGGCCCAGTCCTCCACGCAAGGCACCCCTTTCACCCTTTGGCTCGGCTGGAGGCGGGGTCATAGGGCTAGGCGTCTCGATCTGCTTGGCACGCCGGGTCAGGTCCACGTGCCAACGACGCGCTCGCGTCGTCCGGCCTGACGCGCGGTGTATCAGAACGACAGCGGCTGCCTCCGACCAGGTGGAGATCTGCGACGACGACAGCGCCGCTGCACCTGACGGTAGCGGGGCATCCAGGAGAACGCATGAGTGAGACGAACGAAGCCACCCAGACAGCGCGCGCCAAGGACGAGTTCTTTTCCGCCGGCATGCACATGTTCCACGTTACGGGCTTCCCGCAGCAACCCGGTGTGCTGACAAGCAAGGCAGAAGCGCCGCAGGACGCCCGGCTGGATGTAAGGCGTACCGACCCGGCCAGCAACCAGCACATTAGCGGCCCGGACGCCGAGGGCGTCGCATTCGGCACGCAGAGCTTCTCCCTCATCAACAGCGGCAACCGGACCCTGCACGCCCCGAAGAGATCATGGAAGATAACCCTCGAGTACGGTGCTGATCACCTCGCCGGGATGACGTGCATCAATCTCAAGTCGATGTACAACGATCCGTCGCAGATGCGGGAGGCGCTGGCCTGGCGTCTCTTCCGGAACGCAGGCGTGCCTGCGGCGCGGCACACCTACGCGAAGCTCGCGTTCGACGCAACCTACTACGGCCTGTTCTCCGTTATCGAGCAAGTCGACAAGCGGTTCTTGAAGGATCACTTCGGCGCCAACGACCGCGGCAACCTGTACAAGGCGTATTGCGGGGATGTCGGGTGCGCGACCCTGGAACACCGTACCGGTCCTGACGGCGATGACAGCGGCCGGCAGTACTACCGGGCCGCCGACGACGACCGGACCTACCGGCTCAAGACCAACGAGGATGACGGCGACGCCAGTACGTACGATGACCTGGCCCAGTTCATCAGGACGATCAACGGCACGGGGCTCGGCGGCGGAGAGGGGCGCTTCGACACCGATGCGTTCCGCGAGTCGGCCGACAGCATCATGAACGCCCCTGCCTTCCTCAGGTGGGCCGCCGTCAACTTGCTGCTCGGCAGCTGGGACAACTACTACGCCACCCCGTCCAACTACTACCTCTACAACTCCGGGCACCTGGGCGCCGAAGACGACTTCATGCGCTCCCCCTATTTCACGTTCATCCCGTGGGACTACGACAACTGCCTGGGCATCGACTACTTCAGCACCAAATGGCAGTACACCGACATCCTCGACTGGCCGAGCAACACCAGGCACTACTGGCGGGAACACGCGACCTCACGCATACCGCTGGTGCAGAACCTGCTGCGCAACCGTGACTACCGACAGTATTACCTGGATTATCTCGAGTTCCTGCTCGATACCCAGTTCAGCCCGGACGCGTTCAGCCAGCAGATCGCGGCCGACTCCGACGACGGCCTATGGGGACGCGTATGCCCGGCCGCCTACCTGGAGTCAGCCACGCCCTACGCCCAGCCGTTCACCGGTCGCCAATTCACCAACGACGAGGTCTACCTCAGCGGCTGCAAGCAGAACGAGCTCAGGCACGGTCAGGAAAAGGCCGACGGCATCGTCCATTACGTCCGCATGCGGCGCGACAGCGCACGCCAGCAGCTGGAGCAGCTGCGGAAGGAGACACCGCGCGCCACCGGCCGGGCAAGCTTCCCGGCCACGATGGAACCGCTGCCGCCGAAGATGTGAGGAAGCACGGCCATGGTTGCCACGCATACAGCGATGCAGCAGCTCGAGCTGGTGAGGGAGGCGAAGATCTTCGACATCCTCAAGGGCTCGCTCGATCCGAGGCTGGAAGCCAGCGGCGTGCTCGCCAACGACGGGCTGTTCTACGTCATCTTCGACAACCTGCCGCACATCGCCTGCATCGGGCCCGAGCTAGCCCGGGCAGCGGCCAGGGACAATCACATGATCATGCAGGAGAGAGGCCACCGCCGCGGCTTCGAGGACATCGCGTACGACCCGTGGTCTGGCCACTTCTACCTGCTGATCGAATCGCTGCGCCGCGGCCCCGCCACGTACATGGCCGCGGTGCAGGAATACGACGCCGACTTCCGCTATATCGGCAGCGCCTGGCTGGACTTCCCGCTTGACCGGCCGAACAAAGGCCTGGAAGGCCTGACATGCGTGCACCGTGACGGGCAGACCTACCTGCTCGGGCTGTGCGAGGGCAACAGGTGCAAGGGAGGCGCGGAGGGTCGCATCCCCGGAGGCGGGCGGATCCACGTGTTCCGGCGTGGCCGCCGCAACTGGGACCGCGTGGCCAAGATCCGGCTGCCCGAAACCGTGCTGTTCGAGGACTACAGCGGCATCGCGGTGACCGGTGACCGGATCGCGGTGATATCCCAGGTCTCCTCGGCACTGTGGCTCGGCCACCTGGCGCCGGACGGCTGGCAGGTCACGGGCGCAGGCGCCACCTACGCGCTGCCGAGAGACGCTGATGGCAGCATCGTGTACGGGACAGCCGAGGGAGTGTCGTGGATAACACCTGACCAGGTGGTCATGTGCTCGGACAAGGCCAAGCCGGAGCAGGACCATCGGTGCCGGGCAAAGGATCAGTCGATCCATGTTTTCCGCATCCCCGACCCCGCCCACCCCATCCCCGCTACTGGCTCTCAGTGAAGCACTCGGATATCAGCAGCGCATTCTCACCAAGCACCGAGAGCCAGTAGTTCATCCGCTCGGCGTTGGTGGTATCCCGCCAGTAGGAAAACAGCCGCGAGGCGTCGGCAAGCGGCAGCCGGCCTTCGACCTGGTGAATCTCCAGCGTGAAGGACACCGCCCGCGGGCGGCACGCCTCCATAGCCGCTGAGACGATAGACGCCAGGCCGCCTGGCCCGTACATCATGCTCAGTGACCGGCGCCCCTGGTAGCTGAATGGGATCGGCAGCCGTGTCAAGAAGGTGAAGTGGTCCGAGAGACCCCGGATCAGGGGATGCCCGTCGTGCAGGTGGAAATGCACGTGCTTGCCGACCGAACCGATCGCACGGGTGAGGTCGAGCACGTCCAGCGCCGCGCTTTCGACCGCGTCCTGGACGTCTGCGACCAGATCAGCCAGCCGGCCGTCCTGCGGGTTAAGGTCCCGCAGGCTCAGGCCAGGATGGCTGCGCGTGAACCTGGCAGAGGCCTGCCTGATACCGACGTGGCCCACGTCGATGCAGCAACTGACGCGTTCCGCGTCGCGGAGCCGCTCCGCCACCTCCACGAACCACCCCGGCTCCAGGCCAGTGGCGTACTCGAGGAAGACGAGCGGGCCGCCCGGCCGCTCGCTTAGACGCGCATCGAGCTCGCGCATCACACTAAGCAGGCGGTCCGTCTGTTCCCCCATCTCATGTTTGTCATGGACGACCAGGCCGGCGATGCGGCCCGCGAAGCGGCCGGCGAACTCCCCGACCACGGCGCGGCTAGGCTCGTCCAGCACATTGACGCCGCGGTTCAGGTGGACCACAGGCATGTACGGATGAGGGGGCACGAACCGCAGAACGTGCTCAAGCTCGTCTGGCGTGTCGGCATACACCTCGGCGGCCAGGCCCATCTGGGCGAAGCGGAGCGCGGCCAGTTCGAGCAGCGCATCGTCCCCCGCGACGCGTCGCTGGAACAGGCCATGAACCGGCCCAAGCACCTCTCGGTCCCTCGCACCCAGCTCACCAAGACCCCCACCACATTGGCGGGCACAATCCATGATCCTAACCCCCACCGTGACATAGCTGCCTCCATCCTCCACCGGACGCTCCTGCCGGCTCATCAGCAGCGGCCCAGCGCTCCGTACCACGCCAGATCACCACCCCGGCACGCACGTGGCACGGATGCCGGCATCCGCGACAGATGCCAGCTCACGACTCCAGAGGCGGTAGATCGCCGATGCGCCTAGCCGGGAGATTACAGCCGATCTAGCGCCCGGTCCGCGTGGTCGCGCTGGCGAGGCCGGCAAGACGCCGGCCTTCGGCTATGGCGCGCCATCCCGCGGGTCGATGCCGTGCCGACGGACAGATCACGGCGGCCAGCGTGCACCATACACCCGTTGCCGCGTGCCGCACCCGGGCTGGCGCCCGCAAACCCCCAAGGCACGGGCCGCGCAGGTAGCACGGGAGCGCAGCTTCATACCGGACTCGCCGGCCCGCACTTCCTCACCGTCTCCCCGGCAAGCAACAGCCCCGCACGCCTGCCGGGTGGTCAGGCCCTCCCCGATCAGCCCCAGGACCGTGCCCACCTGCGCGGCTAAGCAGGCCAGCAGGCCAGCGGGTCGTGCCCGCCGTCTCGCAGCCTGGCACAGCGATCCGGCATCCACTGACCGGAGGCGACAGCGCCGACCATGTCGGTACCGCAGATCTGCTCGAGCACGCAGCGGACCATTCCCGCATGATCGAAACGAACACCTGTCGCCGCTTAACAAGCTGAGCACCAGGCAAGCCCACCTCGGGCATCCGTGAGCGGACCTCACAGCACACCGCACGCCGTCGCCCTCGTGCGGCCGGACATCAAGCACGGCAACGCCGAGGATGCAGCACCAGAATCCGGTCAGCGCGGAGGACGCAGACACCAGCGTCGCCGACTACACGGATGCCCGGATCGGCTACCAGAAAGCTGACGAGCGGCTCCTAGCCGGCGCCGAGGCGACCGCCAATATCGCCCGCGGATTCCCGGTTTTGCAGGATCCTGAAAGCTCACGCGCAGAATCGGATGATCGTGCGACAGTCCTCGGTCGCCGCCTGCCGATTCTCAGCGGCTCGCTCCTTATCATCCCCGCCAGCACGACCCGACGCGGAGAGTTGCCGTAACGAGGCATCCGCGGTGGTTCACTGGTATTCACCCTTCCGGTCTTCCCCTCACCTGTAGCACCCGGCCGGAGCAGGCGCCCTTGAGCTTTCCCCCGGGCTTCGCACCCGGTCATTACTGACCACGCACACCGGGGCGGGGACCGGTCCTGGACACTGACCGGAGTCACGTCTCCGGCATCGAGCCGAACCTCCAATCAACGGACTACTCACAGCGTGCGACCTCGTGTCGCAACTGAACGCGGCAGAAGAGTGCATTTACTGCGCGGCCGGGCGATGCATAACTCAGCCTGGTCGGTAAACAGGCTGCCCAGCCGGTTCGTCTACGCGGCATAATCGCAGGTGACTGTCCATGGCCCGCCGTGGTCCCACCCCCGCGCCACGGCCTCAGCGAAGGTCTTGGGGCTTTTGGCGTGCCCATTTACACGCCGCCACTGCGTCCCCAGGCCACCGACGACTATCGCACGAATGGTCTCGAGCAAGACTGAACTGCCCATTCAAGGTTTTCAGGAGACCAGAGAGTGGTATTCACTCCCACTTCAGAGCCGATCCTGGCTTCAGAATGAGGTTTGACACAGCACAGCTGGGGCCTAGCAGAAGATTTTCTCATTGCGCTATCCCGTGGGATCGCCATATCCTGCCCGTCTGTCATGCGAGTCCCATTGACGTGTCCATTCAGGGGCGGCTTCAGCTTGGCCGTAGCGATGTAGTTGCCGTGCGTTGAGCCGGCCCGGCGTGTCGACTTGATCACGTACTGCATGTTGTGATCAGTGGTGGCTTATGCCAGATGATCCATCTGCCCTCCGGGATGAGGTGGCCGCGCTGCGTGCGGCCAATGCCCGGCTGCGGGCGGTGGTGGAGGCCAAGGACACCGAGATCGCGGCGCTGCGCGCGGCGCTGGAGGCTGGGCAGGCGCGCCAGGCTGAGGTGATCCGGCGGCTGGAGTTGCGGGTCGCCGAACTGGACCGCCGCCTGGGGATGGACTGTTCAGAGAAAGCAGTAATTCCACCTCCCCGCCGTCGAAGGAGCCGCTGGCGGCCAAGGCGCGCCAGAGGGCGGCGCGGCGGGCGTCGCTGCGGGAGCGGTCGCCCATGCGCAGGCCCGGTGGGCAGCCGGGCCACCAGGGGGCCGGGCTGGAGCCGGCGCGTGACCCGGACCGGGCCGAGAAGGCTGATCCGCCGGCTGAGTGCCGGTCGTGCGGGGCGGGGCTGGCCGGCGCCGAGCCGGCGGGCCGGGGATGGGGGCAGGTGTGGGATATCCCGCCGGTACGGCTGGAGAAGGTGCACTGGCTGTTGCCGAAGTTGCGCTGCGGCGCCTGCGGGACGGTCACCACGGCTGACCCGCCTGGTGGGCGGGCCGGGACAGTGGTCTATGGGCCGAACGTGAACGCTGCCGCCATCTTGCTTGATAACGAGGGCAATGTGCCGGCAGAGCGGACGGCGATGCTGATGGGGGCGCTGCTGGGCGCGCCGGTCTCGGCGGGGTTCGTCGCCCGCGCGCATGAGCGGCTTGCCCGGCGGCTGGAAGCGGCCGGGTTCGATGAGACGATGAAGGCCGCGCTGGGCGCCGAGGAAGCGCTGTGCGCGGATGAGTCCCCGGTCAACGTCATCCGCAACAGCGGAGACGATGGCGCCGTGCTGGCGGGCAGCCCGCACGTGGTCACCGTCCGCACCCCGGACGAGCGGCTGGTCTGGTACGCGGCCATGCCATCGCGTTCCTCGGAGGCGATCAAGGGCCTGGCTGTGCTGGACGGCTACCACGGCATCTTGGTCCGCGACGACTACAACGGGTGGGCCCAGTTCGATGCCCAGCTCGCCGGGGTGCAGCAATGCTGCCAGCACATCGCGCGCCACCTCAAAGGCGTCCATGCCCTGCACACCGACTGGCAGCACTGGGCCGAAGAGGTCCGCCAGATCCTGGGCGAGGCCCACCGGGCGGTCGCCGAAGCGATCGCCGCCGGGCGCACACAGCTCGACCCGGGCCTGCTCACGGACCTGCGCGAACGCTATGACAGCGCGGTGCACTGGGGTGAGATCACCAACCGGCTCCGCGACTGGGACGACGGCAAGAACCACCCCGGCTACGTGCTCGCCCGCCGCCTGAAAGCCAAGGCCGACCAGATCTGGCTGTTCACCGGCAGCTTCGCCGTGAGCTGGACGAACAACGCCAGCGAACAAGCCATCAAGGGACCAAAACGGCACCAGGCCGTCTCCGGCTACTGGCACAAATCACGAGATCCGGATTTGTGCCATTATGCCGAGGCTGTAGTTATGCCGCGTCTCACCTGGCAGCCCTGGCCTGCGCACCGGGCGCAAGGTTCTGATCAGCATATTTTCGCGGATTCACCGATGTGATCCGCTGACCTGCTTTGTCGTTGGTGATGTCGGCTCCATCAACGACGGAACAGGAGATGATCATGGAGTCAGAACACAAGCTGGGAGGACAGCGGTCTCCCATTGTGGTGAGCGGCCCGCTGGCCGGCTGACGCCGCCGGGTTCCGGCAGGCTCTGATCGAGCAGGGATACGCGCGCCGCACGATCGGCGATCAGATGAGCATGATGGCGCACCTGAGTCGCTGGCTGCAGGCGGAGAGCCTGGACGTGAAGGCGCTGCAGTCCGCTGCGGGGATCGACCGTTTCTTCGCGGAGCGGCGGGCCCGCGGGCACCGGACGCGAGTATCCCGCACGGCGCTGTCGGGCCTGCTCGCCTTCCTCCGGGATCATGAGATCATCGGCTCGCCGGCGGATCAGGAGACCACGCCGGCCGGTCGGATGCTGGCCGAGTACCGGGTCTACCTGCGGGACGAACGCGGTGCCGCAGCGGGAACGATCCGTGGGTTCACCGCATGCGCCGCGATGTTCCTCCAGGCCATCGCGGTGCCCGGGGAACAGCCCGGCGAGACGCTGAACGGCCTGTCGGCCGCCGGCATCACCAGGTTCGTGGCCGGCTGGGCGAGATCCCGCAGTCCCGCCTACAGCAAGTCGATGGTGTCCGCGCTGCGGAGCCTGCTGCGCTTCCTGCACGCGGCCGGGTACATCACCCGTCCGCTGGATACCGCGGTCCCGGCGGTCCCGGGCTGGGAAACGGTCCGCGAGCCGCACCGCGTGTCCGGCCGGGAAATCGCGGCCATCCTGGCCGCCTGCGACCGTGAAAGCGCACGCGGGCGTCGCGACTACGCCATCCTCATGCTGCTAACGCGGCTGGGACTGCGCGCGGCCGAAGTGGCCGGCATCCGGCTCGGCGACATCGACTGGCGGCAGGGCGTGCTCACGGTCCGCGGCAAGGGCAGCGCCCTGGACGAGCTCCCGGTCCCGGCCGATGTCGGCGCGGCCATGGCCGACTACGTCCGGCACGGGCGCCCCCGCACCAGCAGCCGGCTGCTTTTCGTGAGCGTGCGGGCGCCGTTCGCGGGACTGTCCCCCGAATCGGTCGGCTCGGTCGTGAAGCGGGCGTGCGAGCAGGCCGGCCTGACCGGTTTCTTCGGACCGCACCGGCTCCGCCATGCCGTGGCCTGCCAGCTCCAGCGCGACGGCGCCTCACTGGAAGAGATCGGGCAGCTTCTCCGCCAGCGTGACCCGCGCACCACGGCACGGTACGCGACCGTTGATACCGCGGCGCTCGCTGTCCTCGCCCGTCCCTGTCCCAGGGGGAGCGCGCGATGAGCACCCTGCGCGAGCACGGCACGGCCTACCTGGCGATGCGCCGCAGCCTGGGCTACAAGCTCGACGGCCACGGCCGCCTGCTGATGAAGTTCATCGGCTACCTGGAAGACCACGGGCACGGCACCGTCACCGCCGAGGCTGCCCTGGCCTGGGCGACGGCACCGGCCGACGCGACGCAGGCCTACCAGAATCAGCGGCTGTCGGCCGCACGGTGTTTCGCCCGGTACCTGTCCGCCTTCGACCCGGCCTGCCAGATCCCGCCGCCCGGCATGACCGGGCCGTCGCAGGCGCGCCCGGCACCGTACCTGTATTCCCCGGAGGACATCTCCGCGCTCATCCACGCCGCCGGCACGCTGTCCGGCCCGCTGCAGTCGGCCACCTTCCAGTCCCTGGTCAGCGTGCTCGCGGTCACCGGCGGCTGTCCGAAGCACTCGGCCTGGAACTGCGCGATTTCGACCCGGCCCGGGCGACCATCGAGATACGCGACGGGAAGAACCACGAGAGCCGCCTTGTGCCCGTGACCGGGCGCCTGGCCGCCACGCTGAAAAGCTATATCGCGGCCGCTCACCCCTGCCCCGAACCCGGTCACAAGCTGTTCCACACCGGCGACCCCTCCAGGCCGGCGGACAAGTCCACGGTTTACAACAGGTTCCGCCGTCACCTCGCCGACGCCGACATCCCGCATTTCCCCGGAGGCCCGCACATCCATTCGCTGCGCCACGGCTTCGCCGTCGCGAACCTGCGCCGCTGGGCAGCCGACGCCGCGGACCTGGTGGTCATGCTGCCCTACCTGTCGGCCTACATGGGCCACGCCGATTTGCGCGGAACCCAGTACTACCTCCAGCTGACCGCCGACGCGCACCCCGAGGTCGCCGCCATGGCCAGCGCCAGGTTCGGCTATGTCATCCCGGGCCCGGCCGAGCCGCAAGGAGCCCGGCAGTGAGCCTGCCAGGCCGCCGGCGGCGACCTGGCCGGCAGGTGGCTGTCGAGGTTCCTCACCAGCCACCTGGCCGCCGAGCGGGACGTGTCGGCCCAGACCATCGCGTCCTACCGGGACGCGATCAGGCTGCTGCTCACCTGGTTCCGCGACGTGCAGGCAATCCCGCCCGAGAAACTGCGCCTCGCCGACATCGACCGGGCGCGGGTGCTGGCGTTCCTGGACTGGCTGCAAGCTGAGCGCGGCAACTCGGCGTCCACCCGAAACCAGCGCCTGGCCGCTATCAGGTCGTTCATCCGCTACACCGCCATCGAACGGCCAGAGTTCCTCGGCCAGGCCACCCAGATCATCGCTATCAAGCAGAAGAAAACCCCCGCCGCTGACATGGGCCACCTGTCCGGCGACGAGGTCAAAGCCCTCCTGGCCGAACCAGACCCAGCCACCCGGCGCGGGCAGCGCGACACGGTCCTGCTTTCCACGCTCTACGACACCGCCGCCCGCGTCCAGGAGATCTGCGACCTGAACACCTGCGACGTCCGTGTCGCCCGCCCGATGGTGGTGACGTTGCACGGCAAAGGTTCCAAGACCAGGCGGGTCCCGGTGATGGATCCCACAGCCCAGCTGATCGAGGACTACCTCAGCCGGCGCGCGCCCCACCTTGGCGTCGGCAAAGACGCAGACCCGCTGTTCAACGGATCTCAGCACACCCGCTTGACCCGCTGGGGCGTCAGCAAGATCCTCGCCAGGCACGTCCAGTCCCTGCGCCGCCGCGACCCCGGCTACGCCGCCGGGGTGAACGTCACCCCGCACGTGATCAGGAGGACCAGGGCGATGCACCTGCTCCAGGCCGGAGTCAACCTGATCTACATACGTGACCTGCTCGGTCATGCCGACGTGTCCACAACCGAGATCTACGCCCGCGCCGACGCCGAAGCCAAACGCAAAGCCATCGAGAGCGCCTACCAGTCGCTCACCCCCGAACCCCTGGCCGACTGGACAGCAGACCAAGATCTCCTCGCATGGCTCGACCGCTTCTGCGGGTAACACCATCGGCTTATGTGGCCGGAACGGGCACGCGCGGCTCTGCTACCAGCGGAGATGCTGCTGCCAGCCACATAACCCAGCCATCCACATAATGCCTGTTATGTGGCATTCCACATAATCGCCACACCTGCGCCATGCGGCTGCGACACGCCGGAATCGACGTTGCCGTCATCGCACTCTGGCTCGGCCACGAGCAGATGGCCACCGCCAACATCTACCTGCACGCCGACATGGAGGAGAAAGAGCGAGCCATCGCCCGAGTCACCCCGCCCGACACGGCGCCTGGCCGCTACCAGCCGCCCGACCCGCTACTCGCCTTCCTCGACAGCCTCTGATTGTTCCGACCTGCCGCCAGTCGATAGCCCTGCCACGCACACCAATCCGCGCTCAGGTCGGAACAATCACGACGTCGGATCAATCGGCGTTGTCCCGATATCGGGACAACGCCGAGTAGGTGTGGCCCGGGGTATGGTCTGGGCGAAAGCGGAGCCCGCGCGCATATCGACCGTTACTGCGGCGCCGGCGGGGACATCTTCAATGAGGCATTGTCATACGGCGTGCGAGCATCTGCCAGTTCTTACCCGGGTTTGGGTCAGGGCGTGAGGACGACTGCTCCGGTGGTGTGGCCGCCCGCTACCTGGGCGAGTGCCTGGGCGGCATCGGCGAGACGGTAGCTGGCGGCGACCGGGATCTCCAGCTGGCCGTCTGCGAATCGTGTCGCGAGTTCGCGCAGCTGGTTTCCGTCCGGGCGGATGTAGATGCTGGAGACCGTGATGCCGCGTTGCCCGCCGGGCGGGTCGGAGGTGATGGTCGCCAGCCGCCCGCCGCCGGCGACCGCCTCGATCGCGCTGGCGGCGGCGCCGGGTGCCGCGTTGGCCGCGGCGTCCACCCCGCGGTTCGCGGTGATCGCGCGGACCTGTGCGGGCCAATCCTGGTCGTGGTAGTCGATCACGTGGCGCGCCCCGAGCGCGGTTACCCGCTGCTGGCTTGCCGGGCCTGCCGTCGCGATGACCTGGGCGCCGCGCAGCGCGGCCAGGGCGACCAGCAGGCCGCCGGTGACCCCGCTGGCCCCGTGGACCAGGACCTGCTCGCCGGCGTGGACGTTGAGCGTGTCGCTGAGAACCTGCTCGGCGGTGAGCGCGGGCACCGGGAAGGCGGCCGCGGCCTCCCAGCTGGCACCGTCCGGTTTTCGGGCGAGCAGGCCGGCCGGGGCGATCAGGCGGGGGGCCCAGGTCCCCTGGTCCCGCAGCGGCACTGGGTGGGTCATGACCGCGTCGCCGGGTGCCCAGTCACTGACCGCCCGGCCAGCCGCCATCACCGTGCCGGCTGCCTCCACGCCCAGCGCCATCGGCGGCCTGGCGCCCACGTCCCAGCCGCCGGTGCGGACGAATTCATCCCAGTTGCCCACGCCGGCCGCCATCACCTCGAGCAGTACCTCGTCGCCCGCCAGCGGCCGAGGCTCATCCACCTCGATAATCTCAACCCGGTCACCGATCCGGCGAATCCCCGCTACCTGCATCTCTCACCTCCACAGGCCGCCCGTGGACGGAACGGGGCCCGGCATCAATGATCGCAATGGGCCGCAGATCGATCGCCCGCGGCCGCCGGCGCGATTGCTGCGTGCTGGACTGTTTGTTGATGGGAGGCCCCTTCCTGGCATTGCCGATGGCCGTGGCCCTAACGGCGTTGCTGTTGACACCCCGCCAACACCGCCCCGTCTACGTCGCCCATTGGTGGGCGCGTGTCGCTCACGGACGAACGCGGATGATCGGCTGCCCGCTGATCCGCTCGGCCGGATTGAAGGCCGCGACGGCATCGTCGATGGTCGCGACGGTGCCGATGTTCGTCCGCAGCCGTCCGTCCCGCACCCGCCGGATGATCTCACCCAGCTGGGCACGATCGGACATGACAACAAAGTCGACCGCCAGGCCGTCCACAGGCCGCGCCTGGGGCGGGCCGGCGATGGTCACCAGCGTTCCTCCGGCCCGGATCACGCCTGCGGACCGCCTCTGGATGTCTCCGCCGATGACGTCGAACACCAGGTCAACGCCGCCGACGTCTTCCAGCGCGTCGTTCTCAAGGTCGGCGAACTCCATCGCGCCGAAGCCGAGCGCCTTCTGACGGCCGGCGGCGCGTCCGGCGCCGATGACGTACGCGCCAGCCTCACGCGCGAGCTGCGTCACCACCGACCCGACTGAGCCGGCCGCGCCGTGCACCAGGACGCTGTGCCCCGCCTGAAGGCGGCCGTGGCCGAACAGTCCCTGCCACGCGGTCAGGCCCGGCATCGGCAGGCCCGCGCCCGCCGTGAAGCCGACGTCGCCCGGCAGCGGCGCGAGGTTGCGTGCCTCGATCGCCACATACTCCGCCAGCCCGCCGCCGCGATAGGAGTCCGTGAGGCCGAACACCCGCTGTCCCACCGACAGCCCCGTCGTGCCATAGCCGAGGGCGGTGACCACCCCGGCCAGCTCGTGCCCCGGAATCGACGGTGTCCGGTCACGGCCGGCGCGGTCGGTCCAGGTCGAGGGCCACGTCAGCTCACCCGAGGTGAATCCCGACGCATGAACCTGGACAACGACGTCGTTTATCGCCGGTTCCGGCTCGGGCCGCTCCACCAGCGTCATCCCGGCCGTTCCCGCAGCCTCATCCGTCACCGCAATCGCCTTCACCAGGCACCTCCCCGCATCCGGTCCTCGCCGCTGCGCCATGAGGCCTGCCCGGCCTTCGCGAGCGTCGTCAGCGTGCCGAGGCGCGCATCAATACCCTGCCTCATAGTTTCGTTACCGTTAATAGCTGTAACGAGACAGCTGGCCTCCCCGTCCGGAGCAAGCACCGGGCCAGCGCCCGGCCGGCCCAGGGATGTGTGACCGGCCAGCAACCATCTCCCAGGAAGGGCAATACCCGTGGAGGACGCCGTGCCCGCATCCAACTCCGGGAGCAGCGGCCAGATCGTGATCGCCGGCGCGGGCTACGCCGGGCTGCACGTCGCCTTGCGCCTGACGGCCAAGCTGCGCAACCACCCCAAGATGGAGCTGACCCTGGTCGACCGGCACGACTACCACCAGGTGCTCACCGAGTTGCCCCGGGTCGCCGGCGGCACCCGCGCCGCCGGCGCGGTGCGCATCCCGCTCCAGGACGTGCTGGCCGAGCGGGTCCGCTTCGCCCAGACCGAGATCACTGGTTTCGACCTGGCCGGCCTGCGGCTGCTCACCGCAGTTGGGCCGATCGGCTGGGGCCGGCTGGTGCTGGCGCTCGGCAGCCGGCCCAACGACTTCGCCATCCCCGGCCTGGCCGACCGCGCGCTGTCACTGTATTCGGCCAGCGACGCCGAGCGGGTGTGGGCAGCGGTCAGCAAAGCGCTCGACGAGGCCGCGGCCGCCACCGGCCCCGAGCGGCAGCGCCGCCTGGCGACCGTGGTGGTCGGCGGCGGCGGCGCCACCGGGGTCGAGCTGGCCGGCGAACTCGCCGAGATCCTGCCCGCGGTGGCCAGCGGCCACGGCCTGGCGCCCGGCCGGCCCGCCGTGCAGCTGGTCGAGGCGGGCCCCGCCATCCTGGCCGGCTCCTCCCCGCAGCTGATCGGCAAGGCCACCAGAATCCTTGCTGACCTGGGGGTCCAGGTCCGCACCAACGCGGCGATCGCCGCCGCGACAAAGGAGGGCTTCCGGCTCACCGACGGCCAGCTAGTGCAGGGCGGCGTGTTCGTCTGGGCGGGCGGGCT
This sequence comes from uncultured Actinomycetes bacterium, assembly GCA_963742795.1. GTDB lineage: Bacteria > Actinomycetota > Actinomycetes > Streptosporangiales > Streptosporangiaceae > Palsa-504. The sequence continues at coordinate 398,959 of CAVUNL010000008.1, forward strand.
GAAAGCACCCGAGCTGGTGGCCGATTCGGGGTTGCCGGCCGGCCACAACGGCCGCGTCAAGGTCGACCAGTACCTGCGCGTGCTCGACCACCCCGAGATCTACGCCGCCGGCGACCTGGCCTCGGTGACCGACCCGGACACCGGGCACGTGCTGCCCCCGCTGGCGCAGGTGGCGCTGGAAGAGGGCGAGACGGTGGCCCGCAACCTGGACGCGGAACTGAACCGCCTGCCGCTGGAGGCGTTCACCTTCCACGACAAGGGGTTCGTCGTCTCGGTCGGTACCCGCCACGGGGTCGCCGACATCGCCGGCATCACCACCGGCGGGCACCTGGCGCACCTGCTCAAAGACGCCATCGAGTGGGAGTACCGCCAATCCGTCAAGCACCTGCGCGGCTGGGACCCGGTAGCCCGGTAACCGCCGCCATCCTGCCGCGAGCGACCAAGGGAGCAGATGCCGCGCGCTGGCGTCCGATCCAGAGGCCGCGATCTGCGACCGCGATCGCGCTCGCCGGTGCGGCCGTCCCTCTCTGGAGCAATGCCACTCTCCGGCATCCCTGAGAGACACGCTGTTGACGCCGAATCCAGAGTCGTGTCAGACATCCTTCTGCTCATCGATACGATCCAACGTCGGTCACGCGGTAGCCGCACGCAGATCATCCCGTTCGGGCGCGGCATCGACGGCTAGCCAGGAACCGGGGTCGGCGTGCAGATCGGCGGATCTCGCGCGACGGCCGTGACCAGCAATCGTCACGCTGCGCGATTAGTGTTCCAGAGGGTGAGCAAACCGAACGCCGAATACGGGCGGGTGAGTAATCAGCGGCCTGTGGATCGGGCGGGCGCCAGATCATCCTGTTATGGATGAGTAATACCGGGTGATCGGGTTGCGCGGATATCCGGACCTGGATGCAACCAGGTCCCGGACCGGGAATTCGTCGCAGCGCCGGGCGTGCCCTCAGCGACGCGGCAACAGGTTGATCTGTACCTCGATGACCTCTGCGTCCGGTGGGGTGGTGGTCATCGGGCCGAGCCGGTTCAGTAGGCCCAGGACTGCGGTGTTCGAGGCAAGGCATAGCGCGGTCAGGCGGTCGATGCCGGCTGCGCGAGCCCGCGCGGCGATCTGCTGCAGGAGCAGGGTCGCGATTCCCCGCCCCCGCCAGTGGTCAGCCACGGCGACCGCCACCTCCGCCGTCGAGGACTGCTGGAGCCGGATATACCGCGCGATCCCGACGACAGCCCCGTCGGGTGTCACCGCTGTAAGGGCCTCGTGGTCGCGGTGGTCAACCTGGGCGAGCCGCGAGCGTGTCCGGTCATCCAGCATTGCGACGCTGCCGAGGAAGCGCGCATGCCGCGTCTCTGGCCCCAGTCCCTCGAACCACGCGGCGATCGCCGCGACATCCCCGGTGGCCAGCGGCCGGACCACAACGGTGGAGCCATCGCGAAGGATCACCCTGTCCTCAGCTGACGCGGCAGCACCTGCCATCGTAGGTACGGCCGGGGGAATCTGAGTGCTCATCGCGCACCCCCTCTTCCTGCGGGGCATGAGCGCCAGCATTTACCGTTGCCCCCGGGGCCGTCCCCTGCCCAGCACCAAACGTCCCAGCACATAAGGACCTTGGCCCTTGCAGGCAGTCGGCCAGCCCTTCACGTGGCCAGCCGCAAACCTCAACGTTGTCCTCGGCAACCTCGCCAGGCCCGGCAGCCTCAGGGTCATCTTCAAGCGCATGCCCGGACAGGGCGCGGCGTACCCGCCAAGGGCCGTGGGTGCCAGGCCAGCCGGTTCTGGCGAACCTGGACGATGTGATCACGGTGCTCGCCGATGAGGCTCCCGGCATGCACCAGGCCCTGGCACTGCGGAGCGGATGAGCGTCAGGTCTTTTATCGGGCCTTTCGTCCCTGTCAGTGCGCCGCCGCGGGGGTGCATGATGTGCCGACCCGCATGGCTCTGCGACGCGCCCGCGGGTCGGGCGGGCCGCGTTCGTGGACACGTTCAATGCCGCGGAGGTGATGGCCGTGCGACCCGAGGACAAGAATGCACGCCGAGTCCAGCAGGCCTTTGCTAACGGCGCGACCCTGGCCGAGCTTGAGCAGCACCTGGCATTCCTGCGCTCCCTCGGTGCCCCAGACGATGCCCATCCCAGGGTCGGAGTCAACGAGGACTATGAGGTCACCATGATGATCTGCGTAGTGGAGCGGCCCACGGCACAGGCCTCGACTACGTCTTAAAGGCCGCTCTGGCGCGCTTGCGAGCGGCCCGCAGGGGCGGGCCCTAGCCGTATGCGAGCTGGTGCGCGCCGTGGACGAGGCATGCGCCGAGCAGGCCCACGCCCCCCGTGAGCGCTGCGCCGCTCCCCAGGCTCGCGCAAGAAGCCGCCGCGGCGGCTCGGTTGGAGCACGCGAAACTGCAGATGGCGGGCGTTTGGAGCGAATGGCGCCCAGCATTCCCGCGCCGAGCACCGGCCCGTCTGCCAGGCGGCTTATGACGAGCTCGAGCACGCCCGGCGGGTCTGGGTGCGGCTGACCCAGGGCCGGGCCGGGACCTTGCGCCGCACCGGCTGGCGCCATTACCAGGACCTAGGCCGGTCGTATGCGTCCCTGCCGGGCTACCTGCACGGGTACTGCGGCCGATCACCGTGGCGGCGGAACGGCGTGCGATGGTGTCACTGCAGTGCCACTCCGCGCTTGAGGTGAGCGATGACGGCCGCCACCGGGACGTCCTGGGCTGTGCTTATCACGCAGCGTCACAGGAACCCGCGGGTACTTGTAGCAGCCATTCGTTCCTTGCAGTAGGCGATCAGTTCCGGCCCTGTGAGCTAGGCGCCCGGCCGCAGCGCGGCGACGGCCATGACCTCCTCACCGAGGCGGTCATCGGGAATGCCGGTGACGGCTGCTTCGGTTCGGTCCCATCAGCCTGACCCGCTACTCACCGGTGTCCCCCGGATCGTGCCCGTGCCCCTTCCGGGCAGTGCGGAATCTGCGTGTCCCCGGCTGATGGAAGGGAGACTGGTCATGCCTGGTGTCCTTGTCGCCTGCGCGACTAAGCACGGATCGACCCGGGAGGTGGCCGAGGCGGTCTCGAAGACCCTCCGGGCGGAGGGCGTCCAGGTGGACCTCCGGCCAGCACGCGGCGTGCGCGGGCCGATCGGTGACCGGATCTGGTCGTGCTGGGCGCGCCGATCTGCTCCGGACGATGACACCGTGCCCTTCCGTGCTGAGGCGTGGGTAAGCCTGAGGGGTTTGAGCCTGGCATGGCAGCTCGATGACGTGAGCCGCGGCCAGGTAAGCGTGGCGAGCCGGTGATGAAGTGCCTGTGTCCTAGTCACGGTCGAGCGGGTTCAGGTCGCTGGCCTCACCAAAGACGATTAGCACGTCGCCGGCCTGTAGCTGGAGCTCGCGGGCCGGGTTGGCGATCAGCTGCCCGTCGGGGCGGCGGACCAGCAACGGCACCGCCGGGCCGCGCAGCTCCTGCAGGCGCCGGCCTGCCAGCGGAGACCCTTCGGTGATCGCCAGTTCCTCCAGCCGCAGGTCAGGCTGGCCGGCGCGAGCGACATCGAAGAACTCCACCACGTGGGGCCGGACGGCCAGGTTCGCCATCCGCCTTCCGCTGGTCACATACGGTGATACCACGTGGGTAGCGCCCGCCCGGTACAACCGGTCGGCCGAATGTTCCCGCGCGGCCCGGGCCACGATGAGCAGATCGGGGCTGAGCGACCGGGCGACGATGGTGATGAAGACGTTCTCGGCGTCCGAGTCCACGGCGCAGATCAGCCCTCGTGCCCGGTCGATCCCTGCCTTGTGCAGCACTGCCTCGTCCGACGCATCGCCGATGAGGTAGTACCGCCCGTCGCGTTCCAGATCCGGTTCCAGTTCGGCTTTGCTATCCACGACGACGAACGGGACGCCCTGAGCCTCCAGTTCCTGCGCGATGGACCGGCCGACCCGGCCGTAGGCGCAGACGATGAAATGTCTGCGTAGTTCATCAAGGCGCCGGCGCATCCGGCGGCTCCGCGAGAACAGGCTCACCCGGCCTTCCACGATCGCGGTCGCGGCTAGGCCCAGGATGACGAAGAACAGGCCGACGCCGAGGAAGGCTAGCCCGGCGGTGAAGACCAGCACGCCAGTTGACAGATGACTGCCAGGCGCGAACCCGACTGTGGTCAGCGTAAGCAGAGTCATGGCCACCGCCACCCACGGCGAATACCCAAAGCTCAGGTAGCCCGCAATCCCGGCAACGACCAGCACAGCCGCCCCAGTGGCGACTAGCACGCCACGGGGGAGCCGTGACCGCGGTCTCATCCACTCATCCTCCTCACCAGCTTTGCCCGGAAGCGATGCTACGCAGCAGCCAGCCGCTGACCGCCACGTCCCGATCAGCTATGCGGAGCTCTCGCGGAGGCCGCTACGGGCCACCGTGTGCCCTGGCCAGGCGCCGGCCGACCTCCTCACTGACACCGTTCCGCAGGGCCAATAGCATCGCGGGTCTCCGATGCGGCAGGCCAGGCCACCCGCTCCGGCATGGTGCCTGAGCATAGCCCACTGTTTCCCGGCCGGACGGCCGCGGGCAGGGCACTTCGGCCTTGCGCCTGCGGGACTTCGGTCACCGTTTCCCTAAGGCGGCCGCGGTGCCACAGCGCGAGGTAAGGATGCCAGCGGTAATTTGCGGCCCATGTGGCGCCGCCGGATCAGCAAAGCCTGAGTCGCTGCAATGCCGGGGACCGGCAGCAGAGCGAGCCTAACGCACAGACGCGGATAGCCGCCCGAGCCGTGGGCAGGCAGCGAGCGGCACAGAACCTTCCTTCTGGCGTGCCGCGGCGGCCATCTAGCCCGGCTACCAGAACGCACATAGTGTCGATGGATATCGCGTGCCGACGACTGGCCGAGCTGTCACGGTCGGTACGAGGCACCACCGGCCGGTCTGGCAGGCAAGGTGCCCGACGGGTCAGACCCGTCAACTCTCGCCTGGCCCTCGCGATGTCCCGTAGCACTACGACGCCGCCATCGGCACCCGGCCGCCCAACGCTCCTGGTCGCGCTCGTTTGCCTCTGGTGACACGTTGGTTTCTTACCGGCACCCCATGTCGGCCGCCCGCCCTCGCGCACATGGCGGCAAGGCTGAGTAGCCTGCGGTCGTGACGGACGAGAACCCCCCGGTGGGCATCGACGTGACCCGGCCGAGCATCGCCCGTGTCTACGACTACTGGCTGGGCGGCAAGGACAACCATGAAGACGACCGGCGTTTCGCGGAGCGCCTACTTGCCGTGGTGCCCGACGCCCAGGCAGCGGCTCGGGCCAACAAGAACTTCCTGGCTCGCGCCGTCCGTTTCCTAGTCGAGGAGGCGGGCATCCGCCAGGTCCAGTGCCGAGATAGTGGGCGATCTAGCCGGGCGCGGCTTTGCGGGCCTCGGGCAGAAGCGGATACAGCCATGGACCCTAGCCTCTGGTGCGACGTGACCAAGGACCCTTACCTCAGCTGCGCCCGGGCATAGCTTGATCGACACGGACGTGGTCGATCGAAAGACCGCTGTCCTCTAGGTGCTGCATTCAGTGGCACGGTCTAGGGGATGAGCCCCATGGATGAGAACGCCAAGGCCAGGGACCTAGAGGAGCAGGCCACCATAACCAGGCAGCCATTGGGCCCGGCTATGGGCCCAGGCGCGAGGACGAGCCTGGCCCCCCGGGGAGAATCATACGAACAAGCGTATGACGAGCTCGACTTGCTGCGGGGCAAGGCGGCTGGGCACCGCTGGGATGGCTGGCGCCGCCTGACCGGTGATGAGGACTACTTCGCCGCCTGCTCGTGCGGGTGGCGCAGCACCGACACGGGCTGCGTGAGCCCGATGCTGCGGCAGGTGAAAGAGCACCTTGACGCGGTCAGGGCGATACGCGGCGGGCGTCCGTCGACCCGCGCCGCACAGGCACCGGCCCGGGACGAGCGCGCGCGCGATGCCAGTCTGCGAGAGATGGGGCCGGACGAGCGCACACGGGAGCTCTACGCGTCCGTGGAGAGCCAGCAAAGACGCCTGTCCCAGGCCCTGGAGCAGTCAGGTGATCTGCTGTCCGCCAGCAAGGACCAGGCCGATCGGTTCGTGGCCGTGCTCGAGCACGCGGCGGCGAGAGTCGCACCGGAATGGGCAAAGACCGGCGCATCTGTGCAGCGCGAACAGGCTCTGCAATGCCAGGTGGAACGCGTGAAGGGGTGGCGCAGCGGGATCGTCGCCGCTGCCGGGGCTCTCGCCGCGGTAGCAGAGGAAGTCGCCCTGGCTGGTCAGGACCTGGAAACCCGCTATCGGACAGGCTCGGCTTAAGATGGGCGCCTGGCCGGCGAAGCCGCAAATCGGCACGGCGGCAGAGGGGTTGTGGCTGGATGACCTGTACCGTGCATGTGGCCTGGGACGAGCGGCTTACTGACTATCACTTCGGGCCTGGCCATCCGCTGGCGCCGGTGCGCCTGGAGCTGACGATGCGGCTCGCGCGCGAGTTCGGGCTGTGGAGCCAGCCCGGCGTGACCGTGGCCGCCCCGGCCCCGGCCACCGACGCCGACCTGGAGCTGGTGCATGACCCCGGGTACGTCGCGGCGGTGCGGACGGTTAGCGGCTGGGCCGATGAGCTTGGTGCCCGCGGCTTGGAGGCGGCCCAGCAGGGCTACGCGCGGGCGTTCGGGCTGGGCACCGGGGACCAGCCGATATTTGCCGGCATGCACCAGGCATCGGCGCTGGTGGCCGGGGCGACCCTGGCCGCGGCCCGCGCGGTGTGGTCGGGCCCGGCCGGGCACGGGGCCAGCATCGCGGGCGGCATGCACCACGCGATGACCGCCCGCGCCAGCGGGTTCGGGGTCTACAACGACGTCGCGGCGGCGATCGCCTGGCTGCTGGGACACGGCGCCGAGCGGATCGCCTACGTGGACATCGACGCGCACCACGGCGACGGGGTGCAGGCCGCGTTCTGGTCCGATCCGCGGGTGCTGACCATCAGCGTGCACCAGCACCCGGCGGACATGTTCCCGTTCACCGGTCTGCCCGCCGAGACCGGCGGGCCCGGCGCGGAGGGGTTTGCGGTCAATGTCGCGCTGCCCGCCAGGACCGGTGATGCCCGCTGGCTGCGCGCCTTCCACGCGGTCATCCCGCCGCTGCTGGCCCAGTTCCGGCCGCAGGTCCTGGTCAGCCAGCACGGGGCCGACACCCACCGGCTGGATCCGCTGGCCCGCCTGGAGCTGAGCATTGACGGGCAGCGCGCCGCCCACGCCGCGATCCATACGCTGGCCCACGACCTGGCTGGCGGGCGCTGGCTGCTCACCGGCGGCGGAGGGTATGACCTGGTGCAGGTGGTGCCGCGGAGCTGGACCCATCTGCTCGCCGAGGCCGCAGGCCAGCCGATCGACCCGGCGGCGCCGACCCCCGCCTCGTGGCGGGAGTATGTCGCGCGGCGCACCGGCCTGACCGCACCCGAACAGATGACCGAGGGGGCACCTGCGGTATTCAGGCCGTGGGAGTCCGGCTACGACCCAGGCCATCCGGTCGACCGGGCGATCATGGCCACCCGCGACGCGGTCTTCCCCCTGCACGGGCTGATGCCGGTGTGACCGGCAACCCCAAATGAGCGGCCGGGCACCGCCGCCGTGCCTCCCGCGTATCCGATCGAGCCGTCATGAACGGTCAGTCGCGGCCGGAGGATAGCTGACACAAGGAGCTTTCCGCGCTTTCAGGGAACCCGTTGCGGCGTCACCCGTCTAGCCAACGGCAAGGAAACAGGATCAACGATCGCCCGCCTTTCAGCCCCCGCGTAGGGTGGGCTGCCCGGCGAGGTCCCGGGTTCATGCTGCATGAACCTAGGCCTTTCCCGGGCAGCCTCCCTCCGAACCTGGCATGCACCTTTCAATGCACCGGGCTCTCCGGCGATTTATGCCGCGTGCGCGACGGGGTTCGCGTGGATCCAGGCATGGCAGTCAAGGCAGACGATAAGGGTCTTGCGCCGCATCTTGGCCATGAGGGCGGCCCACGCGGGCTGGCCCGGCCCGGGCTTGCCGAGCACGGCAGCGCGGTGACCTGGTGGACTGTCACCGTGGTGCCGTGCTCGCACAGCTCGCATGCCCGCTTGAGGAGCCGGTGGATCAGTTCCTTGCGGGGGTGGCCGATCCGGGCCGGGGCGGGGTCATGGATGACCGCGCGCCTGTCTTGCTTGAGGGGTATCCCGCCGAACCGTGCTACCAGGTCCTTCTTGCCCTCGCGGTGCCGTCTGGCTTCGAAGCAGGTCCTGGGGCCGTGGCCGGTGATAACTTTCGCCTTGTAGCGGGCGGCCATCTTGGCCACGGAGGACTTGTGCTTGGCGGCCAGGGTTTTCAGCATCGATGTCTGGGCGTACCAGCACAGCGTGCTGAGCCGCCAGACGTCCTGGGCGAGCAGGTAGTAGTAGTTCACGATGCCCCGGTATTCGGCGCCGTAGATCCGGACGATGTCGTAGTCGTCCAGGTTCTGCAGCCTGTTCCGGTGCCAGGGTTTGCCCCGGCGCCGGCAGGGGGCGATCTTGGCCTTGATCACGTCCGGCGGCACGCGCAGCGCGATTCTCCCGTTGGCCGACCGGCGGCCGTAGGTGATCCGGGTGTCGCAGTGCTGGACGATGATGTGGTAGCCGAGGAACCGCGCCGGCTGGGTGCGGGCGTGGCTGATCAGGGTCTTGTCCTGGCTGAGTTCCAGCCCGAGGGTCTCCCGGAGGAACGCCGCCAGTCCGGCCTTGATCTGCTCGGCTTCGGCCTTCGGCCCGGTGAACCCCAGGATGTGGTCATCTGCGTACCTTATGTACCGCAGCCGCCGGTATCCGGGGTCCATCGGATCGATGGAGGGGAGCGTGCGCATCTGGCGTGTCAGGTCCCGGGCCGCGGCCCGGTCCCCGCGCCGCCGCGCGCTGTCCCGCCGGGTTCTTATCCTCATGTACTCGGGGTTGCGTGCCCGGCTGGCTCCCCGCGTGTATCGCGGGATCAGGTCCCTCTCGACGAACTCGTCGAGCTTGTTCAGGTAGATGTTACTGAGGACGGGTGACACCTGGCCGCCTTGCGGTACCCCGCTGAGCGTGTCACGGTATTCCCAGTCCTCCAGGTACCCGGCTTTGAGCATGTGACGGATCAGCCGGAGAAACCGCTGATCGTGGATTTTCTCCGCTAGGATCCCGGCCATTATCTCGTGGTCCAAAGACCCGAACGACTCCCCGCCTTACTACGTGCTTCGATGACCTCGCCGCGGCGATCCGGGCGTGGGCGAAGGGCTGGCTGCCCACCGAGGCGGCCGCTGAGCTGCTGATCTCGCATCAGGGCTGGCTGCTGCGGGAGGATTTCCTGCAGGTGGCGGTCGAGGTCCGGTGGGAGCCGTTCCGGGGCCGGGAGGTCGCGGCTATCGACTTGGCCGCGGCGGCTGCCGCGGTGCAGGGCGTGCTGCCATGCTCGGACGGGGAGCGGCAGGTGCTGCTGGTGGCGGCCGGCATCGCCGAGGGCATCCCGGTTGACCTGCGGGAAGCAGCGCTGTGCATGGACGCCGTCAACGCCGCGCGGGCCGCCCAGGCGATCTGCCATGCGGCCGGGTGCCGGGTGCAGGTGGTGACGGAGACGTGCCGGTGAGGCCCGCGCTGCCGGCCACCGTGGTCATCACCCAGGCCCGGCATCCGCTGGAGGGCCGTGACCTGCGCGTGCTGGGCTGGATGCGCCGGCTCGGCCATCTGGAGCTGATGCTGGAATTGCCCGATGGCAGCAAGCGGCTGATCCCGGCGGAGTGGACCAGCCAGCACGACGACCCGGACCCGGGCACGGGGACGCTGGGCGGGACAGCGGACCTGCTGGGCCTGTCGGTGCTGGTTTCGGCTCTTTGCGCCCGGAGCCGCGATGACCGGGGGCAGGCTGCACGAAACCCACCTGCCAAGGAGGACGATCGTGCAGCCTGTTCAGCTCAGTCTGCTGCCGGACCAGGTTCCGGCGCCACCGCCGGATCTGATCGGCCAGCTCCCCGGCCCCCGGGTAGAAACGGCGACCACGCTGCTGGCGGGCCTGATCGCCAGGGCCGCGGTGGCGGCGGGGGCGGGCGATGAGTGAGTCCGGGAAGATAACCAGCTCCCAACTCTGCAGAGCGGCCGTAATATATGTCCGCCAGTCCACCTTGGTCCAGGTGGAGCGGAACACCGAATCGACCGCCCGCCAGTATGACCTGGTCCACCGGGCTCAGCAGCTGGGCTGGCCGCGGGAGGCGATCCGGGTCGTTGACGGCGACCTGGGCATCTCCGGGTCGGTGACCGGGCAGCGGGCCGGGTTCGAGGGCATGGTCGCCGAGGTCGCCCTCGGCCAGGTCGGGATCATCCTGGCGCTGGAGGTCTCCCGGCTCGCCAGGGATAACGCGGCGTGGTACCGGCTACTCGACCTGGCCGGGGTGTGCGACACGCTGGTCGCCGACGCTGACGCGGTGTATCACCCGGCGCTGTTCGGCGACCGGCTACTGCTCGGGCTGAGTGGGCATCATGAGCGAAGCGTTATGCCGATATCGGCATAAAGCTTCTTATGCGGACTTCTCCGTTATGCCGACCATGAGCTGTGAGGACGCTGCGGGCTTCGCCGGCATCGTCGGCATTTCGGCATAATCCCAGCCCAGCGGCTGCTTGCTTCCGGCTTCTTCCCAGGTCAGGGGCTGATTCTTCTCTCCGGACGCGCTGGACGTCCGGAAGAGGAGCACATGATGGCGAAAACGAAACCGTCCTGGGCGAAGGTGACCGGGCCGCTCGCGGAGTACGCGGACGGGTTCAGGGCCGAGCTGTTCCGGCTCGGCTATACCCCGCTCACCGCAGCCTGCCAGCTGCGGCTGACCGCTCACCTGAGCCGCTGGATGACCGCCGAGGGCATCAGCACCCAGGATCTGGACATGCCGACGGCGGAACGGTACTTCGCGGCCCGCCGCCTGGCGGGATACGCCAACGAGCGGACCACCAAGGCACTCGGCCCGCTGCTGGGCTATCTCCGCAGGCTGAGGGCGGCCCCGCTTCCGCCAGCGGAGCCGGCGACGGAGACGAGCCTGCTGCTGGACCGTTTCGCGGCCTACCTGGCGTCCGAGCGGGGCCTGGCGCCGATGACGGTCGCCCTGAACGTCCGGCTGGCCCGCCCGTTCCTGCAGCAGCGGGCACTCGGTCACGACGGGCACCTGGACCTGGAGCAGCTGACCGCCGGCGAGGTACGGGCATTCGTGCTGGACCAGGCGCGGAAGCAGCCGCGGTCGGCCAAGCGGATCGTGACCGCGCTGCGGTCGCTGCTCCGCTTCCTGCACGTTGACGGCGTCCTGGCCGTCCCGCTGGCGGGCGCGGTGCCGTCGCCGGCCGGGCATTCGCTGGCCGGGCTGCCCCGGGCGCTGGAGCCCGGGCAGGTCCAGGCGATGCTGGACTCCTGCGACCCGGCCACCGCGACCGGGCGCCGGGACCGGGCGGTCCTGCTGATGCTGTCCCGGATGGGCCTGCGGGCCGGCGAAGTCGCCGGGCTCGGCCTGGACGACATCGACTGGCGGCGCGGCGAGATCACGGTCCTGGGCAAGGGCAGCCGCCGCGACCGGCTGCCGCTCCCTTCCGACGTCGGCGCGGCGATCGTCGCCTACCTCCGCGACGGCCGCCCGGCCGGCGCGCTGGACCGCACGGTGTTCATCGCCGCCCAGGCACCCCGGGAAGCACTGTCCTACCTCGGGATCACCACGATCGTCGCGGAGGCCGCCGCCCGGGCGGGGATCCCCGGGCCGGTCCACGCCCACCGCCTGCGACACTCGGCCGCGACCGCGATGCTGCGCGGCGGCGGGTCGCTGACCGAGATCGGGCAGGCTCTCCGCCATGCCCGCCCGGCCACGACCGCGATCTACGCCAAGGTCGACATCAACGCGCTGCGCCCGCTGGGGCGCCCCTGGCCCGGACAGGAAACCGCATGACGGCGGGCGGGCGCCCGCTGCGGGACTCCCTGGAGGACTACCTGGCGCTACGCCGCGCGCTGGGCTTCAGGCTCAAGGCCGCCGGACGGCTGCTCGGCCAGTTCGTCAGCTGGCTCGACGACCGCGGCACCGGCACCATCACCACCGCCGACGCCCTTGAATGGGCGGTGCTCCCGCCGGGAGCCTCGCAGGCCTGGCAGTCAATCCGGCTCAGCACGGTCCGCGGGTTCGCCGCCTACCTGCACGGCACCGACCCGTCGGTCCAGGTTCCCCCGGCCGGGCTGATCCGCCGCGGGAACGACCGCGCGACCCCCTACATCTACTCCGACGCCGAGATCAGCGCCGTCATCGCTGCAGCCGGCACGCTGCGGCCCCGGTTCCGGGCCGCCACCTACCAGACCCTGATCAGTCTTCTCGCAGCAAGCGGCGTCAGGATCGGGGAAGCGCTCTCCCTCGACCGCGGCGACCTCGATGCCGGCCAGGGCATCCTCACCGTCCGGGACTCGAAATTCGGGAAGACCCGGCTGGTCCCGCTGCACCCCACCGCGACCGGCGCGCTGGCCCGGTACTCGGCCCTGCGGGACGAGCACCATCCCCGCCCGGCCGAGCCGGCGCTGTTCCTGTCCACCGCCGGGACACGGCTGCGGCACAGCAACGTCAGCCTCACGTTCAGCAAGCTCACCGACCAGGCCGGGCTGGCCCGGAGGTCAGCCAGCTGCCGTCCCCGGATCCATGACGTCCGCCATTCCTATGCGGTGAATACCGTCCTCGGCTGGTACCGCGACGGCGCCGACGTCGCCGCGATGATGCCCCGCCTGTCCACCTACCTCGGACATAACGACCCAAAACACACATATTGGTACCTGTCGGCCGCGCCTGAGCTGATGGCGCTGGCCGGCGACCGGCTGCACGCCCACCTGAACGGACAATCATGACCGCCCTCGCCCCGACCCTGCAGGCATTCTTCACCGACCGCCTGGCCCTGCAGCGGCAGGCCAGCGGCCACACGGTCGCCGCCTACCGGGACGCGCTCAGGATGCTGGTCGTCTTCGCCTCCCAGCAGGCGGGGAAGAGCCCGTCCCGGCTGGACATCGCCGACCTGGACGCGCAGACGGTCGGCGCGTTCCTGAACCACCTGGAAAACGAGCGCGGCAACAGCGTCCGGACCCGCAATGCCCGGCTGGCCGCGATCCACTCCCTGTTCGGCTACGCCGCGGTGCGCCATCCTGAGCATGCCTCCGACATCCAGCGGGTCCTGGCCATCCCGCCCAAGCGCTTTGACAAGGCCCTGATCACCTACCTCACCGAAGACGAGATCACCGCCTTGCTGGCCGCACCGGACCTGACGACCTGGACCGGCCGCCGCGACCAGGCGCTGCTGGTGCTCGCCTGCCAGACCGGGCTGCGCGCCACCGAGCTCACCAGCCTCGCCATCGGGGACGTCCACCTGGGCGCCGGCGCGCACGTCAGCTGCCTGGGCAAGGGCAGGAAGCAGAGGATTACCCCGCTCACCCCCGGCACCGTGACGGTCCTGCGCTCCTGGCTCGGCGAGCGCGGCGGCCTGCCCGCCGACCCGCTGTTCATCACCCGCCGCGGCACCCCGCTCAGCCGCGACGCCCTGGAACGGCGGATCGCCAAGTACACCTCCACCGCCGCGAAGACGTGCCCGTCGCTGCTGGAGAAGAACATATCGCCCCATACTCTGCGTCATTCCGCGGCCATGAGGCTGCTCGGCGCCGGCATCGACACCTCGGTCATCGCACTGTGGATGGGGCACGAAAACACCGCCACCACACAGGTCTACATTCATGCTGACCTGGCACTTAAAGAACGGGCCATCGCCCGGACCGCACCTCAGAACACTACACCCGGCCGCTACCAGCCATCCGACGACATCCTGGCGTTCCTCGACGGGCTGTGATTATGCCGAACGCTCCTGCCCATCGCCGCGGCCCGCCGGGTGCTCCCGCCGCCTGGTCGGCATAACGGAGAAGTCCGCATAAGAAGCTTTCGGGCTCTCCATTTAGCCGGAGTATGGCAGATACGCAGCGCGCCACGGACGCCCGGCGGTGACTCGGTCCAGGCTCGGCGGATGCCCGCGCGTAGCAGGCGGCACTGGTGAGGTCTTCCGTGGCTTGTTCCCGGCAGTGATGTTGCGGTAGCGCACCGGCTCGTGACCGGCCGCAAGCTCGAGCACACGGTAGAAGACCATGCCGCGGCTGCGCGAGCGCCGGCGGTTGAAGCGGAACACAAACTCATCGAGGTAGCTCTGCAGGTGGGCGGGCTCGACCGCCCCCTGGTGAGTGCTCAGCAGCCACCGCTTGGCCAGCGAAGCGACGCGGTGCACGGCCGGCAGCAGCGTGGCCGGGTCCTCGCCACGGGCCCGCGCAGCCCGCTGGCTGCGCCGCCGATGGGCGTAGCCGAGCTTGGCGAGCCCGTGATACCCCATCCAGGCATCGGTGATCACTGTCGCTGCCGGGGCGACATGATCAGTGACGAAGGGAAGCAATGACGCGGCCGACCCGTCCTCGAGCAGCGCCATCCGGCACCGGCCGATCCCCTTGGGCTCGCGGACTTCGACCGCGATGCCGGTCAGGACCTTCTTGCCCTGAGCACGCCCGCCAGCCAGCCCAGGCTCTTCGCCGCCGATGTAGGTTTCATCCACCTCCACCGTGCCGTTCAGCCGCTTGCGGCCCGGGTGGACCAGCACCGAGCGGAACCGGGCCAGCATCGCCCACGCCGTCTGGTAGGAGCCGATCTCCAGCGACCGCTGCAAGCTGAGCGCCGAGATCCCGTCCTTAGCCGTGGCGAACGACCAGCAGGCCGTGAACCACACGGTCAGCGGTGTGCGCGTCTTGTCGAAGATCGTGCCGGCCGTCACCGAGGTCCGGTGCCCGCAGGCGGCGCACATGATCCGGCGATCACCCGTCCGCCAGCCTCCAACGCCGTCGCACCTGGCGCATTCGAACCCGTGTGGCCAGCGCAGCCACTCCAGGTAGTCCAGGCAGTCGGCATCGGTGCGGAACCAGGCCTGGAACTCGCCTATCGAGCGCGGGTAGTGCAGCCCGCCACGGACCTCAGCCACGGTCTCAGCTTACTCCGGCTAAATGGAGAGCCCGAA